>CAVOGF010000001.1:0-443599 GCA_963695165.1 uncultured Chitinophagaceae bacterium
GGAAAACCAGGAGGGTTCTTCCGCGTGAGGGAACACATGAGCGTGGAGATAGACATCATGAGACGGCCTATTGCTGCACTGGTGCTCACCGCTGGGTTGGCAATGGCCACTGTCGCGCCGCCGAGCCAGGCACAAGCTCAGGGGAGAGACTGGGGCTGGGGAGTGGTGGCAGGCTTCGTCGCGGGCGCAGCTATAGCAAATTCAACCCCGGGCTACTCAGGCTATTACGGTTACGGCTATCCGGCTTATGGGTACGCCTATCCCAGATATGGTTTGGGCTATGGCTATGGCTATGGACCGGCCTACGGGGTCAGCTACGCCTATCCGGCTTACTACGGTGGCTACGACCGGCCGTACAACGGCTATGCTTACGCGGGTCCCCGGGCGGTGCGGCGGGTCGTCGTCCATCGCGCGCGTTGGCGCTGAGGAGGCGCATCTGCCATGGCATCGTCAACCAGCGTCACCGCGTCGTCCTGCAAGCCTTCCGTCACGTGACTGTAAAGGTCGAGCGTGATGGCGACGCGGCTGTGGCCAAGCCGCTCCAAGGCGGCAAGCGTCAGCAAAAAGCCAGGGCGACTCGACCTGGCCACCAGCGGCGACGCGATCCGATGACGGTGGCCGTGAGGAGGCCGCTGGAGTCGTAGAACCGCGTCACACCATTCATCGTCGTCGTCGTGAACGTGGTGCGGCCGCGCGAGTTGCGTTACCGGACGCTGCCAGTGCCATAAGGCCCGGCCGTGCGCTCCGCTGTAGAATTCAGTGCCTTTGGCTTCTAATTTCGAACATCGGAACGCGACGCGCGGCTGAGTTGGTCGCCTCCACGACGACGGCAAACGGCCGTTGACGGTGTCGCCCACCGGTTTCACCCGGCGCCGGCCGGTGGGGTGCTGTTGCTGTGTCGGTCGCGATCCGGCGCGTCGACCGACGCCCCGCCTTGCCATTGCGCACCCCTTGCCGCTAAGAGGACGCGGCTCACACGCGCGGAATTGCGACCATGACCGACTTTGCCGCGGCGCGCCGCATGATGGTGGATGGCCAAGTCCGCACCAGCGACGTCACCGATCTGCGCATTGTCGCCGCGATGCTGGAGTTGCCGCGTGAACGGTTCGTGCCCGAAGCCAAAGCCGATCTCGCCTATCTCGATTTCGACATTGTGGTCGAAGAGGCGAGCGCCGGGGCGCCGGCCCGGCGCCTGCTCAAGCCCATGGTGCTGGCGAAGATGGTTCAGGCCGCGGAGGTGGACGCAGGCGACCGCGTGCTCGATGTCGGCTGCGCCACCGGCTATTCGTCCGCGCTATTGTCGCGGCTTGCGCATTCGGTGGTCGCGCTCGAGGAGGACGAGGCTTTGGCCCGCCTCGCGCGCGAGAATCTCAAGGCCGTTGGGGCACCCAATGTCACGGTCGTGACCGGCCCGCTGACGCAAGGCTGGCCGGCCGCCACCCCTTACGACGTCGTTTTCGTCAACGGGGCAACCGAAATCGCGCCGAACGCGCTCGCCCGTCAGCTCAAGGCGGGCGGCCGGCTGGTTGCCGTGCTGGGCCGCGCGCCCGCGGGGCAGGCGATGATCTACCGCTGCGTCGGCGGGGATATCAGCGGATGGCCGATCTTCGATGCCGTCGCCCCGGTGCTGCCCGGATTTGCCGCGCCGCCTGCCTTCGTGTTCTAGGCCAGTATTTACGCCAATTTTCCACAGGGTGTGGCGGGAAAGCACCAAAGCCCCTTCTTTTCGCGGAACTCCTGATTTCCCTGCCATCATGGGGGGTTGCCAGCCCCATTATGGCTAACATTGGCCTTTAGCGAGTCCAGGAGGGGCGCGGCCCGCGAGGGGCGGGACGGCGGGGGGTGGAATCTGCGCATGTTGCGGGGGGCTCGAAGCCAGCGGGCGATTGCGCGGATTGCGCAGATTGCAGCGCTTGCCGCGTCCGTGAGTCTCGTGACGGCGCCGCTTTTGGCGGAGCCCGCGGGCAATGGCAACGGCAACGGCAACGGCTGGCACCTGGTGGGCAGCGGTGCCGGATCCGGCACCATCGATGGCGCGCTGGTGGCGGCCTACCAAAATAATCCCCAGCTCAATTCCCAGCGTGCCGCCACCCGCGCCATCGATGAGAACGTCCCGACCGCGCTCGCCGGCTATCGCCCGCGCGTGGCGGGGACAGCCAGCCTGACCGAGCAGTATCTGGATCAGCTGACCCGGGGCGGCAACGATCCGAGAAGCGGCGGCGCAGTCTACAACCAAGCCGTGGGTGGCGTCGCGGTGCAGTCCTACGGGCTCACCGCCACCCAGACGCTGTTCAACGGCTTGCAGACGGCGACCCGCACCCGCCAAGCCGAGGGCCAGGTCTTCTCCGCCCGCGAAACGTTGCGCACGACCGAGCAGAACGTGCTGCTCAGCGGCGCCACCGCCTACATGAACCTGTTGCAGACGGCGGCCATCCTCGAGCTGCAGCGCAGCAACGTGAACGTGCTGGAAGTGACGCTGCGGCAGACGCGCGACCGCTTCACGGCCGGCGAGGTCACACGCACCGACGTCGCGCAGGCGGAGTCGCGACTCGCCGGCGGCAGGTCGCAGCTGTCGCTGGCGGAGTCCAACTACGTCACCGCGCAGGCGCAATACCTGCAAGTGATCGGCGTGCCGCCACCGGCGCGGCTTGCCCCCGCGCCTCCGGTCGACCGGCTCTCGCCGCGTACCCTCGACGGCGCGATCGGCCGCGGCCGCAACGAGCACCCGCTGATCACCACCTCGATGTACAACGTCGACATCGCGCTGCAGCAGGTCAAGATCGCCGAGGGCGCGCTCGCCCCCACCTTGGCCGCGGTGGGCAACGTGCAGAAGAACTTCGGCTCGACCCAGTCGCTCGCGGTGCTCGAGACGTTGCAGGCCTCGGTCGCCGCCCAGCTCACGGTGCCGATCTATCAGGGCGGCGCCGAATACGCGGCCATCCGCCAAGCCAAGGAGACGCTCGGCCAACGTCGGCTCGATCTCGACACCGCGCGCGACCAGGTGCAGGCGACGGTGACCCAATCCTGGGGGCAGCTCGAGGCCGCCAAGGCGCAGATCGATGCCACCCAGTCGCAGGTCACCGCCGCCGAGGTCGCGCTCAACGGCGTGCGCGAGGAGGCTCGCGTCGGCCAGCGCACGACACTCGACGTGCTCAACGCGCAGCAGGACCTCGTCAACGCCCGCGTGGCGCTCGTCACCGCGCAACGCGACCGCGTCGTTGCGTCCTATACCGTGCTGGCCTCGACCGGCGCGCTCTCGCCGCAAATCCTCGGGCTCAGGATCGAGGTCTACGATCCGGTGACGCACTATCAGCAAGTGCGCGACGCCTGGGGCGGCGTGCGCGCGCCCGACGGCCGATAGGGACGATTTCGCGTCGGCTCGGGCATTCGCTGATTGCGTTCAAACGCTGGGCTTGTTTGCGTTCCATCGCCGGCGTGCCATAGTACCTCCGGCTCCGGCGGAAGGCGCTGATTGTGCTGCAACGGCGGCTGGGGCAGACCTCGGCGGCCCGAGGGGGGCCGCGGCTATGACGCAGCCTGCGAAGAGTCAGGAGCCCTCGATGGAGGAGATCCTCGCCTCCATCCGCCAAATCATTGCCAACGACGAGCCCGCGCAAGAGAGAGCGCCAACCGAAGCCGCCGACCCGCGGCCGTTGCGCGGAGCGGCCCCTGCTGCGATGCCGCCGCCTGCGACCCTGGCGGCCCGCACGGCCGCGTCGGCGAGCACCGCGTCGGAAATGCGCGACGAGGAAACCGACGCGAAAATGGCGGAGCTTGGCGAGATGCCGCGGCAAGCGCCTTTGGCGCGCGCGGAGTATCCGCCGGCCGAGCAGTCGAACCCGGCCGGTCCTGCCAGGCAGCGCAGCGCCAGCGAGGGCCTTGTTTCTGCGGCGACCGCCGCCGCCGTGGATGCCGCCTTCGACACGCTCGCCCAAAGCGCGCAGCCGCGCAGCGGTCGCACCGTCGAGGAGTTAGTCAGCGAGTTGATCCGGCCGATGCTCAAGACCTGGCTCGACGACAATCTGCCGACGATCGTCGAGCGCCTGGTGCGCGCCGAGATCGAACGGCTCTCGCGCGGACGGGAGTGAGCGGCAGCAGCGGCGGCAGTCGCGCGCGCAACGGGCTTTGTCCAGCTCAAATTATCGAGAAACGCTTGCGCCGCAGGACGTGCCGGCCTTGTGCATCGCGCTCGATTTGATGAGTGACTCCACGCGCCGGCGCGGCTTCTCCGGAGGCAGCGAGTTGCCCGCTGTCGCGCAGCGTCTTCATGTAGCGCGCGGCATCGGCGACCGCAGCCGGCTTCGGAGTGTCGCCCTCGATCGACTTCACCTGGCCGCGCGCGTCAAGCTTGATCGATAACGACACCGGCACGGGCGCGTAATGGTCTCGCCTTTTTCGACATGCACGGGGTGAAGCTTGTTGGCCTCGACCTCGACCCGGCCGTCCGGCAACTCGCGTTTGATCGAGATCGACTCGAAGCCGCGCTTGGCAAGCTCCGTCTTCAGCGCCTGTTCGCTCTACCATCAATACTGCTTTTATTCTCCTGCATTCTGTATCAGATGCCTTTCCAAACGGGTTTGGAAACAGCAGCGGGCAACTGGGCCACAACTTAATGGATCATCACAAAGGCGTGGGTGCAAGCGGGAATATTGAAGGCTTTACCGAAGATTATTATTATGGCCGCAGGCCGGCTGTTACTTATATACCAAGGTTTAGAAACATCAATGCGCATTCTAAAATGCGTGAATTTTTGCGTGGCTATTCGCACCAGTTCAGCGCGGCAAGAGGGCGGGGGCAGGAAGAAAATGAAACCATCGGCGCGGCATTTAAAGAAAGCATGACAGAACCCGGAAACTGGAATGCCGATATCAATGGTTTTGGTGAAACCCTGCCTGTTTTTGATAACAAGGTAACATTGGATACAATCAAAAAGGATCAATACGGCTTGCCCATGATCGCAATTGAAATAGAGCTGCGGGAAAATGAAAAACAAATGCGTAAAGACATGGCGGATACGGCTGCTGAAATGCTGGACAAAATAGGCGCTAAAAATATTGTTACTTATGATAGTACCGCGCATCCCGGGCAACGCGTATTCAGTGTGCATGAAATGGGTACGGCGAGAATGGGTAATGATGCAAAAAACTCAGTACTCAATGCACACAACCAGATGCATGATGTGCCCAATGTATTTATCACCGATGGAAGTTGTATGGTATCTTCCGCCTGCCAGGAACCATCGCTTACTTATATGGCGCTAACCGCCAGGGCCTGCGATTTTGCAGTAAAAGAATTGAAAAAAGGAAATCTGTGATCAGCATAACCAAAACAAAATATCATCATGAATGCATCAAGAAGAAAGTTTTTAAAAACATCCACCGGCTTACTGGGATTTGCATTTGCAGGCGCTGCTTTTACTAATGAAAAGCCTATGCCACTTTTATCTTTTTCCACACTGGGTTGCCCCGACTGGAATTTTCAAACCATCGTAAATTTTGCGGTAGAAAATGGTTATAATGGAATAGAGATCCGCGGCATACTACGCGAACTGGATTTGCCCAAATGTCCTGAATTCAACAGTGCAAAAAATATACTTGCTACCCGTAAGCTTGTAGAAGAAAAAGGTTTAAAATTCGTTGACCTGGGATCCTCAGCGGCATTGCATTACAGTGATGCCGGCGAACGAAAAAAGAACCTGGATGAAGCCAAACGTTTTATTGATCTCGCACAGCAGTTGGACTGTCCTTATATCAGGGTATTTCCCAATGATTTTCCAAAAGAACAGGATAAAAAAGCAACCATTGATCTTATTGTAAATGGATTGCTGGAATTAGGTGATTATGCTAAAGGAAGCAAGGTGCGGGTATTGCTGGAGTCGCATGGCGCCGTTGTTCAAAGCGCCGATCTTAAAACGATTATGGAAGCAGCAAAACATCCAAATGTGGGCATGGTTTGGGATATTGTGAATATGTGGTCTGTAACAAAGGAACCGCCAAAACAGGTGTATGAAATATTGAAAGATCATATCTTCCATACCCATTTAAAAGACATGAAATTTGTAAATGGCAAAGAAGAATATACGCTGTTGGGTAAAGGCGAAACGCCCGTTTTTGAAGCAATAGATATTTTGGACGCAAATGGCTACAAAGGTTATTATAGTTTTGAATGGGAAAAAATGTGGCATCCCGAAATAGCAGCGCCCGAAATAGCACTGGCCGATTTTCCAAAACAAATGAAGCAGCATTTCAAAATGAAGTCTTAATATAAATTTCCCTTTGCATTCTTAGCGTCTTTGCATGCGATCTTTTTCACGCAAAGGCGCAAAGCGCGCAAAGTTGGTTTACTTTATTAGCCTTCTTATTAAAAACAAAAGAAATGAAGTCAAAAAACTGAATTGAGCGCTCATTTTTGCTTAATAAATTAAATGGTAAAACCTTGTTTCCAAAGTCATAAAAACAATATCATTGGTTCCGCAACTAAGTCTAATTTTTCCTTTGCGCCTTTGGCGTCTTTGCGTGAGATTTTTTTCACGCCAAGGAGCGCTAAGCGCGCATTTAATCATTCTATAAAAACCTTATTACCTTAGTAACAAACGGATTTAAACTCTTGAAACACCTTATTACCTTATTAAGAATTAAGTAAACTTTCATGAGCATTATCAAAAAACGTTTAAGTGGGAATAAGGTAATAAGGTTTTTGAAAAGGGAAAGTGTGAGGTTATTAAGGTAATAAGGTTTGTCAAGTCATTATGCAAACACTGCATTCATAAGGCGAAGTGTTCGTAAGGGTTAAAGCCAATACCTGCAATATTATGGCCCAAAAAATCTGCTCAATTCCGCAGGCTCGACGCTCTTATGATCAGCTTTCCGGGTAATACAATTTCTTCCGGATGAAAACGCTTCTTCATTATATGTTTTAAAAGCAGTTCGCAGCTTAATTTTCCTATTTCAAATGCCGGCTCGGCTACGGTGGTTAAACTGGGAGATATGATAGTACATATCGGGTCATTTGTAAATCCAACCACACCGATTTCTTTTCCAATGCGGATATTCCTGTTTTTCAGTGCAATCATTGCGCCGATCGCTTTGCTGTCATTTACGGCAAAAATGGCATCGGGTATTTCATTACAGCCAAGTAACTGGTAGGTATCTGTTTCCCCAAAATCCTGGGAAAAACCTGAGTGAATGATCCACTCATTATTAACCCTGATATTGTATTTTTTAAGTGCCGCAAGATATCCCTGCATGCGGTTTTCTGTAAAACTCAGTCCTTTCGGTCCGGCTATATGCGCGATTTTAGTATAACCATTGTTGATCAGATGTTCTACAGCTTCAAATGCGCCGTTGTAATCATCCTGCATCACTTTTGAAGTAGCGATATTGCTGGCTACGCGGTCAAAAAACACAACAGGAGTACCATTGTCAATTAATTGCTGAAAATGCCCGCAGGAATCGGAATCGGATGAGATGGAGACCAGCAATCCATCCAGGTTGGTTGATAAATTTTTGATAATAGACAATTCCCTTTCGGGTGAATCATTGGTTACATATAAAACGATATTAAATCCATTATCATAGGCTATTTCCTGGATACCGGTTATTACAGTTGAAAAATAATAATTGGTAACAAAGGGGAGGATCACTCCAATATTATTGGTTCTGCCACCTACCAATCCGGTGGCATTAAAATTTGGTTTGTAATTTAATTGGGAAGCCATCGCCATAACTTTTTCCCGGGTTTCCTGGCTCACATCAAAAGTATCCCTTAATGCGCGTGATACCGTAGAAACAGAAATGTTCAATGCTTTTGCAATATCCTTTATAGTTGCAGGGTTGTTATACATATTTAATTAAACAGGTTGTTGGGATTAAAGGATGCTTAAAACACCTCAAAGCGGGAATGTCAAATCGGTCAGTAAATATCAAACCAGCTTAAGGACATGAATAAATATATATATAAATCGCGGAGTCCGAAAGTTCATTTATAAAAATTTAACTAAAAGAGCGTGTTGACAATTAAATTATGGTATTTTAATTTTTCATTTACCCGTATTATTTAGATTAAATTTTGGTTATGTTTCGGTAACGTTCTCGCTTATTTTTCATCAAAGTCCCACTTAAATCCGTTCAGTTGTATTTATCTTTAGCCAAGACTTAACATTTTTTATAAAAAGCTTTTGTTAAAGGCCAGAAACGCAAAACTGTTGAAGATTGTCGGAAAAACCTCAGAGTTGTTTTATTCCGTAAGCATAATGAGGGAGCCAAATCGTTTCAATAAATAAAAGTTTTATCAAAACTAAAAACAACTTTTTTATTTCACAAAAACTACATCTATGAGAATGTTTTCCCGACTCAGTTTCATGAAGCATTTATTTTCCGTCAGGCAAATTGCATGTCTGGGGATTATGATGATTCTTATTAATGCGCAACCTTTATATGCGCAGCAGCATAAAATAACCGGCAAGGTGCTTTCAGACCGGGATTTGACTCCATTAGCCGGTGTAAGCATCCAGCTGAAGGGAACAAAAACGGGCACCACAACGGATATGAACGGAGATTTTTCACTGAATGCTGCTTCAAACAGCGTTTTGGCTGTAACGTTTGTAGGTTACCTGGATAAAACCATACCTGTAAAAAATCAAACCCATTTCGAAATCAAATTAGAGGAAGATGTTCAAAATCTGAATGATGTGGTAGTAGTGGGGTATGGAACACAAAAGAAAAGCGATTTAACGGGTTCCATCAGTTCTGTAAAAGGCAGGGATCTTAATCAACTCCCCACCCAAAGGGTTGACCAGGCATTGCAAGGCCGGGCCGCGGGTGTTTTTGTGTTGAATACTGCCGGCGCTCCGGGCGCTGATGCCACGATACGTATCAGGGGGATGAACTCCATCAATGGTGGTAATAATGCGCTGGTAGTTATAGATGGATTGCAGGGTGGAAACCTGAATTCATTAAATCCGAATGATATTGAAGGTATTGAGATCTTAAAAGATGCTTCTGCAACAGCCATTTATGGATCCATGGGTGCAAACGGCGTAATACTGGTTACTACAAAAAAGGGAAAGCAGGGAAAGCCGACAATAGATTACAGCTTCAATTATGGTACACAAAAGATCAGGAACAAACTGGATGTATTGAATGCTGCGGATTATGCCAAAACAAGAAATGAATACCATGCAACTGAAAATATAAATGGTACGCCAAAACCCTATTTTACTGAAGAGCAAATAAAAGGTTTTGAAAAAAATGGCGGAACAGATTGGCAGGATGTTATTTATAAAAGAGCGCCGGTTAAAAATCACCAGCTTAGCATTAGCGGCGGTACCGAAAATCTGAAATATATGGTTTCAGGCGGTTACCTGGATCAGGAAGGGATATTGGTAAATTCCGCCTACAAGCGCTTTACCTTACGTGCCAATATAAATGCAAATATTACTAAGAATGTAAGTTTTGGTTTAAACTGGGCCGGGGCAAAGGAAGAGGGTAACTCGCCTCCTTATGGCGGCGGTACAGCACTTTCCTTCACCGGACAAGCTGTGAATGTGGCTCCAAGATGGGATCCGACCACTCCTGTTTATGATGAAAATGGTCTGTATAGCCGTCATCCTAAATCGTATGGAGCGTATGATACCTGGAATCCATTGGCTGCTGCTGTTGAACCTGATATCAGGAACAATACCATCAGGAATAATATCAACACCTACCTCGAATTTAATATCATAGAAGGACTGAAATTCAGAGTAACAGGTGGAGCAACCATCCGGAACAGGAATAATAAAAGTTACTATAATAGTTTGACCAGGGAAGGACAGCCTGTTGGTGGAAAAGTAGGATATGGAACATTGGATGAATCGGTATCCAGGTATTTTCAAAATTCAAATATCTTAACTTATGATAAAGATTTTGGTAAACTGCACCATTTAACGTTGATGGCTGTTGCTGAACAGCAATATGAAAAGGCGGAAGGATCGGGGCTTGTAGCACAAAAGTTTACCCTGGATCAAACCGGAATAGATGATTTGGGCGGAGCGGATCAGATAACCTCTAAATATTCAAATGTGGAAGAACGGGTTATTAACTCCTATTTAGGCCGGATCAATTATTCTTTTGCCGATAAATATTTATTAACCGCCAGCTTCCGTTCGGATGGATCCTCTGTTTTTGGAAAAAATAATAAATGGGGGCATTTCCCATCCGCTTCCATAGCATGGAGATTGGTTGAGGAGAAATTTATTCAAAGGCTGAATATATTTTCAGATTTAAAAATTCGTGGTAGCTATGGAGTTACTGGTAACCAGGCCATTAATCCTTACCAGACATTATCCCTGATGAGTTCAGGATCAAATTATCCTTATAACGGCGGTGAATCAACCAATCTTGGTTTCATAATAGCTAATGCCCCTAACCCGAATCTTAAATGGGAAAGTACTTCCCAGAGTGATATAGGATTGGATATAGGCTTATTTAAAGGAAGGTTAGCAGTTACAATAGATATTTACAAAAAGACTACAAAGGATTTATTGCTGAATCGCACTTTAGCATCTTATACCGGTCTGAGAAGTGTTATTGACAACGTAGGATCTGTGGAAAATAAAGGACTTGAATTGGCGCTTAGCGGCGACCCACTTACAGGTGCTGTGAAATGGAATTCCGGATTCAATATTTCTTTCAACAAGAATAAGGTGTTGAATCTTGGTGAAAGTAAAATGCTTAGCTACAAAACAACCTATGGCGGTTATGGTCTTAAAAATGGTTTTATGCAACTTCGGGTTGGCGAACCTTTTGGACAAATGTATGGATATGGATATGAAGGGACCTGGAAAACAGGTGAAGCCAAGGAAGCCGCTGCATTTGGCCAGTTGCCGGGTGATCCAAAATACACGGATTTCAATGAAGATGGTAAAATCAATGCGAAAGATATCAAGATCATTGGAAATGCTTCCCCTGATTTTATTTTTGGCTGGACCAACCGTTTATCATATCAAAGATTTTGAGTTCACTTTCCTTGTACAGGGTTCAAAAGGCAACGATATTTTCAACCAGGGACGTATCCGGCTCGAACAGGCTGTTGATGGTACAAGCGCCCGCTTGTTAGACCGTTGGACACCGGAAAATCAAAATACGGATGTGCCTGCGTTTATCGCGCAAACTACCCGCAGGGATGCCGGTCTTGTTGGCGGTAAAATCAGTTTCAACGGCGACAACGGACAGTTGAGCCGTTGGGTGGAAGATGGTTCCTACCTGAGATTAAAAAATGTAACCCTGGCTTATACTGTTCCCGTTTCTTTATACACTAAAATTGGTATACAAAGAGCAAAAGTTTACGTAAGCGCCACAAATATGCTTACGTTCACTAAGTATACCGGTTACGATCCTGAAGTAAGTTCATACAACTCAAATGATGCTCAGATTGGTGTGGATCTTAGTACTTATCCAACAGCCAAGACAGTTACTTTCGGAATTGACATCACATTTTAAATAGTATTACAATGAAAAAGAAAATATTTTATATACTGCGTTGTTTTTTGTTTCCCGGTCTTTTTACACTTGCTTTTTCCTGTAAGAAACTGGATGAAAAACCGGTAAGTTCTGTTACCCCGGAAGAATTTGGCAAATCCGTTTCACAGATTGAAACGGCTTATGCAGGTTCAATGAACTACCTGTGGGATTACTGGTCGGGATATGGTTATGCTTACGGGCCTTTTATAAATGATGATCAGCTTAATGGCGGAAACCTGGTTATTTCTGCAAGTAATGGAGATGATTTGTGGAGAGCCCATTATGCGGCTTTGAAAAATATCAATAATGCAATTTTGTCTATTAAAAATGGCAATGTAAAGGGAGAAACTGAGGCTACCATTGATGCATTGACCGCCCAGGGAAAGTTTTTACGGGCGCATAATTATTTTATGCTGGTGAGAATGTTTGGTGGGGTTCCTTTAATCGTGGAAGATACTCCTGATCCTACTTTAACGCCAATGCCCCGGGCTTCTGTTGAAGAAGTGTATAAGCTGATTGTGGAAGATCTTCAGTTTGCTGCAGCAAAGCTCCCCAATTCATGGCCGGGCGCTCCGGGCAAACCAACCAGCGGAGCAGCTAAAGGCATGTTGGCAAAAGCGTACCTTGCTATGGCCAGTTATCCTTTGCATGATGTCAGTTACTATCAGAAGGCCGCTGATATGGCCTGGGAAGTGATTCAGTCCGGCAGGTACAGTCTTGTGCATGATATTGCCGATGTATTCAAACAGCAGAATAAGTACGGACCGGAAATGATGTGGAGTTATAATTCAACAGCAGATGATATTGCTACAGATCCAGAGATATGGACAACGGAGCTTTATTTGGATGGTGGATGGGGTGATGCCGCAGTTGATCCGGAATTTGAAAAAAGCTGGCCGGCCCAGACCCGGAAAGATGCGTATTTGTTTACTAATTGGGACGGTGTTCATTATACCGATTTTGATGAACAGGCGCCATTTTGCAAAAAGTTCTTTTTTTATATTTCAGAAGATGAATTTAATGGCTATGCATCCACTCAGAATTTTCCCATTATACGTTATGCGGACGTTCTGTTGATATATGCAGAAGCTGCTAATATGGCCAGTGCAGGTGCTACAGCGCCACAGAATGCTGTTGATGCCATTAATATGATCATCGACCGCGCCAATGGATATGTAGCCAATGCCGCCCATCCGAAGCTTACAACTGCTACTTCAAAAGCAGCTTTTGATGCGGCTGTCATCCAGGAAAGAAACTGGGAATTGGTATTTGAAAACTGTGATCGCTGGTTTGATATCTGCAGAAAAAGAATTTTGGATGATCCAAAAGTTACATACCGCGCTGAAGATCGCAGAAATTTCACACCGGATGCTTACTTATTTCCTATACCGGAAATTGATTTGCGCTTAAATAAATTATTAACCCAAAATCCAGGGTTATCCAACACCATAAAAATCAGCGAAAATCTGCGTGATCTGCGGGCGATATTTTTCCCGCAGATCACGCAGAAAACCGCAGATGCTTTTTAATGAATTTTTATTACATATCAGTGAAAATCCACATGATCCCCGGGCATTATAATTCCCTCAGATTTACGCTGAAAAGCGCGGATGTTTTTTAAATCCTTGCGCAGGTTTATTCAGAGATTTTTTATTTAAACAGATGCCATAATGTTAAAGAACGTTTTTAAAAAGAGTTGCTTATTTCTTATCATAACACTTCCCCTGATTGCTTCCGCGCAGCAGGCAAAGATTACAGAAGAAGAACAGGCTCTCACTACTTATCCTTACAGTGATCCTAATCCGGTACCGGCTTTCACCAAACCGAAAAAGGCGAAGATCTATCCCTATAACCTGTTTGAAGGATACAGTACTAAAAGCGTTGCTCAGAAATGGAAAGTTGTAAAACTGGAAAATGATTACATCGAAGTATATGTACTGCCTCAAATCGGCGGAAAGGTTTGGGGAGCGATAGAAAAATCAACCGGAAATGAATTTCTCTATAAAAATAAAGTGGTAAAGTTCAGAGACATTGCTTTGCGCGGACCCTGGACTTCCGGTGGAATTGAATTTAACTTTGGCATAATAGGTCATACACCTTCTACGGCAGCTCCTGTAGATTACAAAACGCAGCAAAATCCTGACGGAAGCGTAAGTTGTATCGTTGGAAATTTAGACCTTACATCGCGTACGCAGTGGGCAGTTGAAATAAGATTGCCAAAAGACAAAGCCTATTTTGAAACCAATGTCATCTGGTACAATCCTACACCTACGATTCAATCTTATTACAACTGGATGACGGGCGCGGTAAAAGCATCTGATGATTTGGAATTCTTTTTCCCGGGAACCACATATTTGGAACACAATGGCCAGGCAGAACCCTGGCCTGTGGATAAAGCCGGAAATGATCTGTCCAAATATGCGAAAAATAATTTTGGTTCCAGCAAAGCTTATCATGTTACCGGTGCCACCGATTTTATGGGCGGTTATTATCATAACTCCAATTTTGGTTTTGGCCATTGGGCGCTGAATGATGAAATGCCGGGACGCAAATTGTTTTTATGGTCCTTATCAAGAGACGGAGGAATCTGGGAGGATTTATTAACCGATTCTGATGGCCAGTATATAGAATTCCAGGCCGGAAGATTATTCAATCAATATTCCCCGGGTTCTTTTAATGGACCTGTTCGCCAGGTTCCTTTTGAATCAGGAGCAACGGATACCTGGACGGATATCTGGTTTCCTGTAAAAGAAATAGGCGGGATGAAAAAGGTTTCAAAAAAAGGTGTTTTAAATGTAACGGAAAGTAAAGGATCGCTTGAAATCGGTATTAATTCTCTTGCTTTTGTTGCATCACAGATAATCGTGAAATCAGGTGGAAAAATAATTTTTACCCAATCACATTCCTTCAAACCAATGGATGTGCATACGGTAAAACTACCCTGGGACAATCAGGGCGCTTACGAGGTTTCTGTGGAAGGAATGGATATTCAATTTAATTCAGAAAACAAGGATCTGCTCAAGCGCCCTTTTACTACTGAATCCACCGTAAAAAGCAATACCAGCGCATCCTGGTTATATTATGAAGGGAAAGATCTGATGGCATACCGCGACAATGTAAAGGCCAAAGAAAGCTTTCAGAAATGTTTACAGATTGATTCATTTTATATTGATGCAATGGTTGGCCTGGCTGAAATTTATTATGAAAGCGGGCAGTATGATTCCGCATTGACTTATGCAAATAAAGCGCTGCTTTTTAATACGTACCATCCTGCTGCCAATTACCAGGCCGGTAATGTTTACCGGGCAATAAAAGATCCGGTGAATGCGATTGAATCTTTTGGATGGGCGGCGCGTTCACTTGCCTTTCGGAATGCCGCTTATGCACAGATGGCGGAGATAGAGCTTGGATTGAATAATCGCGAACTAACGGAGTATTATGCGCAAAAAGCATTGGAATACAATCAATCCGATATCAATGCCTTGCAGACTTTGGCAGTGCATTACCGCAAATCCGGCAATAAGGAAATGGCTTTAAAAACTTTGAATAAATTAAATGCAATTTACCCGTTAAATCATTTTGTATCCTATGAAAACTATTTATTGAATCCAAACTGCGGAAAATTTTGCTGCTTTTTCAACCGGAATTAAAAATGAATTTCCCTTCCAGACATTTATAGAATTGGCGTTGAATTATGCCGCGATGGGAGAAAAATCCACTGCTGTAGAATTGCTTCAAAAAGCGCCGGAAAATCCTTTGATTACAATATGGAATGCATATTTAAATAAAGATGCTTCCATGCTTCCGGCCTCATCATCTCCGGCTTTAATTTTTCCTTACCGGAGAGAAACGCTCGCAGCGCTGGAGTGGGCGGCTTCTGCCAACAGCGATTGGAAATTTAAGTATTATTTAGCCCTTAATTACTGGGCAAAGGGTAGGGAAGCGGAAGCATCCACCTTATTGAGAGCAATCGGCCAAAATGCTGATTATGCACCCTTTTACCTGACAAGGGCAGCATTATTAAAAAATGACGATAGCCAGGTACTTGCTGATTTGCAAAAAGCTTATCAACTGGATCCGGAAGATTGGCGGACCGGATACCAGCTCATTGAATTTTATGACCGTACAAAAAACTACAAACAAGCCCTGGAGCTGGCTACAAACGCGTACAGGAAATTTAAAGACAACTTTTCCATTGCTTTGCTTTATGCTAAACAACTGATGAATGACGGACAATATGAAGCCTGTATTAAAATTTTAAAAAACACTACTATTCTGCCATTTGAAGGATCCGGACAAGGTAAAGTGGTGTATCGCCAGGCATTGTTGCAACATGCATTGCAGTTGATGAATGATAAAAAATATCAGCAGGCTATCACTAAAATTGAAGCATCAAAACTATGGCCTGAAAACCTGGGCGCAGGAAAGCCTTTTGACAGTGAAATTGATGAACGCCTGGAAGACTGGCTTGCCTATCAAAGCTATACCAAACTTGGAAAAAAAGATGCTGCTAACCAGTCGTTGAATAAGATCCTTTCTTTTAACCCGTATAATCGGGATAACGGAAATCCTTACGCATCCCCCAACAATCTTGTTAGTGCCTGGGCTATGCAAAAATCCGGAAAACCGGAACAGGCAACCGCACTCCTGCAAAACTGGATAAAAGCACAACCCGCGAATGCCATTGCAAAATGGGCGTTGGATGTATATAATGGCAATCATACGGAGATGCCGGAGGAACTATTGCGAAATGAAAGGTTTAAAATATGGAACACGTTTATAAATTCTTCCCTTTATAAATAATTGTTTAATGATTTCGCCGGCGTAAAAGTTGGCAAACAACTGCCGGCTACAAAATAATGAGCTAATGAAACGGGATCTGATTATAAACTATTGCAACTTTTTAAAAGTTGGGAATATTGGAAAAACTGCTTTGACTTTCGGTAGTATAATTTTCCTTTTGTCCGGATGTATGAATTCCACAGGAAAGAGCGTGCAAAAGGAAAGTATTGCAAACTGGGAAAAAATTGGGCCCGGTGGTGGCGGTTCTACTTTTATCCCCACCTTTTCTTACAATTCGCCGGATAATTTCCTGGTAAAATGCGACATGACAGGTTCCTATCTGACAAAGGATGGCGGTAATTCTTTCCGTCAGATAAATTTTGAAAATGGAGCTGTCACTTACGCTTACGATCCGAAGGATTCCAATACAATTTACGTAGGATCCACTTTCCTGAACAAATCAACGGATGGAGGTAAATCCTGGCAACAAATATTTCCAGGTGAAAACAATATTACACAGGCATCTTATAATGGTGATCATGCCAGTTTTAATATTAAAACAAATGAAAGCTCTTTATATGACAACAGGTACCGGTCTGTAAGGGCTATCCGGGTGGATCCTTTGAAACAGGGGGCTATTTATTTTAGTATGGGGCCTTTGTTTTTTCATTCTTCAGACGCAGGTAAAACATGGCAAAAAGAAGATCTGAAGGAGCCTGTTAATTACATCTATACCAATAGCAATTCAGCAAAGAATGAAGTTTATATTGCTACGCCAACTGCCATGTTTATTTTTAATAAATCATCCCGGACATTTACACGTAAAGATCTTCCAAAAGAAATGTCACCTGCATTTTCATTTACCGCGGGAACAGTAGCAAACAGCGATAAAATGATTTTTTATGCATTGCATCATGATCCTAAAGAAACGATTCAGGAAGAGTTTGGACATACGGAAGTATGGAGTTCGGAAGACCAGGGTGAAACATGGAAACCTATGACGGATCCTTCCGTTACAAATAGTGCATCCGGCATTAAGCCAAGTTATTCTACGGTTTCCTGCGCTGAATTTGATGCCGGACAAGCCTATCTTGTCTGCAATCGTTACGAGGAGAAAAAAGCCGAGTAAAACGGTGTTTTGGTATGGCGCTTTAAAGACCGGTAATGCAGGTAAAAATTGGGATTGGGTATGGAAAGGAGGTGGCGGATCGGGACAGTATGGCGTTAAGGATGGTATTGGTGTAGCCAACCTCAAAGATGCCTGGACCGAGAAAGCTTTTGGTGGCGAATATATACGCCTTATTGATGTAGGCGTTTATCCTTTAAATGGCAACATCGCTATTGTAACCGATTGGTACCGTACCATGAAAACAATGGACGGCGGAAAAACCTGGAATCAAATATATAGTGTTGAAAATCCCGATGGCACATTCACCAGTAATGGTATGGATGTGACTACAACTTACGGCGTGCATTTCGATCCTTTTGATAGCAATCATATAGCTATCAGTTATACGGACATTGGTTACCACCATTCTTTTGACAGAGGTAAAAGCTGGACAAGATCTGCAAATGGCGTTCCGGCAGAATGGGTAAATACCTGTTATTGGCTGGCATTTGATCCGGATGTGAAAGATAAGATCTGGTCTGTTTGGTCGGGAATGCACGATTATCCCCGCGGAAAAATGACCCGCAATCCAAAATGGAAAGACATCTGCAAAAGGAGGGGTTTGTGTATCCGAAGATGGGGGAAAAACCTGGAAACCCAGTAATGAAGGAATGGACTTCAATTCTCCCGCTACTTCTATTGTATTGGATCCGAAATCAAAGCCGGGTAACCGCACGCTTTATGCCAGTGTATATAGCAAAGGAGTATTCAAATCAACTGATGATGGTAAAACCTGGAGTTTAAAAAACAATGGGATCGGAGATAATACCTGTGCATTTGAACTAACCCTGGCTAATAATGGTAATTTATTTCTTACGGTCAGCCCGACACCAGCGCATAAAGGCGGAAATAAAGGAAAAGAATTTTATTCAGGCGCTGTGTACAAATCATCAGATGGTGCGGAAACCTGGACTAAATTGAATGTAACCGATGGATTGTTGTTCCCCAATGGAATTGAAATTGATCCTGAAAATCCGGAGCGGATTTATCTCGCCTGTTGGTCAGATATTAGTTTGGGTGATCTTGTAGGTGGTGATGTGGCAAGAAGCGCAGGAGGAAATGAAACCCTGGATATGCCCGGCGGCATTTTCCTGTCAGAAGATGGTGGAAATACCTGGAAATCCATTTTCGATAAAAATCAATATATCTACGATGTAACGGCAGATCCCTATCATCCGGGAAGAGTGTATTGCAATACTTTCAACAAAGCCGCTTACCGCAGTGATGATTATGGTAAAAGCTGGAAGAAGATCAAAGGCTATGATTTTCATTGGGGGCATCGTATTGTGACTGGATCCTAATGATCATGAAAAAGTTTATATCACTACTTATGGTTCCAGTGTATGGCACGGGAAGCCGGAAGTAGAATAAATTCTATTAAAAATAAAACTGTATCAATGATTAAAGTTTATTCAACATTCAGATTCCTCGCGCTTTGCGGGATAGCTATAGTTAGTGGTTTGATGATTGGCTGTAATTCTTCTGATGGAAGCGTTGACAATTCTAAAAAAGTTGTCACTACTTTAAATCCTAACGGTAGAAATGATTCCTGGGGTTTTGCAGGAGCCGGCGGCGGTGGCGCCATGTTTTATCCTGCGGTAAGCCCACACAATCCTGATTATGCATTTGTAAGCTGCGATATGACCGGGGCCTACGTTACGCATAACGGTGGCGCATCCTGGCGGATGTTCAATCTGCGCAGCCCGGTGCAATATTATGTTTTCGATCCGCTTGATTCCAATACCGTTTATGCCAATTCAATTGCTTTATTCAAAAGTACCGACCGCGGTAATACCTGGAGTGTTTTATATCCGTCTGCTTCCGAAATCAGTGGTGTGGTATCTAAAGGAGATCATGCCCAGGAACGTGTTGTTACAAAGGATAGTACGCAAAGAAATGTGCTTGCATTCGCTGTTGATCCGGGTAATTCAAAAAATTATATGCAGCTATTTCAATTGACAAAGCTGTAGCAAGTTATGTTTCGGAAGATGGCGGCGAACATTGGACAAAAGAAAAAGAATTGACAGACGGAGCAAAGAATATTTATATTGTTCCATCGTCACCAAAAGACAACCGTACCATTTACATCACCGGAAAAAACTCAATAACGGTTAAAGAAAATGGTAACTGGAACATCAATAAAGGCCCATCTGAAATAAGCAAGATTACGGAATATGCCGGAGGTTTTGATCAGCAAAAAAATAAGTTCATCCTCTATGGAATGTCAGGCAAATCTTACTTTAATGCTGAAAATGAAAATTCGGGTATTTACTACAGTGAAGATGGCGGTAAAACCTGGGAAAACAGGCAGGACGGACTTATTGCATTAAGCCTGAAAGGTTCTGCTTTACCCGAATGGAGAAGTATTGCAACCAGCGCAACACATCCCGGGGTATTATATGTTTCTTATAATAATTTTAAAACACATCCTGATACTACCTGTATCGGTGTAGCCAAATCTGAGGACTATGGTAAAACCTGGAACCTTGCCTGGAAAGACCGTTTGAATAAAAATGGTAATATCCCTTCCGCAAACTTTAAAAGTGGTTGGTTAAATGAACGTTTTGGGCCGACATGGGGTGAAAATCCTTTTTCAATAGGTGTATCACCTGTGGATCCAAATGTATGCTATGCCACCGACTTTGGAAGAACCGTAAAAACCACCGATGGCGGTAAAACCTGGGAACAGGTTTATACCAATAAAAAACAAGATGGTGGCTGGGTTTCACGCGGATTGGAAGTGACAACCGGCTATGGCGTCGTGTTTGATCCATTTGATAAAAATCATGTCTTTTTCTGCACAACTGATATCGGCCTGATGGAGAGCAAGGATGGTGGCCAAAGCTGGATGAGCGCCACCGGAAACAAAGGCGTTCCCCGTGCCTGGGAAAACAGTACTTATTGGTTAACATTCGATCCCGAAGTAAAGGGAAAAGCCTGGGCGGTGATGAGTGGAACGCACGATTTACCCCGGCCAAAAATGTATCGAAAAAATGGTACCGCTGGTTTTAAGGGCGGCATTTTGATAACAGAAAATGGCGGTGCATCCTGGACACCTGTAAGCGCGTCAATTGGTGAAGCGGCAATAACACATATAGTGATGGATCCTTCTAGCAATAAATCATCCAGAACGCTGTATGCGGCCGCTTTTGGAAAAGGGGTGTATAAATCTGTTGATGGCGGCAAAACCTGGCAACAAAAAAACAATGGCATAGAAGGTAAAGAGCCCTTTGCGTGGAGAATAATAAGAGAAGATAAAAACGGTACACTTTACCTGATCATCAACAGGAAAACTGAGGGGGAAAATATCGGAAATGAAACGGATGGTGCTATTTACCGTTCGGATAATGGCGCGGAATCCTGGACAAAAATTTCATTGCCCACCGAAACCAACGGCCCCACAAGTTTGATGGTGGATCCGCAAAATCCTGAGCGGCTTGTTTTATCTGCCTGGGGAAGAAATACAACTGGAAAATTTTCTCCGGATATAGGCGGCGGCATTTTTCTTTCTAAAGATGCAGGTAAGTCATGGACAACGGTTTTGCAAAAAGATCAGCATATTCATGATATTACTTATGATCCCAATAGCAACACTTATTATGCATGCGGTTTTAATGGTTCCGCATACCGCTCTGAAGACCAGGGTGAAACCTGGAAGCGCATTAAAGGCTATAATTTTAAATGGGGTAAAAGAGTGGATCCGGATGCCAATGATCCGGAAAAAATATTTGTTACCACATTTGGCGGCGGTGTATGGCATGGACCGGCTAAAGGCGATGCAAATGCCATTGAAGATATTATTACACCGGCTTTGGCTTATTGAATATTTTAAATAAAAACTACCGGAATGTCATTAATCAAACGAAATAAATTCCTGCTTTTCTTCCTGTTTGTTTTGCTGGCAAATAATACAGCGAAGGCTCAAAACGAATATGATGTAATTCAGAAAGGCTGGATCCGGTTCAGTGATGCGCCCAATTCATTGTATCATCATCTTGCAAATCAGGCTTATGATCTTCTTGATAAAAGGGCTAAAACTATCCATGGAATCCATTCATTGCCCGATTGGCAAAAAAGACAGCAATGGGTCCATAAAACTTTAATGGATATTGCAGGGCCTTTTCCTGAAAAAACTCCTTTAAACGCAAAGATTGTAAATACGATTAAAAAGGATGGTTACAAGGTAGAGCATATTATTTATGAATCTCAACCCGGATTTTATGTTACCTCTTCCTTATTTATTCCTGATAACCCAAAAGGAAAAAAGTTACCGGTTGTCATCTACGTCAGCGGACATGCGGATGAAGGATACCGAAGCCCGGTATATCAACGGGTAATTCTCAACCTGGTCAAAAAAGGGTTCATGGTATTTGCATTTGATCCTGTAGGGCAGGGGGAGCGTTTGGAATATTTTGATCCAAAGACCGGTAAATCCATTGTTGGAGAAACGGATGAAGAGCATTCTTATTCTACCACACAGGCTTTTATCATTGGTAGTTCACAAGCCCGTTATATGATATGGGATGGCATCAGAGCGGTGGATTATCTGCTTACCCGTAAAGAGGTGGATCCGGCAAGAATAGGAATGACAGGGCGCTCCGGCGGTGGAACGCAAACTGCCTATAACGGTGCATTGGATGACCGGATAAAGGCGGCTGCGCCAGAATGCTTTATCACAAATTACACCCGCATAATACAGAGCATTGGCCCGCAGGACGGGGAACAGAATTTGTTTAACGGTATTGTGCGGGGTATAGATCATGCGGACCTGCTTTCTGTACGGGCGCCCAAACCGACTTTACTCATCACCACAACGCGCGACATGTTCAACATTGAAGGTGCAAGAGAGACTGCAAAGGAAGTGGCGAATATTTATAAAGCTTATGGCAAAGAAAGCGACTTTGGTATGGTGGAAGATGATGCGCCACATGCATCTACCAAAAAGAACCGGGAAGCGTTGTACACTTTTTTTCAAAAGCATTTAGACAACCCGGGTAATTCGAATGATGAAGATATTGAACTGTTAAGTGCAAACGAATTACAGGTAACCAAAACCGGGCAGGTGTCCACCTCATTGGGCGGCGAAACGGTTTTCAGTATGAACAGTAAAGAGACCGAAGGAATCGTCAATAAATTAAAAGTTTCCAGGCAAAGTCCTGATAAACATTTTCCGGGAATAATCAACTCCGCCAAAAAACTTTCGGGATACCAGCAACCAACAGGCACAGCTGATCCTGTTTTTACGGGCCGTTTTCAAAAAGAAGGCTATGTGGTGGAGAAATATTTTGTAAAAGGCGAAGGGGACTATGTTATTCCTTATGTTGTAATGAAACCCGAACATCCAAACAATAAAGCCCTGATCTATTTGCATCCTTCAGGCAAATCAGCAGAATCTGCCGCCGGTGGTGAAATGGAATGGTTCGTGAAAAACGGTTTTACAGTGTTAGCTCCCGATTTGGTTGGAGTGGGTGAAATGGGACCTGGCGTTTTTCGCGGCGATTCTTATATCCAGGGTATATCCTATAATGTATGGTTTTGTTCTGTGCTTACCGGAAAAAGTATTGCGGCAATACAGGCAGCCGATATAGTAAGGCTTACGCATTTAATAAAGAAAAACACAAACATAAATTCGGTGTATGCTGTTGCCCGAAAAGAATTGGCGCCGGCGCTCTTGCATGCTGCGGCTTTTGATACGGAAATTAGCAGAATCGCATTGATTGAACCTTATTCTTCGTACCGGTCTATTGCTACCAATCGCTTTTATTCTCCAAACTTTGTTCACAGCCTTGTTCCCGGTTCGCTGAAGGAATATGATATTCCGGATCTTGCCGCAAGTCTTGCTCCCAGGAAGCTGATGATGGCAGGCGTTACAGATGGCGCAGGAAAAAATATCGAAATCAATAATGAGGATATTGAGATAATCAGATCTGCTTACCAGTATAAAAAAGCGGATGAACATTTAGATATTAAAGCTGGTAAATCAAACGAGAAATCAGCCGGGTTATTCATGGAATGGATAAAATGATTCAAATAAATATTTCCAGGCTAAAGCATGGAAAAAATGGTTCTTTGTTTTTTGGAATTTATGGGCATATTTCAAATTGTCGCATTTTAATTAGCGCTGAATAAAAGTGTACAATGCCTTTGTGTACCAGGCCACATTGCTACTATTAAGCTTTTGTTGCGTCGCACTCTTGTACTATTTGTCCGCTATTCAACATAATGCGTACATTTTTACTATTGCACAAAATATCAGGCACGAAGTATAGCGCGATTTCTGCTTGGGAACGAACGCTTTGTAAAAGAAACGACTATTTGAAATAATGAGGTTTATTTTTTAATGCTCAATAGAATTCCTGTTGCTGAATGGCTGTCCCGAAACTAATTCGGGAGAAGCGAAAAGCCCGGTGAAGGCTTTTGCGTTGGGGTTTGGGCCGGACTTGCAGCGGACAGCCCGGACCACAGTTGAATCATGAGCGGAACGATAAAAGCCCCAAAATATATTTCCATTGTTTTTGAAGAAGAACGATTATTAGTTAACAAATAAAAACGCTGTTCATTATGAGTGAAAATGAATTATCCAGGAGAAATTTTATTGAAAAAGCTGCATTGGGTTTTACCGGTACAGCCCTCGCAATGAGTGTACCCTCAAGTGCTGCTTCCTATAAAAGAATTATGGGAGCGAATGACCGGATCCATATTGGTTTTTTGGGTTGTGGCAGCCGCAGTCGTGGCCACCAGGATATGGTGAAAGTGTCTGAAAAAGATAAGAACCTGGCTGTAGTGGCAGTCTGTGATATTTGGAAACTGAATAAAGAAAAAGCTGCCGCAAACTGCAAAAAATTGTTTGGAGCAGATGTAAAACAATTTAAGTATTCTGAAGAAATGTTGAAAATGCCGCAACTGGATGCGGTGATGATAGGCACCGGGGATTTTCAGCATGCAAAATTGCTGGCAGAAGTGGTGCAGGCCGGTAAGGATTGCTATTGTGAAAAACCAATGGCTGAAGATGTAGCTGAAGCAAAACTTGC
Organism: uncultured Chitinophagaceae bacterium; assembly: GCA_963695165.1. Lineage (GTDB taxonomy): Bacteria > Bacteroidota > Bacteroidia > Chitinophagales > Chitinophagaceae > CAVOGF01. The sequence goes on from CAVOGF010000001.1 coordinate 24,483, forward strand.
GCGGGCGGCAGTACTCAATTCAAAACAGGTGGTTCAAATTGGTTCGCAATGGCTGAGTGATCCCGATTCAAATAAAGATCCGGGATTTTGTGCGCTCCGGAAAACTGGGGCAGATTACCAAAATCGAGCAGGTATGGAATGATAACAACCATCGCTGGCACGATCCTAAAGATCCGGATATAGCGGCCATCAGGGAAGAAGATACCGATTGGAACAGGTGGCTGCTGGGCAAACCTTACCAGCCTTTTGATCCCCGGAAATATTTTGAATTCAGGATTTTTCGCGATTTCTCCGGCGGTATTACATCCCAATGGATGAGCCATGCTATCGGGCTGGTTCATTTTTATACCGATACGGCTATTCCGGATTCCATGGTGGCAAATGGCGGCATCTTTGGATGGAATGATATCCGGCAGAATCCGGATACCTTCCAGGCGCTGGCCACTTATGATGATGCCAATTTCCTATATTCTTATTCTTCCAGCTATGCCAATAAATTTGGTGATTATACCTGCATCCGGGGAAAAAACGGAACCTTGTTTGCTCATGGCGGCGAAGGAAGTCCGCGCTGGTTTTTTGTTCCCGAGCACCAGGAGCTTACCGGTGGATTTGATTTTTATGCCGGAATGAAAGATGCCATCAGCAGTGGTAAAGCCGAAATGATCAGTTCCGTAGAATATGGTGGAAAACTTCCGCCGGTAGATATTAATGATTATGCCAAACCGCACCTGGACAACTGGGCCGATTGCATCCGTAGCAGGAATCAAAACACCAATGGAAATATCCATACGGGGTACTGGCATTCTATTGGGCAGATCATGGCTACCAGGGCTTACCGGGAAGGGAAAAAATTGTATTGGGATCGTACGAAAGAAGAGATTGTGGAGCGGGGGTGAGGTAGATTTATGATGTGTGATTTATGATGTAGGATTTATGATTTCGGATGTGTGAGGCAGGATTTCGGATATGCTCAAAGCCCATAGCTGATAGCTGAAACCAAGGCATAAGTTTTGAGATGTTGGGGATTTGAACTGCCCTGTAGGGGCAAAACAATAATAATTTGGATTTAATATCGCTGTATTTTATTCGGTTATTATTAAGACTCAAATCATCAAATAAACACTTCAACTTTTCAAGAACAAAGCATAAAAAATTGAAACCATTTTTAAATATTTGAATAAATAAAAATTAATAATTCATGAAGATTTGTATCAGTTCCAATGCGGAGGAATTAGGGGAGCGGGCAGCTCAGTTTGTAAAGGAAAAATTAAATCAGGCAATCGCAGCTAACGGAGAAGCCCGGTTGGTTGTATCAACAGGCAGTTCTCAGTTTGAAACATTAGAGGCATTGGTTCAATCTGATATTCAATGGGAGAAAGTAGAGCTTTTTCACCTGGATGAATATATTGATCTGCCGGTTACACACAAAGCAAGTTTCAGAAAATATCTTAATGAACGTTTTGTAAACCTGGTTAATCTTAAAAAATTTCATGCGGTGGATGTGGATGGAGATATTGAAATGAAGAAAAAAGCATTAACAGATGAAATTAGAAAAAAGCCCATTGATATCGGACTGATTGGAATTGGTGAAAATGCGCATATTGCTTTTAATGATCCTCCCGCAGACTTTGATAGCCGTGAATCCTACAGGATAGTAGTACTGGATGATCAATGCAAAATGCAGCAGGTGAATGAAGGTTGGTTTGAATCCATTGATGAGGTGCCGGCTAAAGCCATATCCATGACTGTATGGCAAATCATGCAATGTAAAACAATTGTTTCCTGTGTGCCGCATAAAGTAAAAGCGAACGCTATTTATAAAACTTTATCCAATAAACTTACCAATGAAGTGCCATCAACCATGTTGAAACAGCACGATGATCTTCATTTGTACCTGGATCATAACTCCGCGTCGGATGTGGTTGTTTTTTAGCCGCTGTTTTATAGAAGATAAGGATACTAATATGCATGGCTGATGGCAAATATGACTAGTGGATTTGTTTAAAGTGGAGGTCGCGGGTTTCCTATAAAGGCAATAAATAAAAATAACAAAGGATCCAATAAATGTATAATTCAAAGAAAAACCTATTGCTTCTTTTTACGCTTCTATTTTTTACATCATTAAACGCTACATATCATCCTGATCATAAAGGTGGCCGTTGTACTGGCAGTGCAAACTGTACAGCATGCAAAAACTGTAGCGCATGTAAACATTGTAACAGCGGTGGCTCGTGTGGCGTATGTGCAAAACCTAAAAGCAATACCATTGCACCTAAACCATCATCTTCATCCGAAAAGACGAAACAAGCGGCAAGCTATACAAGGTGCCAGGCTACCACGAAAAAGGGTACACAGTGTTCAAGGTCTATAAGTAGCGGAAAATATTGCTGGCAACATAGTAAATAAGTTAAATTACACATATTGATAACAAAAAGTTTTCGTCCTACTTGTTATCAATATGGTAATTGCTTAGGAATTTACCGGTATGGAAAATATAAAATCAATATTATTTCTATTATTATGTGAAACAATATGATCATAAAATTTAATAATTAGTAAAACGAAAAGATGCCCAACGCGATATAGATGAACGAAATGCGACGCAACCGGGATGCCATGAAATGCTGCAGCCGGTACCATAAAATCTGCATTGTATGAGTTTGTGAAATGTTTTAATAAGAAAATCATTTATTTCATATTGTCGCCGTTTGATGCAGGCACCAACCGAAGCAGACAAACTATTCATATTGTTTGATTGAGTCATATAAAAAGACGTTATTAGCATACAATTATAAGAAACCAACAACAAAAACACCTTAAAGAACTGCCGCATGAATATACTTGACTACATCGTTTTATTTGGATATTTCTTTGGAATAATAATTTTCGGTCTGTGGATCTCCCGCAAAATTAAAAGCAGTGAAAATTATTTCATGGGCGACCGGAAATTTAAATGGTGGATCATGATCGGCCAGGCATTTGGCACCGGCACCCAGGCTGAAATGCCTGTAGCCCAGGCAGGAGCTTCTTTCGGTGGCGGATTTGCCACCATCTGGTATCAATGGAAAAATATGCTGATCACGCCGTTCTATTGGCTTATCGCACCTTTTTACAGAAGGAGTGAACGCACAACCGTAGGACAAATCATTGAAGACCGCTATGGCAGCAAATTGGGATTTGTGTATTCCGTATTTGCCATCGCGTTTTTTGTATTTAATATAGGGGCGATGCTGCTCGGCGCCGCGAAAATAATTTCGATTACAAGTGGCAACTTAATATCCCCTAATGGGGTGGTGCTGGTAATGACAGTTGCATTTATCATTTACAGTTTTGCCGGCGGTTTGGTGGCTGCTGCTTATACCGATTTTATTCAATCGCTGCTGATAATTGTACTATCCTTTATGTTGATTCCGGCGGGTTTGAGAGAAGTAAACGGGTTCACCGGAATGAAAGAAGTATTACCGGCTCATTTTTTTGAACTGTTCAACAGTGCAAGTGGTATTGATGGTTTTACAATAGCCATGCTTGCAGTGAATGGCATTGTGGGCATCACGGCTCAACCGCATATGATCTCCATGTGCGCCACCGGAAATACCGAAAGGTCCGGTCGTATTGGTCAAACATACGGATCTCTTGTAAAAAGGTTTGTTACCATTGGATGGGCATTAACAGGGCTGATTGTTGCTGCGCTGGTCATAAAAAATGAAGTAACTCTTGAAGATCCTGAAATGGCGTTTGGATATGCGAGCAGTGTTTTGCTTGGGCCAGGCCTGATCGGTTTAATGCTGGCAGCCGTAACTGCGGCAAACATGTCGACCTGTTCAAACTTTATGGTGAATACCGGCGCATTGTTTACCCAGAATTTTTATAAAAAATACATGAATCCCGGGGCAAATGATCAAAAATTATTGTCGATGGGAAGATATTCCGGATTGGGGCTTTCCATCCTGGCCGTGTTCTTTGCATTGAGTATTAAAAATGTACTCCATGCATTTCTTTTTACTGAAACAATAGCGGCTTTTATGGGAATCATTTTCCTGGGCGGGTTAATATGGAAAAGAGCAAACCGTTATGGAGCTGCTGCGGCATTGATATTTTCATTAGGCACTTATTATGTGATTAATTACCTGAACTCGGGCGAGCTTTTATTGGTGTATAAATGGGAAGCTGCTCCCTTTGGTTGGGCAATGCTTTCAGGATTTTTTATGTTTTGGCTGGTGAGTATTCTTACAAAGCCAGAGGATAAAGCAAAGAATGAAGCCTTTTTTGACAATATGAGAAGAAAATCGGATGCTAAATCACTTGATGCCGACGGCAGAAAACCATTGGCTTCAAAAACGGGCGATGATCTGCTGTTACTTGATTTACCCGGCTGGATGCATAAATCAAGATGGACCAATTTCTTTTCCCGTTACCGTGAAGATTTGATTGGATTTGGCATGAGTTGGCTGGTAGTTGGATTTCTTATATTGGTTGCCTGGGGAGTATTGCAGTTAGGGTAAAGGAAATAAGTAACCTCAATTAGAAAAAATTCTACTTATCTATTGGGATATTGATGAAAATTATCGGATTTTGAGTTGTAAAGAATTAGGGCTAAAGCCCTATGTAAAGTAGTATATCATTGGCCCCATGCTTAAGCATGGGGTTAAGCGGCATAATCACTAGCAATGGGCTTTAGCCCTGAATAAGAAACTATATCATTAACCCCATGCTTAAGCATGGAGGTTGAAGCGGCATATTCATGTAATGGGCTTTAGCCCTGAATAAGAAACAACATGGCATTCGTTAAAATAATGATACATGCAGTATGGGGTACTAAGAACAGAGAACCTATTCTCGATAGTCAATTGCGCCCAAAAGTGATTGAGCATATCTGGCAAAATGCAAAAACGAAACAAATTTTTATAGACCGTTTAAATGGATACTCCGATCATTTGCATTGCCTGTTGGGATTAAATGCCGAAATGGGTATTGCAAAAGCAATGCAGTTAATAAAAGGCGAATCTGCTTTTTGGATAAATAAACATAAACTAACCTATTCAAAGTTTGAATGGGCAGACGAATACTTTGCCGTTTCAGTAAGTGAATCAATGCTGGATAAAGTCCGGGCCTATATTGAGGGGCAGGAAGAGCACCATAAGAAAAATACTTTTCAGCAAGAGTATGATGCGTTTATTAAGAATTACAAATTTAGGAGTCATGGCTAAAGCCGGTATCAAATTAGCTGTTGTATTCTCCGGCATAAATGCCGGAGTTAATAGTAAGAAGTTTAAACACGTCTGACTTGAATTAGGGCTAAAGCCCAACCTGAAGGACTATTTCCTTAACCCCATGCTTAAGCATGGGGTTAAGGAAATAGTCATATGATGCGTTTATTAAGAACTACCAATTTAAAAGTCCTGGCTATAGCCGATATCAAATAGCCATTGTATTTGTATTCTCCGGTATAAATGCCGGAGTTAATAGTAAGAAGTTAAGACACGCCTGAATTGGATTAGGGGCTAAAGCCCACCTGATAATGAATACTATTTCTTTAACTCCCATGCTTAAGCATGAGGTTAGTGCGCGATATTCAAATGATGCGTTTATTAAGAACTACCAATTTAAAAGTCCTGGATATAGCCGATATCAAATAGCCATTGTATTTGTATTCTCCGGTATAAATGCCGGAGTTAATAGTAAGAAGTTAAGACACGCCTGAATTGGATTAGGGGCTAAAGCCCCACCTGATAATGAATACTATTTCTTTAACCCCCATGCTTAAGCATGGGGTTATTGCTGTATTTGTATTATCTGGCATAAATGCCGGAGTTAATAGTAAGAAGTTAAGACACGCCTGACCTGGATTAGGGCTAAAGCCCAACCTGAAGGACTATTTCACTAACCCCATGCTTAAGCATGGGGTTAAGGCATATTTACCAGCAATGGGCTTTAGACCTGAATAAAAAATAACATGGCCAAAAGGAAAAACAGAACGAAATCTGAAAAAAATATTTCAAACAACAAAAGAAAAGGAGAAGAAAACGAACAAGATATTATGCCGTCATTATTGTTTCATCTTTTATAAAATGTACAACAACCCCATTGGCGTTAACAGGTTGATCGAGCATCCAGTTATCATTTTTTATTTGAGTTTGAAAGCACCGGGTCCGGTAAATTGTATTTTGCACGATCTTCTTCGGATTGTTTTGCAGCCATTCATGACGCACATCCACATAAGATTTGATCCAGATCTTTTCATTCCCACCCAAAGAAGGCGGCATCTCTCTGAATCTTTGTCTTAAAAAACCCAAGATTCCGCCTGAATGAATAAAACTATCATAGATTACCAATAAGCTGAGTGGCAATTTGAACTGGTATCCTTCAAAAAAATGCAATGCCGGTGTGTAATACACGACATCGAAAAAACGATCCTGGGTTTCCCGCATGATGGAATCCTCGCGGGCGGATTTTCGTAATAATGATTTGAAGAACGTATCATTTACCAATGACTCTTTTCCGATTTTAGAAAGGTAAGGTCTGAATTCTGATGAAAAAACTCCATTGTTTTCAATGTACATTTCAATGAGAAAACGCAGGTTTCCCTGTTCTGTTGTCTGGCTTCTTCCATAGGTAATTTGGTAGGTATTATTTCTTCCATCCTTAAAGATGGAGATATTATCATACCCGCCGGCAATGGATCCTGTTTCAAAAACATTGATAATTTGCTGCACCTCAGTTTTGATTTGTTGCGTAATCATGGTATTGAGTTTTATGTTAGAGTGATCAATTGAAACCCTTAAAATAACCTCTCATTTTGCCATCTTCATCTATGCCTTACTTATAAACTGGTTAAACGGTTTTCTTTTCTTAATTCGCGGATGATCCCTTCTTTCAGCAATTCAAATTGAATGGATTTTTGGTTGTAGTTAGCTTTTAGTAATGCATAGTTTGTTATATTGGTAATTGCGCCGCCACTTAATTCTGTTTTTGCGATTTCTTCATAATCTTTTTCATTGATTTCTACTTTGCAATGCTTGATTTCCGCTAAAAGTTTTTCCCAAATCTTTTGACGTTGTTGCTTATCAGGAAGCGGAAACTCGGTAATGATCTGGAATCTGCGCAAAAACGCGGTATCTATATTTTCTTTCAGATTGGTTGACAAAATGACGATGCCGGTATATTCTTCAATGCGTTGTAATAAATAAGCTACTTCCTGGTTGGCATACCGGTCATTAGATGAATTAACAGATGTTCTTTTTCCAAAAAGCGCATCGCCTTCATCGAAGAACAGGATCCATTTTTTATGTTCGGCAACATCAAAGATTTTTGAAAGATTTTTTTCGGTTTCACCGATATATTTTGAAACAATTTGCGACAAGTCTATTCTGTATACCTGCCGGTTCAATTCGTTACCGAGGATGGCGGCTGTTTGTGTTTTTCCTGTTCCCGACTTTCCAAAAACCAGGATCTTCAACCCTGGTTTTATCCTTTTGGTGAAAGCAATTTCCGTAGTTTTTTTATCATCAAAAAAATGTTGCCAATGTTTTATTTCTTCGATGGCATGCAAGATGGATTCAGGTAAAATTAAATCTGATAAAATTAAATTGGTGTGCAGGAAAGCGCCTAACATTAAATTGCCAAAACGTTGTTCATATACTAATTTGTCATTTTGAAATTGACGGCGAAAAAGATTACTAAACGCCAAACGGCCTGATAAAAAAGGCTCTCCCGGTAAGGCGGGTTCAATATTCAACAAGCTGTCAGTATTTGATAAATAACCAGGAATGCTTTGAATAAACTGGATACGTTGTGCGGTATCATTGGCACAACAAAAGTACATCCAGGTTTCGCCTGTTGGTAAAATGCCCCTGTGCTGCGCGCCTCTTACCCCACCAAATAATGGGAAATCGCCTTCACTGCCAAATTCCTGTTTAATAATATTTTCGAGAAGGTCCGGTTGCACTACGGGCATTAGGCATAAGGTAATGCCTATTGTTTCGTATTCATCGGCATCGGCATACATTGCTGTAAAAGCAGTTTGCATATAAGTATGAAAAGATTGAAAAAGTGCGTTTTGATTCATGAAGGAAAATTAAAAAAAATCATCGTGATTAATATGAATTGTATCTGCTTTAGCTAGTCCATTTGCTTTCCAGTTTTTAGTATTATTAATTACTTCTTTTTTTGCATTGGATGTGCCGGAAAATTTAAGCTCATTCAAATTATAAGAAATGCTGGCAGGTATTTTTTTTCCTGGTAAATTCTTTTTTAATAAGGATTTCCCATTCCACTTTTTATCATTCGGTTCACCATAGTTCATACTTACTTTCAATGAAATGATATTATTGGAATGAACTAAATTCTTAGCATCTTTTTCGAAATTAGTAAGCATGTTGGAATTCGCTTTTTTAGGAATGGGCGCTAAATTTTTTGTTCCAACGCCGGTGCCATATAATTCATGATTGATCAGGTGACCACGTACTAAATTATGATTATCTTTTTTAGTTAAAACAGTATCTATAATTTTTTTAGATAGCGGTGAGTTGTTGCCGGCCGGCTGACTACCGGCAAAGTCTGAATCTAATGAAATAAGGGATGCATTTGCTTCAATTCCATCATCTACTCCTTCTTTGTATGAAATACTGGTTTTTGGAATGATTTTCTTTCCATTTTTTATGGGAAGCGTTCTCAGTATAGTTGCAATATCCTGAAGATGACCACGCAGTATTTCACCTTCTGCAGGCGAAAAACCTTTATCTGCGCCAGTGTACTTTCCGCCACTTTGTTTAATGGTACTGCCAATTAATGCTATAATTTTTCTATGCAAATCAAAAGCTTTGTTTACTGAAGCCAAATGTTTTTTCTTTTCCTCCGCATGGGTCAGATCATTGATTTCACTTTTCACTTCCAGCAAATAATTGCCTAATGTTTTACTGACGCTTTCGCGGTATAAATCGGTGTCTTTAAATCTCAGCGTATGGGTTTCACCGCTTTCATCCGTATATTTATTGAACACACCTTTTAAAAACCCTTTGATTTTAGCAAGTCCTTCTTTGGCCTTATCCTTTACTTTTTCCTTTTTATCCTCTACCCAATCTTTTCCCTTTTTTATTTTTTCTTCTGTTTTATCCATCAACTTAAAAATGCCTAATCTGGTCATGAGCGCTTTTAATTTCTCCATCATTTTTGTGATGGCTTTATTGATGGGATCTTTGATTTTTTTCTGAATAATATCATTTATTTTTTTTCCTATTTTTCCCAAACCCAGGATCGCCGCTAAAAAGGTAATGGCCATTCCTAAAAATTTAACCAATACGTTTTGTATCATCGTACTTACTTTGGCCACATTACCAGCTAATATTTCTCCGAAAGTATCAATGATGCCGGTGATAATGTTTACAATTTGCCGCGCTTTGGCAAACAAGGTTTTGAGAAAATCAACCAATGATTTTACGGCAGAAATAAATCCAGCACCGGGTATCAGCATGGATACCAGTTTTACTACGGCCACTTCAACAATGGTTACGATAATAAAGGATTTGGCTTCTTCGAGTAATTTTTCTTTTAAATCATTAAATTGTTCTTTGATAAATTCCCATAAACCCACGAGCCCTTCATTTTTGATAATGGTAAAAATCTTAAAGATTTTTTCTCCCACGTTCATACCAATATCCACTCCCTTTTCAAGCATCGTTACATATTTGGCGCCGAGAACCTTTTTACCCGTCTCTTTTACATTGGCAATGGTAATGCCCAGAACTTGAAGGATGATGCTCAAAATGCCCTTGAAATCAAATTTCTCCGGCAACTGAATACCAGCTTCCGACATTTCCCCGGTTATCCATTCGAGTGCGCCTTGCAATAAATGCTTGTCAATATTCTTAACGAAAGAATTAAACCCTTCAGTTGCGCCTTGCACTAAGTTATTAAAGAATTTTCTCGGGCTTTTGATGATACGGGTTGCATAACCTGCTGCGCGTTCCAGAGCTTTTTTCAGGTCTGCCAATAAATTTATTATTTCCTTTATGGTTTTTACTACTGCGTCATAAGCTCTTTCGAGCCAGCTTTTGCGCGAGTCCATTACTTGTTTAAACTGCTCTTCTAATGAAGAAACGCCATCTGCATATCTTTTTGCCAGGTTGCTGGTTAAGGCTTCTTGTTTTTCATTTACCGATTCTTCTAATGTATTGAATTTATCTAATACAGCTTTAGCGCTTTCAACTCCAATTTCCTGCAATGAAGGAGCTAATCCATTTACATATACGATCACTGCATTTTTAGCGGCGGCAATTTCATCTATGATCGCATTTAGTGTTTGGGCCATTTTCTGCGTAAGCGGATCCAACAGATCTGAAAGTTCTTTTTTGTATTTCTCAGATTCCGCTATAAATACCTTCCTTACCCGTCTATTATAATCATCTCTATCTAAATGTTTGGCTGCGAATTCCCAGGTAAATTCTTCATCTAATCCATTGTTTATGTTTTCTTTGAAGTGCTTATTGGCAGTTGCCATCCTGGAATCGAACTCTTCATTTACAGTTGTTTCTAAAGCGTTTAATTTATCTTTAACTGACTCTTCGGAGGCGGTATAAATTTTTTCAATGTTATCAGAAATTTCCTTTCGCTTTAATTCATCGGCAGATTTAGTGTTTTCTTTTACAGCATTTACCTTTCCAAATTCACCTTCACGGGCTTGATATATCTTTTCTATTTTATCATTTATGGCAGCCCAGGCATTCTTTTTATCTTTTTCTAATTTTTCATTTTCAATGGATCTGTAATCTTGTTTTACATTAGCTGCTTCGGCCTGGCTTTCCCTTTTTTCATTTAATGTGGCAGTGAAGTTTTCTTCGTCAGATTCTTCAAGTTGTTTTTCATCCACATCATTTTCCGCCATCTGATCATCTATTTTTCCGGATTCTTTTTCCAGGGTAATTCGTTCATCGGCGACAGGTTTGGCAACCGCTTTTTCAGTACCAGATATTTTATCCTTTTTTCCGGCATCTTCCGCCACTACATCTATATTTTTCCGTTCTTCTATGCCAGCTTCATCGGGCGCTTTCTTATGTGTATGTTCAACTTGTCCAATAGACTCTGCTTTTTTATTCTGAATCTCCGCATTGTTCTTTGATTTAACATCCTTTATTTCATCTTCTTTTATTTTTGGTTTTTCTCCTGTTGCCCCTGCCTCGGCTTCCTTTTGTTTCAATAACTGATCTACTTCTTTTAAAATATTCTTTTTTAAATCTTCCCCATTAAATTGTTTTGGTTTTGGTAATGCGCCCAACGTTTCTATTTTAACGGCTTTGGCCTTACTCAATCTTTCATTGCCGGGAGATATAGCGCTGTTTTGCGCTTCATTCACCTTATTTTCAGGCAGGTCATGTGCCGCTTTTTTTGCAGCATTTTGTTTTAACGATGTATGAAGCGTTTTGAATTCATCATCTTTGGCCATTATTTCTTTGGGATCGAGCTTGCTTTCTTCCTTTATTTCGGGGGCTTCCTTTTGTCCATCGTCCTTTTTAGCAAGATCTAAATTCCCAATCGGTTGAAGAGCGGAATTATATTGGTTAATGGATAAATCAACGTTTTTTACCGGAGCTGCGGGTGTTTCACCTAAGGATTTTTTTAATCGTTCATCCACTTTATAATCTTCGGCATCTGTTAAACTAACGCCTTGAAAGAATGGATTCACATAATAATCCCAATAAGAATAAGGATCCGATTTTTGTTGAATTTGTCCGCCCTGGTGATTGTTGCCTAGTGTATTACCGTTGATCGTTATTACCTGAACGTTTTTTAATTCTTTTGTATCAGCTATTTGTTCCGGTTCTGTTTTAACTACCAATGCATGATGGTTGAAACCATTCTTAATTACAATATCGCCCACCCGCGGCAGGTACTCACCTTTTTTATATTGATCCTTGCCCGTGAAATTCGGTTTACCAAATTCCCATTTGGGCGGATGAATTCCGGCTTTGTGTAAGGCCCAAAATGCAAAAATGCCACACCAGCTAGGCAATACATCTACATTATCTTCAACGGTAACTTTAAACGCACCATTTACAACTTTTACCACCTGCACTTTGCCTTTTCTTACATACTGAATATTTTCCTGTAAAAACTTACCCGGTTTGTATTCTGATTTATCTTTTACAATGGTGTCTTCGCCTAAAGTTGTTTTAAAATATTCCAATAAAAATTCCCAGCCAACGCGTGTTTTATCTTCATTTAATGCACCGGAATTTATTTTGCCTTTTTCACCTTGTGCTATTTTTGCAGCGCGTTCCAGTGCTGCTGATTGTTCCGGCGTACGGTCGTTTAGTTCGCTTAATGGTTTTAATTGAATATTTAAATCTTTAACTACATGCGGCGCCTGAATTGTATGATATAATTCATGCGACAATAATAACAATGCATTGATATTATTCGCTTCAAATGCATGTTGGTTTAAGAAAATATGGTTGTTTATGGTAAATGCCCCCGCCTGGTGTTCCAGGGCAAGTTGAGTACTATACTTATCGTTGTGAATATAAACGTCTGAAAAATCCTGGTCAAAATAAATTTTAAAAGCGTCTATTAAGTTTGGCGACAATGGATTTCCAATTGTGCCGGAATGATCATCCGGCTGATGCGTTGATTGTTGTATGGGATTACTTAAAAAAGACTGAACTATTTCTGGTGTTTCCGCTGCGGTCTGTGCAAAATCATTGGCTTTGTTTTCCTGGTTTGCAGCCCTGTTTATATTGTTTTTTTTCGCCGCGGGCGATTGAATAAATGTATCCTTTCTGCCATTTTGTATAAATGGTCTTTTGTTTATTTTAATGGTTGATATGTTTGTTTGCAGCTTCATCCGCTAATGCCATTCTGTAATAATTGTTTTATGCATCCAGGGCAGTTTATAATTTCTAAAACCCCAGGGAATTTTATCTAATAAAACATCTACGCCTGAATTGGATACCTGCAACAGGATAATGGGCATCCATCAACAATCTGCCTTCTCTTTGTAAAAATGTTTCCCGCAAGGCCGCCACAGAACTGTTTTTTAGTACATGCCAATGTGTAATAACGGATTGCAATAATTCATTTGCTTCTTTTTTAGTATGCTCATCAGGTTCATCTTTTATTTCCAGGTATTCATCTGTTTCAATACCGCAGAAAAGTTTAGGTAATAATAAATCCTGTTCATCTTCTACTTTGTTTCCTGTTGCCAAAAAATGCAATGCTTGTATAGCTTTTGTTTTTATTTGCTCATTAGCAAAAGCATTATTTTCTGTTACATGGATATTTTCAAAAAAACGGGTTATAAATGGCAGCAATAAAACCATACCTGCATTTGTACAGCTCAAATAAGTGCCGGCTGTTGTGTTTTGAGTTGCAACCTGAATTTTGTTTTCAATTATTTTCTCTTTACTCTTCCATTCTTCTATCTGCTGGAAGGATGTATGTTTTGTAAGCAATTCAATTATTTCAGCTTTTTTTTGTTGCTTGTTTTGATGAATTGCCTCTAATAAATGTTGAATGATAACATGAATTTGCTGAAGATGGTGGGGGAGCTGCCTGTGAATAATACTATAAATATTTTCACTTTCGTTTCGGTCTGTCTTGAAAACGCGTGATAATAAAAACGCTACAAATTTTCCGGTATGATTAAAAAACAAACGTTTTATACTATTGGCCGAAGAAAATATTTCGTTCAAATTATTTATTTCCGTTGCAGTGAAAGTTGTTTCACGGTATAAAAAATGGCTTTCTATTTCTTTTATATTTTTGAGAATGGCAGTTTGTTCAAATACGCCATTTTTCAAATAAAACAACCATTGCTTTATAATAACATCAACTGGCAATTTTGTAAAACGTTGTTGTAAGAGGTGTTTGGTGATCTTTTCTTTCCATGCCACATCTGATAGCTTCCAGGGGAATTCCGGAATCTCTATTTCAATTTTATCAATAAACAAAAGCTCCTCATTGCCATTTATCGCATCTAATGACTGATGTAGTAATGTTGGTAAATAATGGTTGGCCCAATATTGAGCATGTTGCTGCAATTGCCTTGCGTGCTCATAATTAGCAGCAGGCATTTGAAGGCTTACCTTATTTACTACGTGACTTTTCATACCCGGAAGATTTCTCTTATTTTATTTTTATCGTTTGGCGACAGTAAAAAGCAATAGAAATTTTCTTTTAGCAGTATTTCTTTTGGTATCTGGTCAAACCATGGGAGATTGCGTATAACCCGTTCTAATGCTTCTTCATTCAGTGATGTATAAAAAGTAAATAATGCTTCTTTAATATTTGCAACGTTAGAAAGTACTGCATTAACATCAATTGATACTATTACAGCACTGATTTTTTCAAGATTAAGCTTATCTGTCTTTATTTTGGGTGCATTCACAACAGAAAAATCAATATTTAATGTGCCATCATCATAATTGATAGTAGAATTACTTATATTGTTAGCGCTGCCAAACTCTATTTCTTTGCCATTAAGCGAAAGTTTATATTTTACAAGATGGGTGAGAATTACCGGATAGTTTGTTGTAATTAACCAGGTATCCTTATTTCTGTCATCCGGCTTAACACTTTCAAAAACAACCTCGTTTATTTCATTACCACTGCTTACGGTTTGTGTTTTGCTTTGCTGGCTGTAAGTTACTTGTACAGTAAGCTCTTTATCTATTGCAATTTTCTTTTCAGAAACAAAGATTCCATTGCCTGAATCTTTCAATTTGATATTTGTTCCTTCTAATTCAATTTTACTTAACTTATCCGGATTAAATTCACCATTCGATTCTTTTATTTTAATTCTCAAAAATTTTACAGCAGTTATTATTACAACCTGCTCGGTATCTGCATTTGCTATTTTAACTGTAAATTCAAGTTCTTCAAAATTATCATCAGTTACTTTGTATTTAATTGTTGTATTTGGAGCTTCAGTAACTTTTAAAACAGCCTTTTTTGCAACTACTTCATTTTGTTTATTATCCAACAGTTTTATATCAGCAGTTATCGCTTCATTATTTTGATTTACAAATTTAATAGTAGTTGTTTTTTTAACCGGTTGTGCCTCCAGTTTGATATCCAATACTTGTGATTGGTCTTTTATCTGCACATCTTTTTCCAACGTTATAAAACCTGCCGCCTCGCATACGATATGAAACGTTGTATTTGCAGCAACCAAACAATTATAAAAACCTTCCTTGTTACTAAATACCATTGCATCGCCAACTCTTACATTGGCTTCAACAGGTTTATTACCGGCGTCTGTTATTTTTCCACTCAGCGTAATGGTTTTATTTTCCAATAAAGTATATTGAATTGGCCGCAAATGCGATGAAATGATATAAGGCAAATAAAAGTCGGCGGTGACTGTATTTTTTTTGTCATATACCATAATGTAAGTTCCGCCGTTTGGCACACCGCAACCATGCGCCATTCCGGGATGCAGTTGCACAAATCTGTCTAATAAATTTTCTACGCCTAAACCACCATTTCGCTTTTTATTTTCAGCATCAATCTGGTTCATCTTAACCCAATCATCATCAAACTTAATTCTGTCGGCATAATCCAGCATTTCTCCTTTTATCACTTCCGTCAAAACAGTATCATTTCTTACAAAATCAATACTTGATTTTTTTAAGAAACCAATCATTGCATTGCATGCCGGCAATAATTCATCATTTAAATTTTTTGAATATTGATCAATATTAAACTCCAGGAAATTTTCGGTCAGGTATTGTTCCTGCAAACGCAATGCGCAGTACAATTGTAGTGTTATGGAGAATAAAACTTCCTGTTTCCCGGTTTGTTGCATTGATTTTGCAATCGTTAACAAATGCGAATAGAAACTGATAGCCGTTGTTTCTTTGAACTTGTCGTTATCTTTTATAGAATCAATCAGGCTTCCGAATGTATCGGGAATCAGGAAAATTGGCAGGAAAACAAATTTTCCGAAATCCATCGAAAACAACGGTTGCCTGCTTGCCACAACCTGTAAATTACTCATCAAGCTATATGGTTGGCTGGCAATGGTTGCTTTCGCGACAGTTTCAGTTAACTCCTGAAATTTTGTATCATTCGTAATAACTTTTGCAGTGTTGTTGGTAGTAATATTACTTGCCATTACAGCATCTGCTAAAACAAGTGTTATTGGTTGCAACAAACTTAAATTGAGGGTGCCTAAAAAACTCAAATATGATTTTTCCAATGCACTAATAAGTGTTTTTTGCATCTCACTAAACTTGCCTTTTTTAAGCTGAAGTCCATCTAAATAAGCAACATTGAGTTTTATTTGTTTTAATAATTCTGCACGCACTACCTGGTACATGCTTTCTATGTCTTCATTTATCGTAAAATTGAATGAATGATTAAATGGCGCTTCTTTATTTAATCGCAACATCAATACTTCGAAAGCCAGGCCGTGTTTTTTTCTTAGTTGAAAAACAGTATTCAATGCAGTAAGCGCAGCTTGCCCATGTACGCCTTCTACTCTAAAAAATGTTGCATTCCCCTGCAATGCCGCTGAATGCGTGTTGTATGGATTGACAGTTATAGTTTGTTTACTCTCATCAGTACTATAATAACTGGTATTGTATTGTTTTAAATGCGGATGCCGGGCATATTGATTCCATGTATTTGAGATAGCTGGTTTTAAATAATAGGGAATTGCCTGCCATGAAAGCGCCTGATACAAGTGGCCACCAGTTGTTAACTTAATTTCTTTGGCGCCTGTAAATATGTTGTCATCAAAATTGGCTAATAAAGATTTTAACCTGGTTACTAATAATGTAATTTTTTTACCTAAAAGCGCTTGTTCTGTTTGTGTGAACTGGCTGTAGAAAACGTGCCGGTAAATTTTATCTTCCGTAGAAATTGTTGTTTCAAAATCTGAATTTTGAGCATCAACAAGACCTAACAATACATGATTGGGAAAAGCGGTTTCTTCTATCAAACATTGTGCACGTAAGTCTTGTGCTGCTAACTGCAATTCCTGGTACGCCTTTACTATATTCCATAAATAATCATATACCAACTGTACTAAAAACGCGCTTTTGCTATTATTAGAAACAATATGCTTATTTATAAATTGGCTGACCGGCTGTGCAAAACTGAAACTGGTTTTTATAATCGCGCAATAATTATTGATGTTATTCAAGGCCTCATCAATGCTATTGCTATTCGTTGATAAATTGCTTTGCAGGTCTGTGATACATCTCAAATATTCCTGTGTGATAAGCTGTTCATTAAAACCATCCGGGTGGTTTATATTACTGAACACTGGTTTCAGGATATTAATATTGGGCAGGTGCAACCAGGGAAAAGCTTTCTTACTTATATCCGCTGCATTATTGGATGCAACATTATATTGTATTTGCAATAATTTTATCGCATCCTGCTGACTTATTAATAAAGGTTTGGTGTTGAAAACATATTTTTTGCCGCGTTCCTGGCAATTGTCTTCTTCGCAATCTTTCAATTCCTTTTGAATAATTTCTGCAAATAACAATACCACTTTTCCGTTAACTGAAGTCGCATTTATCGGGTCTGCATCATTTACTGCATCTTCAAATAACTCAAACACATCATCTTTAAATTCAGCGAAATAAACAGAAGGAATATCAACGGATTTTGTATAATTCTGTTGCAAATCATCTTCATCGCACAAATAGGGAAAAGCTAATTTCTCTTTATTCTTTTGTGTGTACTTTTTTATTTTGGTATATACCGTAACGTTGTTATCGTGCTGCAACGAAATAATATAGCCGGCGCTTGTAACGGCACAACCATTTGTAATTTGTATCGAATGAGAAGCGCCATTTAATTGTACCTGCAAACCGCCGATTACACCGCAACCGATTAACATTCTGCGGGATTGGCGGTTTTGGCTATCTAAATAACAAGTAAGCCAGTTTAACTCATCGCTGGTAAGTACTTGCCTTGACTCGAATTCAGGCAATATATTCATCATAGTTTTAGTTTATGGTTTACCTAAAATTGTTTTGTCTAAAAATATACGTGTGTTATTTTCTTCGCCTTCATCTTTGCAATCGTGTAAAGTAGCCGGGAAATAGTCGCTGCGTTGGCTCTTAATTACTTTTATGAAATCATTTTGAGCTTTAATAAAATTGATGACAGCATCTTTATATGTACTGCTATCACATTGATATAATGCTTGCTTAGCCCGCCACCATTTGTCAATATTTTCTTCATAATTTTTCATGCTTGGTTCATCAATCCAGCAAATTCTTAGCAACACAGGTGTTGGAGTTTCCCTTCTTATCAATTTCTCAATATAATCGCGATAATGCACATCGGCATATACTTTTATCCAGGACGGCAAAACAACAGAAGCAGTAAAAGAATATGGATCGTAGCCGCCACAGGCAGTGCAATCGTCATCAGCGCAAATACTCAACAATTCTATATTGATATTTTGATTTTCCAATTCCTGGATGATGGCATCATTTAAAACCGGAACACGCAATAAGATATGCTCCAGTACATGAAAATAACCACGTTCATTTTTATCATTTACATCAATATCTACATGTGTTTTTCTCAGGTTATTTTTAAGCAAATCACAACCTAATAAATTACTCAACCTGTTTTCATAACCCGATAAGGGCGTCTCTGCATAGCTCGCATGATTGTAAATATCAATAGCCGCACCTCTATTAGCGCTGATGGTAATATAGTTGCTTAAAAAACGTTGTTTTAATTTGATTAAATAATCGTAATAATCGTTTTCAGTCAATGTTTAAATTATCGGTTGACAAATAAAAATAATTATCAAGGTCGTGTAAGTTTTCCGCAAACCTTGACAATAAAAAATCCAAACTGTCATTTCGTTTTTTCAGGAAATCTTTTCTATTCTCCACAATATTTTGCCAGGCGCTATCCACATTGTCATCATTTAATAAATAATCTCTTCGCCATTCATTTCCTGAACTGGTATGTTGTATATGCTGAATTTCTTTCCATGAAAGCGTATCTTTAAACTGATCTAAATCCTTTAAAAAATTAGCAATCACTTGTTCAAACAACAACAAATAACCTTCTAATTGTTTTGATGTGAAATATTTTGGTTCCTGCAAGTAATTGTCAGGAAAATTCTTACCTATTTTATAGGTTGCCGGAAACTCATTTGCCAGCGAATAATGAATTGCCAAATCTCTGTAAGTGGTATTCAGCACAGGTTGCTGAATATCGGAATTAATCCCTTTAAAATGAGCCGCATTCAACAACGAAAGTTTAATGATACTTTCTCTGAAATTGGGCGAAAGCGCTAATTCATTTTTGTAGAAGGTAAGTTTGCTTTTTCGCTTGTTTAAAACAGGTTTATAGCCGGCAGGCACTTTAATTTCCCAATTATTTGGCGCTATGATATGATTGCCATTTTCATCTGTCAAAAACAATTGGATGTTTCTGCAATTGATGAAGCCTTCGATTTCGTAAATCGCGTTTATAATATCCGATAAATTTATAGTGAAATCCCGGAATGAATCTTCGCCCATTTCTTCTTCGCAAATAAAGCCATGCTGCAATTTTGGCCCTTCTAAAATTTCTTCGATGGATTTGCCTTTTTCCAGCATTTGTTTGTATGTATAAAACTGTATGCCGGGCGAAATATATTGTTCTATCGCATAAAATATAGCTGCCTGCACTTGTTCAATATCAGCCTGATTTTCTACATCAATATCGGCGCAAATACGAAAGTCAATAGTGGGGATCGCTGAGATCTGCGGCAAATAATCTTCACATAAATTCCTGTTGCTGTGCAGTGTATTTTGTATATCCTTATAAGCTTTAGACAATGCTACAATTTTCGCAAAACAGGTATTGAAAAATGCGAAATTATTTTTGTTTAACAGCGTGATTAAATCCGTTCCCGAAATGCCATTTTTATTATCAAGATAAGGCGCAAATAATACATCTTTAAAAACGAACCTAAGTTGGCTGTTGCATAAAACATGGATGTTTAAATACCATTCTTTCAGAATCCGGCCGTATAATTTTCCATCATTGTTGTTGTATTTATTTTTAGCGGAAATTTCAAAATCCAATGCAACCTGTGTACGATCAGTTGTATAAGTATTTGCTATAGTTTGCAGAATGTTTTTCTGATTGATCAATTCATTCCAATTGCTGATGCTATAGTATATATCACCAAACAAATCTTTTTCAAAAATGGATTCAAATGCTTCCCCGCTATCAATATTTCCGATTAATGGTTGCGTTTCGAACTCTATATTTATTGCGTATAAACCAATTATAAACACGGAATGATTCGTTAGAATGTCCGTCTTTTGCGCTTGTGTTAATGGTAACTTTTTTGCATCTTTTTCAACCAATAAAGCGCTGTCCTGTTTATAGACGTACATCTTTTCATAGTCGGGTAAAATAGCTTTGTTATCAGGTAAAACGGGTGTGATCCAGGCATTTTTTACCAATGGTAAATCCATCAGTATTTTTCTAAAATCATTTATGGTTACAGCATGGCAGGGTAAAATATCCTGAGGTTGATAATAGGCATCTTCCGGTAATTTTCCATGCGCATCGGCCAACAAATCCTGCATTGGAAAATTGAGCCGGAAACCGACATCTGCCAATGCATAACACAAAACTTCCAATATGGTAATTCCGGGATCGTGTATATTGTGATCAGTCCAGGTATCCGCGGCTGTTTGCTGAATATATGCGATCGCCTTTTCCCTCAGGAAAGAAAAATTCTCCAAATTTTTTGGTAGCAGCTGGTCGTCAATATTTTCATTATTAATCAGCATATTCAACTACATTTACGGTATGCTCAAAAGCGGAGGTCAATAAATGAATTTCGCTAGTTGGTACAACTTCATCAAACTGTTCTATTCCATTTTTATAAATCCTCAATTGTTGGATATGATGTATATAGGGCAGCTCATCAATAAAATCTACAATGGTCGCCATATACATTTTTTGGTTGTTAAATAATATTGTTTCATTCTGCTCAAAAGCCCAGGGCGCTAATAATCTTTTGAGGTCTTCATCTAATTTTTGCCGGTAAAATGGAATGTCTGAAATACCCTTGTTCAACGTGGCGTTTATTTCAATATGAATGACATCCCAATTGGTATTTAAAACCTGCAATTGGTTGAATGGTGTTGTTTTGCTTTGCAGATATGTTTTTATTTCTACCAGTTTTGACATGGGAATAGCAGGCTGAAAATTCACGTTTTCCATATTCACGCTGTAATGCGGAAGCAGTGCAATAAGGGTATGTGTTGCCTTTGCCGAAATTTGCATATTGGCTTCATTATAGAATGCATGATTCAAACATTTTACTTTGTATATATTGCTGAATTTTTCTAACACTATTTGCTCAAAATCCCATTGATTGATGGTTCTTTGTTTGTGGCGCAAACGCTGACTGCTTCGCCAAAAGAAGTGTTTGTCATTTTCTACTTCACGTCCATTTTGAGATGGTGTGTTTTGCGCTACTGCTTTTATATTCGCCGTTTTTGGAAACACATTTTCTATCGTATTGGGCGCTACAGTGATTTTAGTTTCCTGGTTATTTTCATCTAATACCCTTGTTACTGAAATCGCATTTGGTTGTATGTTTTTGATATTGGCTACTACTTCATAATTGTGATCGCATCTTGCAATCAGCCAAAAAATATTTTTCCCGGCAACAATCGTATTGTTATTGGTAGCATCTTCCGGCAAGGATAACTGCACAATGCCGGTTTGCAGAAAGTTAGCTGTTGTATCAATTATTTTGGATGCGTCAATTTTTTCAAAAGAATTATCTTTTAAATAATACCAGGAAATTTTTGCTTCCAACTTGCTTTGCGCAGCGGTTTCATCAGCAATGTCAAACAACAAACTAACACTTTGTCCTGGAATGATATCCGTTAAACCAATGTACAAATCCGCTTCAAAATTTAAGAACCCGTTTTTAGTGTAATCAGGCAAAAAACTAAAGCCGTTGGCCGGGTAAACTGGCAATTCGCCTAATGGATATAAATGGGCCAGCAAGTTATTATGATGCTCTCTTGTAATCCTGATCCTACTATCTTTATACCGTTTTGCAAGCGCTTCCTTTTGTTTTGCTTTTTGAATAAACGGTACATACAATGATTTAAAAAATAAAATGTTCGGACTGATTATTTCAATATATTTTAACGGTAGTGCATTTTCATTTTCATAAACATCTTCTTCCAAATCGGCTGTTATTCTGATGGATTTAACTTGTAATACTCTCGGTAATTTAATGTCAATCTTAGTGGAATTATTTATTGCTGTTTGTATAGTATAAGTGATATCCCCTTTCAGCTTTATGGTGATTCCACTGTTGTTATTATTGCCAAAACCATTAATGGTAGTTATATCCGAACCTTTTTTAATCGTAGTCTCTACATCATTTATCGAGGCTTTAAAATCTTCTTTTAAACTTTCAGCCCAATTGATTGTTAAGTCTGTTTTTTTTGCAAATTTCAAATAAGGATGGGCAATGCGAAACGACGAACCTGCTAAAGACTGCGGACCAAAAGCAATGAAACTTTGGGAAGCGCCGAATGTTGCGGTCGCCGTTTGCACACTGCCTGGTACAAATTGTTGCTTATTCATTTTAACTTTCACTTTCCTGATTGGCTCGCTTAATAAATACTGATACAAACTAACGAAACCGTTATTTTGTCCGTCTTTACCAGGTGATACTAACTTTAATCGCGCGTTAATACCTTTTTTTACAGTTTTAGTCAAATTTTTTACAACACTTGTACAAACAGATAAAACAGATGCTTCTATAATTACTTCTTTAATATCCAAGTTTTCTTCTGTATCATCTTCCAACATAATTTTCACCTCAAATTGTTCTTTCAGATCTGATGCTGTTGGAATAATTTTATTATACGCAAATTCAAATATTATCTGCGTATCTTTTTCAGAAACTGATTCAATGAGTTTACTTTCAAAGCCAATGCCAGACCAGGCTGCAGCAATATCATTGAATGGCAGCCAGGCATTGTTTACCTGCCATTGTTTATTAGCCGCGTCGCCGGTAGCGCATACCGCGGTTAACTGGTTTTGCTTAATGATGCGCACACAGGATTTCAGTTCTGCAATCTTCGCATTGTTCAATACAATATCCCGGGTTGCTTTATAGTAAACTGTTTTGTTTTGACTGTTTTTTCCCGCTTTAAATAAGGTGTCTTTTTCTACCAGATATTGATTTACATTTTTTGCCAGTTCAATGGAAACATAAGCAGTATCCGGTAATGCAGATTGTTTTTTTAACTGCAAAATGTCATTATAAATAAATGATGTATGTTGATGAATGAGTTGATTGAACCTGGCATCATACATCAATTTCAATTTACTGAAAGCTATCAACAAAGCGCTATGCGGCGAATGACTGGTAGTTGTTGTTGTTAATTCCGATAATTTAGTGGCGGCCCAAAAACTAAATGTTTGATGAATTTGCAATAAACTTCTGAAAATTGAATATGCATATTCATTGGCTGCTTTTATCTTATCGAAATCTGTAGAGTATACATTCAATACCTGGTTGCCGGAAGTTTTTAAAGGATTGTAATATGCCTCTAAAGCATTGGTAAGGCTATCTTCAATGGGCGTAAAAACTATTTCATTAAAATGGGCTACATTAATTTTATTATTGTTTTTGATTAATGACGTGCTTAAACACTCATCCAACAATGCTTTATACTGAACAAATGCTTTTGTAATTGTATCATTTTTTAAAATGGATGCGATCTGTGGTTGACTATCCTCCGTTATGGTTTCTGAAATAGTTTTATACAACCAAAATAAGTATTGAATAATTTGTAAACGTTGGTAGCAAAGGGTTTCATATTCGTTTTGTGTGATTTCCCCATCACTGTTAAAGTAATTGGATTGCGGAAGTTCTATAAAGAACCGGCGTAATTCTTCTGAATCAATCGTTAAAAAGCGGGCAAATTGAAAAATAATATCCTGTCTGAGTAAGTCATTCCATGTATTGGAGTTGGTACCCATTTCATTGAAGAAATAAATATTCCGGGAAATTTCAAATAGAAATTTCAAATAGTCTTTTAGTTTGTTTTGCTGAATGGCATAAGTATCATCTAACAACAATTTATTGCTATATGCTACCGCGCCGGCGGATAAAGGATAGTTTTGTATTTGCGATATTAACTTGCCCACAACATTAACTATTTAAATAAAACGGGAAAACAAAGCTGTTTTTTTGTTTGGTATTTATCACTACATATTCCAGGTGCATCAGGTATCTTCCATCTAAGGTTTCATCTTCAGTAAAATCAATACTTGTTGGTTTGATACGCGCTTCATACAACAAAATACTACGTGTAAGCACCAGGCGCATATAGGATTTAAAATGTTCGTTGATGCTTTCAAAAATCATGGATTTTAAAGCGCTTCCATAGTTTGGCTGCATTACGCGCTCACCGATTTCGGTAGTAAACAGAATGTATAAACTTTGATTGATATCATCAATGCCTTCAACCATGGCAGTTTCATTGCTGTCCAACTTGAATTGTGGTGGAAATGCCCAGCCTTTGCCAATAATATTTTTATCGATATTCATAACTATCCTATTAAAACATTGGTTGCACCCATAACTATTGCAGAGCCATTTAATGCTACATCACCAACGCGCAAAGCCGGTTTGCCGCCAATAAACACAGTGAAACTGCCAACTGCAAAAGGCATTGGCACATTACCGGATGCGGGCGTGCTAATATCGCCAGCTACGGCCGCCGGCATTCCGCCAATTAAAACAGTTGGAACGCCAGCTCCTGTTATTACACCATCTGAAGTGCTGTCTGCTATTCTTGCTGCTAAAGCCATGTCAATTTATTTGTACAACTCCGCCTTTTATTTTATTTATTCCGGATGCGTTTATTTCAATATTTACCGCTTCCATTTTTATATCTTTTGCCGCTTTTATATTGACGTCTAAATTTCCATCAATATTGATGGCATCATTTTTCATTTCTATTTTATTTTTATTCTGATCCTCAATAGTGATGGATTGCGTGTCTTCTGAAATCAAAATTTTATTACCTGAAGGCGTGGATATTTCATGTATCGCCTTTTCATCGTTCCAGCTCCATTTCATTCCTTTTTTAGTAATAAATACTTTTTCGAAATTGTCGTCTTTATAAGGCGTATGTGGCGGCGTTGCCGGATTAAATGCGGAGCCAATAACAACGGGCGAATCAAAGTCATTTCCAATAAATGTTACTATCACTTCATCGCCTATCTCCGGCAACAATACCATGCCATATTGGGCGCCTGCATACGATGTAGCAATACGTGCCCAAACAGGTTCCTGCGCATCTTTCCATAATGGTATGCGCACCAAAACACGATACAAATTATCGGGATCCTTTTCTAATTGTTGTACGATTCCCGACATAACTAACGGCGCCTTCCGATCCGGGTGATATTTGCTGGAAAAACTGTCATGATTTAAACCAAATTGTACATAAGTGCTGAAACCGCCATCGCTAAAATCCTGTAATACAGACGTGATGATGTATGATTGATCTATTGTATCGTTGTAGCCGGTAATTGCAAGTGTTTTGCCAGGTTTGATGGTTAAATCCGCATGCATATGTGCTACACCATTTACGGCGGATATTGTTTTTAATTGAGTAAATGCGGCTGTTAAATTTGTAGCTTCCAATTCATTAAACGTCCTGTAATTGACAGACGAATGTTTGCCTTTTATTTTGGCTGAAGTTGTTGAAAAACCGAATTCTTCCTCTTGTGTACGAACAGTTTCAAGCGTTGCAAGATCAAAAGAAATTAATTCATTTTCTATCTGATTATGCCTGTCATCCTGTTCCAATTGCAGCTCGTAAACATTTACACCATATTTTGCGGTAATAATTTTTAGCGGATTGATTTCCATCACGGGTTTATCAATATAAACGGAATCCTTTTCCGTATAAACAAAACAACTATTTGCTTCCGCTCTTAAGTTGATAAAATCCCAATCGCTTACCTGGTGCTTTACGATTTGTGTATGTTTAACACTCAATTGCAGTAGTGATATTTGTTCCTGTATTTAGTGTTAGCCCATTATTTTGTGTGATCGTTTCAATAATATCTTTATCATTTTGGTTGGCAAATACTTCTGTTTTGGTAGTCATTGCCATATTAACAGCTATGTTTTTAGCCGTCAATTGCAGGCGCGTACCTTGTATAGTATTTTTATAATTATGCTTTACGATAAAGCCATCAAACAAAATGATTTCATCGCCATCTGCATTTGCCCTGATAGAAATTTGTTCACCTGCAAGCGGCGGCTTTGTTGTTGGATCCGGAATTATAGGTTCGTAAAAACCAACATCCTGCTTTATTAAAATTTGCGCGGATGATATATATTGATAGCCTTGTTTGATTTGTACGGAAACAACCTGATAATAAGAAGGCAGCATCGTTCCATTCAGATACACATTACAGGCGTATCGGCTATAATCGGCTCCTGATATAGTGTTGGCTAAATTCATTTAGTTTATATCTACATTTTGACGTAAACTGTTCAAATTCTGATCGCGGGCCATATCAACTGATTTAGCAACATTATTGGTAATGGTAAATGCGGTGCTTAAAAAACTTGCCGCATTGCTGATCGTGTCTACCTCTTCCAGATTATTGAATGTATCTAAAATTTCTAATGGGGGATCTGGAATAATCTCATTGAATGTTGCAGAAATAGTAGCACGCAAAGGAATTCCTGCCTGGCTGAACAATGTATAGTTTACAGTATAGCTTTCTATTTCACAGGAAAACATAAACGTACCCCAAACCAATAATAACTTAGGTAATTTTAAGCGTGCGCTTGCTGCTGCATTAAAAGCTGTAATATCATGATTTTTCAGGCATTACAAGCTTCTCAAACTTTTTGGTTTCCAATAAAACAATCCGTTCATCGCCATTAGCACCGGTTCCGTCAATTAAAAAATCAAATGTCATTTTTTTCAGACTAATTGCGGTTACAATAGCAGTTTGTGTATCAGAACCTGCTGTTTCTTTTTTGTCTTTTGTGAAATTGTATTCTACTTTATAACTCGCCGGATTAAACATGGCCAAAAAAATACGCGGCTTCAATAAATCCATCGGGTTATCGAAACTTTTAAATGCCAATATTGTCATTTTTAACAGGGCCATCCTTATAGTTTTAGCGTTGTTTTTTTTCTTCTAATATTTCCAATACTTTTTCTACGGATTGTTTTACAATTTCATCTATAGATGCATGATCCTTATCCGCATTTTGTGTTTTATCTGATATAGCAGTTGCTGTTTCCACATTGGTCTTAATTACTATTTCATTGATAACAATGGGCATTTTATTGGTTTATTATTTTAAAATATTGATAGTACAATTCTAATGACTCAATAACGATATTGCTGCTTTCCGCATTAAAATTGGATATACTCCATTTTAAGGGATATGCATTTAAAAACCGGTACGCGATCAGCGGTTCTTTCTTTTCATTTAATAAAGCCACAATAATAGTTGTTGGTTTTATGGATAAATTTTCAACCGCATCCCGAACCCAATCGGTTAAAGGCGATTTTACAGCCAGACCCCGTTTTAAAACCAATGGCGTATAATTAGCGCGTGTAGGCAATTTTTGGGTAAATCTGTTTTCGCCGCCTTCAACAACATCTTCGGTTTGCAATTCCATACCAATGCCGCCTACATCCTGAAACGCGATATCAACAGGGCTATCACTGATTTCAAAACTTACCCAGAATGAAAATCCAACCGGCGGATAACGTGTCATGCTTTCCTGGTTTTATACTGCTTCAATAATTAAACCTTCATGTGCAATTTCAATGGTTTCAACCGCCACTTCGTTGGCATCGCTTTTTAAATCAGGCGCCACTACTTTTACGGGAAACGCATTTTTTACCCGCCATATATATACCGGTTCATGATTTTCATTGAGCAAAGCAATGGATACGTCTCTGCGTTCCACATTACTTAATGAAACGGTATTCAACCATTGAAAAAATTCGTTATCGCCGTTAAACATGCCGCGTTTGAGTGTAATGTTTCCAAATTTTTGCAACCCGGGCATTTTTATTTTATGGTATTCAGGACTCGATCCATCGCGGTATTCTATCAATTCATTTTCAATATTTAAGCCGGTTACTTCAGTGAATCCTATTTTAGAGCCGCCCCATTCTACCCTGAAATGGAACTTAGGAAGAGGATAATTTGCCATAATTTTTCGATTTTATTTGATTAGGAAACTGCTAATTTGTGAGAAAAACGAAGAATAATAAACTCTGCCGGGCGCACCACAGCCAAACCGATTTCAACAATTAAAAGTCCGTTGAGGATATCATCTTGTGTCATAGTTTGGTTAAGCCCCACAGCCACATAAAATGCCTGTTCCGGTTTAGCGCCTTGCAATGCGCCCGCCCGCCAAAGATTGGTCAGATAGTTATCTATCATTCCTTTTACGCGCACCCAGGTATTGGCATCATTGGGTTCAAATACAAATTGACGAGCTGCATTTTTGCAACTTTCTTCTACCATATTAAAAAACCTACGCACATTTACATATTTCCATTCGTTGTTGTTGCCTGCCAAAGTGCGCGCGCCCCAAACCACATTGCCTCTGCCAACAAACTGGCGAATGCAATTGATAGATTTACCATTTTCAGCATCTACATTAAAATCTTCCTGGTCTAAATCGCTTAATAAAGCGGCAGGTTTTATTACTGAGTTTAATGAAACATTTGCGGGAGCCTTCCATACGCCCCTGTTTCTGTCAACACTTGCATAAACGCCTGCAATAGCAGGAGAGGGCGGCAAATACAAGGGGATGTCTAAAAAAGCTTCTTTTAATTTTGCTTCAAAAACAGAATTAAAAAAAGGAGTGATTTTGGAAAGAAAACTGGTATTTAATTTTGCAAAAGTAGAATTGTCAACGCCGGCTACTGCAATGCCAAATGAGGTATAAAGTGCAAGTATTTTATCTTGTAATTGCTTGAGATAAGTTTCCTTTTCTTTCAAAGATGTATCGGCATAATCAAATTTTGTTTTTGGAACTGCAATGGCAGCATCTGCCTGCACCTTTATTTGATCGGTCAGTCTTTTAGTATTGTCCGTTAATGTTTGTTGATCAGCAGTAACAAAATAAGATTGTATCAGGTTTGTTTTACTATTGATTTCACTTATTTTATTGGTATAAGTTTCGGTACTGATGTTTTTAAAATAATCATCATTCAAAAAATTGATGACATTATTAATAGCAAATATTGATCTGGCTATTTTATAATCTAAATTATTAAGCAGTTTGCAGGATGCATTAGCATCCATTACATCCTGCGCAAATACCATTTTAATTTTTGCGCTATTAAAATCATAATTGTAGGTAGTTTGCAAAAATGGGAAATAGGCTGCCCCATATTTTATAGCATCCAGGTTGTTGGAAATCGTATCTCTGAACACTTTTTTGGAATTGGTTGCATCAGCTTTTTTATTCGTTATTTCCTGGTTAACATCGATCACCACAAATTTATCCTGCAAGGAAGCTGCTTTTTGCAAGGCATTGTTATATATATCGTAATACTGGTCTTTGTTGTTTAAGCCAATTAAATCCGGTAAAATAATAAGTGTTACCTCATCATCTAAATCTAATTTAGCTAGTTCATTTTTATAGGTATTTACATCTACATCAGTAGCGCCATCAGCCATTTTCCTTTTAAAGTCCCCAATAGAATGTACATAGCAGGGCCCGCCGCCATTATCAAAATAATGCTTGATGGCATAGTACATATTGTTGATATAGTTACCCGAAAGGCTTGCTGTAGATGGTACGTTAAGTTTTATTTGTACTTCGGCGCTTGCTATATCGGCAAAACCGAAATAGAATTCATAATCTGCAAGCGAATTTATTTTTTTAGATACGCCGGTTAAATCTTTGTCAAGTGTTTCAGTTGCTTTTTCAGTTACACCAAAAAAACAAGGAATTGCAGTTTCTACCGAAGCTACGGAAGGAGGCAGCTTTACTATTTCTTCCAGGTACACACCCGGAGTCTTATAACTAAAAGCCATGGTATTTGAATTTATTGGTTAATAATATTTTTGGTAATGATTATGGTTGAATGATTATTTTTTAGTGTCATACTGAGATTATACAGATTGGTTGGCGGCAACATGTATATTTATTATTAGCGTTGGTTTTTTCATGGCAAAAAATTAATTTTTATACTTTGCATCTATCCTGGCATCTAAAATAGGTGGTCCGCCCGGCGTGATGTCTAAATTGTCAATTGGAATGGTTTTGAATTTATAAATGACCGAAGGATGATATTTACCGCCAAATAAACCCCATAAATAATTGGTTTGTTCGTAATTTAAGGACACGAATTCAGCTCTGAAATCTTCATACATAGCTGGAAATGCTTCAGGAACAACCGCTGTCGTTTTATCAATCCTTGGCCGGCTTTGAAAATACTGTACAACATTTGCCAGTAAATCAATACCATCATAATTTTCATTACTCTTAGTATAATAAGTAAACAGGCAAATAAAATTCAACCAAACAGCTGGTTTTTTGTAATTTATTTCCGTAGCTGTTTTAGTGTAGTTATCCGGGCTCTTAAGTAATTTTTCTTCTTCAATATTTACGATACTAATGATGATCTTATTATCCGCGCCTTGCGGATTTTCATTAATATTATTGAGGTTGGCAAATAGCACGAAGTTTTCATTTACACCTTTCTTGTTTGTAATAAATGAATTGAGATCATTTTTTAAAAAGGCAATAAATTGGCTAATCATGCTTAAACTAATATTGAATTTTAAATAAAATTTTTTGTTGGCGTAATCTTGGTTCTTAAGTTATACAGCTTTTGATAGATTATGTATTTGTAGTAGTTGTTTGGTATAAAAATTAAAAATATAATTTTTAAAAATATGAAAAAATACTTTGTAAATTACATCTATTGAATTTTATATTTATAATTAATGATCTGGATATCAAATTTTAAAAGCCGAAACTAAGATTGCTTAACGAATCAACCACCCGTGAAAACACCCTTTTTTTCTTGATTTTATGCTGCACAAGCGGTAAAAGAGGGCTGCACTTTTTTGATAAAACAATATTGCTTCGCGATGCTTTTATTACAAATTAATTTTAAAAGATAATGTTAGAAACCATGCTTACAGAAAAAGTTAAGTACGCGGAACTGAATCCCGATGAGTTTATTGAACGCATAAAAAATAAACCCTTAGCTTATCTTCCATTAGGCACATTGGAATGGCATGGGGAACATTTGCCATTGGGAACCGATGCGATACTTAGCGAAAGTTTAATGATCAAATGTGCAGAAAGATTCGGTGGAATTGTTTTACCGCCAATTTTTTTGGGCCCTGACCGGCTTAAAACAAATGAAAACGGGATGGAATTGATCGGTATGGATTATGCAAAAACAAATCCAACAGAAGAGCAACTGCCCGGAAGCAGTTATTGGGTAAGCCAGGGATTTTTTATGAGCCTGATAGACGCTATTTTGATACAACTTAAAAGAGCTGGATTTAAAGCGGTTTTTGCCGATGGGCATGGGCCTTCTAGACGTTCGTGGGTAAATAATATGGAAGAAAGAGAGTGCCGCTTTGGATTGAAACTTATTGGAGTTACAAAAGAATTATCAGAAAAATGGGTTTATCAAATTGATCATGCCGCTAAAAATGAATCTTCCCTTATGCAATATTTCAGGCCGGACCTGGTGAATCTTTCAAACCTGTCTTCAGAAAGAACTATCTGGCCTAAAGCTGTAAATGGCGAGGATCCCAGAGATGCGTCCGCGGCTTTAGGCGAAATATATGTTCAGCACACTTTAGATTTATTGGAGAAAATACTATAAGTATGAACGTTAGCAAAATTGATAGTTTATAACGTTCATATTTACGCAATTCGCTTAAAATTCAATCCATTTACAACAATCCCTTTTTCAATGAATTGAAGAAAATACCCGGATTTAACGGTTCAGAATTTTCTTTCCATTCTCGCTGTAAATTTTCTTTAGCGTCGCATCCGTTAATGCAAGTCCATATAAGGGCCAATGATAACCGAAGCGGTCATACTCATAAAAATGTTCATCGGCGGATTCAAGAATGCGAAAGGTAGTGTAATACATATCTTCGGTTGGTCCCATATCGGTTCCGTAAAGAATTCTATCTGCATATTTTTCAATGAATGCATGTACATACCGGGGAATAGGTGCAATTTCGGCATAACGGGCGGAAACGTCTGCGTATAAGTTGGGATATAAATCGAATAGCCGTCCAAGTATGGTAAGGTCTGCACAGGCATTGGCGAGATGACATGCAATGAAGGTGGTGTTGGGATTTGCTTTTACCGCGTTTTCCAATGTCTGAATTAATTGCGCATGGCTAAGTAATCCTTCTTTAGTAAGATCCACTTTCCAGGTGGCTGCATTCATTAATCCATCGTTTGTGGAATCTGATGGAAGGTACATCCATGCATCTTCAGCCACATGAATGCTAATGGGCATACGAAGTTCGCCACATCTTTTAATAAGCGGTTTCATTCGCGGATCATCTATATGAATGCCATAACCTGGCGTTGGTTTAGAATAAAGTTCACCCAATCCTTTGTCGCCCAATTCGCCTACACCTCTTGCGCCTTTTTTATAGCATCTTTCAAGTTCCGCCACAGCGCGTTGTTCCCATCCGGGCTTGTCGGATCCTGTATAATCAAATCCGCACCAGATCTCAAACCGGTCTTTATACCGGAGCATATTTGTCTACGATAGAATCAAACCTGGCTCCGGTGGAATAAGATAGAATAATTGATTTTGGCA
This sequence comes from uncultured Chitinophagaceae bacterium, assembly GCA_963695165.1. Classification (GTDB taxonomy): domain Bacteria; phylum Bacteroidota; class Bacteroidia; order Chitinophagales; family Chitinophagaceae; genus CAVOGF01. The sequence goes on from CAVOGF010000001.1 coordinate 57,324, forward strand.
ATGCCCTTTCTCATCCATTGTTTTTACCCATTCATCCAACTCCGCATCGGTTTTAGGATAATCATGAGAATGAAAATCTATGGCAGGATACCTGGCTTTTTCAATTTTCGCCTGTGGTGTTTTATAAATGGAAACCGGGCGGTAATCTTTTAATTTGAGCTCATTTGCATCCTGGCCAAAAAGATTAAAACATGTGAATAATAAAATGAAGATGAACGGCAGTGTAGTTTTGGTTTTCAAGCGTTGTTACATTTAAATTTAATGATCTGATGCAGTTGGCATCATGTTGCTTCAAAAAGCTAATATAATTAAACTATAGCAGAAATGATCATATATTAAGTTCATTTCCGGCTTCAATGCTGATTGAGATGCAGATATACTTTTCAAGGGATAAATCAATTGCTTTTTTTAAAGCTTTGTATTTTGTTCAATAAAGATAAAAGTGCCGAAGAGTGCGACTCAACGAAAGCATCATAGTAGCAATTCTGTTTGGCTCAAAAAAAATCAGCTCATCTTTTACCCCTTAAAAAGTATTAATACTTACTTTACCAGTTTTACATTTACCGCGTTTGCGCCTTTAGGCCCCATTTCAATTTCAAAAGTCACTTTATTGTTTTCTTTGATTGCTTCCGTTAATGAATTGAGGTGAACAAACACACTTTCCTGTGATTCCATATCCTTGATAAAGCCATACCCTTTCGAATCATTAAAAAACGTAACAATCCCTTTCCGGATCAGGTCTTCAGGATTTACCGGTCTTTGTTTGGGAACGCCGATTTCAATGTCTTCAACATTGACGATGATCCTATTTCTTGGATCGGGTGGTTTGGAAGAAAGGTTGCCATTTTCATCCAGGTAAGCAAACATGCTTTCCGGGTCATTGTTTTCCTTGTTTTCTTTCCGCTCTTGTTTTCTTTCTGCTTTCTCTTTCTTACTTTGTTTCTTTTTCTTTTCCCTTTCCTTTTTATTCCATGTTTCTGCCATATATTACTTTACTGTTTTTTTTAATTGTTATGTGGATAGGATGTTATTGATAGGGGGTGCAACTGTTCTGAGGAAAAAATGCTAATAAATTTCGTCAGGATTGATTAAAGGTAACGGATTTTTTTTTACTTCCAGTCAACTTGCAAATTTCGGGGTGCATTTCAAATTGTCGCATTGTTTTGTGTGCGGTGGAGCCCACCGCACACGCCGCATCGCCCCAGTTGGTGGCCTCACCACCTGCGACAATTTGAAAATACACCCAAATCTCAGGCTTCCGGCGGCTAAAAATTAACTATATTTATTTTAGGATATTAATTTTACTTAGGAGTCAATTTTTCTAAATTATTTATATGTACCGTCGCAATTTTCTTCAAAAATCCATGCTTGCTTTGGGAGCATTAACAATCGGGCAACAAAAAATAATAAAAGCTATGGTTCAGGATCCATGGAAAATAACCATGCTTACGGATAATATTGGAATATTTACCGAAAAGGGAGGAACCATCGCATTTCATTATTCAAAGGACGGGATAACAGTTGTGGATGCGCAGTTTCCGGATTCGGCGCAGCACCTGATTGATGAGCTGAAGAAAAAAAATGATCAGCCTTTTCGATTATTGATAAATACGCACCATCATGGCGATCATACGGCCGGAAACATCGCATTTAAAGGTTTGCTTAACCGGGTGCTGGCACACGAAAACTCATTGGCCAACCAAAAAAAAGTAGCTGCTGCAAATAAATCGGAAGACAAGCAATTATTTCCAACCCAAACTTTCGGAAAACTTTGGAATGAAGATGCTGGTAAAGAAAAAATAAATCTATATTATTTCGGCGCCGGGCATACCAATGGTGATAGCCTCATACATTTTGAACATGCGAATATTGTTCACATGGGCGATCTCGTTTTTAATCGCCGCCATCCTTTTGTTGATCGCAGTGCAGGCGCCAATATGAAAAGCTGGATGCATGTATTGGATTCCGCAGTCAAAAAGTTTGATAACAAAACGATCTTTGTTTGCGGACATTCCGGTGCAGGCTATAATGTACAAGGTTCTAATACCATGCTACTGGCATTCCGGGATTATCTGGGTAATGTTTTGAAGTTTGTTGAGGGAGAAATGAAAGCAGGAAAAACCAAAGAAGAAATTTTAAAAGCTACTACAATTCCCGGCTCGCCCGAATGGAAGGGAGATGGGATAGAACGCCCGCTGCAGGCGGCTTTTGAAGAATTGAGTAATGCATAGTTTTATAAATAATAGCGCCTTTAACATCATGCATACCATGAAGGATCTGAACATTTATTTTGATACCAATAAAAAACTATGGAACAATAAACTGGCAGTGCATGTAAATTCTGAATTCTACGATCTTCAGAACTTTAAAAAAGGAAAATCTTCTTTAAATCCCGTGGAGCTGAGAGAACTGGGTGATGTACATGATAAAACAATGCTTCACCTTCAGTGTCATTTCGGAATGGACTCTCTTTCCTGGGGCAGGGAAGGAGCTATTGTTACCGGAATTGATTTCTCTGATAAAGCCATTGATATGGCAATTTCACTAAACAGTGAATTAAACGGAAATGCCTGCTTTCTGTGCAGTAATGTATATGATCTGAAACAAAAACTCAATCAGCAGTTTGATATTGTATTTACCTCTTATGGCACGATCGGCTGGTTGCCCGACCTTGATAAATGGGCGGATATAATAGTTCATTTTCTGAACCCGGGCGGCAGTTTTTACATGGTGGATTTCCATCCGGTTGTATGGATGTTTGATAATAATTTTACTTATATCCGGTATTCCTATTTCAACCAGGGACCCATTGTTGAAGAACTAACAGGTACATATGCGGATAGAAATGCGGATCTGAAAGATTTGGAATACGGCTGGAATCATAGCATTAGTGAAATTCTAAATGCCCTGATCAGGGCTGGTCTGAAAATTGAATTCTTCCATGAGTTTTCTACCTCTCCTTATAACTGTTTTAAAAATATGGTGGAAACAGCAACTGGTGAATGGCAAGATAAAAGGAATGGAAGACAAACTGCCAATGCTATACTCTATTAAAGCAACCAAAATGTAACGGCAAAATTCCAGGAATTGGAAAAAGGTCAGCGTTTTAAATTTATTTTTTAGGATACCGGCATTGGTTTTTTATGGCATCGCCTGTTGCGTCGCAAGCACTTCATCTGTAAATCATTGGGCAGCTTTGGGCTGCATACAAAAAGGCATAAAATTAAAAATCCTTCGCTCAAATTGTCGCCGATTGGTGAGGCCACCAACCGGGCAGGGCCGCAACCACAAGTTGGTTGAATATTTAATTGGGATAAACGAACAGCCCATCAATTTTCCAGTAAATCCGAAAGATCAAGCAACTCTCTTTGTTTATAAATTTTAGCTGGTGTATTGAAACATTTAGCCAACTCCTTAAATAATAAGCGGACGATCTTTCTATGATCCAGGGGTTTGAAACAGGAAGGAGTAGCCGGCAAATCCATTCTTTTAAAATACGCGTCTACGTCATTATGACTAAAAGGCTGGCCGGTAGTGGCATCAACATAAAAAAGTATTTTGTTTTGAGGATTGCCTTTATATGTTTCCTCATTAAAATCCTCACTAAAAAAAGCCAGTACAAATTGCTTGGGAATACTGATTGCTTTTACGGGAATTTCAAGCAGTTCGGCCAGTACCAGGTAAAGAATACCGTTGGATAATGAGTTTCCCTTTTTTCCTTGTAAAACTTTGTGTATTAGAAAATCATCCGGATTGGTATAAGTTGTTTCGAGCCCCTTCAGATTGTAATAATTATACAAGATGCTGGTTATTACATGCGCTTGTTCCAAAGGTGTGAGAAAGCTGTTTAATTCCAGCCATACATTGCGGCGTATTTTTTCTATTTCCTGCAAAACAAGTGTGGTTTGTAATTCCGGGTATTGAAATTTTGCAGCAAGCAGTACGCCTGTCAGCAGATCATGATCTGTACTGTTGTTCCATTGTCTCACTTCCTCAGACAGGTCAGAATAATAAAGATTGTGAATTAGAAATTCTATTCTCTCCTGCACATCTTCATTGGATGTATTTTCCCAAAGGTTTTCCAGGTAGGGAAGAATGCTTTTTCCATAGTTTACGATACGGTCGGATACTGTTGAAAATACTTCTTCATCAGGATCATCAATTAATGTAAATAAGGCTGCTATTTCTTTATTTTCCTTCATAGTTATTATCCGCCTACAAACTAAATGGAAATTTTGTAATTTTTAAGATCATTTTATTCAGAGTTTGTGTATAAATTAAAAAAAAAGAGCGAATGAACGCTCTTTTTATCCACATCAGGCTTTTCTTTTTTTAGCGGCTTTTTTTGGAGGATTGGCCTTAAGCTTTTCAATAATGGCTTTTGCCTCATCAATTGTAAGTTCGGCGGCTTTCTCCTGCTGTTCTTTGGTTAATTTATAATTCCTTAAACCTTGTTTGATATAAGGGCCATACGGACCTTTAAAACCTGTATTTTTTCTTTTTCAAAAACTTTTATGGTACGTTCGTCTTTGGCCTTTCTTTTCTCCTCAATCATGGGCGCATTTCTTCCAGTGAAACAGTATAAGGATCAATGTCTTTATTTAAAGAATAAAACTTTTTATCATGCGCCGTATAAGGCCCGAAGCGGCCAATATTTACTGTTACATCATTACCTTCAAAAACGCCCAGGTTGCGGGGAAGTTTAAACAATTCCATTGCCTCTTCCATGGAAATGGTTTCAATACTTTGATCTGTTTTTAATTTTGCGAAACGTGGTTTTTCTTCATCACTTACATCACCAATCTGCACCATTGGTCCATAGCGTCCCATACGTGCAATCACTTTTTTACCAGATACCGGTTCCACGCCAAGTTCTCTTTCGCCTTTAATGCGTTCAGCTGTTTCCAGCGTATTTTCCACATCATTTTTAAAGGGATGGTAAAAGTTATCCACCATTTTTGTCCAAACCTTTTTTCCATCTGCTATTTCATCAAACTCTTCTTCAATTTTTGCAGTAAAACCATAATCCATGATCGCATCGAAATGCTGATTTAGAAAATCGGTAACTACAAGCCCAAGATCGGTAGGAAATAATTTTGATTTCTCTGCTCCGGTAGTTTCTTCAATGGTAGATGGTTTTACGGTATCATTTTTCAGAACAAGGATATGTAAAGTTCTTTTTACACCTTCTTTATCGCGTTTTTCAACATAACCTCTTTTTAACACGGTAGAAATGGTAGGCGCATAAGTGGAAGGTCGGCCAATACCCAGTTCTTCCAGTTTTTTTACCAGCGAGGCTTCCGTATATCGCGGTGCAGGCCTTGTAAAACGTTCAGTTGCTTTCATTTCTTTAAAATCAGGTCTTGTCCGGATTGTAAAGGAGGCAGCACATTCTTCGCTCCATCCTCTTCATTCAGATCTTCATCATCATGATCTTCAATGTACACTTTCAAAAAGCCGTCAAATTTCAGCACTTCACCCTGGGCAGTCAGTTCTGCCTTATTGGTGGAAACTGTAATTTTTGCAATTGTTTTTTCAAGTTCAGCATCAGACATCTGGGAAGCCATAGTGCGTTTCCAGATCAGTTCATACAATCGTTTTGTATCAGCATCTTCTACTGATAAATTGCTCATATAAGTGGGGCGGATGGCTTCATGCGCTTCCTGCGCGCTTTCATTTTTATTTTTATATTTACGTACCTGGATATATTTGTCGCCATATTGTTTTGCAATCTGCGTTTTAATATCTTCTGTTGCCGTATCACTCAGGCTTACACTGTCTGTACGCATGTAGGTGATGTTACCACTTTCGTATAAATGCTGTGCCAGCAACATCGTTTTACTAACGCCATAACCAAGTTTACGGCTTGCTTCCTGTTGAAGCGTAGAGGTGGTAAAAGGAGCAGCCGGCGATTTTTTCCCGGGTTTTACCTGAATATCTTTTACAGTATAATTCGCGCCAATACAGCTTTGAAGAAATTTTTCCGCAGCTTCCGCATTGGGTTGTTTATTGCCTTCTGCTTTAAAGCCAGTTGCTTTTCCATTAATATCCGGAGCGGAAAAGAATGCTTCAATTTTAAAATTGCTGACTGGTTTAAATGCATTGATCTCTCTTTCTCTTTCTGCAATTAACCGAACGGCAACACTTTGCACACGGCCTGCACTTAATGAATTGCGCATGCTCATTTTGCGCCACAATACCGGGCTTAATTCAAATCCAACGATCCTGTCTACAATTCGCCTTGCCTGTTGCGCATTTACCAGGTTCATATTCAGTGTACGCGGATTTTGAACCGCTTTTTGTATAGCAGGTTTCGTGATTTCATGAAAAACGATTCGTTTTGTTTTTTCCGGATCCAGGCCAAATACTTCGCATAAATGCCAGCTAATGGCTTCTCCTTCGCGGTCCTCATCCGTTGCCAGCCATACTTCTTCGGATTTTTTTGCAAGTTGCTTAAGTTCTTTTACCACTTTTTCTTTGTCTTCAGGAACAATATAGCGGGGTTGATAATTGTTTTGAATATCAATACCCATATCATCTTTTTCCAGGTCGCGGATATGGCCATAACAACTTTTTACCTCGAAATCTTCACCCAGTATTTTTTCAATGGTTTTTGCTTTTGCCGGGGACTCTACTATCAATAAATTTTTAGCCATTTATTATTATATTTTTTTTGAAATCCGCTATTATTCTGATGCTTATATTTTAAGCTTTATTTAAAATTTAAAAATGTTTTTTGAATGCAATGCATTTTCATCCGGCTTTATCGCCATCTCTTATTCCATTTTAAGTTTTTATTTAAAAATTCAAACGGTTTTCAAGTTAAAAAATCAATTCTTTTATTACTTAAAACAAGGAAAAAACCGGGTTTCTATTCCTGCAATATTAACTTAATCAATCAAAACACAAAAAATGTTAAGCAACTAATAACGTATCAAATGTTAAATACCGGAATAAAAATGAAGAATAAAAAAGAAGTGCTTAATACCCGTTTTTATAAAATTGAATTGTTGTTTTATATATTTAATGTGTGTCGCTAAGAAACTTTATGATGGATGTATGAACCTTTTGATCATGATAAATCTTACTATGACCTAAACCTTCGGTTACCAAAAAATTGATCTGCGGCAGATTCAGATCCTGTGCTGCAAGCGTATCTTCAAAAGGACATATAAAATCATCTTTATCATGTATCCAGAAAATATCCGAAGCAATATTTTGTATCGCTCTTGTAACAGAAAACCATTCTAACGGCTTGCCTCCGATTTGAAAAATCAATGCTTCAAAAGCTTCTCTTGTCTTATTTTGTAAAGGTAAAAATTTATAAAAATGAGCAATTGCGGTAGTGGTTTCAGTAGCCGGTGCAATCAATACAATCTTGTCCGGACTTTTCTCCATTTGTTCTGCGGCCAGTGAAACTGCAAGCGCGCCCAATGAATGTCCGATAATGCCATTAAATGAGCCAAATTGCTTTTGAATTTCCAGGATTGTATCGGTGTATAATAATGCATTGATCGTTTTGCCATCACTTTGACCATGACCAGGAGCATCAAAGGCCATCACTTCAAAGCCTTCATGTAATAAAGAGATAATATACTTTTCGAATTTATAGCAACTGCTGTCAAATCCATGACAAATCAGGATTTTTTTATGATTCGGATGCTGTGGAATCCATTGAAAACCTTTTATTTTCATTTTGTTCAGCACCAGTTCTGCGATAGTTGCTTTTTGAAATATTGGTGGCGCTTTTCGTTTAGGTTTTCCGCTATAAGGGGTACAAAATAAATTAAAAGCCGATTCCGCGGCGCGGGCCGGAGACAATTGACCGAGCGTATTTAATTTTGTTTTATAATATCCCAGTACAATTCTTTGCTTTAATTTCATGTTCATGATAGGCAAAGATAGTAAGGTAATTATCATCGGTTCGGGAAATGTGGCTACCGTTTTAGGTAAAATGATTGTTAAAGCGGGGTACACTGTTAAAGAAATTATAAGCCGGAATATAAATGCAGGCGAGGAACTTGCCATAAAATTGGGGGCAAAAGCTGTTCATGATTTTTCATTGATTTCTTCAAGTGCTGATATTTATATTATTGCCGTTGCGGATGATGCGGTAGAATCGGTTGCAGGTCAATTGCCAGCTTACCTGAAATCAAAATTGATCGTACATACAACAGGATCTTTATCAAAAGATGTGTTGAAAAATGTTACTGAACAATACGGCGTTTTATACCCGCTTCAGAGTTTGAAAAAAGAAAGTTTAATCATTCCCGAAGTTCCTTTATATATAGATGGTTCTACACAGGCCGCATTAGATAGATTGCGTGTTTTTGCATCGGACTTATCTGATAAAGTGGATACAGCAAACGATGAACAGCGCTTAAAACTGCATATCGCCGCTGTGATAACATCAAATTTTACCAATCATTTATATGCACTTGCAGAACAGTTTTGCAATAAAGAAAACATCCGTTTTGAAAACCTGTTACCCCTGATAGAAGAAACCGTAAACCGGATGAAACTCAGCTCCCCCGCTCAAATGCAAACCGGACCTGCCAGCAGAGGCGATGTAACTACAATCAATAAACATTTGGAAATGTTGGAACAATACCCGCAAATAAGAAATATTTATAAGCTATTAAGTGAAAGCATCATAAAAAAAGATTTATGATTTGTAATTCTTGATTTGACTTAAGATATCATAAATAATCAACCACCAACCACCAACTACCAACCATCAATTATTCCTACTCCGCTTTATACTCTATTACGATTTTCGCATTTCTTTGTTCGTTAGATACGATAGAAATTTCATAGCGTTTTCCACCTGTTGTCAATACCATTAGTGCTGTATTGGGTGGAATTCTTCCGAGATTATCAGCAACCATTACAAATTCATGATAAGTGTCTTCAGGGTTGGCTTTGATGTTTAATGTGATGGGATCGTGGGTTAATTCTTTTTTATAAACTACTACTTTGTTGTTGTGATAAACGGTGATGGTATCGCCATCAATTTCACCATTATCATACAATTCAATTTTTATATCGGGCGAATGCGTAACAATCGTTCTGATCAGCCTGTTTTCCCGTTCCGTCAATATTTTAGGTTTGGGAACGAATTTTGGTTTTTCCTCTTTTGGAATGGCTAATGGCGGAGTGATTGCAATTTCATCCGGTTTTTTTATACTGTCCGCTTTTGGCAATTCCGACTTCAGCTGCGGTTTGGGTTTAGCAACCGGTTTGTTTTTTGCAACGGGAGCAGAGGTTTTAGGCGGCGCTTTTTTTATTGGAGGATGAATTGTTTTCCTTTCTTTTCTTACTAAAAAATCTTCTTTATGAAAATCGGATTCTAAAACCCTTTCAAGATATACAACTCCTGATCCGCAATCCGCTTTTGAATTCAGGTTGATACTGGTAAAAGTTCCATCCAGTACTTCCGTTTGGCCGTCTTTATAATAATCCAGGTAGCAGGTCATCAGGCAAGGTTCGCTGGCGCCAAGCATTTTTACCTCAAGTAATGAATCCTCTTTTATAATGAGGCTATGAGATTTGTCCATAAAGATTCCCTGAAGATTCGCTTTTCCATAAAAAACCTGTGTTCTGTAAGAATAGGTTACGCCTTTCAGTCCTTTATTTCTTAACTGGTCAATCTGAATTTCATATTTATATTGCTGTTTAAAATATCCCTGGCCGGATGAAAAATATCCCCGCCAGATTCCCGTTAAATCCTGGGCTTGAAGGATGCCGGTTCCTGCTAATAAAAAAAATATTAAAAATTTGAACTTCATAAAATGGCAACCGGATTTTGAGCATTACAATTAATGATACTCTTAAACAATCGTTCACAAAAATAAGTTTTGTAAAACCGCAAAGCATGCAAAGAAGCGTTAAGTTTTTTATTTATAAGGAGTTAAAGCGGCTGGCCTTAAAAGTAAATTACAAAAGCAATTTAAGATTAAAATCTAAGGTATAAGCATTATACAAGTACCAAAGAATAAGGAAAAGCCTTTATTCCAAAATGATGTTTATGCTAATTTTTAAAAAATTTTAATAATTTATATATCATGCTATTTAACTTAGCAATAGATTAATTCAAAATGATGAAATATAAAATAATTCCTGTATTTTTTTTGTCCGTTTTCTTTTCAATAAGCCATTGCCCGGGTCAATTACCTACCAATGATCCTACCGCAGCAAAAATATTATTGCCAAATGGCTGGTCTTTAACTCCGGCAGGCCGTTCATTGCCATTGGGCGATTTACCCTTAAACATACAGTTTTCTCCTTCAAAAAAATTACTTGCAGTAACCAATAATGGCCAAAGTAAACAAACGCTTCAACTGATTGATCCAGGAAAAGAAAAGTTATTGGATGAAAAAATTATTGGCAAATCATGGTATGGGCTAAAGTTTGGCAGCAATGGAAAAACTTTATATGCCTCCGGCGGCAATGACAATATAATAATTTCATACAATATTGTTAACGGAAAGTTTGGCAAATCAGATACTTTGGTACTTGGTAAAGCATGGCCAAAAGAAAAGATTTGTCCAACAGGTATTGATGTGGATGACAAAAGGCAACTGCTTTATACCGTTACCAAAGAAGACAATTCTCTTTATGTTATTGATTTAAAAACACGCGCTGTAAAAGATAAAATTCACCTTGGCCATGAAGCTTATTCCTGTATGCTTTCACCCAATAAAAACGAATTGTACATTTCATTATGGGGTGGCGATAAAATAGCGGTTTACAATACCATTACAGGGAAACTGGCAGGAGAAATTATAACCGAAAGCCATCCAAATGAATTATTGCTAAATAAAACAGGTCGGTATTTGTTTGTTGCAAATGCAAATGATAATTCTGTTTCCGTTATTGATTTGCAATCACGAAAACTAATTGAAACCATCTCCACTTCCCTTTTTCCTACAAAGCTTACCGGTTCCACTACAAACGGACTGGCTTTATCCCGTGATGAAAAAACGCTTTATATTGCCAATGCCGATAATAATTGTCTTGCTGTATTTGATGTTTCCATACCCGGGAAAAGCAGTTCAAAAGGATTCATTCCAACCGGCTGGTATCCTACCAATGTAAAAACAATAGGAAACAAAATTTTGGTTTCAAATGGAAAAGGTTTTTCTTCACTTGCCAATCCCAATGGCCCTCAACCGGTAAAACCGGATGACAGCGGTTACCAGAAAGGGAGTACAGAAAAAAAGGAAGTGCAATATATTGGCGGATTATTTAAAGGTACCTTATCTTTTATTGATAATCCCTGGTATGGTAAAACTCAAGGAATATACAAAACAGGTTTATTCAAACAGTCCTTTTACTCAGCAATCAGAAACACAGGCAAAAGGGCAGGAGGGCAATCCTGTTCCAATAAAAATTTCCGAAAAATCGCCGATAAAACATGTGTTTTATATTATCAAAGAAAACCGGACTTATGACCAGGTATTCGGCGATATGAAAGAAGGCAATGGCGATCCATCGCTTTGCCTGTTTCCTGAAAAAGTAACGCCCAATCATCATGCGCTTGCCCGTGAATTTGTATTATTGGATAATTTTTATGTAGATGCGGAAGTGAGTGCGGATGGACATAACTGGAGCACCGCCGCTTATGCTACAGATTTTGTGGAAAAAACATGGCCTACAAGTTACGGAGGCCGCGGAGGCAGTTATGATTTTGAAGGAAGTCGAAAAGCTGCATATCCTAAAGATGGTTTTATCTGGGATTATTGCAAACGTGCCGGTATCAGTTACCGGAGCTATGGCGAATTTTCAGAAAATGGAAAAGCTACCCTTAAATCTCTCGAAGGTCATATCTGTCCGTTATCTCCGGGATTTGACATGGATATAAAAGATGTAGAACGTGTAAGGATTTGGAAAAATGATTTTGATTCCCTTTTAAAAATAAACCAGGTACCCCAGTTCAGCACTATCCGATTGCCAAATGATCATACCAGCGGGCAGCGAATAGGCAAATACAGTCCAACGGCTGCGGTGGCGGATAATGATCTCGCATTGGGCCAGTTGGTAGAGCATCTTTCACATAGTTCCATCTGGAAAGAATCTGCGATTTTTGTTTTGGAAGATGATGCTCAAAATGGTCCCGATCATATTGATGCGCACCGGTCGCCGGCATTTATTATCAGCCCCTATATAAAGCGCGGTTCTGTTAATCATACAATGTATTCAACATCCGGAATGCTTCGGACTATGGAATTAATTTTGGGTTTACCTCCCATGAGTCAGTATGATGCTGCGGCAATGCCCATGTCTGATTGTTTTACTTCCACTCCGGACTTAACTCCTTATAAGCTGAAAGCAGCACAGGTAGATTTGGAACAACGCAATGTGGCAATCAATGAAAGCTCGGAAAGATCAGAAAAATGGAATTTTGCAAAAGAAGATGCGGCTCCGGATCTTGATTTAAATGAAGTGGTCTGGAAATCTGTAAAGGGAGAAGATTCCATTATGCCTGCGCCGAGAAGAAGCGCTTTTGTAATACTGGAAAAAAAGAAAAAGGATGATGATGATTAATTTGTTATCGAATATTATATTTAAGAAAAGGAATTAGTTGGAAATGCCCTGTTGGGCGTATGTCGCATTCAAAAAAGCCTTGTGCAAAGTCGCAAGCACACAAAGAAAAAAAGGATATTTCAAAATCTTGAGCTCCGGATATCGTAGAAATAGGATGCTTATTGAATTTTTATCCTGTTAGGGCAAAAAAATAAGAATGGGATAGGGGATTTCATGGCCACAAACAGTTATTCAGCGACTCAAGTCATCAAATTAAAAACAAATAATCAAATAAAAACGTCAACTTTTTTCCGTACAAGACTTAGGATTTAGGAATTAGGATTTTAAATCAATTAAATCTCATTCCACTAAATCCCAATTTCTCAATCCACAATTGTCTGCCAATCATTTCATACTTTTGCAAACCTTACAACTTACCGTATTTCATTATATGATTAATATTACATTACCCGATGGCGCTGTGCGTCAATATGAACCTGGTGTTACTGCACTTGATGTTGCCAAATCTATCAGTGAAGGTTTGGCCCGAAAGGTTTTAGCTGCCTCCGTAAATGGCGAAGTATGGGATGCTACCCGGCCTATTTATCAGGATGCGAGCCTGAAATTGCTTACATGGAATGATCCCGAAGGAAAAAGCACTTTCTGGCATTCTTCCGCGCATTTAATGGCGGAAGCGGTGGAATCTATTTTTCCGGGCGTTAAATTTTGGGTAGGACCGCCTGTGGAAAATGGTTTTTATTATGATATTGATTTAGGTGGCCAAACCATTGGTGAGGAAGATTTGAAAGCGCTGGAAAAAAAGATGAATGAACTGGCCAGACAAAACAATGCCTATGTCAGAAAAGAAATTTCAAAGAAAGACGCAGTCAACTATTTCTTTGAAAAGGGAGATGAGTATAAACTTGATTTATTACAAAATCTAAATGATGGGGAAATCACTTTTTATACGCAGGGGAATTTTACCGATCTCTGCCGTGGACCGCATATTCCCAATACCGGTTTTATAAAAGCGATGAAACTTACCAGCATCGCCGGCGCTTACTGGAAAGGCGATGAAAAAAATAAACAGCTTACTCGGATTTATGGTATTAGTTTTCCTGTTCAAAAAGAACTGGATGAATATCTTCAAATGCTGGAGGAAGCAAAAAAAAGAGATCATCGGAAACTTGGTAAAGAACTGGGTATTTATACAATGGATGATGATGTAGGGCAAGGATTGCCGCTGTGGTTGCCAAATGGTACCATTATCATAGAAGAACTGGAAAAGCTTGCTAAAGAAACCGAAGAAGAAGCGGGATATAAGCGCGTGGTTACACCTCATATTGCCAAAGAAAGCATGTATATTAAAAGCGGTCATCTGCCGTATTATCAGGATAGTATGTTTCCGCCTATGGATGTGGATGGAACCAAATATTATCTGAAGGCAATGAACTGTCCGCATCACCATAAAATATTTGCGGCAGAGCCGAAAAGCTATAAGGATATGCCTTTCCGCATTGCTGAATATGGAACCTGTTACCGGTATGAACAAAGCGGGGAATTGTTTGGATTAATGCGGGTTCGGTGTCTCCATATGAATGATGCGCATATTTATTGTACCAAAGAACAGTTTGCCGAAGAATTTAAAGCGGTAAATGAAATGTACCTGAAATATTTTAAAATATTCGGTATTGATAAATATGTGATGCGTTTAAGCTTGCATGAGCCCTCAAAATTAGGCCAAAAGTACATTAACGAGCCGGAGCTTTGGCTGGAAACCGAAGAAATGGTACGCGAAGTTTTAAAAGAAACCGAAACTCCTTATGTGGAAGTTGCCGATGAAGGCGCTTTTTACGGGCCAAAAATTGATGTGCAGATCTGGAGTACTATCGGCAGGGAATTTACACTCGCTACCAACCAGGTGGATTTTGCACAAGGACGCCGTTTTGAACTTGAATTTACCAATGCAGACAATTCACCTGAAACGCCCCTGATCATTCACCGTGCTCCTTTGGGTACACATGAGCGGTTTATTGGCTTTTTACTGGAGCATTATGCAGGTAAATTGCCGGTATGGCTATCGCCTCTACAGGTCAAAATTTTGCCAATCAGTGATAAATTCGTAGATTATGCCAATGAGGTGAAAAAGAAATTGCGCAAAGCCGGAGTAAGGGTGGAAATAGATGAGCGGCAGGAAAAAATAGGAAAAAAAATAAGGGAGGCAGAGTTGAGCCGTGTACCCTATATGCTGATCGTAGGTGAAAAAGAAATGAATGATCAGATGTTATCCGTTCGCAGGCAGGGAAAAGGTGATACCGGCAGCCAAACTGTAGAAGCGTTTGTAAATATGATTAAAGATGAGATTGATAATCGCAGGTCTATGGAATAATAGTTCATTTGATTAACTATTATTTTAAATTTAGTTCTTTGGAAAGTATCTTAAAATTGAATAAACAGAAGAACAGTTATTAAAAAATAGTATTTTTAAGATATAGACGGCTACATAAAGTTTGAAGATGTACCAGATCCTTCAAAAGCATTTAAAAAACGATGAAGAAGCATCCGTTGTTGTGAGCCAGATAGAAGAATTGGTTGAAATAAAAATTGAAAACCGGAAATCCGAATTAGCAACAAAGGAAGATATATCAATACTAAGACAGGATATGTTGAAATTTCAGGTTGATATTGAAAGAAGATTCAATCAAATGATTATCTGGATGGTAAGTACAGGAATCGGTATTGTTGCTTTACTTACTGCTGTTTTAAAATTTTAAAGTATTAAAAAGTTTTTTGGAATTTCATTCTTTTAAAAGGAATGCAGCGGGAACAGTTATAAAATAATATTATTTTTATATTATGACGGCCACTCAAACTTTGAAGATGTACCAGATCCTGCAAAAACATTTAAAAAATGATGAAGAAGCATCCGTTGTTGTGAGCCAGATAGAAGAATTGGTTGAAATAAAGATTGAAAACCGGAAATCCGAATTAGCAACAAAGCAAGATTTGGCTTTATTAAGGCAGGATATGACCAGTGAAATGGCTTCTTTGAGACAGGATATATTGAAATTTCAGATTGATATGGAAAGAAGATTCAATCAAATGATTATATGGATGGTAAGTACAGGAATCGGTATTGTTGCTTTACTTACTGCTGTTTTAAAATTTTAAAGTATTAAAAGTTCGTTGGAACATTAACAATGCAGGAAAAGTTTTTATTTAAACCCGTACTGAAAAAAGTAAATGGCAGTTTGAAAAAATAACCGAAGGTTATAATTAAAAATTCATCTTTGCATGAGAAAGCATTAAACCGCATCATGATTTTCATCTGCGGCATTAATATTGATCCTTGAAAAACTATTATTTAAATAAAATCAATTATTCACAAAAAAACAATTAATGGCATTATCACCCAGGGGGAGGTTTAATCCCCGGTTTAACAGGCAACCGGAGCCTGAACATCGTATTAACGAAAAAATCCGTGTACCACAAGTACGTTTAGTTGGCGACAATATAACCATTGGTGTATATCCGGTGGAAGAAGCGCGGAAAATTGCGCAACAGCAGGAATTGGATTTGGTTGAAATTTCTCCCAACGCTGATCCTCCCGTTTGTAAAGTAATAGATTATAAAAAATTTCTTTATGAAAAAAAGCGTAAAGAAAAAGAAATGAAAGCCAATGCCAAGCAAAGCGAAGTAAAAGAGATTCGTTTTACTCCCGGCACGGATGATCATGATTTCGACTTTAAAGCCAAACACGCGATTGGGTTTTTAAAAGATGGGAATAAAGTAAAAGCTTATGTTCAGTTTAAAGGCCGTGCCATTATGTTTCAGGATAGGGGACAGCTTTTATTGTTGAAATTTGCAGAACGTTTAGCTGAAGCCGGTGTTTTGGAAAGTATGCCTAAAATGGAAGGAAAGCGCATGCTTGCCATGTTCGCTCCAAAAAGTTCAAAGAAGAAGAATTAGTACAGATTATATTCAAAGGGCTGTTTTAGTTAAGGCAGCCTCTTTTTATACTCTTATCATTTATAAAGAACTCAGAGGCTTTTACCTCAATATTTTGTTGATATTATTGGGTATTAAGGATAATTTGACATCCTTGAATTTTCATTTCTATTGTTGTCGTTGCTTTTAGTTTCTCTTTTCATTACGTAAGGATTGAGCGGTGAATTTTTATAAATTCAGGATTCAGAAATTCTGGTTATGGCTAATTATATAAAACCAATTGTGGGAAGAGTTCTGTTTTGCAAGTAACTTTGTCAACAACATAAGTAAACAAATAGCCGGTTTATTCCAGATTTTTAACAGCGAAAATCCTTTCTTCTTTAAAACAAAAATATGTCTTCAATTGCGGATAATTCTCCAACCAATTTGGCAGAACTATTTAGTTCTGAATTGCGGTTTAATGAGCTCTATCCTCAATTTATCAGCGAATTGTCACGCAGACATTGGACGCCACTGCTTATTGCCAAAAAAGCTTCCGATTTTCTTGCTACCGGTAAGGGCGCCCGTATTCTGGATATAGGCAGTGGTGTCGGAAAATTTTGTTTAACGGCAGCGTATTATCATCCCGAATGTCTGTTTTATGGAGTAGAACAACGCAAAGAACTCATTGGGTATGCCGAATCTGTATGTAATCGTATGGAGCTTAAAAATGTCTTTTTTCTGCATGGCAATTTTACCCAACTGGATTTTAAAAAATACGATCATTTCTACTTCTATAATTCCTTTTATGAAAATGTTGCCGGAACCGAAACAATTGATGACAATATTGCTTACTCCGCTGAGCTCTATCACTATTACAACAGGTATTTGTATTCCTTTTTACAGCATAAGCCTTCCGGAACAAGAATAGCCACCTACCATAGTTTGGAAGATGAAATTCCACCCGAATTTCATGTAGTGGGCTCGGAAGTAAATAATCTTTTAAAATACTGGATAAAGGAGTAAGGAAACTTCAGTACGGATTTTTTATTTTTTGATAGGGAAGCCACTTGCAATTGATTTTTATATCAATTAATTTGTGGGAAACAAAATTTATCAAAATGAAAAACTTACTGGTTTTCGCCACTATGTTGGCTTTTGGTATATTAGGAGTAACTAATATTTCTCTCGCACAAGATAGCATGCAGCCGAAAAAAAATGAAAATGCGCAATGGCAGCGTGTAGTTTTGGTGAAATTTACTGAAGGAAAATTAGACCGGGCAAAGACGATTATTAAAGATTACTTTCAAAAAGCTGGTGAAAAATCTCAAACTCCCGGACCTTCCCTGGCAGTGGATTTAGTAACCGGTGAATGGGATATGATGCTTGTATGGGATATGAAAGGCGGTGTTGAAGATTTGAATTGGGAACTTAGTCCCGATGATGTTAAATGGATGAAAGCTATGAATGAAGTGGTGGGTAGTGCAGATAAGGCAAAAGCAATACAGGATGAATTTTCGGGCCTTATAGTTAGAAGTACAAGTTATTTAGGAAAAAAATCAATGTGAATCAGCCAGAAAAATTAGGTAAGGATGCTTTCTTATTTATAATAAAAAACCTCCATCTTGCGATGAAGGCTTTTTATTAAAGTTTTATAAAAATAAAATTTATCCCAAATATGCTTTCAGTGCATTGCTGTAACGCGCTTTTTGCAAACGTTTAATCGCTCTTTCTTTAATCTGGCGGATACGTTCTTTGGTTAAATCATATTTTTGCCCAATCTGTTCAATGGTTACACCATTTTCGCCATCCAGGCCAAAATAAGCGTTTACAATTTCGGCTTCGCGGGGACTAAGTGATTTCAATACACGACGAATTTCATTTCTTAAGGAATCCTTCATCACATCATCGTCTGTATCGTCACCACCTTCCAATAAATCGCCCATTGCTACATCTTCTGCTTCATGCACCGGTGCATCCAATGAAGTATGACGGGTGTTGCTCTGGAAAATGTTGTTGATCTCAGTTTCACTCATTTCCAGAATATCGGCTAATTCTTCCGTACATGGCTCTCTCTCATGTTCCTGTTCAAAAGCCATGTAGGCTTTATTAGCTTTGTTGTAGGTGCCAATTTTGTTTTGAGGCAGGCGGACCAATCTGCCCTGCTCTGCCAACGCTTGTAAGATAGACTGGCGAATCCACCATACGGCGTAGGAAATAAATTTAAAACCCTTTGTTTCATCAAAACGCTGGGCTGCTTTTATCAGACCGAGGTTGCCCTCGTTGATTAAGTCGCTAAGTGAAAGACCCTGGTGCTGGTACTGCTTAGCAACAGATACCACAAAACGCAAGTTGGCCTGCACCAATTTGTCCAAAGCTCTTTGATCACCCATCTTGATCCGTTGCGCCAGTGTTGTTTCCTCTTCGGGAGTGATCATCGGAATCTTAGAGATTTCCTGGAGATACTTTTCTACGGCCTGCGAATCACGGTTGGTGATCTGTGTAGCAATTTTTAGCTGCCTCATAGTTTAATATTACTTTTATTTATAAAAATTTAAAAAACAAATTGAAATAACTCAATGTTTTAAAACCAGTTGCAGCGGTTAAATATAATAAATGGAAAATTTACATAAAAAACAGCTGCAAAATTACTAAATTTTACCTGGATTAAACCATTTTTGTTTTAAATAACTCAATTTTTAATATATAAGGCGCAAATTCCCTGCCTTTATTACGTATACATTACTCTAATAACATTTTAATATACATAACTTTAGTTAAATATGATTGATTTACGTTCTGATACAGTTACTAAGCCAACGCCTGCTATGAAAGAAGCTATGATGCAAGCAAGCCTTGGAGATGATGTTTTCGGCGAAGATCCAACTGTAAATACATTGGAAGCAAAAATGTCAGCGCAATTTGGTATGGAAGCTGCCATTTTTTGTCCGAGTGGCACCATGACCAACCAAATAGCCATTAAATGTCATACACAACCTGGTAATGAAGTTATTTGTGATGAGTTATCGCATATCTATCAGTATGAAGGTGGTGGTATCGCTTTTAATGCCGGCTGTTCTGTAAGACTTTTAAAGGGTAATAGAGGTAGATTGAATGCGGATGATATAAGTGGCGCTATTAATAACAAAGATGATGTACATAAGGCAACAAGTACACTGGTTTCTCTTGAAAATACTGCAAACAGGGGCGGAGGGAGTTGCTATGATTTTAACAGTTTTCGGCCAATAAAAGATATTTGCCGGCAAAATGATTTAAAGTTACACCTTGATGGAGCCCGTATTTATAATGCTATTGTTTCAAAACGGGAAAATCCATTGGAGTATGGGAAAATTTTCGATAGCATTTCAGTTTGCCTGAGTAAAGGTTTAGGCGCACCTGTTGGAAGCGTATTATTGGGATCGAAGGAATTGATAGGAAAAGCAAGGCGTTACCGGAAAATTTTTGGCGGGGGAATGCGGCAGGCGGGCATGCTGGCAGCGGCAGGTATTTATGCATTAGATCATCATATAGAAAGACTGGCGATAGATCACGATCATGCAACTGCTATGAAAAATGAGTTGAAAGCAAAGGATTTTGTAGGGGAGATAATGCCCGTTGAAACAAATATTATCATTTTTGAAGTGAAGGGCCGCTATTCAGCTTCTGCTTTGTCTCAAAAATTAAAAGAGAACGGTATTCAGGCGTTGGCTATTTCTTCAACACAGGTAAGAATGGTTTTTCATTTAGATGTAACTGATCCGATGATGGATGCTTGTCTTGAAGTAATTAAAAAGCTTTAAAAATCATTCATTGTATAAGTAAAGAAAAGTGTTTGTTTTCCGGTTATTTGTAAAATAACCATTATCGAACTAATGCTTATGCATGCAGAGCAATCTTTTTAGTATTTTTACGCCATTGTTTTGAAATTCAATTAATAATTAAAGATGTTTCCAAAAGTCAATCCCACAACTACACAGGCATGGTTATTATTAAAAAAACATTATGAAGAAGAAATGCACCGCGCGCAAATGAAGGATTTATTTGCAAACGATGCAAACCGCTTTGAAAAGTTTTCACTCAGATTGGATGATATTGTTTTTGATTATTCTAAAAATATCATTGCTCCAAAAACAATGCAGTTGCTATTGCAATTAGCCGAAGATTGCCAATTAAAAGAAGCAATAACTGCTATGTTTGATGGAACGCATATTAATGAAACGGAAAACCGTGCAGTACTGCATACTGCATTGCGTAATTTTTCCGGTCAGCCGGTTATGGATAACGGAAAGGATATAATGCCGGATGTAGAAAAAGTGCTGGCACATATGAAAGAATTTTCTGAAAAAATTCATTCCGGTGAATGGAAAGGCTATTCTGGAAAAAAAATAAAATATATCGTCAATATCGGAATCGGGGGAAGCGATCTTGGACCGGTAATGGTAACAGAAGCGCTAAAACCTTACTGGCAAAAAGATGTTCAGCCCTATTTTATTAGTAATGTGGATGGTACCCATATTGCGGAAACCCTGAAAAAAATCAATCCGGAAGAAACACTTTTTTTAATCGCTTCCAAAACCTTTACTACCCAGGAAACCATGACCAATGCGCATACCGCTCGTACCTGGTTTTTGGAATCTGCAAAAGACGAAGCTCATATTGCAAAACATTTTGTTGCCCTTAGCACAAATAAAAAGGAAGTGGAGAAATTTGGTATTGATCCTGAAAATATGTTTGTATTCTGGGATTGGGTGGGAGGAAGGTATTCCTTATGGAGTGCAATCGGGTTATCCATCGCTTTAACTATCGGGTATGAACATTTTGAACAGTTGTTAAAAGGCGCTTATCGTGTGGATGAATATTTTAAAACGCAAAGCTTCGATAAAAATATTCCTGTTGTTATGGCTTTGATTGGCATTTGGTACACAAATTTCTTTGGCGCTCAAACCGAAGCCATTCTTCCATACGATCAGTACATGCACCGGTTTCCTGCATATTTTCAACAGGGAAATATGGAAAGCAATGGGAAATCCGTTGATAGAAACGGAAATGAAGTTTCCTACAATACCGGGCCCGTAATCTGGGGTGAACCGGGTACAAATGGCCAGCATGCCTTTTATCAACTGATCCACCAGGGAACAGTTTTGATACCCAGCGATTTTATTGCACCCGCTATCAGTCATAATCCTATTGGAGATCACCATCAAAAATTGCTCAGCAATTTTTTTGCTCAAACCGAAGCTTTGATGAAGGGAAAAACAGATAAGGAGGTAAAGGAAGAATTGATTAAAGATGGAAAAACTGAAGAGGAGATAAAAAAGATTTTACCTTTTAAAGTATTTAAAGGCAATAAGCCCACAAATTCATTTTTAGTAAAAGAAATTACTCCTTTTACCCTGGGAAGCCTGATTGCTTTGTATGAACATAAAATTTTTGTACAGGGTGTGATCTGGAATATATTCAGTTTCGACCAGTGGGGAGTGGAATTGGGAAAACAACTTGCCGGAAATATTTTACCGGAACTTGAAAACAATGCAGTTGTATCCGATCACGATTCCTCTACCAATGGATTGATGAATATCTATAAAAAATACATTGATAAAATTTAAGCTATCGGTCAATAAAGTCATTGATTGTTTATAAGATAGTTATTATAAAATAAAATTCGGAAAGGTTCTCAAACAAAAAACCTTATCAGTTAATTCTGATAAGGTTTTTTGTTTGAGAATTATTTCTTCAACCTAATTACTCACCAAGCGAGTCATTCATGAGCTTGTGTTCTGTTTCAGGTACTTTAGGCTGGTTCCCGGAATAAGCATTTGATAATTTTTCAAGATCGTTTAGCAAATTCTGAGTATTGCTTTTTTCATATTGCATATTATCCGCTTTATTTCCGGTTAACGCATTATAAAATCTGAGTTGCTGCTGCAGATCCTTTTTTACGGATTTTAATACTTTATCCGCAAGTTTTTGATCTTCTGCACGATAGCAGGCTTCAAGGAATAACATGGAAAGGCGGTTGTGTTCATTACCGCGTGAAACCAATCCATAAGGAAAATTATCCTGCAGCATCATGTTATCGCATTTATCCAATACTTTCCTGGCTTCTTCTTTCCTGTTTTTAAAGGATAGATCAATAGCAAGTTCTGTATTTGCCCTGCGCATTGTATTCAGATGCCTGCGGTTCTCTTCATCAAAATAAACACCTTTAATCTGGGCATTGCCATAAGAAAACTTGTTCATGATTTTATCCAGCATCCAATCTGTATTTACATAAGAATTTTCAACAGGTATCAGCCTGTAGGTCAATCCATCCCTTCTTAAATACTGACCAAAACCAAGATCTCCATACTGCATGGTGAAATAAATAGGTCTTTCCCATTTGTTGGCGGCAATAATATTGAGCAATGCCAGGTCATTTTTGTATAAAGCATTTTTAGGAATGTCAAACCGCAATTCATTTACAACACTGTCATCCGGGTTTACCGTTCCATTTTTTCTTACAATCTCCTGGTTTACAGGCACGGATACTTTGTGTACCGGGAATGAATTGTATCCCGCTCCACGGTCATCCATCCTTGAAGGATCATCGCTGCCAACATAATCTTTCATCATATCATAAAGATCATAATACACATTTTGAGGATATTGCGGTTTGGGATTAAACAATGCAATATCCCTTTTTCTTCCTTCAATCTGGTCTGCCGTCCAGATAACATCTATTGGAGCGCTCTGATTTATTTTGTACCGTAATTGATTGATGTACCAGTCTATGCCCAACAAACTTGTATTTACAACACGAATGTCCGGGCGAATGCCTTCCACTTCCTGTGCATACCAGAGCGGGTAAGTATCATTATCACCAAAAGTGAACAATATGGCATTGGGCGCACAGCTTTCCAGGTAATCTTTTGCTAGGTCGCGGGCCAGTTCTTTCCGGCTGCGATCGTGATCATCCCATTCCTGCTGACCCATGATTACTGGAACTGCCAGCAGGCAAACAAATGTGCCAACCACTGCCGCTATTTTAGGCGTCATGATTTTTGCCAGCCAGTCTTTTACTTTTAATACGCCGATCCCAATCCAAATGGCAAAGGCATAAAAAGAGCCAACATAAGCATAATCCCGTTCACGCGGCTGATAGCCGGCCTGGTTGAGGTATATTACAATGGCAAAACCGGTAAGGAAAAACAATAAAAAAGTTACCAATGCGTCATCAGGCCTTTTCTTGAAATGATAAAATAAACCGAGAAGACCAAGTATCAGCGGCAATGCAAACAATTTATTATGTGCTTTATTATTTTTTATGCTGTCAGGCATCAGGCTTTGATCGCCATAAAGCGTATTATCTATTAAAGGAATACCCGTAATCCAGTTTCCGTCCCTTATATTACCGGCAAACTGTCCTTGTATATCATTTTGTTTTCCGCTGAAATTCCATAAGAAATAGCGGATATACATATAATAATTTTGATAACTGATAAAAAACTTTATGTTATCTCCCCAATTGGGAGGCCTTTCATACGTGCCGTCTTTCATTTTACCAATACCCATGAAATAGGCATAATAATCGGCATGCCCCTGGTCATTGCTATTGTCCCACATCCGCGGGAAAACCATTTTATCTTCGGGTTGAAATACATAATGCCCATTTTTTCCAATAGCTATATATTTATCTTTTCCATTTGCATCATGACCTTTTTGGTATTTAGTGGAAGTTTCCTTGTAATCAGCGGGCTGAGCTGTAAAATTCTGACCATATAACAAAGGAAAATCCCCATATTGATCGCGTCCGAGATAACCAACCAGGCTCATCGGATTATCCACATTATACATATCTATGGCAGGATCGGCATTGCTGCGTATCATGGTTGTAAGATAGGTGCTGTACCCAATCAGCATAAAAGCCAGGCACCATAAGGCAAGGCGTAAATATGCCCATCCTTTTTTCAACGCAATACGCAATCCATACCAGATACCAACAGCAACTAAAATGAAGAACACGGTGAAACCACTGAAAAAAGGCAGGCCAAAAGAATTGACAAAGAAGATATCAAAATACCCGGCTAGTTTTACAGAATACTGAATAACGCCTACCTGCACTATTCCCACAATTACGCAGCCGATAATAAAAAAGATATAAGCGCCGCCATAATATTCCTTGTTGTGCTTTTTCCATTTTTCAATTAAAAATAAAAGTGCAATAGCAATGGCGGCTCCTACTATTACAAGTCCGGCTACTGTGCCATCCATAGGAATGTTCCTTTCAGGATTTACTTCGCCGCTGGCTCCTATTAATGAAAAAATAAAACCCAGAATTCCCGCTATTACAATAGCCCAGATAAAATATTTACGAAGCAACACATAGTTAAAAGAGGGTCTTTTACGGAAATAATAAACCATTACAATAGCAGGCAATGTCAATATCCCTAAAAGATGTACGCCAATGGATAATCCCATTAGAAAGAAAATGAAAACGATCCATTTATCCGCTGCGGGTTCATCGGCTTCATGTTCCCATTTAAGAATAGCCCAGAATACAATAGCGGTAAAAAATGATGACATGGCATACACTTCTCCTTCAACAGCGCTGTACCAGAATGAATCACTAAAAGTATAAGCCAATGCGCCTACAACGCCTGCACCCATGATAGACCATAGTTCTGTAGAAGTAAGAACAGTATTTTTGGTTTTTACCACAATTCTACGGACGAAATGCGTAATGGTCCAGAACAAAAACAATATGGTAAATCCACTGGCTAATGCATTCATCACATTTACTGCCTTGGCAGCGGTCATTCCATTATCGCCAAAAAGGACAATAAAAAACCTTCCCATTAATACAAATAAGGGCGCCCCGGGAGGATGTGGAATCTGTACTTTAAAACAGCTGCTCACAAACTCGCCGCAATCCCATAAACTGCCACCTGCTTCCGCGGTTAAAATGTATACCGTACAGGCAATCAAACACACTACCCATCCTGTAATGTTGTTGACTTGTTTAAAATTCATCAGGAATGTTTTTAATTTTTAATTTTTCCATATTGAATGCCTAATGCTTTCATATGGGTTGAGGTTTTTTATAGACAGGCAAACCTAATGTAAACTGGCGAAACTTGAAAATGACAATTTAATTTTATGATGACATTCATAAAATAGTTGGTGAATAAGCAGTTGTAATCTGATCACTCGTTTTTATTCTACCTTTTTGAAAGCAAATCCGGGGTTATGTTTCAATTACATTCACATGGCCATTCTTTTCCAAGATCAATTACAGTTACTACTGTCAATTCATCCTGGCAGGGAGCAAATATGATGCGTAAATGCTGATTGTCATGGCTAAAACCTTCCACTGCATATTTTTTATTGCAATCAGTTCCTTTTAATTCGCTTTTAGTATAATTAATTTTTCCGTGTTTCAATATTTCTGCAATCTCTTTTTCATCAATATGGCGGCATTGCATCCGGCATCTCGCATGTTTGGAATAATTGATATACGATGGATTGCGGTTTAAACCTCTTTGATTTATCGTTCCACCATTAGTTCTTTTACTGACCGAAACTTTTTGATCATTAACAGGAGCGGGGCTGTTGTTGTATTGCCGGATGATTAATGTAATAATGGCCAGGATCAATAATCCTATAAGTGGTGAAGCTTTTTTTAGATTCATGGGAAATAATTTTGGTTTTGAGCTGTCAGCTTTGAGCAATCAGCTTTCAGCAATTAGCTTTGAGCTATCAGCTCAGCATTAATTTATACTATTAAGTTAACAAAATTCATTACTTTTTCATTCCTGATTTTTCATTCTCATTTCTAATTTCCCAGTTTTCAGTTTTCATTTTTACAATTCTTATCTTTGCGCAAATGGAAAAGAAACGTTCGGTAGCCTTTCATACGCTCGGTTGCAAACTCAACTTCTCGGAAACATCTACGCTTTCCCGGATGTTGGAATCGGATGGTTTTGAAAAAAGAGAATTTGAAGATCCTGCAGATGTGTATGTAATCAATACCTGTTCGGTAACCAATAATGCCGATAAGGAATGCCGGCAGCTTGTGCGCAGGATTCAACGCAAAAACCCGGAAAGCCTGGTGGTGATCACGGGTTGTTATGCCCAGCTTAAACCGGCTGAAATAGCTTCCATACCAGGAGTGGATCTTGTTTTGGGCGCTTCAGAAAAATTTAATATTGGAGCGCATTTAAAAGAATTGACCAAAGGTGATTCTACCAAAATTTCCAGTTGTGATATTGAAGAAGTTCATGGTTTTCATTCCTCATTTTCATTAAATGACAGAACCCGCACTTTTCTTAAGGTGCAGGATGGATGCGATTATAGCTGCACATTTTGCACAATTCCAATGGCAAGGGGCAAAAGCAGGAGCGATACCATTCAAAATGTATTAAGTAATGTACACCAACTGGCGGCATCCGGCGTAAAAGAAATTGTGCTTACCGGAGTAAACCTCGGTGATTTTGGAAAAAATATTATTCCATCTGAAAATTTAAACGGAGGAAAAGCAGCAGTTAAAAGAGAAGAAAACTTTTTTGACCTGATGCGGGAACTGGAAAAAATAGAAGCAATAGAAAGATACCGGATTTCTTCTATCGAGCCCAATTTGCTTACCAATGAGATGATTGCTTTTGTGGCAGAAAGCAAGCGCTTTATGCCTCATTTTCATATTCCGCTTCAAAGTGGCAGCAATAAAATTTTGGGATTAATGAGCAGAAGATATAAAAGAGAATTGTATCAGCAAAAGGTGGAATTAATAAAATCACTAATGCCTCATTGTGCCATTGGAGTGGATGTAATTGTTGGTTTTCCGGGCGAAACGGAAAGCGATTTTCAAGAAACATTCGATTTTCTTCATTCCCTTGATATTTCCTACCTGCATGTATTTACTTATTCGGAAAGAGATCATACCAAAGCATTAAACATAAAACCGGTTGTTCCGGTAACAGTTCGTCATGAACGAAATAAAGTACTCCGGAATTTATCTTATATGAAAATGCAGTTTTTTACCAACCAGCACCAGGGACAGGTGCGCAAAGTATTATTTGAAGATCATTCCAAAATTGATATGATGGAGGGTTATACGGATAATTATATCCGGGTTACAACTCCTTATCGCAAGGAATGGGCAAATCAAATTGTGGATTTTCCTATAATTTAATAATTAAGCCCGCTATACTGAAAAGCAATCGTTTATTTGAGAAAAGCGCTCAATTCTTCAATAAAATGGATTTTCTGGATAAAACACTGATTGAACGATCAGTGTTTTTTTAAATGATTGATTACTAGTATTTTGAAGGGCTTAACCTTTTTTTTGATCTTTCCCCTGATTTTTTAAGCGTAAAAAAAGAGTAAATTTGCCCCACTAATCCAAATAAAGCTGGAGAAAATCCATTAAAATTTATGGATTTAAGTTGAGTTCAGTTTGTGTTAAAGAATATTAAAAAGGAGAGAAAATATGTTTTCATTTGCTTTATTGGAACCTGAATGTTATTACCTGATACAATTGAAAGAAGATGATCCGATGATTCTTATCCAGGTAAAAGTTGTTTCCGACCATTGCATGTATATTGTGCGTTATGAAGATTCTGTATTGATGGAATGGGTAAAAAAAACAGATCCTATTCATGATATTGTAGAATTGCTGAGCGATTCCGTAGCACACAAATGGCTGAATGTGTACAACAGTAGCGAAGATGCTTATTACGAAGAAGAAGATGATTGATCCGGGTTTTAATTCATTTTAAAAAAGATCTCAATTAATTGAGATCTTTTTTTGCTTTTGGTCTGTTTTTTGAAAATTTACAATTAATGATTATTCTTAATAAAGGATGGAAATAAAGTAAAGTTTATATCCGCGAATTAAGGATCAAAATTTAAGCTCAAAAAAACAGGCTATGATCAATTATAAAGAAGGAGTTTTTATCCGGTCCTATACTCAGGGTGATGCAAAATATTATGCGAGCTTTCATCCGGAAGTAATTTTGAATCATCAGAGATATGATACAACAGGAAGATATCTTGTAGTACTGTTGCATCCGTCAAAAGGTTTGGAAACTTTTTATCTGAATAAAAACGATGATTCCGGGCAATGGGAAATGAATGAGGACTGTGGCGCCATAGTAGAAGATGAATTGATGGAATGGTGCAGTAACCAAATCATATCACAATTAGAAACGCCTCATCCCTGATATAGAGGTTTAGCATTTAAAATTTAGAAAAAGGCTTCCTTTATATTTTTAAAGGAAGCCTTTTTTGTGATTATAAATTATAGCGAAATTTTCTACCCTTATGGGGTGTGGAATACCCAAAAACTAAATTGGAATAAAATTTAAACTTCAAATATCAATTGTTCTTCCCTGTCTTCCATCGGTATCTGGCGGATAAAATTATTATAGCCATTTTCATCTTCATAATCGCTGTATATTCCATAAGCATCAATGGAGTAACCGATTAATCCATCGTTGGCTTCGATGATCATTAAAATGGCAGAATCTCCCGGATCAGATTCACCTTCAAATCTATAAGTCTTAATAATTTTTAAATCTTCCGGCTGGTATAGTTTTCCTTTTCCCGCGGTAAGCCCCTCTTTTACCCAACGGAATTCATTGTCCATTTTCTTTTTCCTTAAGTTTTCGAGTACTACGGAAAGACTGGTCATTTCATTTTGCTTATCCATAATCTTTTTTTTAGTTAACTCTACCCATTCAAAATTTATACCTTTTTAAACCCGGCAACCTATAAACTATTTAAATTCTATTATTGATTGGCTTGTTTCTAAATTAAATAATAAAATATTTAAACAAATGACCATTATCATCTTATGATTAAAATTTAAAGTAGCCCGCCATTTTATATTCAAATGACTCTATAAAGCAAGTACAAATACTTACGCATTTGGCATTTTATTGGTTGAATAATTCGAATGAAATTTGTTAAGCGACTCTATAATTAAGAGTTTATTCCTGGTCTTTTGCAGCATCAACTATCTCCAAGTTTTTTATCAAAGGGAAATATTACAAAATGTTTTTGGGCGAAGCAATAAGAGGGCAATAAAATATAGTTTAATGTAGAAGGTTTATTAGGAATTCAATTAAAATATTTGTAACTTAAAATAAGTTTCAGGTATTGTAACCATCGGATTAATTAAGGGTATTTCAGAGACAAAGAATTTTAATCACCCTATAAATGTATTACCATGCCTTATTTTATTCCCTCCCGCCAACAGGACGATAATTATAAACATATTGCTTACGAGCTTACCAATTTGCTCGCCGAACTTGAAAACTCCTACCAGATTTTTCATCGGGTTGCCCAAAAATCAACCAATAAAAAATTGCAAATTATGGTTTTGGGATTAGCCACTGAAACACATCAATATTACAAGGAAATTGTATCCCAGATTCAAATGCTTCAATCCACATTTAGTATTAAAGTAAACAATATGGATTTACAAGTGCTTCCTCATAATAATTCCGAAAGATTGACACAAACAGATAACAGTGATCAAATTTTAAATGAATGTACTGAAATTGAAAATTCCATTATAAAACATTTCAGGGAATTACTAAACAATTATAAAATTGTAGGTGAGCACAGGAAACTGCTGCAACAACAATTGAATGGATTTAAATATGCATTCGTAAAAATAAAAATGCTTAAAACTTTTTCAGGTAAAAATATTGCGGATTATGGGATGCTTTTTTAAAAAACATTTTAACGTGCAGGTTTTTTACATTTTTTCAAGTTTTAACAGGCATTTTTTCATATTTATTCCTTTTTCCAGCACCGGCCTGAACAAATCTCCTTTTTCTTCAATCCGCTTCATGAAATTTTTAATGGTAAACATGGAGGGGTGCAAGCCTGGTTTTACCTCCTCCCATAAAAGCGGAGTGGAAACGGTGGCACCGGGTTTTGGTCTTAAGCTATAAACTGATGCGAGGGTTTGTCCCTTTTTATTTTGCAGGTAATCAATATAAATTTTTTCGGGCCGTATTTTTAATGAGCGTTCTATTGTTGCCAATTCCGGAGCCTGATCTGCTACCATTTCAGCTAAAAATTTGGCAAACATTCTCGCCTGGTCATAATCATATTTTCTGCCCAATGGAAGATAGATATGCAAGCCAGAAGATCCTGATGTTTTGCAATAGCCTTCCGCGCCAATTTTATCCAGAATAGATTTGATGATGATCGCTATTTCCACTACCTGGTCGAAGCTGTTTTTATCGGATGGATCAAGATCCAAAATCACATAATCAGGGTTGTCAAGGGAATCAACCGTTGAATTCCAGGGATTTAATTCAATGCAGCCGAGATTTGCGAGGTATAGCAGCGCTGCTTTATTGTTGCACAGAAAATAAGTAATATCCTTTTGAACGGATTCGGAATATAATGGAATGGTCTCCGCCCATGCAGGTGCAGTTTCTCTCATATCTTTTTGAAAAAAGCCTTCATCCCGGATTCCATTTGGTGTTCGCCTTAGCGATTGCGGACGATTTTTAAGATATGGAATAATGTAACGGTAAATTTTATTATAATAATCTACCACTTCCCCTTTGGTTATTTTTTCATCGGGCCAATAAATTTTATTTAAATGTGTTAATTCCAGCTTTATTTTATCAACCGTAATGCGCTTATTATCTTTTCCAGATAAGGAAGATGTATCTTCTTCTTTTTCTTCTTTAATGCTGTTTTTTGCGGTCGTCATTTTGGTGGGAGGTTTTTTGTTATTAGTTGGATTTTTTTCCAGATTCCATTTTCTCCAAAGCTTTATTTATAGGAGAATTTTTAGGAGTCATCAATTCGCTGTCATAAGGTTCATCAGTTGAATATTTATCGCGGTCCTTTATTAAAAGCCAGGAATTCGGCGCTGCATTTTTTAGTAGAACCAAAGCGAATTTTCCTTTCAGTTTTTTACCCTTTAAGATTACTTTCAGCGCTCCCTTTTGAATAGATTCGAGGCCATCTCCTTTATTTTCAGGCGCCAGTGTATAAGTTCCTTTATCCCAGATCTCCACAATTCCGGCTCCATAATTTCCTTCCGGTATTACTCCATGAAATCCTGCATAATCTATTGGATGATCCTCCACCATCATTGCGAGCCGTTTATCGGCTGGGCGCATAGAAGGACCTTTGGGTACGGCCCAGCTTTTTAAAACGCCTTCCATTTCAAGCCGGAAATCATAGTGTAAACGCGAGGCTTTATGGCGTTGAACTACAAAAATCTGCCGGTCATTTTTTTTACTACTATCAGTAACCGGTTCCGGCGTTTGTTTAAAATCCCGCTTTTTTTTGTATTGGACTAAACTCATGACGCTTTTTTTCTTTTTGTAGATAAGCTTGCTTTTAACTGATCCATTAAATCGTTGGATTCTTTATGTACCACTTCCATTTTAGGCGCGGTATATTTTGTACCCTTGGCTTTCGCTTTAATCAGTTTCATCAATTGTTCTGTATAAGTATCCTTATAAGCCGAAATATCGAAAGGTTCGGTCATTTGTTCAATCAGCGATAAAGCCATTTTTAATTCGGTAGGTTTTATATTTTCTTTTTCCGGAACGGTTATTTCCCCGGTGCTTCTTATTTCTTCCTGGAATCTGATTTTATTTAATATAAGGATGTCTTTATAAACCTTGATTGTGGCAAGGTGTTCTTTGTTTCTAAGAACAAAAGTTCCTACTCCGGCCATTCCCGCTTTTTTTAAAGCTTCTCTTAATAATACATAAGGTTTTGAACCGCTTTTTTCAGGCTCAAGATAATAGGGCTGTTCATAATAGATGGTATCTATTTCCACTTCCTTTACAAATTGAAATATTTCAATCCTTTTTGTTTTCTCCGGGCTTGCAGATTGAAAATCCTTATCATCCAGCACTACATACATCCCTTCATAATCATAAGCTTTTACAATATTTCCCCATTCGACCGGTTTACCGGTTTTTTCATTTACCCGCAAAAACTTAATGTGCTCATGATCTTTTTTATCCAGCATATCCAGGTTTAATTCGCTTCCTTGTACAGCGCTATAAAGTTTTACTGGTATTGTAACCAGCCCAAAACCAATAGCGCCTGTCCATATAGATCTCATATAAATGAATTTGTTCATTTTAATAAAAACAATATGCGCACCAATTTTAATTAATTTATAGCATGCTTCTGTTATAATAGGTGAATCTGGTATTGGTTTCAATTTTGACAGGAATAAATTCACCTGAAAATTGAAAGCATAATGCAGTTATTCCTTTCAGAAATGTTAATTAGAATTGAATAAAACGAAACAAGTGTATTGCCGGCCAGCCATTTGCTAAACAATTGATCAGGTTTCTGTTTTGTAGAATTATTTACACAATTTATTGAATAATCAACTAAAATTTATATGGAAAATGAATTCTAATTAATAACAGAAATTTTAGGAATCTTGTTTTTCTACAGGTATATAGAATCAAAATGATAAATGGCTGCCTCTGAAAATCCATTGAGATTATTGGTGCTGTTTTTCATTGGCATGGAATTTTTAGTTGCTAGAGAAATAAAAGCAATTTTATTTAACCATTTAAAAATGCAGATATGAATACAAATGAAAAAACATCCTCCGCAGTAAATGATCTTTTAGTTATTAATAATGACCGTTATGAGGGTTATCAAAAAGCTGCAGATCAAATTAAAGATCCATCCTTAAAAGAACTTTTTAATAAATTAAGTGTGCAAAGCCTGCAATTTAAAAACGAATTGGAAACACATGTAATTCATACCGATCATACAATTACGGATGAAACTACTTCTTCCGGAAAATTGTATCGTATTTGGATGGATATTAAAGCAGCGCTTTCCGGTCATGATACAAAAGCCATTTTATCTTCCTGCGAAAGGGGAGAAGATGCCGCGTTGGATACTTATAATGATGTGATAGAAAATAAAGCAGATGAAATAACTTCAGATGCGCTAATGACCATTCAAAGGCAAAGATCAACTTTAAAGGAAGCGCATGATATGATAAAAGGTTTGAGAGACAGCCAGGTGGCTTAATATTCTAATATTCGTTGCGACCCTGCCTGAAGAATAAGGCTTCCTTTTATTGGGGAGCTTTATTTTTTTAGGTACTATTGTTTAGGAAGAAAAGCTTTTTGAATGATGCCGCAGAAATTGGAACATATCATTTTTTCTGCAAGTAAAATCATATTTTTAAAAGCGGTAGCATTGCTAATTCCATGACCAATGATCACCGGTTTTGCAACGCCGAGTACGGGCGTTCCACCATAATTTTCGTAATGAAAGCGATGAAAATAGCTATCACCCGCCAAATTGCGGTTTACAGCTATGTCATAAATGGATTCGGCCATTTTCAATACCACATTACCTGTAAACCCATCACAAACAACCACATCGGCTTTATCCTGGATAATATCCCTTCCTTCCAGGTTGCCAACAAAATTTATTGTTTTGTTTTCTTTAAGAAGGGGATAAGTGGCCTGTGATAAAATATTTCCCTTTCCTTCCTCTTCGCCTACATTTAATAATGCAACACGTGGATTTTTAATGTTGAGGATGTTTTTTGCATATAAATTCCCCAGGATGGCAAACTGATTCAGGTGTTCGGGTTTCGAATCTACATTCAAACCTACATCGAGCAATAATCCGGTTTCACCATTAAGCTTGGGAACAAGCGTTGCTATTGTGGGGCGCAAAATTCCTTCAATAGATTTAATGGTGTACATAGATCCTACCAGCATTGCACCGGTATTACCGGCGCTGATGAAGGCATTTATTTTGCCGGCAGACAAAAGCTGAAATCCAATGGCAATAGAAGATTGCTGTTTTTCTTTCAGCGCCCTGGCCGGATGTTCATTGTAGCCGATAATTTCAGGAGAATTGACTACAACAACCTTTTCTGAACTGATTCCGTGTTCCTTCAATAAATTTTCCAGAATTTCCTGTTTACCAATACAG
The DNA here is from genome assembly GCA_963695165.1 of uncultured Chitinophagaceae bacterium. GTDB lineage: Bacteria > Bacteroidota > Bacteroidia > Chitinophagales > Chitinophagaceae > CAVOGF01. The sequence continues at coordinate 91,725 of CAVOGF010000001.1, forward strand.
TAAATGGTTGCAGGATGATCATGGTTTTGCAAGTACAATAGCAGGCCTTTTACGGCCTGCAAGGGAGCATAATCGCCCCCCATCATATCTATTCCGATGTTCATTTGTACCAAGCTGGAAAATTTATATTAAAGGAAGATGCATTATGCTTTTAACGGCGCTTTTTCGGCAACCAGCTTTCCTTTATAATATAATTTTCCTTCACTTACATGAGCGCAATGGCGTACATGCATTTCTCCGGTTGTACTGTCTTTGCTTAAAGTAACTTCCATTGCTTTATAATGTGTTCTTCTTTTTGCACTGCGTTGTTGTGAATGTCTGCGTTTCGGATTAGGCATTATTTAATTTTTAAATATCAAAAAAAATTATTCTAAATTTTTAAATTGTTCGAGTCCTTTCCAAACAGGATTTTCCTCTTTTTTGGAATCTACTTCCATTTGTTTCAACTTTTCAAGAACTTCTTTATTGCACAAAGATCCTCCTTTTTCATCTTCTCCGCATGTTTTTTGGAAAGGAATACTCAGGTTGATAAAATCATAAATCCAGTCGGCCAGTTTTAAATGGCTTTCATGTTTGCTGATATAATATATATCAGGATCTTCTTCTGTTTCATTCATCACTTCCGGATCGTCCACCATTTTTACAATAAGATGAAATTCATCCCAAAGTTTGAGTGTAAGCTTATTTCCACACCGGTCGCATTCCGTATCTGTAAAACCGCCGATGTCAAATTTAAGCATCATAAAACCGGATTTCTTGTCCAGTTGCAGCTTTACCAAAATGTCGGAATTACTAAAATCCTGTTCTCCATAAGGTGCAAAGAACTTATCGTCTATCCGGTATTCAAATTCATGAATGCCGGGTTTCAGACCAACGAACGCTATTTCATACAGTTTCCGGATGTTCATGGCCAGTTTTTAAGGCTGCAAAACTAACTTAAATTTCCTTACCTTCAAAAGTAAATTGGTTTTATGGAAAGGATTTAATTGGTTTTGTTTTTGTTTTAAGAATTTTAGCATGAAATTGAATCGTTTAGCCCGCGTTTGGATGAGCGCCGGAATATTATCTGGTCTTGCAATAGTTATCAAACTAATTTCATTCTTTCCCATATGGATTGAAAATCATTATTCCACTACCTGGTATCCGCGTATGGCGGCTTTTTTCCGGGCAGTTTTTGGCTGGATCCCATTCAGCATTGGGGATTTATTTTATGGTTATATTATTATATTATTGGTGATCATCATCATACGGGTGATTGTTTACATTGTTCAAAAAAAATGGAGTATTGAAAGTGTTTTATACATTATCGGAAAAATGGTAAATTTTTCTTTGAATGTGTATATAGTCTTTAATGTATTGTGGGGATTTAATTATACACGTGCAGGAATTGCCTACCAACTGGCGCTTAATCCGCAACCTTATAGTACAGAATCACTGGTACGGTTAACGGATTCTTTAATAGCAAAATTAAATACAAGCAAAAGGGAACTGGAGTTTTCAGCCGAAAGCAAGATTCTACCAACGCATCAGGAAGTTTTTAATAAGGCATTTTTAGCCTACCAGATAGCAGAAAATCAATATCCTTTCCTTGACTACAGGCATAAAAGCTTAAAAGCTTCCTTATACGGACGCGCGGGAAATTATCTCGGATTTTTAGGGTATTACAATCCATTCACCGGGGAAGCACAGGTAAATATATCGATACCGGAATTTTTAATTCCGTATGTATGTTGTCATGAAATTGCCCATCAGCTTGGATATGGCAGTGAAAGTGAAGCTAATTTTGTCGCATTCCTGGCAATTAAAAATTTCAATGATCCTTTATTTCAATATTCCATGTATTTCGATTTATACAATTATGCCAATTCAGCGTTATACGACCGGGATACTGCAGCAGCGCGGCACAACTACCAATTATTGGATACATTGGTTAAGAAAGATATGATAACATATAAAGATTTTTTAATCAAATATAAAAATCCGGTAGAACCATTGATATCATCATTTTACAATATTTATTTAAAAGCCAATCAGCAGGAAAAAGGTATTGAATCCTACAGTGAAGTGATTGCATGGCTGATAGCTTATGAGGAAAAGTATAGGAAGCTGTGAGGTACGAGGTATCAGCTATCAGGCTATCAGCCATCAGCTATCAGCCATCAGGTGTCAACTAACCAACCAGCAACCAGCAACCGGCAACAAACAACCAACAATCGGAAATCAGCAACCGGCAACCAGTACCCCCTTCTATTTTATAATCACCGTTCCCAAAGACTGTGTTAGTTGCATTTCAATAGCTTTTAATTGTTTGTGCACCTGCATCAGTTTTATTTGTTCTTCAAAAGAACCGGCGCGCTCCATATCCCTTTGATTTTCTTCAAACATTTGTTTGATCTTACGCAGCTTAAAGTAGTTTACACTTAACAATACATCCTGAATACTGGTATCTCTGCCAAGGATATTCATGTTTTCCATTAATTCATCCCAACGCTGGCTAAGTTCATATGGAGAAAGCGTGATACTGGCAACAAGGTTTCGGATTGTTTTATCCTTATGATAGATAAAGGTTTTTGAACTCTGGCTCCAATCCATTATAATAATCGCTTTTATAACTTTCGTAAACCTGCTCGAGTTCCGGATTATGAAAATTAAACTGATCCAGCTCTTCAAAGATATATTCCGCGATCGTTTTTTCTTCATCCCATTTATTAAGACCATATTCAAGAAGTACACGCAAAACATTCCGTTCCTGCTGATCATCATGACTGAGCAGTAAATGAACATCTTCCTGGGCAGATGCGCCTTGTACTTCTTCAGTTGCCTGGTTTTGAGCAAGGTTTCTTTTTTCATCGCGCGAAACCCGGTCGCGTTTAAATTGATTAACAAGATTGGTAAATCCGGTCTCATCAATTTTTAAAATGCCTGCGCATTGCCTGATATAATCCTGTTGTTTGGTAAAATCTTCCGCTTTGTTGATTTTACTTAATGTTTCTGCTACCTGGTTTACCGCTTCTTTTTTACGGTTTACATCCGTTCCGGCATCCTTCAGCATAATCTCAAGCTGAAAAAGAATAAAATCCTTTTTATTGTTGGATATAAATTCATTGAAAGCTTCGGCACCAACTTTTTTTACATAACTATCCGGGTCTTCCTTATCGGGAATCAGTACCAGTTTTACATTCAGGCTTTCTTCCAGTGCCATGTCCAGACCACGCAATGCGGCTTTTATTCCGGCAGAATCACCATCATAAATGATGGTGAGGTTGTTGGTATATTTTTTTACCAGCCTCAATTGTTCCACCGTTAAGGATGTTCCTCCGCTGGCTACCACATTTTCAATACCGGCCTGATGCAAACTGATAACATCCGTATATCCTTCCACCAGTAAGCATTCATCCGTTTTATCAATGGCATGACGGGCAAAATAGGTTCCGTATAATAATTTACTTTTTGAATAAAGATCATTTTCCGGGGTATTGATGTATTTCGGCGCTTTATCATGCACTGCCGATAACCCGGGCGCCAAAACCAATTATTTTACCCGTAGCATTGTGAACAGGAAAAATGATACGGCCACGATAGTTGTCAACCAGTTCCTGCTGGCGCATTGCCACCAATCCCGCTTTAACTAAACCTTCCTGGCTGTATTGATTTGCCAGCGCGGCTTTGGTAAAACTATCCCTGTTGGATGGATTGTAACCCAATTGAAATTTTCGAACGATTTCTTCATTAAATCCACGTTCTTCCAGGTAACTTAGCGCATGGGATCTGCCTTCTTCGGTATCGAATAACTGGCTGCTGAAATATTTCTGGGCAAAACTGTTGATGATATAAAGGCTGTCGGCCATCATCTACTGCTTTTTCATTTCATCACTGACTTCTGTTTCCTCAATTTCAATATTATACCGGTTCGCCAGCCAGCGAAGCGCTTCCACATAACTGTACTTTTCAAGCTCCATCAAAAAAGTGATGGTATTACCGCTTTTTCCACATCCAAAACATTTGTAGATTTCCTTTGCCGGGGAAACGGTAAAAGAAGGAGTTTTTTCGTTGTGAAAAGGACATAAACCAAGATAGTTCGCCCCACGCTTTTTTAATCGTACAAATTCACCGATCACATCAAGAATGTCTATGCGGTTCGTGATTTGTTGAATGGTTTGTGGAGTAATCATATTATATCAGTATCTGAAACCAGGAATTGGTGCAAATTTATTGACTTGGCGGCAAACCTGCTGTTTTAGTTAAATGGCATGATATTTTATTATATATAATTTTCTCTTTTACTGTAAAAAATTTTATTTTATGAATTTAATTGAAAAAATACAGGAAAGCCTTCATTATCCTCCATTACATAAAATAGATCCCAATACAGAACATATAAAAGACGAACATGGTGCAAGAGCGGTAGCGCTGTTGGCACAGGCAACTATTCCGGCCGTATTAACAGGGATATATAAGTTTTCGCGCAACGAAGCTATGGCAGAAACGCTTTTAAAAAATGATCATGAGGATTGGATGGAGCAAATTTTTGGTAGCCGTAAAAATGAGGTACTCGAAAATATTGCTGCTTATGCATTTGTTTCTGAAGAAACGGCTGAAACTGAAGTAGAAGCTGTAATAAAAAAAACAATTGAAATTCTTCGTGCAACCGATGAAACAAAAATGGATGGAACAAGTGTGAAGTATTTTCTAAGTAACGAACGCCATAATATTCTGCTTTATTTACCGTCACAACTGAAAATAGGCGATCTTTTAAATGATGAAACTCTTGATGATAAAACGAACAAAATGGAAGGTCCCATTTCTAATTTAATGCATGGAATTGAAAACCTGTTTTCAAATTCGGAACAGGACTCTTCCTCAAAAAAATGAATCCTTAAACTCCATACTTATTAATCTTTTAAAAAAAAGCTTATGAAACTTGTTGGAATTATTTTGATCGTAATTGGCATTTTAATGTTTGTTTTCAGAAGCATTAATTTTACCAAACAGGAAAAAGTTGTTGATCTCGGACCATTGCAGGTAAATAAAAAGGAAAATAAAACAATCGGCTGGCCGGTATATGCCGGCGGTATTGCTGTGATTGCAGGTATTGCACTGGTGTTTGCAGATCGAAAACGGTAAAAAAGATGCAGGCTTTGGCGAATGTGCAGGAACATTATTTATTCAAATGTTCCAATTTGGAATTAAAAAAAATAAGCCATTTTTAAAATGGCTTATTTTTTAAATTTATTCTATTTTATTATGGGAAAATTCCTAATTCCGCATAGGCGGTTCCTACTTTATTAATGGCAACAACATAAGCGGCAGTACGCATGTCGGGGATCGAAGGATTGGCATTCCAAAGATCCATTATTTCACGCGTTGCTTCAATCATGGTTTCTTCAAGGCCACTGTGAACCAGGTCAATTTCATTGGGACCATGCTCAATAAGCCTTCTGCTTTCATTGCTTGCTTTTTTCCCGGTAAGGTCTTCCATTTCCACCATGATGTTTCTGTTTACATTTTCAGTAAACCGTTTTTCCAGGCGTCCATAACGTACATGGCTTAAATTTTTCAGCCATTCAAAATAAGAAACGGTTACACCGCCGGAATTAAGATACATGTCCGGTATTATCAGCACTCCCTTTTTCATTAATATGGCATCTGCTTGCGGCGTAAGCGGGCCATTGGCTGCTTCTCCAATGATTTTAGCTTTGATATTATCCGCATTATCCGCATTAATTACATTTTCCAGCGCGGCAGGAATAAGAATATCGCATTCCAGTTCCAGCGCATCGGAGTTCTTGGCAAGATTGGTAGCACCCGGAAAATTTAAAATACTTCCGGTTGATTTACGATGCTGTACCAATTCTTCAATATTTAATCCCTCTTTATTACAAATAGCGCCTTCATATTCCGAAATGGCAATCACTTTTGCGCCATGCTCACTGAAAAATTTTGCGCTGTGATAACCCACATTTCCCAATCCCTGTACCACAATTGTTTTACCTTTAATGCCCTGCTGTAAACCCAATTTTTTCATTAATTCCGGCATATTGCAAATTTCTCTTACACCAAAAAAAACACCCAATCCGGTAGCTTCTTTTCTTCCGCGCACACCGCCCTGCGATACGGGTTTTCCTGTAACACATCCCATAGCATCAATTTCACCCGGATGCATGGCAAGATAAGTGTCCAGTATCCAGGCCATTTCCCTTTCACCGGTACCATAGTCGGGCGCCGGTACATCTGTGCCTGGCCCGATAAAATTTTTCTTTATTAGTTCTGAAGTATAACGGCGTGTAATTTTCTGTAGTTCAAATTCACTGTAATTGCGCGGATTGATTTTTATTCCCCCTTTGCCACCTCCAAAAGGAACATTTACCAATGCACATTTATAGGTCATCAACGCGGCAAGCGCCATTACTTCATCCTGGTTTACTTCTTCACTGAAACGGATACCCCCTTTACAAGGCGTTTTGTGATGCGAATGCTGAACGCGGTAAGCCTCTATCACCTCAATAGTTCCATTATCCCGGCGGATGGGAAATTTAATCTGATACACTGCATTGCATTCCTTAATCTGCTCTAAGATACCAGATTCCCAATTCGTATATTTAGCAGCTTTGTCAAAGTTTTTTGTTACGTTGTCGAAAAAGTTATATTGAGTATTTCCCATAAAAGTTCTTTAAATAATATCGTTTAAATGATCAGGAATGCGCTTTTAGTAATAAAATATTAATGCGATGGCGGTCTGTTTTTTACAGTTTTTTCCAACCTGTTTATCTTTCGGTCCAAATTAATTAAATATAAATATATACCAATAACGATGGTAACTATTACGGCTACAACAACGTAGATTTTTCCGTTACTGCGCATAAAATCAGTTGGATCTTCCTGCTTATAATTCATACTGTCCTGAGCAAATGCCCAACAATTCAGCAAACAAGCCAACATAAGAAATCCTATGTGTTTCAATTTATTCATGTATTAATATATTTTCTTGACAAATACGGTAACGAATTCTTAATGTACTGATCCATACGCCTAAAAGGGTCCAGCCTATTACAGCAGGCCAAAATACCAGACGCATTTGAGGATCGAGATCTCCGCCATTTAGTGCCGGATTGCCCTCGCTGCCTTCACCGCCAGGATGTAAGGACTCCGTCAAACGCGGTAAAATAAATAAAGTGGGGAAGAGCATGCAATAGGCGAATATATTGTAGACCGAGCTTATTTTGGCGCGCTTGTTAAGGTCGGTGAGAGAAGATCTTAAGATAAAATAGGCAAAATATATAAGCAGGGCTATAGCTGCCAGGTTTTGTTTTGGATCGCCACTCCAGGGTTCACCCCATTGATAGTTGGCCCAAATGGCGCCTGTAATGATTCCCAATGTGCCGAAAACCAAACCGCTTCTTGCATATTCAACACTATAAAAATCGTGAACAGGATTTTGAGAATTTAAATATTTAATGGCATATACGATGGATACGGTAAATAAAACCATCATTCCAAACCACATTGGAACATGGAAAAACATATTTCTGATGGATTGCTGAAGTCTTCCATCCAATATTGGTATTTTAATGATAAATCCCATTATACAGGTGTACATCAAGAGAACAAAAGAAAATATTTTCCACCAGGACTGCCTAATCATATTAAAAAATTTAGGATAGAAATCACAACCTTTTTATTGCATTTTATTCATTTCCCGGGTTGTGTGCAGCAAATTTAATGTAAAGGCATACATTAAACCGCGTTAATATTAAAATTACGGCTGGTTAAAACAATTTATTTTAATCTTTCCATAAAAAAGGAAACAAAATGATAGCTAAAACTATCACAAGCAAATCCAGTCCTATCAATAACAAACTCATTTGCAGTAGTCCTGAAAGGATAATGGGAGCCAGGGTGATTTTTGAGATTTTCGCTAAAAGCAATAATTGCGGCAATATAATTGGAAAACCCATGATGGCCATTAATGCTGCCTGTTGTTCGGCCTTTGCTGCAATGGCGGCTAAAAACGTGAATACAAGGCTTAATCCAATTCCTCCCAGGCATGTGATGCCAAGGAACTGAAAAAAATGTAAAAGCGGGTTTCCCAGTAATAAAATAAAAACACCTAAACTGATTATGCTCATAACTACCATGAGCAAAGCATTAAATATAAGTTTTGATAAGATAAAATCCCTTGCGCCTGCAATGGAATAGAAATACAACATCCGGCCTTTGCTTTCCTGCAAAAAGCTTTTGGCAACCGCATTCACGCAAACAAACAATTGGATGACCCAAAACAAGCTGTTCCACACTTCCTCTTCCGGTTGTCCCATTGTTAAGTAAACTACGAATATGGTAGAAGCGATATAAAGTAATATTCCAAAAAAAGTATATTGCTGCCTGATTTCAAGCAGTATTTCTTTTTTAATCAAACTCCTGATATGTAGTATCGAATTCATTTTTTTCTTCATTAAAACATTTTCTGCATCTGGCTTCATACAAATCTTCCTGTCCGAGCAACAGTTGATCTTTTTGTAAAGTTTTGCGATAAGAATGATTGGCTATATTTCCACATTTCATACAAATGGCATGTAGTTTGGTAATAAATTCCGCTATTGCCAAAAGTTGAGGCATGGGGCCAAAAGGCTTGCCTTTATAATCCATATCCAATCCCGCAATAATCACGCGTACACCATTCGCGGCTAAAATTTCACAAACATGTACAATTTCCATATCAAAAAACTGGGCTTCATCTATTCCTATTACATCTGCATCCTGCGCAAGCAAAAGAATATTCTGAGAGTTTTCTACCGGTGTAGAGGTAAGCGTTTTAAAATCATGACTTACCACTTCATTTTTTGCGTATCTTATATCAAATGCGGGTTTAAATATTTCAATCCTCTGATTCGCGATCCGGGCTCTTTTAAGCCTACGGATCAGCTCCTCTGTTTTGCCGCTAAACATAGATCCACAGATTACTTCAATCCATCCACGATGCTCACCCGTAACTGTTGGTTCAATAAACATTTGTAAAACTTATATTTGACAAAAAAAAGCTTAGTAACTTTAATTCGGATTTCTTAACCCCCAAAAGTATAGTTTCTAATGGAAAGAGTGGGTGCTTTAATAACCAAATTGCAAGAACAGTATCTGCAGCACGCGGATATTTCTACTATAAAGCTGACAACTCAAATGTTGCTGGCCGAATTACAACTACAGGAATCTCCTGAACAAAATGCTGTTCGAAAGGTTGCGGTCATGATGCCTTCGGTACATGCTTCCGCATGGCAGGCTGATCCTGAACCGGAAAATGTCCCGGTCGTGCAACCGGTTCAGCCTGAAATTGCTCCGGAAAAAAAGCTGCAGGAAGCGTCTCCCGGTCCGGTTCCTGAGATCAAAAAAGAAATTCATTATGAGGAGGAGCCTGTAAAGGAAAAAACAGTGCCTGCAAAACAAAAAAAAGAGCAATCAGGCTGGCTGTTTGATCCGGTATGGGAAGTGCCAACCCTTGCGCATCAAAAAAGGGAAATGAATGATTTAAATCAAACTGCGGAGGAAAGCTTAAATGAAAAATTAAGGGTTGAAAAAATTGAGCTGGGTTCCGTATTGCAGGAAACTCCTATCCGTGATCTGAAAAAAGCGATTGGAGTAAATGACCGGTATTTATTTATTAATGAATTGTTTCGCGGCGATGAAACCATGTATGAACGCAGCATGAAAACCATTAATTCATTTAACATTTTACCGGAAGCCGAATTTTGGATTCAACGGGAACTAAAGTTAAAAATCGGTTGGGATGAAAAAAGCAATGTGGTGCATTATTTTGATCAGTTAATAAGAAGAAGATTTCTTTCTACATAATCAATGATCTTTTCAGTGGCGCCCGATTTTGTTTTTACGAATTCTCCGGCTGTGTTTGCCGTATTTGCATAAAATGCGGGATCGGTGAATAATTGATGAAGTTTGTTTTCTACTTCCAATGAATAGCGGCAGCTGATGGCGCCACCTGCTTCTACTAAATCCACAGCTTCTGCGTATTTATCGTAAACAGGTCCGAAAATAACTGGTTTGCTATATACTGCAGCTTCCAGAACATTGTGAACGCCTTCGCTTCCAAAGGCGCCCCCGATATAGCAAACCGTGGCATATTTATAAAGCCGGCTGAGCATACCAATATTATCAATAATAAGGGTATTAATAAATGAAGATTGGCAATGATTGTCCTGCGCATATTCAGAAAACAATATCGAATGTTTGTATAATTTTTTACATTCTTCAAGCCGACCTTTGGTAATATCATGTGGCGCAATGATGCAACGCATATCCGGGTGCGTGTTGATAAAATGATCCAATGCTTCATCATCTTCAGTCCAGTTGCTGCCGGCAACCAACACCTGGCGGTTATCACAAAATTTTTCGATTAAGGGTATGGGTTGAAATCTTCCGGCAATTTCAAGAACGCGGTCAAATCTTGTATCGCCACTAACAGAAGTATTATAAATATTTATGGAGTTTAACAGCGCCAATGAAGCTTCATTTTGAACAAACAAATGATTAAAGCAATTCAACATTTTTTTATGCAGGCCGCCATACCATTGAAAAAATGGTTGATCTTTTCTGAAAATCCCGGAAATAAGCAGCACAGGAATTTTACTTTTATTTGCCTCAGTTAAATAATAATACCAGAATTCATATTTAATAAAAAAGATCAGTGCGGGCTTTGTAATGGTTAAAAATCTTTTAGCCCTTTCTTTTGAATCAAGCGGCAGGTAAAAAATATAATCCGCTCCCGGATAATTTTTTTGAATTTCATATCCGGAAGGAGAAAAAAAACTAAGTAAAATTTTATATTCGGGATATAGATTTTTTATTTTTTCCATAACCGGTCTTCCTTGTTCAAACTCTCCAAGAGAAGCACAATGAAACCAGATAATTGGTGAAGCATTCGTTTTTAATTTTAGCTCTATTTCATCCAAAAGCCTGTACCTGCTTTTTACCCACAATTTTGCCTTACGGTTAAATGGTGAAATGATCCGGGCAATAATGGAATAGAGTATAAGAAATATATTGTAAAGAAACAGCATCATATTGCAAAGAAACAGGATAATTTAATTGATGCATGGCTGAATTGTTTAATTGTTACATGGTTAAATTGCTTAATCGTTGCATTGATGAACAAGATCCTGATTTTATAACACCGCTTTTTAATTATTCATTCTTAATTGTTCATTTTTAATTCTTCATTTTCATGGGAGCTTTTTACATTATTTTTGCCACCATTAAAAATGATCAATTATGCGTTCGATTCAAATGGTGGATCTTAAATCACAGTACCAGGTAATAAAAACGGAAATAGACCATGCTATTTTGGAAGTGCTTTCCAATGCTGCTTTTATTAATGGAGCTGCGGTTCAGGAATTTGCTTCAGGTTTAGCTGATTATTTAAATGCAAAACATGTGATTCCCTGCGCCAATGGAACGGACGCTCTGCAAATAGCCATGATGGCACTGGATCTTCAGCCGGGTGATGAAGTGATCACGCCTTCCTTTACCTTTATTGCAACTACAGAAGTTGTTGCATTACTGCGTTTAAAGCCGGTTTTTGTAGACGTGGATCCCCAGACTTTTTGTATTGATCCGGAAGCCATCCGCAAAGCCATCACTCCGAAAACAAAAGCGATAGTACCAGTTCATTTGTATGGTCAGTCTTCAAATATGGAAGCGATCATGAAGATTGCCAAAGAACATAATTTATTTGTAATTGAAGACAATGCGCAGGCAATCGGTTCCGATTATTTTTTTAATGATGGAAGTTCAAAGAAAACCGGAACAATCGGTAATATTGGTACCACTTCTTTTTTTCCATCTAAGAATTTAGGTTGTTATGGCGATGGCGGCGCTTTGTTTACCGATGATGATGCACTCGCAGCAAAAATAAAAATGATTGCAAATCATGGTCAGTCAAAAAGATACTATCATGAGCTGGTAGGTTGCAATTCGAGATTGGATACCATCCAGGCAGCGGTTTTAAATATCAAATTAAAAAAGCTGGATGAATATATGGCCGCGCGGAGAAAAGCCGCCGATTATTATGATAAGGCGTTTGCCGGGCATTCGAAAATAACAACTCCATTCAGGGCTTCTTACAGCAATCATGTTTTTCATCAATACACATTAATCTTAAATGAAGTTGACCGGGATAGATTAAATGAATACCTGGCAGGCAAAAATATTCCTTCCATGCTTTATTACCCGGTACCCGGTCATAAGCAAAAAATGTTTGCTTCTATTGGGGAAGTTCCCGATTTGAAAATTACCGACTGGTTAACAGAAAGAGTGATTTCTCTTCCGATGCATACTGAACTGGATGAAGAACAGTTGAATTATATTAGTTCATCGGTTTTGGAATATGTTGAAGGGAAATAGTGAAAGGTGAGGAGGCAGAAGTGAATAGTGAAAAGTTAATAATGAGAAGTAAAAAATGTGAAGTGAAAAGGGAAAAGGGAAATATTTTGTGATTTTGACGATTGGAAATTCCCTGTAGGGCAACATATCGGTAGAAATAGTATGCCCACGGAGTTCTTGTCCTGTAAGGGCAAAACAATAAGAAAAGTGAGAAAAGGCTATGTCAATCTGTTTTTGCTCAGAGCTCAAAGCTGATGGCTCAAAGCTCAAAGCTGATAACTCATAGCTCATACCTGAAAAATATAATACTGCATTAATGGTAAAACCAGTTGTAATTGTTTCCGGTAAAAATGGCCAGCTGGGCCAGGAATTACAATTATTAAGCAGATCGCTGCCCGGTTTTGAGTTTGTATTTGCCGGAAAAGAAGAAATGGATCTTTCAGATTCCGGATCATTGCATTTGTTTTTTCAAAAATATGCCCCTGCATTTTTTATCAACTGTGCCGCATATACGGCCGTGGACAAAGCGGAGAGCGAACCGGAAAAAGCTTATGCCATTAATGCAACGGCAGTTGGCGTCATAGCTGAGCTTTGTGAACAATGGAATACTGCGCTGATTCATATCTCCACAGATTATGTTTTTAATGGTGAAGGGCATCATCCATATATGCCCGAAGATGAAACCGATCCGGTTAATTATTATGGATACAGCAAACTTGCAGGGGAGCAGCTTGCATTGGAGAAATGTAGTAAGACGATCATTATCCGAACTTCCTGGGTTTATAGTAACTATGGAAACAATTTTGTTAAAACCATGCTTCGGTTAATGGCTGAAAGACCTGAAATTAATATAGTAAATGATCAGACAGGATCTCCTACTTATGCAGCAGATTTGGCCGAAGCAATAGGCCGGATTTTGTCAATTAAGGATCAGGATTTAAAACAAAAAAAAGGAATCTATCATTTCAGTAATTCCGGTACGATCAGTTGGTATGATTTTGCTTTGGCCATCAGAGATTTATCCGGATCTTCCTGCAAAATAAATCCAATACCTTCAGAAGCATATCCCACTCCTGCAAAAAGGCCGCATTTTTCAGTAATGAATACGGATAAAATCACTTCGGTTTTTGGTATAGAAATCAAAAACTGGAAAAGCAGTTTAAATAAATGCCTGGATATTTCTTCATCTCAACAACGCTAATAAAACAAAAACCGGTTTGATTTATTCATTCACAAGCGATGTTTCCGGGATATCAAATCTTTCCAGGATTTTTGAAGTCAGGCTCATGGCTCTTCCGATTGCCTGATCCATATCATAATAACGGTATTCACCCAACCTTCCACAAATCAAAGTATTGGTTAATTCGTCCGCTTCAGCTTTATACTTTTGATACAATTCTTTATTTTCTTTATCCGGGAAAGGATATTCATACTGGTTGGCATCGGTAGGAGTAAAAGGAGTTTCGTGTGTTAGTACTGTACCTTTTACCTGTTGCCTGTTCTCCATTAAATGTTTCCATTCGATGGTACGGATACGCGGATCTTCAATGTTTGGATAATTAACCTGGATGCAGGGCTGAAATTGCTCTGTATTTTCTAAATATTCCAGCTTTCTTTGCTGCCCGCGGTATTTTAATTTACCATATTTATAATCAAAAAATTCATCAACCGGACCGGTAAAAATGAGTAATTTATTTGCTTCAATGTTATGTCTGTGATGCAGATAATCGAATGACAGCTTTATTTTAATATCACCGATCATATTGCGCATCATTTCGGTATAGCCTTTCGATGGAATCGCATTCCATTTATGGTTGGGTGTTAATGAAGTTATATTTGCTTTATTAATTGTAATTCTAGCTGCCAGCTCTTTATCGAGGGATGTAGCTGGAACGCCCCATTGTTTTTCAGTATATCCTTTTATAAATAATTCATACAGCTTCCGCGGCATTTTAGCCAGGCAGGCTTCTTCAAAATTGGAAGGTTCGCCCTGGAATAAATGCCAGTCTTTACCGGCTATTTTATCAATATAAGATTGCTGAACGGGCCAGTTTAAATATTCACCATTCACTTTTGATTTCAAAGAGGCCGACCAATTATAAAATTCAGTAAAACGGTTGAGGAAATTCCAGATTTTTTCCGAACCACAGCGGAAATAATGCGGCCCGTACTGATGTACCATTGCACCAGATTCGTGCTTATAATCAAATACATTCCCGCCAAAATGATCTTTCCTTTCTAAAATAATCACATCCTGTCCCTGGTCGGTAAGCATTCGGGCAATAGTACTGCCGGTAAGCCCCGAACCAACAATAACGAAATCAGCTTTAATCATGTAATTCTATCATTTTTTCAAGTAAAGTAAACACTGTATTTTGAAAAAGTGAAGGGTTGAAAAGCGGAAGATAATTGTTTTGGAATGGTATTGTATAAAAAAGCCCGGCTTTTAACACTGCGATAGGAGAAATTCCTGCATCACAATGAGCTTTCGGCAGTTGCGTCATTGCGAAAATACCGCTACGTCATTGCGAAAAAATAGCGTGGGTTTTGTGCATGGTATTTTTGAAGCAATCTGTGCCTGGCGTTATTTAGATCGTTTAATGCATTGTCACAGATTGTTTCCTTCGTCGCAATGACGTTCCGCCGCTACGTCATTACGAAAAAATAGCGTGGGTTTGGTGCATGGTATTTTTGAAGCAATCTGTGCCTGGCGTTATTAGATCGTTTAATTCATTCTCACAGATTGCTTCCTTCGTCGCAATGACGTTCCGCCGCTACGTCATTGCGAAAAAATAGCGTGGGTTTTGCGCATGGTATTTTTGAAGCAATGTGTTCTTTTGAAATGGAGCGTTTTATTTCATTCTCACAGATTGCTTCCTTCGTCGCAATGACGTTTCGCAGTTGCGTCATTGCAAAAAATAGGGTGGTTTTGTGCATGGCATTTTGAAGCAATCTGTGCCGTTAATTATTTGGGTCGTTTTTTTTCAGTGTCACAGATTGCTTCCTTCGTCGCAATGACGTTACGCCGCTACGTCATTGCGAAAAAATAGCGTGGGTTTTGCGCATTCTATTTTTGAAGCAATCTGTGCCGTTAAGTATTGGGGGCTTTTTTTTCAGTGTCACAGATTGCTTACTTCGTCGCAATGACGTTCTGCAATTATGAATTGCGGAAAAATGTCTGGGTTTGCATGATAAAAATTAAGCATGATAAGTGGTTGATTTTTCTTTTGTTTCTATCGTGTGTTTTTGATTGGATAAAATATTTGCAAGCGTCCATTCCACCCGTCTCGAAAAAGCACGTTGCCGTACAGGGCAATCCGTTTTGATGCATATTTCACAACCTTCGGGCGGAATACATGCATCTGTATGTACAAACATTTCTAACGCATCGCCCATTTCCTGTTCTATCAAAGCTTTTAAAGCGTCTATTTCTTCATGGCCTTCAAGTACATTAAAATACCAGGGTACTGTTAAATGACAATCAAGATGCAGTAAAGGGCCATATTTTATCACGCGCAGATTATGAATATCCATCCAGTTTGCGCGCCTGTTCTCATTCAATATTTTTATCATTTTCTCCAGCAGTTTCATATCAGCCTCATCCATGATACCGGCAAGGGAACTGCGGAGTATTTTATAACCATTGTAAATAATGAGGAAACTTACGACAAGGGCTATTGCTTTATCAAGCCAATAAAGTCTTGTATAAATAATTAAAATCAGGCCTGCAATAATACCCAAAGTGGAATAAGTGTCTGTTTGCAAATGTTTACCGCTTGCCTTCAAAGCCAAAGAATTATTGCGTTTTCCAATTTTTAAACAAATATATCCGGCAATATAATTGATGACTGCCGTACCAGCTACAAGTATGGATCCTTGTTCTAGTTGCTCAATCGGTTTATGTTCAATAAAATTAAGAATGGTCTGATAAATGATTAAAATGCCGGCGGCAATAATTAATCCGCCTTCGGCAGCGGCTGAAACGAATTCAGCTTTTCCATGTCCGTAAGGATGTTCAATATCTTTTGGTTTTGCAGCTACGTACAAGCTATATAAACCTATAAAACCTGCAATAACATTTACAATGCTTTCCAGTGCATCCGTTAAAATAGCAAGGGATTGTGTTTGATAATATGCTACTAATTTGACAATAAAAAGGAATACGGATAAAACGGTTATCCATTTCTGCACATGAAAATTTTGCCGGGCTGCTTCCAAAACTGATAATTTGATAATGTAATTGGAAATTATTTATCCATCAGGCGCGGGAGAATTGTTCCAAAAGCTGATGCATATTTTCGTATGTCTGAAATCCCTGGCTGATCCAAAAGTATTCCGAATTTTTTATACCGATCAATGCCGGGAAACCTGTTACACCCAAATCCTGCACATAGTCAAATTCAAGATGCGCCCTGTACTTATATTCATCTGATTCCAATTGCTCTAAAAACCGGCCAGCATCCACTCCATACGCTGCAATCAGATCAACGTAAGTATTGTCATCTTCAAGGTTTTTACCATCATAAAAATAAGCGCTTTGCATATCTGCCGCAAACGAAAATGCTGCTGCCGGAAGATGTTTTTTAAAAACACACATTGCGATGGCAGGCTTAAGGGAAGACTGATACAAACTAGCTTGCTCTAACTGTGCTATATGCTTTTTCCCAAATTGTATTCCGGAAAGATTTTCAACGCGGGGAATAGATTGAATAATGTATTCAGCCATTTCTGGCTTTACTATTCCGGCCCGTTCTTCCATAACCATTCCGCCGCTGAGAATATCAAAATCAAATTGTTGCCGGTATGCTTCATATATTTTTTTAATCACGGGCGAAAATCCATAACACCATCCGCATAATGCATCATAGATATAAAAGATTTTTCCCCTAGCGGAATTTTCTGATTCATTCATACTGAAGAATATTGTTGAATAAGAGAATTAATTAAATTTCATCCTGGTTAAGGGAATTTTTCACATTAATTCGGAAAAGCGCTGCTCGACAAAATTCCAGTTCACCACATTCCACCATTCATTGATATAATCGGTCCTTTTATTTTGATACTTTAAATAGTAAGCATGTTCCCATACATCCAGTGCCAATAGCGGCATTCCTTTTACATCACTCAGATCCATTAAAGGATTGTCCTGGTTAGGAGTGGAGGTGATTAATAACTTTTTGTCATTGGTCATGATGAGCCAGGACCAGCCGCTTCCAAAACGGTTTTTGGCTGCTTCAAAAAACTGGGTTTTAAAAGCCTCCAGAGAATTAAAATCTTTTTCTATTGCTTTTCTAAGTTGATTTTCAGGTTTTGAACCGGCTACAGGAGCCTGCATGCATTTCCAAAACAATTCATGATTGTAATGGCCACCGGCATTGTTACGCATTTTGGTTGAATATTTTGATATTCCTGCCAAAATTTCTTCCAGTGTTGTTTTTTTAGTATCCACATTTCCTTCCTTAACTGCTTCAGCAAGATTGCTGGCATATCCGGCCGCGTGTTTAGTATAATGAATTTCCATTGTCCGGGCATCAATTACGGGCTCCAGTGCATTGAAGGCATAAGGCAAAGCTGTTTGCACAAACGGTGTTCCGTTTTCAAGGATTTCAATTGTTTTTCCGGAAAATGATTTGGCGATAGCCGGAAAAGCACTGAACGAAATTCCCAAAGCTAATCCAGCTTTACCTGTTGTTTTTAAAAATTCCCTTCTGTTATTTTTAAATAATTTTTCCATAGTTTATTTTAATTGCCAACGGCATAATGGCAAAATGACCCGATGCTTATTTACGGGCAAAAAACGCTTTCACTTTCTTAAATACGCGGTAGTAAAATTCCTGGTTAAACAATTGTGAATCATGCATGGCTTTTATTGTAAGAAAAATGCCGATCGGTATCAGTACTGCCGTTGACAACCACATTCCGGCAAATGGACTGGTAACGCCCTGTTTGGCAAATTTTTCGCCAAAAGTGTTTAAAAGATGAAAAAGCACGAAAAATATGATTGCGAAAATAAGCGGCGTGCCCAATCCGCCTTTACGAATAATGGAACCAAGTGGCGCGCCAATCATAAATAAAACGATGCATGCAACGGATAATGTGAATTTCCGGTTCCATTCAATCCAGTGTTTTCTTAACAGGTCTTTACGCGAAAGATAATCTGTTGTCATTAAGTCAATATTGGCTTTAAAGGAATTAAGTTGCGATTGCACCCTTTCATACAAGGATGATTTAATGGAATCGCTAATCAACAGATCAAAGTTTTTTGCCTGTTTCAGCGAATCTGGTTTTACCGGTGGAAAAGCGCTATCAGCATAGTTTACAAAACTTAGGTATGGGCTTAATTCTCTTTGCGATCTTTTATAAAATTGCGCATGCAGATCTCCAATGGAATCAATTGCATCATCAAGCTGTCGTACGCTTAACATTTTAGGATCGTATTTAAACAAACTGTCATCCGTTTTGTTCATTTTAAAACTGCTCAGGTCGAATATTTTTTTGTATTCTTTAAAACCCATTCTTATGTATTCGGTGCTTGGTGAAAACCGGTTTCCTTTTTCCTCATAGCGCCACCCGTTTTTTAAAGTAAATTCCAAAGATCTTTTATCCGGCGTTACACTCATAATACCGCTTTCGGCTGTCATCAGGTTGTCCTGTAAACCAAAATTTTTTTCGAAAATAATTACATTGCGGATGGTACTGTCGTCCTTTTCTTTTTTTCCTATTTTTATTGCAAACCCTTCCAGCTTATCGTAAAAAACGCCTTCCTTGATATCAAATGCGGGCTTCGTAACAATGATATCATATTTCAGCGCATTTAATTTGAGATTGGCCACCGGAATAAGGTTGTTGGCAAACAAAAAAGCGACTCCACTGATAATAACGGAAACAATTAATAAAGGACGCATGAATCTTAGGAGCGGAATACCGGCCGATTTTATGGCTACCAGTTCAAAACTCTCACCAAGATTGCCAAAAGTCATAATGGATGATAGCAACAAGGCCAGTGGTAAAGCGAGCGGTACAGCGGTGGCAGCCACATAGCCCATAAGGCGCAATATTGTAAAAAGATCCAATCCTTTTCCCACCAGGTCATCTATATAAAGCCACACAAATTGCATCACCAATACAAAAAGGGATATCAGAAAAGTGGCAAAAAAAGGTCCTATAAAAGAACGAATAATAAGTGTATCCAGTTTTTTTATCACTTTATATTTACTTTCAGTGTCAGATGAGTAAGATTACAAATGTAAAGCTTTCAGAAAATGAATTGAATTTAGTAACCAATTCAGAATTTATTTTAACAAAGAACCGCATTATTTCCAATGTGTATGAGCTTTTTGGCGCGGTGAGTGATACGCAAAAACATGAATTACAGTTGTATGCGCCGTTTTTACCGCCGGAAGTATTTAACAGGGAACCAAAAATTTATAAAGGAGAACAATACCGGGAATTACCTTATGTAATGATGGATTATCCAAGATTTTTTACCAAAACAGATGTAATGGCCATCCGGAATTTTTTTTGGTGGGGCAATTTTTTCAGTATCGGGCTTTATTTATCAGGAGAATACCAGGCGAAGTATTTACCCATATTCTGGTCAAATAAAAATAAGATCAGTACGGCAGAATGGTATGTGGATACCGGTTTGGATTTTTGGAATCTTAGTCTGGATGAAAAGGACAACAAAATGCTTAATGATTTTGATGGAGGTCATAACGACCTGAACCAATTTTTGGACCGGCCTTTTTTTAAAGTCTCCATTAAGATGCCATTACAAAACTGGGATAATGCCTATGATTTTTTTACCGTGCATTATGCCCGCATTCTACAAATGCTGGTTCCTTAACTTCCCAACCTGTGAAACAAATCCTTAACCTGGTATTCCCAAAGCTGACTTTGATCTTTGATTTCAGATTTTTCTGCAAAATCCCTTATTAATAAAATCGTTTGGTTGGTAATTTCAGTTTTTTCAATTTTAAACTCAAAAAATTCTTCTTTAGGAGCATGCAACCAGCGGAAACGGATAAACTTATTTTCTTCCTGTTCCACCACTTCAGCCTTTTCCACATTTCCATCCCATGAAAAACTGAAAATATTATCCCTTTCATCCACTTTATCCGCAAACCATTCCTGCATGCCTGCAGGTGTAGAAAGAAATTCAAACAATATACCAGGGGAGCATCTTACTGGGTATTCTAATGTATATAATTGTTTTTTTGCCATTGTTTTATAGTTCGTCCTTAACTGTTGAAGGCTGCAATAATATAAAATAATTGATAGGATAAAAATAATTTTTAGTAATGGTTTAATCTTTGCAGCAGTTTAATTTTATTTTAAGCAAAACTTAAGTCTTAATTAATTAGTTTTCAATCATTTAGCAAAAAATAATTTTTGAGTGAATTTATTAATTGTTTAAATTGCCATTCCTTCAGCATAGCTCCACTTAGAGAAAAATTGAAAACCATGAACCCTGTCATGTCATTTCATTATTCAAAAACTAAATTGCATAACCATGAGTATGCGCCAACTCAAGATTACAAAATCCATCACCAACCGCGAATCCCAAAGTCTTGAAAAATACCTTCAGGAAATAGGAAAGGTTGAGCTTATTTCTCCGGAAGAAGAAGTGATGCTGGCCGTCAGCATAAAAAAAGGGGAACAGAAAGCAATAGACAGGCTGGTAAAAGCCAATTTAAGATTTGTAGTTTCCGTAGCGAAGCAATATCAAAACCAGGGGCTTTCCCTGGCGGATCTCATCAATGAAGGAAACCTGGGGCTGATTAAAGCTGCATTCCGCTTTGATGAAACCCGCGGTTTTAAATTTATTTCTTATGCCGTCTGGTGGATCCGGCAGAGCATTCTTCAGGCTCTTGCTGAACAAAGCAGGATTGTACGCCTTCCTTTGAACAAAGTAGGACTTTCGAACCGGATCAGCAAAGCTTTTCAGCTGCTTGAACAGGAATATGAGCGCGAACCAACGGTTGATGAATTGGCTGAGCTTCTGGATTTAAGTATTGAAGAAGTTTCAGACACTCTTAATCTTGTAAACCGTCATTTGAGCATGGATTCGCCCTTATTGGATGCGGAAGAATATACTTTGGTAGACATAGTGGAAAATGCCAATGCCGACAGAACGGATATCGCCCTGGAACATTATGAATCCCTCCGGAAAGAAATCGCGCGCTCATTGAGCACATTAACTGAAAGGCAAAAAGATGTGCTGTGCTATTTTTTTGGTATTGGTATGGATCACGCACTCAGCCTCGAAGATATAGGCGCAAGATTTCATCTTACAAGGGAAAGGGTTAGACAAATAAAAGATAAAGCAATTATAAAACTACAGAATACCAGCCGTTGCAAACAATTAAGGGTTTACCTGGGATAATTTTAAAAACTTGTGGATGAAATTGTTAAATGGTTAAATTTCTGCTTTTTCAGTAGGGATTGAGGCTGGTTTTCTCATACATTTACAAACATCATTTTTTGTAATTATGAAGAAATGCCTGGTTTTGTTTTTGTTTATTTTCTCCGTTTCTTTTTTAATGGCTCAAACTCAAAAGGTTGTGGCCGATTGTACAATAACTTTTTCTATAACCGTAGAAGGAAAAAAGGATCCTGTATTTGAAAATGCAATAAAAACACTTTACCTGAAAGGGAAATTAACGCGTACAGACCTGGAGAGTCCTTCCTTTAATCAATCAGTTATCTATGACAATAATACTGGTGTGGCTGTTGTTTTGAAGGAAATAGGCGCCAATAAATATATTACTACACTTTCAGAAACCGCGTTTAAGGAACAGAATGAACGCTATGAAGGAATGGAATTGAGTTTTGAAAATGAAACGAAAACCATCTTAGGATATGAATGTAAAAAAGCCATAGCCAAATTGAAAGATGGAACCATTTTTTCCTTATTTTATGCTACAGCCATCATTCCTTCGGCGCTGGAAAATCCTTACCAATTTAAAAATATTCCAGGTTTTGTATTGGAATATGAAACCGAAGGAAAGGGTAAAGAAGGTAAAATAATTTATACCGCTACAAAAATAAACTTAAGCCCGGTGCCGGCTTCAAGGTTTGAAGTTCCATCAAAAGGGTATAGGGTACTTTAATGGCTAATTGCTTAATTGTTATATTGTTTTATGTTTAATGCTGTTTTGGCATTAATCTACAGGAACCGAATGACGGAACTCTCATTAATTCTGTTGCTTACTCAAATACAATGTAACAAAGCGATACAATGTAGCATATAACAATGTAACAATTAAATATACCTACCTGAGAGCAGAAGGAGGTGTAGGAGCTTTGAATTTGGGAACCTTCTTTACTTCATATTTGTAAGGAAAAATAAAAGTGGTGTTTCCTTTTTCAAATCTCAGCACGGTTTTCATTTCAATCCCATTTTCATTTTTTTGTTCATCCATGTCCTGGGAGCCTTTAAACTGAAAATCTGACAAACGGAAAGAAGTTAAAGAATAATTTTTGGATATTTTGTTGATGTTTTTAAGACTAAATTTATTTTTCTCATCTATTCTGCCTGTAAATGAACCGATTGCAAAATGAGCCGCCATGGTAAAAACCAAGGCAATCAACATTCCTTTTGGTAACATTTTCTTATTCATAATGCAAAGTTAAAACTTATTTCAGAAATTAACAATTTAATTGGTATTTAATTAAACGTCAGATGAAAGTTTTTTGTTACAAAGATTTGGAAATAATAATTTTTCGTGGGTATATTACATCAATCATTATATAAAGATGAGAAATAACCCTTATCGCGAAGACCGGGAAGAATTGAGTGAATTACTCAGGCAGTATGAAAATCTTCGTTCAGGCAGCAGCCATTCTTTTATGGATGAGGAAGCTTTTGAACGGATCATTGAATATTTTGATGAAAAGGATGATTTCTCTAAAGCTTTAGAAGCTTCAGAAATAGGTTTGATGTATTATCCTTATTCTTCCCTGCTATTAATAAAAAAAGCGGATTTATTACTTGTTAGTCATAAGTACGAAGAAGCTTTGGATATACTGGAAACCGTTGAATTGTTTGACAGTAGTGATTTGAATCTGTATATTTTAAAAACGGATGCATATCTCGCATTGGATCAGCAGGAAAAAGCGGTCGAGCTGTTGCAGGATGCACTGCTTTTATTCGAAGGCGATGAGAGGATAGATCTGTTGTTTGAACTGGCAGATGTATATGACGATTATGAAGAGTTTGATAAAGTTTTTGATTGCCTGAAGATTATTCTGGAAGAAGATCCTACCAATGAAGAAGCTTTATATAAAATTTGTTTCTGGACCGATTTTACCGGCCGAAATGAAGAAAGCATCCGGCTTCATCAGGAAATCATAGACAACTATCCTTATAATGAACTGGCCTGGTTCAACCTGGGCGCATCCTTCCAGGGATTAAAATTATATGAAAAAGCTATTGATGCTTACCAGTATGCCGTAGCAATTGATGAAAAATTTGATTATGCTTACCGCAATATGGGAGATGCTTATATCCGGCTTCGCAATTATAAAGACGCAATTGAAGTATTGGAAAAAGTATTGGAATTAACCCGGCCTGAAGATGTTATTTATGAAGCTATCGGACATTGTTATCACCGGCTGGGAAACTATGCGCAGGCAAGGTTTCATTACCGCAAAGCTTCGCATATGAATCCGGAGGACAGCAAGTTGCATTATAAAATTGCGGTTACTTATATGAATGAACAAAAATGGGAGATTGCATTGCGTCCGCTGGAAATTGCTTTACGCATTCATCCGAATATTTCTGAGTATAATCTTGCTATGGGCGAATGTAAAATGCATCTTGAAAAATTTAAAGAAGCCATTCTTTATTTTAGTCTTGCAGTAAAACAACGGCCAAAAAATACTTCCGGCTGGGAAGCGCTGATCAAATGTTTATTCCAGGCGGGATTTTATGAAGAAGCATGTGGCCGCTGCCTGGTAGCCCTTGATGCAACTGATGGAAAACCTGTATTTTATTTCTACTATGCAGGGTGCTTATTTGGCGCCGGTAAATCAAAAGAAGCCTTGTTGCAACTGGAAAAGGGGATGAATAAAGCACCCCGTTTATTAAAGAAGTTAGTAGAGCTGCACCCTTCAATTTTACAGCTTAGCCAGGTTGTTGATCTTGCTGCCCGGTACAAAAAAAATCAAAAGAAATGAAAATATTTAGCGGGTAATACCTGCTTTAAAGTGGTCATTTTGCCAATTTCATTTTCGTTACCCTATTTTTGCCGCGCAAAAGAATCAAATGATGAATTTTAGCTTATCGCAAATCCCTGAACGAAGCAGTAAACCACGTACCAACGGAATAACCATGATTATGGATAAAGGACTTAGTATTACGGAAGTCCAGAATTTTTTAAGTGTAGCTCATCCGCATGTGGATATTGTAAAACTTGGTTTTGGCACTTCGTTCGTAACACCCAATCTGCGGGAAAAAATTGAAGTTTATCATTCTTACAATATTCCCATTTATTTTGGTGGAACCTTGTTTGAAGCTTTTCTTATCCGGAACCAGTTTGATGATTATATAGCGGTTTGCAAAGATTATGGCATTTCGTTTATGGAAGTAAGCGATGGTTCTGTTACCATTCCACATGCTGAAAAATGTGGTTATATTGAAAAGCTTACACAATATGGAACTGTATTAAGTGAAGTAGGAAGCAAAGATGCCACACATATTATTCCACCTTATAAATGGATCGAACTGATGCAAGCCGAACTGGAAGCCGGCTCTTCTTATGTGATTGCCGAAGCACGCGAAGCCGGAAATGTTGGTATTTACCGGGGAAGCGGGGAAGTACGGGAAGGCTTGGTACAGGAAATTTTAACTCAGATTCCCGGCGAAAAAATTATCTGGGAAGCACCACAAAAAGCACAGCAATTGTATTTTCTTGAATTGCTTGGTTGTAATGTAAACCTTGGAAATATTGCACCCTCAGAAGTAATTCCTTTGGAAGCAATGCGTATGGGTTTACGCGGTGATACCTTTCATTTATACCTTGATAAAGCAACCTTATAAATAATGGATCTATACGGCCTCATTGGGTATCCTTTATCGCATTCATTTTCTCAAAAATATTTTAAAGGAAAATTTGAGCAGGAAAAAATCAGTGATGCTTCATTTGAAAATTTTTCCATTGCTTCAATAAATGAATTCCCTGCATTGCTGAAAAATCATCCGGATTTAAAAGGGATGGCTGTTACTGTTCCATATAAAAAAGATGTATTACAATTCCTGGATGATGCAAGTGATGAGGTAAAACAAATGGGCGCCTGCAATTGTATCAGGATCCGGAATAATAAATTGATTGGATACAATACGGACGTAAAAGGTTTTGAAGAATCCTTTCTTGAATATTTACAGCCGCATCATAAAAACGCATTGATACTGGGTACGGGCGGCGCAGCGGCGGCAGTGGAATTTGTTTTGAAAAAACTGAATATCGGATACTTGTATGTTTCCCGTAAAAAAACGGATGACGAAAGGAAAGCTATCAGCTATGGGGAAATAACAGAAAACCTGCTTCAGGAATATTCCATTATTATTAATTGCACACCATTGGGGACATTTCCGGATATAGATTCCTCGCCTGATATTCCCTATCAATATCTCTCAGCTCAAAACTATCTTTTTGATCTTGTTTATAATCCCCCAATGACCAAATTTCTGAAAAACGGCGCCCAATACCATGCTACAATAAAAAACGGCTATGATATGCTTGTGGTCCAGGCTGAGGAGAACTGGAAGATTTGGAACGGGGAATAATGGAGTTGGATCATTTTTAAAAAGTAAATTAGTTCTGATAATAGAAGTCTTTATATGACGTTCATTTGTTTACTGACTTAACTCTGGATAATTTGTTTAAAAGGCTTGTTGATTCTTTATTGATAAAAGGTGAAATTCCAAAATATAAATTGGACTAACTAAAGGAAAATAATGAGAGTGTAATGATCCTATATTGAATAGTTGAGGATAAATCCGGAGAAGTCAATAATATGTTTGGATTTCCACATGGATATAAAGACAAGATCAAATGGAAGAGGGGCTATTTTTTGGTTCTTACAGTTAATATTAAGATACTGCGCAATTCAATTTATCTAGATATTTATAATCTGTGTAAATGATCTCTATACATCTTCCCTAATTTAATAACATTGATTTTTAAATATATTCTGTATGCTGCTTTGTTGCGCCAAGGTCGTTGATAAAATCTCATATAACTCTTTGCCGGGAAATTATTTTATACGATGTTCATTTTTGAAAAGAAGTTACTATAGGTAAGATATTGGCATTAATAGATTCCTCGGTTTCATCTGCATTCACCCGGGCTAACAGCCAGTGTTCTGTATGTTCAATCATTCCTTGAGGGGGTATTGTCGTTAAAGCGCCGAGTGTTTCTATTTCCAAAAAATCACCGTTGATATATGTTTCATTATTACAACCAAAATCAGGGTAAACTGCTTTTGGATCAAACTCAAATCTTTTAATTAGAATTTCTCCGTTAAGATAATAAGCTGTCCATCCCTGCCTGTTCATTACTCCAATCTTTTGTTCAGAAATGATTGCAGGATCTTGTTTTGCCTGGATATAATTTTCACCCCAAATCCAGCGGGGATCATTCATTTTGGTGTATTGCCAAAGCGCCAGGGATCGTGCAGGCAACAAAAAATTATCGCCTTCACCATAAGGCTCCTGCGGTAAGATTGCACGGCCGCCCTGAGCAAGAACAGATAAAGCCCAGGGTGCTACCTGAATATCCCATAAATTCTGATTGATTAAACGATGAACTACAGTTATTTCGTTTTTATCAGGAGATAACGAAATTTTAATTTCTTTTACGATACCTGTAGCGGGCTCTACAGCCTGAATCAATTTAAGAGCAATGCCATCCCAGGAATAATGTACCGGGTCATTGTCAGGGGAATAACTCCGCGGTATTGCTTCCGGCGCATGCCAAAAACGATGTCCGCCATAAATCCGCCAGTCATTATCCTTCATTCTTCCGCTATCCTTTGGCGACAAGTAAAAAAAATTTTGCTTATTGATAAATCCACACCGGATGATTCTCGGACCAATATCTGTTGTAATAATAATCTCTACTTCATCATTACAAAGCCTCACGCAATTGGGCCAGCCGCCATAGTTTATTTTTTCCTGCATTTTTTGTTTTTTTAAACGCTCTTAAAATCTGTCTAACTTGCTTTGGAACTTTGCTTTTGGAAACCTGAAGATGCCATTTTAACTACAGATGAACGTACTGCGACGCAACGAAGATGCCATGAAAATAGTAGTCGGAATTCACAAAATTATTTTTAAACCGCTTCTAAACAATGCTGAAATTTCGTCAGTAATTCACATCCGGTTTCTGTTACTACAACCAGATGTTCAAGACGAATTCCCTCCTCTTTTCCATAAATAGCAGGTTCCAACGCTATTACCATATTGGGCTCCAATTCTGTGGAATTATAGGGAACAATTCTGGGTTCTTCATGATTCATTATTCCCACACCATGACCGCTATGATGGGGATAGCTTCCAATATGCTTCCGCATGAGCCGGTCTATCTCCAAAGCCTGGACGCCCGGGCGAATTGCGTCAATACCAATTTGAAGCGCTTCTTTCACCAACAAAAAGTTTTTCTTTTGCGCTGGGGTAGGAGTGCCAAGGACGATTGTATTACAGGAATCGCCCCAGTACCCATTCAAACAAGGAGTGAGGTCGCTAAGAATTAAATCGCCCTGCTCAATTAATTTATTCGTAGGAATGCCACCACCGGAAGAAGTATTTTCACCACTGCTAAGATCAGCCATTAGAGGGATCCTCGTACCAACGGATTCCTCCATTTCCATCCTTACCAGGTTAAAAAGTTCAAGTTCAGTAATTCCAGCCCTGGCATGTTTTAATACTGCTGATTGACCAATATCACATAAGCCTGCAGCATCACGGATAAATTGAATTTCATCCTTATCCTTTACTGCCCTGAGATGTGTTAGCTCTGCGGTAATATCCACAAATTCTATTTTCGGATACCGGGAAATGAATGATTGTGCAATTGATAAAGGAACCGAATTTTGCTCAATGCCTATCCGGCCATTCCGGATTCCGCTTTGTTTTAATACTTCATGTAATTGAATTAAAAATTGGGTTTCAAAGTCCAACGGTTTTTTATATACATAACTTGAATATGGTTTTATTAAAATGCCCGGATCTACATCAGTTAAATGATGCATCTCATTATCAGCAATTACAAGACTGGTTGCATTTTCAGGAATCACAAACAATGCTGCAGGTAAGAATTGAAAGGGAGAAGGCCCGGTTTCAAAATTATAGAAATACCCGCTAAGATATTTAACAGATGCCGGGGAGGTTATCAAAAATGCATCTATATTTTTTACTTTCTTAATCTTTGTAAGCTTTTCAATTCTTGATGTCATTGGGAACTATTTTTTAAAAAGTTTTATTTAGTATTTGCACCATAATACTCCCGATGACCTTTGGACTTAATTCGAAGAGTAGTACTTCAACTGCCTACCAAAGTAAATACGCAGAAGGGCGGAAGCAACTTTGAGAAGGTCTGATTGCTAACCAATTTGTAGGTTAAACCTTCACTCCAAACTTTTTAATCACTTCAGGATTTAACTCAATCCCCAGCCCTGGCAATTGCGGAACATCCACATAGCCGTCTTTTTGCACGAAAGGCTTAACGAGTAGTTCCTTCCTAATCGCGGATTCAGTAACAGAAAATTCAAGAAACGGAGCATGTGGTATGGCAGCAATCAAATGAATGGAAGCCGCAACAAGTACACCTGTTTTAAAAGCATGCGGTACACACAGGATATTCATATCCGCAGCTAATGTAGCAATTTTCTTAGCTTCGGTCAATCCCCCGCAACGAGACATATCCGGCTGAATAACATCTATATGCGTTTCGTTGATAAGACGGCCAAAAGCCAATCTGCCACTTTCTTCTTCACCTGTGGCAATGCGCAAGGTGGTAGATTCCGTAAGTCTTTTATATCCTGTATAATCTTCTGCGGGTAATGGTTCTTCCAGCCAATAAATATTCAACTGTTCCAAAGCCTTTGCTACATATATGGCAGGCTTTAACCGATACCGCTTACCAATATCAATCATTAATTCCACATTATCGCCGGCCGCTTTACGGGCGGTTTTTATGAGTTCTATATCCTTATGCACATCGTATCCCAAGGGGCCCCATCCAAATTTGATAGCGGTATATCCCTGGGATACATAAGTTTCCACCATTCTTTTTACATCCTCTTCAGTATCAGGCATCAGGGCACTTGCATAAGCTCTTACTTTATCAGTATAACTTCCACCTAATAATTTATGTACCGGTTTTCCGGTTGCTTTACCCATAATATCCCATAGCGCCATGTCAATTCCACTCATTACATGCATTACGGGCCCACTACGTCCGTAATAATAAGTTTTGTTCCACATGTCATTCCAGATCTGTTCATAGTCGAATGGGTCTGATCCTACCACAACATCTCTTAAACCGTAACAGGTTCCATGAGACATGTATGCATCCACAACAGCCTTGCCCACATAAGGCGAAGTATCTACTTCACCATAGCCTGTAATCCCTTCATCAGTTTCTACAGTAATAATCAGGTCATCCTGCGTGCCATCTGCTGCGGTTGATATTTCCGGAAGTTTTAAAATGATCGCATTTACATTAGTAATTTTCATCTAAGAATGATTTGATAATTAATTTAAATCAGATACCGGTTAAAGCATCTTTGTTGGTTCTTTTTATTTTAGTCCTGGTTTTAAAGAATGCTAATAAAGTGTTTTCATAAACAGTAACCATTAAGGTGCTGACAAGGATAAGTCCGCCGCCCAACATCATCAAAGGCGTTATTTTTTCATTCAGAAGAATGATTCCTAACAATGCAATAAAAAAAGGAAGTAAATAATTTCCCAATATTGCCTGGGTAACATCCATCCTTTTTAAAACCCAAAAGAATAGCAACATAGAAATGCCATACACAATAATGCTCAATTCGAGAATGCCAAATAAAGCCACCTTGCCGGATTGCATAAACGTAGTATAATTAAATGGCTCAACCCATATCAGCAACGGAATACTGGCAATGCTACCAATGATGGAACTATAAACAAGTATTTCTAATTCTGTGTACTTTCTATCAACCAGCATTTTGCAATAGGTATTAAAAAAGCCTGCGCAACAACATGCAAAGAAGAATATAAAATTGCCTTTCAGGTACTGCCCATGAAAAAGATCTGCGCCGGAAATATCAGAAACGGAAGTCATTAACACTCCCCCAATTGCCAATACAAAACTTAAAATCCGGATAATATTTAATTTTTCTTTGAGTAAAAAAGAAGCGAAAATGGCAACTATTACGGGTATGGCCATTGTGATAATTCCCGCATTGGCTGCTAATGTCAAACGGGACCCCAGCGTATATAAATACTGCATGAGAAAAATCCCAATTAATCCCGGCAAAAGAAAATATTTAATATCATTCCATCGCCAAAGCATATTTATTTTACGTTTATTATTCTCCATCCAAAGCATTGGTAAAAAAATAAGTGTACTTAGTATCATGGGTACAAAAGCTACCGTAATGGGGCCTAAGCTGTCGCCAATAAGCCGGATTACCGGCACCTGTGTGGCCCACATAAAATTTATGATGATTACAAATGACCAGTCAATGACTTTTTGAGATTTTAAATAATTCATAGAAAAAATTATAAAAGGAATTTAAATGATACTCTGCTTCAAGAAAGCCGTCTAAAAAATGCTTTTTATGTATACCATCTAAGATTTTCATGGCATCTTTGTTGCGTCGCATTTCGTTCATCTGCAGTTAAGATGGCGTCTTCAGGTTTGAAAATAAAGCTTCATAGTAGCAGTGACAAACACTCTGCAAACAGCACGAAATACCCACATCTCTAAAATAGCAATTACCTTTATTTAGGAGGCAGTCCAGATCCAAAACCTCCATCAACTACCATGGAAGCGCCTGTAACAAAGGACGCATCATCGCTCGCAAGAAAGACGGCGGTACGTGCAACTTCTTCCGGCCTTCCTATGCGCCAAAGCGCATGCAATCTACCTGCTTCAGCGCGTGCTTTAACAGGATCGGCCTGGCTTTGAAAATATCCTTCCGCCAACCCAGCATCAATATAACCCGGACAAATGCAATTAACCCGGATGCCATCCCTGCCATGATCAATGGCCATAGCCTTTGTAAGCCCCATGATGGCAGCTTTGGTAGCACAATAACCTGCGCAATCAGGTTCTGTAAAAAAGCCATTAACGGATGACATGTTAACGATATTCCCTTTTACTTCACGCAAGTGAGGAAGGAAATATTTTGAACATAAAAAAACGCCGCCGAGGTTTATGGATAACTGAAGATTCCATTCGTCAAAAGACATATCTTCGACAGTTTTATTGATCTGGATGGCAGCATTGTTAACCAGTACATGGATAGTAGAAAATGTTTTAATTGTATACTCCACCAGTTCTTTAACAGATTCAGGTTTGGATACATCTGTATTGTACGCAATAGCAACGCCATTTGCAGCTTTTATGAGCTGCGCCGTTTCCTTCGCGGCATCCAGATTGATATCGGCTACCACGACGTTAGCGCCTTCTCTTGCAAATTCAATTGCACAGGCTCTCCCGATACCGGAGCCCGAGCCTGTAATGACAATATTTTTGTTTTGCAATCTCATGTAATAATTTTATTTTTTTGGGGCCACATGTAGCGAGCCATAAAAATTAACATCGCCGGTTTGTATAAATAGCCCGATAATTTTATGATTAAAGTGCTTTATATTTTTGATAAACTTCATGCAGTGATTTGCCGGAAAGCAGCTCTTTGCGCGACAAGTTTTCATCATTTACTTTATCTTTTGCTTTTTGAAAAACAGCATCTTCCACGTCTTTTGGAACAACAACGACACCATCGAAATCTGCGATTATAATATCACCCGGATTAACAAGTACCTCTCCACATCTTACAGGTACGTCATAATCCGTTACAATGGCCCGCCCTTTGGAATCTAATGGCCTAATGCCGGCATAGTAAACAGGAAAGCCCATTTCAATGATTTTGATACAATCCCGTATCTGGCTATCACAAACACAACCAGCTACTCCATTACGCTTGGCAATAGTTGACATTAGCTCGCCCCAGGGTGCATTCGTTCCGCAATGATCCGTGGAATGGATTACCACATCGCCTGTTTTCAATAAATCCATTGCTTCAATTTCTAATCCATAAGGATTCTCTGCTACATGGTCGGTTTCCATCCACCGGAGTGTCCGGGCTCTTCCAATGAATCCGCAATTTTTAATATCAGGTAAAATGGGTCGCAGGCGCTGATGCATGGCCTGGTTGCGATATCCCAGTTCATCCAAAATGTCACATACAACAGCAACATAAAGATGCTGTTTAATAAAAAGAAATAAGTCGGAATCGTTCCTGGTTGATATCATCGAAATTGTATTTAAAACGTGCGTGAATGTTATTACCTCATTTAAAGATGTAGCCTTTTGAATAATGACAACAAGCAAAAAATGAAAGATGATGCCCTTTTAATAATTTTCTTTTTTATCAATAAATATTGTTTAAGAAATGGAGATAACTGATAATTTTTAAAGGCATTCATCAAATAAAATTTATTAAACAATTTAATTTATATAACTTATTTCCAGGTTATAGCCAAGACCTGGTTTAACTGTAAACATTGCATAATCATATCCTTTTACAGACCTGACGGAATAAGCTTGTGGCAAACCATTAACGGTTATTTTACTGATCTTTTTGCCATTATATAAATGAGGTATCAAAGTGGTCAAACCATTGGTATGTGCTAATGTTGATTGTATGCTGAAGGACAATTTATTTTGGGACCATCTGATATTTTTAAATGCGGCATCCTCTTTAGCTTTTAAAAAATCAAGCAGTTTATGCGCTGTCCAAACTGGAATGTGTTTACTGTTTGCGTAATCCAGCATATTCATTAAAGGAACTTTTGAGAAGTGATACTCGTCATTATGAGCTTTGACGCTGATATAGGAATACACTTCGTTGTTCAGACTTCTATCCATTAGTCCCTTAAAACAATTGAAATATCCGTCCGGGTCTTTATTTTCCATATACTGCTGGTCGTATACATTGTTTAAATGTTGATAAACATTGATCAATCTACCCTGTGCATTTGCAAATTTCATCGTAAGCCCGCTTCCAGTATAATTACCCTGGTTCATACCCCGTTCTCCAAGAAAATGTCCCTGGCTTGAATTATTATCATAATGCGCATAATTGCAATCCAACCCGATCCCGTTATTTTCTTCGATTTGTGCCTGAATGCTAAAATCCGGCATGTCGTCAACATTTTTACCAGTCCAAACAAACCAGTGATTCGTAACAGTGTGCATAGATGAAATTCCATATTTGCTGTTCAGCTTATTTATTAAAGTTTTATAAACATTGTCCATCGTATTCCAGTCCGGGTTCACTGCCTGTTTGGTATTATCAGGATGCCCGGAAATTTCAAACCCTTTATTAACCCATTTTTCAACCCATTCTTTAGAAACAAACTCTGTTTCTTTAATATACAGCGTCATTTTTGCCCCCTTTGCATCTACATCCACAAACTGGGTTTCGAAAGATGCTTCCTTTGAATCCTCCCCATCATTAGTGAGTGTTACAAGGCATTTCAATGTATCCGGGAAATACCAAAAACGGGGCAAAGGCTTATTGCTCATTTTTTCTATTCCGTGCGTTAATAGCCTCATTTGTTCATCCGCCTGGTTAAGCGTGTTTTTAGATGGATCTACCCAACCATTGGTAAAAAGATCCATAGCGCGAATTCCTGTTATGCCATCCATTTCTTGACCTGCATTCTGGTAATTTCCCTGGCGGGTATGCACAATACTTTTCGGCAGGTTATATAAAAATGCAAGCGCATGTCCTTTACCGTAGTTATTGATTACAACTGCTGGAAATTCTGAAGCAGTGACCGCATCCGTAAATAAGGATGCAATTATTTTACCTCCATTCATTTTATATTCATCTGCTTCTCCGTGAAACTGCAATGTTTGCGAGGTAATGCCTTTTCCGATTTCAGTATTGGAGTTTATACCAAGATATGCTTCCCGGAGAGTGCCTTTTACATCGCTAATCCCAAACACGTTGCTTAATTTTTTGTCGGGCCTGAATGCAATTAAACTGCCACCTTCTTTTACGTATTCAGCTAACATATTTTTTTGTTCTGTAGTTAGGGCTGTTTCCGTTAAAATAACTACATCGAAATTTTTTAAATATTTCAATGTGATTTTAACATCGGAAACTGAATCCATTTGGAAGGCATTGAAACCTTCTGTCTTTAGAATTTCTCCTGTGTAAGAACCAAAATTATGATCAGTGGCCAGGACAAGAATAGGGTTATTTGAAAATCCGGAAGCGTAATTTGATTTCGAAAAAAACAAACTGATAAACAATATCGCCGCGACAAGAATTTTAGATTGATATTTCATTTTCTTTAATTAATCGTTTTAGATTCGAGCAATATTTTGCTATAAATATCTCTGGCTTTGCGATAGCGTTGCTGCACTGTATCAAGGTCATGTGTGAAGTAGTGGTTCCATACTCCGCCAGGAGCAGTTTTTTCCAGCAGGTTGTCAATCCATGTCATATAAAATTGCGCATCGTCACTGCTGGCCCTTACGGGTTTTTTGTTGATGGTTATATATACCGGAGCTGTATGCGTTTGATGACCATTTTCATCCATGCGCCTTGCACACACCCAACTGCTTTTTGTAAACTCCTGATTTGTCTTAAAGATTAAGGGCTCGCCTGGTTTAGCTGTTCCAGGTTGGCTGGCCACTACCTTTCCTTCGCTTATCAACTCGATCCTTCCTGTTAATTCTTTTACAGCCGTCCATTTTACTTCGATCTCCGTCGTACCCTTCTGTTTTAAATTAATTTCATCGCCGGGTTGATATTTCCCATTTACCTTTATTTCCAGAAATTCATTGTGCCCATTTCTTGAAACCACCGTCCTGCCATTTGCAATTCCATTGATCCATTTTTGATAGGTAAGTTTTTTGTCGGGAACTTCCACATAAGTCAACAAAGTTCCAAATGGTTCGTAATTATTACAGGGGTAATCTGTTCCGGCTGCAAGGCCTGGTCTGAAGCCGCAGTTCAATAATTTATAATAAGCATTAATGGCTGCTTCACTATTATAATTTCCATTGTTAGACGACATTGAACTATACACATCTTCTGATATAAAATCAATATTGCCCAATGCTGCTTCTACCGGATAATCAATGGGGATACAACAGTTCAGTTCATTTTGAAGGGAATCATTTAAATATTGAAAATGAGCAAAGCCCCTGACCGCTTTTTGATCTTTTGCCCATTGCAGGATTTTGTACGGCGATTCATCCCATATTCGGCTTGCTTTTTTTAACCCAAGCAATACAAGATGGCCCCCGAGCGCCTGGTGCTCAAAATTTGAATAGGTTGCATCCCAGTGCCATTCAGCATCCCAACGAATGATGCGTCCGGGCACTGATTGCGGGGCATCCTTCCCATTCACTTTCGGTAAATCTGTTTTACTGTCCTTAACTTCGCCATTGCCCATATCAGCCAGCAAGGAAATCACCGAAAGGTCATGGGGCTCCATCATTTCAACAATCTTGCTTTCAGGTAACACTGTCGTGCCATCACCACAATTCAAATGCACATGAATATCGCCGGCATACCAACCCGGCGCTTCAGGTTTTATAGGACCTGCTGCCGGTTTGCTGCTCTCCACCGTATTAGTTGTTAAGGTAAAAATGGAGTTGGCAGGTATAGTTGTCTTGAATGCATTTTTCTTTACTGTAACAGCTTCATCGTGATATAAGTTTTCAGTACTATTGGTATAATACATTTCAAAACGATTGATACCCGGAAGATTAGCCAGTGTTCCATTAAGCGTAACATCAATGTTGCGTAGGTTTATACCAACAATACTTATTCTTTGTAATACGGGATCATAAAAAACCAACACAGGAAGGCTGTCTCCAACAGCTGAAGTCTGTAACAGAAATGATCCCGGCGAAACAAATTTAGAAATCTGAGAAATGGCATAAAAGTTTTTACGGGGCGAATAATTTTTTGTCTCTGAATTATAATTTAGTATGCCCCAATAACTAAACTCACTGGGTGCATGGTGCTCATAATAGCTGTCAAATGCTTCCCATACGAGAGCTCCGGAAGCGCCATGCTTTAAAAGATCTAAAAGGTGCGCTATAGATTCACTGGCATATTTGAAGTCGTATACCCCTATCTGCCCCTCATCACAACCTTTGCACCATTGATTCCATTCTGTGATCCAAAATTTAGATTTTGGGTAAGCCGATTTTTGCAGGTAAGTATTTACATCGCTATAATACCCCGCATAAGAATGAAATGCAAAATGGGATATCTTAGACATAAGTGAAGAATCTTTCATTACGGGTGGCAGGTATTTTACATGATCTCCCATAGCAGCAATATCGGGAGCAGCATACCTCACATCTCCCATGCCAAGGCGCTCCATTCGGTCGGTAAATTTTCTGAGAAGTCGTGCGTATTGCGCTGGTTGAACCGTTGGCCCTTCGTTCTCTATATCTGGTTCATTCATGATGGATATCAATCCAATTTTCAAATGCTTTTCATTTCGGGCATAGAAGAAAAATGATACCAGCATTTCAATATATTCATCTTCATATTCAGGCTTAACAACCTTTCCTCCCATCCATAAAGGAACGGCCCCCATAAAATTGATCATCAAGTTATTTGTAACACCATGCTTATTGAGATAGCTGATCATATCCCATGCTTTCTGAAATTTAGGTGTTTCATACAACTTGTTGTAGTAATCCCAGTTAAATGTAAATGGATCATTGTTGTCATTTTTATCTTCCCAGTTTTCAACTGTTTCCACTATTACTCTCCAGATAACGGAATTCATTGAGTCCAGCAATAAATCAAGTGCGGGTTCAAGCTCTTTACCGTTCCAGCTGCGGGTATTGGCATTCACTCCGATCCCATCTATCTGGTGCAATCTTTTTGCACCATCAATCTGAAGGTTAAAATTAGGGTTCAGATTTTTTTTTGCTAACTGCGCATTGGAATCAGCAGAATAAAAACATAAGCAAATGAGCATACTAACAAACAAAATAATTTTCTTCATAAGAAATTAATTTTTATAGAATTTAAAGAAATTTCCTGAATCCGCCGCCGACATGTATCCAGCCTCCGTTTATTAAAAGTTTTTTCCAATGACCAAGTAAAGTGATGAAGGTTAAATAACGTATTAGTTTATGGTCATGAATTTTAGTTGGCTATCTTCATCCCCTTGAAGTTAATCACATTGGCTTACAAGATCGAATTGACACTCAATATCCCGGATTCTGTTTAAGGTTTTTGCCGAGATCAATTTGACTTTGAGGCACAGGCCAGATGTAATTTTTTGCCGGATCAAATACCCGGTCTTCAATCTTAGCATGTTCAGTGGAAGTATACGTTACTTTACCAGTAGCATCTATTGTGACTAACACGAGCGCCATATACCGGGCCATTCATTACTTGTTCACCAATTTTCCAGCGTTGAACATCATACCAGCGAAGTCCTTCCATGGCTAGTTCCACTCTTCTTTCCCTTCGGATCAACTCCCGCATTTGTGCCTGCGTTGCATATTTTGACCGGTCAACTGAAGGCAATCCGGCTCGCAAACGTACCTGGTTGATGGCATCATAAACGGTGTTATCAATCTGGTTTAATTCTATTTTTGCTTCCGCATAGGTAAGCAACACCTCAGCGTACCGGATAAGAGGTATATTCAGGCCGGCTTTATAGAGATCTGAAAAATCAGATTTATAATGAATGTATTTCCGGCCAACATATCCTGTATAATTGTACGTTGGCCAATAATCCAGCGAGTTTGGATCCATTGGATTAAAAATTATTCCGGCATATTCCGCACCAGGTACTATGACTGTTTGAAGCAGTCGTGGATCACGGTTCAAAAAGGGATGATTAATATCATAACCGGATGTCGGATCATTAATCGTTTTACCATTGGCCATTTCATAGGCATCGATAAGAGATTGCGTAATATTAACAGAACTCCAGCCTCCTCCTGGCGTAGATTCAGGGGCCAAAACCATCAGACCAACGGTCAAATTTGGATCAGTTTCCAAATATCCACGATCCAGGATTATTTCCGAATTATATTCATTCTTTATACGAAAAAGATCCTGGTAATTCGGGAATAGCGAATAAACTCCCAGATCCATCACTTTTTTACTTGAGATCGCACTTTCCGCATATTTTTCATTAAAAAGCTCAACCCTTGCTTTTAAGGCCAAGGCAGCTCCCTGGGTAATACGACCGCGATCGCTTCCTTCATAGCTTATTGGCAAGGTGGGAATGATCGTATCCAATTCATTCAGTATAAATTGGACTACCTCAGCCTTGGGAGTCCGTTCAATAGCATTTGCTTCTGTAGTAGTAAGCATTTTTGTTACCAACGGAAAATCACCATATAATTGTGCCCTTTGAAAATATTGATACGCCCTGATAAACCTTACTTCACCCTTCATTCTGGTTAAAAGGCTTTCATCCATGGGTGTTTTGTCAATACTGGCCAAAAACCAGTTACAGCTGGGTAATAGTAGTAAAATTGTATTTAGACCCCGAATTATTAGGATGAAAGTAGTTGCATGTTACCATATTGCTGCCATCCTTCCCAGGGATAAGGATTATGCGCATTATCACTTGCCACATCCATATAAACAATCCATTGTCCATCTTCAAATTGCGAATAAGCAAGCATTACATGCGGCAATGGCATCGTTTTCTCCGGTCCATAAGGTTGTTTCACTGTATTCGGTAAGTGGCTGGCGGTTTAAAAAGTCTTTTTTACATGAGCAAATGCTATTACTGCACAGCACAAGCATTATGATTAATCTATTTTTCATAATTATGTTTTATTAAGTTAGTTTATTTAGAAAGTTAGATTTATACCGATGGAATTTACCATTACCATCGGATAGGTATAGCTGTTTCCACCGAGTGGTGCTTCAGGATCTACCCATTTATAAAATTTGGTAAATGTGAGAAGATCCTTGCCTGTACCAAAAAATTCTTGCTTTTTCGATGCCTGTTTTGATTCAACAATCCGATCAGGCAGCGTATAGCCAATTTGTACATTTTTAAGTCTCATATAACTGGCATCTACGTACCCAGAAAGAAGAAGGGGTAGCTGCTGGATCATTTTGAGAGTTTGAATTCCACACACGCGGAAAAGTTGCGTTAGGTATTGGAAGGTGTCCAGCGGTCGAGCCATATACCGGTTGGATCTCCATCCTTGTCATAAAGCGAACCCAGTATACGACCAGATACAAATGAATTAACATCTTCCTACACCCTGCAGAAATAAAACAGCGTCAAATCCTTTATACCTGGCGGAAATATTGAGGCCATAGGTTAGTTTTGGAAAATACGTACCCAGGTATTGCCTGTCTTTGCTATCAATAACATTATCGCCATTCAAGTCTTTATATTTGATATCACCAGGGGCAACCGGCCCTCCCATTCCATTCTGACTGGCATGTTTATCAATTTCTGCCTGCGACTGAAAAAGTCCTTCAGACACCCAACCATATAATGAATTAATCGGTAAACCCACACCCTGTATGGTAGAACCATTCGGAAAGGGACCGGTACCAGCCAAACTTGTTATCTCATTCTGTTATAAAAGAGACATTTCCATTTACGTCAAAGGTAAAATCACGTTTTCTCAAATGATATCCTGCCATCAGTTCAAGTCCTTTATTTTGAACACTACCTGCATTTATTACCGGGGCATTTAAACCAAAAGCGTTCGCTACCGGAAGTGACAATAGGATATCTGAGGTATTGCGTATAAAATAATCTCCCGTAAAGGTTACCTTCCCACCCATTAACACGGCATCTAATCCAATATCCTTTGTGGTAGTGCTTTCCCATTTTATATCTGCATTTACACCATTCACCGGAGCGATACCATCTACCGTTTGCCCACCAAATGTGTAGTTCCGGCCTGTAGCAATCGTTGCCTGGTAGGGATAGGTACCAATATTTTGGTTTCCAAGCTTACCCCATGATGCCCTGATCTTCAAATCTGAAACGATATTTTTTGCAGGTTCAAAAAATGATTCTTCTGAAATACGCCATCCCACAGATGCTGAAGGGAAATATGGCCCAACGGTTTGCCGGTGCAAAACGCGATGATCCGTCATCCCTGATATTCCCTTCCAATAAATACTTTTTCTTAAAGGAGTAGTTGATTCTTCCGAATACTGATTGCAACGCATATTCAGATGCATTACCGCTATTCTGCAAGCGCTGTAACCGGGCCGGCATCCAACTCGGTCCAATGCATTATTCAGGTATCCGCGCCTGCTACCAAATAAGTAATCGTATTTATTGTGTTCCTGTGAATATCCGCCAAGTAAACTCAAATCATGCTCACCAAAAGTTTTATCGTATTGCAGCAATGCCTGCATGGTTAAATTGTCTGAAAAACTGGAATTGCTGGCTACAATGTTGGGGCCTTCCCAAATACTTGGTCACCGGTATTAGGATCATAGTATTGCAAGATCATTAATTCTCGATTTTGCTTCAATAATACTTGCAGTGTAGCCAAGCAATGGTTTTAAATGCAAATCTTTTAAAATTTCAACGTCGGCTTGCAAAATAGCTGACAGATGATGCGTTTTATTGAAATTGTTGGAACCTCCTTTCAGTACTGCTACAGGGTTGCCTTCGTCGCTATAACCATAATAGCCATTTATTTTGTTTGGTACGACCCGGCCTGTTTGGTTAAGTGTTGCCAGTAACTGACCAAAATCCAGGCCGTGAATATTACTTACAGGTTCCCTGAATAGTTGCTGTGAATAAGAAATGTTGCCGCTTACTTTAATACGATGATTTACCTCCAGATCCGTCTTAAAGCGCGTTGTATAACGGTCTAAATTGGATCCTTTCACGAGCCCATTCTGAGAAAGATACCCCATTGACAGGTAACTTTGCATTTTTTCGCTTCCCTCCGCTTATATCCAAAGAATGGTTTTGCTGAAGCCGTTACCCCTCCAAAATAAATCGTACCAGTCTGTATTAGGATAATGCTCCGGGTCAGAACCATCTTTGAATTTTTGAATTTCTGCATCAGTATATTTGGGGGATTTACCTTCATTTACCAGCGCTTCATTGTACAGCGTTGATGCCTGCCAGGAATCAATAAAATCAGGAGTAGCGGTCATTGCCTGCTTACCAATATCCATGTTGTAATGAGCAATAACTTCCCCTTTTTTACCTTTTTTTGTAGTGATCAATATTACACCATTCGCAGCCCTTGAACCATAGATAGCAGGCCGAAGCTGCATCTTTCAATACGGTTACAGATTCAATATCGTCGGGATTGATATCATTCATGCTGGAAACAATTCCATCCACCAACACCATGGCATCACTATTCCCTAACGTGCCAATACCACGAATGCGGATGGTTCCCTGGTCGGATCCTGGTTGACCATTGTTTACTGTGACTGTTACACCCGGCATTGTACCTTGTAAAGCAGAAGATAAGTTAGAAATTGGCCTGCCTTCCAGTTCCTTCGCTGATACTGTGGAAACTGCTCCTGTAAGGTTAACTTTCTTCTTTGGTGCCATAACCAACCACAACCACATCATTTAATGTATTATTTGTTGATGGGTTAAGAATAATAGTAAGTTCAGATTGATCTGAAACAATTACAGAATGATCTTCGAAACCAACATAAGAAAAGACAAGTGTTTGCCCCTTGCTTACAGTAATTTGGAAATTACCCTGTTCATTAGTTGTTGTTCCCTGTTTGGAACCAGCGACTTTTACCGATACATTTATCAAAGCGCTTTCTCCATTAGTCACCTTGCCGGAAACAGTAATTTTTTCCTGTGCAAACGCAACAGAAATTAAAAAAGTAAATAAGATTTGGAGTCCAATTTTTAGCCACAAATTTTTACAGACAGTTAAGATTAGTTTCATAACAATTGTTTTAGTATTATAGATAGTAGAAAAAGTTAACCTCTTCGATGTTTTAATTTCATCGCTTAAAATCTGATCCCACAATAATCACGTTACTAGCGTACTTTCTTTTTATAATAACTGCATAATCCCCATTATGCAGTTTTTTTAGTGCAAAGCCTTGCTCACTGGCATTGGAGGTATTAAAAATTTCAGTGCCGTTTAATGTAATCTTAACAGGTTTGAATGCTAATCTGATATACTCCATGCCTGTTTTATCCGTAGCTGTATATTGGACTTTTTGGGTGTTGTAGGAAACATTTTTCAATACCCCTTTTGAATATAATATATGATCCTCTCCGGGCGGCGCCCATTCAGGAATGGCGGCAAATGCATGATAAAACATCCTGGGGCCTTCGCCATAGCTGTCGGACCACCAACTTAAGATGCCTTTGCTTAAAGGACTCTCAAATGCCAACCCATTTGAATCACTACAGTATGTTACCCAGTTCAGGGAGCGGTAAGCTTTTTCTTTATAAGCGGTATCATTAGAAGTTGCATAGAACCTGGCACACTGCGCGGCGTAACGTGCTGTTTGATAATCCATTTTATGTATAAAATCAACCTGTTCGCCTACAATGTTAGCCCCCCATTGAGTAGGCGGTTCCCCGGGAGCGCCACGAAAAACAAAATTATCTTCGGTCCACTTTATCAGCCTGGGCAAATTTATCTTCCATCCAGGATCAAATTCTGGATGATCAGAAATATAAAGAGCTGCATTGCTGGCGCTCATATTACTGAGGTTACCGGTGCCTTTTATCAGATTGTCGGTATGACCATCAACCCATAATCCATTTTGCAGAGGATATTTCAGTATCCAATCCCTGGCCATTGTACGGGCCTTCCTGTACGCAGGTACGTTGCCAATTTTCGCATCAATCAAATAATCAAAAAGTAAA
This sequence comes from uncultured Chitinophagaceae bacterium, assembly GCA_963695165.1. Classification (GTDB taxonomy): domain Bacteria; phylum Bacteroidota; class Bacteroidia; order Chitinophagales; family Chitinophagaceae; genus CAVOGF01. Next base: position 135,193 of record CAVOGF010000001.1, read on the forward strand.
ATGCAGCCAAACCAGTTTGAACCATAATCAGAAACAATATTGCCCGTATTCATATTTACAACATAAGGCCAGGGAGATTGAGTGGCGTTACCCGGTCTTACTTTCGCTGCCAGCACATCCGCCACATTCATAGCCGCAATCTTATACTTTTCATCTCCAAATAAATGATACATTCTAATATAAGTAGCGCCAATATCGCCGGCATGGTCCACCTGTACATCATCAACAGCAAACCTTTTCGCTGAAGTAAATCCACGAAATTCTAAATCACCTGCATTGGCGCCGGTTTGGGGGAAGTTTGGCCAGCTATAGGATGAAGAGGTTACTCCATGATCCAGTAAATAATCCGCCATCCCTTTCGCAATATTCAAAGGAACAATATCACCTGTGTAAGCATAATATAAACGTGCGGATTCAAACCAGTTTGGAATCTTTTCGCCAACATCATTCATCCAGGTATCCGGTTCCAAAACATTGTTGAGGTCTTTAAAGGCGCAATAAAAATAGTATTGAGGATAAGAAGCCCCTGGAGCAGGGCTATTTGGCACCTTCGTTTTGATAAAGTTCCAGCGTTTGTGAAGAAATTGATCATATGCTGATTCAGTTGGTATTGCCCATGGGATAAGTTTTGATTGAGTATCCAGCACAACTTTATGAATGCCTATTGAATCCGGTTTGTCAGTTTGCCTGTTTGATATTTTTTGCGAAAAAATAAAACCGGTTATAAAATTAAAAATGAAGCATAGTGTAAGTTTTCTCATAAATCATTACATTTTTGGCTATTTCCGGATGCTTTTTAAAAACTTAGGTTTGAAATCCTTTGATTTTTTCCTGATCATTTATTTCCCGCTCAACTTAAATCGCAAACGACTTTTTTTATTTTTCACTATTTACTGTATGCAAACTACAATATTGCTAAAGAGATTTTTTACCTGATATTGACCGATTACTATCCTATTTTGTATTCCTTTTAAACCGAAAGCATTTATTTAAAACAAATTGGTATAAATTTATTTTTATGAAAGCTCATTTTAAACCGATATCAGCGGAAGAATCCAACTTATTCAAAGCCGTTGTTCAGGAAAACAGAAAAGATTTCGATTACCCCTGGCATTATCATCCGGAATTTGAACTTACTTATATCCTTAGCAGTGAGGGAGTACGTTATGTTGGAAACAGTATTGAAAACTTCTTTGACGATGATCTTGTATTAGTTGGGCCGAATCTTCCGCATTGCTGGATTAATACTGCCGACCAGAAACAGACCGCATCTGCGATTGTAATCTACCTGAAGGAAGAGTTCCTTGACAAAGCATGGCTTCGGAGTTGTGAATTTGAATCTATAAGCAAGCTTCTAAGCCTATCCGGCAGAGGAATAAAATTTGACAAAACTGTTTCATTAAAGCTAAAAGAAAAATGTTTGGAATTGATTAAGCTTCCTCCGCTTGAAAAACTAATATCATTGCTTCAAATCTTACAGGAATTGGCAAAAACAAGTCACTATCATTTCCTTTGCGAACAGGGGTTTTCATACGGTTTAAATGATACCAATAATTTGCGGATAAATACTATTTACAAGTATATACAAAAGCATTACCAGGAGAAGATATCTCTTGCAGATATAGCAAAGCAAGTACACATGAGTGAAGAATATTTTTCAAGATATTTTAGTAAGATCATGAAAAAATCATTTTTTCAATTTTTGAATGAATATAAGATTAACCATGCCTGTAAACTCCTTATTGAAACGGATAACCAGGTAAACGAGGTTTGCTATGATTCAGGTTTTGAAAGTATTCCATTTTTTTACCGGCAGTTTAAAAAATTCAAAAACTGTCAGCCCAAAACTTACCGGCTGAATTATCAAAAAGCATCCGCAAAATGGCATGAATGAAAGTATCAGATTTCAGTATTATTTTGGAAAAGGCTATTGCGACTGATTTATAAAACAATTTGCTTCCGACAAACGTCTTGTTCCGAAAAAAGTTGACATTTTTATTTGAAGAATTCCATCGGACATCCTATTTCTATCAATCTCAAAATCTCAAAATCCCAAATCCCCAATCGTAAATCCTAAATTCCTCCAACCTGTGCATTCAAAAAATCCACCAGTTGATCCACAGCTTTTTTGCGATGACTGTAGCTGTTTTTTTCTTCCATATTCATTTCCGCGAAGGTTTTTGTGCTGCCTTCGGGAATAAAAACAGAATCATAGCCAAAGCCATTAATCCCGCGTGGAGATTCTGTAATCCTGCCTTCGCAAATACCTATAAACTGGTGTTCCTTGCCATTCCATATTAAAGATGCTACCGTTTTAAACCTTGCACCGCGATATTCAATATGGGTAAGCAGTGTCAACAATTTATCAATATTATCCTGAAAATTTCTTCCTTCACCGGCAAAGCGTGCGCTTTTTACTCCGGGCGCGCCGTTGAGCGCATCCACTTCAAGCCCGGTATCTTCACTAAAGCAGTTTTGGTGGGTTAACCGGTAAATGGTGGTTGATTTTTCGGTGGCATTGGCTTCCAGTGTAATGAAAGGTTCCGGAATATCAATATCGATGCCTGCCTCTTTTAAGGAAAGAATCTGAAAATGATCGGGCACAACAACTTTTATTTCATCAACTTTATGCTGGTTATTGGTGGCAAAAATTAAAACGGATTGGTTCATAATTGGATGATTGTTGATTGATGATAGTTGAATGTTTTATATAGCTGAAACCTCATGCCTCAAACCTGATTTCTTTCAGGCAAAGCCATAATTTGCTTTTTTCAACTCTTGCTTCATTTGTATTCCCAAGCATACTGTTCAAATCAGCGGATAAGAGAAAACTGCAATTATTTTCTTTGTATAAATGATATAAACTGAGGGAGAACTGCAATTGGATTTCCTCCGGATTTATACCAAAAAATAGCAAATAACGCGGATTCAGCTTTTCCCCGATCTGCTTATAACTCATTGGAGTTTTGGAAATATTTATTATGGAAACATCGGCAATTTGTAACTGACATGCAGATAAAATTCCGGTTAGCAATTTGAGCGATGCATCATTGAGAAATTCTTTACGTGTATCCTTTACTAAAATCACGATATTTTTTTTATTATCACCTAAATACCAATTTTTTATAGGAGAATCCGGAATAATTTCATTTTTTGAAGTTTCTATTTTGTTACCTTCGCTTAAGGGGTTTTTTACATTGTTTTGTATGATATCTTCTTCGACAAGTACAATTGAGCTTTTATATAAATCAGCTAGTATAAAATCCGGTAATTTATTTTTCATAATGAACCTTTATCAGAATTATTAACAACCGTTCGTTTTTATTTTTTTGTTTATTTGCACAAATTTACTGTTATGATTGAAGCTTTGGACATCAATATTTCAAAAGTAGAAAGAAGTAAGCTGAATGATTTAAATTTCGATGATCTTCCGTTTGGAAAGTATTTTACCGATCATATGCTGGAAGCGGATTATGAAAATGGAGAATGGAAGAATGTTGAAATAAAACCATATCAGCCACTATTACTTGAGCCTTCGCTGGCAGCGATCCATTATGGACAGGCGATTTTTGAAGGTATCAAAGCGTATCGCAATCCGCAGGGAGAAGCATATATTTTCCGCCCATATGATAATTTTAAAAGATTCAATATTTCCGCCGCAAGAATGGAGATGCCGGCGGTTCCTGAAGAGATTTTTATGGAAGGAATGCGCAAATTGATTGAACTGGATAAAAACTGGATCCCAAACAAAAAGGATCATTCACTTTATATCCGTCCTTTCATGTTTGCAACTGATACCGTTATTGGAGTAAAACCTTCTGAAACCTATAAGTTCATTATTATTTTAAGCCCGACTGGTCCGTATTATTCCGCGCCAATGAAAATTTATGTGGAAGAAAAATACACCCGTGCAGCTCCGGGAGGAGTGGGGGCTTCCAAAAATGCGGGTAATTATGGCGCAAGCATGTTGGCTACACATATGCCAAACAGCGCGGTTATGACCAGGTTTTATGGACAGATGCTTTTGAGCACAAATGGTTGCAGGAAGTAGGAACCATGAATGTGTTTTTTGTATTTGGGAATAAAGTGGTAACGCCATCACTGGAAGATGGAACCATACTGGAAGGCGTTACAAGAGACAGTGCAATCACTGTTTTGAAAGAAATGGGGATTGACGTGGAGGAACGAAAAATAAGTATTGATGAATTGATTGAAGCTTATCATGGCGGAAAATTGACTGAAATATTCGGAACCGGAACAGCAGCCACTATTTCCATGATCAGAGAGCTGGGCTATAAGAATGAGACTTTATATTTTGATACCGATAAAGCGAAGATAGCGCCGGCGCTTAAAGACAGATTAACCGATATACGAAAAGGAACCGCTCCTGACAATCATCATTGGATGGTGAAGGTTTGATAAATTTTCAAAAAGTTGTCTACTTTCAAAATATTGTCAGTTATTGGACTTAATAACTGCGATTTTTACTTAAAAAGCGCAGGTTTTATACTTTTTTTCTTTTATTTATTGATTTTTTATAAAAATACGGATGGTTTTTTTGGTTATTCATCTAAAGGCTGTTACCTTTGCCGTCCTAAATTTTAATGCTTTAGAATGCCTACAATACAACAATTAGTTAGAAAAGGCCGTGAGATCATCAGGGCGAAAAGCAAATCAAGGGCTTTGGATGCCTGTCCTCAGCGTCGTGGAGTTTGTACAAGGGTTTATACCACTACACCCAAAAAGCCAAACTCGGCTTTGCGTAAAGTAGCCAAAGTACGTTTGACCAACAAGATGGAAGTAATTGCCTATATCCCGGGTGAAGGTCACAACCTTCAGGAGCACTCCATCGTGTTAATTCGTGGTGGTCGTGTAAAAGATTTGCCAGGTGTACGTTATCATATCGTACGTGGAAGTCTGGATACTGCTGGTGTAAAAGACCGTAAGAAAAGCCGTTCTAAATACGGTACCAAGAAAGAAAAGGCTAAAAAATAAATTATACTTTAAGTTTAAATAAAGATGAGAAAATCACAAGCCAAAAAGTTTCCATTAGCACCTGATGCGCGTTTTAATGATAAACAGGTAACCCGTTTTATAAATAATTTAATGTGGCAGGGTAAAAAAAGTACTGCTATCAGTATTTTTTATGATGCGGTGGATAAAGTGAGCAAAATCACCAATGAAGACGGTTATGAAATCTGGAAAAAAGCATTGTCTAATGTAACGCCTGCTGTAGAAGTACGCAGCCGTCGTATTGGTGGAGCTACTTTCCAGATACCTTCTGAAGTTCGTGCCGACCGCAAAATTTCTTTAAGCATGAAATGGCTGATCCGTTATAGCCGCGAAAGAAACGGCAGAACAATGGCTGATAAACTGGCTAATGAAATTGTTGCTGCAAGCAAAGGTGAAGGTGCTGCTTTCAAAAAGAAAGAAGATACACACCGTATGGCAGAAGCCAATAAAGCGTTTTCGCATTTTAAAATATAAGAAAATTTCTTTAAATATTTTATTGAAACGGCCCCTTTTGGGGCTGTTTTGTTTTGGGTAAGATGTATGGTTTTGTATTATGCGGCTAAAGCCGGTTTCCGTTTGTGAATCATAGCCGTTGACTGAAGTCAACGGATAACCGAAATGTGCTTCTCCGGCTTTAGCAGTTAGTTGAATTTAGTATTAGATGGTTTTGTATAATGCGGCTAAAGCCAACTGAGATTGTCTTTCATTAATGGATAAAAGAGTTTGCTATTTCAATTGCCGGATAACAGAAAATGTGCTTCTCCGGCTTTAGCCACATTAAATCTTGAGCTTGCCTGCGAATTGCTGAATAATGAATCCGAAAGTACAAGAGTGTGACACAACAAAAGATTAATAGTAGCAATGTTGCCGGCTCCAAAAAAAATCTTACAACAAAAGATTGAAACATGTTTAAAAGTTCTTAAAACTTTCCGAAAGTTTAGATTTTTTAAAAGATATTAAATAAGCTTTATACTGTTAATCAACAACAATCCGGGAATTTAATTTTTCCAAAATATTGAACTACGATAAATTTCCCTAATTTTGCGCCTCGAAATTCGGAATGTAATTTTCTGTTTTTCACTAACAAATTAAATAATAAACTTTTTATGGCTGACTTAAGATTACAACGCAACTTTGGTATCGCTGCTCATATTGATGCAGGTAAAACGACAACTACCGAGCGTATTCTATTTTATACCGGTATGAGTCACCGTATAGGTGAAGTTCATGAAGGTGGCGCTACCACAGACTGGATGGAACAGGAAAAAGAAAGAGGTATTACCATTACTTCTGCTGCAGTTACCTGCTATTGGAACTTTCCAACCTCTCAGGGTAAACCTTTGCCTGATACTAAAAAATATAAATTTAATATTATTGATACACCGGGCCACGTGGATTTTACCGTGGAAGTGGAGCGTTCCTTACGCGTGTTGGATGGCCTGATCGCTTTGTTTTCTGCCGTTGATGGCGTGGAACCACAGTCTGAAACCGTATGGCGCCAGGCAAACCGATATGGTGTACCGCGTATTGGTTTTGTAAATAAAATGGACAGAGCCGGAGCCGACTTTTTAAACGTTGTAAACCAGGTTAGGGAAATGCTTGGCGCTAAAGCCGTGCCTTTACAATTACCTATTGGTGCAGAAGATGATTTTAAAGGTGTGGTGGACCTGATTAAAATGAAAGGCGTGATCTGGGATAATGAAACCCAGGGTATGACTTACCAGGAAATTGACATTCCGGAAGATATGCTGGAAGAGGTAGAGCACTGGCGCGCCCAGCTCATTGAAGCCGTTGCGGAATATGATGATCAGTTGCTGGAGAAATTCTTTGAAGATCCTAACAGCATCAGTGAAGCGGAAGTGCATGAAGCCATTCGTAAAGCAACCATTGATTTGAGTATTGTACCTATGCTTTGCGGTTCTTCATTTAAAAATAAGGGCGTACAAACAGCATTGGATGCGGTGGTTCGTTACCTGCCAAGCCCGGTGGATATTGAAGACACTGTAGGCCATGATCCTGATACCGGAGCTGAAATTACCCGTAAACCTGATGCAAAAGAACCTTTTTCCGCATTGGCTTTCAAAATTATGACCGATCCTTTTGTAGGACGCCTGGCATTCTTCCGCTGCTATAGCGGTCGCTTAAATGCAGGTTCTTATGTTAGGAATGTGCGCAGCGGCAAAAATGAACGTATCAGCCGTATCATGCAGATGTTCGCCAATAAGCAAAACCCGATTGATTTTATTGAAGCAGGTGATATTGGCGCCGCTGTAGGGTTTAAAGAAATTAAAACCGGTGATACACTTTGTGATGAAAATCATCCTGATCGTATTGGAAAATATGTTTATTCCGGAACCGGTGATTTCGGTGGCGGTTGAACCTAAAACACAGGCGGATGTAGATAAAATGGGAATTGCCATTTCCAAATTAGTTGAAGAAGATCCGACCTTACGTGTAAAAACGGATGAAGATACCGGTCAGACTATTTTAAGTGGTATGGGTGAATTGCACCTTGAAATTATTATTGACCGTATGCGTCGTGAATTTAAGGTGGAAATAAACCAGGGTAATCCTCAGGTTGCTTATAAAGAAGCATTCGGAAATACAATTGAACATCGTGAAGTATTGAAAAAACAAACCGGTGGTCGTGGTAAATTTGCCGATATTCAATTCTCTATCGGACCTGCTGATGAAGAATGGATAAAGGAAAATCCAGGAAAACATTTCCAGTTTAAGAATGATATTTTTGGAGGTTCTATTCCTAAGGAATTTGTACCTGCCATTCAAAAGGGATTTGAAACTTCTATGGGAACAGGCGTATTGGCTGGTTACCCTATAGAAAACATGAAAGTGCGCATATTTGATGGTAGTTACCACGCAGGTTGACTCCGACTCTATGAGCTTTGAATTGTGCGCCAAAGCCGGTTTCCGTGAAGCCGGACGTAAAGCAAAACCAACTTTACTGGAGCCGATCATGAAAGTGGAAGTAGTTACGCCGGATCAATACATGGGTGATGTAACGGGTGATCTTAACCGCCGCCGTGGTATGCTGGAAGGAATGGATAGCCGTGGTAATGCACAGGTTATTAAAGCAAAAGTTCCATTGAGTGAAATGTTTGGTTATGTAACTCAGTTGCGTTCTTTAAGTTCCGGCCGTGCAACATCTACTATGGAATTTTCACATTATGCACCGGCGCCGAACAATATTGCTGAAGAAGTGATAGCGAAAGCCAAAGGAAAGGTGAAAGTGGAAGATTAATTGATTACTGGTTTCTGTTACCGGTAACAGGAAACGAAACATAAATAAAGCCCTGTTTGTCCGAAAGGATGAACAGGGCTTTTTATTTAGGGATATGTATTTAAAAGACAACTCAAATCCTTTTTTAAAGGAAAAAGAATGATTTTATTATTGAAGATTTACATCCAGAAATGCTTCTTTTCCCTCTTCTGCTTTTGTGCTGACCATCTCCAGTTTAAAATTATAGCCCCTTTTGAAAATTCCGAAATGAATCATGGATTTTATATAATACCTGTTTCCAAACTTTATATTGAGCGTTGCGGAAGATTCATCTTTAAACAATTTGCTCTTTATTTCAAATACGCCTTCTTTTAAGATTTTAAACATGTAGCCTGATTTATTTTTCGCTATGCAGATTAAATTTTCATCGAAATAAATGGGATAGTTTGCTAATGAATTGGTTAGTTTGCCCGGACGGTAAATATAAAGAACGGCATATTGTGAAGTATCGCTAAAATGTTGTTTTTTTAGTATAGAAGGATTGGTTATTTTTTGAATTAAGCTGTTATCCGTTATTAAAGTTTTCTCCTTCAGCCACATAGTATCCGTTTGAAATGGATCTCCTGAAATGTTGTCTACATATCCTTTATAAACATAGTAATCCTCAGTAACATGTGTTATTTGATATGCCAATTTATGTTTTTTAAAAAAAGAAACTGCTTTTTCATCTAGTTTTTCACTGGTTGAAATTTGTTTCAGGGAATAACTGCAATCATTTATCCAGGTAATTTTCCATAAAGTGGAATCACCGTTTTCAACATTTACCTCTTTTTGAAGATCGCTTTCTCTTATACTTGTATAATGCTTAATAGAATTTTTTGGGTAAACATGAAAAATTCCATTTTTAAGCTCCGCGCAGCTTAATTTGTTTGACTGAGCGTTTGCCGGGGGTGCAATTGTAATCACTGTTAAAAAAATAAGCAGATAGAATTGGTTTTTTAAAAACATACTTATTAAGAACATTTTGTTGTAAAGTAAATGGAAAGATAAATTTATTTATTCAACTCAAACTTATGCATATACCTTTCATACAACTGTGTTTGTTTATTTTCCAGGCTTACTTCACGGCCCTGGATGAAGGCATGTGTGATAATACTGGTGCGCATATCCAGGATATCGCCTTCGCTGATAATAATATTGGCATCTTTACCTACTTCAATACTGCCGGTAAGTTTATCAATACCGAGGATTTTTGCAGCGCTTAATGTAATGGCTTGTAATGCTTGTTCTTTGGTCAGTCCGTAGGCTGCCGCAGTGCCCGCATTGAATGCAAGATTGCGATATCGGGTATTGGAAAAATTATCATTCAATGCGAATAATACGCCGGCCTTTTGTAAAACTGCAGGAGTTTTATAGGGCTGATCAATATCGTCATCTTCAAGTGTGGGGAGTTCATGTTGCTGGCTGAGGATGACTGCTATATTATTTTCTTTTAAAAGATTGGCAATTTGCCAGCTTTCACTGCCGCCAACGATTACCACATTCAATCCGAATTCTTTTGCAAAATCTATTGCAAGTAGCATTTGTTTTACCAGATCCGCATGAATAAAAAGCTTTTGTTTTTTTTCAAATAAAGGTCTTAATGCTTCAAATTTAAGATTGGTTTCATTTGGTGCAGCAGCCTGTAAGTAAGCTTTGGCTTCACGTAAAAAACCTTTTACTGCTTCTAATTTTTCAAGAGCAGCTTTCGAAGCATCCGTAACGGAGCTTTCAGTACGGCGCTGCTGCCTCGCAAGCATGTTGGGCATATATAGATGCAGTCCTGTTTCCGCATTGTAAAGCGCATCCTCCCAATTCCACGCATCTAACTGAACAACAGATGAAGTGCCGGAAATGAGATTGCCGGCAGGTGAAATATTGGCCAGTAAAATACCATTCGCTTTTAAAGTATTGATGATCCTTGAGTCCGTATTATACGCAACAACGGACCGGACATTACTGTTCCATTCACCCAGTTCGCGGTAATCATTAGAACCGCGAACACCGCTTCCGATTTCTTTCAATCCAAGATCCGTATCAGGGAGAATCAGACCGGGATAAACATGCTTTCCTCCGGCATCCACCAATTTTATATTTCCAGAAGGAAGGGAGATATCCTGGCCTATTTTTTCAATTTTTCTGTTATTTACCAGTATGCTTCCATTTTCAATTACCTGGCCATTGCCCACATGAATGGTTGCATTTTTTATAAACAATACACCGGTATAATCCGGAGCCGGATATACATTGTCCTGTGCTTGCGCAAAAGAGATGAAAGAGGAGTAGAGAACCAATAAAATAAATTATCTTTTTTATGTTTAGCATCTTAATTTTTTTATAAATGACTCGATTACAAAAATGACCAATGACAACGGCTAAAATGAGTTTTCATAACTATCCGTTTCAAGTATTCCTGATGAACTTTCATGATCTTCGCAATGCAAAACCACCTGCATACTTGGCTTAGCAGTTGTGGTGCTACCCGGATTGTTTTTTCCTTCACTGATCATTTTTTGAATTAAGCGGTTTCTTTCCAAAGTAATTTCTTTGCGCATCGCTTCATCTTTTGCCCGGTCAAAATAAATGGTGCCATCCACAATTGTATAGAGTGCCTGGGCATAAATGCTTAATGGATTGTCACTCCATAAAACAAGATCCGCATCCTTTCCGGTTTTGATACTTCCAACCCGGTCATCTACGTGTAGGGCTTTGGCAGGATTGAGTGTAACCATTTTAAAAGCATCTTCTTCAGATACGCCGCCATACTTAACAGTTTTTGCAGCTTCCTGGTTAAGTCGGCGTGCCATTTCAGCATCATCAGAATTGATGCATACATTCAACCCCATCTTTTGCATGATAGCGGCATTGTAGGCAATGGCATCCTGCACTTCCATTTTATATGCCCACCAGTCGGAAAATGTGGAAGCATTTGCACCATGTTCCTTTATTTTATCCGCTACTTTATATCCTTCAAGAATATGCGTAAATGTATTTACCTTAAAATTAAATTTATCCGCCACGCGCAACAGTCCTGTTATTTCACATTGAACATAGGAGTGGCAGGTAATAAAACGTTTTTTATTCAGAATTTCCACCAATGCATCCAGCTCAAGATCCCTGCGGATAGCTGTTTTGGGACGTCCCTTTTTTTGTTTTTAAATTACTGGCATTGGTCAAAGCATTTTTATATTCTGTAGCTCTTTGAAATGCATCCGCCAATACTTCTTCAACGCCCATTCTTGTATCCGGGAAGCGGGTATTGCCCTGTGAAGCAGCCGTACGTTTTACATTTTCACCAAGCGCAAATTTGATAAAGGGATCCGAGTTTTGAAATTTCAACCCTTCATCATTTGCACCCCAGCGCAGTTTTATAAGTTGTGTTTGTCCGCCAATCGTATTGGCAGATCCATGCAAAATATGTGAAGAAGTAACACCACCGCTTAACTGGCGATAAATATTGATATCTTCCGGATTCAAATTATCGCCTATGCGTACTTCTGAAGTTACGGATTGTGAACCTTCGTTGATGGAAAAAGTTGCAATATGCGAATGTTCATCAATAATTCCGGCGGTAAGAAATTTGCCGGTGCCATCAATTATTTTTGCGGAGCCATCCGAAATATTTTTACCGATCTGCAGCTATCTTTCCATTTTTTACCAATACATCCGTATTTTCAAGTATGCCTTCTTTTTCATTGGTCCATACCGTTGCATTTTTAATTAAAATATTTTCGCGGCTCAGCATTTCTTCATTACCAAAACCTGCAAAAGGATAGCTGATATTTCCAACCGGCGAATGCTGCTTCTTTTTTGAACTATCTGATGTAGGCGTGTTTGCTTTTGTAAACACTGCAGTCCAGGTTAGTTTATTGCCGGATGTGTCGGTGCCATTTCCCTGCCAGATATCGCCGTTGTTTGTACCACTGATCCGGACAAGCGCTCCTGTGTTTTTAGCGGAGTTTTCGGCGTCTTTGGATTTTTTAGCAGCAATTAATGGAAAACTTAAATGGATCAATTTGCCATTATAATTAAATTTTCCCGGAAAAGTATCTTTGCCGATAACGTTGGCAGAACTTGCATTTTTTACATCCAATATATAATCCATCCTGCCATTTGCTGTATTAAGAACCAGTTTGTACTGACCATTAATATCTGTCCATGCTTCAGGTTTTACAGCATATTTTTCACCCTGTACCCAGTTTTCAATGATCTGTGTTTTTTCATTAAAAATATTTCCTGTGGTTATGAGGAAATTGGCCAGTTTTCCTGCATCAATACTTCCTACTTTGTCATACACACCTAATAAATATGCAGGTGTTTTTGTTAATGCCTCAAATGCTTTTGATTCGGATAAGCCAAAGTCCAACGCTTTTCGCAGATTGGTCCAGAATTGTTTTGAATCAATGTCTGCGGCCGTAATGCAAAAATTAATATTTGCTTTTTCCAACGCTGCGGGGTTGGAAGGAGCCATTTCCCAATGTTTCATATCTGTAAGCGAAACAAATCTTGCATCATTGGGATCTTCCAGGTTTTGCGCTTTAGGAAAATCCAACGAAATAATATAACTCGCTTTAGTTGCGGCTATATCTTTTATGCGCTGGTATTCATTGTTGCCGCCTTTGATAATATACTGCACACCAAATTCATCGCCAATACGATCGGCGCGGATATCAGCCCATTTATCAGCTGCTTCAAATATTTGTGGTAAATGTTGATTTTCATTCCATGCTTTCAAACTTAAATTCACTCCTTCTTTTTCGGGATTGTTTTTATACCATTCAGCATCAAGGTAAGTTTGACGAAGCAATGCTACACTGCCCATCATGGAGGCGGGATAACTTTGAGTGGAACTGCCTTTGCTAAATGAATAATGAGCCGATGCTTTATCTTTTATGAGTACCAGGTTTTCTTTTTTATCAGCCAGTGTTACAAAGCTGCCTGTTCCTCTTGCAATGCCATCTTTAAGATGTGTAAGTACGCTGCCAAAACCGATATCACGCAATGGTTTTGCTTTACTATCATCAACAACAAAGAGATCCGCTCCATTGGTTTCACTGCGAATAGCCTGGTTCCAGCCAAAAGCTCCTTTGGTATTGGAACTAAATTGTTGCGGAGCAAAAGAAACCAGCCGCTGATGCGGAACGTTGAGTAACGGTTATTCCATAATCACTATAAATATCAATCAAAGAAGGATAAATATATTTGCCTTCACAATTGACAACGACCGCATCTTTTGGGATGGTAATATTTGTGCCAACGGCAGTAATTTTTCCTTCGCGTATTAAAAGCGTCGCATTGGATAAGGAAGTCTGACCATCTTTTACAATGGTTGCATTTGTAAAAGCATAAGATCCTGAACGAGGATCAGCGATGCCATTTACCGGGTGCGTAACCTGTGCAGAAACAAAGTTTGTAAGAAGAAGAAATGCCATTAATAAAACAGGCGTTTGCAATAGTTTTCGTTTACTCATTTACAATAATTATTTTAAGGATATTAGAAATAGTGCGATGATAATTACGCAGATCCCAAACTTCGAATGTAAGGTAATTGTATGAATAAATATGGTTGCGGTTTCAGAGATTGCTTCCTTCGTCGCAATGACGTTGGGCGGTTGCATCATTGCTGGAAATAGAGGAGTTTGTGCAAACGTCATTGCGAAAAAATAACGCTGGCTTTGCGCATGGCATTTTTGAAGCAATCTGTGCTTTTAATTTTGAGCCGTTTTAATTTTTGAATTAACACTGCCTTTGTATTATTTGAATCGCTTTATTATGAGCACCGATTATTCCTGCGTCTTATTGATTTAATGACTATCACTAACCAATGACTATATTTACGCTTTTGCTTTTTTATCCACTGCGGCTCCTCTCCGGAAATATTCACTTGCAGAAAGAGTACCACTTCCTTTTATGGCAAAAAGTATCAACAAAAGCAGCGTAATAACAGATAGTATCAATTCAAAATTATTCTCGCCAATATTTTTAATATTCACGAAAAATATGGCGACAATAAGAATAGGAATTTGAACGATAGATGATGCTTTTGTAAAAAGCCCAACGGTTATAAAGAGGCCACACAGCAATCCAAGATAAGCTATTATGAATGCTAACACCTTTGAATTCTCAGAAAAAGATCCTACACCCGTTACTTCTATGAGTGATTGTAATAGAGTGGTAGCACGAATAAACAAGATCGCTTTGACGAATAAAATTAAGCCTAAAACGATTCTTAAAATGGTGAGCAATAAAAGTTGATAAGAATTGTGTTTTTCGGAGATATTTATTTCAGCCATAAAAATAAAATAAGAGCGTGAATAAATAAAGATGCCTGTTATTCCTTAAAGTTAAGGAATTGCTCAACAGTATTTTTATTATGTAATAAATAATATGTGGTAAACCAGGAAGGTTTATTCTGGGACAAAAAATAGCTTAGCTAACAACATTGAACTTTTATATTTAAAAATGATTTGTTTTTAATGTATTTTCAGGAACTAATATTCAACCAACAACTTTCCAGGAAATTTTTAACCAACATGAAAAATTTATTCCTCTTACTAATCATGATTACAGGAATTACAACATCGTCAGCTCAATATCCTACTAACTATGATGAAGCAAAAGTGCCTGTTTATCAATTTGCCGGATCCATTGGTGTTTAATAATGGAAACCCGGTTTTAAATAAAAACGACTGGGATGAGCGCCGGAATGAAATTTATAAGTTATTTGAACAGGAAGTTTATGGCAGTAATCCTGAATGGCATGGAACAGTAACAGCCACCGAAATATCGAGGAATGAAAACGCGCTTGGCGGAATTGCAACCCGCAAAGAGATGCTGATTAAATTAAAAAACGGAGCTCGCGAATTGAATATGTTTTTGCTTGTTTATTTACCTCATTCCAATAAAACTGCTCCGGTTTTTTTAGGGTATAATTTTAAAGGAAATCATACCATCACGGATGAAAAAGATATTATGATTGGATCATCCTGGGTACCTAATGATCCTCAGCTTGGAATCACACAAAATAAATCTACCGAAGCTTCACGTGGAGTAAGCAATTCAAGATGGCCGTTAAAAGAAATTCTTTCAAGAGGTTATGGACTGGCCACCATATATTATGGTGATGTTGATCCCGATGTTGATGACAATTTTAAAAATGGCGTTCATGCATTATTTAATCAACAGCGGGATAGCGCATCCTGGGGCAGTATTGCAGGCTGGGCCTGGGGATTGTCCAGAGCAATGGATTACCTTGAAACTGATCCGGCTGTAGATGCAAAAAAAGTATTCGTAATCGGACATTCAAGATTAGGCAAAGCTGCACTTTGGGCCGGCGCCTCAGATAAGCGCTTTGCCATGATTATTTCCAATGATTCAGGATGTGGGGGAGCAGCTATTTCGAGACGCAAATTTGGAGAAACGGTGGGAACAATCAATAAGGCGTTCCCACACTGGTTTTGCGATAATTTTAAAAAATACAATTATAAAGAAGAAATATTGCCGGTCGATCAGCATCAACTCATTGCTTTAATGGCGCCCAGGCCGGTGTATGTGGCAAGCGCTTCTGAGGATCTATGGGCCGATCCTTATGGCGAATTCCTGGGTGCGAAAAATGCGGAACCGGTCTATCAGCTTTTAGGTCTTACTGGTTTGGAAGTTGATAAAATGCCGGCGCCCGAACATCCTGTTGGCAATTATATTGGCTACCATTTACGCACCGGTCAACATGACATTACAGAATATGACTGGAAGCAATATCTGAACTTTGCTGACCGCCATTTCAAATAAATCCGTTAAAAAAAATCATATTATACTTTACAAGGGAATAATATGATTTTTTTTTGAGCAGCTTCTCTATTAACGCTCTACTTCAGATTCTTTTTCAGCAATAACAAACAAGATTTATACATTTCAGTCATATCTTTTATGTGGCTAAAGCCTAAAAACCATATTCTGTTATGAAGTCGTTTTATTTTTCCATTATCTGTTCTTCAACTGCGAAATGTTTCATTATCTCCGCTATATCATTTTTAAATATTTCCAGTTCCGCTCTTTTCTGACTTATAAAACTATTTTCTTCCAATTTTCCTAATACCTTGTCCATTTCTTCCTGGCTTTCATAAAGCATTTTTCTAAAACTGTTATTATAATCTTTTGCTCTTGATTCATAGATCTGATGCGTGATCCATTCTTTTACCAATACCGTTTTATTTAAAATTTCCTCCAGTTGAGAAAGGTTTATATTTTTCAAACTTATTTGCATGATCTCTGATAAACTGGCAAGCGCATGAGAAGTTTTTTGATCCGGATAATCTTTTCCTGATGCCTGGTAACGTACGTGTAACTCATCCCAGGTGTTGATCTTTTTTTCTTTAATAGCCACTTTTATTGCATCAACTTCTTTTGCAGGAATTAATTGTCCGCCTACATTTAACCATTTATTTCTTGTTGAATAAGAGGGCAAATTATACAGCAATTCCCGTAAGGATAATAAATTGCGTTCCTGCATAAACCGGACTAGCTGTGAGCCACCATAATATAGGATCATATCCTTATACAGATCATAGGCTTTTTGTACTTTCCGGATCAATGTTTTACGACGTGAATTTTCAAATTTGGTAGCTCTAATCTCAAGGTCTGTTATTATGGGATCTTTTTGCTCTAATAATTGTTTCCCTTTTTGTCTTGCTTTTTCTGCAGTAAATTCCTGGCTTGTGTGCCTGAAATAAGCTTCCCCAACAAAAGTTTCCAGCAATTCTAAACTTTCAAATATTTCATTTATGCTGTCAGGAGCCAAAAAGTCATTTTCCAATAATTGAATTTTTTCTTCCCTTTTATCACGGTCTGCATACTTCCATGAATTGCGCTCAAGCGCATACATATTGTACATAAACCAGTAAGCCGGCATTACTACCAGGTTGTCATTTGACACATCATTGCTTACCAAAGAAAAAGGAATAGGGATATTCAATTCATAAGGATAATCTCCTTTAGCCATGATGGTAAAGCTTGCAAACTTTGAATTGTGTTTCAGGCTTACACATAGGCCCGGCCAAAAGCCACGTCCAGCAATGATTTCACCATCGGCGCCTCTTGAATTGTGATTGGATCCAATGGTTGCTCCGGCAGGAATATTGCTTTGTCCCATAATCAATGCTGCGCATAAAAAAGAATTATTGTGATGCTGCTCATGAGCTGGAAATATCAATGAATTCAATACTTCACAACAGGAAATGGTTGCATTGTTTCCAAGGTAGGAGTTGATCAGCCTTGCACCATATTTTAATTGCGAATGCGAAGCCATGATAAAACGAACCGCTTTTACTCCATAAAATATCCGGCATCCAAAACCGACAATTCCATTCACCAATTCACAACCTTCGCCTATCTGGGTTGTGCCTTCTTTGCCTGAATTAATGGTTAGATTTTTTAATTTATTTGCACCCTTAATATAGGCATCAGAACCAATCCAGACATCTTTGATGATGTTACAATTTTTAATTACCGTTCTGTCGCCAATTTTCCCATAATAACCTCTTTCTTTTTTAAATTCATTTTCGGTCATTTCTTTAAAGCGCTGAAGCAATTGTTCATCATCGCGGTATTTGCTCCATAAATAAGCATCGCCTGCCAGCATGTCGTTGAAAGGAATTACACTGCGGCCGCCATTTTCATTGCATATCTCCAGCCAGATCCGTACAGATTCAGCTTCACCTTCTTTTAAAATACCATTGCCAAATTTGGTATGATCCGTTGTGGCAAGTTCATTAATGTTTATTAAGATCACTTCACTGCCAATAATATAATGCGAGAGATAATTTACATTGTCAATTACAACATTGTCACCAATATCGCAACTGATAATGGTGGAATTATATAAACCCACCACTACTTTTAAATCGCTGAACTCAAGGCAATAAGGTTCCAGCTTTCCAATGCGTATCAGGCCATAAAACTTGCAGTTTTTTACCAGCTCAGGATTGAACGCATCTGATACAAAGATCTTATTCCAGTCATCGCTGGTATTTCTGTTGCGAACCAGTACTTCAATTTCGTATGCCGTTAATTTTCTGTAATTAATGCCGCTTCTGTTTTGAATATTTCGCAGGTAATATTCATCCTTTCCTTCCGGCAAAAATTCCGGCTTAATAAAATTGTACCCAATAGCGGATACAGAACTTCTGATAATAGTATTTTGAGACATGATTTTAAGTTGTGTGTTTTCCTTTATTAATCCATCATCCTTCAAGCGCTAACGCGGGGTTACCACTGAATTTTTCTCTTTTATATCTGCGGCATTTTTCATTTTTCACTTCTTCATTTCATTCATTCTCATTTTTCATTCTTCATTTTTCACCACTCCCTTTTCACCATTCCCTATTCCACCGTAACACTTTTTGCCAGATTCCGGGGTTTATCCACATCCAGTCCTTTTGCTACGCCTATATGATAAGCAAGCAATTGCAAAGGAATAACACTCAGCATCGGCGCAACTATTTCATCAGCTAATGGTATAACTATTACATCATCCGCAATGGTAGGTGTAATTGTATCAGCCTTCGGAAATGATCGCAATAACTTTTCCTTTCCGTGCTTTTATTTCCTGCATATTGCTGATGATCTTTTGATGATAAGCATCCTTTGTGGCCACAAAAACCACTGGCAGGCTTTCATCTACCAACGCTATCGGGCCATGTTTCATTTCAGCCGCGGGATAACCTTCCGCATGAATATAGGAGATCTCTTTTAATTTTAATGCGCCTTCAAGCGCAATAGGAAAATTATAACCGCGGCCAAGGTATAAAAAGTCCGTCGCATCTTTATATTTTTCAGCCAACATTTTGATTGCATCATCCTGCCGGAGTATGGACTCCACTTTTTCGGGAATATCCGCCAATTCTTTACAAAGCGTATAATACCTTTCCTTATTCAGTGAACCTTTTTCATAACCAATTTTTAAAGCAATCATAGTGAGCACAGCAAGCTGCGCCGTAAATGCTTTTGTGCTGGCTACACCTATTTCGGGGCCTGCATGCGTATAAGCGCCGGCATGTGAAATACGGGCGATGGATGAGCCAACCACATTTACAATTCCTAAAATAATGGCGCCTTTTTCTTTAGCTTTTTCAATGGCAACCAGCGTATCGGCTGTTTCACCGCTTTGTGAAATAGCAACAATCACATCACCCTTTTGGATAATGGGATTGCGGTACCGGAATTCAGAAGCATATTCCACTTCAACCGGAATTCGGCACACTTCTTCTATGATGTATTCTGCCAATAATGCCGCATGCCAGCTTGTTCCGCATGCGATCATGATAATCCTGTTTGCCTGGCTGATCTGCTCCTGGTATTTTTCAATTCCGCTCATTATTATCGTGCCGGCATCTGCATCCAGCCTTCCACGGAGGCAATCAAAAATTGTATGTGGCTGTTCAAAAATTTCTTTCAGCATAAAATGATCATAGCCGCCTTTTTCTATAGCTGCCAGTTCCATATCAAGCCTGGTAATAAAAGGAGTTTGTTTTTCATTACCCAGGTTTTTTAAGATCAGTTCATCCGGTTTTACAATGGCTATTTCATAATCATTTACATACACCACTTCTTTGGTGTACTCAATAATGGGTGAAGCATCCGAAGCTAAAAAATGTTCTCCTTTACCAATTCCTATAACAAGCGGGCTGCCTTTTCTTGCGGCAATAATGGTTTCAGGATCATCCTGATGAATGAGTAAAATACAGTAAGCGCCTACAATACGTCGCAGCGCAATACGAAGGGCTTCTTCGAGCGGGCAATCATTATTTTTCCTGATATCTTCAATAAAATTTAGTAAAACTTCGGTATCAGTATCACTTTTAAACTGGTAACCTTTATTTAAAAGCTCTTTTTTTATTTGTGCATAATTTTCAATGATCCCATTATGTATCATCGCGATTTTTCCACTTTGGGATTGATGCGGATGCGCATTTCTGTCGCTGGGTTCGCCATGTGTTGCCCAGCGCGTATGTCCGATGCCTATATGACTATGAATATTTTTACCTATTACTTCTTCTTCCAGTTCTGCAACTTTTCCTTTCTTTTTATATACATTGAGGCTGCCATTGAGTAATGCAACTCCCGAACTGTCGTAACCACGGTATTCAAGTCTTTTTAATCCTTTAAGAATAACCGGGTAAGCTTCTCTTGGTCCTGTGTATCCAACAATTCCACACATAGTATTTGGATTTTTTTAGTGCAATATTTCTATATTTATCTGGTTTATGCTAATTTTTTTCAAATAAATGATACTCAAACGCTGCATTATGATACATGATTTTAATTGTTTTAATGACTACATCCTGGAAAATGAAAGGGCAATTATCAGGCCACTGCAAAGGGAAGATGGACCCTATTTAATGCCATTTGCATTGCAGGAGCCTGAATTGTGGAAATATTCCTATGTTAGCGCTGCAGGTGAAGCAGGAATGGAACAATACATCCATTCGGCCATTGAAGGAAGGGAAGAAAAAAAGGAATATCCCTTCATTGTTTACGATAAATTAACACGGGAATATGCAGGAAGCACCCGGTTTTATGACATAAACCTGGTTTTTCAAACCTTGCTTCTCGGATATACCTGGTATGGGAAAAAATTTCAGCGAACAGGATTGAATAGACATTGTAAATATCTTTTGCTGTCATTTGCGTTTGATGATCTGGGTATGGAAAGAGTAGAATTCAGAGCGGATTTAAATAATGAAAAAAGTATTAACGCCATGAAAGCAATCGGTTGCAGGGTTGAAGGTGTTTTAAGAAGTAATATGCCTTCAGGTGTACCTGGAAAAAGAAGGGATTCAATAGTATTAAGCATTTTAAGAAGCGAATGGCAAATAGGAGTGAAGGAGGGATTAAGAAGTCAATTGGGCCATAAATAAAAACTGAATGCGCTGAATAGAATAAATTGGGGCTAAAAGAATAATTTCATTTTAGCATATAAAAAAAAGCAATTTTTTTAAAATAATAAATATGATAATTGGAATTTATCCTTATTTCTCAAATGTTTAAATGACGAACGGCACCTAATGAATTTTGTCTAATGACTTTCAGGTGACTTCCAATGACTTATTGCTTTGGGTGATTTTTTTCTAGTAATTTAGAATGATTTTTTAAATGTTAATGAATTTTTTTATTGAGTTTCTAACCGATATTCGCAGCTGGAAATGATATTTATGGATATTTCTTTTGATAATACAGAAATTGCCTTTGCGTATAAATCGGATAAAGAATTAAAAGCGGCTAAGTTTTTATTTAATACGATGGATTATCCATGGTTTTCAGCAATGGGCGTGCGATTAACGCCTTTTTTAATGAAAACCGGGTTACCGATAAATGGTATTATCCGCCGTACCATTTTTAAACAATTTGTGGGCGGTGAAACGCTGGCTCAAACAGCGGATGTAGGTAAAATATTGAGTGAATACAAGGTGCAGGTTATTCTTGATTATGGAGTGGAAGGGAAGGAAGGGGATGAAAATTTTGAACACGCCACTCAGGAATTTATCCGTGTGATAGATTATGCAGCTTCACAAAATAACATTCCTTTCATCAGTGTAAAAGTAACCGGCCTTGCAAGGTTTGCATTATTACAAACACTCAATGAAGCGCCTCGTTTACGTAGCGGTATTCATGATCATGAACTTCAAAACGAAGAATGGAACCAGGTGCGGGAGAGAATGTTTCGTATCTGCGCTGCCGCAGCCGAAAAAAATGTGGGCGTATTAATAGATGCTGAAGAAAGCTGGATCCAGGATCCTATTGACCGGTTAACAATGGAGATGATGGAAATATTCAACAAAGAAAAAGCTATCGTTTATAATACCATTCAGCTATACCGGCATGATCGTTTATCTTTTTTAAAATTATCTTATCAAATTGCTCAACAACAGGATTTTATTTTAGGTGTAAAACTTGTTCGCGGCGCTTATATGGAAAAAGAGCGGTTAAGAGCTGCTCAAAATGGTTATCCTTCTCCTATACAGGCCGATAAATCTTTTACGGATGGGGATTATAATGCGGCGGTTGATTTTTGTTTGAAAAATATTGATAAAATAGCCGTCATCATTGCCTCACACAATGAATACAGTAATCTGCGTGCAGCCGAATTAATGGAGGAAAAAGGTATATCCCATCAACATCCGAATATCCATTTTTCACAGTTATATGGAATGAGTGATAACATTACTTTTAACCTGGCCAAAGCAGGATTCTCTGTAAGCAAATACCTGCCCTTCGGACCTATCAGGGATGTAATTCCTTATCTCATGCGGCGGGCACAGGAAAACAGTAGCATCAATGGACAAACAAGTAAAGAACTGGCTTTGATTAATAAAGAACTGAGAAGAAGAAAAAATAAATTGCATCCGGCAATTCAGGTTGAATAAGTATCGGCATATTTCTTTTACCTTTTTCAGTTTTTCTTAAAATTTTTCCTATGCAACAATATCATCAGTTATTAAAACATATACTTGAAAACGGTGTTTCCAAAACTGACAGAACAGGCACAGGAACAAGAAGCTGCTTTGGTTACCAGATGCGGTTCGACCTGCAAAAGGGATTCCCATTGGTTACTACCAAAAGGCTTCATGTAAAGAGTATTATTTATGAATTGTTGTGGTTTCTTCAGGGAGATACCAATATTAAATATCTTACCGATCATGGCGTTTCCATCTGGAATGAATGGGCGGATGAAAACGGAAATCTTGGCCCTGTATATGGCAAGCAATGGCGCAGTTGGGAAGCGTCCAGTGGTGAACAGATAGACCAGATAAGTAATGCTGTAAATCAGATAAAAAATAATCCTGATAGCCGGCGCATCATTGTTAGCGCCTGGAATGTAGGCGATTTGCCTAAGATGGCTTTACAACCTTGCCATGCTTTATTCCAGTTTTATGTTTCGTCGCCTGATCCGGGAAAAAATGAGAAAAAAGGAAAACTTTCCTGTTTATTATACCAAAGAAGCGCAGATGTATTTTTAGGTGTGCCTTTCAATATTGCATCTTATGCGCTCTTTACAATGATGATGGCGCAGGTATGTGATTTGGAACCGGGAGATTTCATTCATAGTTTTGGCGACGTACATTTATACAACAATCATTTGGACCAGGCAAAACTTCAATTAAGCCGTGAACCGTATTCATTGCCAACCATGCATATAAATCCGGAAGTGAAGGATATTTTTGATTTTAAGTTCGAAGATTTTAAGTTGGAAAATTATCAATCTCATCCGGGAATAAAGGCGCCTGTTGCAGTGTAGATAAAGGAAATGTGGAATGAAGAATGTGGAATGAAAAATGAAAAAGTATGGACACAAATCAAAGTTTGTTTTTGGTTTTTAAGTTTGGGAGTTTGAATTTAATTTTTCCAGATACTTTTTAATTCTTCATTCTTAATTTTCCATACACTTTTAAATTCCTCATTTTTAATTCTTCATTTTTTATTTCTATGATATTATCTTTAGTAGTAGCTGCTTCCGACAATAATGCGATTGGAAAAAACAATCAACTACTCTGGCATCTGCCGGAAGATTTAAAATATTTTAAAAACATTACCTGGGCAATGCCGGTGCTGATGGGGCGCGTAACATTTCAATCCCTGGGCAATAAGCCTTTATCGGGAAGGCTGAATATTGTGTTAACCCGCCAAAAGAACTTTACTGCCCCCGGAATTATTGTAGTGCATCGTATTGAAGATGCATTATTTGTAGCCCAGCAACAGGATTATAAAGAATTAATGATCCTGGGAGGCGGTGAATTGTATAGATCCATGATCTCAAAAGCAGATAATATATATATAACCAGGGTTCATGCATCTTTTGAAGATGCGGATACTTTTTTCCCGGAAATAGATCCATCAAAATGGCAACTAATAAATAACCAGGATTGTTTGGCCGATGCCAGGCATGCTTATGATTACAGTTTCCAGTTATGGAAGAAGAAATAATTAATAGTTGAATTTTATGTACTCCAGATTTCAGTTAATAAAAAAATATTTTCATTACCGGTTCACAGCTTTCAATGGGAAAGGGCATGGAATGCATTCCCCATTTGTCTTTGAATTTATTACCAATGTGCTCAATGATAAAAATCAACATGATTGTTTTTCTGAAATTGAATCTCTAAGAAAACGGTTAAGAAATGATGAACGCTTATTGATCATTGAAGATTTTGGCGCCGGATCAAGGGTTAATCCGCAACATAAAAGAAAGGTTTCCGCTATTGCAAAGTCCGCTTTAAAACCAAAAAAATACGCTCAGCTGTTGTTTAAAATTGCCCGGCATTTTTTACCTGATCAAAATAAAAATACCATTCTCGAATTAGGCACTTCACTTGGCATTACCACGGCTTATTTGGCAAATGCAAATAAAAATGGCGAGGTGGTATCGATGGAAGGATCATCTGAAGTAGCTTATGTTGCAAATGAAAATTTTCAATCCCTGCATCTTCCCAATATCCGGTTGATAAAAGGAAACTTCGATACAACTTTGAAAGAATATATTACTGCTTTAGAAAATAAAAAATCTATTGATCTTGCTTTTATTGATGGCAATCATAGAAAAGAACCCACCATTCAATACTTTAAAGATCTTTTACCGGTATTGAATGAAAATTCAGTTCTTATATTCGATGATATTCACTGGAGCCGCGAAATGGAACAGGCATGGGATATCATAAAAGCAGATCCTTCCGTTACCCTAACCATTGATCTGTTTTTTATCGGCCTTGTTTTCTTTAGAAAAGAACAAAAAGTGAAGCAGCATTTTTCTATCCGATATTAATCTTTGTGGAATTTCGTTTCTCAATGCCAAAATAATTCCGAGCAAAGTTCAGCAAAGTGAAAGAGAAGATTCTCTTTTAATGCGGAGATTTAAGTTCGCAGCAACTTTCCAGGTTATTCACGCAAAGTCGCAAAGCTCGCAAAGAGGAAAAACGAATTCCTCTTTTAAGGCAGGGCTTTATGTTTGCAGCGGCTTTCCAGGCTCCCCTTTAGGGGCGGGGGGCTTCGTCACTTCAAATCATATTTTGCTGCTTGTGATAATATCAATAAATTTCAGGTATTAACTGTTGTTTATGACCATAGGTATATTAAAGGAGATGGATGATAGCCGGGTTTCCCTTTTGCCCGATCAGGTGGAATCGCTTATCAAACAAAACCTTTATGTATACGTAGAAACAGAAGCCGGAAGCCAGGCATTTGCAAGGGATGAAGATTATTTTTCCAAAAATGCGGTTATTGGTTCGCGGCTCGAAATTCTGCAGGCTGCCGATATACTTTTAACCATTCATCCTACACCGGATTTTGAAAAGCTCAGGCCCGGAACCATTGTAATTGGTGTGTATCAACCGCTGTACAATCTATCCTTTATTCAATCTTTAATCCGAAAAAGGAATCACTCTGTTCAGTCTCGACATGCTGCCCCGCATTACACGCGCTCAAAGCATGGATGTGCTGAGCAGCCAGGCAAATATTGCGGGTTATAAAGCAGTATTAATGGCCGCCAATTTATTTCCCTGTTATTTTCCCATGTTCATGACCGCTGCGGGAAGTATTGCGCCTGCAAAGGTATTGATACTTGGCGCCGGGGTTGCCGGTTTGCAGGCTATTGCAACGGCAAGGCGTTTGGGCGCTGTAGTGGAAGTGTTTGACACAAGACCCGCCGTAAAAGAAGAAGTAAAAAGCCTGGGTGCAAAATTTATAGAAGTGGAAGGCGCTATTAATAATGCCGCTTCAGGCGGGTATGCGATGGAGCAATCAGCGGAATTTAAAGAGAGGCAACAGCAGCGCATCGCGGCTTCGGTAGCCAAAGTCGGATATCGTTATAACCACGGCCCAGATTCCCGGCAAAAAAGCTCCGGTATTAATAACGGAAACCATGTTGCAATCTATGAAACCCGGATCGGTGATCATTGATCTTGCAGCCGCTACCGGCGGTAATACCGCTATGACTGAAAACAACCAGACTGTTTGCTACCAGGGCGTTACAATCGTTGGCAACAGCCAGTTGCCTTCCGGTATGCCGCTCGATGCAAGTAAAATGTATGGCAGAAATATCCTGAGCTTTTTAAAACTGATTGTAGATGAACAAGGCGTACTGACGATGAATTTTGACGATGAAATCATTAAGGAATCCTGTGTACTTTATGAAGGCAAATATATCAATGAAAAGATTAATGCGCATCTTTTAAAAGAAAACAACAACAACAATAAAGAGAATTATGAAACCAGCTTTTGAATAAATTTCAACTTTAGTTGTGTCACTCACTTCTACGTTCGGATCTTTATTCAGCTTCAGTTTCAGTATTTGCAAATAGCTTTTGGAAAATAATTAGGCAAAAAAATAAGTTGAACACATGGAAACATTTTTAACATGGATCTCCGGCAATGAACACGCGATTTATATTGTTGTATTAATGATCTTTTTGGGGATTGAAGTAATAGGTCACGTGCCTACTGTTTTACATACACCGTTGATGAGTGGCGCCAATGCCATTCATGGAGTGGTGGTTATCGGCGCAATCATTGTCATGGGGCAGGCTCCATCAGATGATTACCTGGTACTGATCTTTGGATTCCTTGCAGTGATTCTTGGAACATTAAATGTGGTCGGTGGTTTTGTTGTAACAGACCGGATGCTCGAAATGTTTAAAAAGAAAAAATCATCATCAAATCATTTACACAAATAGTACTGAATGGTAGCTTGTTTTTTCTATTACATTGTTGATTGTCCTAATTCCATTGTTGTTTGCCTTAACGACATTGTTGATCGTCTTTTTTCCATTGTTGATCACCCCAATGCCATTGTTGGTTGTCCAAATGCTATTGTTGATCGCCCCAACGCCATTGTTGGTCGCCTGACCAACAATGTTCAATCATAAACAAAACACTTATGCAATCAAAGCTGCTCATGCTCTGTTATCTTATCAGCTCCATCAGTTTTATCATTGGTTTGAAAATGTTGTCGCATCCCGAAACGGCCCGCAAAGGAAATTTAATTGCTGGTTTCGGTATGAGTCTGGCCATTATTTTCACCATCTTTTTATATGAAGATAATGGCGCCAGATTGCGTAACTACGCATGGATCTTTGGTGGGTTATTCATTGGCGGGATTATGGGGTTGGTAGCCGCTAAAAAAGTGAAAATGACCGCCATGCCCGAGATGGTGAGTTTGTTCAATGGTATGGGCGGCGCCTGCGCGGCATTGGTCTCGATCATAGAATTCAATCATATTTCTGCTCATTTCATCACTTCAACAGCTGAAATAGGCGAACTGAGATTAAAACTTATTATCATTTTCGCAGGAATGATCATTGGCAGCATTTCTTTTTCAGGATCTGTAATTGCATGGGGAAAGTTAAATGGAAAAATAAAAGATCTATCATTCAAAGGGCAGCATCTGATCAACATGATTGTATTATTAATCATCCTTGCGCTTGCCGTGGTAATCATTGTTACCTTGATGCCACAGTCATACCTGTTGCTGATCATTGTATTTATTCTCGCGCTCATCTTTGGAATTCTTTTCGTGCTCCCTATCGGTGGCGCTGATATGCCCGTAGTGATCTCCCTGCTCAATTCTTTTACAGGCGTAGCGGCCGCTTGTGGAGGATTGTTGTACAACAACCAGGTAATGCTTACAGGCGGCATATTGGTGGGAGCAGCGGGAAGTTTGTTAACTGTACTTATGTGTAAAGCCATGAACCGGTCGCTAAAGAATGTGTTAATAGGTTCGTTTGGAGGAAATTCAAATCTTCATATATCCAATTCAAAAGGCGGCGCATATAAAGAAATTTCATTAGCAGATGCTGCAATGGCAATGAATTATGCCCGCAAGGTGATCATCGTTCCGGGTTATGGATTAGCTGTTGCACAGGCACAACATGTATGTCATGAATTGGAATCTTTGCTTGAAGAAAAAGGCGTACAGGTACAGTATGCCATTCATCCTGTTGCGGGCCGTATGCCAGGTCATATGAATGTATTACTTGCCGAAGCGGATGTGGATTATGAAAAATTACTGGAAATGGAACAGGCAAATGAGGAATTAAAAACCACAGATGTAGCACTGATCTTAGGCGCAAATGATGTGGTAAATCCGGCGGCCAAAACAGATCCCGCTTCACCCATTTATGGTATGCCTATTTTAGAAGTGGAAGAAGCAAAATTAGTAATTGTAAATAAAAGAACCATGAAACCGGGGTATGCAGGAATTGATAATGAACTTTTTACACAACCCAAAACATCTATGCTTTTTGGTGATGCAAAATCTGTTTTACAAAAACTGGTAACAGAAATAAAAGCATTGTAATTCCAACGAATGCCTCTAAAGGAAGGCTTTCAAAATTGCTGATATTTTCATTAGATTATAACCAATTAACTTGTTAATAATTTTATTTGCCAAAGGCTTATTGAATGACACATTATGGCATTAAGATTGCTCATAGACGGCGTTACAAGTTCCTGTTAATATTTACAGGATAAAATGTAAATTACCGCATGTAAAGTTTGTTATGGATATTCCTTGGGATTGAAAATTTTAAAAGTTTAACTTTACCGCGTTTTGAAAATTGATTTTATATGAAGCTGAAGAATAACATTTTTTATACACTCTCGTTTTCTCTGTTTTTATTGATCGGCCAGGTTTCTTATGCGCAATCATCCGGTTATATCAACCATACCATCAAATCCGGAGAAACGCTTTCCGCACTTGCATCAAAATACAAAACTTCGGTTGGTGACATTATGCGCCTGAATGGTATGAATAGTAAAAGTATTTTGAGGTTGGGCGAACGCATAAAAATTCCATCAAATACAAAAAGTACCGCGGTCCAAAGTACTGCAAAACCGCAACAAACCGCTTCAACTCCTCCTATAAATGCGCAAACGCATACGGTTAAGAAGGGTGAATCCCTTTATAAAATAAGTAAGGATTATAATCTTACGCAGGCGCAGCTGATGCAAATGAATAATCTTTCAAATCATAATCTGAAGGTTGGTCAGGTATTGGTTGTTGGCGGGCAAAGCAATGCTATTGCTTCTTCTAATACTAAAAGACAAGATGTTTCAACCCCACCTGCCCGGGTTGAAAAAGCAGATACAACTACTCCAACAAATCAACCGGATGCGGATCCTTTTACCCTGGAAAATAAATCCCCGGTAAAGGAAACACCAATAGAAACGCCAAAGGAAACGCCGGTGCAGCCATCCGTAGCGCCAAAGGTTGAAACTGCCAATAGCAAACCCATTGAAGCAACGGATACCAGAGTGAATGCTCCGGAAGGATATTTTGCATCAGAATTTGGTATGGAAGTGGAAGGGCGCAGTTTGCAAAGTAAAACCGGTACTGCCATGTCTTTTAAAACCGCAAGCGGATGGGCAGATAAAAAATACTACATATTAATGAATGATGTGCCACCGGGATCTATTGTCAAAATAGCTTCTTCCGATAAAGTTATTTATGCGAAAGTGCTGTGGAACCTTGGAGATATAAAAGAAAATGAAGGCCTGGATTTTAGAATCAGTAATGCTGCCGCTTCAGCTTTAGGTATCAGCGATCCAAAATTTCAGGTAACGGTTTCCTATTTTGAATAATCAATTTTCAATGAAAAAATTATTCTTTTTATTGCTGCCACTTATGCTATCGGGGAAACTGATAGCACAGGAAAATGAATTAAGCCCTGAAGCATTTGAATTGAAACTGAATTCCATTCAGCCTCAACTTTTGGATGTGCGTACTGCTGAAGAATTCCAAAACGGGTACATTAAAAATGCATTGCAAGCTGATTGGACCAACAAAGCTGAATTCGAAACCAGGGTTAAATATTTAGATAAGGATAAACCATTACTGGTCTATTGCGCTTCCGGTATCCGCAGCGCCCAGGCCATGAAATGGTTACAGCAAAATGGATTTAAAAACGTTGAAAATTTAAATGGTGGAATTCGTGCCTGGAAGGCTGCAGGTAAACCAATGGAAGCGGTTGCTGAAACGCATCAAATGACTTTTAATGAATACAATACGATTACAAGTTCAGGTAAGGTTGTCCTTATAGATTTTGGCGCAGAATGGTGCCCGCCCTGCAAAAAAATGGAACCTGTGCTGCAACAATTACAAACGGAATTAAAAGCCCAGTTTAAACTGGTTAAAGTTGATGCCGGTATTCATACCGATATCATGAAGGATTTGTATGTTGAAACGATTCCTAGTTTTATCATTTATAAAAATGGAAAAGAAGTCACGCGTATTGAAGGAGTAGTAAGCCTGGATGAGTTAAAAAGACAACTTACACTTTACTAAATATTCAATCGGGCTCACGGGAAGCCACAAAACACGCGAAGAAAAAATTGATAATGTCAAATCTTTGCGCTCCTGGCTTCTTTGCGTGGAAAAAATTCTCGCGCAAAGCCATAAAGCACGCAAAGAAAATCTTTATGCTCTTAGTATTCTTGCTGACGAATAAGTCTCCCGCCATTTCCCAAAGCACGTAAGGAAAAAACAGTTTCCCATTCTTCTTGTAATTTTTAAGCCTCCTCTTTCAATCCACAGGGAAAAAATATTATCAGGATAATTAAAACTTGTATATTAGTTAAAAAAAGACCAAAAACTCAATTTATGCAAACTGCTCCTGTACAACCTTTTGAACCTTCTACCGCATCCGGAACTATAGTAAATCCAGCATTGCCGGTAAACAGAGTAGCTTCTGTTGACGTTTACCGGGGTTTTGTAATGTTGCTGATGATGGCGGAAGTGCTTTCCCTGTCAACTGTGTCAAAAGCATTGCCGGGTAATGCATTCTGGGGATTTCTATCCTTCAATCAATCGCATGTGCCCTGGGTCTGGCTTAGTTTACATGATATGATTCAGCCATCGTTCACATTTTTAGTGGGTGTGGCATTGCCTTTTTCTATCGCAAGCAGAAGAAGCAGGGGCGCAACAACAGGTTCTATTATAAGACATACCCTTCAACGTTCTTTGATCCTGATATTCCTTGGTATATTTCTTCGGTCCATTCATGCCGGTCAAACAAATTTTACATTTGAGGATACACTTACACAAATTGGTTTGGGATATACTTTTCTTGTGATCATCGGGTTTTATTCCCAACGCGTACAACTTGCAGCGCTCATTATTATTTTAGTTGGTTATTGGCTTGCCTTTGCTTTGTATCCTTTGCCTGGTGTTGATTTCGATTACAGTACGGCCGGGGTAGCAGCAGACTGGCAACACAATTTGCACGGCTTTGCGGCCCATTGGAATAAAAACACAAACCTTGCCTGGGCTTTCGATCGCTGGTTTTTAAATCTGTTTCCACGTAAAAATCCTTTTCTATTTAATGGCGGCGGATATAGTACACTTAGTTTTATTCCAACTTTAGGTACTATGATTTTGGGATTATTTGCCGGGAATGCATTAAAAGCTAAAACATCAAAAAAAGAAAAACTGAAATTTTTTGTAAAGGCAGGATTGGCATTAATTGCGCTGGGAATTTTATTGCATGTAACGGGTATTAATCCGATTGTAAAACGCATCTGGACTCCGGCCTGGACTATTTTTAGCGGCGGCATCTGCTTTTTATTCCTTGCCTTTTTTTATGGAATAATAGATCTGGCAGGCAAGAAAAACTGGTCCTTTTTCTTAATGGTTATTGGCATGAATTCTATTGCCGCGTATGTGATAGCCGATGGCGGAATAAGCTCCTTTATAGATAGTTCACTTCATACTCATTTGGGACAGAATTATGATCAGTTGTTTGGATTGCCTTATGCCACATTGGTAAATGGTACGCTGGTATTGGTACTAGTATGGATGATTTTGTACTGGATGTATAAGAAAAAGCTGTTTATTAGAATTTAAATCCGCTCCGCTTCTTCATTCATGCTTAGCAATTATCAATCGAATAAAACGGAATAAAATGGCGAAAATTACGGATGAATATATGAGGCAAATGATTGCTGCTACAAAGTATTATACAATAGTAATTTTAAAACATGGACCTAACTATAATATGGAAGGAGTTGAAAAAATTATATGGGAGCATGGACGCAGAAATTTTTCGTTAAAAGAAGAAGGATTATTGCCTGTTGTTTGTCCTGTATCCGATGGAAGTGAAGTATCCGGCATTGGAATTTTTAACGCCGGTGCAGAAAAAGTAAAAACAATAATGGATGAAGATCCGGGAGTAAAAAGGGGGATTTTTATTTATGAAATTCATACCTGCAGAAGTTTTCCGGGAAGTGTTTTGCCAAATTGAATATTTAAAAAACAACATGGCAATAGCCGTTCTAATACATAATTATTAATTCATCTGACTATGAAGTTTTCAAATTTAATAAAGAATATATTTTTTCTACCTTTTATAATTTTGCTTTTAAATGCATGTACAGATAAAAAAGGATCCATAGGTGAAACTGAAATCACAAAATGGCAGTATGGAAAAAATGGAGCGGTCTCAATAACCTATGATGATGGTTCCATCAACCAGTTCCAAAAGGCTTTACCTATTATGAACCGGCTAAAGATACCTGCCACTTTTTTTATTATTACAGGTCAGATACCCGGGTCAGAATATCAGGGTAAATTTATTGGCCGTCCTGTAAAAAAGATCATTGAGGAAGCCGCCATTATTCCCACCAATAAAGAAAATTTTTTTGAACGCGCTTCTGCCGCAGGCTTTCTTGGTTACCAGGGAACGATCGAATACCATACAAAAGCCGGATCATTGATTGACGCCGGCAAAGAGGAAGAAGCTTACCTGGTGATGGATGATCTTTATAAGAAAGTAAGGAACGGCGAATTTAAACCGGGAAATAAACCCAATAATGAAGTGATTGAAGCAGCCGGAACTACCTGGGATGATATCAGAACCTATGCCGCGCAAGGTCATGAGTTTGCCAGTCATACCGTTACTCATCCGCGTTTGGCTGCGCTTGATGAAGTAAATCTGCTTTATGAACTCGAAAAAAGCAAAGCAGATATTTTGAAACAACTTGGGCCGGAATATACTTTTTCAGCAGAAGGACCTTATGGTACGGAAAATGAAAGAGTGATGGAATATATGTATAAGATTTATCCCGCTCTTAGAAACAGGATGCCTGAGCCATATCTGCAGGAACTTAACCGTTCCAGCAAAACGACGCCCGGCAGTTTTAATAAAGAATATGTACAATGGCAGCGGGGCGCTACTACAAAAACTCCTTTAAGCATGATGAAGTCCTGGATTGATACTACAGCTGCTCATTATAATGCCTGGCTTGTATTGGTTATTCATGGGGTGGATGGTATTGGTTGGGAAGCATTATCCAGCGAAATGTTAGAAGAATATTTTAAGTATATCAAACAAAATGAAGCAAATCTTTGGGTTGCCAGTTTTGGCGATGCAACAAAATATATGCGGCAAAGAATGAATGCCTCTATTCAAAAAACGGAAAAGGATGGTATAATATCATTAAATTTAACCCATTCATTGGATAAGACAATGTACAATATTCCATTGACATTGAAGACCTATGTTTCACCGGACTGGAAAGAAGTGGAAGTAAAACAAGGTGACAACAAGATTAAAGTTTCACCCAGGCAGGATGCAAAAGGGGCTTATATTTTATACCAGGTTTACCCGAATAAAGAAGCGGTGGAATTGTTGAACCAGAAAGAAAGCTAAAGTCCAAGCCAAACCAGGAAGGTTTCAAAAATTCAAAACCAAGAAGGTTTCAAGAACCTTCTTGGTTTATTTCCAAAAACCTCTTGATTTTCGAAGCTTTTAAAAAATTAAACCAATTGTTTTGAAATATGTCACCATTAAAATTATTGATTGTAGTTTCCATTTTATTTATGGGGAGCAGTAATAGTATTGCTCAAAAAAATAGTTCCAAGGAAATAATGTATGCCGGTACTTCTTCCACCCGTGAAAGTAAGGGTATATATGTGATGGAATTTGACCGTTCGAAGGGAAAATTGACTCCATTACAAACGGTTACTGAAGGGAAAAGTCCAAATTTTTTAGCGTTTCATCCCAATGGAAAATTTCTTTATGCCGCATACAGTGAAGGTACCCTTGAAAACAATGTGCATAAGGGAAGTGTAGTTTCTTTTAAAATAAATCCTGCTACAGGTTTCCTAACAAAATTGAATGAGCTTTCTTCCGAAGGGCAGGGGCCTGCTCATATCAGTGTGGATCCGCAGGGAAGATTTGCTTATGTTTCCAATTATGGAGCAGGCAACCTGGCTGTTTACTCATTAAATAAAGATGGGAGTTTTGGGAATGTTGCCGATGTTAAACAATTCGAAGGAAGCAGCGTTCATCCAAGCCGGCAGAAGGCTTCGCATGTGCATTCTATAATTCCCTCGCCGGATGGAAATTTTATTTATGTATCCGATTTAGGTACGGATAAAATAATGATCTATAAGGTAGAGAAATCAGGAAAACTGTTTCCTGCTGCAATGCCTTATGCGTCAAGTACTCCGGGCGCGGGACCGCGTCATTTTACTTTTCATCCGGGTGGCAATCTTGCATTTTCCGTTGAAGAACTTTCTTCCACTGTTGCCGCTTTTCGGGTCAATAAAAAGACGGGCGCATTAACTCCTGTTGACCGTATAAATATGCTGCCTGAAAATTTTACAGAACCCAATACCGCGGCTGATATTCATGTGTCGCCTGATGGTAAGTTTTTATACGCATCCAACAGAGGACATCAAAGCATCGCTATTTATTCCATTGATTCCGGTACGGGTAAACTAAAATTTGTTGGTCATGAAAATACTTTAGGCGATCATCCAAGGAATTTTCTCATTGATCCAAAAGATGAATTTGTTTTTGTGGCAAATATGAATACGGATAATATAGTTTTATTCCGACGTGACAAGGAATCAGGAAAATTAAATCCAACCGGAGAACAGACGATTATTCCGGCTGTGATGTGCGTGTTGTTAAGGGTAGGGAATTAGAATTTGGGATTTAGATATTAGGATTTAGGATTTCGGAATTGGGCTTTACGAATTAGGAATTAATCGGAAATGCCCTGTAGGGGCATTATGCCGGTAGAAATAGGATGCTTATTGAATTTTTGCCCTGTAAGGGCAAAACAATAAAAATTCGGTTTCGGATTCAGGAAACTAAAAACAAATAATCAAATAACTTTTTTTGGACAAGACATCGGAATTAGGATTTAGGAAAATTTTGAGATTTGATATAGGGGAGATGTTGTGCTGAAAAAGCTCAAAGCTGATAACTCAAAGCTCAATGCTGATAGCTCAAAGCCGCCCAATGTGGTACAGATGAACGAAATGCGACGCAACGAAGATGCCATAAAAAACAAATGCCGGTATCAAAAAATAAATAATTTACAGTTGTATTTTAATTGTTCATATCATTTTTTAATACAGTTCTATGTTTAGATCCGTAGCAGTTTTTTGTGGTTCCAGGTTGGGAAATGATCCTTTATATGAACAGCATGCCCGGGAACTTGGAACTTTGCTTGGGCAAAAAAAAATTACTATGGTATATGGCGGCGGAAACAAGGGATTGATGGGAGCTATAGCCAATGCCGCACTTGAACAGGATGGAAAAGTAATTGGCGTAATGCCTGAATTGCTGGTAGAATTTGAGCAACAACATTTGGGATTGACAGATCTGCATATCGTTGCTGATATGCATGTGAGAAAGAAAACAATGTATGATCTGTCGGATGCCGCCATTGTTTTGCCTGGTGGTAATGGCACACTGGACGAACTGTTTGAAATGATCACCTGGAATATATTGTCTATTCACAATAAAAAAATAATCCTGCTGAATACAGCAGGATTTTATAACCAGTTATTGGGACATATCAATCAAATGCAGGTAAAAGGATTTTTATACGAAGACTGGAAATCCATGTTTGAAGTGCATGCCACACCAGACGCTATCTTTTTGGATGCAGATAAAAATTAAAACCTGCTCTTACAATAGGAATGATCCTTTTAGCGCCATAGGTATTGTCAAGATATGGCGAATTGGGATCACGCATGAAATCCATCATTACGAGTATATAATAACTGCTTTGCCCGATCATACGCTGCGTATACCCAATACCGCCCAGTAAACTGGTGGCTTGGGCATTAATGGTTCCTTTCTCGCCCGTGAACTGATTCATTAAATTATGTTTGATCCAGTTTTGTTCCATCTGAGCTTGCAGGAATAAAAAATGAACCGGATAAAGCCGCACAAAAGGGCCGCCACCATAATTAATGCTTCTTTGGCGGATACCATTGTTGTAATCCGCACGAATTGAATAATAATTGATATTAAATCCTAATCCCGCATCGAGCCATTGCGCAACCGTATAACCAATTTCGGGATTGGCGCCTACATTAAAACTTCCGCTTGTAAAGCCTGCCCCGATACTGCCACCTAAAAAGATATTTTCTTTCTTAAAACCTTTTTCAGCCTCTATTTCCCTTGCGGAATCCTCCGTGCCGCCACCTTGGTATGTTGGCGGAATCCGTTGTGCAAACAAGAACAAACCGGGTACAATAAAACAAACGGTCAATATTATTTTTCCTGTTTTCGAAGATTGAAACAACTTTTTCATTTTTAATTCTTCATTTTTATTTTTCATTTATTCGGATCATTTCAGGTCAAATATCTTACCCGCATTCAGAATATTATTCGGATCAAATGCCTTCTTTATCTTCCGCATCAGTTGAAGATTGGCTTCTTCAAAAACAATATCCATATAACCTTTCTGAATCAATCCGATTCCGTGTTCGCCGCTGATTGTTCCACCTAATGAATGCACCAGTTTAAATAAAGCCCGCAGCGCTTTCGTCATTTCCTCATCGCCAAAACTGTTTTCAGTGCCTTCTTTTTTTATCCGGATATGCAGGTTGCCATCGCCGGCATGACCATAACAAACGGCTTTAAAATTATATTCTTTTCCAAGCGCTTTTACACCCCGGATCAGCGCGGGTAATTCGGCGCGCGGAACCACAGTGTCCTCTTCTATGGTGTAACCGTTGGTCTTTACCGCTTCCGCTACACGGCGGCGCAGTTTCCACAATTCTTCTTTTTGTTGTGCATCATCTGCAAAAAATACTTCACCCGCATCAAACTGTTGCAGTAATTCAGCAATGGATTCCATTTCCTGCATCAATACATCCATGTTATTGCCATCCACTTCTATGATAAGATGGGCCGCAATATCCGCAGTTACGGGTACTGCATGGCTGTCTACCATTTTACTTACAATTTCCAAGGCATCTATCTCAACCAGTTCCATGGCGCTTGGTGTAAAGCCGGCACGGAATATGGCGCTCACTGCCTCACTTGCTTTTTCCAGTGATTGAAAAGGAACCAGCATCAGCAGGTCAAAAGCCGGAAGCGGAATGAGTTTCAACACGATCTTGGTAACGATACCTAAAGTTCCTTCACTTCCTACAATTAATTGCGTTAAATTATAGCCGGTTGAGTTTTTCAGCACATTTGCGCCGGTCCAGATGATTTCACCGGATGGTAAAACAATTTCAAGGTTGAGTACATAATCTTTTACCACGCCGTACTTTACAGCTTTGGGACCGCCACTGTTTTCAGCAATATTTCCGCCAATAAAACAAGTGCCGCGGCTGCTCGGATCGGGCGGATAAAAAAGTTTTTTTTCTTTTACCGCGTTTTGCAATACTTCGGTAATCACGCCGGGTTCGGTAGTAACCTGAAGGTTGCGTTCATCAATTTCAAGGATTGCGTTCATTCGCTCCAGCGAAATCAATACGCCGCCCAGGTGTGGTAATGCGCCACCACTTAAGCCGGTACCGCCACCACGTGGAGTTACCGGTATTTTATATTCATTACACAAGCGCATGATGGCGCTTATTTCTTCAGTAGTTTTTGGTTTCAATACTACTTCCGGTAAATAGAGTAAATGTTCTGTTTCATCATGACCATAATGATTCAGGTTTTCTTCATCGGCAAAAACATATTGTTCACCAACAATCTCTTTAAAACTTTGCAGGTGTTCCATTGTAACCAATCCTTTTTCCAAAACAGCGTGCATGCAATTAAAATTTTGCGCAAAAATACTGCTAATGATGAAATGAAAATGGAATTGGGAAAATGAATGATGGGAGGATAGTGATGATGGGGAGGAATATAAATTTCTCTATTATCAAATTCTTTGCGCTTTAGTGTCTTTGCATGTAATGAAGTCGCACGCAAAGGCGTAAGTACGCAAAGGAAAGTCTAATTTTCTTACTGCAACTTACAAAGCTGACTTTTAGCGTTTCAGTCAAAATAAAAGCCTCTTTAATTTTAAAGAGGCTTTTACATACAATGAGTTTGGGGTAGGTTTATTAATGGGAATTCCTGATTTTTTTGGATGAAGGGCATTGTAACGATTACTAGGCTGCTGGTTTTTTAGCAACAGTTTTTTTGTGTAAGGGCGTTACCTTTTTTGTAGTTACATCTTTGTTTTCTTTGTAACGTTTGTCGGGCGTTCCATTTTTCTTAAGATGAGTGGTGGATTGTACAGCGGTTGTTGTTTGCTTGTTTTCTTTAAAACGCTTGTCCGCGGTTCCATTCTTTTTCACATGTTGTTGGGTGGTTGTCTTTGATGCAGGTTGTTGATTGGACTGCGCAAAAACGGAAGTGGCCAAAAACATAAACGCTAAAATACCAGCGAGAATCTTTTTCATAAATTGAAATTTAGATTTTAAAGTTAATCAGGCTTATGAGAAAATATTGTTAAGGAAAGATTATTGAAGATATATTTCCAGCAATAAAAATGTTAATTATCCGGTGTCTGATCAAGGCTTTTAATATAAAATTCCATCATTACGTTTAAGTACTAACATAACAGAAATGCATTAAATTGTTAAAAATAAACAAATACAGGAATGGAATTTATGATTTACGAAGCAAGTCGTATATTTACATACGAAGCGTATCGTAAACCTGTAATCAAACAATTATGAAAAATGTACTGCAAACAAAAAATCTCAATTTTATTGGTATTCTTTTGTTTATTGCTGCTGTTACTATTAGTTGGCAAGCGCCATCAAATAAAAATGATAGAAAAACAACGGAAAGCACAATTAAGGATACCAGCCAACCCCGCGTATTACATCATGGTGAAGATGGACTAAAAGATTTAGACAAGTCAATGGAGCAGCTGGATAAAGCAATGGAGCAGCTTAATGAGCAGATGAAAAATCTGGACTTTTCAAAAATGAAGCTCGACATAAATGAATCGGTTGCGAAAATTAATTTTGATAAAATCCGGATGGATGTGGATGCTGCGCTTAAGAATGTGGATTGGAATAAATTAAAAGCGGACGTGGATGCCTCAATGAAACAGATAGATTGGGATAAAATGAAAGCTGAGATGAATACCTCTTTAAAGGAAGTGGATATGAATAAGATTAAGGCGGAAGTAGATGCTTCTCTGAAAAAGATTGACTGGGATAAAATAAAAGCCGAAGTAGATCAGTCGCTGAAAAAGGCCAAAGAAGATTTGAATAAAATGAAATCAGATATGAAAGAAAAGCAAGAGAAGTAATAATTACCCCTTGCGGAAAACTATTCTTTTAATGATTTCGTCAAAGATTATTTACAATTAATTTTTTCCGTAAATATTTTTTGTAGTAAAAAAATCCTGTTCTTTGCGGACCCAAAAAACAGGATTTTTTTTTGCAAATACATAAACAAAATTTTTCAACCCTTTTCAATTTTAGAGAATCGAACCCTTTTTATTTTAAGCAGAACAGTCACTGTTGGTACCGCTGCTTGCCTAATGTTATTATACTATGGCCGAATTAATGAAGCAGTAAAACAAACGCAATGTATTTTGCACGCATCATTTTTACCTAAACTAATTTCTTAAAAAAAAATTTTCCAATTTACATTATAACAAACTTCATGAAACAATCTGTACTTTTTGCTTTCAGTCTTTTAATAACAATTTCCTCCTTTTCTCAAAATACTGTTGTCGCGGTGGCGGTGGGGTAAGGATTGTAAGAAATACGCAAGGAATGAACAACGGGCATTTCTATGGTAAGGTAGTGGATAGTAAGACAAATAAAGGCCTGGAAGGGGCTTTTATACAATTGATCGGTAGCCGCCCGGATAGTGCAACCAAACAAATGAAACAGGTAAATTTAGCAACTGTATTAAGCCAGCCTAATGGTGATTTCAGCCTGGAAAATGTTCCCCTGATGGGAACTTTTCAGTTGCGGATAACAACGGTTGGGTATAAAGATTTTGATCAGAAAATTTCATTTGATATAAAAATGAATGGCGCTGCGGGAGCGGATCGCATGCAACAAATAATGAGTAAAGCCGATAAAGATCTGGGCAACCTGAAAATGGAGCAATCAGATGCCACACTTGCAAATGTAACAGTTACCGCTTCTCAGCCTACCTATCAGCTCGGTGTAGACCGTAAAATATTCAATGTAGATAAGGATCTGGTTAGTTCCGGGCAAACGGCTACTGAAGTAATGAAACAAATTCCATCTCTCAATGTGGATATAGACGGTAATGTAACGCTAAGAAATGCCAGCCCGGAATTATTTGTAGATGGCAGACCAACTACATTAACGCTCGACCAGATTCCCGCGGACATTATAGATAAAGTAGAACTGATCACCAATCCTTCCGCAAAATTTGATGCGTCAGGAGGCAATGGAGGTATTTTGAATATTGTTTTAAAGAAGAATAAAAAAGTAGGCTATAATGGCGGATTAAGAACGGGCATTGATTCCCGTGGACAGCTTAATCTCGGCGGCGATATTAATGTTCGCCAGAATAAACTGAATATGTTTGCAAGTGGTAATTTCAATCAAAGAAAATCGAAAAGCAGTTCTGTTTTAAACCGCCATAACTTAACGAATCCACCTACAGATGTAGTTCAAACGGGAAATGGTACCAATAAAGGTTATTTTGGCTTTTTAAGAGCCGGAGTTGATTACCTTGTTGATATCAGAAATACGATTTCAGTTAATGGTAGTTTTGTACGCGGCAACTTCAACAACAACCAGCCGCAGCTTACGGATACCTTACTGGATAATCAGATGTCTTCTTACAGTAATATAAATTCCTTATCGGAATTCAATTTCAAAAACTTCGGCGGTCAGCTTAGTTACAAGCATAACTTTCCCAAAAACGGGCACAATCTTACTGGAGACATCAATTATAATTCGAGTAAAAATGACAACAATACTGATTTAAACACCGCCACTTTTTTACCCAATGACAATCCGAAATTTCAGCCTTTGTTAAGGAGAACTATTGGAAACGGGCATAATAATTTTGTTACTATTCAAAGCGATTATGAAAATCCGATTTCGGATAACGTAAAGCTGGAAGCCGGTGTACGCGCGGCCATACGCGATTATGAAAGTATAAATGACCAGTACAAGTATGACTACGGCTACTCAGATTATAAGCTGGATCCTTCTATCAGCAGCAAATACAAATTCAAAGACCAGGTATTTGCAGCTTACGCCACTTATACCCTAAAGGTAAAAAATTGGAATTATCAACTGGGATTGCGGGCCGAAAGCTCCAATTATAATGGTACTGATCTGAAAAAAGATACCAGCTTTAAAGTGAATTATCCTATCAGCTTATTTCCGAGTGCATTTATTTCCTACAAGATAAATGATATCCAGGATCTGCAGTTAAACTATACACGGCGAATCAACCGACCCAATTTTTTCCAGCTTGCACCCATTAAAGATATTAGTGATCCGTTGAATATTAATTCGGGAAATCCAGGGTTAAAGCCGGAGTTTACAAACTCATTGGAAGTTGCTTACAGTAATAATTATTCAAAAGGCGCTACATTTCTGGCCTCAGCCTTTTTCAAATACAGTACCGACTTAATTACCCGTTATACGTATAAGGATTCAACTTCTGTTGAAAATCCGGATGCTTATTTCAACACATTTATAAATGCGGACAACAGTATTATTTATGGGTTGGAATTAACAAACAGAATGCCGCTGGCCAAATGGTGGGATTTTACTTTAAACGTAAACCTGTTTAATTCTAAAATAAATAGCGGAAATATAGAAAAGGGATTATCTAATGAAAAAATAAGCTGGTTTGCCAAAATGAACCAGACCTTTAAACTTCCCAAATCATATTCCATACAGTTTTCCGGTGAATACCAGGCAAAAACCGTTTTACCACCCAATGTTGGTGGCGGACGCGGCGGTGGTGGCGGTGGCGGTGGTGTTTTTTTTGGTGGCCCGATGGGAAGTTCCCAGGGATATATCAACCCGCGTTATGGATTTGATATAGCGCTTAAGAAAGACTGGACCTGGAAAGGAGGAAACAGTGCTTCTCTTACGCTTAGTATGAATGATATTTTCAAAACGCAATTATTCAGTACTTATTCCGAAACATCTTTTTATTATCAAAACCAGGAAAGAAGAAGGGATGCGCAAATAGTGCGATTAAATTTTGCCTACCGTTTTGGAAAATTTGATGCCAACTTATTTAAACGTAAAAATACCAAGTCCGGCGATATGGGTGGCGGTATGGACCAGGGAATGATGGGCAATTAATCCCGGAAACTCTAAAAGGAAAAGCTCGCGCGATTTAAAGTTGCCAACTTTCTAAAAAGTTGGCAACTTTTTTTAATGGTATAGCGCATAAAAAAAAGCTACGTAATTTACGTAGCTTTTAATCTTGAATTAATAATATTATATAAACACTACCTTTCCACCATTTATCTTTTCACTTTTCACTTTTTACTATTCACCTTTCACTTTTCCACCTTACTTAAACTCCCCATCACTTATTAATCCTGAATTTATTTTTAAATTCTGAACCTGTAGATCAAATGAAATCTGTCCAAGATCTTCATTCATTTTATAAGGAAATTTAATTCCGTCCACATCCCGGTAATCGGAATAATCTATGGTAGTGGAAGCTTCAGGCATGTCGGTTGAGGATTCGCCTTGTCTTAATTTGAAACCGGTATTTACATCATAAAAATAGGAATAAGTAATATTTCCAAAATTTACGTTCAGTTCATAAGCATCCGCTCCATTGATGGTTGTGATACCTTTTACAACTGCATTGTTTTGATCGAGCAGGCTCAATTCAGGAAATATTTCACTGCGTTCCTTCAGCACTTTTTTTATTTCATCGTTTAAAGGTACCGGGTTTCCCATCTGATTCATGAATATGCTGTCGCCATTGATAACAATTTTCATTGGAGTCATGTTCAGGTCGGGAATGCTTACCGTAGATAAATATTTACCCGGATTTTTATACAGTTTTGTAAAAACAATGTCCTGATCCTGTATTGCTCCTGTTGCCGTCATGGAGAAGTCCTTCAGTCTTTTTAACTTGTCTGCACCACCAATGGCCTGGATGTATTTATTGAGAATGGAAGTAGCTGTAATACCCTGTGGTACCGCTTTTAAAGCAGCGGATCCGCCATTCCAGGTATTGTTTTGCGGGTTATAATCGGGCATTTCATGTTTGGGATCAATTACAATGCTTTTAATTTTTGAATCAGATTGGTATTTAAATGTCCAACTGCCACCTCTTTGCCAGATTTCAACCGGTAATTTTATAGTATCTGTTTTTCCATTATCCTGTTGAATTGCCATTACAACCGGCATAACCATCTGGTCAAGATTCTCAATGGTGATCAATGCGCCCTTGGAAGGATCATTTTCTACATATTTTACATCTTTAATTCCCTGATCCAGTTTCCAGTTGTTCAGGATCCAGCCGCGCCAGAACCAGGCAAGATCTTCTCCGCCAACATTTTCCATTGTTCTGAAAAAATCCCAGGGAGTAGGATGTTTGAATGCCCAGCGTTCAATATAGGTACGGAAAGCGTAATCAAATCTTTCTTCTCCCAAAACAAATTTACGCAGCATGTGTAAAGCCATGGCGGGTTTATAATATGCTGCCACACCAAGATTCGCATTTTGTATCACATCAGGCACATTCATCAGGCTTTCCGAACCCGGGCCGAAATTATACCGGGCCATTTTCTGATTGTCCTGCGGCCTGTAATACTCACCTTTATTAAAGACTTTGGTGTCCACATCATTAATAAAGGTATTAAAGCCTTCATCCATCCAGGCATATTTACGTTCATTGGAACCAACAATCATAGGGAACCAGTTGTGACCAAATTCATGATTGGTTACGCCCCATAAACCCTCTCTTTTAGCTTTCCAGGAACAAAATACAATTCCCGGATATTCCATTCCGCCCACAATACCAGCCACATTTGTAGCCACGGGATAAGTGTATTCAAACCATTCCTTT
This sequence comes from uncultured Chitinophagaceae bacterium, assembly GCA_963695165.1. Classification (GTDB taxonomy): domain Bacteria; phylum Bacteroidota; class Bacteroidia; order Chitinophagales; family Chitinophagaceae; genus CAVOGF01. Next base: position 179,779 of record CAVOGF010000001.1, read on the forward strand.
GAACAGAGTTCTATTGAATATTTTACATATTCTGTTGATCTTCCCCATGCGGAATCACCGCCGCTTTCTGCCGGATATACGGATTGTGCCAGCGCTTTCTTTCCGCTTGGTAAATTAATGCGTGCAGCATCCCAGACAAATCCCTTTGATGCAGCCCAGGCCACATCTCTTGTCTGATGGCATTTGAAATTCCAGGTTAACGTGCTTTTTGCGGATTGTGGCTTTGCCTGGGCTGCTTCTTCCGGCGTACGGATCATCACCGTTTTATCACTTGACTTTGCCTGATCAAGGCGGCTTAATTGAGTTGAGGTTAATACCTGGGCCGGATTTTCCAAAGCGCCTGATCCGGTAAGGATCATATTGGAAGGTGCGGTAATGGTATAATCAATATCTCCATATTCAAGATAAAATTCACCCGCTCCCAGGTAAGGCAGTGTGTTCCATCCTATCACATCGTCATATACACACATGCGCGGATACCATTGCGCAATTTCATATATCCAGCCGTTTTTTGTGTTCAGCCGGCCCATACGATCTGTACCATATTCCGGAATCACAAAAGAAAAATCAATCTTTAATTCAATCATTCCGCCATTTGCTTTTACCGAATTAGGCAATTTCACCTGCATGCGCGTATCATTTACAAGGTAATCTACTTTTGATGATTTGCCATTCTGATGAATGGTTACCGATTTTAATACAGTTCCTTGCGTAAATGATTTATTCACAAACCGGCCTCCCGTTACCAGGCTGGTTGCTTCTGAACGCGAATCCTGGCGATAAATATTCTGATCCAGTTGCAACCATAAAAATGATAAATTATCCGGGCTGTTGTTTTTATAAGAAATATCCACTGATCCGGTAATGGAATGCAAAGTGGTATCAAGTGTTGCAATAATCTTATAATCCGCCCTGTTTTGCCAGTATTTTGGTCCTGGCTGGCCGCCGGAACTTCTGTAATCATTCCCACTCTGCGGATAAAATAGCGGGTTGAATGCTTCATGCTGATCATATCCGGAGACAGATGCTGCATTGGACATTTGTGCATAATCTTTATTAATGCACATTGAAAAAGCGAATACTAAAACAATCAATTTTCTCATGAACTTGCTTAAATGAATAATAATGAGCAATGAAATTAATCAAGAAAAATAACTGTAGTAGTAATTCCGTTTTTTTTAAACTTAAATTTTACAGATTTAAATCCCGGCGGTGTTTTTTTTCGCAAATCCTGGCAAAATTACCGGACCTGTTTTAAGATTTCCCTATGCGAAGAACTGACATGGGGTTTAAATTTTTCATACCAGGCTTTCCATTCATTTTGATTCATACTACTTGTCATTGATTTTTCATAATCTGCAAGTGTATCGTACCCTTCTTCAAAAATCAGTCTGTAGGAATCCCCTGTAAAATCGGATAAGATGCGGGCGGATTTTGCTTCAGGCATCAAGCCTTTATTAAATGCATCGTCCAATAATGCTTTGGCATCTTTATAGTGTCCAAACTGAAGTTGGAAAATATCACGGATGATGTACATAACTGTAATTTTATAGGTGAATAATCATTTGCAACAATCTTATCCGGGTTCAGGAATTTTGCACGAACTATTTAATGCTTAAATGAAGAAAGTGGTTCAACCTGGTAGTAAATAACATTAACCGGAAACACATCAATACCGTTACTTCAATACCGTTGCAAGGATAGGGCCGGACGGGTTAGAATTTAACCGTAGGACATTTTAAATTTTTTCCTCCTGAAGAAAATAATCCGGTTTTTACCAATGAAAGCTCATATGCGCCATTGGATTGATTGTAAGTACTTAATGAGGAAACGGTGGCATCATAATTCACCGTTAACTTCAAATCATTCCATTGATAACCCACCATGGGTATTAATGCGTCATTGGTGCGGTAATAAAGCCCGGCAATTAATTGGGTATTACCGTCCCCACTTAAATTATAATTTGCATTCATGCCCAAAACTGTTTCCCAGGCATTGCCCATTTTGCTGATATACGCGTTTGGATTCAGGATCCATTGATCATTCAGTTTGAAAAGTCCATTTAAGAAAACGGTATAACGAATATCTAATTTTGCATCTACGGCAGTGGGAGAGAAGAAACTTTCACGGGGTTGGTTAATATGTGAAGCGCTGAATCCTGCATTCAAATAGGTATTTTCATTGGGAAACATTGCATAATTTAAACCTGCCTGCAGGTCGAAATAGCCAACCTTGCTTGCAATAAAATTTTCACCGGTAGGTGCGGTAATATCAAAAAATTTTCCATTCCATTGGTTGTCGAAAGTGAGTTTAGAAAAATCAACGCTTTTGTTAACATAGCCAATATTAAATCCTGCGCTTAGCAAACTGGCCAGTCCCAGCATTTGATGATAAGCCACAGAGCCAAAAGCACGTGTGGTACTCAGGCTTCCGCTTCCCGCTACATCGTGCAGCAGTGCGCCACCAATACCTACCCAGCCATTTTCAAAACGATTGTTGAATAATTGAGCATCGCCCCAGGCGCTCATTGTTTTATATGGATTGGCGGATAAACTGGACCACTGATTTCTGTAATTCACTCCTACACGCCAATCCTCGTCTGGCGAAAAACCGGTATTTGCCGGATTAACCAGCAATGGCGCATTGAAATATTGTGAAAAATGAAGGTCTTGTGCTTTCGCTTCCTGATTTTTCCATAGTAATAATGAGAATACTATTACAATCCATTTATAAAAATAATTCTTCATAGTTACCTCCTTTCTTAGTTCAATTTTTTAAGCCGTTAGTAGCTTATCTGAGCAATGTAATATCTCCTTTCTTTTGATACTTGGTTCCATCTGAAAATTCTACATCAAGTACATAATTATATACTTCCTGTGGTTGAAGGACACCTTTATATTTCCCATCCCATCCCTGGCTTTGATCCGCCGATTGAAATACCATAGTGCCCCAGCGGTTATATATTTTCCAGTTTAATTTTTCAATGCCGTAACCTTTTATTGTAATTACATCATTTATGCCATCTCCATTTGGTGTAAATGCATTGGGCACATCTAATAAAGGAACAACAATGGCTTGCACTTCATGACAAACCGTGTCTTCACATCCAAAATTATTTGCTGTCACAAGGCATGCTTTATAAAATCCTGTTTTGCCATAAATATGGTTAACTACCGTATCTCTTTTTGCGGTTTTTAAGGTCTGGCCATCACCAAATTCCCATTCAAAAGAAGTGCCGCCTGTGGATCCGTTGATAAAATTAATTGGCGTATTTTCCAATGGCGGTTGCGGGTTGAATGCAAAAGCCGCCGCGGGTTTTGGACTAATGACTATATTGGTACTGATACTATCCCTCTGATTGCAGGTGGAAAGATCAATTGCAAGTAATTTAACCGTATAATTACCAGGATTGGCATAGGTATGAACCGGATTCACCAATCTTGATGTGGCGCCATCCCCAAAATCCCAGAAAAACTGGTTACCGGCAAGTGAAACATTATTAAATACCGCATCATAAGGCGCACATCCCGATGGCGGCGTTTCAAACTTCGCGGTTACATTTGCCGCAATTCTCAATGTATCAATCTTTACATCAGGCGCATTACAAAAGCTGGTATCCAATAAATGAAGTTTGACAATATAGGTTCCCGCGGCTTTATAATGATGAATTAATGTGGTGGAATTGGTTATCAGTGAATCTCCATCCCCAAAATCCCATAAAAAGGAATCGTCGGCAAAAGATCTGCCGGGGGCTGCGGTGGAATTATTGGTAAACTGGTAACTAAGCGATTCACAGGGTGGTAATTTCTGGGAGGCAATTGCCAGTTGGGCCCGGTCGTTACGCACCCGGATATGTGTATAAGAAGTGTCTGCAATATTACAGGTAGAAGAATCAATTGCTACCAGCATTACCTTGTAGTCGCCTACTTTAGTATATGTATAGTTATTGGACGGAATAAGCGTTGACTGATCAGGACTTCCGTCACCGAAATTCCAGATATACTTTTTGGCAATAGCAATAGTATCTGTAAAATCCACGAGTAAAGGTACACAACCTGAAGTGTCCCTGGGAATTCCTTCGATGCTTGCCCTTACCCCCGTACCTACTCCAGCAAGCTCAAATGCAATTTTAACCGCAGCAAGATTACAAAGCGCGCCTTGCTGCGCTCCATTTTGCGGGCTCCACACGCCAGGTGTTGTTGGAAATGTTCCTGCCTTATTGCAATTGGCACACATGGCCATATAGATCACGCCTTGCCTGTCAAAGCGACTGGTACCACCATCTACATGATCACCAAATCCGCCGGCATTTCCAAAATAGCTACCATATAACTGGCTTTGGGCATTTCTTTCGAGTACGAAGAAATAAAAATCACTCCCATCGGTGGAGGATTGAATGGCATTGGGAGTGGTGGATAATCCTCTTGTATTGGCATTGGGATAGCCAAGGCCAATGTCCACTTCACCGCCCCAGCCGGAAACATAAACATTTTCACACCGGTCAACAAGAAAAGCTACCGGAGAAAGGTCCGGAGCAGCAGATCCTTTTCCAAATACGGTGGAATATTCCCATCCGCTTAGATCCGGTTTTAATTTGGCAATAAATTGTTTCCCATTCGGCTGAACGAATTTAGAGTTTACAACAGGCCATGCGCCCGTAGTAGTACCCATAATATATGGAAAGCCAAATTTATCCACTTCAATACCATAGACCAAATCGTTACCCGATGTGCCAAAATAAGAAGATTTAAGTAAAGTATTTCCGTCATTGGTGATAAGGGAAACATATCCATCGCATTCGCCGCCCTGAAAAGAATTATATAAAGCAGTACCATTTTTTACACCCGGAAAATTAGTGCTGGTAGTACCACCGGCAACATAAATAAGATTGTCATTTGGATGAAGTGCAAGTACAAATGCGGCATCATCGCCATTTCCGCCTATAAAAGAGCTGAATAAAACAGTGCTAAGGTTTGAATTGGTTTTAATAACCACGCCATCCTGTCTTCCGCCTCCCATTTTAGGTTGAAATGCACCTGGAGTGGTAGGAAATGCAGGATCCTGGGTACAGGAGGCAAGATAGATATTATTTGCTGCATCAATCAATACTTCACTGCGTGCATCATCGCCATAATTTCTCCTGATGGTTTCAGCGCCCTGCGGGGAAATATATTTCGGACGGATATTCACCCCATCTGTGCCCGGGCCACCAAATTTCCTGGAGCCCACCAGCGCCGTTCCGGTTGGATTTAACTTGGTAATAAAAATATCAAAACCGCCTCCAGGTCCAAAACTGGCAACAGTGGTGGGAAAATCTGTAGAAGTAGTTCTGCCAGCAATAATAAGGTCGCCATTGTTATCCACAATCAAACTATGTGGTTGCTCATCGCCGGAGCCACCAAGGTACGTGGCATAAATCCGGTTGCTTCCACTAGGATTGAACTTGATAATCACCACATCATAGGGAGGGGCACCTTCTGAATTATCACCGCCCTGGAAGTTTTTTTGAAAAGCGCCATTGTTAGTCGGGAAACCATTATCGAAGGCAATACCGCCGGCATAAAAATTACCCAAGCCATCATAAGTGGCGGTATATCCCCAGTTGTCTGCCTTACTGCCGGTAAAAGTGGAAAAAATTAAGGTGGGGTCAATAATTAAAGTAGAGTTTTTGGAATAATCATTTATTTTAAAACGTACCGTATTTCCTATAAGAACATATTTTGAGGGAATAACTGATTTACCCTTTTCTGTTATCTGGTAAGTTTCCGGAGCCAGTTCGGTAACATCGCTTACCGTAGTTTGAATGATCAGATTGCCATTTTTTAGTTTTAATCCGCTGACTCCATCAAATTCCAATGCGATTTTTGTAGGATCGCCGCCCGGGTGTACGATAAAATCATATTTAAGCTGATTATTGTCGGTATAATACCTTACATCAATATTGGGATAAACATTTTTATATACAATAGCCTGGTAAATCTTGCAACCGGAAGCCCATTTGGAAGAATCATTCCCCTTAAAATAGTTATTGAAGGTACCATTATACTTTTCAGGAACAATATCAACTATTTTAGAAGCTCCCGCAAAACGCACTTCATAGGCATGTGAGCGTAATTGCGTTTTTAAATTCTGCCTGTCGGGGTTTCCTTGAATGGGATCTTTCTCGTAATGCGGAGATTTAATATTCGCGGACCGGTTATCGGTACCAGATGCTTTATCCGGCAAGTGGGCGCCATACACTTCGGCGATCCTTTTCATATCCTCACTGTTGTTCAATAAAACTTTATAACCGGCCTGTTGTAAGTAAATAGCGCCGCCGTTTAAGTTGCCGGTAAATTTTACCCGATCATCCCACTGACCTTTGTTTTCAATAAATTCAAGATATTGGGCATAAGAAGCCGTAAACCCGGTTAAGGATAGAAGAAAAATAAAAATCCGAGCAAAAATTTTCAAGAGTTGTTGTTTTTTAAAGTTCACCAATACAAACGTTTAAGTAACCTCAATTGTTGTTTTTAAGAGATTTTACTCCAGGCAGTTTTTCCTTTCTGCATTACCAGGTAATTTTTAAGTACCGAATTTTTTTCCGATTTAAGCGTTTCATCTTCCTCCACTATTTTTTCTGCCATCATCCGTGCGAGAGATAACAACTCTTTATCTTCAATTAAACTTGCAAGTTTAAAATTCAGCATACCACTCTGGCGGGTTCCTTCTATATCACCGGGGCCGCGTAGCTCCAGGTCTTTTTCTGCAATTTTGAAACCATCATTGGTGGTACACATCATCTTAATACGTTCCTTACCATCGTTGCTGATTTTTTGTCCCGTTAAAAGAATGCAAAAGCTTTTTTCCGATCCGCGGCCAACTCTTCCCCGTAGCTGATGCAATTGGGAAAGGCCAAATTTTTCCGCACTCTCAATTACCATCACAGAAGCATTAGGTACATTTACACCCACTTCAATTACCGTAGTGCTTACCATAATTTGCGTATCGCCTTCCACAAACCGTTTCATGTTTATTTCTTTCTGATCTGCCGGCATTTTTCCATGCAGCATACTGATCTGGTATTTTGGTTCCGGGAAAAAACTTTTTACCTGTTCATATCCTTGCATCAGGTCTTCATAACTCAATTTTTCACTTTCTTCTATCAATGGATAAATAATATAAGCCTGCCTGCCTTTTTCAATTTCCGTTCTTATAAAATCCATCACTTTGGCCCGGTATATTTCATACCGGTGAACTGTTGTGATGGGATGCCGGCCTGGTGGTAATTCATCCATTACACTATAATCCAGGTCGCCATAAGCGGTCATGGCCAGCGTTCGTGGAATAGGTGTTGCGGTCATTACCAGCACATGCGGTGGAAGTTTCGCCTTTGTCCAAAGTTTTGCCCGTTGCGCTACACCAAAACGATGCTGCTCATCCACAATTGCCAATCCCAGATTCTGAAACTGTACTTTATCTTCAATGACGGCATGCGTACCTACTATAATATGCACTGAACCATCAATTAATCCTTTGAAAATTTTTTTTCGCCCGGCAGCTTTTGTACTGCCTGTCAGCAATTGGATCTGGATGGGCAGATCTTTTACCAATTCAGTAAGCCCGTTGAAATGTTGTTGAGCAAGAATTTCAGTAGGCGCCATCAGGCAGCTTTGAAAACCATTATCCAATGCAAGCAACATGGTTAATAAAGCAACAATGGTTTTGCCGCTCCCCACATCTCCCTGCAGCAGCCGGTTCATTTGATGACCACGGGCCGTATCGGTTCGGATTTCTTTAAATACCCTTTTCTGTGCGCCTGTTAATTCAAAAGGAAGGAAATCGGAATAAAACCGGTTAAACAATTCGCCCACTTTTTCGAATACTACCCCTTTACTGTGATGATGACGATGCATGCGGATTAATTGCAACCGAACCTGCGCAATAAACAACTCTTCAAATTTCAAGCGCTTCAAAGCGGCATTATAATCATCTGTGGAAGCAGGGAAATGAATATCCCTGTAAGCTTTATACCGGTTAATCAGTTTTAATTTTTCTAATATATAACCGGGGATATTTTCCGGAATATCTTTTTCAGAAAGCTGCGGAAGTAAATGGGCGGTCAGTTTACCGATCTGCCTTGCATTAAGACCTCTTATTTTCAATTTTTCCGTAGTAGGATAAACGGGTTCCAGGAAAGGTTTTCCCTCTGCCATTGTTTCCGTCAGCAGCTCCCATTCCGGGTGTGTGATCTGCGGCTTCCCATTAAAAAATCCAATTTTTCCATAAACAAGATAGGGCACACCGGTTTGAATGCTTTTTTCAACCCAATGAACACCCTGAAACCAGACAAGCTCCAATATTCCGGTGGCATCCTTTAATTGTGCAACCAACCTTCTGGATCTTTTTTCACCCAAAATTTCTATATGAGTAATGACGCCGGCCACCTGCACATAATCAGATTCAGGAGTTATTTCCCTGATCGTATTCACTTTGGTTTTATCAATGTGGCGATTGGGGAAATGTTCAAGCAGATCTTTAAAACTAAAGATCGCCAGTTCCTTGCGCAACAGGTCTCCGCGCAAAGGCCCCACACCTTTCAGATATTCGATGGGAGAATCTAATATGGAAACTGAAGTTTGAATAATTACTGAACTTTCATTTTTTTCAAAAAATACAATAACTACAAATATCCGTTGTAGATGCATACGAAGCTAGCTTCAGCCGCTAAAGGAAATTAAAATAATTTAAAATGAGGCTTGCTATTGATCTTAAGGAGTCGGATGACTTAGGATTTGTGATTTAGGACTTGTGATTTGTGATTTAGGATTTGAAGGGCACACAACTTCTAACCAGGACAGCCAAAAACATAAACAGTTTTCAAAATTATTTTCAATAGAACAGAGGGAAATTGTTTTTGCTTCAGTTTTTAGTAGGGGACAAGAATAAATTTTTCATTTAACTGTTGGTGGCATGTTTGCTTTTTTTGAATTGGCAATAATTAATCCCAAAATAACGATTAACCCGCTGATGATTTGTAAAGCGGTTATTTTTTCACTTAAAAAAATAACTGCTTCCCATGCGCTGAAAATAGGGATTAAATTGCTGAATAATGTTGTGCGGGACGCCCCTAATTTTTGGATGGCCAGATTCCAGCAAAAATAACTGATTACAGATGGACCTATTCCCAGGAATGCTATAATGGTTACCAGGCGCCAGTTCCAGGATATGGTCATTGAATTATATTCTATAAGAAACAAGGGGAATAGGAGCAGCGTTCCCAAAATAATAGTGACAAAGAGAAAGCTCAATGCGGAAATGCCATTTGGTTTTATTTTTACCAAAATACTGTACACTGCAAAAAGAAATCCTGCAAGTAACATCCATAGATCACCTGTGGAAAAATGAAAGTTCATTAATTGCTGAATGCTTCCTCCGGATAACAAAAAAAGAATTCCCGCAATGCAAAACAACAATCCAATAATGCGTAATGCATTGTTCTTTTCCCTTAGAAAGATGGCCGAAAGTATGATGACGAAAATAGGAGCGGAAGTGGTACCGATCAAAGCCATATTTATAGCGGAAGTATGGTGCCCGGCTATATAAATTAATGTATTAAATAAGCTGATGCCCGTTACTGCAACCCAGAAAATATAAGAACGGTTTGCTGCGATGATCTTCCGTTCCATTTTGAATTTTTTTAGGCCCAGCGGGAAAATAACGATCGACGCGATAAACCAGCGAAAAAAGTTTAAACTTACAGGCCCGATCTGCTGATGAATGCCCCTTGCAATAATGTAATTCCCGGACCAGATAAATGTTGCAAGTATGGCAAGCCCAAACCCGGTATAGGTATCTTTTTTTGAAATTTCCATTTTTAAAACCAGGTCTTTAATTAATTGAGTTTTCCACTGCTCACTACTGCTGATAACTTATTGCTCAATGCTCAACAGCTCCTGCAACATCATATTCAAAATCTCCTTTTATCCGCTCAATGGGGGGATTGAAATAGCCGAATTTCAAATTGGGGAATTCTTCGCGGATCAATTCCATCAATTGTTTTATTCCCAATAATTCACCTGTTTCAGTGATGCCAATTTGTTTTAAATACCAATCCGGGTCAATATTAAAATTGCGCCATTGTATCATATTCAGGTTGGTATCTTTTATGAGTTTACGCAGCGCTTCATATTCTTCTTCAGAGTCGGTCATGCCCGGAAAAACAAAATAGTTGATGCTTGTCCATCCTCCAGAACCATTTACGATTTTTAAGCTTTCAATAATGTCTTCAAACCGGTAATTATTGGGGCGGTAATAAGCAGTGTAAATATCTTTTCTCGCTGAATTGGTGCTGACCCTTATACTATTCAAACCCGCATCACATAAGGCTTTTACTGCTGATGGCATAGAGCCATTGGTGTTAATGTTGATGCTTCCTCTTTGGGTATGCTTGCGTATTTCGATGATGGCTTCGCGGATGGTTTGCCACATCAACAGCGGTTCGCCTTCACAGCCCTGGCCAAAGCTTACAATTGGAAAAGGGGCATTCATTAAATGTGGAACGGTAAACTCTACTATTTCATCGGCACGTGGTTTAAAATCCAAACGGTCCTGCGTGGAAACAATGCTCTCTTCTTCTGGTTGAAAAGAAATGCAGCCAATACAATTCGCATTGCATGCAGGAGAACTGGGAACCGGGCATTCCCAGCGACCCATAAATAAATTCCGGGCTGCGGGGCAATGATAAGTATTGCAGCAATTATCCGCCAAATGCCTGACCAGTCGGTTCTGAGGATAAGCTTCCAATAAATGATGCACACCTGTTTTTATCTGATCTTCATTATAGCCTATCGCTTCCTGGCGAATATCTTTTTCTATGCGCACGGCAGGGACATAAAATTTTTCGTTCAGCCAACCTGCAGCCGTATAACAAAATAATGGTAGTGTATCTGCATCCTTATCGGTTTCATAAGCCGAAATATATAAACCGGTGTAAGCAGGTGGAATAAAAGCAGCAACGGCCCATCCTTTTTCAGAAAGACGCATTTCACCCGATTCCACATCCATGCCTATCGCTTTGCGACCTGGTAATTCATACAAATTTCCACCCTGTGGCAATTCAATCCATTCATCAGCCGGTATCGGAAATGCATCCCATCCTTCGCGCCCAACAGCGTAAAGACTGGTGTCTTCAAAAATGTTTCCGTTGCCATCGGAATAAAGTAAATATGGAGATTGGTTAATCATTGTAGTTATGTTTATTGCCAGATTTGAATGAAACCGGGCTCAAAGCTGAGAGCTATGAGCGATGAGACGCTCCTTGCAAAATTCATTAAATTCCTTTTCATCCTCAACACTGACTTTTAAATCTGTTTCTTTTTGAAATATTTTATTGGTTTTATAATCTACCGTTAGCAATCCATCCCTGATAACAAGGTTGTTAAGCTCATTCCATGCATATTCTCTTTTGGGAAATGAATTAAAGCTGATACCCTTTTCATCCGCTTTTAATTCAGGTAAAAGTTTTACCTGTTTTTCAAACAATGCAGCAATAATAAAGGGAACCGCTATCCAGGAATATATATTTAACATGTAGATCCATCCGCTGGCCGCAATCAGAAGGCCGATGCGATAAGAATGAACCGCATTCTTTTTTTTAAAATAAGCATACCAGATAAACCATGCCAACAGTATAATAGAAATAATAGAATAGAAAACAGAAGCCGGCTTTAAAAAACGAATGGCATTGTATATAAACAGGATGAAAGAAAGAAAAAGCATCCATTTACTGATTTGATCCACCAACTTCAAATCCGGAGCTTTTAATTTTATTATATAAATACCTTGCTTCATCAGCTATTACTTTTTAAAAGCAAATTGCTCAAACGCCACAGCGCGCGGGCTCCCACATCGGCATCAAGACAATCTTCTCCATTGCCGATTTCCACCAGGTCGAAACCGATCAGTTGACGCCCGCTTTCAATGATTTTTTTTACCAGGTAGAATATTTGTTCAGTTTCAAAACCACCCGGAACCGGAGTGCCTGTATTAGGACAAAGTTTAGGATCAAGGCCGTCAATATCGAAACTTAAATAAACTTTTTCCGGCAGATGCCCGATCATTTCATCTGTTATTTGCTTCCAGGTTTGTCCTTCATATTGCCGCTCTTTTATTTGCTGATCAAAATAAGTGATTACTCTGTAGTTGCTTTTACAGATATAATTCCATTCTTCTTCGCAAAAATCTCTAATCCCGATCTGTAACAACTGTTTTACTTCGGAAATTTCATTCAGCACATTATACATAATGGAGGCATGCGAATATTTGAAACCTTCATAGGCATTGCGCAAGTCGCAATGCGCGTCTATCTGAAGGATGCCAAATTCCCCATGCTTTTCAGCCAATGCTTTAATAAACCCAAAAGGAGTACTGTGGTCGCCGCCTAATAAGGCCACCAGCTTGCCGGCTTCCAGCAATTCTTTGGTTTGTTCATAAACCCAGTTGTTTAAAAACTGAGCGCCTTCATTGATTTCCACCTGGCTTTTGCACATAAACTTATTCTGCGATACTTCATCTCCCTTCGAAATATAGTCAATGTACAATTCGGCTTCTTTGCGCAGATAATCACTTTTCATCAGCACTTTTTTATCCATCTCACGCATAAAAATCCCCTTGCGCCAGCCATTAGGAAAATTGACATCAAAAAGATCAACCTGTAAACTTGCTTTAAACACCTGTTCAATGCTTCTGGAAGTGCCGGCTCCATAACTTACGGTTACTTCCCAGGGAACGGGTAATATAACCAGCGCGGATCCTTCTTCTGTGGAAGGCAAACCAAATATGTTGTTGTAGGGATTTCCAACCGAATTAGGATCGAATTCTGATAAATCTGACATGGCCAATTTTTATAAAAGAGGGTGCAAGTTACAAGTATTCATGAAATAGCTTGGCAAAAATGAAAGCCAACTTTGTTTTCCGGTTTTTAAACTGATTGTGTAATACTAATTTATACATATTTTAACGTTTTCTTTTTCCTGTAAAATCAGTTGATTTTTTATGCTTAAGAAAAAGGGAAAACGGGTTTTTATACGGTTAAAAGCTTATCCCACATACAAAAGGTGCAGGCCGGCTTCCGGCTTAAAGGCAGTCGATAAAATAATTGGCATCGATATATTTAATTTATTATTATTTTAAAAACGACAATTGGTCCTAACAATTGTGTTCCCTTTTTTATATACCCCTTTTTAAACTAGTTTTGCGCCTGTAAATCGCTGTTAAAATGAAAAAAACGCACATTATAGCCCTTGTATTTGTTGCTGTGGCCATTACTGTATTAATCAGTTTTATGGGTGATGTAACAACTTACGATACCATTTCTTCTGCCAAACAGAAAGAAGGCAAGTTCGTACATCTGATTGCAAAATTGGATAAAAATGAACCCATGCAATATGATGCGGTAAAAGACCCGAATTTTTTGAGTTTTACAGCAGTTGATACTTTAGGCAATTCTATTAAAGTGGTATACCACAATAGTAAGCCTACGGATATGGAAAAAAGTGAGCGCCTGGTTTTAAAAGGCAGGGTAGAAGGCGATCATTTTGAATGCAAGGATATATTACTGAAATGTCCTTCAAAATATAAAGATGATCCTGATGCGGCAAAGCATAATTTGGATGATCAAACTATGATGAGTAAATAGTAATGCTACATGTGTTCATTTTTTATTTTTTATTGGTCGCATGTAATTCTGCTTGGTGATAAGCAACTATCATGGCTCATTTCATGTGTTCATTCTAATTTTTTCATAAAAAAGGATCATCGCATGTTGGTATAATTAGTTCTATTTTTATGCTTCATTTCATGACAATAATTTCCATCAAAATATCTTTCCTCTAATGACTTATATTGGCGAACATTTATTACCGGGACAAATTGGACATTTTTTTACTGTACTTTCCCTGGTTGCCTCCATTATTGCCTCAATTGCATATTTTAAAGCCAACCGTTCATTGGTTGCGGACGAAAGGCAAGGCTGGATGCGTATTGCACGCATTTCATTTTTCCTGGAAACGGTTTCTGTATTGTTTATTATAGGGTGTATTTATTATATCCTTTCCCATCATTTGTTTGAATATAAATATGCTTGGCAACATAGTGATAAAACATTGCAAACACAATACATCTTCAGTTGCTTATGGGAAGGACAGGAAGGTAGTTTCCTGCTCTGGAGTTTCTGGCATTGCGTATTGGGATGGATATTAATCAGCCGTGCAAAAAAATGGGAAGCACCTGTAATGATGGTAGTAAGCTTTGCGCAGTTTTGCCTGGCTACCATGATATTGGGCATTTATTTCTTCGGAACAAAAGTTGGCAGCAATCCATTTACATTGATGCGTAACGAAGGATTACTCGATAACGCGCCTATTTTTAAGGATCTTTCTACCGGATTGTTGAGAGCCGATTATCTTAGTTTATTAAAAGACGGATCGGGATTAAACGCTTTACTTCAAAATTACTGGATGGTCATTCATCCTCCTGTATTGTTTCTTGGTTTTGCCTCTACTATAGTGCCGTTTGCATTTGCTTTTGCAGGGTTGGTTAATAAAGATCATACCTGGACCAAACCAGCTTTACCCTGGGCAGCTTTTTCCACAGCAGCATTGGGACTTGGTATCATGATGGGCGCGGCCTGGGCTTATGAAAGTTTAACCTTTGGAGGTTACTGGGCATGGGATCCGGTAGAAAACGCATCTCTTGTGCCGTGGTTAATATTGGTCGGCGGATTGCATACCAATTTAATATTTAATCATTCCGGTTATTCTTTAAAAAGCACTTACCTGTTTTATATTCTCAGTTTCATATTCGTATTGTATTCTACTTTCTTAACCCGTAGTGGTATATTGGGTGATACTTCCGTGCATGCATTTACCGGTGCCGGTATGAATACACAACTGCTTCTGTTTTTATTTATATTTTTTATTCCTGCCATTGTCTTACTGATTGTGCGGAATAAAAGCATTCCAGCCATTCACAAAGAAGAAAATACCTATAGCCGCGAATTCTGGATGTTTATCGGTTCACTGGTTATATTTTTATCCAGCCTGATCATTAGCGCCAAAACATCTGTTCCGGTATTTAATAAAATCTTTGGAACTGCTATAGCGCCGCCCGAAGACCCTGAATTTGCGCACAACCAAATCCAGATATTCATTGCCATCATTTTAGGTATATTGACTGCCGTTACACAATACCTCAAATATAAAAATACACCCAAAGAGTTTTTCGGTAAAAGAATATGGGTACCTACGCTTTTAGCTTTGCTTTGCAGTATTTCCATTAGCGCGTTTGGAAATATTGATTATGACAAACAAGGCCCTGGTTATTTGATTGCGATTCATCTAGCGGTGTTTTCCGCGGTATATGCCATTGTAGCCAATGCTGCTTATATCTGGGTGGGGTTTAAAGGAAAACTGAAAGCAGCCGGTGCTTCTGTGGCGCATATAGGTTTTGGTATGGTTTTGCTTGGCATCCTTATTTCCGCAAGCAAAAGAGATGTATTGAGCTGGAATACAACAGGAATTTCTACTTTACAAAAAGACGGAAAAGAAAAACCCGCTGAAAATCTTACCCTTTTCAAAGGCGTTGCTACTGATATGGGAAAATATAATGTTACCTATATTAAGGATACTTTCAACACCAAAAGCAATAAGAAGTTTTTTGAATTGAAGTTTGACAAAAAAGATGGAAATGAACATTTTTTCCTTTATCCGGATGTGATCAAAAACAATAAAGGACAAGAAGGTTTTTCAGCCAATCCCGATTCAAAACATTATTTACATAAAGATATATTTGTGTATGTCACTTCCTGGCTGGAAGGCAATAATGCCGATGATACTTCCAGCTTTAAACCCGTTGAAATGAAAGTGGGTGATACCGCTTTTTATTCCAATGGAATGCTGATCCTGAATAAGGTGGAAATAAACAAAGCAGACATTAAGCACGATATAGAACCTGGTGAAACTTCGATGATCCTTGATATGACTGTATTATCAAAGGAAGGTAGAAAATACAATGTTACCCCGGGTATTGCCCTGAAAGATCAAACCCTGCGTAATTTGCCAGATACCCTTATTGCTCAAAGCATGGTATTACAGTTTAATAAAGTTGTGGATGAAAAGACCGGGGTTTTACAAATTGGTGTAAAAGAAAGCGGCGCTTTAACCGATCTGCTTACCTTAAAAGTTTACCAGTTTCCTTTTATCAATGTACTGTGGATAGGAATTATAGTGATGATAATTGGTTTGGGAATGAGCATTGTGTATAGGGTGAGAAGGTTGAGAGGAATGAGGAATGAGGAATGAAGAATGTAGAATCAAAATCCCCCTGTCAATTTATCAAGGCAAGATAGGAACGGGGGAGGCTTATTTTCAGAAAAAGATGCTGATTTGATTAATGCAGCTATTGAAGAAGGCTGCGAAAAAATTAATGCTGATGACTGGAAATAAGTTTTTGCTGGATACTAATATTATTTCAGCATGGTTAAAAGGCGAAACGGCAATAGCCAATAAAATAGACAACATAGCCTTTGTATATATTCCGATTATTGGTTAGGCGAGTTAATTATGGTGGCCAATATTCTACAAATATTGAAAAAGATATCAATAGTATTAATAAGTTAGTTGCGCATTATCAGGTACTGAATGTGGATAAAAAGACAGCATTTGTTTATGGCATTATAAAAGCTGAGTTGCGAAGTAAAGGGAAACCCATTCCTGAAAATGATATATGGATAGCCTCTATTGCAAAACAGCAAGATCTTACACTAATTACAAGAGATAAGCATTTTTCAGAAATTGAATCAATTGATTTGGAAACCTGGTAAAGATGTTATCTATTGTTTCGTTTTTCCTCTTTTTAAAATTATAGAATCCGTTTTTATTTTTGCCAATTGCAAAAGATTGGAATCACAATCGGCTCTTAATTGTGTTGCTATCCGGTTTACTTTTTCTTCCATTTCAAGCCTGCTTTCCAGTTGCCGGGTGATTAAATCCAATTCTGATTTCCGTCGTTCGCAGCTCAAAAAAATAGAGATGGATAAGAGTATTATAAATGCGTTTTTTTTCATTTTTCTTCACGTTGTTTTAACAATGAATCAATAAGTAAAGGCAGCCGGTATTTTATCGCGCTATCGCAATCTGACTGAATTTTTTTATTTAGAGAGTCAATTTTAAGAGATGATATGGAATCAAGCGATTGTTCATAAGAGACAATCTGTTCATCCATATTATTCAATCTGTTTTTTTGTGAACAGGAATATAGGTTTATAAAAAAAATAACAAATAATAAGGCTGCTTTTTTGTCCATACTGTAACAAATAATGTTGGTGAATTGTATATTTACTATTCATGCACATGTACAAAAATATTGTTTTCCCGGTACTCCTGATCCTTGTACTCATATTGGTTAATGCCAATTCTGTTCAGGCTCAAAATGGAACTGGACCTTACGATACCATCCGTGTGCAGGCTTGTATTGAACCCAATGGCGATACCATTCCATGTTCTTTTTTGGATCCACCATTGTGGGTATATGCACGTTTAACCGGTAAATGGAAAAAATACCATGCCGAATGGACGCGTTTACGCAATGCCGTGTATGTAACTTATCCTTATGCGCTATCGGCTTCCAGGGTGATGAATGACATAAACCGGCAATTGGAGCATGTAACAGACAAAAGTCAACGCAGAGCCATTATCAGGTCGAGGGAAAAGGAACTGAAAAAAGAATTTTCAGACAAACTTACCCAGCTTTCTGTGTACCAGGGTAAAGTGTTAATGAAATTAATATACCGCCAAACCGGTAACAATTGTTATGAGATTATTGACGAATATAAAGGAAGATTGCCCGCCGCTTTCTGGCAGACGGTAGCCCTTGTTTTTGGCTCCAATCTGAAACAAAACTATGACCCCAACGGAAATGATAAGGTAATGGAATACATAGTGAATGATGTGGAGCAGATGTATGGTATTCACAGGTAATCATTGGGTATTCCATTAATTTTTTTCTACATTTGCGTCCTTATCTGAATAAATATGAAAGTGGATATTCTTGCGTTTGGCGTTCATCCGGATGATGTGGAATTGGGTTGTGCAGGCACTTTAATCGCTGCCATACATGAAGGTAAAAAAGTAGCTGTAGTAGATCTTACAAGGGGAGAATTGGGAACGCGGGGCACAGCGGAAACCCGTAAAACGGAAGCGGAAAACGCGGCAAGAATAATGGGCGTTCATGCAAGGGAAAATCTGGGGATGAAAGATGGCTTTTTTCAAAATGATGAAGCACATCAACGAATGGTCATTCGTATGATCCGCAAATATCAGCCTGAAATTATTTTATGTAATGCGCTCGAAGACCGGCATCCCGACCATGGAAGAAGTTCCAAACTGGTATCTGATGCAGCTTTCCTTTCAGGATTGAGAAAAATTGAAACCGAAATAGATGGCGTATCGCAAACTGCATGGCGGTCTACCTATGTATTTCATTATATCCAGGATCGCTATCTAAAACCTGATTTTGTGTATGATATTTCATCTTTTTTTGATCAGAAGATTAAAGCAGTTTTAAGTTATACTACCCAGTTTAACAGCCCCGATACCAGTGAGCCGCAAACTTATATTTCTTCACCAGATTTTATGGATACTATTAAAGCACGGGCATTAATGTTGGGTAAAAGAATCGGGGTTCAATATGCCGAAGGCTATATGACTCAGAAAATGTTAGGTATCAATAGTTTTGATAATTTTATCAAAATTGTAACCTGATGTGCATTATCATAGACAAAACTAACCTTACCTTGTGCTAATCCTGTCAGGTTTTTAAAACAGAAAGTAAAATCATTATTAAACGTCAACGTCAATTATGCAAACGCCCAAATTCGCTCATGCTTCTCCTTCTTTTCATGTAGAATTAAAAAAAAGAATCAACAATTATTTTGCAACCACCGGTAAACAAACAACCGGAGGTTTCAGGCTCTTCAGCAAGGCTACCATCTTACTGTGCGCTTTCACATATGCCTATATTCAATTGGTGTTTTTTACTCCGTATTGGCCCTGGGCTTTATTATTAAGTGTTGTTTTAGGAGCATTGACCGCTGCCATTGGTTTTAATGTAATGCATGACGGAGGACATGGAAGTTTTAGTAAATATACCTGGGTCAACAAGTCCGCAGCCATTACTGCGGAAGTTTTAGGCGCCAGTCATTTTATGTGGAACATCAAACATAATGTAATCCATCATGCTTATACCAACATTGATGGCATGGATGATGACATTGATGCAAAGCCATTTTTACGCATGGCTACCACTCAAAAAAAATATAAAATACATAAGTTTCAACACCTGTATTTCTGGGCATTTTATTGTATCCTGCACATGTATTGGAGCATGTTAAGTGATTATAAAAAATATTTTTCCGGTAAAATAGGTTCTACTCCATTGAAGAAAATGAAACTGAAAGATCATATCAGTTTCTGGGGTTTTAAAATTTTACATTATTCTTTGTTCATCATTATACCCATATTCACAGTAGGTTTAATGGATTGGCTGGTTGGTTTTCTTTGCTTTTCCCTGGTAGCAGGTTTCATACTGAGCATTGTTTTTCAATTAGCGCATACAGTGGAACATACTGAATTTCCGGTTCCCGATATTGCAACCGGTAAACTGGAGGATGAGTGGGCCATTCATCAATTGAAAACAACTGCGAATTTTGCTACAAAGAACCGTGCGATTTCCTGGTTTGTTGGAGGATTGAATTTTCAGATCGAGCATCATTTATTTCCTAAAATTTCACATATCCATTATCCAGCCATCAGTAAGATAATAAAAGAGGCCTGCAAGGAATACGGAATTGTATATGTTGAATACAAACGCATGTACCAGGCCATCGGATCGCATATTTCGTTTTTAAAACACATGGGTACTGCATAAAACAGATCCTTAGTCCATATTTTTAAAGCAGCAAAATAGTTTTTTGCTGCTTTTTTGTTTATAGCAAATGCAAATTTTTTACAAAGTCAGGCGCAATGTATCTAAAATAATTTAGTTGAATTTTGTAGGTAGTTATGCTTTTAATTGCATAAAAATTAAAGGCTGAATTTTAAAAGAATACAATTAACTTACAAAAGAAGAATTTTTACAACATGGCTTTCAATTATAAATTCTTTTAAAGGATGATATAGCTAACGATTGTTAGTTGTATCAGAATCAATGATTATTTTTGACATGAAATGAGCCATGATAATCGCTTAACATCAACCTAAATGATCATTTAGCCAATTATCCCGATAATTATTGGGTAGCATTATAATATAAAAATGAACACATGAAAAAAAATCAATTATGGACTTTGAATTTAGTGAAGAACATTTGATGATACAAAAAGCAGCGGCGGATTTTGCTCAACAGGAATGCTTGCCCGGTGTTATTGAGCGGGATGAAAAAATGATTTTTCCTAAGGAACAAATCATGAAACTGGCAGACCTCGGCTTTATGGGAATGATGGTAGATGAGAAGTATGGCGGTGCAGGAATGGATACCATCAGTTATGTACTTGCCATGGAAGAAATAAGTAAGGTTGATGCCAGTGTAAGTGTATGTATGAGTGTAAATAATAGCCTGGTATGCTGGGGACTGGAAACTTTTGGAACTGAAGAACAAAAACAAAAATATCTTAGACCACTTGCGCAGGGAAAAAAAGACGGCGACCTTTATATAGGTGCATTTTTATTAAGTGAACCCGAAGCGGGAAGCGATGCTACCAGCCAGCGCACAATTGCTGAAGATAAAGGAGATTATTATCTATTAAACGGGATTAAAAACTGGATCACCAATGGCAAAACCGCCAGCGTTTATCTTGTAATTGCCCAAACAGATGTTTCCAAAGGATCTCATGGGATCAATACTTTTATTGTTGAAAAAGATTGGCCTGGTGTGAGCGTTGGGGCAAAAGAAAATAAGATGGGCATCCGGGGAAGTGACACGCATTCTATTTTGTTTTCCGACGTAAAAGTGCCCAAAGAAAACAGGATTGGCAAAGATGGATCCGGCTTTGTTTTCGCCATGAAAACATTAGCTGGAGGCCGTATTGGCATTGCCTCACAGGCGCTCGGTATAGCAAGTGGCGCATTGGATCTTTCCATTAAATATTCTAAACAAAGAAAGGCATTTGAAAACCGAGATC
This sequence comes from uncultured Chitinophagaceae bacterium, assembly GCA_963695165.1. Classification (GTDB taxonomy): domain Bacteria; phylum Bacteroidota; class Bacteroidia; order Chitinophagales; family Chitinophagaceae; genus CAVOGF01. The sequence goes on from CAVOGF010000001.1 coordinate 200,996, forward strand.
ATGAATCATCAGATCATCCAGTTTAAACTGGCGGATATGGCAACGCGTGTGGACGCATCCCGGCTATTGTGTTTGAAGGCCGCCTGGGAAAAAGACAATAAAATGGATTATGCATTAAGCTCTTCCATGGCAAAAGTGTTTGCTTCAGAAACGGCTATGTGGGCAGCCACGGAAGCAGTACAAATACATGGCGGCTATGGATATGTAAAGGAATACCATGTGGAACGATTGATGCGCGATGCTAAAATAACGCAGATCTATGAAGGTACCAGTGAGGTACAGCGCATCGTGATCAGCAGAAGTATTTTGAAAAGTGAATAGGGAAATGTGATTTAGGATGTAGGATTTGGGATTTTTGTTCCTTCTTAATCCTTCATTTTAATCCTTCATTTTTAATTCTTCATTTTTAATTTTCCCTGATCCTTGAAAAGTTTATTTTCGGTGGCAAAAATTCACAGGTTCTTTACTTCTTAATTCTTCATTTTTAATTCCTCATTTTTAATTCCCTGAGAGGGTTATTGTTTAAAAGAAAAATTTATAGAATTTAGGATTTTGCAGAATGAAAAAAGTTAAGCATGCAGAATGGTAGGAATTGTATCGCTCCTCACTCTTTAAGGCCGGGGCTTTATCTTCTTTTTTTAATTGTGGGGCTTTCTTTCAATTTATTTAATACTAAGGCACATGCCCAGGATAGTACTTTAATCAATTACCTGGTTAAAAGAATTGCTGAACAACAGGTGCATCAGGATCCGTTTTTTTTACCCGGAATTTTTCCTTCTTATATTTCAAATCAAGCCACTTATAAGCAACAAACAAAGGATAATAATATTTTTTATAACGGTCTCATACTTTTTACTCTAAAAGATATTTATCCTTATTTATCTTCAGAAAACCGGCTGATGTGCGATACCATCAAAGAACGAAATCTTCCATTATTACAACGGTTTAAAAACAAAAATGGCCGCGATACTTATAATTTCTGGCGGACAGATTCAACATTCCGCTTCCCTTATACCAAATGGATCTCAATCTTACGCGGACCGGTAACACTGCCGGATGATATGGATGATACGGTATTGTCTTTAATGGCCCGCAATGCAGCAGATTCAACCGTAGAAAAAGTGCATACGCTGATGCGCTTATATGTAAACAGTGATACGAATAAAGTTAAAAGCAGCAACAGGAAATACAGAAATATTCCTGCTTATTCTACCTGGTTTGGTAAAAGTTTCCCTGTTGTGTTTGATGTGGTTGTTTTGTCAAATGTGCTTGCTTTTGTACAATCTTATGACCTGGATTGGAATGAAGCGGATTCCGCAAGCCTTCACATGATTGTTAAAATCATCAAAGAAAAAGATCATTTAAAACAACCGCATTATGTATCTCCTTATTATGGAAAAACCTCTATCATACTGTATCATCTTGCACGGTTGATGAGCATTAAAAAAATTCCGGAACTTGAAGCATTGAAACCATCATTGATTGCCGATGCAATGCAGTCCTGGATTGATACTGATAATATTTTAGAAAAAATTATTTTGAGTACATCAATATTAAAATGGGGATATGTACCACCGGAAATTTTCCTTCCTGGAAAAGCTGATGTGAAGAAAATAATTGAACAGAATGACATGCCTTTTTTTATAGGAAATATTCCATCTTACTTTCCATATGTGCTTAAAAAAGAATTTGTCAAAAAAAGGCACTGGGGCTTTTTTACCATTATTGCCCTGCTTATAATGATGCGTTGCTACTGGAATATTTGGTACTAGAGAAATGAAGAATGAGGTATGAGGTGTAAGATATGAGGTACTGAGGTATGAGGCATGAGCAACCGACAACCTGAATATCTGATACCTGATACCTCACACCTAAATTGTAGCTTTGTTTAAAAAACTGAATCATGGCCATTCAAAAGGAAAAATATAAGGCGACAATTGAGGAACTGGATAAAATAAATTGCCGTCTTGTCGCAGTAAGTAAAACCAAACCAGTAGAGGATATAATGGGATTGTATGAGCTGGGACAAAGGGATTTTGGAGAGAATTATGTTCAGGAAATGGTAGAAAAGCAGACAAAGCTTACCGGCAGATATCCGCTGGCATTTTATAGGACATTTACAGAGAAATAAAGTAAAAAATATCGCTCCTTTTGTACATCTGATCCAGGGAGTGGATAGCATGAAGCTATTGGAAGAGATCAATAAGCAAGGCATAAAAAACAACCGCGTTATTCAATGCTTATTACAAATATTTATTGCGGATGAGGCAACCAAATTCGGACTAAGTGATTCAGAATTGTATGAAATAAAAAATGAGTTGCAGGTTAATAATTTTCAAAATATCAAAGTGGTTGGTTTAATGGGAATGGCTTCCTTAACCGATGATCCTGAATAAAGTGCGTAATGAGTTTAAATATCTAAAAGCCTTATTTGATCAATACCAATCCATTTCCACCAACAACTTCCAGTTGCAAACACTTTCAATGGGCATGAGCGGTGATTACAAAATAGCAATTGATGAAGGAAGCACGATGGTACGGATTGGAAGTTTATTGTTTGGAGAAAGAACCTACGCTTCTTAAAGGGGTTTTTATGCTTCACACGAATTAGTTAGTAGGCTTTGAATATTTTGTTCAATAAAATATATAAAAATCATCTCCAAATTTCCCAACCGCTTTCCAGGCCCCCCTTTAGGGGCGGGGGGGCTTCAATGTTTCCTCCAGCCATTTAAAAAATTCTCTTTGCCAAACCATTGCATTCTGTGCATTCAGTATCCAGTGATTTTCATCAGGGAAATATAAGAACTTAGATTTTATTCCTTTAAGCTGCGCTGCCTGGAAAGCCTGTTGTCCCTGTTCAATTGGCACACGGTAATCTTTTCCTCCTTGTATAATTAAAATAGGCGTATTCCATTTGTCCACAAAATTGCTGGGCGACTGGCTAAAAGACCGTTGTGCAGCAGCATTGTTTTTTTCCCAATAAGCGCCACCCATTTCCCAGTTTTCAAACCACATTTCATCGGTTGTTCCATACATGCTTTTGAAATCAAAAACACCATCATGCGCAATAAATGTTTTGAATCTTCCTTCGTGCATTCCTTCCAGCATGAATACGGAAAAACCGCCAAAACTTGCGCCCACACAGCCTCTTCTGCTGGTATCTACATAGGGTTCTTTAGATACATCATCAATAGCGCTTAAATAATCCCGCATCACCTGACCGCCCCAGTCTTTGCTTACCGCTTCATTCCATTTGGTACCAAATCCAGGCATGCCTCTTCTGTCTGGAGCTACAACAATATATCCCTGTGAAGCCATTAACTGAAAGTTCCAGCGATAGGAATAAAATTGAGTTAAGGCAGACTGCGGGCCACCCTGGCAATATAATAGTGTCGGATATTTTTTAGATGGATCAAATCCCGGTGGATAGATCATCCATACAAGCATTTGCTTATTGTCTGTAGTAGTTACAAAACGTCTTTCCGTTTTGCTGGAGTAAATATTATTATTCAGGCTGTCATTTACATGCGTTAGTTGTTGCATGCTGCCATCGTTGATATTCACTTTATATAATTCGGCGGCATGATTCATATCCGATCTGCTGACGATCAGCATGTCATTGGTTTCACCTACAATTTCATTGATGTCAAAATCACCTTTGGCAAGCGTTTGTATATGCGGTTTTTTCCGGGCAAACTCTTCAGCATCAACTGCAAATAATTGCAGGGTTCCATTCGAAGGCGCTATAAAAAAAATCCTGTTTCCATCATTGCTCCATTTAAAACTTTCCACATGCAGGTCATCGCGGTGCCGGGTTATATTCAAACTTTGCGTTCCGTTTGATACAATGATATCCTGTTTGTCTGCCTCATATCCATCGCGTTCCATACTCAACCAGGCCAGTGTTCCTTTCTTATTGAATGCGGGGTTCAAATCATAACCGGGCATATCAGCGGTTAAGTTCCTGGTAGTCTTTTTTTCAACATCATATTCATACAGATCCGTATTGGTACTGATGGCATAAGCGGTTCCGAATTTCTTTTTTGGATACATAAATAATCTTTTTGCTATCCGGGCTCCAGATAAAATCTTCATGGCCGCCAAAAGGTTTTTGCGGACAATCATAAGGTTCATCCAGCATGATGTCCATAGCTTCACCGGGTGTTCCATTCACCAAAGGCGCCACGAAAACATGATTGAATGTACCATCAAACCAGGTGTCCCAATGACGATAGTTTAATGATTCATAAATCTGAACATTCGATGTAGGAAGATCGGGATAGAAATCTTTGCCATACACTTTTTTCAGCTTCACCGGCCTGGTGCTGATAATATATTTCCCATCCGGAGAGATCCGGTCTTTATTTAGTATGCTATCGGCATTTATTACTTCCTGGGCTTCTCCTTTTTGAATGGGTATTTTATAGGTCTTTGACTGGCTTTTGTTCTTCTCCACATCAGGGAAACTCACGGTATAATAAACGGTTTGTTTATCCGCTGAAAGACTTTTGCCGGATACGCGGCCCATTTTCCATAGCAATTCCGGTGTAAGATTGGTTTGCGCAATTATTGAATTTACCAGGAATAAAAAGACGATGGTCATTAATTTTTTCATAGCGCTCAATTCGTTTAATTCATTATTTCTCCGGCGAAAATAGATTGATTATTTCGGGTGTCAAAAAAAGGAAAAATACAGCCTGAGGCTTTCATCTTCATTTTATCTATTGCCGTATTATAAGCACTTTATTCTTTTATAAAATGGTAAGAATCATATTCCACAAAATCCGTTGGCTTTATATCAACAGATATTACTTTATTATCTTTTATTGTAAATTTTGCAGGCACAATTCCATAAGCGATATTGCTAAAACTAAGCAACCATTCATCATGATCCATGTACTGAAGTTTTGCCGTAAGTTTGGAATGCCCTTTAAACTTGATATGTAGCTGATTGTTTTCTGCACTTATATCAATAGGACCATACAAATCATTTTTATAAGTGCCGGTATAACTTTGCAATGGAAGAGTGGGATGATTGTTTTTTATCCTTGCCTTAAATGATTCTACTTCCTTCAGATTTTGTTGAAAATCTTTTTGAAATTCCGGCATTTGCTGCGCACTGCGATTGATATAATTTACACCTACATAAGCATCAAGGATCTGGTAACGCAACGCTTCAAAAAAGTTCTGATTGTCATTATTGGTTAAAATGGTAATGCCTAAATTTTCTTCAGGCACAAAGCAGGTATTGGATACAAATCCGAAGGCGCCACCTGTGTGCCAGAATACTTGCCGGCCATTATAATCGGCTTCAAAAATTCCCAGGCCATAGCCCCTGAAATGTGTGGGAAACCTGCCGGCTTTTCTGCTGCTGATAATAGTTTGCATGTCTCTTGTTTTTTGTACCACTTCCCAGGGCAATATCCTTTTTCCTTCAAAGCGCCCGCTATCCAGTTGAAGCTTCAGCCAATTGGAAATGTCTTTTACACAACTAACCATGCTGCCTGCAGGACCAAGATTGTCCACATGATCATAAGGCAATTCAGTTAGTTTACCGGTAAATAAATTGGTATAAGGTTTTGCCACATTTTCCCGCTCACTGATACCTTGGGTGAGCATGAAGGTATTGTGCATGGATAAGGGCATTAAAATACTGTCATACACATATACTTCCCAGGGTTTTCCACTTACGATTGGAATGATTTCGCCTGCGGTTAAAAAGCAACTGTTGCAATATCCGAATGATTGCCTGAATTGCGCATCCGGTTTTAACAGCCGCATTTTATTCATGATCTGTTTGCGGCTGAGATTGGAATTCCAGAATGTAAAATCGCCCTGGAAAGTTTTGGTGCCCAGGTGATGACTGAGCATGTCCTTAATGTTTACCAAAGAAGTGGTAACCGGATCATATAATTTAAAATCAGGAAAGTATTTTATGATCTTATCATCCAGAGAAAGTTTTTTATTATACTCCAGTTGAGTAAGCGCAGTGGCTGTAAATAATTTACTGTTACTGGCAATAATAAACAAAGTATTTTCATCCACTGGCTGTTTCGATTCCAGGTCTCTTACACCATAACCCTTCATCCAAACGGTTTTCCCATCTTTTACTATCGAAATGGCTAATCCGGGAATATTCCAGTCTTTCATTCCGCGCTCAATATAATTTTCAAGACTGTCGGTAATAAACGCCGGCTGTTGCGCGTGTAAATAAGAACATATTGCTAAATAAAAAAGAATTAGATAAAAGTTTATTTTTTTCATACTCGGAAATTAAGGTTGAAAGTTAAAGAAATGAAGTTGAGTATCAAATGAGAAAAAATTGATTTCTCATTATCTGCTTCAACTGACATTGTAATTGTTTTTATTTAATAAAAAAAATTGGCTGTTATATTAACGTTAATTAACTTCATTTTTTTAAATCAAAATTAAATTATGAGAGAGCCTTGAATCCCCTTTTGTGTTTATCATCGAATTGATGTCAAATCAACATTTTATTTTACTCCTTAACAATTCACTAATTGCATTGACAATGAAAAAAAATCGAACAAAATTTTTCCATTCTTATGGAAAAGGATGGCTCAGGCTGGCAGGTGTAGCCGGTTTTTGTATGTCCTCCATGTTTTTTACCCCACATTCCGGTTTCGCAAAGTCTCCAAATTATGCGTTCGAAGATGCAGCTGCTATTGGAGTGAGTGGTAAAGTTACTGACGAGAAAGGAGAGCCTTTAGCAAATGTATCTGTAATGGTTAAAGGCACAACAACCGGTGTTACTACCGATGCGTCCGGTGCTTTTACTCTTAATGCCCCGGATGCAAATTCGGTATTGGTGATTTCTTATGTTGGATACCAACCCCAGGAAATTGCTGTGAAAAATAATACCAATCTAACCATTACTCTTGTTTCTGCCTCCGGGCAACTGGATGATGTGGTAGTGGTAGGGTATGGTACTCAAAAAAGGCTCACCATAACCGGTTCCGTAGCCGCGGTTAAAGGCGCTGAGTTGGAAAAATCACCCACGGTTAATCTTTCAAATTCCCTGGCCGGTCGTTTGCCAGGTATTACAGCCGTACAATCCAGTGGAGAACCAGGTTATGATGGTTCCTCTCTTCGGATCCGCGGTATCAACTCCTTTGGAAACAGCAGCGCCCTGGTAGTAATTGACGGAGTACCTAATAGAGGTGGAGGTTTAGAGCGTCTTAATCCTGCTGATATTGAAAGTGTTTCCATTTTAAAAGATGCTGCCGCCGCCATCTACGGTTCAAGGGCAGGAAATGGAGTAATTTTAATTACCACCAAACATGGTAAAACAGGTAAGCCGCAGCTATCCTACGATTTTAACTATGGATGGTCGCAACCAACCAGGACTCCAAAAATGGCAGATGCAGCTGAATATGCCATTATCCGCAATGAATTGATGATATATGATGCTGTTCCTTCCGGAGAATGGGATGCTGCTTTTAAAGCATTTAACACAGCAGGCACTTATAAAACTAGTGGAGGAAAAACCGTAAATGCGGTATTTACCCTGGATGAGATTGAAAAATTCAGGAATGGTTCCGAACCATTGAAGTATCCAAATACTGATTGGTATAAAGAGGTGCTTAAAACCTGGTCGCCACAGGTAAAGCATAATCTGCAATTAAATGGGGGCAATGAAAATATAAAATATGTGGGTTCTCTTGGTTATACAGACCAGGATGGATATTACAAAAATTCCGCTACCGGTTATAAGCAATATGATATGCGTATAACCGTTGATGCGAGAATAAATAAATATATTAATACAAGTTTTGGAGTAAACGCAAGAGAGGAATTTCGTCGTTTTCCGGCAACTGTTGGAGCTGGCGATATTTTTAGAATGACCATGCGGGGAAAACCAACTGAAATAGCGATATGGCCTAATGGTTTGCCTGGTCCGGATATTGAAAACGGACAAAACCCTGCATTAATTACCACCAATCAAACGGGATATAATCACGATAAACGCGATTATTTTCAAACCAATGGAAAAGTGGAAATTTTGATCCCGGGTGTGGAAGGTTTGAAAATAAGCGGAACAGCCTCTGTAGACAAATACAATAGAAACATAAAGGCTTGGCAAACGCCCTGGACCTTGTATTATTGGGATGAAAAATCTTTTGAAGCCGATGGAACTACTCCGGTATTAAAAGGTTCTGTACGTTCCACTTTTAGTGATCCCCAGTTAAGGCAAAGGTCTTCACAGGAGCTGGCGATCAATCTTACCGGCATGATCAATTATGACCGTAATTTTGGCGACCATGCCTTAACATTTATGGCAGGAACAACAAAAGAAAAAGTAACCGCAGATGGTTTTGACGCTTACCGCAGGTATTTTATTTCCCCTGCAATTGACCAGTTATTTGCGGGAGGTTCTTTGGCACAAAACATTAGTAATGGAGATTACCTCTATCAAAGAGCACGGTTAAGTTATTTTGGCCGTGTAGGGTATAACTTCAAGGAAAAATATATTGGTGAGTTATTATGGCGTTATGATGGTTCTTATATGTTTCCTACCGATAAACGATTTGGATTTTTTCCCGGCGTTTCCGCAGGTTGGAGAATATCTGAAGAAAGTTTTTTCAAAAACAATGTCCAATTTCTTGATAACCTGAAACTTCGGGCATCCTGGGGACAAATGGGAGCGGAACCTTTCATCAACGGTGGTTATATGGAATACGCTTTCTTATCCACTATGGGCTTTGGACAATATGTAATCAACGACCAGGTTGCCAAGACCTTGTATGAAACCCGGGTTCCAAATAACTTTTTTACGTGGGAAGTTGCCAATAATTCTAATATTGGTTTAGATGGTAGTTTGCTGAATAATAAGTTGAGTTTTGAGCTGGATTATTTTTATAACAAACGTTCTAATATCCTTATGAACTTAACAGGTACCACGCCTCAAAGTTCCGGGATTACCGATATTCTTCCCCTGTGAATTATGGTAAAATGAGTAATAAAGGATGGGAATTCATGTTTACCTATAATGACCGGGCCGGAGGAGAACTTACTTATAAATTAAGTGTAAACGGGGGCTATGCTAAAAACAAGATCCTTGACTGGAATGAAACGCCGGGTTTACCAGAGTATCAAAAAACTACAGGGCGTCCTTATAACAGTTTTGCAGTTTACCAGTACGATGGCGTATTTACCAGCCTGAAAGATATTGCGGATAAAACTGTGGATTACAGTAGCATTACAGGAAACCCTTATTACCGGGTGATATGAAACTGAAAGATGTGAATGGCGATGGTAAAATAACAGCGGATGATATGGTAAGATTGGATAAAACCAATACCCCAACTTTTACGGGTGGTTTTAATGTTAACCTTCAGTATAAAAACTTTGATTTGTCTGCAATGTTCCAGGGAGCGTTAGGAGGATTACAGTTTATTGGCCGTACAGAATCCGGCGATATAGGTAACTTTCTCAAATATTCTTATGACCACCGCTGGACAATTGACAATCCAAGTACTGTAGATCCAAGATTGACCAACCGTCAAAACAGGTATTATACCGGCGGCGCTGCCTGGAACAATGACTATTTTCTTGTAAGCAATGACTATCTCCGCTTAAAAAATATAGAAATCGGTTATTCATTACCTGAAAACATAGGTAAACGTGCCGGAATCAGCAATTTAAGGGTATATGTGAGCGGGCTCAATCTTTTAACGTTTGATAAAATCAAGATCTGGGATCCTGAAGCAACTACGCAGGATGGTAAATATTATCCCCAGTCAAAAATTATCAGCACCGGTATCCGGGTAACATTCTAAAAAAAGAGAACAATGAAAAAAATGATAAATAAACGAATTATTCCCCTGATGCTGGCCTTTATTGCACTGGCTTCATGTAACCGGGATTTTATGGATCTTCAGCCTCTTGATAAGATTTCAGCAGATCAAACCTGGAAAGATGGCCCGCTTTCACAAGCTTTTGTAACGGGTATTTATGATGGACTCAATCCCGGCGGTTTTAGTGAACAAATGCTTTCTTCCTTAACGGATGAAACGGTATTTACCCATACCGGTCGGAGCATTAATACGGTTAACGAAGGGAGCTTAAGCCCTTCCAACCTCGGTTGGGTGGATGGCACTTACAGCTGGAAAAATATGTATAATCGTATCAGGTCCTGCAACATGGCCATCTCTAATTTAACAGGCGAAGGATCATTTAGTGATGAATCATTAAAAAAGCGTTTAGTTGGAGAGGCCTATTTCTTACGCGCTTATTATTATCATCAGCTGGTACGCTATTACGGCAGTGTGCCACTTATCACCAAAATATATGGGTTAAATGAAGATTACTCAGCTTCAAGAAATACATTTGAAGAGTGTATCAACTTCATAGTGAAGGACTGTGATAGCTCAGCACTGCTTTTAGAAGGAAAAAATATAGATAAAGGGCGGGCGAGCAAACTTTCTGCACTGGCTTTGAAATCGCGGGTTTTATTATATGCAGCCAGTGACTTACATGATATACCTACTGCGAAAGGAAAATCGGCAGTGATATCGGCGTATGCGCATCCTCAATACCTGGGCTATGTTAGCGGTGACCGTAATGCCCGCTGGCAAGCTGCTCAAATTGCAGCTAAAGCTGTTATGGATGCAGGTACCGGGTATAAACTTAATTTATCTGGACCTGTTTCTGCTGCTGAAGGCACAAAGAATTATCTTTCTCTTTCAATGGGAGGTGGAAGCAAAGATAAAAATGCAGATCCTTCTGCCGGGGCTGAGATAATATTAGGAAAGTATTTTATTGCTGACCTGGATCAGGGGTCAAGACAATTGGGGTTATATAATGGTCCCAATGGTTATCATAACTGGGCAGGTAATACTCCTATTGGTTTATTGGTTGATGATTATGAAATGATGGATGGTACTACCAGCACCAATTTTGATTGGGGAAAAGCGGACCACAAATCAAATCCTTATAAAAACAGGGATCCCAGGTTTTACGCAACTATTATGTATGATGGATCTGACTGGAAACCACGGAATAAAATTTCGGGTGATGTGGATCCTGCTAACCAGATACAAACCGGGGAGTATGATTTAATGGATGGCGGTAATAAAATTACTTTTAAAGGTTTGGATACAAGAGCCAGTTCTATTGAAGACTGGAATGGCAGCCGGTCCGGGTATTATATGAGAAAGTTTATTGATCCCAATCCGGATATTGTGGATAACACAGACAGACAAAACATTCCCTGGCCATTCTTCAGGTACACGGAAGCGGTTTTCAATTATATTGAAGCATCTATTGAATTAGGGCAGGAATCAGAAGCCAGGAACTGGTTGAATAAGATCCGTTTCCGAGCCGGGATGCCAGCGATTACAGAATCTGGCGCAGCATTAAAAGATCGTTACAGAACAGAAAAAAGATTGGAAATGGTTTTCGAAGAGCAACGTTACCATGATGCGCGCCGCTGGATGATTGCACCCACTACTTTAGGTAGGAAGATCACTTTTATTAATGTTACTGGTAAATTTAAACCAGGTAAGCAAATGTCAAAACCTTATCGTCATGATGAATCAATTTATGATTATTCATACGTGCCTGTTGTTGATAATGCCCATGAAAATCGCCAGTGGCTTGATAAAATGTATTTCAGGCCGTTTAGCCGCGATGAAAGAAAGCAGAATGCCAAGCCTGGATCAGAATCCTGGTTATGATGAATAAGATCTAAATTGTTTTAGTTAGTTTTGAAACCTATGCCGGACACGTTCCGGCATAGGCTTTTTTTAATTATGCCCTTAATTTAAAAACTTGTTTAAGAGACATTTTTTACCCCTCGCGATCATTCCTGCATTGGCATTATTCATCGGTTGTATGAATAATCGTTCTGAAAATGCAGCTTCTCAAAACCCTCTTTTTACTTTATTATCTCCCGAAGAAACAAAAGTTGATTTTAGTAATACCCTTACCGAAGGCAAAAATACCAACGTACTTATGTACGAATATTTTTACAATGGCGGTGGTGTGGCGATGGGGGATTTAAACGGCGATGGCTTACAGGATATTTATTTTACCAGCAATATGGTGGAAAACAAACTGTATCTCAATAAAGGAAAAATGCAGTTTGAGGATATTACAGATGCCGCGGATCTTAATGGAAGACCCGGCCCCTGGAAGACCGGCGTTACCATGGTGGATATCAATGGCGATGGAAAACTGGATATTTATCTGTGTTATTCCGGAAAGTTACCACCAGAAAAAAGGGTAAACCAGTTATTTATAAACCAGGGCAATGATGCGAATGGCATTCCGCAATTTAAAGAACAGGCGCAGGCGTATGGCCTGGATGATTCCGGGTTCAGCACGCAGGCATATTTTTTTGATTATGACCGCGATGGCGATCTTGATATGTTGTTGCTGAACCACAATCCCAACTCATTGCCTGTTCTTGATGAAGCCAGTACCGCGGAAATATTAAAAAAGGAAAATCCCGAAACTGGTATTTAGTTATTTAGAAATGATAATAATCATTTTACAAATATCACCCAACAAGCGGGCCTTATCAGTTCTTCCTTAACTTATGGCCTGGGTGCAGGTATTGCAGATATCAATGGCGATGGCTGGCCTGATATTTATATTTGTAATGATTATTCTGTTCCGGATTATCTTTATATCAATAATAAAAATGGCACATTTTCGGATAAAATACAAAAATATCTGGGGCATACCAGTCATTTTTCAATGGGTAATGATGTGGCCGATATTAATAATGACGGATTACCAGATATTTATACTCTGGATATGTTGCCGGAAGATAACAGACCGACAAAAACTATTATTTGCTCCGATAATTATGAAAAATTTGATTTAAATCTTCGGACTGGTTTTTATTACCAGTATATGCGCAATATGCTGCACATAAATAATGGTAATGGCACCTTTAGCGAGATAGGGCAGTTGTCCGGAATTTCCAATACAGACTGGAGTTGGGCTCCATTATTTGCAGATTATGATAATGATGGCTGGAAAGATCTGTTTGTAACCAATGGTTATCTGCGGGATTATACCAATATGGATTTCATTAAATATATGGGTGATTTTTTAAGAGATAATGATAAGGATGTTCAAAGGAAGAACCTGCTTGAACTGGTACAGAAAATGCCATCTTCCAATGTGGTCAATTACATGTTCAAAAACAATGGGGATCTTATCATTCAGTGATGTGTCAAAGCAATGGGGAATGCATCTTCCTTCCAACAGCAATGGCGCGGCTTATGCCGATCTGGATAATGATGGTGATCTTGATCTTATTATAAACAATATCAACCAGCCTGCATTTATTTATCAAAACAATGCGATAAGCAACTCAAGCATCATTATTTACAAGTTAAACTTCAGGGCGCAGGATTGAATACACAAGGTATTGGCGCTAAAATAACCATTTACCAAAATGGCAACAGCAATATTTGGAGCAGATGCCATCAAGAGGGTATCAATCCAGTGTATCACCGGTATTGCATTTTGGATTAGGGGAAAATAATAGCATCGATTCTTTGCGAATTGTTTGGCAAAGCGGAAAGCAAGAGGTAATTGCCAGTATTAAAGCAGATCAATTATTAACTCTAGAGGAAAAAGATGCTAAAGCATTTTATCAAATTCCAGAGGCTCAACATGCGCTGTATGCAGAAGTAAAATCGCCGGTAAACTTTAGTCATCAAATCAATTCCATCAATGATTTTAAACGGCAGCCTTTACTGGTGAATCCCTTATCTTTTTCAGGCCCATGTATGGTTAAAGGCGATGTAAATGGCGATGGACTGGAAGATGTTTTTACAGGTGGCGGAAATGGCCAGGCCGGGTCATTATTTATTCAACAAAAAAATGGGCAATTCATTCCAAAAATGCAAGCCGCTTTTGAAGCGGATAAAATAAGTGAAGATGCGGATGCGGTATTTTTTGATGCCAATGGCGATGGTTTTATAGACCTGTATGTGGTCAGCGGCGGCTATCATAATTATACGCCTGATGATGCTTTATTACAGGATCGTTTATATCTAAATGATGGTAAGGGAAATTTTATCAAAAGCATGAATGCCTTACCTGAAATGCATGTAAGTAAAAGTTGTGTACGGGTGGCAGACATAAATGGGGATGGGTATCCTGATCTTTTTGTAGGCGGCCGAGTAATGCCGGGCCGTTATCCTGAAACACCCCAAAGTTATTTGCTGATCAATGATGGCAAAGGACATTTTACAGATCAGATTGCTACACTTGCTGCATCCTTGCAAAAGATAGGAATGATAACGGATGCGGCATGGATTGATTTAAATGGCGATAAAAAACATGATCTGGTGGTTGTGGGTGAATGGATGCCTGTAACGGTATTTATCAATACCAATGGAAAACTGGAAAATAAAACCAAAGATTATTTTGATAAAAGCTATAGCGGCTGGTGGAATAAATTAATCGTGGGTGATTTTAATAAAGATGGTAAACCGGATCTTGTTATTGGTAATCTGGGTTTAAATACACAATGCAAAGCAAGTGACAAAGAACCTGCAGAAATGTATTATAAAGATTTTGATGATAATGGCTCAGTTGATCCAATACTTTGTTTTTATATCCAGGGCAAAAGTTATCCCTATGTAACACGGGATGAACTGCTGGATCAGATGAGCAGTATGCGTACCCGATTTACAGATTATAAAAGCTATGCGGATGCTACGATGAAAGAGATTTTTACAGCAGATGAAATGAAGGGAATCAATCATTTGCAGGCCAATTATTTCAAGACTGCTTATTTTGAATCAGGCGCAGATGGAAAATTTCATGAAAAAGCATTGCCTTTACAGGCGCAGTTTTCACCGGTGTTTACCATTACAGCATTGGATTATGATAAAGATGGAAATGAAGATCTGTTGTTTTGCGGAAATATCAACCATGCAAGATTGCGTTTTGGAAAATATGATGCAAATTATGGTATGCTGTTGAAAGGTGATGGCAAAGGAAATTTTACTTATATAAATCAGCAGCAATCCGGCTTCAATTTACGGGGTGATGTAAGAGCGGTACTCCATATCAACAATCAATTGTTATTTGGCATCAATCAAAGCGATATAAAGGCTTATACAATTAAACAAAAATGAGGAAACGAATTAGCATTATTTTTTTGATAGCGACATTGTTTATTTGCAGTTGCGGGCAACAGAAAATTCCGGATGCTTTTACCAGTAAAGATATCAGCCGGGTGATCACGCAAATGACGGATATGATGATTCATGATGTTACCAATCCACCATTGGCTGCCAGATTTTTTTCCTATGCATGTCTTGCAGGATATGAGGTCATTTCTCAAAATGATAAACAATTTAAAAGCATGCATGGGATATTAAATGAGTATCCCGAAATGAAGCAGCCGGATTCCATTAAAGGTTATTCTTATCCACTGGCAGCATTACTGGCTATGATGGAAACGGCAAAAAAAATGCAGCCGTCGGGACCTGAAATGGAAGCATACGAGCAACGGTTTTTAGATTCCTGCAAGCAGGTTGGTTTTTCAAAGGAATTGATTGAAAACTCAAAAAAATATGCAGTAGCCATCAGTAAAAATATTCTTGCATATGCAAAGACCGATGGATATAACAAAATCAGCAACTTACCAAGGTACACACCTGTAAATAAAGATGGTCATTGGTATCCAACACCACCCGCTTATATGGCGGCGGTAGAACCTTATTTCACTACAGTGCGCTCTTTTACATTGGATTCCTGTTCCCAGTTTAAGCCCATTCCGCCAGTAGCATTTTCAATAGAAAAGAATTCTCCTTTTCAAAAACTTGTTCTGCAAAATTACGAAGCAGCAAACAAGCTTTCAGATGAACAACGTGTCATTTCGGCTTTCTGGGATTGCAATCCATTTGCCCTGCAGGACGATGGCCATTTAATGGTAGGGTTAAAGAAAATATCTCCCGGTGCGCACTGGCTGGGTATTACAGGCATTGCATGTGAACAAGCTAAAAAAAGTTTTGAAGAATCAATGCTTATCAATACGATGGTAGCCATTGGTTTAATGGATAGTTTTATATGTTGCTGGGATGAAAAATACCGTAGCAACCGGATCCGCCCGGAAACTGCGATCCGCAAATACATTGATCCTTCATGGAAACCACTTTTGCAAACGCCTCCTTTTCCCGAATACCTCAGTGGACATTCTACCATTTCAGCTACTTCTGAAATTATCCTAACACATTATTTTGGCGAAATCTTTCAATACACCGATGATGTGGAAGTAACTTATGGATTACCCGCCCGCAGCTTTGAATCCTTTGAGCAAGCCGCTAAAGAAGCAGGTATTTCCCGTTTTTATGGCGGCATACATTTTATGGATGCCATTGATCATGGCAGAGATCAGGGACTGAAGGTAGGAGAGTGGGTGATTAATAAAATGAAATAATTTAGTTATTGCGGATTTTGGGATTGAGGGATTTTGGGAATGCGGGTAAAACTGGACAAAGCTTTTATTGCTGATTTTGGGAATGAGGAATTTTGGGAATGCGCAAAACTTTTATTGCTGATTTGGGGATTGAGGACAAAGTTTTTATTGGTGATTTCGGATTGATAATTGAAGAAGCCCGAAGGGCTTTAATCTTGGTAGCCGCAGGTGAAACCTGTGGGAATCGAACCAATGGCTTTCAACCCTGAAAGGGTTGAATATGACAACTTCTAACCCGTGCGCATTTCCATTTGAAATGCACTCATATCTTCCTGCAACCTTATTGCTTTATTTTTGAGATGGATTTCACCTGATAAGCTAAACGCGTCAGATAAGCGCCTTAACTAAATTTACCAGGGTATCCAAACCGGAAACCCAAAGATGCCCATTGATATACAGATGAACGGAATGCGACGCAACGAAGACGCCATGAAAGGCCGCTGCCGGTACCATAAGTTTTAAAGGAGACTTCAATGTTCATATCGTTTTCAATAAATTTATTTTAAAGCTTATGAAACATGATTCAACCCTCATACCTGACACCTCATACCAAAAAGCTGATTAACTTGCAATCATGAATCAAATATTTTCTTATCAGCAATTATATAAATTTACCCATGACGTCTTTATCAAAATGGGTTGTTCGGAACAGGATGCCCGGATAGCGGCTAAAGTATTGGTATCGGCTGATCTGAGAGGGATAGACAGTCATGGTGTTGCAAGACTACAGGGCTACGTGCGTCTTTGGCAAAATAAGCGTATCAATGCAAATCCTGATATAAAAATTGTGCATGAAACACCTTCGACCGCCGTTGTGGATGGAGATAAAGGATTGGGATTGGTTGTGGCGCCTTATGCGATGCAGGTAGCTATAGATAAAGCAAAAAATGCAGGCACCGGTTGGGTAAGCGTGCGCAACAGCAATCATTTTGGTATTGCAGGTTATCATGCAATGATGGCTTTGGAAAATGATATGATCGGCATGGCCATGACCAATGCCAGTGCATTGGTGGCGCCCACTTTTTCTATTGAACGTATGCTTGGAACGAACCCGATTGCGGTAGCCATTCCCGCAGAAAATGAACCGCCTTTTGTTGCCGATTTTGCCACTACCACGGCCGCCAATGGAAAGCTGGAAATATTGCAACGTAAACAGAAAGATGCGCCCCTTGGCTGGGTGCAGGATGAGGAAGGTACTTCCTTCTACAGATGCGAATATTTTAAAACAGAATGGCGCTTTACTGCCTTTGGGCAGCGACCGTGAACATGGCAGTCATAAAGGGTATGCGCTGGGAAGCATTGTTGATATTTTTTCGGCCGTATTGAGTGGCGCCAGTTATGGCCCCTGGGCGCCTCCTTTTCCTGCTTATGTACCGATGCCGGAAAATATGCCAGGAGAGGGACTGGGACATTTTTTTGGCGCAATGCGCATTGATGCTTTCCGGCCAGCTGAAGAATTTAAAAATCATATGGATAACTGGATCCGGCGATTCAGGAATGCTAAACCAGGCGCTGGTCATGAAAAGGTTTTAATACCAGGTGATCCTGAAAGAGAAATGGAAATTAAACGCATGCAGGAAGGAATTCCGGTAGTTGATTCCGTTGTTGAAGATCTGCGGAAGGTTGGAGCGAGCTTTGATATTTTGCTGTAAAAAAATGTAAAGGAAAAAATGATTAAACGGATTAAACTTTTAAGAAAAGAGCAAGTCTTATAACAGTTGTGAAATTGAAATTATGTGGTTGTGATTAAATTTTTGCAGCAGGGTTTTTTAAAAGGGTGTTCATGCCAGGGGTGTGACACCCTTATTTTTATTTGAATGCCTTGAATAAGTTTTTTTTAAAGATGCGCGAATAAGCTTTGCGGAGCGAATTATTTAATGGAAAATTTAAGGCTTTTATGTGATTTACACGCCGCATAATCCATTTAAAGGGATTACTAAATTTAGCTGGCTTGAATTATTTTATATGCATTCAACCCGTATTCCAGTAAGCGCTTTTGGGTATTGGCTAATAGCCGTAAAAAAGGAAACGCTTGTAAATATCGTAAGTCCTTTTGATGCATTATATGGCAAAGGCTAGCAATGTTAAAATTTGTATTGACGCAACTACAGTATAAAAAACGAATAGATAAGTGATGATAATCAATGCATAATATTTTTTGGAAGGCATGCGGATTTCGTATAATATTGTGTTACCGGCAAGCATTTGTAGAAGTCTTCAAACACTAACTGAAAAGTAGAAACACTTAAACTGGATTATGCCTGGGCGACTATTACGCTTGAACACGTTGATACTTACGATTGGACTATTCATATCAATTTGGGTATTTGCCATAAACTTTGAAAATGGTGACACAAATGCTGCAATTATGTATTTACTAATTGGCTTTCTTCCAGTTGGTCTTTATGTGACAGCAAATACCTTGGCGCTTACGTTTCTTGTGAAAATGCTTAGGCGCTATAAGTTGGACATCATTGCATTTCTTTTCATACCAACGATTAGTTTCATGCTTTCAACTATCACTGGACTTTTGACGCCTGTGAAAGCATTTCAGGATATGACTATTTGTTTGGTGATAGTAAACTTGGCAACATTTATACTCTTTAAAACAAAGGCTATCAAAAGCAAATAGACTGACGCCAGCCGGTAACATCGGTTTGCTGCTATGCCGGCAGACGAAACGCAGCATCAACAATAGTTTCGCTTATCATCAGCAGTTTCGACTGACCGAACGCAGATGAACAACAAACTAAATTTTGTACTCTGGTTTTCTAATCGGCTTCTGTTCGGTCTGACGAATATCAAATATCGGCACAGCAGCAAGCCGTTAACCGTTAGCGGTCATTGTAACGGACGACCCGAGTAAACAGACAAACGACTAAAAAGTAGAATATGAGAAAAGTAATTGCAGCATTCAATATGACCCTTGACGGTGTTTGCGACCATACAACTGGTATTCCTAGTGAAGATTTACATCAACATTATTCTGACCTATTAAATAATACAGGAGTTATTTTATACGGACGGACGACCTACGAACTTATGCAATTTTGGAAAACAATATTGCAAAATCCTCCCGCAACACTTATGACGACAGAGGAAGAACATAACCATAGAGACAACAATCGCACAGCATCCGATATTGAGAAATTTGGACTTTCAGTAATTATTATTGAGGCAACGGACTATTTACCTTCATTTGCATATAGCATTGGACTTTGGCAGAAATTCAAACATCCAGAAATAATATGTTTCGGTTTAAGAAATCAGACTTTGCTCTGGATAATTAATAATGCTGCAGAAATTGGTTAAAAAGTGGTCAAACAATTGAGCCAAACAAAATCTACAATGAACTTTTTGAAAATAGTAAAGCAGAATTTATAAAAGTTGACAGAAGAAATTTAAATAATTACTTCGGGACTGCAATCAAGTTTTATAACTCAAAAGAATTTCCTGCACTTCAACTCATTTGGACAGACCGGAACAATAAATTTCCCTGGGAAACAGATTTTGAAGAAGAATTTATTTATAGCCAGCCATTGCTTGACAGAAACGCGGACTTTAAATTCAGAGAAGCAAAAAATCTTGCAACATTTACAACAAGACAATGGATAGAACAACGTAAACCAATCCTTCGTGTAATTCATGACAGCGATGGAGATTGGCAATTCCTGACGCGAGACCAGATGCCAGACGATATAAAAATTGTTGGATTAGAACAATTAGTTTTACGGGACAAAACATTAAACGAAGTTTTTGACCTTGAATATGGTGAAGAAGCTGAACGAGACTTCGTAGGCGGAAAGTGGACACGAAATAAAGTTGAATACGGTGATGAAGAGTAGAAACGGCATGCCACTAACATTCGCATTATATGCAAGCATGGCTGAAGCGCAAACAATGAACAGTATAATATATTTCATCTTTTAGTTTCGGCTGAAAGAACTCTATTGAACAATAGTAATAAACATGAACTTTTAATTATAAATTTGGCAACGGTTCGGGGCGAACAGGAATTCTAATTCCATGCCTGCATAAATGCGTGACCGTTGGTGGCTATTTTACTGACACACCCTAAGAATGGCAACAGAAAAAAAGAATCAGCACTACATACCTAAGTTCTATTTAAGGAACTTTTCATATCTGAGTAATAAAAAGCAAATTGGAGTGTTTAACATCCTAAGCCAATTTTATTATCCTCAAGCCAACTTAAAACATCAAGGTTCTAAAAATTTCTTTTACGGCGTAGACGGAGTAATAGAAGACAATTTATCTGTAATAGAAGGCGACTTAGCAAGGATTATTGGAATTGTTTTAGAAACAAGCCAAGTGCCAAAAAAAGAAAGTGAAGACCACATAGATTTATTGTTTTTCGTTGCGCTTCAGACCTACGAAATCCTGTTAGAATCGAAGGGACTGGATATTGTTTCAAGAAATGGCATTAAGAATACGAGAGTTGGATGAAGATGCTGACACAGAAAGGTTTGTTTCCTCAATGACACACGAAGAAGTCATTGCAATGTCATTCTCTGGATTGAAAGATGTTCGTTACAACTATTTTAGATTTGGACTATAAACTCCTCTTTAATAAAACGCCGAAACCGTTTATTAGTTCGGACTTTCCCATAGTAAAGTATAATCAATATCTTGAGGCAAAAAAATGGCCACAATCTAAAACAGGGTATGGATTGACTCGTTTTAAAGGAGCTTCAAATTTTCATTTCGTTAAGTTCAGATGTTGCTATTCTATTTTTTGACTCTAATATTTATAAAGTAGGCGACAAAAAGCAAAAAGCGTATTCGATAATCAAAGAAGAAGATATAGACAGTCTAAATATTTTACAATTCATTAATTGTTATAAAAAGTGTATAGAAAATACCAGATGGAAAACTCATATCCATTGATAAGAGATTTACACGGCATTGTTCCAACAGGAGTGGCGGTACAGCATGGTAATTATGATATCATCAATCCAAAAACAGGGAAGCAGGTGACAGTACCTGAAATATTGGATTTTGCAGAAAATTACCTGAGGCTTAACTATATATTTTGGTTTATACAGGAGCCATATTACTCTCAGCAGGTATTGCCTCTGTTAAAATCACAAAAATAATACTATGAAAAAAATAGATTCCATTAAAATAATCTTCTGTATTGTTACTGAATGTTTCCATTCAGTTAGTTTCAGAAGGCATTTTGGGGAATGAATTACTTTTATTTAAAGATGCTCCACTTTCTGAACAAACAAATACGACTATTAGCTTCAAAGTCGGCGATTAAGTAATAATTACATGACATTAGGCAAGTAAATAAGTACGAACGCACAACAAAAGTATTTGCAAAAGCAGGGCTGGAAATGTAACATCGGCTATGTGCACGCAGTAAACCCTGTAAAAAACGACACTGATAAACAAAACACATAGAACTATTAATTATGGACAAAAGGGTAAAATTTGACTTTGAAATTTATTTCACGAACGGAGGAAGTATTAAAGGCGAGGACTTCCGGCTTGACATATCGGGCGACAATATTTCTGATGAAGAACTTGCAGATTATATTGTGGCGGACTTGCGACTGCTTATGGTTGGGCAGACAAAAATTCTGAATAAAATAATTTTTGAAGAACAGCACAAAAGAAAACCAATCAATGAGAATAATAAGACTGATCTTTTGATTGATTTAAGTCATACTATTGAACACGGACTTGTTACGTACAAAGGATTGCCTGCACCAATTATTTGTGATTATTTGAGCAGGGAAAATTCAAAACAGTTTTATGAAGAAGGAACTGAATTTCAAATTGGTAAAATTGAAATGGTTACAAATACAGGAACATATATTGATTGTCCTTTTCACAGATTTGAAAATGGTAAGGATCTTTCAGAAATTGAATTGAAATGTTTTGTTGACCTTGATGCAATTGTAATCAGCGTTCCCTCTACTGAAACATTGGCAATAACAGAAAGACATTTGAAAAATTATGAGATTAGAAACAGAGCAGTTTTAATCCATACAGGTTGGGACAGTTATTGGAATACCGAAAAATATTATGAAAACCACCCTTATCTGACAAAAGAAGCTGCCGAATATTTGAGAGATTGCAATGTAAAATTAGTAGGCATTGACTCTCATAATATCGATAGTACATTAGGTAAATCCAGACCAGTTCATACAACACTTTTAGGAGCAGGGATATTAATTGTTGAACACCTTTGTAACTTATATTTATTGCCGAAAGACGGATTTACATTTAGTGCAATTCCGCCAAAGTTTAAAGGCGTTGGGACATTTCCAGTAAGAGCAATGGCTAAACTGACTAAAACAATTTAGAGATAAGTTCGCGTTGAATTCCTAATCTGCTGATTGGGTGAAGCCTTCTAACTTAAGTTCAGTATCCCGGATCTTACACGCCACCTTACTTTGTGAAAATAAGACTGCAAGAAATAGTAATTCTTTTAAAACTAATTCTTTAACTTAGTTATGGGATAAGTTTTATGATGATAAAAAAATATCACTATCCCCCTACACAAAACTAAACTGTTTGTTATGACCAGATTTTTCTCGCTCTTACTCTCGGTTTTACTACTCCTTTCATGTAATAACATCAATGAGACAAAAGAAAAAGTCTCCGGGGTTATTGGCTGTTACAGTCCAAAAACCACCGACAAAGATTGGTACACATCAGGCAAAAAAGCCCCGATGTTGAAAGGACTGGAAGGCATTGATTTCAAAATTTCCACCACCAGTAAAGAAGCGCAGGATTATTTTAACCAGGGGTTAATGCTTTCTTACGGATTCAATCATGCAGAAGCTGCAAGATCTTTTTACGAGGCTACCCGGTTAGATTCCACATGCGCCATGGCCTTTTGGGGCTATGCTCTTGTGCTTGGACCAAATTATAATGGCGGCATGGAAGAAGATAATTTTCAACGGGCTTACGAAGCAATTGCAAAAGCGCAATCGCTTTCCAACAACTGCACGCCAAAAGAAAAAGCGCTTATTGAAGCTCTAAGTTCCAGGTATGCGGCGCAGCCTCCGGCCGACAGAACCAATCTGGATATAGCTTACGCGGCAGCAATGAAAAAGGCATATGAGCAATATGCTTCCGACCCCGACTTTGGTGCGCTTTATGCCGAAGCTTTGATGAACTTGCATCCCTGGGATTTATACGAAAAAAAGACAAAGTCCCCTAAAGCCTGGACCCCTGCGCTGATTGCGGTATTGGAGCATCTTATGAAAATTAATCCTTCACATCCGGGGGCGCACCATTTTTTTATCCACGCCCTTGAAGCCTCTGCCACCCCGGAAAAAGCGCTGGCAAGTGCAAAATTGCTGGACTCGCTGGTTCCCGGAGCCGGACACCTGGTACACATGCCTTCGCATATCTACATCAATACCGGCGACTATCATCTTGGCACGCTTTCCAACCTGCGGGCTGTGGAAGTGGATAGTGTATATACTACTGCCTGTCATGCTCAGGGCGTTTATCCGCTCACGTTATATCCGCATAATTACCATTTTTTAGCAGCAACTGCCGCATTGGAAGGTAATTCCAAATTGTCCTGGATGGCTGCAAAAAAAGTGCAGCAGCATACGGCAACGGAAATTATGGACCAGCCGGGCTGGGGTACGTTGCAGCATTATTACATCATACCGTATTACATTGCCGTAAAATTCGGAATGTGGGATACCATTCTTTCTCTGCCAGCTCCGGTAAAGGGTCTTATGTATCCAAAGGCAATCCTGCATTATGCGAAAGGAATGGCTTACCTGGGAAAACAGGACTTAACCAATGCGCAAAAAGAAATGGCCAGTCTTAAAGTTTTGGCTGCTGACACCACACTGCAACATCTTACGGTATGGGACATAAATACTACTGCAGACCTGGTACAAATCGCAGAAAAGATATTAGCTGCTGAAATAGCCTCAAAACAAAATCAGTTTGACGTGTCTATTGCTTTGCTCAAAGAAGCAGTTGAAATAGAAGATAAACTAAATTACAATGAGCCTCCGGATTGGTTTTTCTCTGTAAGGCATCATTTGGGCGCAGCAATGATCCGCGCCGGAAAATACAACGAAGCTGAAAAAATATACCGGCAGGATTTGCAAACGTGGAAAAGTAATGGCTGGGCATTGATGGGATTGTACAATTCGTTGACTGTTACAGAAAAAAGACAATGAAGCGCAAATAGTTAAAACAGCTTTTGATCAGGCATGGCAATACGCGGATGTAAAGATTGTATCATCTTCAAGCATTATCAATTAATGCATGCATTAAAGAAGAAGTATGGCGACGGACAAGCAATCTGCTATAAATCGTGCTAAAAGTTTTGCAGGAAGTTTTTTTTAGGGCAACTGTTAGTAAAGCTATACAGTTCATACTGCATCTCAATCCTTGGTTCGAACAAGTGGGCTCAATGGTCAAGGATGTAGAAGCACATTTAAAGAAAGGAAAGGAAATTGTGGATTTTATTTACGGGTATAGGTAGTTGTTATACTAGCGTAATTGCCAAATGAGTTTAATAAAATGGTTTTTGATTTTATAAGTTAAGACGTCTTTTTCCAATCCAGTCTGCTGACGAAGAGGACCTCCTGTACTCCAATTTCCCGTGGTGTACATATAAATCTCCTTATCCAACTAGACAAACCGGGACAGGCGAGTAGCAATACCGCTGAGCTCATAATATTTTTTCCATTCAAATCTTCCCATACAAACTCCCGCCCCTATTAAATAAACGTTCGATGTTTCTTTCCGTCCGGGCATCTTTTTCTACCGGCGGCGCATGATGCGGTTTTATTCTTGCATCCAAAATTAGCGGGCCTTTGCAATACCAGTGTTTGTTTTCATAACCGCTTTCAATTCCATACATATCATGCGATGGATTGCATCTTGTAAAACTTACCCATAAAAAATTTTGCAGGGTGGCTGTTACAAAATCCGCATCATCGCAAAGGATCAGTAATGGCAGCGCGTTCAATTCCGGTAACGAATCTTTTAATTGTTCATTCAATGCTTTCCATTTCCCGGTGCGCCTGCTCATAAGTAGTAAACTTTTGGTTTGAAGTGCAACAACACCGGGCATTACCATTTTGGCATTTTCAAAACCGGAAAGCTCCTTGAGTCTGGGGCGACGGCTCGGTGCATAAATTTCTTTTTACTGTCTCCATAAGCTGCCAGCACCACTTTACTTCCGCTGTTTAAACCGGTGCCGGAATAATCCAGTGTATCAATGGTGGTATTGGTATAAAAATGAATATCTCTTGTAAGATCAATTCTTTCCAACATATACTGAAAGAATTGCGGAATGTTGTCGATGGAAATCTTCCCGGTTTCATCCGCTGTAATAAATAAAAATTTTGCAAGGCTTAATTGCCCGGTACCAAGAATATGATTGGCAATGGTTAATATTTCAGCAGGTTGTTTTGTCGGGCGCATAAGGCGTATATCGTTCACTGCCAATCGCCAGTAACAACGGATGCACACCTGCCGCATCTACTGCATGAATTTCTTTTAAACCCGGAATTTCCTGCTGTATGGCATTGCCGGTAATTTCGTGTATCAACTGCCCGAAAGCTGGTGTCTTCCTGCGGTGGTCTGCCTACAACAGTAAATGGCCAGATCGCATTTTTTTTGGCATATACTTTATGCACATTCATCAAAGGAAAATGGATGGTGTTAAACTATAATAACCCAGGTGATCGCCAAAAGGGCCTTCGGGTTTATTTTCACCCGGCATACACTTCGCCGGTAATTACAAAATCCGCATCGGTGCTGATGCAATAACCATCTTTATAAACATATCTGAATCTTCTGCCGCCCAGTACACCGGCAAAGGTCATTTCACTTATGCCTTCGGGCAATGGCATTACAGCGCTATAAACTGTGCGAAGGCGGACCACCAACAAATACACTTACTTTTAACGGCATGCCTTTTTTGATTGGCTTTGGTTTGATGCACACCAATGCCGCGGTGCAACTGATAATGCAAGCCAATTTCTTTATTTTGAATCATAATCATTACCGGATAGCTGTATGCGGTACATGCCAAGATTGGCATTCATAATACCGGGCTTATCTATATCTTCGGTATATACCTGTGGCAGCGTTACAAATGCGCCGCCATCCATTGGCCAGTGTTGTATTTGAGGAATATCTGCTAATAGTAATTTCGTTTCGAAAATGAGGGCTGCTTGATGGATTTTTTAATGGAATGGCTTTTAATGCGGCAAGGCCAACTTTTGCATTTTTAAAGGGATGCTTTAAAGCTTTTACCGGATTGTTCTCTTAATTCAATTAATTGTTGTACCAGTTCAAACGTATCCGGAAAATAAATTTACTTCGCTTCCAATGTACCAAAAATATTTGAAGCAGCCCGATAATTACTTCCTTTTACATTTTCAAACAATAATGCCGGGCCACCCGCTTCGTAAACCCGCAGATGAATGGCAGCCATTTCCAGATAAGGATCCACTTCTTCCCTGATACGTACCAAATGACCGTTTTTCTCCAGATCAATTAAACATTCTTCCAATGATTTATAGATCATAATCCCAAACAATTTTAAAAGCAACTCTATTGACGGTTCAAACTTACGCCAAAACATAGATTGCGAAAGAAAATGCTCAGCGGATGATAATTTGATATTTGTTCAGAGAGATTTTTCCAGCGGATAATAAATTTTTTTCCCGCGGATAAACGCAGATTTTTCCCACTGATAACGCAGAAGCGAAGACAAATAATTTCAGCTCAAATCAAAGGCAGAGAAAAATTAAGGGTGAGTTTTTATCTCCCTTCCAAAAATAAAACAACCTCGTAATTCCTCAACAGCTTTCCAAGCCCCCCTTTAGGGGCGGGGGGGCCGCCGCCTGCGCCAACCCTAAAACCCTCTCGTAGAAGGACATCCGGATCTGTAATGCCGTCTTTTACCGCCGGAATAATAAGAGCCGCCGCCGGATGAACCGAATTTGTAAGAAATTTTTATTACCCCGGTATAATAATAATCATTCGCATGGGAATTTCCCCGTTGGCCATTATCAAGATAGGCAAGTGGAGGTTTTAATTCATCCCCGCGAAAAGACATGGCCACTGCCAATGGCCCACTTCCTGCGAGCAGATCCGCTTTATTAGGATAAGTTTTACTGACATCATCAATATAATCAGTAAAAAGATAGCGGACTGAAAACTCGCCCGATACTGAAACTTTATCGGATAACACAAATTTCAAACCGCCGCCAAAAGGAATGTTAAATTGATTGAGAGAATATTTTTTACGGTCGGGGTACTGGGGCAATCCCTGGCCTTCCGTCCCCAGGTCGCGCAGATATACTTTCTCGACCAATGCTGTCAAACGCATAAGGATTGAAATGAAAATAACCAATACCGGCAAAAAGATAAGGCGTTAATCTTCGATTTTCTAATGAAAGAATATCATACTGTCCGAGCAGACTCACTTCACTTATTTTGGTATAAAAACTTAAATTGCGCTGTCGTTGTCCTGCTCTTGGCGAATTTGCATCACTGGCCTGAAGGCTGGTGAAAATGTATTGAGCGCGTACGGAAAATTTTGGAAGAACTTCATAGCTCAATCCTAATCCCAACGCGGGTTGCGCCTTCTGAAAGGTGAATTTTTTATATTGCAGATCGCCTAAATAATTTGCCAATCCGCCCATTACATCCACCTGCAATTTTTGAGAAAAAACATTAGGTGCATTGAGTAAAATCAAGCTTGCCAACAGCAGCTTAATTATGTTTCTATTCCGTTTCATAATGGAAATAAAACAAGAATAATGCCTTAATTCTTTTCATTTTCATCAAAGAGTCTGAAATTAAGACCATTGCGTAAAATCAGTTACCGGAACGCCTGTTTCTATTTCTTTCCGATTGCTCAATCAGTTTTTTTTCATCGGATCTTCCCTGGTTGTCTTTCAATGGCGCGGGCATAGGAGCTTGCCCATCTTTTAATTTAAAGTCAAACACTTTATTAATATGGGTCCATTTTCCATTTGTCCACTTAAATCCTTCATAATCGCCATCCGGAATTAAGGTATATTTCTGGCTTTGATTATTCGATTCGCTAATTAAATGATCGAAAATAATCATATCCATTTCAGGGTCATAATTCAACCTTGCCCTTGCATCTTTTTTATATTCCAGGCAAAAGCGATACGCAGGCTGTGCAGGTTTTATACTATCTTCTTTATACGAAAAATACTGACCTCCAAATACCGGCGTTCCTTCTTTATCAAAAGTTAATACTTCAATCCATTTTTTGGTACTGCTGAAGTCATTATCATCATATCCAAGCAGGGTATAATAATTTTTATTTTTAAAACTTTTCATGATGATCTTATAATAGATCGCGCCGATCCAGCTTTGGTTACTTCTTACTGAATCGGTTGGTTCCGATGTAAAATCGGACACATCAAAGAGAGGGAATAATTTTAATGAACCATCTTTTGTTTTCATCTGAATGGCGCCTCTTTGCCTGAAATAACTCTCATCTTTTTGAAACTGCCAGGTAAATACCCTGAATAAACTATCAGGCGCATATAATTTGGAAACAGTTTTAATGGAATCAAAAGGATAACCGAATGAACCCGGAACGCGTAAAGCGTGTACCAGCATTTTTATGAATATGCTATCGGCTTCAAATCTTTTAGATGGATCTTCATCAAAAATCATTGCATTGGAATAAACTTTCATTGAGTCTTCAAGTTTATTCAATTCCTGTGTTGTGCCCGGATTTTTTTGTTGCGCAAACAAAGAGAAAGTTAAAACAACAGTTCCAATAAAAGTTAAGATAAATTGTTTCTGCAAATTGCTTTTCATATCTCTGTTTTGTACGCTCAAAAAAATAAATTAGTATCTGAAAACGGAATTTATGATATTATTAATGAATCCAATTCCTTCGCAAACTCGTATAAGGAGTTAAATCTGAAATCAATCAGTTCATGTGGAAATTCAGTTTCCGGATTTGTGGTAGCAATAAAAACGGTGGAAATACCGGCATTGCGGCCAAATTGCATATCAGTTAGTTTATTGCCGGCAATAAGGCTTTTTGAAAAATCTATTTCATTAAAATGCGTTTGCGCCTGATAAGCCATTCCTGCATTGGGTTTACGGTTTGGACTTGTATCTTCCAGATCGGAACAATAATATATTTCATCAATCCTGCCCCCATATTTTTCTATCTCACCGAGCATATATGCATGAATGTCATCGAGATCTTCTACGGTCATTAACTTTTTGCCAATACCTTTCTGATTGGTTACAATCACGATGATTCCAAAGATTTCCGATAATATTTTTAATGATTCAGGAACATTGTCATAAAAAACAAATTCATCCCTGTTTAAAATATAATCCGCTTTTTTTTCATGATTGATCACGCCATCACGGTCTAAAAATAAGGTCCAGGTTTTATTGATTGATTTCAAATCGGGCATATTGTAGGTATGAGGTTTCAGGTATCAGGTTTCAGGTATGAGTTCAATTTTCGCTTTTTCATAATCTTCAGGTATTCCAATATCAATAAAATATTCATTTTGGATCAATCCGAACATTTTGCGTTTTGTATAAAATTGTTCTAAATAATCTTTTTCAAAAGAAAATTTATCCTGAAAATCTTCCTTTAAAAAAGACGGAACATTGATAGCATATACGCCGCCATTGATTAATCCGGAAGCATAGCTTTTTTTTCTTTGAATGCATGAATAGAATTATCCTCATTCAATGTGACCACGCCGTACCGGTCAAAGTTTTGCATTGGTTTAAGACTTAGTGTACAATCCGCATTATGAGCCTGATGAAATTCCGATAGCTTTTGTAATATTCGTTTTAAATAAAGTATCGCCATTCACTACAAATACCGTTTGCCCCGATGCTTTTTCACAACCCAAACGGATAGCGCCTCCGGTTCCCAATGGCTCCTGTTCTATAGACAATTGATAATCGCCTACTGATAATTTAGATTGTAAATAACTTTGAAATGATTCACTCTTATAGCCCAGGGCAAAAATAAATTTTCCAATTCCCTGCTGTTGTAAATAATCAATTACATAACTGATAAATGGTTTTCCATTTATAGGCGCCATACATTTCGGCAGATCAGAAACCACTGTGCGCAACCGCGTTCCAAGACCGCCTGCGAGGATGATTGCCTGCGGCCCCTCCGCCCCTAAAGAGGGTTATTAAAACCCTGAGGCAAAGTGAGTTGTATTGAAGATTATTTATAAAAGTTGATTTCATAACTAAAAACGTACTAAGATAATTATTTTATTTAATATTCTCCTTTTGCCTTTTCAGAATAATTTCGCTTCTACCAGTTCACAAATAATATGGCCGATCAATATATGGCTTTCCTGTATTCTCGGCGTATCTGCAGAAGGAACATTAAATAAAAAATCAGAAAGTTTTTTCATTTTACCACCAGCTTCGCCTGTAAAACCAATGGTGATCATTTCTTTTAAATGAGCAGTTTCAAAAGCTTTCACAATATTGCCGGAATTACCGGAAGTACTTAAACCAATCAGGACATCACCCTTTACACCAATTCCATCCACAAGCCTTGAATAGATCATATCATAACTGTAATCATTTGCTACCGCAGTGAGATAAGAAGTATTGCAATGCAAAGCTTCCGCCGGCAATGCTTTACGGTCTTTATAAAAACGGCCTGAAAATTCCGCAGCCAGATGTTGTGCATCAGCCGCACTTCCTCCATTGCCACAAAACAAAACTTTGTTGCCATTTTCAAATGCTTCTGACAATACATTATTTACAGCATCAATTATTTTATGCGATAAACAATTCATCATTTAAAATTTGTTGCTTCACTTCAATGGAAGTAAGCTATAATATTTTTGATCTTTTCTTTCATAATCTTTGAGCTATCAGCTTTCAGCAATGAGCTTTCAGCCATTTAAACAATTTTTAAAAATACTATCCCGCCGTCCAGGTTGTCAATCCTTGCTGACTAGATCTGGTAAGGTCTTACTGTGCCGCCAAAATTACTTAAAGCATTTATTACTGAATGCCGGCTGTTGCGCGGGCAATAAAATGTCATAAATCCACCGCCGCCGGCGCCACTTATTTTACCACCCGTTGCGCCTGCTTTTTTTGCCGCTGCATAAATTTCTTCAATGGCATCATTTGAAATATTATGCGCCATCTTTCTTTTTTGCTGAAATCCATAATCGAGGATCTCTCCTATTTCATGCAAACGCCCTTTTAATAGTGCTTCTTTCATCATCTTTGCCTGCTCTTTCAACTGGTGCATCGCTTCAATGGATTGTTCATTTTTTTCCTGAACATTTTTTTGCTGTTCTTTTATAATAGTTGCCGATTCGCGGCTGGTAGCGGTAAAATACAAAAGCAAGATTATTTTCCAGTTCATTAATATATTCCTGCCGGATGCGAAGCGGATTCACAATGACATTGTCATTGCCATAAAATTCCATAAAATTCACGCCACCGAAAGTGGCGGCATACTGATCCTGTTTACCGCCGGCAAGGCCGATATAATTTCTTTCAATATCATATGCATAATGTGCTATATCATAATCACCCAATGGTAGCTTCAACATTTCAACAAACGCGCCCAGTACCGCCACCACCAATGTAGAAGAAGTACCTAAGCCACTACCGGCAGGCGCATCTACAAAACTACTTAAGCGCAGGTTGGCAACAGGTAATCCATAATCCTTCAAAACACGTTTATAAACGCCTTTCAGCAAATCAAGTTTACCATCCAGCGTCACTTCATTCGGATTTTGAAAATACTGGCTTTCATTGCGATCTATTGCTTCAAAAAAAATGCCATTTTCCTGCGTAATTTCTATGCTTGCATGTGCAAATAAAGAGATGGTTGCATTTAAAATAGCGCCGCCATACACATCGCTGTACGGACTTACATCTGTACCTCCGCCTGCCAGACCAATCCTTAATGGCGCCCTGCTTCTATAGATCATGAATAGAATATTAATGGTTAAATAGCTGAATCGATGTTATCCGCTATACTTCACAAAGGATAAAAAGATGAGAGAAATTTTTTTTGAGCCAAACAGCACTACTACTATGAAGCTTTACTTGGAGCCTGTCCGATTTAACATCGGGATCGCACTCTTCAACTTTTATCTATATTGATCTTTTACCCGCACAACTAAAACCAAGTCTAAACTTGGGCCATCTGACAAGCTCCCTTCAGGGCGGGGGATCCATTGCTAGATATACAGTTTTTAACGGCAATCGTATTAACTAAATTCTTCCAGCTATACTTTTTTTTCTCTTCGCGAAGTTGAGGCAAAAAATAGTCTTCGCCTAATTCATACAGTGTTAAAATCTTAGCTGCAATAGAAGCCGGATCGGGTTCCGCTACCAGGCCAGCTTTTCCGTCAGGCACCAAATCCGGCAATCCGCCTACATTGGTTACCAGCATTGGTTTCTCAAAATGATAGGCAAGCGGTGTAACACCACTTTGAGTGGCATTGCGGTAAGGCTGAATGACAAAGTCAGCCGCGCTTAAATAATACTTTACTTCACTGTCGGAAATAAAATCGGTTTTTAAAATCAACTGTGAACGGATTCCCAACTGATCAATGAGTTGGCTGTAAATTTTGGCATCCTCATAAAACTCGCCGGCTATTAATAGCTTGATCTTTGGAAGTTGCGGATTGGCTTCAGATTGGTCTTTTAAAATTTTCATTGCTTCGAGCAATAAATCCAGTCCTTTGTATTTGCGAATAAATCCAAAAAATAAAATGATTTTATCACCACATTTAATCCCAAATGCTTTCTTGCTTCCGCTTTATTAATGGCTTCCCCAAAATTGTCATACAAGGGATGCACTACCTGTTGTGCGGGTTTTGTTGTAAAGGATTTAAGATCCTGCATCACCTTTGCACTCATGGTTATAAAAGCGTCCACAGGCTTTATAAAATACCGGGTAAATTGTTTATCTCCCGGTCCGGTGTTCATGTGGTATCACATTATCAGCAATGCAAACGACTTTGGTATGCCTGTTCTTTTTTACCCTGCGTAAAATGGTTCCAAGACATGGCCCCATAAAAGGCAGCCAGTAACGAACGACAATTAAATCAGGCTTTAGATTTTTCAACTCATTGCCAACCCGCAACCAGTTGATAGGATTAATGGAATTAATACAAACTTTAATAGCGATATCCGAAGGCGCCGGTTCGGAAGAATACTGCGTGGTTCCGGGAAATAAAAAGCCGGGATACTGCAGTGAAAAAGTATAAATAGTCACTTCATTGCCGTCTTGCTGAAACGCTCTTGCAAGGCGTTCATTAAATGATGCCAGCCCGCCGCGCAAAGGATGTGCGGGACCTATGATGATGATTTTTTGAAGCCCCCACCCCCCAAAGGGGGGTATGGAACTATTTAGTAATTTAACCATGTAACAATTAAACTGTGTAACAACAGGTAGTGAAGTTACGTTGATGCTTTACTCATTGACAAATAAGTTAACTCTTCTTAGGGCTTTGTATTTTGCTCAATAAAGATAAAAATGCAGAAGAGTGCGACGCAACGAAAGCCTCATAGTAGTAACACTGATTGGCTCAAAAAAATCTACGCTTCTTTTTACCCCTTTACAATTTAACCCTATAACAATGCAACAATTATATTAATTTTTACTCAATTCCCAGTTTTTTTTCAATCAAATACACATTCCTTTCGGAGGAATTACGCGAAATCAATTCAGCAACAAATCCGGCTAAAAACAGTTGCATCCCAATAATCATTGCTACCAATGCCAAATAAAATGAAGGGCGGTTGGTTAAGTTAAATTCAGAGCTTGCCATTTTTTGAATGATGAGATAAAAGCTCATTACAAAACCGAAAACAAAACATAATGTTCCATACAGTCCAAAAAAATGCATCGGTCTTTTGCCGAATTTGCTTACAAAGCTGATGGTGGCCAGATCGAGGAAGCCGTGTAAAAATCGCTCCCAGCCAAATTTGGTAATGCCATATTTTCTGGGACGATGCTCGACCACTTTTTCACCAATCTTTCTAAAGCCCGCCCATTTTGCCAATACCGGAATATAACGGTGCATTTCGCCATACACTTCAATGCTTTTAACCACTTTCTTATTGTATGCTTTTAAACCGCAATTGAAATCATGCAGTTTAATACCGGAGCTGCTTCTTGCTGCCGCATTGAATATCTTTGAAGGAATATTCTTGGTGAGTTTATTGTCGTAGCGCTTCTTTTTCCAGCCACTCACCAGGTCAAAACCATCTTCAACAATCATTCTCCGCAGTTCGGGTATTTCATCCGGGCTGTCCTGCATATCGGCGTCCATGGTGATTACCACTGCTCCTTTTGCGGCTTTGAACCCTTCATTCAATGCTGCGGATTTACCATAATTGCGTTGAAACCGGATTCCCTTTACCTGTGGATTTTCCCGCGCAATAGACTCTATCATTTCCCAGCTATTATCGGTACTGCCATCATCTATTAATATGATTTCGTAGCTCCAATGATACCCGGTTACCACGCGCTGAATCCATGCGCATAATTCCTGTAAAGATTCATCTTCATTATATAGTGGAATAACAATCGAAAGGTCCATTCTGATATTTTATCCTTGTTGAATAAAAGGATTTGGTGGATTTTTTTTAGCAACAGCTGCGCCTATTAAAGAGGCAATAGCGCCAACAATCGCAAACATAATAATGATGCCTCCAATTGCAAACGGAACAAAAAATCTTTTGGTCATATCAATAGCCTGATCCATCTGCGCATCAGACATTTTGTTTTGAGCTTCCATGTTTTTCCTTGCCTCTTCCAAAATTTTATCGCCCATTTCCGGGAAAATCAGTTTTAAAGAAAGAAAGGTATATACAGCCATTAAGGCAATAATAACAGCGGTCGTTTTGAAGCCGTGGGCAAAAATATTTCCAAACGTCACATGATGATCCAATTGTTTGGAATACTGAAGACAGCTCCAGACAATTCCTCCAATCAGTATCAGGTATTGTACTGAAGCAAGCGCTTTATTATTTATCTGGCCGGTAAAATAAATAATGAGGCCTAAAATGATCAGGATAAGCGTAATCACTACACCCTGTACAATATGAGAAGTTGGTTTCGTTTCCATTTAAATTATTTATTCAAAATTAAAGCTCCTTTATGGATAATCCCAATCACTTTTCCGTTGAGTGCTTTATCTATAAATGGAGAATTTTTTGATTTACTTAAAACCTGTTCCTGATGTAAGGTTGAAACTTCATTTTGATTGAATAATGTGAGTTCAGCTTTAGCCCCTTCAGTAATACCGGCTTTAGGAAGGTTGAATATTTTCCTTGCATTTTCAGAAAACAGTTGCGCGATCCGGTGGGCGGTTAATTGTGGTAAAACAGTTTGAACGGAGGCATAACTTGTTTGCAAACCTATCATTCCATTTTTAGCATATTCAAACTCACATGTTTTATGATCCCAATCCTGGGGCATATGATGCGAAGCGATACAATCTACCCAACCATTGATAACAGCTTCCCGGAGCGCCAGCATATTCTCCCTGGAGCGTAAAGGCGGATTTACTTTTAAGTTGGTATCATACGTTTGCAGGTCTTCATCACAAAAAAACAAATGATAAGGCGTAACACTGCAACTGATATTTAAACCTTCCTGTTTTGCATCCTGTATTAACTGCAATCCTTTGATAGTGGATACACCGGTAATATGCAGTTTGCTTTGTGTATATTTTAATAATTCAATATCCCTTTTAATAATGATCTCTTCCGCAATCTCCGGTATGCCGGGAAGACCCAGCCTGGTTGATACGATTCCCTCATTGACCAGGCCATACTGACCGATACTTTTATCGAGCGGTATCTGCATCAATACGCCATCAAAAGCTTTCACATATTGCAACGCCTTAAGCATTAATCCCGGAACCTGTACAGGATACAGTCCATCACTGAAAGCGATGGCGCCGCTTCCAAACATATCATACATCTCGGCCAGATCTTTCCCTTCAGCATTTCGTGTAATCGCACCCAACGGATGTATGGTAACAGCTAATGATTTTGTTTTTTGAACAATGTACTCAACCTGCGTTTTATTCTGAACTACTGGCTGCGTATTGGGAACTACAAAAACCTGGGTAAAACCACCGGATGCTGCAGCAGCAGCGCCCGATTCAAGCGTTTCTTTATATTCAAAGCCAGGATCAGAAAAATTAGAGAAAATATCCACCCAGCCCGGGGAAACGATGCAATCTTCCAATTCTAATACCTGATCCGCAGGGGCATCAATATTATCCGCTATTTTTTCAATAATGCCATTTTCCAGTAGAATATCCTTCTTCATTCCATTAAAAGAAGCCTCCGGATCGGCAATGGTAACCTTTCTAAGAATGATCTTCATGAGAAGCGTATAAAATTTTGCCGCAATATAGGTTGAATTTTATAAAAAGCCTGTACATTTGCAACCCGGTATGAAAGTATCGGGTATAAAGTTCGGGATGTAGCGCAGTCCGGTAGCGTATTAGCATGGGGTGCTAGGGGTCGCTGGTTCGAATCCAGTCATCCCGACCTGACGGGACAAGGAAGAAAAATTCTTTTTTGTCCCGTTTTTATTTTGATATAATTCATTGTTAATCAAATGAGGTGCGCCACTTCGTTGGCTCGGGCGGTTCGAACAGTATTTTCTGAAAAGTAAAATTTTAGGAATACATCGAACCAATTATACTTCTGAACCGCTCAAAATCTCTATTTCGATAACTGGTGAATGTCTTCAACTTTATTGTTATCGTTTCAAGTTTAGCTTATAACAGCTCCATAGTCTGATTTCATATCCCTATAATCAGAAGCTTCTATCTGACCGGTTGCCAATAGATCTCTTGCATTGGAAAGTTTTACTTTATAATCTTTAATACCATCCAATAATTTTTGCTTCTGCTGATCCACATATTTGGTCTGTTCCTTATAAGCTTCCACAATGATGGCTGTATAAAGTTTCTTTATTTCAGATCTTGGAATATAGTTTTTTAAGTTTTCCAAACGCATTCGACTAACCAGTGCGGTCACTGTATTAGTGCCGCTGACCCTATCCTGGTGTTGTGCTTATAATTTCACATACCTATTTAAAGTCTGCAGGTTTTTAACAGCAGCGCCTACCGTATTATTAAAGTAAGCATACACAGTCTTTTTTTCACTTATCCACGTGTTTATATATCCTGCGTATTGTTTTAAAAACTCATCGCTGTAATCGCCACGGTACCTTGGTTCAGGCCCATGAAAACGCAGGTAGACAAAGTCCCCCCTTATCTGGTTCAATGGCGTAGCAGATTTAGGTATATCCTGTATCACCATGACTGCATTATACTCCTCAAGCAATTCATGCACTTCTCGTTCGTACCAGGATGGGTCTCGAAATTCTATAGCAAGCTTCCAATGGCTGTTATACGTTGCTTCGCCCAGTGTTTCTAAAAGTCTTTGTAACTGGTCCAGCTTTTCAATCTTTAAGGACGGCGGAAACTGTGCCAGCAAGCATCCTTTCTTTTCACCAATATTTTCAACGGCCTTAATAAAATCATTAACATCTTTTACGTCAAACTTCAACTCCTTTACATGGGTGATTGTTTTGGAAACTTTAAATGTAAACCGGAAATTACCGGGAACACTTGCGGCCCAGTTAACAACCGTGGAGCTCCTGGGTAGTTTATAAAAAATGCTGTTTATCTCGAGACTATTAAATAACGAGGCATAATACTGTAACCTGCTCTTTCCCAGGAACGCAGCGGGATACTGTGACCTCGGAACAGGAAGGTCCAGGCCGCTGGTACCGGAATAAAATCGCTGGCTGATGGATGGCATTTGCGAGTAAAGATACATGTTGTATAAAGCTTATGGGGGATGCAATGTGGAAAAGGATTAAAAGATTTCGTGAGGCAATGAAAGATGATAGTAGGCATATTACAGTCGCTGCGCAAGCGGAAGTTGTAACTGTCATCTATCGGAGTTGAAGTTAAGAACAATGCAAAATAGTTAATGTCCTTCCTGAACAAATGCACATAGTAATAAATGTGAAATCTTTTCGTCTGCCAGCCAATTGCAAAGCCATTGTCTGCGTTCGGCTGTTGCATTGATAAATATTTAAGATAAAGATATACTTATTTATCTACCAGCCTGGCACCAACAACTCCAGGATTTTTTTCAGCAAGCTTTAATACTGTTGTTAAAGTTTCAAGGTTGATTTCGTCAATTTTCTTAAACCTGATGCAGCTTATTCCTTTAGTCAGTTTCCCAAGGTCCTTTTTATATTCTTCTGCAGCAACTTTATCTTCAACAATTGCACATACATAAATAGTGATATAATTCTTTTGATTTGCCAGGGAAATAATTGGCCAATCCTTTTTTTGTTTTTTTGAATCGAGGTAATAAAAGGATCCGTAACCAATCATATTAGAAGCATAATATGGCTTTAGTTTTGGAACTGCCTTTTGAATAAAATCATGGAGGAAATGAATATCTTTCACCCGATCGTCAGGTACCATGGAAAGATATTCTTCTATAGATCTCGCTTCATTTTTCGCAAACATGTTCATAATGGTATCATTAATACTTTCTAATATGTTTCTTTCTAAAACCCAGCCTTTCAAATGAAATTCATTTGATCTTGTCTCGCTTGTATCGGCTGACGCATAAATGGTTTCGCTTAGCAATAGGCGCGAGTTTAAAACGTCAGCGCACAAGAAATGCTCAATTATTTACAAAGTTGAAGTTAACAACAAATGGCAAATAGTTAAAGTCCAGCTCCGACAAATACCTTTAGTAAAACAAAACTTCAAATTAATCCGAACACCTGCCTATTGCAAAGTCATTGTTGTTAGAAGCCTTATTAATTTGACCTAAGTTTTCTTATCTGTTGGCCGGCATTCTTGTTTTGAGGGTTTAACTTCAGAGACTGTTCATAATTTTTAATGGCCAGTTCTGTCTCATCCAGTTCTGCATAAATCTCTCCGAGGCTATCAAATGTATTTGCACTTGTGGGATATAAATAAACATTCAATTTGAATATTTCAAGGGCATCAGTGATCCTTTTTTGACCGATGAGTTTATAGCCCCAGCCATTTATTTCCTCCTCTGTTAATCTAAAGTCGTTATTTCTTTTCCTTAAGGCCTTTACTTCTTTTACTGCTTGTTTGTATCCCATTTTATCTAAAGCAATCTTTAGCGATTTCAAAGATGCAGAAAGCCCGAATCCATTTGCTTCTTTCATATCCGGAATAAACAGCCCGGCCAGTTCATCTATGAAGGCTTCGGGAGAACCTCCCATTAAGTTGGTAAGAACAACAATAGAAAGGTCATCCTTCGGGTAAACAAAAACAGCAGAACGGCCTCCTCCTACGGCAACAGCGGCAGGGTGCTCGCTTCTATTTAAAATAGGCCAGCCCGCAGCATACCCATTTAGCTGGCGACTGAAGCCGCCTGTTTTTCCATTATTGAATAAGGCTGGCTTCCAAAGAAAATCCAGGCTCTCTTTCTTTTTTAAAAGCTGCTGGCTTTGCAAGGCAATAACCCACTCCGCGATTTCTTTGGCAGTAGCGCTCATTCCTGCTGCTGCTTGAAGGGCCGCCGGGAAAGAAAAGAACATGTTGTTCAGCTCTCCTTGCCGATATACATAGCCGGCAGCTGCATGTGGTATAACCGCCTTTGTTGCGCCAAAGCCTGCCCTTATTGTATATGGCATTTCTACTTTTACTAATTGTTCTTTGGTAATGAATTCCTGAAAGGGCATTCCGCTTAGTGTGTCAATAATGCGCCCGAGTAATAGATAATTCGTTTGGTTGTATTGGAACATTTCTCCGGATGTGAACTCCATGGGCATGGCCAGCACTTTTTGCCAGGATGCTTCAAAACTGGCCGCTATCATTACAGCTTCCTCTTCATCTACCATGTCGGGAATACCTGAGGTATGGGACAATAATTGTTGAACCGTTACCGCACGCCAAGCTTCAGGAAGGCCGTTCAGGTAAGTAGAAACAGAAGCAGACAATTTTAGTTTGCCTGCTTCGGCCAATTGAAGGATGGCTACACCCACAAACGCCTTTGTAATGGAATTAATGGTAAAAACAGTATGATCGCTTACAGGAACAGCGTCTTGTACATTAGCCAGGCCATAATTACCAGTTTTGATAACTTTCCCATTTTTAACTATCGCCAGTTGTAAACCCGGAATTTTACCCTGCTGCATTTGGTTATGGACAAAAACATCAATACTGTCTGCTTGCCCAAAAACAGAATAGTTGCAGAAGATCAGAAGGAATACAAATCCCTTTTTCAAAAAATCAATCATAAGGTATTAGTTGCTACAAAGAACGCAGTTCTTTTAAACATGTTTGTATTTATCTGATTATTAATCTAAATATATAGCATGTTTTGAAAAACTGCCGGTATTGTTTATACAAAATATTTAGATATCCGAGTAAGATTTCAGCAATAGGCAAGAATCCTGTCTGCCGGAACTGGCCAATATATAGCTATCGCTCAACACAAATGAACAAAGGCTCATTGTTATATCATCAGCCGCACTTGCATTGCTTACTGACAAAAAGTGAACGCAAAACTATACAAACTCAAGTCTATTGTTGTCCGTTTAAAAATGTTTGTCTTTTTAATTGTTCATTATAATCGTAAATTTTAGGAACGGCCATATGTCAAATTTTCCAAGTTTTTGAAATTCAAAAAATGCTTGATGATGTTCCTTTTTTTTGTCTCGATAATATGTCCAGGCGTCAATATAGAAATAACAACTTCCTTAAATGAAAATTTTATTAATGGATTGTTTGTGCAAAATAAGGCCACTTTTATTCTTGTTCAGAATGAAGGAATAAAATGCAACGTGCAATTACTTTTAAACTTTCCTCTGATAATTTGTCTGAACCTTTTATCTCAACATCCTCCTTCTTTGGTATCTTATAATAATGCTCCAGTTTGTGTGGAAAATTTATAACAGTCGGGATAAGACCCACTCGGAACAAAGCCTAATGCTTGCATTAACTTCAGCTTGTATGGCAAATCTAAATTGTCAACATTATAGTGCTTTACAACTGCTTCCGTTGATTTGTGGATATTGTCAAAATCAACCTCTTCCCTTTTGCTTTCATTCATTGCCGCGTTTACAGAAGTTATACAAACATGCTTTACGTCTTGGGAGTTCACGCCTCACCGTCCAGCTTAGCTATAACTTGCCCTGTGGTTAATACTTCTGCAAATTCATCCTGCAGTGAAGCGAGGCTTACCTGGTGCACCAGTTCACTGTTAAACAGTTCGCCTTGCAAGCCCTTGCGGTCGAAGGTTGCCGTTGCATCTGCCACCACGATCACCTCGTAACCATAATTCCCCGCCATTCTCGCTGTCGTAGAAACACAATGATTCGTTATCAAACCACCCATGATCAGTTGACGGATACCGTTTTTATCCAGCCATTCTTTCAGGTCGGTACCGATAAATGCACTGTTTACATTTTTTGAAACCACCAATTCCCCTTCTTTGGGTTGAAGTAAGTCATTAATGTCATTTCCGGGTTGTCCCGGACGCAATGGAGATTCAGGAAATACAGAGTCGTGGCGCGTATGAATTACCGGCCAACCTTTTTCCCGGAAAAGATCCAGGAGGCGCCTGGCGTTCGTTTCAGCTTCAGGGTTGTTGCGGTTGCCACCAAAGTAATCGGCCTGTTCAAATCCGTTTTGAAAATCAATCAGTAAAAGTGCTGTTGTGTGTTGCATACTTGTTGTTTTAAAATGTATAAATGAATGTTGTTTTAATTGAGTTTTATGGTTGCACCATCCTGCAGAAAACGGTACGGCTGCCCGTGTTTTTCACAGGCGGCTATAAAAGATAATTCCGGATTGAACGCTTTCCTCGTACACGCCCGGAGAATGAAAAAGTTCATAATGCATGGGCACTACCTGTCCGGCGCTGAGGATACGGCCTGCAACGGCAGCCTGTTCCGCAGACAATGAAGCCGGAAGCGGCGTATATCCTACAAAGGGATAGGTTACCGTTACGCCGTTAATGGGTAGCAGCGCGATATCAATTAATTCATAGCGCCTGCCAATGGCCCAAAACTGGCTGTGCCAGATGGTATCGCCGGCATGAAAGAGTTTTTTTCCTTCCGATTCTACCAGCCAGGCTACCTGCTCATCACCAATTCCATCCAGGGAGAAAAGTGCGGTTACAGAAACTGTATCGAAAGCCATGGTTTCGTTGGTATTCAGCCCGCGTACTTCAGTGAATTGCTGCTTCACTTTCTCAACCGAACCTTTACTTACGAGAATCATAGCGCCGGGCTTCAGGACCTTGACAAGAGTTTCCGGGTCATAATGATCTCTGTGAAGATGGGTTAGCAATACGATGTCTGCCTTGATGTGATCACTAAAGCGCCACACGGGCCGCAAGGGTTTTCCCATGTATGGCTCCATGCTGCTGAATTCTTCGACAGGGTCGATCAGGATGGATTTTCCGCCGGCCTCAATGTGTACACCGGACCAGGATAGCTTTGTTAACTTCATGAGATTGTTTTTTATAGAGTGATAAAAAAATGCCGGCAATGATGAGCCCTCCTCCGATTACCTGGTAGGAAGTCGGCGATTCGCCTTTGCCAATGGAAATAAGGGCTGCAAAAAAAGGAACCAGATTTAAAAAATAAGAGGCCTTATCTGCGCCGGCTAGTGGATACACTATGGTACCACAACCGATGGGCTACAAAAGATCCCAAAGCGCCCAGTATCAGTATGGCCAGAAAAGCTGTAACAGTTATGGCGGAAACCGGCAACGGCTTGTTATTGACCAAAACAGTTATCAAACACAAAAGAGTCGTGATATGGGTGGTTATAGCCGCGGATTCATTACTGTTTACCTTTGACAGGTATTTTCGGTTGAACACATTTGAGAGCGCAAACAAAAAGCTATTTAACACCAGCAATAATTCACCGTGCCCAATGTTCAAATTTTTTAAAAGTATCCAATCTCCTTTTGCTATAATAAATAAGACACCTGCTATGCCTAAAACCAATCCAAATAGCTGGTAGGATGAAAGTATTGTTTTCAATAAAAATCGGGAAAGCACAGCGGTTAACGCGGGCGTAAAGCTCATGATCAAAGCGGCATTCATGGCAGACACATATGGTATGGCGAGGAACAGCAGGAGACTGTATCCAAAAATACCGACCAACGCCAGAAACAACAATGGCCACCCTTGCTCGCTGAAGCAGTTTTTTGTATTGCTGAATGGACAGCGGGGTACAAATCAGAAAAAATACCGAGGCAATGGCATACCGCCCGAGAGCAACATAGTCAAAGGATAGCGCTCCGACAACTTCTTTGGCGGCATGAAAGCTAAGCCCCCAGATAAAAGTGGTAAACAGCAGTTGTAAAATAATTTTCGGGTTCATGATAATTAAAAGGGATAGAGTGTAATCAATAAATGGTAGTAAGCCATAGGATTGCCATTCAGGATAGGTTTGTTAATAGCCTTCTGTTATAGCAGCATCGAATCAATCTGTTATTGAAGATTTATAAAAATTAAATTAGGTCATTTATCTGGTATATGCGCTTTCAGGGCGAAAAACCAATTGCAATTGGATCCGAATATTTGTTTGGATACTTTAATAATCTTAAAGCAGTCATAATTGGTAGACAGATTTGTCTATTTAAGGGTAAAAAAAATTATTTCTTATCTAAAAGATCAAGCGACGCTTGCAACGCTGCCTCCACCGGCCAAAGTTCCTGGTGAATCTGAAATGAGATCATCGCGCCTTCATAGAGGGCATA
This sequence comes from uncultured Chitinophagaceae bacterium, assembly GCA_963695165.1. GTDB lineage: Bacteria > Bacteroidota > Bacteroidia > Chitinophagales > Chitinophagaceae > CAVOGF01. The sequence continues at coordinate 245,277 of CAVOGF010000001.1, forward strand.
CAAGGCATCACCGGTCTTTTCTTCCTCACGTGTTACAAAATCCTTGTCTTCCGCCACCAGTTGGTGAAAAAATATGCGGATTAAAACCTTGATTCGTTTTATCTCCTTTTGGATCACTTCATCTTCCACAGGCTTGATCTCGGAGACCAGGTTTTGAAAGGCACATCCGCGAAATGAGCCACTGGTAAGGAATCGCTGAACAAACTCATACACTTTTACCAACTGCTCTTTCCTGTTTGAGGAACTGGCCGCCTGCTGCTGCAATCCTTTTATCCAGGTTTTAGCCCGGTAATTTAAATAGGCAGAACACAAGTCTTGTTTGGATGGAAAATATTTGTACAAACTAGCCTTCGCAACTTCGGCTTCCTCAATCACCTGGTTAATTCCGGTATTATGATACCCCTGCGTATAAAACAGGCGGTGAGCAGTATTAAGTATTTTCTCCTCAATTGCGTTCATGAAGCAAAAATAAGGGGTAATTGCATTAAACAGACAAGTCTGTCTATTTTTTTTATTTCTATGTATTTGAAATGCATATTGTTTTACGGAAGCATGCATCTTTATCTGCATAATATTGACTGAAAGTAACCGTACCCTCTTCATCATTAACCTGGCGTTTTTGCATGAAAAACATCTCACGCTAAGGCATGAAGAGGGCAAAAGAAAAAGATCAAATCTTGGCGTGCCCTGGCGTCTTTGCGCGAAAACAATCGCACGCTAAGGCGGCTAAGAACGCAAAGAAAAGTGCAAACTTTGCAAATGCTTTTCAAAGTTTTTAAGTGCTGCTGTTGCAATTCCTTTTCCCCAAAAGTTTCTGTCTATCCAATAAGTAATTTCAGCGTCCCCTTCCATTACAAATTTTGCAATACTGCCCCTGAAATGATATAACCTTCACCAGGGAATGGGAAACTTATGATATATCTGCCGTTTCTTTTCCATTGGTCAAGTAATGCGTCCCATTTAGGACCTACTGCTTATGGATGTTCAGTAGTTTTATCGCCAGCGTTTTGATTTTTTTCAATATTACCAAATTATCATAACCGTAAAATCCCCAGAATTGTTTACACAGCATATAGACATTCTAAAGCCTTTGTTTACGTTTGCTCCCGACACGAAAAATTACCAGCCATCCTGTAAAGTTGATAGTGCCTATTGGACTTGTGATTGGTGAAATGAAGGAAACTTTACTAAACCAATGGATAGAACCTCCCTGACTATCCGGTTAAGAAAATCAATTGCTCCAAAGTCGCACGGTTTTTGTATAGTCAGCAGTAGCAGTGAAAGCATGTTTCTAACAGCAACAGTAAAAAAATGGTAACGTTAGCATTAGCCCCAAGGAAACCCATTGCATAATTCGGCCCCTATTTCTATTCTTCATAATAAGGAGGGCAGTAAAATGAAAAAGAATCTCATCTTTTCTTTTTTAAAGAAAATCTACAGCGCAATTTTTCCCGTTTTTTTATGCACAGCACCCATTCTTGCACAAACCAAAGACAAGGCGGAAGACTGGCTCAACTACAATCGAACATATGAAGGAGACCGTTATTCGCCTTTGAAGCAAATCACACCGGCCAATGTAAGCAAGCTTCACCTGGTGCATACGTTTGATCTTGGTAAAGATGTAAGCAGCATGCAAACCGGCCCGGTGGTTGTTAACGGCACCATGTATTTTACCACGGATACGATCACCTATGCTATTAATGCGGCAACGGGCCAGCTTAAATGGGAACGTGTACGATCTGTAGGAAAGCCTGTTGGGTATGGCGCCAATCACGGTGTAGCTTATTTAGATGGCAGGCTGTTTCGCGGCGCTTCGGATGCGCATGTTTTTGCCCTGAATGCAGCCGATGGTAAAATAGTTTGGGATATGCCCCTGGATATTGCAGGCCCCGGCGTTTCTATTCCAATGGCTCCTTTGGCCTGGAACGGAATGGTATTTATTGGAAATGCCGGTGGGGATAATGCAGGTATAACGGGCCATATGTATGCCCTGGATGCCAAAGACGGCCATATGATTTGGAAGTTCAACACAGTGCCCGACAGCGGGCCTGCCCGTGAAACCTGGCCGGCTGCAAAAAAAGGTATTCCCATAAGTGGCGGTGCTTTTTGGACAGCCATTTCTCTTGATACTAAAAATGGAGTGCTTTATATTCCTGCCGGCAATCCGGCACCCGATTTTGATACAGAGATCCGGGAGAATGGAGACGAACTTTATACCAATTGTGTAATTGCACTGGATACAAAGACCGGCCGGATGCTGGGTTACATCCAATTGGTAAAAAATGATAATCACGACTGGGATGTGGATACAGCACCTGTAGTCATTACCACCAAAGACGGAAAACAAATTATTGCTTCCGCCAATAAAAACGGATTGCTGTCGGTGTTAGACAGAAGTGCTATTACCAATAAATCCGGGGCGCCTGATTCTTCCAGATCACTTAAATTACTTTACGATGTGCCTACCACGGTTCGTGAAAATATAGATGCGCCGCTTTCCCGAGAAAAATTTGTCCGTTTCAAGCCCGGCACGTTGGGCGGATCCGAATGGAACGGTGCAGCTTATCACCCGGCACTGGATCTCATTTACACCGGTACGGATGATTGGGCAACGGCTGGAAAGCTTTATCCTATGGATTCTGCCCGAATGGTGCCCGAACCCGGCGGATACTATTTTGGTGGTACCATGCAATTTGATCCTCCAACTGAAGCCAGGGGCTGGGTAACGGCTTTCAATGCAAAGGACGGCAGCGAACGATGGAAATATCAATCTCCGGCTCCGATTCTGGCAGGCGTTACCCCAACAGAAGGCGGACTTGTTTTTACCGCTGCACAAAATGGTGATGTGTATGGTTTTGATGCACAAAACGGAAAGCTATTATGGAAAGCATCAACCGACCTGCCGAATGGCGGTGGTGTAATTTCCTACTCGGCAAAAGGAAAACAATATATAGCAGTGGCATCGGGCATGAAGGCGCCATTATGGCCCAAGCCCTCTACAGCCAGTAAGATTTTCATTTATGGACTTTGATTAAGATTATAATGATTAAGCCGGTGGTTGGTTTTTTGTGGTTGTCATTTCAAAGAACAATTGAAGATTTACAAAAAGTTTTACAACTATACGTTTATGCAATTGTCTGTTTACCCATTAAAAAAATGAAAACAAGTGCAAGATGTTCAGGAAGCGATCATGTGGGAACTGCTTTTGAACGCAGCAGAAATTGGCGTTATAGCCAAAGACGGCGTTCTGACCTTGACTGGCATTGCAGATAACTATTCCAAGAAATTAGAAGCAAAGAACACAGCAAAAGACGTCTCAGGGAATCGCGCCTGAGCTAGGGATAGATAAAAAAAAGCGGGTGCCATTTATATTCATGCTCAATATTATCTTCTGCGATGATTGAGTCAATGACTATATGGAGCCTATGCATTTGTAATAACCTGATAAGTAATTAATCTCTCATTTCTTAAAATAAATAAAAATGGAAAACAACAATTTGCTTCAAAGCGGCAGGCACTGGTACCTTCTTTTAATCCTGGGAATTATTTTGATTGTTGTAGGAATATGGGTTTTCAGTACGCCAGTTCTATCCTATGCCACCTTATCCATATTATTCGCCGTTTCTTTTTTTGTAACAGGAATATTAGAAATAGTTTATGCTGTCAGCAATCGCAAAGAAGTGAACAATTGGGGTTGGTCGCTGGTAGGCGGTATTATTGATCTGCTTATAGGTATTTTGTTGATGGCCCTTCCACTTACGTCTATGCTTTTCCTGGCATTCTATGTGGGCTTTGGCATTCTCTTTCGTTCAGTTATGGCGATTGGAAAAGCGATTGATTTAAAAAATCAAAGGATAGGCGATTGGGGATATTTACTTTTCATAGGCATTTTGGGGTTGCTGTTTTCATTTGTTTTAATCTGGAACCCGCTATTTGCAGGATTTACCATTGTTTTCTATACGGGCATCGCGTTTATTATTGTGGGTATTTTCGAAATTTATTTTTCATTCAGATTAAGAAAAATAGGAAGTAGGTATAAAGGATAAATTTTGTAATCGCCGGAATTACCAATCGTTTTTTTGAATTAAAATCAACTAAACACAGAAACGAAATTTGATCATCGTAAAAAATACTAAACAAGCATAAATGAAGAAAATCGGGTTTTTATCTTTTGGGCATTGGGCTAATCATCCATCGTACAAAGTCCGGTCGGCGAGTGATGCCCTGCTCCAGTCTATTGATTTAGCTGTTGCTGCAGAAAAAATCGGTATAGATGGCGCGTATTTCCGGGTGCATCATTTTGCAGCCCAGCTGGCATCGCCGTTTCCGTTGCTTGCTGCAATTGGCGCTAAAACCAGCAGGATAGAAATTGGAACAGGAGTTATTGATATGCGTTACGAAAATCCGCTGTATATGGTAGAGGATGCCGGTGCTGCTGATTTGATTTCAGGAGGCCGCCTGCAATTAGGTGTCAGCAGAGGTTCGCCAGAACAGGTCATTGATGGTTGGCGTTATTTCGGTTATGAACCAACTGAAGGCGAGAATGATGAAGCAATGGGTCGTAGTAAAGCCTTAGTGTTTCTGGACAAACTAAAAGGTGTTGGATTTGCTCAGCCGAATCCCAATCCGATGTTTCCCAATCCGCCGGGTTTATTACGCCTGGAGCCGTATTCTGAAGGGTTGCGCGAACGTATCTGGTGGGGAGCTGGCTCTAACGCCACAGCCGTCTGGGCTGCTGAAAAAGGTATGTTCCTTCAAAGTTCTACGTTGAAAGAAGACGAAAGTGGAAAACCTTTCCATGTGCAGCAAGCAGAGCAAATCAGGTTATACAAAGAAGCCTGGAAAAAAGCAGGCCACCAACGTGAGCCGAGGGTTTCGGTGAGCCGTTCTGTGTTCGCTTTGGTAAATGATATGGACCGTTATTATTTTGGACAGGAAGCAGAGCGAAGTGATCAGATTGGTTTTATTGAAAAAAATAAACGAGCCATTTTCGGAAAAAGTTATGCCGCGGAACCCAATCAGCTCATTAAAGAACTCGCAAAAGATGAGGCAATTCAGGAAGCTGACACCCTTCTTTTAACGATACCCAATACGCTGGGTGTTGATTATAATGTACATGTGCTGACGTCCATTCTGGAGTTTGTGGCGCCTGAATTAGGTTGGCGTTGAGAAATAGGAACATCTCAATTGATTTGAAAGAAAGGCTTTGGATGTCTGAAGGGAGGAACTGTCATCGGATATTTTCCCGACCGAATTTATTTATAATGACAGTTTAAAATCTAACATATTGCATTGGATGGCTTTATACTGCGAAAGAAAGGCACAGGCTGGCAGTATTCTTTGACACTGCTGTTTGAGGTATTTTGAACTAAAAAGAGGTATCTGTAAATGATGAAGGCATATATACTGATTTTTGCATTAGGTGCGTCTTCTGCTTCCTTTGGCCAGGGACGATTTAAAATACACCACATCATCAAAAAATCAGCAATTGAAAGTGGTTATTTGCCTTTAATCTACAAAGACAAGGAGAATAAGCTGCAACCGGTTTCCATCTGTTCCGACAAACTTTACGGTATTGTCCGGATCAACCAGGGCGTACCTGTTGTTGATTTCTGGCCAATAACCAACGATGATTATGCAGACAATCCTCATTGCATTTCAAAAAATACGGAACTGGGCCGGTTTGAAATTGATTTATCGCGAAAGAAAGTTGGTACCCCTCTAAGGTATATAAAAGTTCCTTTCAGCGGTTGGATATTCGGTATAGGAACAACGCCATTTCGGTTCAGGCCGAAAACAGACAGTTTTCCTTCCGCTGTTTCTGCTCAAATAGGAATTAACGTTACTTACGGCAAATACGTTGGTTACTCCAAGGTCAGCCAGAGGGCAATTACAAATTATGGATTGATAATCGGACCGTTTGCCGGGATAACAGGGGTCAGGTTAGAGAAAAGTACAGTGATAAACCCGGACAATTGGGTTGCGGACAGAACCAATTCAGCCTTTACTTACGGGGTGAATATTGCATTTACAAGAAACAATCTGGGTATTGTGCTGTCGTTGGGATACGACCACAACTTTGGAAACGATGCGAAAGATTGGAGCTATCAAAATAAACCCTGGATTGGAATTGGCGTAAACACTTATTTTGGAGTTTTCTAAAAAATTTAGGGAACTTCATTGGTTTCATAAATCATCAACAGAAAATAAGGGACAGAATGAAAATTGGCTTTAATTATTCGTTTTATGTCAATTTTTATGTGGATTGAAAATTGTGATAGGAAGTTTGTCAAACGCAACATTTGGAGATGCTATTCATTTCGTATTTATTGTAATACCGAAACAATATTCTACCACTATTATTGATGCAACAATGCACAATTATAGCAAGCTGCGAGATTACACGAATTCAAACTTTGTCCACGTCTGTCATGCAAATCGTATAACTTGAACCCAATCTTGCATTTTCTAAAAAAAGGCTGCATTATACTTTTGATACAGCCTCCTGCATTATGAGAATTAACTGCCCGGAATACCATAGAATTCTACTTAAGATTTTTCCTTCACTTAAATCTATATCCTCCGCTTTCATCAGTATAAAATCGTCGAAATATATCTCTTACATAAAAAACTTCTTGCCGGCCTTTTTAAGCGGTCATTCAATTCGTTTTTTCAGGTCAAAATAGCATTACACTCATCACGATCATATGTGCATGAAAGTTTTTCTTTTTTAAGAAGCTGAGGAGAGTACAATCAAAATTAATACAATCAAAATATCATTCAATTCGTAATTTTATATCTGCCTTAATAATAAGATCACCCGTTGAAAAAAGATTACAATTAATCATCGTATCTACATTTCGACAATGCTTAATAATAAAACCATAGATGATCTTCTGAAGGTGAATGAAATTTACCTGGAGCCTGAGGTAAGAAATTATAAAAGGGGCCAGGAAATATTGGCGAAATATCCGGACGCGACTCTTATAGAAGTGCCTTCTCACTGGAAGATACCTGAGCTTCATGGCAATCAGGGTTCCATAGAGGACTGGATATCCAACAAGAAACACATCATAGTGCTGGGCATTAAAAAGTCATTAAGTTGCCGCGCCAACACAAGAAGCTCTCATTGGGTGGCGCCTTCAGAATCTAATGGGTGCACAATGGCTTGTTCCTATTGCTACGTTCCGCGGCGAAAAGGATTTGCCAACCCGATCTCCATTTTTGTAAACATAGAGCAGATCTGCAATTACCTCCGCAGGCATGCAGGCAGACAAGGACCTTTGCAAGCGTCGGATCCTATTGACTCTAAGTATTGGGTGTATGAAATAGGGGAAAACGGCGATTGCAGTGCAGATGCAGCGATTTGCGATAATGTAAAAGATATGATAAACCTCTTTAAAGAGATGCCAAATGCGAAACTGACCTTTGCAACGAAATTTGTGAACAGGGAAATGCTGACTTATGATCCGGAGTTAAAAACGCGGATTCGTTTTAGCCTGATGCCGCATCAGATCAGCAAGTTGGTGGATGTACGCACTACGCCCATCAGCGACCGGATTGATGTCATGAATGAATTTCTCGATGCAGGCTATGAAGTAAATGTAAATTTTTCGCCGGTTATTTTTTATGAAGGCTGGAAAGCGGACTGGCGGATTCTTTTTGAGGAAATGAATGACAAACTTAATGAGAAAACCAAAAAACAATTGGTAGCGGAAATCATTTTTCTGACTCACAACGAACAACTGCATGAAGTGAATATGGGATGGCATCCCAAGGCAGAAGAGGTACTTTGGAAACCGGAATTTCAGGAAGTAAAATACAGCCAGACAGGCGGCAGGAATGTACGATACAAACGGGGTCTTAAAAAAGAACTGGTAGACGAATTGCTTGATTTGGTGCATGAGCAATTACCCTATTGCGGGGTGAGATATGCATTTTGAAATTTATAGTTTTTATCGGGATCGCACTCTTCAACATTTTAGCTTTCTTGAGCAAATACAAAACCCAATAGTAACAGCAAAGTTTAAACTTAGGAAAAAAATTTCATGGCAGCACGAATGATAAATTATTGTTGTCAGCCATGCTTTGCAATACCATATTAGCGGCTGTTCTTCTGTATTTCCGAAGTTTTGTCTTTGTCAGGTATTTTAAAGAATAGATCATTGTTTTCAAGAACGAAGTAATACATACCCACTGTAGTGAAGAACCATAAAAGATAATCTTCAAAGTCTGTTGAATGTCGAATAAATATTTGTCTGTAAATCCAATACCAAGCGTATATATTAAATGCGACAACATAAATTCTCTTCAACCAAAGAATGATTTTTGGTTTAATTATTTTTTGTTGCCTACGATATTCATTACTAAAATTACTTTTCATTGGATGATGAAATATTTTTTATCAGCTTTTGCAGGAAGTAATTTTTATAATTCTTTTTAAAAATTCAGATTTCTCAATAATCCGTGCAAAGAATGGAGAAATTAAATAGTATATTTCAATGAATAGCCTACCAAACAAAGTTGCAGTTAATTTTTGGTCGCGATACTGTCGTAATATCAAAACTTCAGGAGCGTTATAATCCCCATAACAAGCTGTCGCAACGAAACAACCTTTTCGTTTGACTTGGTTTGATAGATTATGGTCAACAATAAATTTCTCAACATATTCTCTTGCTTCTTCTTTACTCACCTTAGTCATCTTTTGATAATGGCTCACCGCTCCTCTAACAAAACCTTCTTTCAGAATTTTTATAAGAGCTTCTTCCATGTTGTCAACAGAGCCAAATATTCTTTTATGCTCCTCGTTGTTTTTTTTTAGCTCGTCAAGTTTGGATGGCTTCTGTTCCTCCTCTTTGGCCGTAGTTGAATTATTATTGCCTTCACCTGGTTTAAACTCATGCCCGCAAGCCAAACAGGTAATTATTATTTTGTTGCTTCCAATCGTTCCTGCAAGTAGTCCAACGCCGCCTGTTAACAACGCACCTGCAACCGCTTTCTTTCCGCTAAATCCTTTCTTGTTCGCTGTCAGTTGATTTGAGTTGCATTTGGGACATCTAATTTCGTTTGATTGTTCCATTGTCAGTTGTTTTGTTTTTCAAATTTAATTTCTTGCTTGACAGATTGAAGCTTCACTTTCTTCAAACAATAGCGGCATAGAGCAAACGGAAAAACCGGAAAACAAGCCGTAATTGCAGTCATGAATAAGTTGCACAAACGTGTGTTTGCCGTAGCAAAAAACCGCCACACGTAATGTATTTAAACCGCAAGCCTTCGCTGAATAATTTTTCCTTATTCAACTTCGCGGTTTCTTCCCCTTCTGTAAGAAGGCTTTCCAGGATCCGCCGGTTTTTACTCAGCGTATTATTGATATTCCGCATGGAATTATTGATGATTCCCTTTAGCTGGTTGTTATAGCTGTTGCGGCAATCATCATCATAGAATTTGTAGGCAACGAAATGACCTCATATTTCGATAAGTAGAACTCCCTGAATCAAAGCTTAATAATATAACCGAGGTTTAAATTTCACTTTCAAGCAAACAATTATTTTGGTAGGAGGAATCCAAATGTAAAGCTTGACTCTATGCCGGAAAGCAATGCTTTCACAAGGTAGAAAGAAATAAAACGTGTATGATCAAACTTATAATCTATTGTGCCAGTACGGTTAGCAACTTGCAATGATTTGTCCTTATTCTTAGGAATGATCACATGTCGCAGTATGAAAGACTTCAACTTTGCTGTTTTTTTATTATTCCCTTTTAATTTTTTCACGATAAGATTATGATATTCTCCAACCACTTTTCCACTTGCTTTCTCGTCATTCAGATTAAAATGAAATGATAAATTATTAAGTATGCCTGATTCAATATGAAATTTGCCAAGATTTTCTGCAGATGAATTTAAACTGGTAAGCTCTAAATTATCAATAACCCCTTTGGTATAATAAGCATTCTTGGGGTTTAACGGCAAATAAACAGACGCATTGATTGTTCCTGATCCCATTATAGAACCTGTCAGGCTCATATCCATATGATCAGGATCGGATTGGTTCGGATGGTTAATAAGAGGCGATAAAGAAAGCTGAAACTTTTTTATTTTCAGCATACCGGTTTTCAAACCATCTTTAGGAAACTCTTCGTAGGAAATGACTGAGTTAACCACCTGAAAAAGATGTACCCTGATATTAAACGGAATACTTTCCAGAAAAGCAACCGGTAAGGGGCGATATTGTAATAAGCGAAGTAATCTTCTATCCCTGAATACATGTATATTGCTTTCCTTAATCCATATTTTTTCAGCCATTAATTCTCGCTGAAGCAGCTTTAGCACATCCAGTTTTGTTATTGCTATGCCTGAAATAGTAGCTTCGACAATATCTGTCTGATGTCCTAATTTTTGCCCTAGCTCAAACTTGTTGTATTGCGGAGCAATTTTCAAAGAGTCAATCTGTAATGTGCCTTTTTTACTGTCGACTAGCAGATTCTTTATTTGAATGTTGTGATAGACACCAGGTATAGCATAATGAATATCCGTTAATGCACCCGTAAAAGCAGCGAAATGAAAATTATTGGTAGTAAATGCTTTCTTTAAATCATTTATTTGTATTTCATCCATACCAATACTTCCGCTTAATAACAGTTGATTTTCCTTATCAGCATGCGTCCATACATGGATGGATGTTAATTCGAGATGCGTAATCGAGATATCTCGGAAAGGGGGCCGGGTGAATATATTCTTTTGTGGAGTATCTTTTTTATTCAATAATGACCAGTCAAGCTTAACTTCTCCGTTACTGAGTTTTAAATTATTTATTGAAAGTTTATGGCGAAATACGACCTTAAAAAAATGAATACCACTGATTTCAACTGCTGAAAAATAAAGGGAATGCTGATGTTGGCCCTTGGTACTATCCGGTATATAAGCGATTGTAAGATTATTCAATGAAAGGGATGAAGAGAGCAGATTGCTTTGAATGGATGAAACATGTACTTTTAACAGGGGAGAGAGTTGCTGTAGTTTTTCACTGACTTTATTTTGAATTATCCTGTTTAAAATGGTGTTTGCAATAATCAAAATAATAAGCATGCCGATGCCAGCGAATATTAGCACCAACCATTTTGGCCGATCCCATATTTTTTTCATGACATCTTTCACGATTTAGCAGTATTATCCGGAGAAAGAATAGATGCATTTTCGGGGTTAGTCCTAAATGGGATTTGGGTGTATTTTATAGGGCCTAACAGCTACTTTGCATACAAAGATAAGATATAGGCTGAATTTTTCACGGTTCAGCACTTCGACATATTCAGAAAGAGATGCACTGAAATGCACAATTCTAAATTTTTGTCTACCAGAATACGATCAAGAATAAAATAAGGATAGTTGCGCTGAATGAGAGCAGAAACAATAACGTTTGTGTCAAGAATGAGCCGCATCGTCTCTATGACAGCTTTAATTTCTTTGGAAATATCATCCATGGTCATTTCCGATAGGCCGTACCTTTCTGAGAGTTCAAGTGTTTTTTTTAGGTTTTGTCTGCTAAGTTCCCTGCTAATCATGTCCACAAGCTCCGAAAAAGAAAACCTGTCTGTTTTAAGGTCAAACTTCTCATACTCAAGGTCGGATATAGAAACATTAAGTGTTCGCATATTTTTAATTTTGTCCCACTATAAAGATAATGAATCTGTTGAACTGTAGGAAGTTTGTGCATGATCGCTGACGGCTTGCGACCTTTCATTCGGGATGGGATTCGGAGAACAAAAGTCCAATTTATTACAAAAGGTCAATAGGAAAATAAAATAGACGACAACACCAGACGAAAAGATTTTTAGCTTCTCCGCAAAAAAATCAGCCCTTCGGGCTGCTTTAATTTCCTAAACAACACCCCGATAAATCCATAACGCCCCAACATCTTACTGGTTTCGTTCAACTAAGGTTTCATTTCTTGCCCGTTGGGCAAACGAAACCTTTGTTATTAGCGGCTGTTATTTTTTAATTTGTCTATTATCAAGTTTGGATTTCTGCAAGCGTCTAAAAAACCACTATGCCAAATTGATAATGGTCTGTCAGCGTCTTTGGAAATTTCAAATTCTCTATTCATTTTCAAGTCACTAATGTGTTGGTGCAATAGAATAATTTTTAGTTGCCATTGTATGAGGGTTTGTCGCAATACAGTTGATTAAGTTCCAAGACCAATGGTCGTGTCTAAATTGCATTGGATCTTGATTGTGGTCGGAATACGTTAATACAACAACAGGTCTTTTTCTATTATAGTTAAAACTTTCTGCAATGACATTGTTTACATAAATGTCGCTAAAACCATAACCCGCAAAAAGTAAAGCGTCTGCTTCATAGATTTTTTTTGCGAAGTCTGTGAAGTATATATAATATGGATTTTTCTGTATTTGATAACTTTTGCCGTAACCTGCAATAATGTTTGATGTCAATACAAATTGTGATTCTGGTGTTGTTTGTCCGCTTCTTCCTGATGTGTTTTGTTCAAATCTTGATGACAAATCACAATTGAACGTAATGTTGTGTAATCCTTTTGAATTTGATTGCATATCAAAATGCACCGAACCGTGAATATGATATATGAAGTTCCACTTTTTATTGTCCAAAATAATCGCTGGGTCGAACATTCCTTTGTGGTCAAAACCTGTCGTAGGATTGCTTAATTGACTAAGAAAAACATTGTCATAGTTAAATGTGAGCACACCTACGTCAAAATGTTTTTCAAGTTCGGATAAAAAAGATTTTAATGTGCTTAATTCTGGTTGTTTAGTTGTCGTTTATAAGATTGACACTTATTTCTAAATTCTTTCAATAATTCGTCAATTAAATAAGACATCAAATGTTTAAAGTCGTTGTAATCAACTTCTCGTGTAGTGCCAAGTTGGTCTTGAACTTGAGGCATTGTTTTAAAATCGTAAAAAGCACTGATAGGGTTCGTCTTGTTGTCATTATTCAATGAATAGAGGTTCATTGCTGTGTAAAGAACCTCCTCAAAATTCGTGTCTGTTTTTATAGGTTTGGTTACAGACCTAAAGTGATTTTCAATTTCGTCTTTTAAATGTTTGTAAAGCGACTTATTAGTCGTTGGAATTGAAAGAATTTGATTGCACCAAGTGTCAAACAAAGTGTCAATGGCTGAAACCGGAGGCATATCAAATTCTACTGATGCTCCTGCACCAACAATTATCAGCAATTTTTTCTTTTTAATTATGCACATTAGTGTTGTTGTCGTTGTTATTGTGTCGTTTTATAAAAGCCGCTAATGAACAGGTATTGCCGATGGTTGGTAATTTTATATTCGTCCGCCCGAACTGCTGCCTGTTTTTTTGATAAAGTTAAATATTAACAACTAAAGCTTGGTTTTATTCGTCAAGCCCTGAACCACAGTACAAAAGAATTACTGCTGCTGATTGCTTCAAATTCCAGCCAACTATTGGCATACCAATGTTAGCTACCGTTTGTCACTATAAAATGTGAATTTAATCAGTGAATAAAATTCCTGCAAATCTTACTCTCTTTTTATTTGTATAACTTTAAAACCAAATCCCATCGAAAGAAGTGCAGTTCTTAATTCCAGCAGTGAAAACTTTGCAATATTTGAGTTGAACAAATTTATCTGATCTTTTAAACTTCTATTTTTGTGCTTTTATCGACGAAAGCAAGGCAAAATGTTATTTGCTGTGTGGACTTTTCCTTAAATATTGAAGGGAGTCCATATTGAGGAAATTTCTGTTGCTCAATTCTCCTATCTTACTCTTTTGAGTTAGCTTCTGAACACGTTCAATATATCCAAATCCTGTTCTTAAATCCTGTTGAATAAGTTTTGCTGAGATTGTTATTTGCGATGTCAAATCTCTTATTGAATTATCAAAACCTTTCTTTACATGAATAAGCTGAATGCTCGTGTCATCGTATTTCATTACGTCGCAGGCCTCTATATTACTTGGAGTTATTGTGTCAAATACGTAATAATTATTTCTATTAAGATATTTTTGATTATAAGTTGATTCACGTTCTTTGATATTGAATGATTCTGTCAGAATTGTATTATTCCAAGTATATTTTAAAGATTCAGTACATTCTTCATTTAGATCTTTAATAAATGATGGCCTAATTGTATACCATTCCTTATCAATTAAAAAATAAGTTTTATTGTCATAAGTAAATTCACCGTGAACATGCTCAAAAACACTTCCACTTGTTAACTTTTGACCATCATTATCGTAGGAAACAATTATTCTGTCAAGTACACTTACTTTAAAGAAGCATTCGTCCTCGTCAAAATAATCTCCATTTTTCTTTAACAGTCTGACAATATCTCCAAAGGTTGAGTGTTTTGGCACTTCAATTGGATCACCTTTCTCAATTAGAATTTGAACTATATCTGCACTGAGAAAAGTATCAAATTTTGAATGACAAAAGTCAACATCAGGGGCATCTCCTTTAATACAATCGTTATATAAAACATTTATTGCCCAACTTTCTAATTTTTCAATAAGTTGTAAATTTTGCGTTTTCCTTTTCGAAAGATGCTCAACCTTGTTGAGAGAAAACCTTGGTTTTTTGTTCATTATAACCGCCAACTTAGAAACAAGGATAAGCATTGTGTTGAAGTCTACAGATTTACTTATCTGAAATGAATCTTTTGCCATGCAAACGGATTTACTCCTTTTAAGTTGTTTGTCAGAGAAGCCAAAAGTATCCTTTAGAAGTTGCTTATTTAATTCTGCTTGAACTTGTTTAAAGATTTTTCCAAATTGATTTTCATCCGAGAAGTGAGGTGGTTCGAATCTCACGGACACAAAATTCCGTTAGGTTATAAAATAAGAACTGGTTCTTTTGGGTAATGCTGACGTCTCATTGTTTGTGCTTAATTGATAGGGGTTCAATACCCCTATCAATTAAAGGAGATTCTTCGGTATAAAGCATCGTCCCTTGTTTGTGCATTTCAAATGTACTGTTTTTTTCAACTTGTTTTTCAAACTCACCAGGGCTTTGATAATCCAGTGAAGAATGCAATCGCTGAGTATTGTAGTACATTTCAATGTATTCAAAAATTTCCGTTCGGGCATCCTCAACTGTTTCAAAAATTCCATCCTGCAACAGCTCTGCTTTAAAGCGGCTAAAGCATGATTCCATAAAAGCATTGTCATAAGGATTATCGGCACGGCTCATGCTTTGCAGCAGCTGCTTTTTCAATTATTGATCTGAACATATTGCCACCATATTGGCCTCCTCTATCCGAATGAACTATGGTTCCGTTGTAAGTTTTTCTTGTCCTGATGGCTTTTTTCAGCGCTGCGGTTACCAATGTTTCTTTCATATTATCATCGAGCTGCCAGCCAATGATGCGCCTGGAAAACAAATCCATGAACACAGATAAGTAACACCAGTTGCCACCTGAAAGAGGAATATAAGTAATATCGCTTACCCACACTTCATTGGGCTTCTGTGGCTTGTTCCTGTTCAATAAAAGATTAGGACTTATTTGATAAGTATGACGGCTATTGGTTGTCTTAGGAATAAAACTCCGGGGCTGGATGGCCCTTAATCCATGTCTTTTTTAAAGTTTTACCTACTTTATAACGGCCTACTTTTTCTCCTGACTTACAAAGGCTTTTACTTATACGCCTGGCCCCATACCGGTGTTTATGCTCCCTGAATATATCAATAATGCCTTGTTCCATTTTGCTTTCTGCTTGATTGAATTGATGCGTCTTTCCCTGACGCCAGGCATAATAACCACTGCGGCTTACTTCGAGAACCTGACATTGCTTATAACAGGGAAAATTATCTTGTTCAGAACGAATAAATTCATAAACCCGGCTTACGTCTAGCGGCTGAAAATGCCCAAGGCTTTTTTTAAAATATCACGCTCCATCTCCAGATCTTTTATTTTCTTATGCATAGCTGGCTCCGCCCTTCTCGGCATCGAATGAAATATCTGGTGAATCTTTACAAGAAGCTGAGGATGCTTTGGAGCGCTTTTAGCCATTGATAAATCAGAGTTGGTTCCTATACCCAAAGATTGAGCAACATCTGGAACACTTCGGCCGGATTCTATCATTCTAATGACTTCTTTTTTGAAATCCACATCGTATTTACGACGGCTTGATTTCACGTTTTTTGTTTCCATAAACTTGACAAATTTAGTGGAATTTACTGTCCGTGGAAATTAGGCCATCTCAAAGCGTTGATCACCCCTGTAGAACTTAGTTTGACCTAAAATATTTCCTGTTAAACCACGATCTTGTATGTTTTTGACTACTTTGCTATCTTTATCAAAAAGTCTAACTAAAATTTCTAATCCAAAATCAGGAACCATCATATGACTGACTTTTTGTGCACCGAAGCCCCCAGTGATTACAAAAATGTTTTCTCCTAAACCTACAAAGCAGACAAAAGAATAGCTGACATTTTCAGCTTTACGTAGAGTCGAATTTTTGTTTAATATAGGCTCGAAAAACCCACTCCATTTGGGAGGATATATAATATGTGAGTAAAATAGCCTAACCGAATAGTTGTCTAACTTGTCATTATCTAATTTAGCTTCGCTCAGGAACTCCCCATCATCATTAACTCGTTCCACTAACTCTCGAATTATTTCATTGAAAGAAGTAGCTTCAAACAGATTCGTATTCAATAGATGAATCAGATACAGGGATCTTATTTTTTTCTTTCATAATTGCTGAAGGTTATAGGAGTGTATTTCTAAAATTGTAAAGTCTTATAACATCTGGGGGCATGTTGATGTAAACTCAAAAAATTAGAGACCGGTCTTATGGCGGCTAACACGTGTATTTACGCTACCAGCCTTGCAGTAAATGTTTGAATTTGGTATGTTTTTTGGTTGCTTTTATTTCTCTTTTCTTTTTACAATAAGGTACCAGTCGTTTTCAAGTGGAAGATAACCATATTCATAACAGAAATAATAAATATTCCCTTTTTTATTGGTATAAGTGTGGGTGATGTATTTAAACAGAAAACCTTCGCTTAATAATTTTTCCTTATTCACCTTCGCGGTTTCTTCGCCCTCGGCGATCTGGCTTTCTAAGATCCGCCGGTTTTTACTCAGTGTATTATTGATATTTCGCATGGAGTTGTTGATGATCCCTTTTAGCTGGTTGTTGTAGCTGTTGCGGCAATAATCATCACAAAATTTCTTGTCGGTGCGGCCTTTCAATGGCTTGTCGCATGTAAGGCAATGGCGGGGTTCATTATTGTGTAACATAAGCACAAAAAAAAGTTGAAAGGATAAGATACTGACTTTTATTTCTATTTGCAAGCGTTTACAAACGGCTACATACGTAAGTAAAGGATTAATAACCGGCTTTGGTTTTTCCGCCAGGCAATATTTGTATTGTCAATTCAATGGCGCCAGGATTGATTGAGATAACAAAAATTTTAAAATCGCCCGGAAATAACGGGCACAAAACTTACAACTATGTATGCATTAAAAAACAAAGTTCAGCTGATTGGCAACCTGGGCGGAAAACCGGAAGTACGCAATACTGAAAGCGGGAAGAAATTTGCGATGTTCAACCTTGCAACCACAGAAAGCTACCGCAATGTAAAAGGAGAAAAGATCAGCGAAACCCAATGGCACCGGGTGGTTGCCTGGGGCAAAACGGCCGAAATCGCCGAAAAATACCTGGATAAAGGAAAAGAAGTGGCCGTGGAAGGAAAATTGGTTACCCGTAGTTATACCGATAAAGCAGGCAATAAAAAATACATTACGGAAGTACAGGCCAATGAATTGATGTTGCTCGGAGCGAAAACGAACACAGATTAGGTATTTTTTCTTTGGCCATTTCATTACGAAAACACGAGATGCGTAATTGAAGCGGCCAGGCATTGCGAAAAAAACGCGTGGTTTTTTGTGTGGGATTTTGAAATCGCTACGTCATTGCGAAAAAATTGCGTTGGTTTTGTGCGTGGGATTTTTGAAGCAATCTGTGAGTTGAAGTTTAAGCGGTTTTAATTTATTGAAGCAATCCGCGCTTTGTATTTTTTTACATCGTTTTATTTCATTCTCACAGATTGCTTCCTGCGTCGCAATGACGTACAGCGGCTTGTCATTGCGAAAAAATTGCTTGGTCTTGTGCGTAGAATTTTTGAAGCCGCTACGTCATTGCGAAAAAATAACGTGGGTTTGTGCATAGCATTTTTGAGGCAATCTGTGCTTCTGAAATGAGTCGTTTTAATTCATGTCCACAGATTGCTTCCTCATGTCGCAATGACGTTCAGCGGCCTGTCATTGCAAAAAAATTGCTAGGGTCTTGCGCGTGTGATTTTTGAATCCGCTACGTCATTGCGAAAAAATAGCGTGGGTTTGTGTGTGGGATTTTTGAAGCAATCTGTGAGTTGGAGTTTGAGCCGCTTTAATTTTTTGAAACAATCTGTGCTTTGTATTTTTTAGATCGTTTTATTTCTCTCTCACAGATTGCTTCCTGCGTCGCAATGACGTTAAATGGTTGCGTACCTGTTGAAATAGCGGAGTTTGTGCAAACGTCATTGCGAAAAAATCGCGTGGGTTTGTGTGTGGGATTTTTGAAGCAATCTATGAGTTTAAGTTTAAGCGGTTTTAATTTTTTGAAGCAATCTGCGCTTTGTATTTTTTTACATCGTTTTATTTCATGCTCACAGATTGCTTCCTTCGTCGCAATGACGTTCAGCGGCCCGTCATTGCGAAAAAATTGCGTGGGTTTTTGTGTGGGATTTTTGAAGCAATCTGTGAGTTGAAGTTTGAGCCGCTTTAATTTTTTGAAACAATCTGTGCTTTGTATTTTTTAGATCGTTTTATTTCTCTCTCACAGATTGCTTCCTGCGTCGCAATGACGTTAAATGGTTGTGTACTTGTTGAAATAGCGGAGTTTGTGCAAACGTCATTGCGAAAAAATAGCGTGGGTTTGTGTGTGGGATTTTTGAAGCAATCTGTGAGTTTAAGTTTGAGCCGTTTTAATTTTTTGAAGCAATCTGTGCTTTGTATTTTTTTTACATCGTTTTATTTCATGCTCACAGATTGCTTCCTTCGTCGCAATGACGTTCTGCTGCTATGTCGTTGCGAAAGACTAACTGGTTTTGTCCGTAGGATCTTTGAAGCCGCTACGTCATTGCGAAAAAATTGCGTGGGTTTGTGTGTGGGATTTTGAAGCAATCCTTACGATCCCGGGCAAAAGATAATAACTCTACGAAAAATATATCATTATATATCTTTGAGAAACTGGGTGAAATCCGTAATCTTAAAATTACAGTTATGTGTCTGTGAAATAAGAGAAATCTGCGGGAAAACCTCAGTCGCGAAATGAAAAAATAAAATCTGTGGAAAAGGCAAATATTATTCCTGATAGTTCAAATACGCTCTTCAATATTGCAGCCGACCTGGTGAATCATAGTTCCCGGAATATATTTTTAACCGGAAAAGCAGGAACAGGTAAAACCACATTTTTAAAGCATATCCGTGAAAGCTGTTCCAAACAAATTGCTGTTGTTGCCCCTACAGGTGTGGCTGCCATCAATGCCGGTGGCGTAACCATTCATTCCTTTTTTCAATTGCCTTTCGCACCTTTCATACCGGAGTTGCAGCCCTTTTCGCAACAGCAGGATATAAACAGCCGTCACAGTCTTGTCAGCCGCCTGAGAATAAATTCAGAAAAGAAAAAAATACTGCAGGAATTGGAATTGCTGATTATTGATGAGATCAGTATGGTGCGTTGCGATACCCTGGATGCTATTGATACTGTTTTACGTTTTATCCGGCAAAAACCTTTGGAACGATTTGGTGGTGTGCAGGTTTTGTTTATCGGCGATATGTTTCAATTGCCTCCCGTGATAAAAGATCAGGAATGGCGCCTGCTTTCATCTTGTTACAACAGTCCCTATTTTTTTGAAAGCCTGGTGATAAAGGAAGAACCGCCGGTATATATTGAGTTTACAAAAATTTACCGGCAAACCGATGAACGGTTTATCCGCCTGCTCAACCAGGTTCGCAATAACCAGGTAGACATGGCAGGAAGGGAATTATTGGATAGCCGTTTTCAGCCGGATTTCAGCTTTAGTAAAGATGAAGGCGTTATCATTCTTACCACCCACAATGAAAAAGCAAGGAATATTAATACAACAGAACTGGGGAAAATTGATAAGCAAGCTATATTCCTATAAATCAGAAATTGAAAATGATTTTTCCGAAAATGCATATCCGGCAGATGACTTGTTGCAATTGAAAGTTGGAGCGCAGGTAATGTTTATTAAAAATGATACCGCCGAAAGGGGTAAACGTTTTTTCAACGGTAAAATTGGTATTGTTTCCAGCCTGGAAAAGGATAAAATATTTGTTCAATGCAAAGGCGAACCTGATGAGATTGAGGTAAAAAAAGAAAAATGGGAAAATATCCGTTATAGTTTAAATAAAACAAACCGGAACCTCGAAGAAGAAGTGCTGGGCTCATTTACCCAATTTCCCTTACGGCTTGCCTGGGCCATTACCATTCATAAAAGCCAGGGTCTTACTTTTGAAAAAGCCATTATTGATGCCGGCGCTGCATTTGCACCCGGGCAGGTATATGTGGCATTAAGCCGGTGCACCAGCCTCGATGGAATAGTATTACAAAGCCGGTTGCAATCATCCAGTCTTGAATAATGATTCGCGTATTGTAGAATTTTCTCAGGGCAAAAGTTCGGCGGAACAATTAGAAAGGGAACTTGAAGCAGCACGCAGAATTTATGAACAAAAAATCTGGCTGTCTTCATTTAATTTTCAGAATGCTATAAATGCAACAAAAGAATTACAGCAATTTGTAAGTGAATATGCATCCTCTTTTAATCCGGAAACACTTAACTGGATTGATAACCTGTTGCAAAAATTAGCCGCAATACAAGATACTTCGGCAAAATTTCATACCTGGCTGAATGCGCAGTTTCAACTTCCGGAAGCATTGACGCAAAACACTATTTTACAGCAAAAAACTAAAAGCGGCGCCGTTCATTTTACGGGTGAACTGGAAAATTGCATTCAATTATTAAAACAATCTCCCGCTATCACAGATAGCCGCATGCACGCGAAAGAATACAATGAAAATATCAAAGAAATTTTTGCCCAACTATCAATAAAAAAACATTTACTGGCAGCATTCAGTAATGATTTTAACCTCCAAAAATGGCAAAAACTAAAGAGGGAATTTGTATTACCTTATTTTTCTGTAAATGCTTATGCCGGCGCAGCTCAAAAGCAAACCAACAGCCCACATCCTTTGCTGCATCAGCAGTTGAGAAAACTGCGCGATACCTTTTGCGAACGGAAAAACTTGCCCATTTATATGGTCGCTGGCAGTAAAACGCTGGATGAAATGGCTGAATTTTTACCGCAAAACCTGGATGAGCTTGCGAAAATAAATGGCTTCGGGCCGGCCAAACTGAATGCTTATGGCGAACAATTCCTTACAATCATCCGGCAATATTGTATGGAAAACAACCTTGAATCGCGGCTTAAGGATAAGATTCAATCGCGCAAAAAAACGGAAACGAAAGCTGAAACAAAAGCGCCTAAAATTGATACAAAAGCAGAATCATTCCGGTTATATAAAGAAGGAAAACGGTGGCTGATATTGCCAAGGGAACGCAACCTTATCCCACAAACCATAGAGGGACATTTGGCGCATTATCTAAGTAAGGGTGAAATACCAATTGAGGAACTGATAGGTATGGAAAAAGTTTCAATTAATAGAACCGTTAATTAAAAGATTTTAAAGGTGGTTCCATTACTCCAATAAAGGAACAATTGGGTGATGCGGTTAGTTTTGGTGAGATCCGCCTGGTGATTGCCTGGAATGAATTTAAGAAAAGCCGGGATCTGGAATAGCTGAAAGTATGGGCAAAAGGCTGTGGCTTTACCAACCATTATTTGAAATGCACCCGATTTTAATGATAAGAACTCAATAAATCCTTTATATTAGATCCGTCAAAACCAAACTAAAGCAATTATGAAAAATCTGGTTGTTTTAATAATCCTGTTCGTATTTATCGGTTGCAAAAAAGAGTCGCAGGACAAAATCGGCGGTTTGAGATTAAGCGCTGTTACCGTTAATGGTAAGATCCTGGAACGTTATGAATACAATTCCAACAATCTATTGGTGAAGGCAAAATATTTTACTTTTTGTGAAAGCAATCCAACAGATGAATACAGTTATATTTATAAAAATGAAAAACTGGATACCCTGAAATCTGTGATAAGGAGTTTGTATTCCAGTACTGCAGTAATATGCGATCCGGCCAGCGGAATGCCTGCTAATACTTTATTTGGTTATGATAATGATGGCAGGATAAATAAAATATTCAATACGCATTCTACAATAAGTTTAATTTATAACGAAGCGGGACGGGTGGAAAAACGAGTGATCAATGACGGCTCAGCGGATCGTTTTATTTACAATTATAAATATGACTCAAAAGGAAATCTGGTAGAAGAAATCAATTCCCAGGGAAACAAAACCCAATATGCATTTGACAATAAGATCAATCCCTATTATTTAATAAAAGCCCATCCTGATATTATTACTGCTTTTATAGCAAGCCCGAATAATGTAATTAAAATTATAAGCCAAAATGGTAGCAAGGAAATCAAATACCAGTACAATTCCGCCGGGTTGCCTATTAGAATGTCTGACCCCAATGGACTTACTTATGAGTATGTGTACGAATGATTTTGATATTTTTAAATCGCGTTAATATGCTGTTTGGCTCAAAAAAAAATCAATCCAACTTCTACGCCTTGAGCAATAAAATCCGTTGAAAAATTTTTAGTATCTGAACGCCCGTTATCTGCTAAGATCTTAATTGTTCAAATTTTATTTAATTCTGGTATTCTAAAAATAATTTATATTCGAATGCTCTATTGTATTGAGTAGATACAAAAAAATATTTCGTAAATCAAATCTAACAATGAACAGAAAAACTTTTTTACAACAATCAGGATTCATCGCAGGTGGATTGATACTTACAAAAGATCTGTTTGCGAAACCAAAAGGACCTGTGTATGGGCACAATGGCATGCAATACCGTATGGATACAAAATGGGGAACATTGGATGCTGCAAAATACCCGGTAAATGATTGCCATGAAATGGTTCAGGATAGCAAAGGCCGGATTATTTTATTAACCAACGAAACAAAAAACAATATTCTTGTTTATAATAAATCCGGGAAATTACTGCAATCCTGGGGGCATGAGTTTCCCGGTGCGCATGGGCTCACCATTCAGCGGGCTAATGGCGAGGATTTTTTATTTATCACCGATACCAATCTGCATAAAGTTTATAAAACGACCATTGA
Source organism: uncultured Chitinophagaceae bacterium (assembly GCA_963695165.1). GTDB lineage: Bacteria > Bacteroidota > Bacteroidia > Chitinophagales > Chitinophagaceae > CAVOGF01. The sequence goes on from CAVOGF010000001.1 coordinate 268,617, forward strand.
TGGCAAAATACTTTTAACGATTGATTATCCCGCTGAAACCGGTGTATATAAAGAAGAAAAAGCTTTTGTACCTACGGAAACAACCGTGGTGGATAATGGTGATTTTTATATTGCGGATGGCTATGGAGCACAATACATCATGCAATATGATGCGAAGGGGAAATTGAAAAATTTCTTTGGCGGCAGGGGAGAAGGTGCAGAACACCTGGACAATGCTCATGGCATTACCATTGATAAAAGACAAGGCAATCCAACATTGTTGATAACTGATCGTACCCGCAATTGTTTTAAGCGATTTTCTATGGATGGAAAATTAATTGAAGTGATTGAATTGCCCGGCGCATGTGTATGCAGGCCGGTTATTCATGGCGATCATTTATATGCGGCCGTATTGCGTTCTCCTAATTTAAATGCGGCGGGAACCGGTTTTGTAACGATATTGGATAAAAATAATAAAGTGGTTTCCAATATAGGCGGCACTGCACCCGAATATAAAGATGGTAAGTTGCAACCAATGGCGCAGGCCGAAAAAATATTTGTTCATCCGCATGATGTTTGTGTGGATGATGATAAAAATATTTATGTAGCTCAATGGGCTTCAGGGAAAGTGTATCCTTATAAATTCAGCAGAGTATAAGAACCATGTGAAAGGCTATGAAGAGCGTTAAAAAATCCAGCGAAATTGTTTTATATGCGGGAATGGGTTTCCTGTTGTTTTTATTAATCTTTCAACAATGGCTGCATATTCCTTCCTGGCTGCAGGTAGGGGGACGAATGCATCCCATGTTCCTGCATTTTCCCATCGTTTTATTATTGCTTTCTTTCATTACATTATGGATACCCTTTAAGAAAGAACCATATTCATGGACTGATATATTGCGGCTTATAGCAGCTTTGTCTGCGGTGATTACTGCCATCATGGGAATGTTGTTATCTATGGAGGATGACAGGAGTGGTAATGTATTGCAATGGCATAAATGGACAGGCGCTGGAATCGCTTTGATGGGATTTTTATTTTATAATAATCATTCATTTTTTACACAAAGAAAAAAATCAGGAAAATTATTTACGGTTATTGCAGTTTTGGGCATTATACTTACCGGTCATTTCGGCGCTGAGCTTACGCATGGTGAAAATTATTTGCTTGCACCCATTGCTAAGGATATCAAAAGAAATGTAGTTCCTGATGAAGCCATCGTTTTCCAGGATGTGATAAAACCGATTTTGGATAAAAAATGTGCCAGTTGCCATAGCAAATCAAGTATGAAAGGCGAATTGATGTTGAGCGATACGGCTGGACTATTGGCAGGCGGCAAAACTGGTCCCTTATACGTTGCAGGCAATGCCAATCTGAGTTTAATGCTGCAGCGGATTCATCTGCCGGAATCGGATAAAAAGCATATGCCACCCCGTTCTCATTTGCAGCTTAGCTACGATGAAGTAGTACTTTTAAACGCGTGGATCAATTCCGGTGCTTTATTAAACACCAGGTTATCGGCTTTGCCCGCTAAGGATAGTTTTCGTGTTTTGGCAACCAGCTTTTTAGGGCCTGCCGATTTGAAAGCAGATAATCCTGTTTACAACTTCACTGCAGCAGATGAGAATAAAATTAAAGCGCTTAATAACAATTACCGGGTTATTGAGCCACTGGGTATCGGATCTCCGGCATTGGCGGTTTCTTTTTTTGGAAAATATGCTTATACCAAAAAAGCGTTGGAAGAATTATTGCCTTTAAAACAACAGATCATAGAATTAAGCCTGGCTCGCATGCCGGTAAAAGATGAAGATCTGAGTATTGTAAAGCAAATGCCTAATTTAAGGAAAATAAACCTGAACTATACCGATGTCAGTTCCAAAGGATTGGAGCAACTGAATGGTCTTAAAAATATGCAGGAAATTGCTTTATCCGGTACTGATATTGATGTACAGGGTTTGGAAAAAATTCTTCAATTGCCAAAACTTATTTCTGTTTTTATCTGGGATACAAAGATTGATAGCAAGGCATTGGTTTCGGTTCGCAATAAATTTAAAAAAGTAAAAATTGAAACCGGTTTTGCAGACGATGGAACTTTAATAACAGAATTAAGCCCGCCATTAATAAAAACTCCGGCGGGAATTTTTGACCATTCTACGCAAATTGAAGTGAAACATCCCTTTCATGGCGCTGTTATCCGTTATAGTTTAGACGGTAACCCGCCGGATAGTGTAAATGGCCTGATTTATAAAACGCCTATTGCCCTCAATCAAAGCGCTACATTTATAGCAAGGGCATTTAAAGACGGATGGTATGGAAGCAATACTGCAAAAGCGGTGTACATTAAAAGAGGCGCCAAACCTGATTCTGTTGAATTGATTACGTCACCCGATCCAAAATACAACGCAAATGCCAGGCTTTTACAGGATGAAGATTTAGGCGATACCAATTTTGGCAACGGTAAATGGCTGGGTTATCAAAAAAATGATGCAGCTTTTTATCTTTACTTCAATAATGCAACCAATGTTCAACAGGTTTTATTAAATATGCTAAAACGGACTGAACAACATATTTTTCTTCCGGTAAAATTGGAAGTTTGGGGTGGAATGGAAAAGAACGCTTTAAAATTGCTTAAAAAAATCACACCGGAGATCCCTTCTAAAAATGAAGAGAATACAATGATCCAGGAAAAGATTTCATTTGAATCAACAAGTGTAAAAGTTTTAAAGATAATTGCTACACCAATAAAAGCATTGCCCGCATGGCATGCAGGAAAAGGACAGCCAGGTTGGGTGTTCCTGAGTGAGATAGTTGTTGAGTGAAAGATGAGGGTGAAAAGTGAATAGTGAGAGGTGATTTTGAGATTTAGGGATTTTGATATTTTGGGATTTGGGGATTTGAACTGCCCTGTAGGAGCAACTTTTTGGTAGAAATAAGATGCCCAATGTAACCCTTGCCCTATAGGGGCAAAACAATAACAACTTTGATTTGCTGTCGCTGAGTTTTTTGTGATTATTACCGGTGACTCAAATCATCAAATTGAAAACAAATCATCAAATAAAAACTGTCAACTTTTTTCGGGACAAGACAGAAATGTGAAGGTAAAAAGTGAAAAATGAAATTGAACTTATCTTTTCAGTGTAAATGCAAGTTGGAATCCTCAAATGAATATGCAGTTAAAATAGTAAAATAATCAATTAATAATTTACAAGGTAATATTTATGAAATAGTGTTTCTTTGAAAATCAATTTAAATTAAAAAAAACTGCTTATTGAAGGTGTTTTTATTCAACACTAATGATGCTTTAACCAACAACTTATGTCGAAAAACAAACTTCTGTTTCCTTTTATTCTTGTCACATCCTTGTTTTTTTTGTGGGGATTTGCTTATGGTCTGTTAGATGTATTGAACAAACATTTCCAGGAAACATTAAACATAACCAAATCCAGGTCTACGCTATTGCAGGCAGCCTACTTCGGCGCATATTTTCTCATTGCCCTGCCGGCAGGATTGTTTATGAATAAATATGGTTATAAAAAAGGAATCATCATTGGGTTGTTATGTTATGCAATAGGTGCATTTCTTTTTTACCCGGCGGCGGAACAGGAAAGTTTTAATTTTTTCCTGCTTGCATTATTTGTTTTGGCTTCGGGGCTTGCCTGTCTCGAAACTGCTGCCAATCCTTATGTTACAGTACTCGGGAGCCGTGAAACTTCAGAAAGACGACTCAATCTTTCCCAATGCTTTAACGGACTGGGATCATTTTTCGGACCAGTGATTGCCGCCCAGCTTTTTTTCTCTGAATCCAATAAAGGCAATCTTGATTCTGTAAAAATGGTATACATTATAATTGGCTTTGCGGTACTGGTGATTGCCGGTTTATTTGTCCGCACACCACTACCTGAAATCAAAGAGAGCGAAATGGTTTCTGTGCAGGCTTTGGATAAAAAGCCGTTATTCAGTCATACAAATTTCACAAGTGGAGTCATTGCGCAATTTTTTTATGTTGCAGCACAGGTTGGTGTCGCTGCTTTATTCATTAATTTTTGTACAGAAACCAACATTGGTATTGATAGTGCAAAAGCTTCTCATTTGCTTTCTTATAGCCTTTTATTGTTTACAATAGGACGCTTTATTGGTACGGCATTAATGCGTAAAATTGCCGCTAATAAATTACTAGCCGTTTACGCTCTTATTAATATTATCCTATGCGGTATGGTAATGTGGAATCAAAAATGGATTTCGATATACGCGCTTATGGGCATCTTTTTATTTGAATCCATTATGTTCCCTACCATCTTTGCATTGGGTATAAAAGATTTGGGCCATCATACAAAAAAAGCATCATCGTTTCTGATCATGTCTATTGTGGGTGGCGCCCTGGTTCCTTATTTCATGGGCCTGCTTGCGGATATGCACTCCACGGCTTTTTCTTATATCATTCCTTTGTTTTGTTTTGTAATTGTTGCCTGGTATGGGTTTAAAGGATATAAGGTGAAAGTTAATTCCGGTACTGCGGATGTAAAAGTTACTTTCAGTCATTAATAAAAATCAGGAACATGAAGAAATATTGTTTGGCGCTGGATCTTAAAAATGATGCAGCATTAATAGCCGAATATGAAGGTTATCATAAAAAGCTTCGCCCCGAAATAGAAAAAAGTATTCGGGAATCCGGGATTTTAAATATGGAAATATACCGTGTGGAAAATCGCATGTTTATGATCATGGAAACAGAGGATGATTTTAGTTTTGAACAAAAGACCGCATTGGATGCAGCAAATGAAAAAGTGCAGGAATGGGAAGCATTTACCTGGAAATATCAACAGGAAATACCCGGTGGAAAACCCGGCGAAAAATGGCGGCTGATGGATAAAATTTTTTCACTGAATAGTTAGTCATTAAGTGAAACGTGAAAAGTGAAAAACAATTAAAGAAATAGAAACGTATAAATTATTACTATGTTTAGTTTACAGAACAAATCTGCTGTTATTACGGGGGCGGGAAGTGGAATTGGAAAAGCTGTTGCATTGGTATTTGCAAAACAGGGAGCGCATGTACATGTTATCGATATCAACGAAACCCAGTTAGAAGCAGTAGTGGATGAAATTGAAGCAGTTGGCAATAGAGCCACTGCACATGCAGCTGATGTATCAAGCCAGGAGCAGGTTTTGAGTGCGTTTAATAAAATTGAACAGATTGATATATTGGTTAATTGTGCCGGAATTTCTCATATCGGCAAACTCGAAAATACTACAACGGAGGACTTCGACCGTATATACCAGGTGAACATCAAAGGAGTGTACAATAGTTTGTATGCTGCTATTCCGAAAATGAAGGAAAGGAAAGCAGGAGTAATTTTAAATGTATCATCTATTGCGGCATTGGTGGGTATTGCAGACCGGTTTGCTTATTCTATGAGCAAGGGCGCGGTGTATGCAATGACATTATCCGTTGCAAAAGATTATATCAATGAAAACATCCGATGCAACTGTATTTCCCCTGCAAGAGTGCATACACCATTTGTAGATGGTTTTCTAAAGAAAAATTACCCGGGCCATGAAGCTGAAATGTTTGATAAATTGAGTAAAACACAACCTATTGGCCGTATGGCCAAACCGGAAGAAATAGCGCAACTGGTATTATATCTCTGCTCCGATGAAGCTTCTTTTATTACAGGATGTGATTACCCGATTGATGGTGGTTTTACAAAATTGAATAATTGAGATATTAAGGCTAAAGTATATAAAACTTGCGTTGCTCGTAAATTTCAATACTTTGCTTATCAAAGATTAATCATCTTTAATCTTTGCGGACTTAGCGCCTTAGCGTGCGATTTTTTTCACGCAAAGAAAGGTTCGCAAAGTTTTGAACTTTTTCTTTTGCGCTCTTTTAGCGTTTTAGCATGAAACTCTAACTGTTGCGCCTTAGTGTGCAAATTTATTTAAATCAAAAAAAAATATATGAAACTGATACGTTTTGGTGAATTGAACCAGGAAAAAACAGGAATTGTTATTGATGATGAAATGTATGATACTTCCTCCTTTGGTGAAGATTATAATGAGCATTTTTTTGAAACCGGGGGATTAGAAAGGTTGAAAGATTTTGTTGAATCCAATAAAGATCAGTTGCCCAAACTTGCTGAAGGTATAAGACTGGGATCTCCTGTCGCCCGCCCTTCCAAAATTTTATGTATAGGGCTTAATTATGCGGATCATGCAAAGGAAACCGGTGCAACTCCACCTGTGGAACCGGTAATTTTTATGAAATCAACTACCGCCCTGGTGGGACCTGATGATGATATTATGATTCCAAAGGATTCCGTTAAAACAGATTGGGAAGTGGAACTTGCCGTAGTGATGGGTAAAAAAGCAAGTTATGTTAGCGAGGCGGAAGCGATGGATTATGTAGCAGGTTATTGTTTGCATAATGATGTATCAGAGAGAGAATTTCAATTGGAAAGATCCGGCACCTGGGATAAAGGAAAGGGTTGCAATACGTTTGCTCCAATGGGGCCCTGGCTTGTTACAAAAGACGAAATAGCCGATGTGGACAATCTGAGACTATGGTTAAAGCTCAATGGCAAAACGATGCAGGATGGCACCACAAAAAACTTCATTTTCAATATTCCTTTTGTAATCGCTTATGTAAGTAGGTTTATGACTTTATTACCCGGCGATATTATTTCCACCGGCACACCTGCAGGAGTTGGTTTAGGAATGAATCCACAGGTTTATTTAAAGTCGGGAGATATAGTGGAATTGGGTATTGAAGGTTTAGGCACTGCCAAACAAAATGTAATTGCCTTTAGCAAATAATATTCTTATTAAATGCAGGAATCATTACAAAATGAACAGCTTTATAGCCCATCTTTGGAAGGCGGAGGTTATATAGATGCGCATCAGCATTTTTGGAATTACGATCCTGTAAAATATAACTGGATAACGGACGACATGTCCGTTATCCAAAAAAGTTTCTTACCGGCCGATCTCCAACCCATCCTGGAGTCAAATGGAATTGAAGGATGTATTGCAGTGCAAACAGATCAATCTGAAGCGGAAAATGAATTTCTTTTAAAGCTTGCAACAGAAAATAATTTTATAAAAGCTATTGTAGGCTGGGTGGATCTGCAGGCGGAAAATATTGATGAAAGATTAGATCATTATAGCCAGTATCATAAAATGAAAGGCTTCCGGCATATATTGCAAGGTGAAGCTAACAGGGCGTTGATGTTGAAACCTTGCTTTAAAAAGGGAATTGGGTTATTGGAGCTGTATGGTTATACCTATGATATTCTTATATTTCCCGATCAGTTAAAATATGCGCTGGAATTGGTAGAGGCATATCCTGCTCAATTATTTGTTTTAGATCATCTGGCAAAACCTTATATCAAAGACAAAAAAATAGATGACTGGAAAAAAGAAATAAAAGCTATTGCAAAATATGAAAACCTTTTTTGCAAGATATCCGGCATGGTAACTGAAGCGGACTGGCATCATTGGAATAAAGCAGATTTTGCTCCTTATCTCGATGTTGTTGTAGAAGCATTTGGAACAAAAAGGATTATGTTTGGCTCCGACTGGCCGGTATGTCTGGTTGCTGCTTCTTATGAAGAAATGATGGGTATTGTAAAGGAATATTTTTCATCCTATTCTCAATCTGAACAGGATGATTTTTTCAGACATAATGCCGTCCATTTTTATAATCTTTAAATTTATGGTTCTTATTAGACCAAAACTGAACTGTTATGGATCTTCAATTAAAGGATAAAGTAATCATCGTTACCGGTGGCGCCAAAGGCATTGGTGAAGGCATCGTAAAGGTACTTGCCCGGGAAGGCGCTATTCCGGTGATCATTGGCAGAAATGAACAGGATAACCTGAAAATAGTTGCCGAAGTGGAAGCTACTGGTGGAAAGGCTTTCCAGGTAGAAGCCGAACTAACGCAGCCCGAAGCATCTGAAAAAGCTGTTCATGCAGTTTTGGAAAAATTCGGACGGATTGATGGTCTTGTAAACAATGCCGGTGTAAACGATGGCGTAGGGTTGGAAAGCGGAAATTATGAAGCCTTTATTGCTTCGTTGCATAAAAATGTAGTGCATTATTATTTAATGGCAAAGCATGCATTACCAGCCTTGAAAAAATCGAAAGGTGCCATTGTAAATATCAGTTCTAAAACAGCGGAAACCGGACAGGGCAACACTTCCGCTTATGCTGCGGCAAATGGCGGACGCAATGCATTGACCCGGGAATGGGCGGTAGAATTATTGAAATATGGCATTCGTGTAAACGCAGTTGTTGTTGCGGAATGCTGGACTCCTTTATATGAAAAATGGATTCAAACATTGCCGGACCCTAAAGCAAAGCTTGCAGAGATTGAATCGAGAATTCCTTTGGAAAACAGGATGACAACTGCAGAAGAAATTGCCAATGCCACCGCATTTTTATTGTCCTCCAGATCAAGTCATACAACAGGCCAGTTGATACATGTGGATGGGGGATATGTGCATTTGGATAGGGCGTTGTCTTAGTGGAGAAGAGGTAAAAACTATTGTAAATAATTCTCTAATTACTCCATTAAACCTTAAATGAATTCCGCCCTTTCAGGGCTATATTATTCGTGATATTTTATTCATCGGGCTTTGCCCGATGTTAAGATATGGTTGCCCTTTCAGGGCGAATTGTTATACGATATTGTAAAAGGATTCAGATATTCTACAAGATGTAATTGCATTTGTTTAATGAAAAACGTAATTTTAAAAGAACCTTATTTAATTGGCATAAGCGCTAATGAACGCTTCATTTGTATGTTTTTAACTTAGCCCTGAAAGGTCGCCTCTATCAAAGCATCTGGCAATGCCAGATGGTGCAAACAATACATTATCCTCTAAGCCGAAGGGCGAAATAAAACAGATATTATGCCCCAATCAATATCACAAATCTATGTTCATTTAATATTTAGTACAAAAAACAGAGTTGCACTTATAGATGAGGAAGTCTCCACTGAACTATATGCCTATCTGGCTGGGATTTGTAAAACACTGGATTGTGCCCCTATAAAAATAGGCGGGTATTATGATCATGTACACATATTGTGTAAGCTTTCAAAAAAGATTACCCTAATAAAATTATTGGAAGAGGTTAAGAAAAATTCAAGTAAATGGATAAAAACAAAAGATCAAAAATATACCGGGTTTTATTGGCAGGATGGATATGCTGCCTTTTCAGTAAATCCAGCGCAGGTAAATATAGTTGAAGATTATATTTGCAATCAAAAACAGCATCATCATAAAAAAACTTTCAGGATGAATGCCGCGCATTTTTTAATAAATATAAAATTGATTTTGATGAAAGGTATGTTTGGGATTAATTCATCAGGCGTTTTCCTAATGCTAAGATGTAATGCTCTTTCAGGGCAACACGTTCAATTCTATAATTAATAAGGCTTTTTCAGGAAGAAATGTTCAATCATATTGTATTCTTAATAAAAAGTGCAATTGTAGAAAACCGAATCTTTAAATAGAGCAACCATTTATATTCTTTACCAGCCCTGAAAGGTCGCCTCTACCCAAGCATCGGGCAACGCCCGATGATATAAAAAACGCCCGATGGTGCAAACAATACATTATCCCTCTAAGCCCTGAAAGGGCGAAATATACCTCTATTAAATTCAGCCTCCAGCCTCACCTTTATCACCATCTTTTTTATAATACCCTCTCCAATCATCGGCGCATGCACATCTTCTGGAAAGAAAATTACAAACTGGCCTTCTCTTAATTCAAAATACATATCAGGTGCATCATTATAAAAAACCACATCCTTTTCTTCATTGTATGGAGCCTTTTGATCTTTGCATGCGCTGCGTGGTTTCCAGCCCATTTGTTCCTTTCCGCGAATGCACAATTGAATGTCAATATTTTTATTATGGCATTCAAATTTTGCAGCGGATTCCTCGGCTGTCATGCCCGCTTTATCGAACACAATAGCTTTCAAACCATCAGCAATTTCATATTTGCCAACCTCAATGGTTTCCAGGTTTTGAGATTGGATGAATTCAAAAGCTTTTGCAAAAAGCGGATGCATGCTTGCATACCTGCCGGAATTAGATAGAACGTCTATGATCATATTTTTTAAAATTTTAAAACAATTAAAAATCCGCCGAATTTTTAAGGCGGATTTTAATTGTTATAACATCAAAGTAATAGGTTCTTAATTTTCTTTGTCGGGACTTCTTCTTTCAATTTTCAACAGCCTGCCAACTCCTCAACGTTTTTCTTAGCTCCCCTTTAGGGGCGGGGGGCTTCACCTCCTTACTCCTTACCGCTGTACCCTTCCGGATCCATCTCCTTTAACCAAAGCATTTACATCTGCTAATGTTGCATGGTTAAGATCACCGGGAATAGTATGTTTTAATGCTGAAGCAGCCACACCAAAATCTGCCGCATCTTTCATTGATTTTCCGGTAACAAGACCATAAATAAAACCACTCGCAAATGAGTCGCCGCTGCCTACGCGGTCAACGATTCTTACTTCATATTCTTTTGTATGATAAAATTCATTGCCATCATATACCAACGCAGACCAGCCATTATCCGATGCGCTATGGCTTTCCCTTAATGTAGAAGCAATATATTTAAATCCGAATTTCTCTTTCATTTGCCTGCATACATCTTTAAAGCCATCGAGGTTTAATTCACCTTTGGTAACATCCGTTCCTTTGCTTACAAAACCCAATGAGTCATTTGCATCTTCTTCATTGCCTACGCAAACATCTACATACTGGCATAATCTGGTCATTACTTCTCTTGCCTTTTCTTTACTCCAGAGTTTTTTACGATAGTTTAAATCTATGCTTGTGGTTATTCCTTTGGCACGTGCGGCTTTCAGGGCCGCTTCAGTTAAAGCTGCAGCTTTGTCACTCAATGCGGGTGTGATACCTGTGGTATGAAACCAGTCGGCTCCTTCCAGTATTTTATCAAAATCAAATTCTGAAATATCGGCTTCAGCAATGGAAGCATCGGCCCTGTCATATACCACCTGGGAAGCTCTCATAGAAGCGCCGGTTTCCAAAAAATAAATCCCCAATCGCTTACCACCTCTTGCAACATACTGCGTATCTACACCATAACGACGAAGATGGTTAATAGCCGATTGCCCAATGGCGGTATCAGGAACTTTGGAAACAAAGGTTCCATTTAATCCATAATTGCAAAGCGCTGCTGCTACATTGGCTTCACCGCCACCATAGGTAACCTCAAAACTATCGCTTTGAACAAATCTTTGAAAACCCGGAGTGGATAATCGCATCATGATTTCTCCAAGTGTTACGACTTTTTTAGACATCTTAAATAATAATTAGTAAATAATAATGATTAATGATCAGTTGGAAGCTGGTATAAAGCTTGTTCAAACATACTGGTTTAAACATATAAATCGAACAAAAATTAAAAAAAATTACCGGAAACGATTGCATAAATTAATTGTCCTGTTATTGTCGCAGTTTCATCATTACTTATTTTAAATTGCGTAAATTTCCGCTTCCAACAATAAGTTTTATCATCAATATTAATTTGAATTACAATGGACAAAAAATCAACGCTTCTAAAGTTAATACGTGAACAGGGCGTGCTTCCTTTATTTTATTACAGCAGTGGCACAGTGAGCGTAGAAGTGGTTCGGGTGTTATATAAAGCCGGTATCCGCGTATTGGAATATACCAACCGCGGACCTGTGGCATTGGAAAATTTTAAGTTATTAAAGCAAACATTTGCACAGGAAGCTCCGGATCTTGTATTGGGTATCGGCACCATTAAAACGGCCAATGAAGCAAATACTTTTATTGATGCCGGCGCCGATTTTATTGTATCACCGGTTATGAATCCGGAGGTGGCTGAAATTGCCAACCGCGCGGGTTTGCTTTGGGTTCCCGGTTGTATGACGCCTACTGAAATCCATACTGCACAACAGTTTGACGCATCATTGATTAAAATATTCCCTGCCAATATATTGGGGCCGGCTTTTGTAAGTACCATAAAAGAGCTTTTTCCCGGTCAATTATTTATTCCTACCGGTGGTGTTGAACTGAACAGGGAAAATATTCTTACCTGGTATAAATCAGGCGTATGCGCAGTAGGTATGGGAAGCAAACTCATCAGCAATGCCATACTAAAGGATCAGTTGTATGATGTGTTATATGATAAAACGGAAGAGGCTCTGAAGTTAATAAAGGAAGTCAGGGAATCTATGGCGGTCCGGCGGCTCATTAATTATTGATTTGTATTCCTGTTTTAATATGAGAATAAAGGAAAAGATGAGTGGTTTTTTTGAGCCCGGCAGAATTACTACTATGATGCTTTCGTTGCGTCGCACTCTTCTGCGTTCTTATCTCTATTGAGCAAAAAATACAGACCCACAAAAAAACAACTGGTTTATCTTTTGAACGTTAACACGCTTTTATTATTGAATAAGTCTTTCATTACTAAAATTGTTTTTTAATCTATTAAACATGATCCTTACCAAAGAGAATTTAAAAAATATTTCAACAAAGAATTTATTAAAACCGGATGGAGGTTTGTTTGAACTTCCGGAAAAGATTTTACAGTTCGGAACAGGAGTTTTATTGCGCGGATTACCCGATTATTTTGTAGATAAAGCGAACCGGCAGGGAGTTTTTAATGGTAGAATTGTTGTAGTAAAATCCACCGGCGCCGGTGATAGTTCAGCGTTTGAAGAGCAGGATGGTTTATATACTTTATGTGTCCGTGGAATTGATGCGGGTGAAAAAATTGAAGAAAACATTATTTCTTCAGCAATTAGCCGTGTATTGATAGCAAACACCCAATGGAAAGAAATATTGCAGTGTGCCGCCAATCCTGAATTGCAAATAATTATTTCCAATACAACCGAAGTGGGAATTCAATTGGTGAAGGAAGACATTCATCAGCAACCGCCCAATTCCTTTCCGGGAAAATTACTTGCATTTTTATATGAGCGCTTCAAAGCATTTAATGGAAGCCGGGAAAGCGGAATGGTAATAGTGCCAACCGAACTGATTACAGATAATGGAAAAATTTTGCAATCCATTGTATTGGAATTGGCAAAATTCAATCAGTTGGAAGAAGCTTTTATACAATGGCTGGTTGAAAACAACCATTTCTGTAATTCACTTGTAGACCGCATTGTGCCGGGAACGCCGGACGCGGATACCTTAAAACAATTGCAGCAGGAGCTTGGCTATGAGGATAATTTATTGATCATGAGCGAAGCCTATCGCTTATGGGCAATTGAAGGGGATGAAAAAATAAGTTCGGTTTTATCTTTTGCGCAAATTAATGATGGCGTCGTCATTGCTCCTGATATTAATACGTTTAAAGAACTGAAACTCCGTTTGTTGAATGGAACGCATACATTGAGTTGCGGCCTGGCATTTTTAGCCGGATTTACAACCGTAAAAAACGCAATGGATAATGAAAAATTTGCCGCGTTTCTGCAAAGTCTGATGCTGAATGAAATCGCAACTTCTATTCCTTATCAACTACCCGAAAATGCAGCGCAGGATTTTGGTTTAAAGGTATTGGATCGTTTTAAAAATCCATTTATCCAACATCAATGGATTAGTATAACGATGCAATATTCTTCAAAAATGCGTATGCGCAATATCCCGGTTTTACTCGAATATTATAAAACAAGGAATGAAGCGCCGGAAAATTTCTCCATTGGTTTTGCTGCTTATCTGTTATTTATGAAAGCGGTTAAAGCAGAAGATGGAAAATATTGGGGTAAATTGAATGACCAGTTTTACCGGATCAATGATGATAAAGCTGCTTATTTTTATGAGCAGTGGCAAAAGCACACGCCGGATGAATTGGCAGATGCGGTATTGCAAAACCAGGAACTTTGGGGTACGGATTTATCTTTGCTGAATGGGTTCTCAAATGCAGTAAAGAAAAATTTAAACATCCTGATAAAGGAAGGCGCAGAAAAAATTTTGAATAGAAATCCGGCGTTGGTTTAATAATTATTCATTTAATCACATAGCTTCCATACCTTTATCACAACGAAATAAGCAATCTAAATATGATTGCTTATTTCGTTGAGTAACTGCTAAACAATATTTATTTTTCATTTTTATTTTCACACCATGCAACAACGGGTTTTAAAAGTACATCCCCAGGATAATGTGATAGTGGCATTGACCAACTTATCAAAAGGTGAAACAATTTTATTTGAAGAAAGGGAATATCTTTTACAGGATAATATTACAGCCAAACATAAGTTTGCAACGGCCGACTTAAATGCAGGTGACAGCATTATCATGTATGGTGTACTGGTAGGGAAAGCAGTGCAAAGCATTAAAAAAGGCGGATTGCTTTCAACCTCCAATGTTGCCCATGCGGCAAGTGAATTTACAGTTGGCGAGCGAAAGACCGACTGGGTGCAACCGGATATTTCAAAATTTGAACACAGAACATTCAATGGTTTCCATCGTGCAGATGGGAGCGTAGGTACTGCCAATTACTGGATTGTAGTACCATTGGTCTTTTGTGAAAACAGGAATATAGAAGTACTGGAGCAGGCATTGGTTCATGAGCTTGGGTACAGCAGAAATCATACTTATCAATCACAGGCAAGGCAGTTAATTGAGCTATACAAAACGGGGAAAACTGCCGCTGAAATATTAGATGCGGATCTTCATCCGGAACAGGAACAGGGCACTACAAAGCGTCTTTTTCCCAATGTGGACGGAGTAAAGTTTTTAACCCATGATGGCGGTTGCGGTGGTACGCGCCAGGATGCACAGGCTTTATGTGGATTACTTGCAGGTTATATCACACATCCCAATGTGGCAGGTGCAACGGTATTGAGTTTGGGATGCCAGAATGCTCAGATTGGTATGCTGAAAGATGAAATTAAAAAACGCACCCCTAATCTCGATAAACCTTTATACATTCTTGAACAGCAGAAATATGGCAATCAATCAGTACTGCTTGCGGATGCCATCAAAAAAACATTTGCCGGATTGATTCAGGCAAATGAGCTTGTAAGAAAACCCGCGCCTTTAAGTAAGTTGTGTATAGGCCTCGAATGTGGTGGTTCCGATGGATTTTCAGGCATCTCTGCCAACCCCGCCATTGGTTATACTTCTGATTTATTAGTAGCCCTGGGTGGCTCGGTAATTTTGTCTGAGTTTCCTGAATTGTGTGGTGTGGAACAAAATCTCAGCGACCGTTGTCTGGATGTTGAAACAGCTGAACGGTTTTCTTATCTGATGAAAACTTACAATCAAAGAGCAAAAGAAGTGGGCTCTGGTTTTGATATGAATCCTTCTCCGGGAAATATTAAAGATGGATTAATCACCGATGCCATCAAATCCGCAGGTGCAGCAAAAAAAGGTGGCACTTCACCCGTAACCGATGTGCTGGATTATCCGGAAAAAGTTACCAAACCCGGCTTAAATCTATTATGCACTCCTGGCAATGATGTGGAATCCACTACTGCTGAGGTAGCATCGGGCGCCAATATTGTGTTGTTTACTACCGGGCTTGGAACGCCAACAGGTAATCCTATTGCGCCTGTTGTAAAAATATCAACCAATACCCGGTTGTTTGAAAGAATGCATGACATTATTGATATTGATACCGGTACCATTATTTCAGGAGAAGAACATATTTCGGAAGTGGGCGAGCGAATACTAAAGTATGTGATAGAAGTTGCCAGTGGAAATATCCAGGTTGCTGCAGACAGGCATATTCAAAACGATTTTATTCCATGGAAGCGGGGCGTTTCTTTATAAAAATTTATTAGTCTGTAAATGCTTTATTTTTTGACGGATCTGAAGTCATGAGCCAGCTAAATTAAATTATAATTGCAAGGGATAAAACCATCAGTTTTTTGGGGCTTTAAAATTTATGCTCAATAGAAAGAAAAACGCTGAAGAGTGCGATCCCGATGTTAAATCGGGACAGGCTCCAACTAAAGTCTGATAGTAGTAATAATGCCTGGCCCCAAAAAAATCAACTTTGCTTTTTACTACTTGTGTAATAGAGTTTAATAATAAATCCAAAAAATTATAAAATGCTGAATGGACATAACCTGGTTGGATTCAATGAAATGAAAACGGGCAATAAGGTTTTGAAAAGTTTTAGTACGACTGTCAAAGCCGAACTGCCGGGGGAATTTGTTGTCGCCACTGAAACGGAAATTCAATCAGCCCTGGATAAGGCTACGCAGGCCTTTGAAATGTACAGCCAAAAACAGCCCGTAGAAATTGCAAATTTCCTAGAAACAATTGCAGATGAAATTTCCTCCTTAGGCCAGGAATTGATTCAGCGTGCGATGCAGGAATCGGGTTTAACCGAAGCAAGACTTACAGGTGAAAAGGCAAGGACAATTGGTCAGTTAAAATTGTTTGCAGATATTGTAAGAGAAGGATCCTGGGTGGAAGCTGTTATTGATACTGCGCTGCCTGAAAGAAAGCCTGTTCCCCGGCCGGATTTAAGAAAAATGTTGGTGCCCATTGGGCCTGTGTTGGTTTTTGGCGCAAGTAATTTTCCATTTGCTTTTTCTACAGCAGGTGGCGATACCGCATCTGCATTGGCAGCTGGCAACCCGGTAATTGTAAAAGCGCATGAAGCGCATCTGGGTACAAATGAATTGATTGCTTCAGCTATTAAAAAAGCTGCGCAGAAATGCAATATGCCTGATGGAGTTTTTTCTTTTTTAATCATGAATGAAGTGGATTCCATTCAACAATTGGTAAAAGAGGAAGCAATAAAAGCGATTGGCTTTACCGGTTCCTTCCATGCAGGGATGGCTATTTATAAAACAGCTGTTACGCAGCGGAAAACGCCTATTCCGGTATATGCGGAAATGGGAAGCATCAATCCCGTGGTTTTGTTACCAAACAAATTGCAGCAGGATGGAGAAAATATAGCCGCACAGCTTGCAGCTTCCATCACGCTGGGAGCAGGGCAATTTTGTACCAATCCCGGTCTTGTTTTTCTTATAGAAAATGAAGTTTCTAAAAGTTTTATGCAATCATTAACCGCGCATCTGTCTGCAATTCCTGCATCGGCTATGCTTAATAAAAATGTTTGTGTCAATTATTATAAAAACCGGCAAACGTTGAAACAACAAAAAGGAGTGGATATTTTAGTTGACTCAGAAAATGCATCTGAAGATTTTAAAGGGCATCCTGCATTACTTTCTGTGCCTGGTAAAGAATTTATTGCCAATCGAAAATTACAATCAGAAGTTTTTGGTCCTTCCTCATTGATTGTAATGTGTACCGATAAAGCCGAATTATTAGAAGCAATTCAATCATTGCAAGGACAACTCACTGCAACAATCTTAGGTGTAAAAGAAGATTTACAAAACTTTGGAAATATCATCCGCGTATTAAGTTCGAAAGCTGGGAGAATATTATTCAATGGAGTTCCTACAGGTGTTGAAGTGGGGCATGCAATGGTGCATGGCGGCCCATTTCCTGCAACAACAGATGCGAGAAGTACTTCCGTAGGCGCTGATGCAATAAAGCGCTTTACAAGACCAGTTTGCTTACAGGATTGCCCACCCGAACTTTTACCTGAACAATTAAAAAATGACAATCCGCTAAAAATCATGAGAAAATTAAACGGAAGTTATGGCAGTTGGTAGTTATTGGTTGGTAGTTGGTAGTTCGTGGTTGGTAGTTTGATAGTAAAAGTGAAAAGAGAAAGATTTTGAGATTTTGCGGATTTGAGGTATTGAAACTGCCTGTAGGGGCAACATGTTGGTAGAAATAGAATTCCCATCGAGTTCTTGTCCTGTAAGGGCAAAACAATAATCTTATAGATTATTAACGGTGATTTAAAGCGTCAAATAAAGAACGATAACCAAATAAAACTTTCAACTTTTTTCAGGATAAGACATGTTGAAAAATTCCAAAACCTCAAATCCAAAAATTGATCGTTTATGGTTATTATTTGAAGTAATCCCAAAAAAACAAATCCAATTAATAATCTACTCTCGATTCACTATCAGCTATTAATTTAAATGCTAAAGCAGTTAAAACAATTATTGCTCCGGCAATGATCATTTTCAGAGGCTTTTCTCCTAAAGCCCTTTTTAATTTATCTTTTTCCTTATTGATTTTCATATCTTTTTTAATTAACTGAAACTTCAAATCTTATGCCTAAACGGCCTGCGCCATTTTTATTAAAACATGAAGTTGATTTAAAAAATCTTTTATATCTTATCTGTATATTAGTAATTATTTTCTAATGTTATTTTTGGCCTCAACCAACGCTTAATATATGCATCCTACAAAACAAAGTATTTTAATAAATGCAGAAAAGCTTTTTTATGAACATGGCATCGCAAATGTTCGCCTCCAGCAGATTGCAGACAAAACCGGTATTAGCGTTGGTAATCTTGCCTATCATTTTAATAACAAAGAAGCTATTGTGGAAGCGGTTTATAAAAATACAATGGAGGAGCTTTCCAACATCCTGGTAGTCAGTAACATTCATTCAGGCCTTGGAAGCTTAAACTCAAAATTTTCCAAACTTTATAAATTTATGGAAGCTAATATTTTTTATTACACCAATTTTTGGGAAATCAAACGGAATTATCCAGTTATAAATAAAAAAATTCAAAATATAAATAAAAAAATACTTTTTAAACTTAAAGTACGCCTTAATGAAAACATTAAAGATGGCTTAATAAAAAAAGAAGAATTTAAAGGATCAAATGATATGCTTGCAAAAGCTTTGCTTCTATGTATCAACAGCTGGATCCCCCAACAATTGCTTAATGATAAACTTATAAAGAAAGAGCTATTTAAAAAAGCTTTATGGAATCTTATTTTCCCCCATTTTACTGAAAAAGGCAAAAGACAATTTTTTTCTTTAAATCATTCTTTGGAAGAAATTTAAATAAAAAATAAAAGAATTGCATTACCGGTTTACATTTTGCAGCTAAATTAAAAATTAGAAAATGTTTTCTAATAATGGAATTAGTATTTACCTTTAGAAAACTTTTAATTTTCCGCTTCATCCCATGTTTCGTTAGATATATCTTGTTAAACATATCTAAATCAAAAATTTATGGCAGAGAATTCAGTGACCGACGTCCATATTATCTGGATGACCACAGGCCTGAGTTGTGATGGAGACTCAGTCGCCATGACCGGAGCAGTAAATCCCAGCCTTGAAGATATTGTCCTCGGCGCGATTCCCGGCCTTCCAAAAGTTCATATTCACAGCCCTGTCATCTCCTATGAAAACGGCGATGAAATCATGGAATGGTGGTACAAAGCGGAAAGAGGGGAACTGGACCCTTTCGTGCTGATATTGGAAGGATCGGTGCCAAATGAAGAAGCGATAAAAGATACGGGCGGTTATTGGGCAGCTATGGGCACTACCGGACCTTTTGGAGATCCGATCACTACAAACAGCTGGCTTGACAGGCTTTCGCCGAAAGCCGCAGCCGTGGTCGCTGTTGGCACCTGCGCCACTTATGGTGGAATTCCCGCGATGAAAAATAATGCTACCGGCGCAATGGGCCTGCCTGACTATCTCGGTTGGAATTGGAAATCAAAGGCAGGATTGCCAATCGTTTGCATTCCCGGCTGCCCCGCTCAGCCCGATAATACTACAGAAACACTTTTATATCTTGTTTTTCAGTTAGCCGGTAAAGCGCCAATGATTCCATTGGATAATGCGCTTCGGCCCAAATGGCTTTTTGACCGTACGGTCCATGAAAATTGTGACCGTGGCGCCTTCTATGAGCAAGGCGATTTCGCCAGCGATTATGGTTCTACCAAATGCCTTGTACAAATAGGATGCAACGGGCCGATTGTATATTGTAATGTCCCGCGGCGTGGCTGGCAAAATGGTATTGGCGGCTGTCCCAATATTGGCGGTATTTGCATGGCTTGTACCATGCCCGGTTTTCCGGACAAGTTCATGCCCTTTATGGATGAAGCATTGGGCGCGCGGTTTTCTTCCAACACCGCCAAGTTTGCTTATGGTCCTATCTTAAGAGTTTTTCGCCGCATGACCACCAATAAAAAAGACAAAGAACCGGATTGGAGACAACGAAGTGAGAAGATTACCAGCGGCTATCAGCCCACTTGGTAAATGACTTTCTGAGGGTAGTTTTTATTTTATTAGTCAACATTTTAAAAAAAAATATTATGCCTGAAGTACTGACCAAGCCAAGTCCACCACAAGCCAAACCCGCGCCCACACAAAGCGTCCCAAATATAGTGGTGAAGGAAATGTCCTGGGATCCGATCACGCGCATTGTAGGAAGCCTCGGCATTCATTGTAAGATTGATTTTACCAATAAACAGGTTCAGGAATGCTACAGCACTTCCATGATCTTTCGTGGATTCGATATTTTCATGAAAGGCATTGATCCGCGGGATACGCACTTTATTACAAGCCGCATCTGTGGGATTTGCGGAGACAATCATATGACCTGCTCCGTCCTGAATCAGAATATGGCTTATGGAGTAAAACCTCCCCGGTTGGGTGATTATATTCTAAATCTTGGCGAATCCGCAGATTATATGTTTGATCACGCGATTTACAATGATAATCTATGCAATGTGGATTTCTGCGGGCAAATGGTTAAGGAAACCAATCCCACTGTTTACGAAAAAGCAAAACATAAGGATGCGCCCAATGCCAGGCTGCACGGATTTAAAACCATTGCCGATATCATGGATTCCCTCAATCCTTTTACCGGAAAATCTTATATGGAATCGCTTCAGATGTCGCGGCTGACAAGAGAAATGTTTTGCCTGATGGAAGGCCGGCACACACATCCGTCCACATTGGTTCCTGGAGGAGTGAGCACCACAATTACGCATCAAACCCTGACCGATTATTATGTCCGGTTAATGAAATACATAGAATACTGCAAAAAAATTGTCCCGCTTCATGACGACCTGTATGATTTCTTTTATGAAGCATTGCCGGGTTACGAACGCGTAGGCTATCGCGATACCAACCTGGTTTGCTGGGGCTCTTTTGATGACCCGCTTTATTGTGATTATGATTATAAAAATATGACCGGATGGGGCCGGAAAAGATTTATCACTCCCGGCGTAGTCATCAATGGAGAATTGGTAACCACCGATCTGGTGGAAATTAATCTGGGCATTCGGATTCTATTGGGAAGTTCATATTATGATGATTGGGAAAATGACCGAATATATGTTCCAAAAGATCCATTAGGAAATCCGGTAGACCGCAACCATCCATGGAATAAGACTACAAGGCCGAAACCGGGTAAAAGGGATTTTTCAGGAAAATATAGCTGGGTAACTTCTCCACGCTGGTTCGATAAGCGCTCAGGAAAACATGTTTGTTGTGACACTGGTGGCGGCCCTTTTGCAAGGCAGTGGATTACCGCCAAAGCGGGATTTGTTGATATCGGCTATATCAAAGCAACCGGCGAATCCCTTGAATTGAATCTTCCCAAAACTGTTGGCTTGCCGGAAATGCAACAGGTATGGAAAATTCCAAAATGGAGCAATGCCATTGAAAGGGATCGGGCAAGGGCATACCATCAAACTTATTCCGCACTTGTTGGTTTATACTGTTTGGAAAGGGCTTTGGAAGAAGTCCACGCTGGCAGAACAAAAACATGGTCATCATTTAAAGTTCCGGATCATTCGGTTAGTGTTGGGTTTCATGAAGCCGCGCGCGGTGTTTTATCGCATCACATGGTAATAGAAGATGGAAAAGTGGCAAACTACCAAAGTTTCCCACCGACTCCGTGGAATGCAAGCCCACGTGATGTTTATGGCACTCCCGGTCCTTATGAAGACGCGGTACAGAACACCCCGATCTTTGAAGAAAACGGTCCTGACAATTTTAAAGGTATTGACCTCATGCGGGCGATTCGCAGTTTTGATCCCTGCCTTCCCTGTGGCGTTCATATGTATCTGGGTGGTGGTAAAATGCTTAAAACCATGCATTCACCAACGGCATTGGCAACCTATGGAAATGGTTCTTGTGGCGTAAAATAAAGAAATCAATAAGGTGTTTTCTGTAAGGTGTTTTTAAAATCAACCTTCATTGCTTTTCGCAAAATGGAAACTTCTTCCCTTATATCTAAACTTCACAAAATAGCCAATCCCTTACCGGAAGTGGAAGTGGAAAAATGCGCTTTTTGCGGAAGAGTTTTGCCGGAAGATCATCGCCACCTTGTGGATCTTGCTGCGATGAAGTTTATGTGCACCTGTGAAATTTGTATGATACAAGCCGCGGAAACGGGCTTCTACAAACCGCTTCCCAATCGCTATTGGAAATTGGACTCTTTTAATTTGCCGGATGAATTATGGTCTGATTTTCTCATTCCGGTGAACATGGCTTTTTTTGTAATGAGCACAGCGCGCAAAGGCGCAGTCGCATATTATCCCGCGCCAACGGGTGCAACGGAATCTAAATTAAAAATGGAGCCCTGGGCTGAACTCCAGCAATTGAATCCTGTGTTAAATAATTTGATTCCTGATCTCGAGGCACTGCTGATAAATCGCCTGGATGAACCGGGACAATATTTTATGGTTCCAATTGACAGTTGCTATAAATTAATCGGAATGATAAGACTTGCATGGAAAGGAATTTTTGGCGGAAAGGAAGTGAATATTGTTATCAGGAAATTTTTTAATGAACTAAACGAAAGATCTTTAAGATGCCCGATTTAAAATTTGAAATTATTTCATCACAGGTAAAGCCTTACGCCGCAGTTCCTACGCTGGTTTTTCATCTGAAGATTACCAACGAAACCAAAAATGAGGAAGTATATGCTGCCGCGTTGAAATGCCAGGTTGTTATTGAAGCAGTAAAACGCCGTTATGATGAAGAAATCAAAGATCGTTTATACGAACTTTTTGGCAGCGCAGAACGCTGGCACGATACATTAAGAACTACGTTCTGGCAAATCGTAACCGTTCCCGTTCCAAGGTTTACGGATACAACTGTGGTGGAAATAAATCTGCCCTGCAGCGAAGATCAGGGCATGGCGGCAGGAAAATATTTTTACTCAGTAAGAGATGGAGAAGTGCCACTGGCTTTTTTATTCAGCGGCACTCTTTTTTATAAAGGCTCTAACGGTGATTTACAGATCACGCTTATACCCTGGGAGAAAGAAGCGTTTTGCAAAATGCCTGCAAGCTTATGGCAGGAGATGATGGACCTTCATTTTCCCAATACCCGCTGGCTAAAAGTAAGAAAAGACATTTACGATAAACTCGTGCAGTATAAAGCGCGGCATAATTTTCCTTCTCTTGAAAATTGCCTTGAACATATTTTAGAAGAAACCTTACATGAAAAAAATATAATTGAAAAACAAAATGCATGAAAGGGAAAAATATTACGAAGATCCTGTTTTAGAAAATCTTACAAGGACTGTTATTTATGAGGGGTATTCAATATTTCCCTATCACCGTTCTGCTGTAAAAAATCAAAAACCAATTCCTTTTGGCGTCATTTATCCGGAAAAATACCACATCAATGATCCGCACGCGCCTTCACTAATGAGAACAGAATGCATTGTGGTTGGCGCAAAAGGAACTGCAATAAATATTACAGTCCGCTTTCTACATTTAATCACTACTCAATCGTGCGAGCCAAATGAAAAAAGCGATAATTCAACTTTTGGAAATGGGTGGCAAACAATAGAAAGGCGAATTCATTCAGAAGATTTATTGCTTGCTGAATTGGTACATAAAAATAAAATATTGCCGATAGCTTTTGATAAAATTGATGAAAAAGAATCTTGGGATAAAGAAAAAGCCGGGGTAAAATCAAAACAAATTAATAGTGTTTCAGAGATTAAGGGAGAAATAATCCTGGATGCTTTTCCGGTTGAAAATAAAACAGGTATTTATCGTTTAAGAGTTACTGTTAAAAACAATACTTCTGTAGAAAATTCCGGGACCATTTCGCGTGATGAAGCTCTTCGCCAATCTTTTCTATCAACCAATACGATTCTAAAAATTACAAACGGTGAATTGATTTCGTGTCAAAATCCGCCGGAAGATTTTAAAGATATCATCGCAAAATGTGAAAGCATCGGAACCTGGCCAATATTGATTGATGAAAGCCATACCACCATGCTTTCTTCGCCGATGATTTTATACGATTATCCGAAAATAAATCCTCAAAGCCAAGGCGATCTTTTCGATAGTTTGGAAATTGAAGAAATGCTGATACTTCATTTATCAGCCATGTCGGATGAAGAGAAAGAAAAGATCGCGGAAACTGATGCGAAGATTCGTGCCATGCTTGATAAGGCAAGGCAGGTGACACCGGCGGAATTACTGAACCTTCATGGGGGGATGTTTGAAAATAAACAATTTAAAATTTGAAAAATGAGAGCAGCCGGGTTAATGAATGATACGGCGGGTGATACCATTAAAATAATTGATGGAATTGAATATAGGAAGGGCGACAAACTATGGCTCAGGCCTGGGCGGCGAAGAACGGATGCCATAGATATTTTAATGGCTGGCAAAATAGCCACCATTGAAATAATTTATACAGATTACGAAGGCCAGTTTCATTTTGCGGTTACACTGGATGAGGATCCCGCCCAGGAAATGCGGCGTGATCTCGGCCTTTATCTTTTTTTTAAACCAGATGAAGTGGAATTAATAAAATAATTATGGAGATGGAAAACATATTGCCAAATGATGCCAAAGGAAATGTGGTTTTGAATCATAAAAAAAAGGTGATGATTGCTGGTGTGGGAAATATGTTTATGAAAGATGATGGCTTTGGTGGCGCGGTGATAAAAAAGATGGCGCGTAAAAATTTTCCCGACGGAGTTGAGCTAAAAGATTTCGGAACCGGAGGGCTCAAACTGGCGTATGATCTTATGAATGGCTATGACGGATTAATTCTTTTGGATGCGTCGCGGCGCGGTGAAACACCGGGAACACTTTATGTGATTGAACCTGATGAAAAAGAATTTAGTGCGGATTTGGAGCAGGGCGGCCCTGTTGATCCGCATGGCGCAGACCCGGTAATGATCCTGCGCTTCGTAAAAGCGATAGGATCCTGGCCAGGTAGGGTTTTGATTGTTGCCTGCGAGCCTGAAACTGTTGATGATTTTGAGATAGGATTGAGTGAAAAAGTAACTGATTCTTTGGATAAGGCAGTGGAGCTTGTTGATGAAATTATAAATGAAATCTACACCACAAAATGAAATTTTATGAGCCTATTCACACAGGAGCATGTAAATGATGTTCAGAAAATTATTCATCAATCCAGCAATCAGAGTAATGGCATTGCAACAGCAATTGCCCAACCGGATGAAATTTCTGAGCTGAATCAGCAGAGCCGGAGGATAGAAGAATTGATGGAAGAAATTGAGGGCTTGCCGGATCCTGATATCAAAGCTTTAATGCAGGAATGTGTACAGGAAATTTTAAATTTTCACCGGCATGGAATAAATAAGATGCTGGGAATTATTTCCTCCGGAAATAGTTCCGCTTCGAGAGATATTTATAATAAGCTAATTGAAGACGATTTGGTTTCAGGACTGCTTTTAATTCATGACCTGCATCCGTTGGACCTGAATACGCGCCTGCATCTGGCGCTTGAAAAAGTGAAGCCCTATATGGACAGCCATGGCGGAAATATAGAAATTGTAAGCCTTGAAAATGGTATCGCGAAATTAAAGCTTTCAGGACACTGCAAGGGCTGTCCTTCATCTGCAAGCACATTGGAATTAGGAATAAAAAAGGAAATAGAAGAACAATGTCCCGACCTTTTGGCGTTGGAAGTTGAAGGCGTTGTAGAACCTGCTAAGTCTGAAAATGGAAAAATAAAACAATCATTATCGCAGGGCTGGAAAACGATTGAGAATGTTTCGCAAATTAAAAATGGCGAAATGAAAGCAGTGGATATATCCGGAATCTCTTTGATTGTTTGCCGTGTTAATGACAAGCTATATGCATACCGCAATCTTTGTCCGGCGTGTGGAGTATTGTTAAATAACGGCAAGCTGGAAGGAGTGGAGATCAGTTGTAATCTTGGCCATCGCTTTAATGTGCAGTTGGCAGGAAAATGCACAGATGATCCGGATATTCATCTGGATCCTTTTCCATTATTGGAGATGAATAATATGGTAAAGATCGCGGTGAGCGCTTGATATTGTAAAACAGATAAATTAAGTGGTATGCATGAAGTTTCAATTTGTCAAAGCATTATTAATTCACTCGAAACAGAGCTGGAGGAAGAAAAGCTGGAGCAGGTTCGTGAAGTGTATCTGAAAGTGGGGATTTTGTCCGCAATTGAACCGGCGATTTTGAAACATGCATTTAGTTTCATGATTGCGGATACGCCTTTGCAGCATGCGGTTTTACAAATAAACCAGGTAGATATATTGGCAGCATGTAACCAATGCGGCACAAGATGTAAGGTGGAAAATTACCGCTTTGTCTGCCCCGATTGCGGAACACCATTGTCTGACATTGTTGAGGGCAATGAGCTACAGATTTATAAAATTGTTTTAGAAGAAACGGAGTATGCACCATCATCATGAATTATTGCTACATAACGATTATGTGTAAACGAAATTTTGGAAAATAAAAAATGAACAGGCAATGAATAAATTAACCAATAAAGCCTCGGGTACCATTCAGGTACATGATGTTTCGCTTAATTTATTAAAAGCAAATGATTATGTGGCTGAGTTGATCCGTGAGGAAATGAAATCAAGAAACATTTTATTGATCAATCTGGTTTCCTCCCCCGGAAGTGGTAAAACTTCTTTATTGGAAGAAACCATTAAAAGGATAAAAGATAAATTAACCATCGCTGTGCTGGAAGGCGATCTCGAAACAGAGCGGGATGCCATCCGGATTCGTAACCAGGGCGTCGAGGCTTTACAAATTGTTACAGGCGGCATCTGCCATCTCGAAGCGCAGATGATACAACAGGCTTTGCCAAAAATCAATCTCGACAATGCGGACATTCTATTCATTGAAAACGTTGGAAACCTTGTCTGTCCGGCTTCCTATGACCTGGGAGAAGATATCCGGGTAACGCTGGTATCAACCACTGAAGGCGATGATAAGCCCAAAAAATATCCAAGTATGTTTTTGACAACCGATGTAATGCTGGTTACCAAATCTGACTTGCTGCCTTATGTGCCATTTTCAGTGGATGCCGTAATAAAAGACGCGCATGAAGTAAATGCCGCTATTCACAGTTTTGTTTTATCAAGTTTCAAAGGCGAAGGAATGGATGAATGGTGCAATTGGCTGTTGAAAAAAGTAGCGGAGAAAAAAAATATGTTAGAAGAAAAGAACACTTCAAAATTGAAAACTGAAAATCTTGTAAACACCTAAATTGAATTGTATAAAAATGTACCTATAGAAAATAAAACCGAAAAAATTCCGGTAAAAAACGGAAAAGGGCGAGATACATTTCATATACATATCCGGGGATTGGTGCAGGGCGTTGGGTTTCAGACCATTTGTTTATAAGCTGGCCAATCAATTTTCATTAAAAGGTTGGGTAAATAATACGATTGATGGCGTGCACATAGAATTTACTTCTGATGAATTTACCGCCAAAAAATTTTATCAAAAATTAATAGCGCAGCCGCCTGTTTTATCAAAAATTACCAATCATTCTTTAAGCAAAATAAATCGAAAAGAATTTGCTTCATTTGAAATAATCGAAAGCAATCCCAATGGTGATGCAATTTTAATGCTGGCGCCGGATTTTGCGATGTGCGCAGATTGCAAAAAAGAATTGAACGATCCTGCTAATGTTCGCTTTCAATATCCATTCATCACCTGCACACATTGCGGGCCACGCTATTCCATTATCAGCTCTTTACCTTATGACAGGCAGAATACTACAATGGAAAAATTTGTGATGTGCGAAACATGCGATGAGGAATATAATAATCCTGAAATGAGGAGGCATTTTTCTCAAACCAATTCATGCCCTGAATGCGGAATTAAAATGGAAATGTTTAATGCTAATGGCGACAAATTGTTTTCAGAAAATACATCCATCCTTACTGCAATAACAAAATCATTACAAGAAGGAAAAATTATCACCGTGAAAGGTATAGGCGGTTATTTATTAATGTGCGATGCGAATAATGCCCTGGCAATAAAAACATTAAGAGAAAGGAAACACCGTCCTGCAAAGCCTTTTGCGGTTATGTTTCCTGATTTGGCATCCATTGAAAAAATTGCATGGGTACAAAAAAATGAAGCAGCAATTTTACAAAGTTATGTTGCTCCAATAGTTTTATTGGAAAGGAAGGATGATTCCACGGGGCTAATTTGTTTAAATGAAATTGCGCCCAATCTTTCAAGGCTTGGCGTGATGCTTCCTTACGCGCCCTTATTTGAAATGATAGTTTCTAAGTTTGGAAAACCTGTTGTTGCTACGAGTGCCAATATCAGTGATGCGCCAATTGTTTTTAATGATGATGAAGCGTTGCAATCTCTTTTTTCTGTTGCTGATTTTATGGAATCGCACAACAGGGAAATAGTGGTGCCGCAGGATGACTCAGTTATCCTGTTTACAAAAAAATACCGGCAACAAATCATCATTCGAAGGTCAAGAGGTTTGGCGCCTTCTTATTTTAATTATGATTGCAAAACGGATCAGGCCATTTTAGCAACCGGCGCTTTGCTCAAAAGCAGTTTCACTTTTGTAAATAAAAAAAATACTTACATCAGCCAGTATTTAGGAAGTACTGAAAGTTATGAGGCGCAGGAAACTTATTCCAAAACCGTCCGGCACTTTACCGGTTTATTCAATCAGCAACCTGGTGTGATTTTAACGGATAAACACCCGCAGTATTTTTCCAATCAATTTGCAAAAGAATTAGCATCAGCATTGCATATTGATGCAATAGAAATACAACACCATAAAGCGCATTTTGCCGCCGTGCTTGCTGAAAATAATTTGCTTCATCAACCTTTTCAACCATTCGGCCTGGTAAGGCAGCCACCTGTTCTTGGCATAATCTGGGATGGCACCGGCCTTGGCGATGATGGCAATATCTGGGGCGGGGAATTTTTTAAGTATGAAAATAACAGTATGAAACGGGTGGCTCATTTTGATTATTTCCCTTTTATCCTGGGTGATAAAATGCCAAAGGAACCGCGCGTTTCAGCGCTTGCCACCTGTGCCGGTATTCCTCTGGCAAACGAGCTTTTATCAAAGAAATTTTCTGAAACCGAATGGAAAATATACCGGCAAATGTTAGCGCAACATCCATTGCAATGCTCTTCCGCAGGAAGAATTTTTGACGCGGTTTCTTCTTTATTGAACCTATGTGACAAACAAAGTTATGAAGGCGAAGCGGCGATGTTATTACAGGAACAGGCTTTCAAATATTTCAATAAAAATGGCTGGGGTTTCGGGGAAAATTATCTTATTGAAAATGGAAATTTTATTTCCACCGCTTCATTAATGGATCAAATTGTCATCGATATAAAACGCAATAAGCCTACCGGATATATTGCGGCTAAATTTCATTATTCCCTGGTGTGCCTGATTGGAATAATTGCCAATAATTTTCAGGTAAAAAATATCGCATTCAGTGGGGGCGTTTTTTTAAATAGTGTACTGGTCGACTTGCTGTGGCTTCATTTAAGCAAAGATTTTGAATTGCATTTTCATAAAGAGCTTTCGCCCAATGATGAAAACATTTCGTTCGGGCAAATGGTTTATTATGACAATGAAATTGACACAGCAGGGAAGTCTTTTTTAACGAAAATTAATTCGTTGAAAAATGCAGAAGAGCAGGTTTGAAAATAGATTGTTCATCTCTTTATCTAATCATAAAAAATCATTCAATATGTGTTTAGCAATTCCGGGATTGATTTTGTCCATTGAAAATACGCAGGATGGCAGTGTGCGGATAGCAGATGTTTCATTTGGCGGCATAGTAAAAAAAGCGAGTTTGGAAATGTTGCCCGAAGCGATGCAAGGCGATTATGTACTGGTGCATGTTGGCGTGGCGCTAAGCATCATTGATGAAGTAGAAGCAGAAAAGGTTTACAAATTCTTAAAAGATTTTGGGGAATTGAATGAATTGGAGAATTAGGAATTAAAATAAAGAATTAAAAATTGGGAATTAGAAATTAAGATTTGAAATCAAAAATTAAGAATGAGGATTTTGGTGATATCGAACACCAGTAACATCAGACATCATTCATCTAAATATTCAAAGATGAAATATTTAACAGAATTCCGCTCACCCGAATTGGTTGAGGCATTGCTCAAGGAAATAAAACAAACGGTGAAGGGCAATTGGAACATCATGGAAGTATGCGGCGGACAAACACATTCGCTCGTGAAAAATGGCTTGCTGAATTTGCTTCCGGAAAATATTCAGATGATCCACGGCCCCGGATGCCCGGTATGTGTAACGCCTGTAAGTCTTATAGACAGGGCGGTTTACCTGGCTCTCGAACGAAATGTGATCCTTTGCTCTTTCGGTGATATGATCAGGGTGCCTGGTTCAACAATGAGTTTGCTCGAGGCAAAAGCCAAAGGCGGCGACATCCGTATTTTATATTCCCCGCTTGAAGCCGTAAAGATCGCCAAAGAAAACCCGGGAAGGGAAGTGGTTTTTTTTGCAGTAGGTTTTGAAACTACCGCGCCGGCAAATGCGCTCTCGGTTATTCATGCGCGCAGAGATGGAGTAAAAAATTATTCAATTCTTTCATCACATGTTTTGGTGCCACCCGCAATTGAAGAGATCATGAATGATGAACTTAGCAATGTGAATGGTTTTCTTGGGCCCGGCCATGTGTGTACCATTATGGGTATTTATGAATATTATCCATTGGTAGAAAAATATAAAGTCCCGATTGTGATTACAGGTTTTGAGCCCGTGGATTTATTGCAGGGGATTTTAATGGTGACGCGGCAACTGGAAAACCATGATGCAAGAGTGGAAAACCAATATGCAAGGATCGTAAAAGATGAAGGGAATATTATTGCCCAGGAAATGATTTATGAAGTGTTTGAAGTTGCCGACCGTTTGTGGCGCGGCATGGAAATCATTCCGATGAGTGGTTACAAAGTAAAGGATGCCTACAAAGATTATGATGCCGAAAGAAAATTTAATGTAACAATTGAAGAAGCACAGGAAAATCCTGAATGTATTGCCGGCGACATTATGAAAGGCATTAAAAAACCTTTTCAATGCCAGCATTTTGGAAAGAGATGCAAGCCCTCTAATCCTTTAGGGGCGCCGATGGTTTCGAGTGAAGGAGCCTGCGCCGCGTATTATCATTATTCGGCGATGGAAGAGGCGATCAGTATTTAATTCTGAATCCAAAATAATTACTTTGAAAATATTATTTATAACGACATCATTCAACGGGCTTAGCCAGCGTGCATGGATTGAGCTGGACAGGCTCAACCATGAAGTGAAAGTTCATATCGCTTCTACTGAAGAAAATATGATTGATGCGGTAAATAATTATCAGCCTGATTTAATCATCGCGCCGTATTTAAAAACAGCAATACCAGAAAGTGTCTGGAAAAATTATACCTGCCTGATTGTGCATCCGGGAATTATTGGCGACAGAGGTTCCTGCTCATTGGATTGGGCGATCCTCAATGATGAAAAAGAGTGGGGGGTAACCATTTTGCAGGCCGTTAAAAAAATGGATGCAGGCCCCGTATGGGCTACCGCCAGATTTCCAATGCGGCATGTTTCCAAATCTTTTTTATACAGGCATGAAGTTACGCAAGCCGCCATGGATGCACTTATGCAGGCGGTACATGATTTTGAGGAAAAAAAATATCCTTCAGGAATTCAATCCGCTGGTGGATTAAAGAAAGGCAAATGGAACCGCGCCACTAACCAAAATGATTTTAAATTTTCCTGGAATGATGAAGTAAAAACTATTATCCGGAAAATGAATGCGGCGGATAGTTCACCGGGAGTGCTCTGCACTTTTTTTAATGAAGAATATTTTTGTTACGGCGTGGTCGAAGAAGAAAAATTAAAAGGAAATCCCGGTGAAATATTGGCAAAAAGAAACAACGCTATTTGTGTTGCGACAAGAGGCGGAGCCGTATGGATCCGGTGTTTGAAAAAGAATTTGGAAAGCGAAATTAAATTACCTGCGGCAATTGCTTTGGGCGAAAAAGCAAAAGATATTCCCGAGTCAACTTTGAAAATTTTTGAAGATGATCTTTCCATAAAAACCTTTCGCGAAATATGGTATGAGGAGGCGAATGATGTTGGTTATCTGCATTTTGATTTTTATAATGGCGCAATGAGTACAGAGCAATGCGAGCGCCTGCTGGAAACTTTTATTGAAGTAAAAAAACGGAATGTAAAATTGATTGCGCTGATGGGCGGAGCGGATACCTGGAGCAATGGCATCCATTTAAATATGATTGAAGCGTCTGAAAACCCGGCACAAACTTCCTGGGAAAATATTAATGCGATAGATGATTTGATAAAAGAAATTATAGAGACCGACACACATTACATTATAAGCGCCTTACAGGGAAATGCAGGCGCTGGCGGCGTTTCACTGGCTTTGTCTGCGGATAAAGTAATCGCGCAAAAAGGAGTTGTCCTTAACCCTCATACTAGAAATATGGGTTTATACGGTTCGGAATACTGGACTTATTTATTGCCTAAAAGAATCGGCACAGAACGGGCTAATCTTTTTACAGAACAATGCCTTCCCTGGGGAACAGCGATCGCGATGGAAGTAAAATTAATTGATGCCTGTCTTGAAGAAACAGGCAGATTTTTTTGCGAAAAAGTAAAAGCGATGGCTGAAGAAATTGCAGCCCTTTCTTATTTTCCTCAACTGTTAACTGCGAAAAAATTCAAAAGAAAACGCGATGAAAGTTATAAACCATTATCAAAATACCGGGAAGAAGAATTAGAAAAAATGCGCAAAAATTTTTTCGAAGATGATATGGGTTATGATTTGAAGAGATACCAGTTTGTAAACAAAATAAATGGAGCGGAAAAAGAAAGCGCTCTCACCCAAAAGGACCTTTTCAGTGAGCGCAGAAAAATATGGCGGCGAAGAAAATATGAGAAAATGTATTATGAAGTGTAGTTCAAACCAGGAAGGTTTTAAAAACCTTCCTGGTTTTGACAAAAATGGTTTTGAAAAAAAAATCAACAGCATGGCAAGCAAATCAATCATGCAGCTTTCATGCCCGATGCCGAAATTGGATTTTGACATCATCACTTTGGGCCATGGCAGCGGCGGTACATTGACCAATCAATTGTTGAGCAGTGGCGTTTTTAATGTGTTAAGCAATCCCTATTTAGATGAAAAACATGATGGCGCTGTTTTGTCAATGAATGGAAAAATGGCATTCAGTTCGGATAGTTTTGTTGTGTCGCCGATATTTTTTCCCGGAGGAAATATTGGCGAATTGGCGGTGAATGGAACCGTAAATGATTTGGCCATGTGCGGCGCTATTCCACAATTTCTTTCTCTGTCATTTATTATTGAAGAAGGATTAACAATGACTGATTTCTGGAAAATATTGTCCGGCATCAAAAACGCATGTAACAATGCCGGAGTGGAGGTTGTAACCGGCGATACCAAAGTGGTTGAGAAGGGGAAAGGCGATAAAATTTTTATCAATACATCGGGCGTTGGGCTGATCCATGAAAAAGCGAACATCAGCTTACGGAATATAAAATCGGGTGATAAAATTATTCTTAGTAACCCAATTGCAACTCATGGAGTAGCTATTATGAGCACCAGGGAGGGATTGGATTTTGAAACCAGTATTGTAAGCGATACTACCAATTTAAATTTTACAGTGCAGAGAATACTAGATGAATTTGGTGAAGCGATTCATTTGCTCCGGGACCCGACAAGAGGCGGCGTAGCCACTGTTTTAAATGAAATATCAAGGGATTGCAATCTTGGAATTGAGATTAAGCAACGCGATTTACCAATTGATGAGCAGGTTGCAGGCGCCTGCGAAATGCTTGGCCTCGATCCTTTGTATGTCGCAAACGAAGGCGTATTTATCGCAATTGCCGATCCCGCGGTGGCCGATGATTTATTGAATCTATTGCACGCAGATGAGAATGGAAAGTTCGCAACCTGCTTTGGTGAAGTAGTTGACACGCATCCGCGGCAGGTAATATTAACGAGTAATATCGGCGGAAAACGCGTGGTGAACATGCTGGTTGGCGAACAGTTGCCAAGGATTTGTTAGTGGAATAAATAGTAGAGTAAAAAAAACGGCCACTAATTCACGGTTTGTAAAATAAACTTATGTGGATAGAAATTTTGCCTTATTTGTTGGCGGCGTCTGTAGGTTTCCGGCACGCTTTTGAAGTGGATCATTTAGCAGCCGTTAGCAATATCGTCACCAAAAGGAACTCGCCGTTGCTTGCAATGAAAGACGGTGTTTTCTGGGGTTTGGGACATAGTTCTTCCATTTTGGTTGTTGGGATTATAATGTTGCTCCTCAGGTATGCCATACCGGAAAAAAGCTTCCAGGTAATGGAAGGCGGCGTTGGGGCAATGATTATTGGCCTGGGGATTTTTCGCTATCATCAATTCCGGAAATATTTGCCGCATACGCATGTTCATACACACGATGGCGTTACTCACAGCCATGAACATACGCACAATGAAAAGGCGCATCAGCATCTTCATAAATTATCTTATGGCGTGGGCATTATTCATGGTTTGGCCGGGAGCGGCGTTTTGATTGCAGCGGCAATGGCAACCATGACCACTGTCGCATCAAGCCTTTTATTTCTGGTAGTGTTTAGCATCGGCTGCACAGCGGGAATGCTCGTTGCAGCAGGCATTTTAGGACTTCCATTTTCAAAAAAACTGCAATCTTTCAAAAGAATCCAAACATCACTGGTAGTTTTTTCATGTGTGATCTGTTTGCTGCTTGGCGCAAAAATTATGATGGAAAACTGGTTTGGATAGGCGGAGGGAATGAGATGATAAAGATGTGAAATATAGAAGCAAAAACTTAAATGAAATCCATAAAAGGCGCTGTGAAACGATAACGGAAAAGCCTGGATTCGAACCGGAACTAATGCCTTGTATCCTGATTGATTTTTTATGCTTTGTAAAATGTTAGTCAACCTTGTAATACTGGTTAAACATAAAACATTCTATGGTAAAATTTTGTCATTAATACGACGAGCAATTTAGCTTTGTAACTTTGATTTTGAAACCTGAAGATGCCATTTTAACTACAGATGAACGAAATGCGACGCAACGAAGATGCCATGAAAATATTAGTCGGGATTCATAAAAAGCATTTTTAGACAACTTATAAGGAACGACTGAATTATTTACATAATGTACTAAGCCTGCCGTGCCGGGATTGGGTGTCAATAAAAAATTATTGCGCTTTCTTAACTATTTACTTTCCGGTAGAGTAAGCAGAAGTTTTTATATAGATTATAATTGCACAATACTTTTTTGGCGGTTTGAAAATTAATTTTCCAATAGTTATAAGAAAAGAAAAACTATAAAATGCAAAAGTTTTTACAAGATATTCCTGTAAGCGTATTAGATCTGGCGCCTGTTATTGAAGGCGAAACAATCCGGGATTCATTTAGAAACAGCCTTGAGCTGGCAAGGGCCGTTGAAAGTTTTGGTTATACAAGGCATTGGTTTGCCGAACATCATAATATGGAAAATATTGCCAGTTCCGCTACCGCTGTTTTGATTGGATATATAGCCGGCGGCACTGCTGCAATACGTGTTGGTTCCGGAGGTATAATGCTTCCCAATCATGCGCCACTAATAGTTGCAGAGCAGTTTGGCACATTGGAATCTTTGTATCCGGGGCGTATTGATTTAGGATTGGGACGTGCGCCGGGCACCGATCATTTAACATCTATGGCATTGCGAAGAAATCTGAAAGGATCGGTGGATGATTTTCCAAATGATGTAATGGAACTTAGGGATTATCTATCACCAAAAATTCCGGGAGCCCGCGTTCGTGCTATTCCGGGTGAAGGTTCGCAGGTTCCGATTTGGTTGCTTGGTTCAAGCACTTATAGTGCACAACTGGCGGCGGCTCTGGGACTACCTTTTGCTTTTGCCAGTCATTTTGCGCCCACTCATTTATACGATGCATTAAAAATTTATCGCGACCGTTTCTCTCCATCCGAACAACTGCAGCAGCCTTATGCAATGGCTTGTGTAAATGTAATTGCAGCAGATACAGATGAAGAAGCAAAAAGGCTGGCTACATCTTTTTACAGGCTGGCTTTAGGTATTATCCGCAATTCACGTATTCCATTGCAACCACCTGTAGATTCTATGGATGGATTATGGGACGATTATGAAAAAGCAGCAGTAAGCCAGATGATGCATTTTTCTTTTATTGGAAGCGCTAAAACTGTAAAAGCGGGTTTGGAAGCTTTTTTGGCTGATACCGGAGTGGATGAAATAATGGTGGCATCTTATATTTATGAAAATGCAGCCAAAATATATTCGTATAAGCTGATATCAGATTTCTTTAAAAAAAATTCAAACAAGAAATCTGATTATAGAAAACATTTGAAAAAACTTAGCGGAGAACTTTTTAAGGAGGTTCTTAAAAAATATAGGGGCTCCGGAAAACCGGTGCCCCTTTTTTCAACCCTAAACCCTTAAAAAACATTTTTTATGTTGTAAAAACCATGCCAAAGATTTAAAATGCTTAAAGTAATTTAAATAATTTCTATTTTTTATTTAACCATCATTTATAATGAATCGAGGTATTTTTACTTCTTATGAATATTCAAAACCAATTCAGGTCTTCACCGGATCCATCATATCAGGAATCTGCAATCATTTCCAATAATAGTTTGCTTTGGAAAGTAAATGGCAAAGGGCTGCATAATCCGAGTTTTATTTTCGGTACAATGCATTTAATGTGTGCTGAAGATGCTTTATTGAGTGACGTATTAAAATCTGTTATTGAGTATGCTGATGAAATATATTTTGAGATGGATCTGAACGATTTGTATGATACCAGTGGATCTCAGCTTGGATATATGCATGCAGATACCCTGTTGAAATCTTTGTACACAGAACAGGAATATGCTCGAATTATGGACTTCTTCGAAAAACATAATATGAGCAGTCAATTTGAATCTGTTCAAAATATGCAACCCTTGCTGATTACTTCTTTAATTTATCAAACAGTTTTGCCTTGCGAACAATCGGATGGGATGGAATTGGTGATAATGAAATATGCGCAATTATTTGATAAAAAATTAAATGGTCTTGAAACAGCCGCATTCCAGGCCGCTCTTCTCGATCAGATTCCATACGCGGTTCAGGCGAAGGAATTATTGCGTGGGATCGACACTGTAGAAAGTTTTCAACAGCATATTGAACAGATTACCAATCTTTATAAAAAACAGGATATTACCGGTTTATTGGAATTAGCATGTAAAACGGAATATAATGATCAAATGGTGCTGGATATATTATTACACAACCGGAACAAAAATTGGGCGCAGCAGTTTGAAGACATATCTGCAGGAAAGAAGTTATTAATCGCTGTAGGGGCGGGGCATTTAGCAGGTAGCGAATGGGATACTGAATTTATTGATTCAGAAAGGATATACTTTAACGCCGGTTTTGTCTCAGCCCTAAAGGGGAATAAATATTCAAACAGTCATTTTCCTTTGGGATAAATGACTGTTTGATAAAATGCCTTATTTGACTTTAATGACTAATAATTATGACTTCTTAAAATCTTTCCAATTCTGAAAAGAAAAAATCGCCTTCAATTTTTGCATTTTCGTCGCTGTCGCTGCCATGAACTGCATTTTCACCAATAGATGCAGCGAAATTTTTCCTGATGGTACCTTCTTCTGCTTTGGAAGGATCAGTAGCGCCGATCAAAGTTCTGAATTCATTTACAGCATTTTCTTTTTCAAGAATCGCTGCTACAATAGGAGCGCTGCTCATAAACTCAACCAACTCGCCATAAAAAGGCCTTTCTTTGTGAATGGCATAAAATTGGCCAGCCTGCTCTGGTGTAAGCCGGGTCCATTTCATAGCTTTTATGCTAAAACCTGCTTTAATGATTTGATCTAAAATAGCTCCGGTATGTCCTTTTGCTGTGGCATCCGGTTTAACCATGGTAAATGTTCTGTTATTCATAACCTTATTTGATTTGCGCGGCAAAAGTATAGTTTACATGGGCGAATTAAAAATTAAGAATACTCAATTATGTTAAAATAATAAAATAAGATTTGAAGAAATGACGCAAAACACGCAATTTTGCCGCCATTCTATGCAGGCAATCAATGAATTTTATCCGCAATTAAAGACTCCTAAAAAAGTAGTTATCACAACGCATCAAAAACCTGATGGTGATGCGATGGGATCTTCATTGGGTTTGTATCATTTTTTGATACAATTAGGACATGAAGTAACAGTGATATCTCCCACTAACTGGGCAGATTTTTTAAAATGGATGCCCGGATGCGATAAAGTGATTGATTTTGAAAAAAACACCGAAATGGCGGTTCAGATCATAAATAATGCTGAACTTATTTTTTGTCTTGATTTCAATATACTGCACAGGACAAAGAATATGGAATCTGTAATCAGTAAGTCCTCTGCCATAAAGTTGCTCATTGATCATCACCAGCAGCCGGAAAAAGAAGCATTTGACTTTGGAGAAAGCAATACATATAAAAGTTCCACCTGTGAAATGGTTTATGATTTTATAGTGGAAGCCGGCTATACCGATAAAATAAATATTGATATTGCCACTTGCTTATATACCGGAATAATGACCGATACCGGTTCATTCCGTTTTGCTTCCACAACCGCTTCCGTACATCATGTAGTAGCTCATTTTAAGGAATTGGGATTAAACCATACGGTGATCCATGAAAATATTTATGATAATTTCCTGGAAGACCGGCTGCGTTTTATAGGAAATGCATTATTGAACCGCCTGGATGTGCTTTATGAATACAATACAGCGCTGATGGTGATTTCAAAACAGGATCTTAACCGATTCGACCTGAAAACCGGCGATACCGAAGGACTTGTTAATTACCTGCTTTCAATTAAAGGCATCCAGTTTGGAGCTCTGGCAATAGATCGGGAAGAGGAAAGAAAATGGAGCTTCAGAAGTAAAGGTGATTTTGATGTAAATCTTTTTGCCCGCAACCATTTTAATGGTGGCGGTCATAAAAATGCCGCCGGTGGAAGAAGCACCGACAGCCTTGAAGAAACAGTGAAGAAATTCAAGCAGGTTTTACCCGAATATGAAGCACAATTAAATCATTCAACACACCTATAAACTTCATTCAACAAAAAAAGAAAACAAATAAATGAAACAACTATTATTATGTATGGCTACGATGGCTTTCCTTGCTTCATCCTGCCAGGTGAATTATGAAAAAACAAAGTCAGGTTTGCCGTATAAAATATTTTCGGGTAAAACTACGGGTGCCCAACTAAAGCCCGACAATTTTGTAAAGATCAATATTGAATATTCAATGCCAGGCGCCGATACCCCTTCGCAAACCACTTATGGCAAATTTCCCTTGTATGCCAAAATTGATACAAGTGAGCGGAGTTCCTATTCATTTATGGAAATTTTGCCAAAATGTAAAGAAGGCGATAGCGTAGTATTTTCTATCAGCGTAGATACTTTAAAAAACCGCAAACTTATACCTGAGTATGACAGCACTTATAAAAGAGGTGATATCATCAAAGGTAAAATGTCCATTCTTAAAGTATTTACCAAAGAAGATGAGGTAAATGCGGATTATGAAAAAGAAATCGCGGCACAAAAGGAAAATGAAGTAAAAAGCATTGAGGCTTATCTGGCTAAAAATAATATCAAAGCGCAAAAAACAAAGAATGGAGTTTTTGTGGAAATAGAAAAAGCTGGTGATGCGGCATTGAAAGCGGATTCCGGGAAACTGGTTTCTATTATGTACAAAGGCTATCTTCAATCCAATGGTCATGTATTTGATACCAATATGGATACTACCAAAGGGCATACTGATCCCATCAGTATTGTAGTAGGACAGGGCCGGGTAATACCGGGCTGGGAAGAAGGCATTCCTTATTTTGGTAAAGGTGGTAAAGGAAAATTATTCATTCCGGCCACACTCGGCTATGGAAGCCAGGGTAGCCAGGGCGCCATTCCTCCTTTTGCAAACCTTATCTTTGATATAGAAATTGTGGACGTTAAAGATGCTCCGAAACAACAGCAGGGAAATCCTTATGATAATCTTACACCGGAGCAAATGCAGCAGTTGCAACAACAAATGCAGCAACAGCAACAACAAAGACATTAAAGGAAAAACGCTGAAATATATTTAATTAATAAGAAAAAAGTTCTGCATTATGCAGAACTTTTTTCATTATATGCATTCACCAAATG
The DNA here is from genome assembly GCA_963695165.1 of uncultured Chitinophagaceae bacterium. GTDB lineage: Bacteria > Bacteroidota > Bacteroidia > Chitinophagales > Chitinophagaceae > CAVOGF01. Next base: position 308,969 of record CAVOGF010000001.1, read on the forward strand.
GATGGCTTCCATTGCTTCTTTTACATCATGCACGCGTAAAATATTTGCGCCGTTTAGTAAAGCAATGGTATTTAAAACCGTAGTGCCGTTTAAGGCTTCCCCGGCTGAAATTTTTAATGTCTTATAGATTGTGGCTTTTCTTGAAATGCCAACCAATAAAGGTTTTTCAAGGATTTTGAATGCAGGCAATCCAGCCATTAATTTAAAATTGTGATGGATATTTTTCGCAAATCCAAAACCCGGATCAATGATGATATCCCGGATTCCATTTTTCCTGCAATCCTCTGTTCTTTGAATAAAAAAATCAAGCACTTCTCTTGTTATATTTTCATATTCAGCCAGGTTTTGCATGGTATCCGGTGTTCCTTTCATATGCATACAGATGTAGGGAACGTTTAAATTTCCAACCGTTTCCAGCATGGTGTCATCCAGGTTTCCGCCGCTGATATCATTAACTATGGACGCTCCGGCTTCCACCGCTTGTTTTGCAACGGAAGCATAATAGGTATCAATGGAAAGGAACAGGGATTGATTCTTTTTCATTAATGCTTCAATTACCGGCAGTACACGATCCGCTTCTTCCTGCGCACTTACATTTTCACTTCCAGGCCTCGTACTTTGCCCACCGATATCTATTATGGTTGCACCTTCTTCAATCATGCGTATTGCATGATTCACCGCATCTTCCACGCGCTGCTGCCTGCTTGCCTCATAAAAGGAATCGGGAGTACAATTTAAAATGCCCATCACAACAGGTTTATCAATACTTAACAATCTTCCTTTACAATTGAGCGTAAACATTGTAGTCTTTCCTTTATTTTTGACGAAATAGTAAAGATAGTTTAAACGATAAGGATTTATTGTACTTCATAAGGGGAAAAAAAGTTGAGTAGTTTTTTTTTGAGCCAAACGGTATTGCTACCATCGGCTTTAGTTCGAGCCAGTCCCGATTTAACATCGGGGATCGCACTCTTGGGCATTTTTATCTTTATTGAGCAAAGTACAATACTCCTATGTACTAATATATTCATTACAAGTATAAATGAGTTAATTGATAATAACAGCTATATTTTTGAATCAGTATCAAAATATCTGAATTAATTATAAAAAAATTAAAGAAAATATTTTAGAAGAACCGATAAATCAATAATGAATATTTAACTAATGGCTTTTTGACCAAATCTCAAAATCCTAAATCTCAAAATCTCTAAATTGCCACATGGATACAAATCAACAATACGATAATGCGATAGCGGAATGTAAAAATATTTTCATTAAAAAAACAAAAGACTATGGTACTTCCTGGCGGGTGCTTAGAACAATATCTGTAGCGGATCAGATTTTTATAAAAGCATTGCGCATCCGTACCATCCAGGAATTAAAGGCTCAGAAAATAAATGATGACATTAGTTCTGAGTTTAAAGGAATTGTAAATTATGCCGTAATAGGATTGATACAATTGCAACTTGGTAACGCGCTGGTAGAAGATCTGCCTTTGGAAAAAGTAGATAAATGGTACAATGAGCAAACGGGGATGACTAAAAAACTGATGCTGGATAAAAATCATGATTATGGCGAAGCCTGGCGCGAAATGAGCCAGGAAAGTTTCGTGGATCTGATACTGATGAAGCTGATGCGTATTCGCCAGATATTGATCAATGACGGCAAAACCATCATAAGCGAAGGTATTGATGCCAATTATGCCGACATTCTGAATTACGCGGTTTTTGCGCTCATATTGATACAGGAAAAATCTTCTGAATAAATTGATTAAATGAAATTTAAATGAAAAATTTATTGGTCATCATCCGTTGGATTGTTGGATTATTATTTATTTTTTCCGGCCTGATAAAAGCGAATGATCCACTTGGATTGAGTTATAAAATGCAGGAGTTTTTTGACGTGTGGGGCTGGCAGGCATTAAATGATTATGCACTCACGCTTTCATTAACGATGAATGCATTTGAAGTGCTTGCGGGAGTCGCGGTTATACTCGCATGGCGAATGAGAACATTCAGCTGGCTCTTATTATTATTGATCATATTTTTTACATTTTTAACCGGTTATGCGCTATTCTCCGGCAAGATAAAAACCTGTGGTTGTTTTGGAGATTGTTTGCCTTTATCGCCACTGCAGTCTTTTATAAAAGATCTTGTGTTGCTCTTGCTCATTCTTGTTCTATTTATAAAAAGAAACAGTTTTCGTCCGGATTTTAAAAATAGAATTTTCGCACCGTTAGTTTTAATTCTAACACTGCTTGCAGTGTCTTTTTTCCAAAATTATGTTTTGATTCATTTACCCGTTTTTGATTGCCTTCCTTATAAAAAAGGAAACAATCTTTTGCAGCAGATGAAAGTGCCGGAAGGCGCTGTGGCGGATAGTTTTGCCATCAATTTTAAATACCGGAAAGATGGACAGGTACTGGAATTTGACGCCATGCATTTTCCTGATAATTTCGACTCTAGTTATGAATTCGTTGACCGCTATGATAAACTGGTTCGTAAAGGCAATGCAACACCTGCCATAACTGATCTTGCTTTACAAACATTGGATGGCGCCGATACCACAGAAGCATTGTTGCAACAACCGCATCCATATGTGCTCGTGATCACACAGAACTTTAAAGACTGGGACAAGCAACAAAATGATTTTCAAAAACTGGCTTCTGTTTGCAAGGAGAAAAATATTCCTTTGTTTATAGTTACTTCAGTGCCTGATGAAGCCGTTAAAAAAATCGGAAACGCGTTTACTATTTTACGTTGCGATGCAACCATTATTAAAACGGCAGCAAGGGTAAACGCAACATATTTCTTAATGAATGGCGCACAGGTATTGGACAAAAAAAGCTATGCGGAAACCGATGAATTTATAAAAAATATTCAATAAATACTATATCATCATCTAAAGAATTATGCTCAAATTCATTACACGCCGCTTAATGTATGGCTTGCTTGTTTTAATGGGCGTTGTAATGATGGTTTTTGTTCTTTTTCAGGGGTTTGGTGATCCTGTACGGTTGGTTATCGGTCAAACCGGCGACAGTGCAACGATTCAAAACATTAGAAAAGACCTGGCATTGGATCAGCCGAAATGGAAACAATTTCTATTGTATCTGAATGATGTTTCCCCTCTGGCCTTTCATACCGCGGATGAAATTAAATCCAAACAATTACAAGGGGTTTTTATTGGAAATCATACCAAACTCGGGTTTAAAATTCCTTATTTACGCACCTCTTATCAAACCAAAAAAAAAGTATCAGAAGTATTGGCAGAAGCGCTTCCGGGCACACTTGTACTGGCATCGGCAGCAATGCTGATCGCTATTTTCTTCGGCATTTTATTAGGTGTGCTGGCGGCTGTAAAGCAGCATACCTGGATGGATACATCGGCTGTTTTTACCAGTGTGCTCGGCATCTCCGTACCATCCTTTTTTATGGGTATCATACTCGCTTATGTGTTTGGTTTTGTGTTGAATGAATATACGGGTTTGCATATGGTCGGCAGTTTGTATGAATACGATCCTTTTACTGGAAAACAGTTGCAATTAAAAAACCTGGTATTGCCGGCAGTAACGCTGGGAATCAGGCCATTGGCCATTATTACTCAATTAACACGTAGCGCTGTGCTGGATGAAATGGGAAAAGATTATATCAGAACAGCTTATGCCAAAGGGCTTAGTAAAAACAGGGTCATTTTTAAACATGCATTGCGCAATGCGCTCAATCCGGTGATCACTGCTATCACCGGCTGGTTTGCCGAGTTATTGGCCGGCGCTTTTTTTGTAGAATATATTTTCGGATGGAAAGGAATTGGAAAAATAACAGTGGATGCATTGGAGAAACTTGATTTCCCGGTCGTTATGGGAAGTGTGCTGGTAACAGCCGCATTTTTTATTTTAGTAAATATTCTGGCAGATATTTTATATAGCGTTATTGATCCGCGCATACGTCTTTCGCGATAAAGAAATTTTTAAAAAGAATCATAGCATTTGTTGTTTTTCAAGAGAAAATTTATTAAACTTTACATGGATTTTCTAACGATAACTTACCTAAAATCGCCAATATGCCTACTGTTGCAGAAATCATGAGTTGCAGGGAAGTTCAGTTTAATTATATTGATGGAAATGCTACCGTACTTGAGGCATTGTCGGTCATGAAATGTGAAAATCTTAGTTACCTAATCGTTACAGAGTATGATAAATTTATAGGTATTTTTTCTGAAAATGATTATGCCCGCAAACTGGTATTGTTCCACCGTCATTCCCATAATACCCTGGTGAAGGATGTAATGTCTAAAGACTTGCCTTTTGTTTCCAGTGAATATACAGCAGAGGAATGTTTGCAAATAATGAAAATTCAGCAAACAAAATATCTGCCCGTATTTGATGAATTTGAATTTAAAGGAGTTATCAGTTACGATGACCTTTTAGAGCATAATATGGGAAATGAAAATAAGTTAAAAATGTACAGGCATTCCAATTCGCCATTGTTCCGGAATTATTGGATTTGATTACTCTGTACAAGAGGTTAAAAGTTGAGTATTTTTTCGTGGCCAGACAAGTTTTGCCTGCAATGCTACTATTTGAACAGAAAATGTTCATTGCAAAATTAATATTACTGAATGTGACCTTTAGGTTATATAGCCGGTGATAAAGTCTGAAATATTGAAAAATATTTATCAGGATTTGGTCTTTATTGAGCAAAATTTACAAAGCGCTAAAAAGCTAACTATTCTATCCCCGGCAAAATATAATTCGAATTATTGTATTACTACTTCTTTAATTATTTTTTCACCCATTGCTTCATTCACTCTTTCAATAATTTTATCTTTTTGATACATCAATTCCTGTTTCAGTGGCCCTACATGTGTATTTATAAAAAGGGTTTGATTAAAAATGCGGATACTTTCAGTATATTTTGCAATCGTTTTCCCCATAACTTTTTCCCATATTTCCTCTATTTGCAATGCGCGGATACCATTTTTAAGTTTACTGTTATTGACGAATTTTTTCATCGCGTCACCGATATGTAATTGAGCCATGATGTAAAAGTAGAAATAAGTTTTGGGATTTGCGATTGCAAATTGGTTGGTAGTTGGTTATTGATAGTTGGTGGCAAAAAAAACCAGTTGATAGTTGGTAGCAAAAATCTAAATCCTAATTGGTTGGTAGTTGGTGGTTGATGGTTGGTGGCAAAAAAATCCTATTTGGTTAATAGTTGGTGGTTGGTAGTTGGTTGCAAATTCCAAATCTCAATTTCCCAAATCAATCAGCTGATAACCAACCTGCAATTGTTCGAAAGCGAGTTGTAATCTTTCTTTATGCGTATCCGTTATAAAAACCTGTCCGTCCTGTTCAATGCATACTTTATATAAAAGATTGTGCATGCGCTCTATATCCAGTTTTTCAAACACATCATCGAGTAATAAAACGGGCGCAAAGCCTTTGTACTGTTTCAAAATAAGATATTCAGCCATTTTTAGCGCAAACAACAAGCTTTTTCGCTGGCCCTGGGATGCCCTTGATTTAAAGGAGTTTCCATCCATTAAAATTGCAAGATCATCTTTATGAATGCCGGATCCGGTACGTTGTAAATATAAATCCCGGGATCTGTTATCCTTTAATAATTGTTTAAATTCAATGTTGGATAACTGACTATCATAAATCAATTGTACCGCATCATTTTTTTGAGCTATATCACGGTATTGCTGCTCAACAAGCGGCAAAAAATCTTTTAGAAAATCATTTCTCCAATAAAAAAGCTGCTGTCCTTTTTCAATCAACTGTTCCTCTAAAATTTCAAGTAGCGCATCATCTAAACGGTTGTGCTCCGCTGCTGCTTTTAATACACTGTTTCTTTGTTGTAATATTTTATTATAATCAATCAGGTATTGCAGATAACTGGTATTCAACTGAGATAAAAGCGTGTCTAAAAACTTTCTTCTTTCTTCGCTTCCACCTGTTATAAGCTGAACATCATCCGGTGCAATCATTACACAGGGAAAACGGCCGATATGCAGTGAAAAGCGTTTATAATCCTCATCATTTATAGAAAATTCTTTGCGGTTATTTTCGCGTAGAATACAGATTAATTTGGTTTGTTCACTGGCATTTGTTAATTGCCCTTCAATTCTCCAACCTTGTAATCCCTGGTGTGTGCTCTGGCTATCAGGCCTTGAAAAATAGCTTTTTGTAAAACATAGATAGTAGATCGCATCCAGTAAATTCGTTTTACCGCTTGCATTGGGCCCACAGATGCCAATAACCCTATCATTGATAGAAAAAGAATGAAAACTATAGTTTCTGAAATGAGTTAAAGTAATCCGGTTAAAAAAAAGCATAGCAATGCAAGATAAGAAAACTGTGTTTTAAGCGGTAAAACAGAAATGAATTCAGTTAGTGAAACACTAAATGGTTTACTTAAATTCCATGCTGATAGAATGCATAAGTAACGTAACAATAATTCAAAATAACGGTAATTTAAAATTGGATCCGGCAGAATTATTATTGAAAAAAAATGGAATTCATGATATGCAGGCATGACCTGGAAAATGTCAATTTTAACAGCTGATTATAATTTGTTCGAAAACAGATTTTGTTTCTATATTTGAAATCCGTTAATGAAATAGATTTTGACAACTTCTAAAATTGTCAAATTTGCAACCATTAAATATTGCGGACTGAAAAATTTTAATTCATTCTAAACCTACTTAAAAGTATGGCAAGTGTTTCCTTTGAAGAAAATCCTGTGTTAACAGCTCCGCCAACGCAAAGACGCGGTGTAAACCCAATCATTATGATTGGCGCTTTGTTTTTTGTTTTTGGTTTTATTACCTGGTTAAATTCCGTACTGATTCCTTATTTAAAAATCGCATGCGAACTCAATAATTTTGAATCTTACCTGGTGGCCTTTGCCTTTTATATTTCTTATTTGGTGATGGCTATCCCTTCATCCTGGGTGCTGAAGGTTACAGGCTTCAAAAAAGGTATGGCCGTAGGATTGGGGGTAATAGCAATAGGCGCCTTAATATTCATTCCCGCAGCTATGACGCGCACTTATGGATTGTTTTTGTTTGGACTCTTTGTTCAGGGTACAGGGCTTGCAGTATTGCAAACGGCTTCCAATCCTTACATTATTATTTTGGGACCCCGCGAAAGCGCTGCCAAACGCATCAGCATTATGGGAATCTGTAATAAGGTAGCAGGAGCGGTTGCTCCAATTATTTTGGGAGCAATAACTTTGAAGAATGCGGATGCGCTTACCGCCCGTATTGAATCTATGGACCTTGCAGAAAAAGCCGCTGAATTAAATGCTCTGGCCAGTAAAGTGATCTTACCTTATGTGATAATTGTGGTGTTATTAACCATTCTTGCATTTATCATTTACTTCTCTACACTACCCGAAGTGGATACCGATCATGAAGATGAAGAACTGGCATTGGCCAATACCAATAAAACCAGTGTTTTCCAGTTTCCTCATTTATTGTTGGGTATATTGACCATGTTCTTATATGTAGGTGTAGAAGTAATAGCGGGTGACACCATTATTAGTTACGGACATTCTCAAGGCATCGCATTGTCTACTGCGCAATTTTTCACTACCTGTACCTTACTAGCCATGATCGTGGGTTATATTATAGGTATTATAACCATTCCAAAATACATTTCACAATCAAAGGCGTTGAAAGTATCTGCTATTTTAGGGGTTGTATTTTCATTAGCTGCACTTTTTACGCACGGATATATTTCCGTATTATTTATTGCATTACTTGGGTTGGCTAATTCATTAATGTTTCCTGCGATTTTTCCACTGGCTATTGCTGACCTTGGACGCTTTACCAAAATTGGTTCCTCATTATTGATCATGGCAATTGCCGGCGGTGCGGTAATGCCATTATTGTATGGCCGCCTTGCAGATGTATTTAGCCCTAACCAGGCTTACTGGATTGTAGTACCCGCTTATCTTTTTATTTGGTATTATGCTGTAACCGGTCATAAAGCCGGTAAGAAAATAGCAGTTAAAGTATAATCAGAAAGATATACTGTCAATAAAAGAATTCAAATCTTTAAAAATGCCGCTGTTTTTTTATAAAATTCAGCGGCATTTTTATTGTATATGCTTTTAGTAATTCTTTCATGATTGTATTTGAACTCATCAGTCAAAATTGTATTGATTGTTCATATAAAAAAATCCCGCAGGGCAAACCATGCGGGAATTATTATGAGCAAGCAACTGACAGTAAAACAATGTTCAAATTTCTTTGAGGCTGTTAAAATAAACAGTTTAATCTTACTATCCAACATTTCATTAACAATTTTTTCATTTTACAGGAATAAAATATAAATTATTACAGATCAGACAACTCTAATGCCATTGATTTGGATACTTTTGCAGCCAGTCAGGATTCGATCCTGTTTGCGTATAAAAATTTCATATTAGCGGAAAAGAAAATGAGTGCGCAGGCTGATGAAGGATGCAGGAACGTATTGGATTTTAGTTTTTAAAGAAATTGATTTTATGAATGCTTTGGAGCTTTTTAAACCCATTACAAGTTTTGTTCTGGATGTGGATGGTGTATTAACTGATGGTACCATTCTGGTATTGCCTGGAGGATTAATGGCCAGGAGCATGAATATTAAGGATGGATATGCATTGCAGTTAGCCATTAAAAAAGGCTATAAAGTAGTTGTAATTTCAGGCGGTGATTCGCCTGAGGTGCTGGAACGATTGAATAAACTGGGCGTTGTGGATGTGTTCATGAAAGTGGATAATAAGCTTGCCTGTTTGCAACGTTTTATGCAACAACATTCCTTGCAACCGCAACAATTGTTGTATATGGGAGATGATATTCCCGATTATGAGATCATGTTAAATGTTGGATTGCCCTGTTGCCCTTCGGATGCCGTTCCGGAAATTAAAACCATATCGCAGTATATTTCCCCAATGAAAGGAGGAAAGGGTTGTGTAAGGGATGTAATTGAAAAAGTGTTGAAATTAAAGGGCGACTGGAGTTTGGACAGTGGTTTAAGGAGTAAGTGAATATTTTAAGTGGTTTAATTGTTTTATTGTTGCATTGCTTAATTGTTTTATTGTTGAATGGCTGACGGCTCAAAGCTGAAAGCTGACACCTGATAGCTGATACCTCATACCTGATACCTCATCATGAAATTAATAACCGCCTTTTTAAGATTGATACGCTGGCCCAACCTGGTATTCATTGCATTAACACAAATTTTGTTTTTGTATTGTGTAATGCTGCCCGTATTCGAAAAAGCCGGAATTCAGCCCAACCTTCATGGAGTTAATATTTTCCTGATCAGCCTTTCCTCTGTACTTATTGCAGCAGCCGGATATATTATCAATGATTATTTTGATTTAAACATTGACCGCATTAATAAGCCGGAAAAATTAGTGGTTGAAAAAATCATTCACCGCCGCTGGACAATTATCTGGCATCTTCTATTGAGCGCATTAGGTATTTTTATTTCCTTTTATCTTGATTTTACTACTGGAATTCATTTTTTAGGATTGGCCAATACGGTTTGTGTTTTATTGCTTTTTATTTATTCCATTTCCTTAAAAAGAAAATTATTAGCAGGTAATATTTTAATATCCTTATTAACAGCCTGGGTAATATTTGTAATTCCCTGGTGTGAAGCCAACCATCTTTTTTATTTCAAAGGATTGCTGAATACAACGCGCATTTCAAGATTTACATTTTTATACGCCGGATTCGCTTTTATCATTTCATTGATCCGTGAAGTGATAAAAGATATGGAAGATGTGGAGGGCGACCGCAGATACGGTTGCACCACTATGCCCATTGCATGGGGAATGAATGCCGCTAAAATATTTGTAGGCGTCTGGATGGTTGTGATAATCACCGTGCTTGCTGTGGTGCAGTTTTATGTATTGCAATTCGGATGGTGGTGGAGCGCATTTTATTGCGTAGCGTTGATTATTATGCCATTGTTATGGGCATTTAAAAAACTTTTTACCGCTCAGAATCCAAATGATTTTCATCGTATCAGCTCAGTCATCAAATTCGTAATGCTTACCGGTATTTTATCAATGGTATTCATTAAATTTTATTCTTAATTCGTTTATACATGCATCCCCTTATCCTTGCTTCCCAGTCGCCGCGTAGAAAACAGTTAATGGAGTGGGCGGAACAATCTTTTGAAATATTGATAGTTCCTACGGATGAATCTTTTCCGCCGGATTTAGATAGGGTTGAAATTCCCGTTCATATAGCAAGGCAAAAAGCGCTTGCCGTTTGTGAACAGATTAAAAAAACGGGTGATGATAATCATTTAAATGCTATCATTCTTGCTGCCGATACCGTGGTAGTTTTGCAAAACCAGGTGATTGGTAAACCCAAAGACCGCAAAGATGCGATTTCCATTTTAGAAAATTTATCCGGCAAAATGCATCAGGTAATTACGGGTGTTGTTCTCTTGCACCATAAAGAAGAAATCGCATTTGCAGATGTTACCAATGTGCAGTTTCATTCCCTTTCCAGGGAACAGATTGAGTATTATGTTGACCAGTATAAACCTTATGATAAAGCCGGAGCCTATGCAATCCAGGAATGGATAGGTGTTGTGGGTATTCAGTCAATTGAAGGAGATTTTTACAATGTAATGGGATTACCCATCAGCAGGGTAGTACAGGCATTAAAAATTTTGCAGGGAAAATAAATACTGCAGCATTATAAATGTTCGGATGATTTTATTATTTTGATATGGTGAAAGATGGAAAGCCATTCTTTTATATTCAAAATTTAATAGAAATTATTTTGAACATCCCCGCCATCATATCAGAACGGTTACTTCAATTTATCTGGCAATTTCAATATACCGCTGCAAAAGAGTTAACGACTGTTCAGGGGGAATCTTTACAAATCATTCACCCTGGTTTTTTTAATACCAATGAAGGCCCCGATTTTTTACAAGCCAAAATAAAAATAGGTAATACGCTCTGGGCAGGTAATATTGAATTGCATATCCGCTCTTCTGACTGGTATGTGCATGCGCATGAAAAAGATCCCAATTATTCCAATATCATATTACATGTGGTATGGCTTCAGGATAAAGATGTGCTGGACCGGAATGGTCATCGGCTTCCTGCACTCGAGCTTCAATCGCTTGTTGCAAATAGCATGCTCTTTCAATATGAACAACTGATGCAATCACAGGGATTTGTTCCCTGCGAAAATCAGTTGCCTGTATTATCGGATATTCATTGGCTTAAGCTGGAAAGAAAGGTTGATGGCGGAAAGACTTCAAAGAAAATCCACCGCCATTTTAAACTTGCTGAAACAAGCCAACAATCATTGGGAAGAAGTTTTCTGGTGGCTGTTGGCAAGAAATTTTGGTATGAAAGTAAATGCTGAAATTTTTGAACAAATTGCCCGTAGTGTTCCTGTAAATCTGCTGGCAAAACATAAATATCAGATTCATCAGCTTGAAGCGCTTTTAATAGGACAGGCAGGATTGTTAAATGATGAATTTGCAGAAGATTATCCGCGGCTATTACAACGTGAATATAATTTTATCCAAAGAAAATATAATTTAATCAGATGTTCATTTTCTCCGGCATTTTTAAGAATGCGGCCCGCAAATTTTCCCGCATTAAGATTGGCGCAACTTGCGATGCTGGTTAATAATTCTTCGCATCTTTTTTCAAAAATCAAGGAAATTAAAGATATAAAAGAATTAAGAAGCTTGATGGATATTACTGCAAATGATTACTGGCATTATCATTACCGCTTCGATGATATTTTGGAATATAAACCCAAAAAAATAGGACGGCAAATGGTTGACAATATTATTATCAATACCATTGTGCCCGTATTGTTTTCTTATGGCACATACAGCAATGAAACGCGGTACAAAGATCAGGCATTGCAATGGTTATCGGAGCTGCCACCGGAGCAAAATCATATCACAAAGGCGTGGAAGATTAAAAAGGTGGACAACCTGAATGCAATGGATTCGCAGGCGCTGATAGAATTAAAAAATAATTATTGCAGCCAACGGCGCTGCCTCGACTGCGCCGTTGGAAACAAGATTTTAGGCAGGAGGATTTAATGCATTACCGGCATTAAGGTCATTGGTCATTTGAGTGATGAGTTAGTGATTTGTTTGCTATAATCCTTGCAAGACTTTTTTCAATGCAACAGTTAAACAATTAAACACTACGACAATTAAACAATCAACCAATGAATCAGTGAGTCTTCATTATTCCCATTTAAAATTCACCTGCATATCTATTTCCGGGTGTATGCTTTTTGCTACCGGACAGGTAATGGCTGCTTTTTGTAAAATGGTTTGTTCTTTCTGATCGAATTGACTGCCGGAAGGAAAATAAAAATCTATGTGTATCCCACTTATTCTTCGGGGTTCGGAAGCCATGATCTTTGTTATTTCAAGCCGGGTACCTATCAGCTTATCGTCAATACCCATGTCTGACGCTTTGATTCCCATAATGGTAAGCATACAACTTCCGAGTGCTGTTGCCACAATATCGGTAGGTGAAAAACGTTCTCCTTTTCCATGGTTATCAGTAGGTGCATCCGTTTCAATAATACTTTTACTTTGCAAATGAGTTGCCCCTGTTCTTAACTGTCCTTTATAAATAATTTGTGAAGTCATTGCTCTATTTTTACATAAATTTACAAGTAACAAACTAATTCATCGTAATGAAAATTTATCTGGCGATTTTACTTTGTTCTTTTACTGCTGCCAGTTACGGACAGCAGCAAAAGATGACAAAGGAACAAAAAAAACAGGAACATAAGCAAAGGATGTATCAGCTCATGAAGCAGGAAGAAGAAGGAGCGATGATTTTTTCCAAACAAGGCGCTTTTGGGATAAAATTAAATACCGATGGTTACGGTATTTTTTATGAGCATGGAAAGTATAAAACCATTAACAAAACCAATCTCTGGTGGCTTGAAGCAGGAGAGCACAGACATCCTAAAGAAGAAAGAACAATAGTAACAACAGGCGGTGGATTCTTCCAGGTTGGCAACCCATATATTTTCGGAAAGATCAATAATTTTTATAACCTTAAATTAGGTATCGGGCAGCAACGGCTAATAGGAGGAAAGGGAAATAAAAACGGTGTTGCTGTTTCTGCTATTTATGGTGGCGGCATTGCCGGTGGATTTTTAAAACCTTATTTTCTCAGTATTCAGGATGTAACCACAGGCCAACGGCGGGATATAAAATATGATGCCAGTACAGATAGTTTATTCAGAGATCCAAGTATTATTTATGGATCTGCCGGATTTACAAAAGGCTTTGGTGATATGAGTTTTGTTCCCGGTGTACATGCGCGTTTGGCGCTGCGATTTGATTATGGACGTTACAATGAATTGCTTTCGGCTATAGAAACCGGTATCAATGCAGAATATTATACTAAAAATATGCAGATCATGCTAGATAATACCGGTAAAAAGTTTTTTTTCAACGCATATGTTGCCATAGCTTTTGGCAAACGAAAATGACCTGTATCTTTGCACCCGCTATCTTACCTGGATTCCTAAGCAGATCCTGGTTTATTTAATTTCCTGAATTGAAAAGTTTTTTTATTGCAATTTTTCAATTTAATAAATATTGAGCATGCAAGAATTACCAGTGATTTCACAATCAGATTTACCTGAGATAAAAATAAAAAAACCCAACTGGCTTAGGGTAAAACTTCCAATTGGTGAAAGTTATAAACATGTACGTCAGTTAGTAGATACACATAAATTACATACGATTTGCGAAAGCGGCAATTGTCCTAATATGGGTGAATGCTGGGGCGCAGGTACTGCCACTTTTATGATTTTGGGTAATATTTGTACCCGTAGCTGCGGATTTTGTGCAGTTGCTACCGGTCGCCCTGAAGCTATTGACTGGAATGAACCACAACGTGTTGCTGAAGCCATTCATTTAATGAAAGTGAAACATGCTGTAATTACCAGCGTTGACCGCGATGAAATTAAAGATGGTGGATCCATTATCTGGTACAATACTATTAAAGCGGTAAAAGCTTTAAATCCCGGGACTACTTTAGAAACCCTGATCCCGGATTTTAAAGGACAGGCCGAAAATATACAACGTATCATTGATGCGGCTCCGGAAGTCGTTAGCCATAATATGGAAACGGTGGAACGGCTTACCCGCCAGGTACGCATTCAGGCTAAATACCGCAGAAGTCTGGAAGTATTGCGTATTTTAAAAGAAGGGGGCATGCGTACCAAAACCGGCATTATGCTGGGGTTGGGTGAAACAAAAGATGAAGTAGTTCAATCTTTGAAAGATTTGGCAGCTGTGAATGTGGATGTTATTACATTAGGCCAGTATTTACAGCCGACAAAAAAACATTTACCGGTTCATCGCTTTGTTCATCCGGATGAATTTGCTGAATTAAGAGAGATCGGTTATGAGCTTGGTTTTGATTATGTGGAAAGTGGTCCGCTGGTTCGCTCATCTTATCATAGCGAGCGTCATGTATTCCCTGGTTATGGACGCAGTAAATGGATGGAAGAAAAGCAGGGCGATCTTTAAGCTATTATCTATAGCTTTTTCAATTTTGCAAACAAATCTTTTTTTGAAATTGGCGCAGGTAAACTCACAAAGGTTTATTCGGCGCCAATTTTAATATCCGGAATTGTATAAAAATATCCAACCATTTACTGCTTATTTTAATCCTGAATTTTCAGTGCATTCCCAAATTTAAAAGTGTTTTACAAACTCGTCCTTAATATAGATTACATAATATATTTCTTTTAATGCAAGCGTTTTAATTGAGCTGGCAATGTTTTTGCGCTATACTATTACCTTTCCTTTATTGTTCCTATCCCATTGAAGAACAAAGAATTTTGATTGTAAAACAAAAAATACATGTGAGCCAGATATTGTATTAATGATTATAAAATTTGAATTACAGATCAATACTTCTTTGACTTTGAAATTGATTTTTAATTTTTTTTCTTATACTTATTTAAAATCTGATTTATATGTCTGTATCTAAAGCAATTCCTCCGGGCGAGCCCGGCATTCCCGCACGGTGGACTTCAAGCGCTAAATCAGGCATCGGAAAAGCTTTAAACCCTTTATCGAATGTGAGTTTTACCATCAGTCATGGTATTATTAATGAAGTATATTATCCGAGGGAAGATCAGGCATGCACGCGTGACATGGAAATGATCGTTACCAATGGCCAGGATTTTTTTTCTGAAGAAAAGCGGGATACAGAACATACTACTAAAATGATTGGCGAAGGAATACCGGCTTACCTCATTACGAATCAATGTTTGCAAAAACGTTATAGAATAGAAAAGGAAATTATAGCGGATCCGCTTAGAAATACTGTTTTGCAGCAAATCAGGTTTGTGCCGCAGGCCGGAGAACAAAATGATTACCATTTATATGTATTATTAGCCCCCCATTTGGGCAATCGTGGTGGCCAAAATACCGGCTGGGTGGGCGATTATAAGGGAATCCCAATGCTTTTTGCCGTACATGACAACCTAGTATTGGCATTGGCCTGTTCACATAACTGGAAAAAACGTTCAGTGGGATATGTAGGGGTTTCTGATGGATGGCAGGATCTTATTCAACATAAGCAGATGACCTGGGAATATGAAAGGGCCGAAAATGGAAATGTGGCGCTTACAGGAGAAATAGATCTGCAGCAAGCCGGCGATACTTTTGTTCTCGCACTTGGGTTCGGTTCAGACAAAATGGAGGCCGGACATTATGCATGGGCCAGTATCATGGATGGATTTAGTTATGCAAAAAAACGGTACACAAGCGAATGGGCGGATTGGCAAAAATCTTTAACACATCCGCAATCTTTTCAAAAAAATGTAGGTCTGCTTTCTCATACAAGCGCCGCCGTATTGCGAATGCATGAAGCAAAATGTTTTGTAGGTGGCACCATTGCCAGTATGTCTATTCCCTGGGGATTCTCTAAAGGAGATGATGATATTGGCGGTTATCATCTTGTATGGCCAAGGGATCTTGTGGAAACTGCCGGCGGATTTTTAGGATTGCAGGCCAGGGAAGATGCATTCCGTATCATCAATTACCTGATGGTTACCCAGGAATCGGATGGTCACTGGCCGCAGAATATGTGGCTGGCAGGGAAACCCAATTTCGGGGCTATTCAAATGGATCAAACGGCATTACCCATCTTACTGATTGACTTATGCCGGCGTCATGATGCCCTGGATCCGCACATGATACGCCGGTATTGGCAGGTTGTGAAAAAAGCAATTTCTTATATTATAATCAATGGGCCGGGGACCCAACAGGAACGATGGGAAGAGGAATCCGGAATCTCCTTATTTACCCTCGCTGCCGAAGTGGCCGCATTGTTGGCAGCGGCTGATTTTGCAACAATAAATAATGAACCTGAAATAGCGGATTATTGCCGTAAAACGGCTGATAGCTGGAATGACAAGATTGAATACTGGACTTATGTAACAGGTACTACGCTGGCAAAGGAAGTAGGAGTGGAAGGTTATTATATCCGTATCAATCCCAATGGTATAGCAGCCAAAGATTTGAACGGCCATCAGATCAACCTTAAAAATCATCCTGGTGATGAAGGTTTGATGCCTGTGAATGAACTGATTTGTGTGGATGCTTTGGCTTTGGTGAGATTCGGGCTACGGGATCCCAATGACCCGCGCATTTTGAATACAATTAAAGTAATAGATGCCAAACTGAAAGTAGAAACACCCTTTGGTCCCTGCTGGCATCGCTATAATAATGATGGGTATGGTGAACATGTAGATGGCCGTCCGTATAATGGTACCGGCATTGGCAGGGCATGGCCATTGCTTACAGGGGAAAGGGCGCATTATGAAATAGCAGCGGGAAATTTTAAAAAAGCTGAAGAACTGTTGATAGCATTTGAAATGTTCGCCAATAATGGTTTGTTCCCTGAGCAGATTTGGGATACCGATGATATTCCAAAACGAGATCTGCATTTTGGAAAATATTCCGGATCGGCTATGCCTTTGGTTTGGGCGCATTCAGAATATATCAAATTGCGCTGCTCATTGAAAGACAGGAAAGTGTTTGATATGCCAAGGCATACTGAGGACCGTTATATTCATAACAAAACAAAAATTGATTGGGAAACCTGGCGTTTTGATCAACCTTGTAATAAAATTTATAAAAGAAAAGTTTTACGTATAGAACTGATGGCTCCGGCGCTTGTTCATTGGTCTGATGATGGATGGGAAACGATAAAAGAAACCGAAACGACGGATACAGGTTTGGGCGTGTATTTTGCAGATCTGCCCATAAAATCAAAGAAAAAGGGAATGATTGTATTTAGTTTTTACTGGCGAAATACGCACAATTGGGAAGGTAAAAATTTTAAAGTGGAGTTCGCAGGTTAATGGCGGTAATATCCAGGCAAGTGCACTCATGATTTACATTGAAAGTTATGCAGGGATAAATGAAAATTTAAACCATATTTTTTGTCTTCTATAATTAAAATAATGAAAACAGTATACTTAAATATTCTTTCCTCTTCCATTTTTTAAGTAACAAGGTTTTCAGATAATGGGTGGTTAATGGCATATCCTTTGAGGCATTTTGAACAATTATATGAATGAAATAAAATTGCTGGAGAATCACAGGTTTCCTTTCGATTATCTCTCTAATTTAAAAATTATTCTCCCGTTTTTTTAAAAAAGGACTCTTAAAATCAACGATTTGTTACATGCAATTTTAGTGATTATTTACCTGTAAAATAAAATATATGGAAAAAAATAGGGTTAAACAAATACATGACCTGGGACAAAGTGTCTGGCTCGATTTCTTTGAAAGAAAGATCATGAATAACGGTGAACTTCAGAAACTGATAGATGAAGATGGAATAAGCGGTATGACCTCAAATCCTGCTATTTTTGAAAAAGCAATTACTGGTAGTACCGATTATGATGCGGATATTAAAAAGCTCGCACAGGAACAAAAATCGAATGAAGAAATTTTTTACGGTCTCGCAATCAGCGATATCCGCCGGGCAACAGATATATTCAAGCCTGTTTATGAAGCGTCAAAAGGCATGGATGGTTTTGTAAGCCTGGAAGTATCTCCCCACCTGGCTAATGAAACCGATGGTACTATTAATCAAGCAATTGATTTATGGAAAGCTGTTGACCGCAAAAATGTGATGATTAAAATTCCCGGTACAAAAGAAGGCCTGCCAGCCATTCGAAAATGTATCAGTGAAGGAGTGAATATCAATATCACCTTACTGTTTGGATTGGAACGTTATAAGGAAGTTACCGAAGCTTATCTTTCCGGTTTGGAAGACCGGATAAAAGCCAATCAACCTATTGGAAATATTACTTCAGTAGCAAGTTTCTTTCTCAGCCGGATTGATGTGCTTATTGATCCGGTTCTGGAACAAAAAGGATTGAATAAACTAAAAGGAGAAGTGGCAATTGCCTCAGCAAAAAAGGCTTACCAGATTTATAAAAGAATTTTTCATGCTGCCCGGTTTAAAAAACTTGAAGAAAAAGGCGCGAAACCACAAAGGGTTTTATGGGCAAGTACAAGTAGTAAGGATCCTTCGTTCAGTGATGTAAAATATGTAGAAGCTTTAATTGGACCTGATACAATTAACACCCTTCCACTTGAAACCATAAAAGCGTTCAGGGATCATGGCCAACCCGCAGAGCGGTTGGAAGATAACCTGGATAAGGCTGGAAAAGTATTGCAAAAATTAAAAGAAAAAAATATTGATCTTGACGCCATTACACAAAAACTTGAAGAAGAAGGCGTTGAAAAATTTAATAAACCTTATGATAAATTAATGGAAGCTATAGGCGCCAAATTAGTAGGCAAGCCATTAGCCGTTGGTCAGTAAGTTAATATATTAAAAATCTAAGTCATAGCTCGTAGCGAGCGTCAATCCGTTTATTTCATCAAATAAGCTGAGGTAATTGTTTGCCAGCAACTGAATGATCATTTTGACGAATTCGAACCTATAAAAAAATAAATATGTTCACATGAAATGAGCCATATAATCGCTTATTTGGCGAATTGCATGTGACCAATAAAAATGTTCACATGAAATGAGCTATAATAATGGGTTATCCAACCGAATGATCATTAGGCGAATTGCATGTGACCAATAAAAGAACAAATATGTTCACATGAAAGTAAAAATTAAGAGAGTGTATGAGCAACCTGAAAAAGATGATGGTTACCGCATTCTTATAGACAGACTCTGGCCACGGGGTTTAACCAAAGAAAAAGCCGGAATTGATCTTTGGTTAAAAGATATAGCTCCCAGTACTGAACTTCGGAAATGGTTTAATCATGAACCTTCTAAATGGGAAATGTTTAAAAAACGTTATCATCAAGAGCTTATGCAAAATAAAGAACAGCTTTCATTATTAAAAGAACAGTTGAAAAATGGAGTTGTAACTATAGTGTATGGAGCAAAAGATGAAGAACATAACGATGCGGTTGCCCTTAAAGATTTTCTGTAATTGTAAAAATTTGCTGCTGCCCACCTTTCCAAAGCCTCTAATATGGCTTCTGCTATAGTTTTCTCCTTTAAACGGGGGATGAATATTTTCAAATGTTATTCATGTCTATCTTGGAATTTTGTTCTTCCCTTATTCCATATTTAAATTTTATTATGTGAATGAACATTTAAAATTTTTTTTAAACTTTTATAAAATATTTAAAAAGTGCCCTTATCTTTAACTTAAAGTTTACAAACATTTGATAATTGCTTAACACGAATGACACTAAAAAACCAGGACTATAAGCGGCAGATTATAAAACAACTTTATTTTTTCAAAACTATTTCCTGTGCTGATTTAAGTATTCTTATTGATAAAAGCTTACCTGTTACCACCCGCATGTTGAATGCATTGATAGAAGAAGGAGTGGTAATAGAAACCGGTTTTGCACCATCCACCGGTGGCAGAAGAGCTTTGATGTATTCCTTAAGATCCGATAATATGTATTCCATTTCGGTTGCAATGGACCAGTTGGTAACAAAAATGGCTATACTGGATATGTCTAATAAGTACATTACTGAAATTCAAAAACTTGACTTGCCTTTATCAAAAGATGTTTCTGCGATTAATATTTTAATTGAATCCATTAACGGAATGATTAAAAAATCCGGGATTGATAAAAATAAGATTACAGGAATTGGAATTGGGATGCCAGGTTTTGTAGATGCTCAACACGGAGTCAATTATTCTTTTCTTGAGACCAATGGTAAGTCAATAAGTGATTTGATATCTGAAAAAACAGGAATTCCGGTTTTTATAGACAATGACTCCAGCCTGATTGCCCTGGCAGAATTAAGGTTTGGTTCTGCAAGAAATAAGAATAATGCCATGGTTATTAATATTGGTTGGGGAATAGGGCTTGGACTAATCCTGAATGGCCAATTATTCCGCGGGTTCGATGGCTTTGCAGGTGAATTCAGCCATATACCGCTTTTTTCCAACGGTAAATTATGCAGTTGTGGAAAAAGAGGATGCCTTGAAACAGAAGCTTCTATGGGTGTGGTTGCAGAAAAAGCCAGGCAGGGATTGCAGGAAGGGCGGATGTCAATTTTAATATCCGGATCCGGTGAAAACCTGGAAGCAGAAAGTGAAGCCATTATTTGCGCTGCCCGAAGCGGCGACCAGTTTGCTGTGGAACTATTATCTGAGGCGGGATACAACATTGGAAGAGGGGTAGCGATTTTAATTCATCTGATGAATCCTGAAACCATCATACTGAGTGGACGAGGATCAGCGGCAGGAAAGATATGGCAGGCGCCCATTCAACAGGCATTGAATGAACATTGTATTCCAAGGCTTGCTGCAAATACAGAAATTGAAATTTCCAAATTGGGGCAGGAAGCTGAACTAATAGGAGCTGCGGCATTGGTAATGGAGAATTATGAAAGAAATTTTAGTTAATAGAAAAGAAGGGTATCTAACTTTTAACTTAAACCAAAGTTTTAATAATTAAAAAACATCAAAAAACAAATGAGTAAAAAACCGATTCGGCTGCTATTAAGCATGCTATTATGCATGTGGGGCGCCTATGCCATTGGGCAAGGAAATAAAACAATCACCGGTAGTGTAAAAGATAGTGTTGGGAATGCCATTCCCGGTGTTTCTATCAATGTAAAGGGAACCAATATTTCCGGAGCTGCAGATAATCTGGGAAATTTTAGGATTGGAATCCCAAAAGAAAATGCAGTTTTAGTTTTTTCGGCTTTAGGATTTGAAAGCCTTGAATTACCAGTTGGAGAAAACAACAATTTATCTGTTATACTGTCTGGTAAATTAAATGAATTAAATGAGGTAGTTGTAACAGGTTTCGGTGTAAGAAAAGACACAAGAAAGTTAGCATATTCAATACAGGAAGTTAAAGGCGAAGATGTTGCAAGAGCTGGATCTGTTAACATTGCAAACTCTTTACAAGGCAAGGTTGCGGGAGTAATGATCAGTCAGGGAGCCGGAGGTCCATCATCCAGTTCCAGGATCAGGATCAGAGGTAATACTTCGATAAGCACCAACAATACAATGCCTCTTTTTGTAATTGATGGGGTTTTAATTCAGCCTGGTGTGTCTGGTGCTGACTCATGGGGAGATTCCAGGGATTTTGGTAACCAGTTAAAAAATCTTAATCCGGATGATTATGAAAGTCTGACAGTACTAAAAGGTTCGGCTGCAAGTGCTTTATATGGCTCGCAAGCCCAAAACGGAGTTATCCTTATTACTACTAAAAAAGGAAAAAACCGTAACGGCTTAGGTGTTAATGTTAACCAGTCATTTTCCTGGGAGAAGGTGTACAAACTACCTGATTTTCAGAATGAGTATGGTGGTGGAATAGATCCTTGGTTTATAAAAGGAGCAGACGGAAAAGATGAAGTAGATCCGGATAATGGTCCCTATTATAGTTTTGGACCTAAATTCGACGGTCGCATAGTTAAAGATGCTGATGGCCGTATGGTGCCATGGAAAGCCAATAATCTGATGGACTTATTTACCACTGGCATGATCAACAATACCAATGTGGCAGTAGAAGGTGGAAGTGAAAAAACAACGTTCCGGTTTTCCTACACAAATACAGGAAATAAAAGCATCATGCCCCGCAACTCATTTAACAGGGATAATTTTTCATTGAGAGCCACTCAAAAAATAGGACAGTTTATAAACATTGATGCATCAGTCAATTATGCAACTTCTGTTTCTAAAAATCCTATTCTTCAAGGTGGAAATTCCAATCCATTGTTCCGTTTGGCTTATTCTAATTCCCGTAATTATCCTATCGAATATGCATTGAATAATTACATTGATACTGTAAAGGGCGGCAGAGTGAAACAGTCACCATATTTGCGTAGTTCCATGACAAGTGTTTTCTGGAACTATTATCAGGTAGATGTTTCACATAAGGAAGATAACTTGCTTGCGAACCTTGATATTAATGCAAACATCACTCCATGGTTGAGCTTATTAATAAAAGGTAACATAAATAGTATTGCAACAAATGAAGAACGTAAAGAAAGAGGCGATGGCCCTGGCTTTTCAAGTCTTGATTTTGGTGCTTACAGCCTTTATCAATCGGCTTCTAAAACAGCCAGAATGCAGGCATTATTAAGTGGCAATAAAAAATTAAATGAGGATTTTGATTTAAGTGTAAGCGTTGGAGGTGAAACGCAACGCGCCTTAGGTGGAAAACAAAGCAATGCCAGAACTGATGGTGGCTTTAAGGTTCCTGAAATTTATGCTTTATCTAATTCAAAAAAGCCGATAGCAATTGATCCTAATAATTTCGGTGTATTTCCACAAAGTAGATTGGATGCTGTTTATGCATATGGAGATATTACCTGGAAAAATATGCTAACACTTAATGCCAGTGCACGTAATGACTGGAACTCAACTTTAACCTATCCTAATGGCATAGGAAATTATTCTTATTTCTACCCATCTGTTGGATTGTCATGGGTTTTCAGTCAGGTATTGAAAGATAATAGTGCTTTTGATTTTCTTTCCTTTGGTAAACTGCGAGCAAGTTTAGGATATACTGGTGCTGGAACGGGTATTTATGCTACTACAAATGGTAACTATTCTTTATTAGGCAATTATACCAATGTTGATGGCGCATTATTGCCTCAATATGGTTGGGCTGATTATGGTTTGGGTAATCAGGATTTAAAGCCGGAACAATCAAGGGAATATGAAGTGGGCGCGGATCTTCGCTTTTTCCAGGGCAGAGTAAGATTAGATATGGCTTTTTATCAAAAAAACACATTAAACCAGATTATCAATCTTGGCGCACCTGCTGAGAGTGGTATAAGTTCCCGCCAGATTAATGCAGGTAATGTTCAAAATAAAGGTGTTGAAATTTTACTTTCCGCCACACCCGTTCGCTCAAAAGACTTTGAATGGACCACTACATTTAATTTTTCCCGCAACAAGAATAAGGTCATCAAATTGTATCCAGGAGTTCAAAGTAAAGAACTTGATTTAGCCTTTGGTAACGATGTAAGATCTGTGGCAATTGAAGGGGAGGAATTTGGAACCATTACTACAGGATATGCTTTTGCTATAGACCCTCAAACCGGTAAAAAATTACTAAAACAAGATGGTATTTTCTGGAGATCTGGTGATTTTGGTCAAGGTGTAAAAAATCTTGGAAGCATGATGGAGAAGTTCTTACTTAGTAATGTAAATGAAGTAAGCTATAAAGGCTTCAACTTGTTTGTACAACTTGATTCAAAGATTGGTGGTAAAATGGCTTCTGCAACGCATCAATATGGTTCAAATTATGGAAGTTTTAAAAGTACTTTATTTGGTCGTGATAAAGAACATGGAGGTGTGGAATTCATTGATGAACAAGGAAATAAGCGTTTTGATGGAATCATACCTGATGGTGTGTTTGCTCCGGGAACCATCAAAAATGGCGCCGATATCAGTGGTTTAACTTATGCGCAGGCTGTAGAAAAGGGACTGGCTTTACCTATGAAAGCCGTTGATTACTATGAAGGACTTACAAGCTGGGGAACCGGAATTCGTGAATATTCAGTCTTTGAAAATTCCTGGGTGGCTTTACGCGAGGTGTCTGTGGGATATTCCCTGCCTAAAAATTTAACTTCGAAATTGAAAATGAACACCCTCCGGGTAAATCTGGTAGGAAGAAATCTTTTTTACTTATATAACACAGCTAAGGATCATATCAATCCTGAAAGTGTGTTCTCAAGCCGGGCAGGTGCCTTTGCTGAATATGGAGGATTACCTTATACGCGTACCATTGGATTTAGCTTGAATGCAGGCTTTTAATTCTTAAAACATATTCATTTTAATCAACAACAATTATAAAAAAATATGAAATTTTCTAAAATATTTTATACCTCATTTTTTGGCGCATCGCTACTGGCAGGTTGCAACAAAAGTGATTTTGTAAAACTTAATACCAACCCCAACGTTTTATACACCATTAAGCCAGAGGAACAATACCTGAATGCTTGTATAAGAGCACATAACAATGATCGGATTGCCTTTTATGATAATTACAGGCGTATAATGCCATGGATGCAGATGTCCACTTTTAATACTGGAAATGGCAAAAATTTCCTGATGGATGTTGGAAACTTCAATCAACGCTATAACACTTTTTATCCACAATTGGGCGCTATCCTAACAGATGTGCAGGTTTTGATTGATAATCTGCCAGCTGAAGAACAGGCGAAAAGGGTGCATATGAGAGCAATACCTGATATTTTAAAAATCTATTATGCTTTTCATGTATCGGATATTAATGGCAGCATTCCTTACACAGAAGCATTCCAGGCTCGTTATGGCGGAACCTTAACCCCAAAGTATGAAACCCAACAGGAGCTATTTGCACTTTGGGACACTCGATTAAAAGAAATAATCAACACTTTAAAATCCACACCTTCCGTTCCACAGGCTTCCTTTGGAGAAAATGATTTGTATTATCATGGAAATGTGAATGCCTGGATTAAAGCGGCAAATGCTTTGCGCCTGAAAATAGCCATTCGTTTAATGAAGCGGGATGAGGCAAAACTTAAATCAATTGCCCAGGAAGTGCTTTCAGATGCCAGTTCTTTAATGAATTCTAACAATGATGGTTGGGTATTCTACGCCGATGCCAGTTTTACTCAGGGAGGAGATTGGAATCCCAGTGAATTCAGGGCGCCTAAACCTACAGTAGATTTTATGTGGAATAATAGTGATCCCAGGCTGCGTTTATTTTATCAAAAGAATAATTATACTGAAGCCAATTTAAAAGCAGCTATACAGGCAGGGGTTTATCCTGCTGGTACTTCGTGGAATCCACGTCAGTATGTAGGTGCACATATTAGCCCGGATTCTTCCCAGGGAAAGTATAAATCCTGGTTCGTTTTAAAAAAGGTTTCAGAGACACTTTCTATGGATACCGTATCCTTTCTTCAATGGAGAATGTTTCAACCAGCTTTAAATAATGGTACCGGAAAGAATTTTTTTCCTGTAATTAGTTATGCAGATTTTTGTTTCATGCGGGCTGAACTTGCTGCCAGGGGAATAACTTCTGAAGATGCTGCAACACTTTACAATAAAGGTATTGATGCATCTATCAGCTTTTATGATCTGGCTGCAAAAAATGCAAAGCTTCCAGATTACGAAGCTGTAACAATAGAAGAGATAAATGCATATAAATTGAAACCTGCGGTGATATATAATTCGTCAAAAGCTATAGAACAAATAGCCATTCAGGCCTATCTCAATTTCTATAAACAACCTAATGAAGCCTGGGCACTTTATAAGAGAACAGGTATGCCAAATAAAAATACCACTTTGGCTAATGAAGACATTGTAATAGATGCCGCTGTTAAACAAATTCCGCGCAGAGCAGCTTTAGGTTTTCCTGATCCCAACGATCAGAACTATAATAATAAAAAGGCAGCAATAGATGCTATGGTTGCTGATCCGGATTTTGGACAGGGGCCTACCGATATGTTTGGTCGTGTTTGGTGGGATAAGAAATAGTTTTTACTCTTGTATTTTAATGCTCCGGGCTTATCTTAGCCCGGAGTTTTATTATTTTCCAGTTAAGTAAAATAACTAATTTGCGATTATTAAAAGGATATTTTCTGATTGTATTTATTGTAGGTACAAGTAATTTCTTACACGCACAGAACGATCAGGTAATTCAAGCTTCCGTCATATCTTCTGTTTTGTTGAAAGAAGTGCAAACAGAGAAAAATACGACAATAAGCCTCTCGTCTTTTAATAATTCATTGACATTATTTGTTTTTTTATCTCCTGAATGCCCATTATGTCAGAATTATACCACAGTATTAAACGCATTGTATAAACAATACCAACAGCAGATCCGGGTTTATGGAATTTTTCCAGGTAAAGCGTATTCGGCTATTGAAATTGCCGCATTTGCCAAAAAATATCAAACAAACTTCACTTTGCTTATTGATAGCTCACAACAACTCACAAATTATTTAAAAGCAACCATCACTCCTGAGGTAATTTTATTGAATGATAAAAATCAATTGGCATATAGAGGCGCTATCGATAACTGGGTCTTGAGTTTGGGTAAAAAAAGAATAAAAGCAACCCTTCATTATTTGCAGGATGCTATAGAGCAAACATTGCAGAACAAGACAACAGCCATTAAAACCACCAAGCCGGTGGGGTGTAAGATCAATGACTACTGATATGAAAAAATTAATTTTATTTTTTTTTGTGTTGCTGTCAACCGCTCATTTATGGGCACAAGAAATAACTTATTATAAAGATGTTGAGCCAATTATTCAGACCAAATGCACCCCGTGCCACCAGCCGGGTGAGTCTGCACCCTTTTCATTAATAACTTACGAAGATGTGGCAAAACGTGCTTCTTTTATTAAGGAAGTCATTCAGAACCGTTTTATGCCTCCCTGGAAGGCTGATAATAAGTATGTGCACTTTGCCAATGACCGGTCCTTATCACAAAAAGAAATAGACCGGATTGTACAATGGGTCGATAATAAGGTTCCAAAAGGAAATGCGATAAAGAATAGTAATAACTCTCCCAAATTTATTGAGGGTAGCAAGTATTATAGAAAACCAGACCTGGTTTTAAAAATGACAGATAGTTTTCATGTATCCGGTGATAATGCTGAACGATTTGTAATTTTCAAAATTCCTTTTGAATTAAAGGATTCTGAAAATGTGGAAGCAATAGAATTTTATAGCAATAATAAAAAACTGATTCATCATGCTAATTATGCAGTGCATGCAATATTGGATTCCAGCATTGATATTTATAAAACAGATTCATATATTAATCTTACTGAAGATGATCGGAATAAGTTTGATCAATACCAGCCTTATCGAAAATCAATAACTTATTATGGCGGATGGATTCCAGGTGCCAGTTATGAATCATATCCCAAAAGAATTTGGATGGGTAATGCCTAAACGAGGCGTGATTTTATTGACTGTTCATTTTGCTCCATTCGGCAAAGGATGAAAATAGCATTTCTGGTGTAAATCTTTTTTTTAAAAAAACTCCCGTAAAACGGCCGGTTAAAGTGATCAGCTTTGGTTCGGGAGGCATTGGTGAGAAAGAAATACAACCAAGCTTTTACATTAAAGCAAATGAGAAAAAAAGTTTCAGATTGTCAGTGACCAATCCCGGGGAAGATTTTTCAATTATGTATGTATGGCCGCATATGCATTACCTGGGAAAGAAATACAAAGCTTATGTTACAAAACCAAATGGTGATACTACAAGACTTGTTCATATTACCTGATTGGGATTTTCGCTGGCAGGAAATTTACCGTTTTAAGAAATTAATAAAAGTGCCTAAAGGTTCTGTAATGCATATTGAAGGCACTTATGATAATACATCAGAAAATCCTGCCAATCCTATACTCCTCCAAGGAATATTTTTTCATTTGGCGATATGCGTTCAACAGATGAAATGATGACTTTGATGATGGTATTTTTACCTTATAAAGAAGGTGATGAAAATATAAGCATTGAATGAAATTATAAAGAGAAGCAAAGAGATTTAATTGAAGTGTTCTACTAAAACAAATATTTATTCAAAAACCCGGTGCAAAAAATCAAAACAAGAAAGCTGCTATAATTTCCAAATAAATTATTTTTAAAAGTGTATTTATGTTGCCTGATTTTCGAAATGGAATGTTGTTGATCCTGTGCCTGATTACATCATTTACGCACGGTCAAAATAAAGGACCTGCTCCATTGTTTTCATTAATGAGCGAAAAACAAACAGGGGTTTCATTTTTAAATATGATAAAAGAAGATGATTCGCTGAATGTATTGCAGTATGAATATTTGTATAATGGCGCCGGTGTTGGTATTGGTGATTTTAATAATGATGGATTAAATGATATTTTCTTTTCGGGCAATACTTCAGCGAATAAATTATTTTTAAATAAAGGAAATTTTAAGTTTACAGATGTTATCAAATGAAGCCAAAGTAGAAGGCAATGGTACCTGGAGCACAGGTGTAAGTGTTGCGGATGTAAATGGGGATGGCTTGATGGATATTTATGTTTGTCATTCGGGTAAATACGATGACCCGCAAAAACTAAGCAATGAGTTGTTTATTAACCAGGGAATAAAAGATGGCATTCCGGTTTTTAAAGAAATGGCAACAGAATATGGACTGGATGCGCCCGGTACGCAATCTACACAGGCTGCTTTTTTTGATTATGATAACGATGGCGACCTGGATATGTTTTTGCTGAATCATTCCAATCATACTTATAATCCTTTTTTAAATACAAGTAAAATACGTTCTACGCCCAATTTTAATTTTGGAAACCGTTTATTCAGAAATGATAGGGATGCCAATGGTAAGATGCATTTCACTGATGTTACCCTGCAAGCAGGCATTATAAATAATGCATTGAATTTTGGATTAAGTGTAACCATTAGCGATATAAATAAGGATGGCTGGCCGGATATTTATACAACCAGCGATTATACGGAAAAAGATTGTTTTTATATCAACAACCAGAATGGAACTTTTACGGAATCACTTGAGCAAATCATTTGCCCATATTTCCAAATATGCAATGGGCGCAGATATTGCGGATTATAACAATGATGGCCGGCCGGATGTGTTTACACTGGATATGTTGCCGGAAGATAATCATCGTCAGAAATTATTAAAAGGTCCTGATGAATATGATCAATATCATTTGTTGCTCGATAGCGGTTATTATCACCAGCAAATGCGCAATATGCTTGCAATTGAACCGAGGGAATTGATGAAAAAGGTAATATGCGATTTAGTGAGATAGGCCAGTTGGCAGGTGTTTCAAATACAGATTGGAGCTGGGCCGGTTTGCTGGCAGATTTTGATAATGATGGCTGGAAAGATCTTGTTTGTTACCAATGGTTATCTGCGCGATTTTACCGATATGGATTTTTTAAAGTATACAGTTGCCGATGCAAAAGCGGCAGCACTAAAACAAGGGAATTTTAATTTCCAAACCTACGATCTGGTAAAACAAATGCCTTCTAATAAACTAAGTAATTATATTTTTCAAAACAATCATGATCTTACTTTCACTAATAAAACAACAGACTGGGGATTTAATAAACCCACCATTTCCAATGCTGCAGCTTATGCCGATTTTGATAATGATGGTGATCTTGATCTTATCATTTGCAATAACAATGAGCCTGCAATGATTTATCGTAATCAATCAAAATGAGTTATTAACACAATCATTACATCAAACTCGATTAATGGGGGAGGGAATGAATACAAAAGCTTATGGCGCAAAAATAACGCTGAAAACTACTGATGGAAATCAACAATACCAGGAATTGTACCCGGTGCGTGGTTATCAATCTACCGTAACGCAGGACATACTATTTGGCTTGTCAAAACAACAAACGATCCAGGAAATTATTATTACCTGGCCAAACAATAAAGAAACTATACTGAAACATATTGAAGCAGATCAGACTATTGAAGTAAAACAATCTGGAGCACTGATTAAAGATTCAAAGGCATTAACACCAGCCACAAAAATATTTTCTGATATTACGGCTACATCGGGGATCACATTCAGGCACCAGGAAAATGATTTTATTGATTTTAAAGATGAGGTCTTGCTGCCTTACCAATTATCAAGACAAGGACCTGCATTAGCAAAAGCTGATGTAAATGGCGATGGTCTGGAAGATGTTTTTATTGGTGGCGCTATTGGCCAGTCCGGTAAACTGTATCTTCAAACAAAGGATGGAAAATTTACCTCTTCTCCATCACAACCCTGGGTTGACAGATTCCGCAAGTGAAGATGTGAATGCAATATTTTTTGATGCGGATAACGATGGTGATCTGGATCTGTATGTTGTAAGTGGTGGAAATGAATATGCCGATCAATCACCGGAATATGCAGATCGTCTGTACATGAATGATGGAAAAGGAAATTTTACCAAAGCAACTTGCCGCACTGCCATTAATGCTTAGCAGTAAACAAGCTATTGCCGTTGGTGATTTTGACAATGATGGTGATCTCGATTTGTTTATTGGTGGAAGAGGAATTCCAGGTTCTTTTCCTTTACCATCAAAAAGTTATTTGCTGCGCAATGATTCAAAAAATGGTGTAGTTCATTTTACTGATGTTACAGATGCAGTTTGCCCGCAACTTCGCCAGCCTGGCATGGTTACAGCTGCAACATGGACAGATGTTAATAATGATCATTATCCCGAATTGTTAATAGCAGGAGACTGGATGCCGGTAATGTTATTTAAAAACAACAAAGGAAAATTGAAAGATATTTCTTCAAAAGCGGGATTGAATCAATTAAATGGAATGTGGTCATCTATAACAGCGGCAGATGTTGATGGAGATGGACATGTGGATTTTATTTTGGGCAATTGCGGTTACAACAATCAGTTCAAAGCATCCAAAGATCAGCCAATGACACTGTATGCTGCAGATTTTGATGACAATGGCACGATTGATCCTATCCTTTGTTATTATATACATGGCAAAAGTTATCCTATGGCATCAAGGGATGAATTGCTTGATCAGATTGTTTCGCTCAAAAAAAAGTTTATAAAGTATAAGGATTATGCAGATGCTACCATCAATGATATTTTTTCAAAAGAAAAAATAAAGGAAGCGCAATTGGTTCATTGTGATGAACTTGCTTCAGGCATTTTGTATAATGATGGAAATGGTCATTTTTCTTTTAATCCCCTTCCATTGGCTGCACAATTTTCAAAGGTATATGGATTGGTGGCAGACGACTTCAATAAAGACGGCATAAAAGACATTTTACTCAGCGGAAATTTTCATCCTTATCGGGTACAACTTGGTAAAAATGATGCCAGCCTTGGTGTTTTGCTTCAGGGAAAGGGGAATAGAACATTTGAAGCAGTTGATCCTTCTGTTAGTGGCTGTTATATTGATGGCGATGTGCGCGCAATGATTGAAATGAAAAATAGTGCTGGTGAAAAAATGTTCATCATTGGTAAAAACAATGATGAAATACAGGTTTTAAAACTGAATAATAAATGAAAAAATTATTGCTGTCATTTTTTTTTGTTTTTAGTATCTTTTCCTCTCATGCACAAGTAAAATTGTGGGATAATGATGCATTCCCTTTGCATCGTGCGGAAAAAGCATTGACCGATGTTATCATCCATGATATATTTTCACCTCCGGTAGCCAGCCGGATTTATCTCTATACAAATATGGCTGCATATGAAGTACTGGTAAAGCAAAATGATGATTATAATTCCTTAAGTCAGCAGGTAAAAGGATATCCTTCAATTCCTGGTCCTTCGCAGAAAATATCTTATTCCCTTGCGGCAGTTTACGCATTCTTATTAACCGGACAAAAACTTGTCTTTTCAGAGCCGGTTTTACAGGACTCTCTGAATAATATTTTAAAATGGTATAAGGAAAAAGGGATTGATCCACAGGTGTACAAGGCTTCGCTAAATTATGCAGAGCAAGTTTGTGATACAATTATGAATTGGGTTTTAAAAGATCAATATAAGGAAACAAGAAAACTGCGACGTTATAACTTTTTAAAAGAAGAAGGTAAATGGATTCCTACACCGCCTGGTTATATGGCCGCCGTAGAATCTAACTGGAGCATGATAAGGCCTGTTGTATTAGACTCCAGCGACCAGTTTCGTCCGGCTCCGCCAACAAAATTCAGCAAGGATAAGAATAGTTCATTTTATCGGGAAGCTTATGAAGTGTACGAGGCTGTGAATAAATTATCTGATGAACAAAGGGCAATTGCTAGTTTTTGGGATTGTAACCCATTTTTTTTGAATACCCAGGGACATTTAAATTTTGCCACAAAGAAGATTTCTCCAGGTGGCCATTGGATTTCTATCGCCGGTTTGGCTGCACAGCAAACAGGGGCTGATATTATAAAATCATCCGCAGCATATACACTTACTTCCATTGCATTATTTGATGGCTTTATTATTTGTTGGGATGAGAAATTTCGAAGCAATCTCATTCGTCCGGAAACCTATATAAATGCCAATATTGATGAAAAATGGAGACCTTTATTACAGACTCCACCATTTCCTGAATATACAAGCGGTCATAGTGTTGTTTCTACAGCGGCGGCTATTGTTCTCACAGATATTTTTGGTGAGCAATTTGCATTTAATGATAATACTGAAGTAGAATTTGGTTTACCCGTACGCAAATTTACATCGTTTATTGATGCATGTAATGAAGCGGCTATCTCCAGGCTGTATGGAGGCATTCATTATCGTCCGGCTATTGAAAATGGTCAGGTTCAGGGAAAACTGATTGCAGAGTTGATTCTTGAAAGAATCAAATTGAAAAGCAAGAAATAGAGCCGAATCTTTCAAAACTACATCAAAATGAAAACCATGTTTAACTGTTAAATCATCAACAATTATATCGTTTTAGGAAGAAGCCCCAACAAATATCAGGCTTTAATTACCATGAATTTACAGGGGTTTCATCGAAAACGAAACATTTGAATATGGATGAACAGCAGGCTGAATTATACAAAATTATCGTAAAAATTTTCTGGGCGTTGCAACGCTGAAAACAGGAGGAATAACACACTTTGTATCAGCTATAGTGTGTTCATTTTCCCCGCCCGGTTACTAATATAGTTTATAATAAGACGTCTTTTTCACCCATCGGAGAGCTTTGCATCAAGTATTTGTTGTTTGATTTTGTTAGATTCATTTTTCAATATAGCACCATTAATGTATTGATAATTCTTCTCTGCCAACACTAAATATGGCTAATTTTGATTTACAAGTTTCGTATATGTCTGATGAACAAATTTCCATTTTTGATATGCTTAAAATTGGTGTGGGGCCATCAAGTTCTCATACTTTGGGGCCCTGGCGTGCGGCTTTAAGATTGCTTGAATCCATTAAAGCAAAACACCGTTTTGATGAAATCAGTTCATTGCAAATATCATTATATGGCTCCCTGGCTAAAACAGGCAAAGGACACGGAACAGATATGGCTGTTCAAATGGGATTAATGGGAGAAGATCCTGTAACTACTGATGTGAACCTGATCCATTTAAAAATGGAGCAAATTAAAACCGAAAAAAAATTAAAGATTGGCAATGAAATAAAAATCGATTTTGACCCAAAGGAAGACATTCTTTTTTTAGTAAAAGAATCAAAATCTTTTCATCCCAATGCATTGTCATTTTCGGTTAATTTTCAAAACGGTGATAGGATTTGCGAAACCTATTATTCCATTGGCGGCGGGTTTGTGGTAAAAGAAGGAGAGGAGGACCAAATCCAAACTGCTAAAATGGATCTGCCATTTCCCATCGCTTCCGCAAATGATTTGTTGCACTGGTGTATGAAAACTGGTTTGCAAATAAGTGAAGTGGTAATGGAAAATGAATGCGCCTGGCGTAACGAAAATGAAACGCGCACCGGGGTTTTAAAAATATGGGAAACCATGAAAACCTGTATGTACCGCGGATGTCATACAAGAGGGGAATTGCCCGGAGGACTACAGGTGAGGAGAAGGGCATTTGATCTGAATAAAGCACTCATAGGAACGGCGGATTATCATGATTATGAAGGATGGATACAAGCCATAATAAATACCGGTAAAAGCTTCCAGTTTATTCTGGATTATATCAGTTGTTTTGCTTTGGCGGTAAATGAAGAAAATGCTTCTTTTGGCAGAGTAGTTACTGCGCCAACAAATGGCGCCGCAGGGGTAATTCCCGCGGTTTTGCAATATTTTATTGTTTTTTGTAATGGAAATGACGAAGAAAAGATCATCCGGTTTTTATTAACGGCATCAGAAATCGGAAGCATTTTTAAAAAGGAAGCCACCATCTCAGCTGCAATGGGCGGCTGTCAGGCGGAAATAGGCGTTTCATCTGCTATGGCTGCCGCGGCTTTGACCGAAGGTCTTGGCGGATCACAAAGACAATGTTTGATGGCTGCTGAAATAGCAATGGAGCACCACCTCGGGCTTACCTGCGATCCGATCGGCGGATTGGTGCAAATACCTTGCATCGAACGCAATACCATGGGGGCGATTAAAGCTGTAACTGCCTCCCGCCTTGCTTTACAAAGCTCACCTGATTATGCCAAAGTATCGCTGGATAAAGTTATTCAAACCATGTGGGATACCGCGCTTGATATGAACAGTAAATACAAGGAAACAGCGGATGGCGGACTGGCTTTACATATTCCGCTCGGGTTGAAAGAGTGTTAGTAAAATGAAGACTGAAAAATGTAAAGTAAAGAATGAGAAAATGAAGAATGAATAAATTAATTAGAAATTTATTTTCAAATCCTTTACAGCAAAGACTTTAATAAAGAAATAATTCCACTTGCAATAAAAAGGCATTCCCTTTGATAGAGTAATGCTATCAAGAATAATTTATGAACTTATTATTCATTATTGCCATTTTGGTTTTTATCTATCTATGTTATGTGTTGATAAAACCCGAGAAGTTCTAGCCATTCAATTCCGGTGCATGAATGATACAATCTACAATCATGAGCATAGAGATTTTAGGTGTTGTATTAATGTTTTTGATTACCATTTTTCTGGCAATTCCTTTAGGGAAATATATAGGGAAAGTATATGAAGGCGAAAAAACATGGCCCGACCGTTTATTAAATCCTTTGGATAAATTCTTTTTTAAACTGGCAGGTATCAATCCCGAAAATGAAATGAACTGGAAGCAGCACCTAGTCGTGATGCTGACGATTAATCTTGTTTGGTTTGTATTTTCAATGCTGATTTTGATGAACATGAGCTGGCTTCCTCTCAATCCCGATGGCAACCCGTCCATGAGCGCTGATTTGGCTTTCAATACTTCGGTAAGTTTTATTTCCAATACGAATCTGCAACATTATTCAGGCGAAACCGGTGTGTCATATCTTGGCCAATTAATGCTGATGCTTTTTCAATTCATCAGCGCGGCAACAGGTATGGCTATTTGCGCGGTGGTGTTTATTGCCATGAAAGAAAGAACCACAGATAAGTTGGGAAATTTCTATAACTATTTTGTGAAATCCTGTACCAGAATTTTATTGCCTTTATCAATTGTAATTGCAGTGCTTCTTTTATTCAATGGCACGCCAATGACTTTTGAAGGAAAAGGAAAAATATATTTCTTTGCAAGGCGATACTGTAAATGTAAGCCGGGGGCCGGTTGCGGCAATGGTTGCCATCAAACAATTGGGTACCAACGGCGGCGGATTCTATGGCGCCAATTCTGCGCATCCCTTTGGAAAATCCCAACTACTTCACCAATATGATTGAAAACATCAGCATCCTTTAATTCCCATTTGCGATGGTATTTGCTTTGGGTTTTATTCTTAAAAGAAAAAGATTTGCCTGGATGATTTTTGGTGTGATGACCGTTGGTTTTTTGTTGTTGTTGATTCCTGCATTATATAATGAAATGCGCGGCAATCCTGCTATTGCCAGGATGGGCATAGCGCAGCACAATGGAAATATGGAAGGCAAAGAAATCCGTTTTGGCGCTGCCGCATCTGCGTACTGGGGCGTTACCACCACCGTTACTTCCAATGGTTCTGTAAATTCTATGCACGATAGTTTCAACCCGATAAGCGGCATGTGCACCATGTTGGGAATGATGGTCAATTCATTTTTATGGCGGGGTAGGAGTGGGTTTTCTCAACTTTTATATTTTCCTCATCATCGCTGTTTTCATCAGCGGATTAATGGTTGGAAGAACACCGGAATTTTTAGGAAAAAAAATAGAAGCGAGAGAAATGAAAATTGCTATGGCTGTTGCTTTGCTGCATCCATTACTAATCCTTTCGGGAACTGCATTAGCGTCTTATTTGTATGCACAGGATCCGGCAGCTTATGCACCATGGCTGAACAATTCCGGCTATCATGGATTTTCTGAAATGTTGTATGAGTACAGTTCCGCTTCTGCCAATAATGGGTCTGAATTTGCGGGCCTGGGAGGCAACACGCCATTCTGGAATATTTCTGATGGCATCGTCATGTTGCTGTCGCGCTATCTGCCAATCGCAGGCCCGGTGGCTATCGCAGGAATTTTAGCTGAAAAAAAATACATTCCGGAAAGTGCGGGAACACTTAAAACAGATACCACCACATTTGGGATCATGGTGTTTGCAGTGATATGCATCGTGGCGGCATTGAGTTTTTTCCCGGCATTAACATTGGGGCCGATTGCAGAATTTTTCTCGTAGGAACCGGCCTTGGCTGGTTCCTATAAAAATTTATCATGTCAATACACAGAAGAACACAAAAATTATTTGAGCCCGCATTGGTGAAGGCAGCTATGAAACAATCTTTTATAAAATTGAATCCCGGAATTTTATATCGCAACCCGGTGATGTTTACGGTGGAAATCGGAACCGCAATAATGCTTGCTGTTTGCATCTGGATCATATCAGGCGAAAAATCGCAGGGAAATTTGTTGTACAATATCATCATTACCGCTATCCTTTTTATCACTTTATTGTTTGCCAATTTTGCGGAAGCCATTGCGGAAGCAAGAGGAAAAGCACAGGCCGACAGCTTGCGCAAAACAAGGGAAGAAACACCTGCCAAATGGATTCAGCCCATTGGAGAAGTATTTGTGAATGAAATAAAAATGGTGCCTTCTTCGCAACTCAAAAAAGGAGATGTTTTTCTTTGCGAAGCAGGCGATATCATTCCAATGGATGGTGAAATTATCAAAGGTATTGCCACTATTGATGAAAGTGCCATCACCGGCGAAAGCGCACCGGTGATCCGGGAAGCCGGTGGTGATAAATCTTCTGTAACCGGCGGCACCAAAGTATTGAGCGATCAGATAAAGGTGCAGGTAACCACAGAACCGGGCGAAAGTTTTTTGGATAAAATGATTGCGCTGGTAGAAGGCGCCAGCCGTCAAAAAACACCCAATGAAATTGCGCTTACTATTTTGCTGGCAGCTTTACCCTGGTATTTATTATTGTTTGTGTAACGCTGAAACCTTTTGCTGATTATGCAAATACTACAATTACCATTGCCAGCTTTATTTCGCTTTTTGTATGTCTGATACCTACTACCATTGGCGGTTTGCTAAGCGCCATTGGTATTGCCGGAATGGACAGGGCATTACGGGCCAATGTGATTACCAAAAGTGGAAAAGCGGTAGAAACAGCCGGCGATCTGGATACCTTGTTATTGGATAAAACCGGAACCATTACCATCGGCAACCGTAAAGCCACCAACTTTTTTCCTGCCAATCATGTCGATGAAAAAAGTTTTATTGAAATGTGCATGCTGGCTTCTCTCGCGGATGAAACACCCGAAGGAAAATCAATCATTGAATTAGCCAATGCAAAAGGAACTAAACCGGTTACCGATCAAACAGGGATGCATTTTATTCATTTCTCGGCGGAAACAAGAACCAGCGGTGTAAATATTTCCGATCATACTAAAATCCGCAAAGGCGCTTTTGACGCCATTCGCGATAGGGTAAAAAAAATTGGTAACATGGTTCCTGCGGAAACGGAAGAGCAAATAAAAATTATTTCGGGCAATGGCGGAACACCATTGGTCGTATCGTTGAACGATGATGTAAAAGGAGTAATAGAATTGCAGGACATCATCAAACCTGGCATTCATGAGCGTTTTGAAAGATTGAGAAAAATGGGGGTAAAAACGGTGATGGTAACAGGCGACAATCCTTTAACAGCAAAATATATTGCCGAAAAAGCCGGAGTGGATGATTTTATTGCGGAAGCCAAGACCGGAAGATAAAATGCAATACATCCGCAAAGAACAAAGCGGCGGAAAATTAGTAGCGATGATGGGCGATGGCACCAATGATGCACCGGCGCTTGCCCAGGCTGATGTAGGTGTGGCAATGAACAGCGGAACGCAGGCTGCAAAAGAAGCCGGCAATATGGTTGACCTGGATAATGACCCGACCAAACTGATTGAAATTGTTGAAATCGGAAAACAATTGCTGATGACAAGGGGCACACTCACCACATTTTCTATTGCCAATGATGTGGCAAAATATTTTGCGATTGTTCCGGCATTATTCATCCTGTCGATTCCCGGTTTGCAATCGTTAAATATTATGAAGTTGCATAGCCCTGAAAGCGCGATTTTATCGGCAATAATTTTTAATGCTATTATTATTCCATTGCTGATTCCCCTGGCATTAAAAGGAGTTGCTTACAAGCCAATCGGCGCAAGCGCTTTGTTGAGAAGGAATTTGCTGATCTATGGCTTGGGCGGGGTGATCGTACCTTTTATCGGAATTAAATTAATTGATTTATTGGTAAGTATTTGGTTTTAATCTAAAGGATAATGATTAACCAGGCTATAAATAATAATGTTTTTTTCAGCATCAACTTTATAAATCAAGCGATGTTCATCTGTAATTCGCCTCGACCAAAGGCTCCGGTATTGATGTTTGAACGCTTCAGGTTTACCAATGCCTCTGAAAGGGTCTTGCCGCAAACTATCCATCAATTCAACAATACGCTTCAAAATTTTCGGATTTTCTTTAGCCCACTTTTTCAGGTCTTCCAAAGCGTGTTCTTCGAAAATTATTTTACTCATGCTTTGTTGAGCAGTTTTTTTGAATATTCTTCAAACTCATCCCATGTGAAGCTTATGCCCTTGCCATCTTCAACATCCTTTATAGATTTATTTAAACGATTAAAATATTCTTCTCTGGTTTCTTTAGGAGGAAAATCTTTAGAGGTATCGCTGATTGAAATAAAAATTTTACTATCTGCTTTATTTGCTAAAAAAGATTTGATGCGCTCAAAAGCTTCTTCATTAAACTCATTTGCCATTAATTCAATTGTTGTGTTCATAACAATTCTTTTATCCAAATTTAAATCAATTATATGAAATGCCATTAAGAGTATTGGTGCGAAATAGAGCAGTATAATGGGCATTCCATCTGACCGAAAAAAATAAAAATAAACAGATGAAACAACATATCCTTTCCGCTATCAGGCTTACCCTCGTTTGTATTGTATTTTTTTGCGGGATCTATTCTTTAGTGATTCTGGGCATTGCGCAATTAGCGCCGGCTCATGGAAAAGGTGAAATCGTTTCAATAAACAACAAAGTAATTGGTTATAAATTGATAGGACAAAAATTTACAGAAGATCAATATTTCAACAGTCGCCCTTCTGCGTCAGAGTATAATGCAATGGCATCGGGCGGAAGCAACAAAGGACCTTCCGATCCGGCCTATTTATCAATGATTCGAAACAGGATGGATAGTTTTTTGGTTCATAATCCGGGGATAAAAAAAGAAGAAATTCCATCGGATTTGATTACCGCATCCGGTAGTGGATTAGACCCGGATATTTCTGTTGAGGCCGCATATGTTCAGGTAAAAAGAATTGCTAAAATCAGGCATATTTCTGAAGAAAAATTAAGAGCGCTTATTGATAAACACATCGAAAAATCGTTGGCGGGTTTTCTTGGTCCGGAAAAAATAAATGTATTGCAGTTGAATATTGATTTGGATACCTCTAACCCCTAAGGGAAATAAAAAAAATGAAAAATGAAAAATTTTATCACCACCATTTTATTTCTTGCCACCACAATCACCGCATTTTCGCAAGACTCCGCAACAACTCCAAAAATCCCTTTTGATGGCATTGATATAAGCTGGCAAAATGGAAGCGACCGCAGGGATTCAAGTGTATTTAATATCCCGTATTTTACACCAAGTATTATGCTCGATATTAATTATACGCATTCATTCAATAACCCGAATGACAATACGGTCGTGGGTTCTACCGCTTTGGCACGGAACAATGAAGTACAGTTATCTGCGCTTGGATTTGGGCGGCGATTTCTTTTATAAAAATGCAAGGGGAAGAATAATGTTGCAATTTGGCACGCGCTCAATTGTAGTTCCGAGAAATGATTTGAGTGTTTATCGGGGGCAATATCAATTGGCAAATGTGTATCGTTATTTAAGCGAAGCCTATGCCGGTTATCATTTCAATAAATGGTATGGAATTAATATTGACGCCGGATTATTTTTGTCGTACATCGGGCTCAATTCTTATTACCAGGTAGAAAATTGGGAATACCAGGCTTCTTTTACATCCGATAATACACCGTGGTTTTTTAATGGTGTACGCATACAAATTTTTCCATCAAAATATTTAAAAATTGAACCGTGGATCATCAATGGGTGGCAGAGTTATGGTAAATTCAACAGGATGCCCGGACTGGGCGCCAATATTACTTGGATGCCTAACAGCCATCTTAAATTGCTCACCAATAATTACTATGGAACCGATGCCGCGGGCATTCCGAAAAGAAAAAGATTTCATACAGACAACAGCCTTTTGGTACGGTATTATAATCAGCCAAAATCAAAGGGAATTACCAAAATGGCTTTTTCGCTGACAGGCGACCTGGGCTTTGAAAAAGGCGGTGGTGTAAATGGCTTAGGAAAAACTGATGCGGTACATGGGCCGGCGCAATATTTTTTAAGCGCGATGTTTTATAACCGCGGTCTGGTTTGCAAAAAATAAATTAGCATGGACATTTGGCGGTGGCTGGATGACTAATCCCGGACGGTATTTGGTTTTGCTGCCAACGGGCCAGGCAAGTCCATTGCCCAATCCGAATAACCCGACACAAACCGAAGGTGCA
This sequence comes from uncultured Chitinophagaceae bacterium, assembly GCA_963695165.1. Taxonomy (GTDB): domain Bacteria; phylum Bacteroidota; class Bacteroidia; order Chitinophagales; family Chitinophagaceae; genus CAVOGF01. The sequence continues at coordinate 350,135 of CAVOGF010000001.1, forward strand.
TTTCCGTTTAGCGCCAATCCCGGCGATCCGTTTAAAGGCTGGGATTGCTCTACCAACTTCGACTGGATGCCGAATCAAACATTTCTCTTTCGGATAGAATATGTGCACAGGCATTCGAGTGTTCCATATTTTGCAGGTGCAGGCGGCGTAACTTCTCCGGATGGCTATACCACTACGCCGTTGCCGCCTGACTGGCGGCCCGATTTGGTGAAATCGGAAGACAGGATTGTTTTGGCATTTCTTTTCCGGTTGTAGGAACGCGCCGCGGCACGATCCCCACAAAAACCGTAATTTTAAAATAAAACGATGATCTACAAAACCCACAAACAATACCGTTTGCCTGGTTATGATTATTCATCATCGGGAGATTATTTTATTACCATTTGTACCCACAACCGGATAAATTATTTTGGTGAAATTTCCGGGAAGGAGAAGGATGCAATCATGCATTTATCACCAATTGGTGAAATAGCCAAAGAATTTATTTTAAAAATCCCAGTTACCTATCCTATGGCCTCGTTAGGTGAATGGGAAATAATGCCCAACCATGTTCACCTGATTATTTCGATTTGCAAAACAGCGGAAAAAGAACCGGAAATTCAACCAGAAAAAATCAGGGAAATTCCTGACGCGCAAAAAGGCTTAAAACCTTTGATCCCCGGTTCTGTTTCTTCTATCATTAATCATTATAAAGGAGATGTAAAAAAATGGTGCAATAAAAATGATTTTCCACATTTCGTATGGCAATCAAAATTTCATGACCACATCATTCGAAATCAGGTATCCTATAACAGAATCAGCAATTACATCGCGAACAATATTTATAATTGGAATGGAGATTCCCTGAAATAAACCGTAGGAACGTGCCGTGGCGCGTTCCTACAGTCGCGGCGCGTTCCCACAGCAATAAAAAAATGAATGAAATAAACGATAAAGAAAAAAGGGTTCAACAGTTTTTAGCGTTGAGCCAAAAGCCTGAAAGAGGAAAGCTGAAAATATATCTTGGCATGAGCGCCGGTGTAGGTAAAACTTACCGTATGCTGGTGGAAGCGCACAATCTTCTGCGAAACGGTGTGAATATAAAAATTGGTTTTATAGAAACGCATGGCAGAAAAGACACGCAGGAATTGATGGAAGGAATACCGCTGATACCGCGCAGGGAAGTGTTTTATAAGGGAAAAAAATTGGAAGAACTGGATGTGCAGGCTATTTTATTGATGCAGCCGGAAGTGGTGATCATTGATGAATTGGCGCATACCAATATTCCCGGAAGCAAGAATGAAAAACGATGGCAGGATGTGCTTGATGTGTTGGATGCGGGCATTGATGTAATATCGGCATTGAATATTCAGCATATTGAAAGCATCCAGGAAGATGTAAAAAAAATTACTGGTATTGAAGTAAAGGAAAGAGTGCCGGATAAGATGCTTCAGGTGGCTGATGAAGTGGTGAACATTGACCTTCCTGCCGATGAATTGATAACAAGATTGAAAGAAGGAAAAATTTATGATCATACCAAAGTGAAGCAGGCTTTGCAAAACTTTTTTCAACCTGATAAAATTTTACAACTTCGGGAACTGGCATTGAAAGAAGTGGCCGGGCAGGTGGAAAGAAAGGTAGATTATCAAATTACAGATAAACAAAAGCCTTTCCGGCACGAACGTTTCTTAGCCTGCATTTCATCTGATTATGAAATGTCGCAACGTATTATTCGGAAAACGGCAAGACTCGCATCGTACTACAACAGTCAATGGTATGTGCTTTATGTGCAAACGGCTAATGAGTCATTCGATAAAATTCCCCTGGCCGCGCAAAGGCATTTGATCAATAATTTTAAAAATGCCACAGAGCTGGGCGGAGAAGTGATTCAAAAAAAAACGAAAAAAATCGCGTCGGCTATAATAGATACGGTGGATGAAAAAAATATCACTACCATTTGTATAGGCAAGCCGCATCTCAGTTTTTTTCAAATTCTTTTAAAAAAAAGCGTGTTTAATCAATTAATAAAAAAAATGTCTAAAAACAATATTGACTTAGTCATCTTGTCCTGATGTCATTAAGTGTAAAAGATAAAATCCGTTTGGGAACCGTGTTCCTTTTTCTATTGCTACTGTTGACCGGTGGAGTAGGGATTTTTTACATGTCGAAATTGAAAGCCGATGCCAAAGCCATATTGCAGGATAATTACGAAAGCCTTACCTATGGGCATAATATGCAGCAACAGTTAAACAACTTTTATGTGCAACCTGATTCTTCAATCAAAAAATTTGAAGATGAATTGAATAAAGAAAGTAAAAACATTACCGAACCAGGCGAAGGCGAAGCGGTTCGTTTGGCAAAAATTGATTTCGATAAACTGAAAACCGGCGATACCTCAATACAAAATATCCGGTCGCTGCAAAATGAAATACAAAAGATACTTGCGGTGAATATGCAGGCGATACAAGCAAAAAATAAAAAAGCGCAGGCCACAGCAGACAAGGCTTTGATGTATATTGTTACTTTGGCGGGTTTTGTGTTCCTGATCTCATTTACATTCGTAATTAATTTTCCTTTTGTACTTACCAATCCCATTCGCTCTTTTTCAGAAGCCATCAGGCAAATTGCGAATAAAAATTATAAATACCGCATCCATATTGACAATAAAGATGAGTTCGGAAAATTGGCAGATTCCTTCAATGAAATGGCGGAGCGACTGGAATATTTTGAAAGCAGCAATCTGAATAAATTGCTGTTTGAAAAAAGCCGGGCAGAAGCCGTGATCAATAGTTTGAAAGATGCCAGTATAGGAATCGACAAAAACAATAAAGTGCTTTTTGCCAATTATGAAGCCTTGCAATTACTAGGTTTAAAGCAAGGGGAAATTGTTGGAAAATCAACTGAGGAAATAAGTGCAAGAAATGACCTGTTTCGTTTTTTAATTGATGATCATAATTCGGCGCCTTTTAAAATTGTAATTGAAAACAGGGAAAATTATTTTGTAAAAGAAATGATGGAAGTACAGCAAGGTGACATAAAGAGTAAAGTGATCGTACTAAAAAATGTTACTACATTGAAAGAATCGGATTTAGCCAAAACGAATTTTATCACTACTATTTCGCATGAGCTGCGGAAGCCTTTGTCTTCATCTGATTTAAATTTAAAATTACTGGAAGACAATCGCATCGGCACCCTGTCCCCGCAACAAAAAAAGTTGGTAGATAGCCTGAAAGAATCCAACCAGCACATGCTGAAAATATTAAGCGATGTTTTGAATATGGAGCAGGCGGAAGCGGGGAGTATTCAATTAAATATACAATTGGCAGATCCTTTGGAAATCATTTCAAAAGCGCTGGAAAACGTGATGGCTGCTGCAAAGGAAAAAGGTATCCGTTTAAAAAATATTACAGAAAAAAAATTACCATTAATAAAAGCGGATGCGGAAAAAACTACTTGGGTGCTGAATAATTTTTTAACCAATGCCATCAAATATTCAGCCAATGAAAGCACTATTGAAATTGGCGCAAGGAAACAGGATGGCGCGGTGGTTTTTTATGTGAAAGACAATGGCCCGGGTATTCCGCATGAATACCTGGATAGAATATTTGAAAGGTATTTCCAGGTTCCCGGCGCTAAGGAAAAAGGGAGTGGTTTAGGGCTGGCTATTTCCAAAGAATTCATTGAAGCGCAAAAAGGAAAAATATGGGTGGAAAGCGAAATAGGGCAGGGGGCAAGGTTTTCTTTCATATTGCCTAATGATTAAGGCAGTTTTCTGTTGATCGCTTCTGAATAATAATTTTTAATAGCCAACTTTAAAGTGAGCTTTTATTTAGCCAATGTTTAATTTACTGCCAGCCTTCCAAAAAAATTATAAAAACTTTTCAAAATTGTATAACAGTTCTTTTTTCATTTGGTTCTATCTTCGCCATTCAAATCAGTGAAAAAATTTCTTGTAACCATATTATCTATTCTTTACCTTGGGGTTTCAACCGGGTTTACAATGCATGCGCATTATTGCATGGATAAACTCATTGAAACAAATCTAAAGCAAAGTGATAAGGATGAATGTGGTAATTGTGGCATGGATAAAAAGGCGAAAGCCAAAAAACACTGCTGCTCTGATGAACAAAAAACGGTGAAACTTCAAAGTGATCAACAGGTTGCAAAAATTGCTTTCAATTTTGAGCAGTTTGTTGGATCTGCTTCAGTTCCATCTTATATTGAGTTACCCGGTTTTCATTTGATTTCTACTGCTAAAGACCTACCGCTTAGCCATGCGCCTCCTGAAGGAAAATCAGTACCCACTTACATCCTGAACCGCGTTTTCCGTATTTGATACCTCGCCATGCTGCGGGGCATTACTATTTATACTTTTCAGTAATTACCTCCCCCATTCAAATTGTTAAGGCTTCAGCCTTATCAAAACATCGGACATTATTTTTCTACACATTTTTCTAAAAAAGTTCCTTTACCTGCATTATTCAAGGATCAATATTAATAAGCCCTGATGCTTACGAGCATCGGCGCATATTTAAAATTTTGATGGAATTGTATGCAGTTAGAGTGCGAACTGAACCAGTCTTATGGTACACAAATTAATTGAATGGTCTTTGCGAAACCGCTTCATCGTTTTAATGTTGGCCACAGGAATATTTGTCTGGGGTATTTTCTCCGTGCAAAAAAATCCGATTGATGCCATTCCGGATCTTTCGGAAAACCAGGTCATTGTTTTTACTGAATGGATGGGCCGTGCGCCACAGTTGATAGAAGACCAGGTAACCTATCCATTGGTTACCAATCTGCAAGGATTACCAAGGATTAAATATGTGCGTGGCAGTTCCATGTTCGGGATGAGTTTTATTTATATCATTTTCGAAGACGATGTTGATATTTATTGGGCCCGCTCAAGGGTTTTAGAAAGATTAAGCACTGTCACCAGCACTTTACCCAAAGGTGTTACGCCACAGTTGGGTCCTGATGGAACCGGCGTGGGCCATATACTTTGGTACACATTGGACGCTCCCGGCGTTGACCTGGGAGAACAAAGGGCCATCCCAGGACTGGTATGTAAAATTTGCTTTGCAAAATGTGCCGGGTGTTAGTGAAATAGCTTCTTTCGGTGGTTTTCAGAAAGAATACCAGGTAACATTTGATCCAAATAAATTGCTGTATTACAAACTATCTGTTCCCGAAGTTATCAATGCTGTGCGTACCAATAACAATGAAAGCGGCGGACGCAAATTTGAAATGAGCGACATCGGGTATATCATTAAAACATCGGGCTACCTCAAATCGATAAAAGAGATAGAAAATATTCCTTTAAAAAATGAAAATGGTATTCCGGTTAAAATCAGTGATGTGGCCTCGGTGCAAATGAGCGGTGAATCGCGATTGGGAATTTTCGATAAAAATGGTGAAGGCGAAGCTGTTGGTGGTATTGTGGTGATGCGTTATGGCGAAAATGCCGATGCGGTAATAGATCATGTAAAAGCAAAGATGAAAGAAGTGGCTAAAGGTTTGCCGGAAGGAGTGAAGTTTGATATTGTTTACGACCGCGGAAAACTGATAAAAGAATCCATTGATTCGGTAAAGCGCACCTTGATTGAAGAGATGCTTGTAGTATCGCTCATCGTTATCATTTTTCTTTTTCACTGGCGCAGTGCATTAAGTATCATCATTCAGATTCCTATTACGGTGGCGGCAAGTTTCATCCTGCTCAATGCATTCGGTATTTCATCCAACATCATGTCTTTAACGGGTATTGCTTTGGCCATCGGCGTTATTGTTGACAATGGTATCATCATGAGCGAAAATGCATATCAGCATTTATCCGAACGGTATGCTTTATGGCAAAAAGCTGAAAAAGTGAAAGGTGAAACGTGAATGATGAAAAATTGAAGTTTGGGGCTTTCATCTATAGTTCTTTGTGCAGCAATAGTCCGGGCTGTTCGCTTGTAGCCTCGCTTTGCTCGGGCTACCGCTTCCATCCCGCAGCCCGTCAGCTATAGTTCTTTGGTCATCAATAATACCCTGCCTTTCTCAAATACGTTTCAAATTGCGAATGCGGCAGGCGCAGGGTTTAAAAAAAATAAACGCATGAAAAAACTTAAAAATATTTTTCGCAAATCGCCACGATGGATTACTGAAGAAGAACGGTTGCAGGTGATTGAAAAAAGCAGCAAGCAGGTATCGCGTGGAGTGTTTTTTGCAACGGTAATTATCATCACTTCCTTTCTTCCTGTGTTTTTACTCACCGGTCAGGAAGGTAAATTGTTTCATCCGTTAGCCTATACCAAAACATTCATACTGATTGTAGATGCCTTGCTGGTGCTTACTTTGGCCCCGGTGCTGATTTCATTTTTTATGAAGGGTAAGTTTCGTCCGGGAAATGCAAATCCTGTAAATCGTTTTTTAGAAAAAATATATGAACCGGTGATCCGCCTGGTTTTAAATGGCGAAAAACTACCCTTGTGGTAAATATTCTCGCCTTACTCATTTCCATTCCTTTATTGATGCGGTTGGGAACAGAGTTTATGCCGCCATTGGATGAACAAAGTATTTTGTTTATGCCGGTTACCTTACCTGATGTTTCCAATGGTGAAATAAAACGCATTTTACAGGTGCAGGATAAAATTATTAAATCCGTTCCCGAAGTAGAAAGCGTATTGGGCAAAGCCGGCCGCGCAAGCACGGCTACTGACAATTCACCGATGAGCATGATTGAAACCATCATCATGCTGAAACCAAAGTCTGAATGGCGGAAAGGATTGGATAAAAAAGACATAATAAATGAACTGGATACCAAACTGCAAATTCCGGGTGTAGTAAATGGCTGGACACAACCGATTATCAACCGCATCAACATGCTGGCAACAGGTATCCGTACGGATGTAGGCATAAAAATTTATGGTCAAAATCTTGATACCATTGCGCGCGTATCAGAGCGCGTAAAAACCACTCTGGAAGGCACTCCGGGCGTAAGCGATTTGTTTGCGGATCCGGTAACCGGTGGAAAATATTTGAGCATTTATGTAAACAGGCCGGAGCTTGCGCGTTATGGATTGAATGTGGATGATGTGAACCAAATCGTAGAAACAGCGCTGGGCGGCGCTTCTATTGGTAACACGGTGGAAGGGCGCCAGCGTTTTTCCATCAGTGTAAGGTTGTCCCAGGATTATCGAAACAGCATTGAACGCATTAAACGTATTCCATTGCAGTCACCCACATTTGGGGAAGTGCCGCTTTCAGCGGTTGCGGATATAAAATTTGAAGCCGGACCTCCGATGATCAATTCGGAAAATGCATTGTTGCATGGCGCAGTGATGTTCAATGTACGCGACCGGGATATGGGAGGAACGGTAAAAGATGCTATGAAAAAACTGGATCAGGCAAAAAATCTTTTACCCGAAGGATATTTTATAGAATGGAGCGGGCAATATGAAAATTTAATCCGTGGCGAGCAAACCTTGAAATGGATTGTACCGGTTGTGCTGCTTATTATTTTCTTCTCTTTATACCTCGCTTTTCATTCCATTCGCGAAGCCTTTCTAAGCCTTATCACGGTGCCTTTTGCATTAATTGGCGGCGCTTATATTATTTATTTCTGGGGGGTGAATTTATCAGTTGCGGTAGCGGTTGGTTTCATCGCTTTGTTTGGAATAGCTGTGGAAACGGGTATCGTAATGGTGATTTATCTCAATGATGCCATGGAGCAATTGATCAAACTAAAAGGAAATTCAAGGGATACAATTACCAAAAATGATTTGAAAGAATATGTGATACATGGTGCCGCCAAACGGTTGCGGCCAAAACTGATGACGGTTTGTGTATCACTTTTTGGATTGATACCGGTGTTATGGTCTAATGGTGTTGGAATGGATGTAATGAAGCCGATTGTATTGCCAATGATTGGCGGGGTTTTTACATCAGCCGTTCACATTTTATTGGTAACGCCGCTGATTTTTTTAATGACTAAAGAATATGAATTACGCAAATACGGAAAACTGGAGGTGCATCATGCGAAACATTAAAACCATCGCGGTACTTTTATTATTACTGCCTTTACAATTATTCAGCCAGCAGATTCCGGTATTATCGCTGGATACCATTTTGCAAAGAATAGATCAAAATAATATCCTTCTGGAAAGCTATGCTTTAAAAGCAGAAGGTTTCAAATCCAGTGCGGATGCGGCCACTGCATGGATGGCGCCTATGATTGGTGCAGGTACTTTTATGACGCCATATCCTTTTCAAAAAGTGATGGATGCAAGGGACAAAGGTTCAATAATGTTGCGGGTGGAACAGGATATTCCAAACAGGACGAAGCTGAATGCAAAGAAAAATTATCTCTGGTCCCTGGGAAATATTGAAAACGCTACAAGATCGGTAACGTTGAATGATTTTAAGGCCCAATCAAAAAAACTATATTATAGCTGGCTGGTGGCGGAGCAACGCATTAAGGTTTTGGAGCAAAATGAAAGGATCATGCTCACCATGAAAAAGATTGAAGAACTGCGCTATCCTTACAATCAATCTCAATTGGGGAATGTGTATAAAATAGATGCAAGGATTGAAGAGAATAAAAACATGATGCGCATGCAGGAAGGTGAAATAGCAAAATCAAGAGCCTGGCTGAATAGTTTGATGAACCGGCAGGGCAATGAAGTTTTTTCCATTGATACCAGCTTCACGCCTGTGTTTAATCCTTCGCTTAATGACACGGCCACCTTAGCTTCTGTTCGCGGTGATGTGTTGAAAATGAATGCCGGTATTCAATCCATGCAATTGAATATTGATGCCATGAATGCCGAAAAAAAACCAGGTTTTAAAATCCAGTTCGACCACATGAATTCTTTCGACAAAATGATGCCCAAAGCTTATTCTGTAATGGCTATGATGACGATTCCCATTGCTCCCTGGTCGTCTAAAATGTATAAATCGGAAGTAAAAGCCATGCAGTACAATGTACAGGCGATGGAAAAAGAAAGGTCAGCCATGTTGCAGGAAACACAAGGAATGTTGTATGGTATGCAATATGAAATTCAATCCATGCAAAAAAGAATCCAGGGGATGGAAACCAAAATAATTCCCTCCATGCAAAAATCGCTGGATGTGAATTTCCTGAATTACCAGGAAAATAAATTGCAGATACCGGTGGTAATTGATTCCTGGGAAGCATGGAACATGTTGCAGATGGAACTGCTGGATGAAAAATTAAAACTCTATCAAATGATCGTAGATTATGAAAAAGAAATTTATCGTTAGGCTAAGCATTCTTTTATGGATTTCCATCATGGTATTTGCTGCCTGTAATAATAAATCCGGCAAAAAGAATGTTGGTGCACATGAACACGATGCAAACCATGCATTACATAAACACATTCCCGGTACGGAAACACCTATTGACAGCGGACTTTCACATCTTTTAAAGCCTGCAAACGAACGGGTAGTATCCAATATAACCACCATAAAACCGGAGCGTGGAACAAAGATTTTTTCCATGCAGGTGCAGGGAAGCATTACTTATGATACCCGCGATCAAACAAGTATAGCCAGCCGGGTGAGTGGAAGGATTGAACGTTTGTTGATCAAATACAATTATCAGCCAATAAGAAAGGGTGAACTGATCATGGAAATCTATTCGCCGGATTTGGCTGGCCGCTCAAAGAGAGTTATTGTTTATTTATCAAACTGATAAAAACGATCTGATGCTGCAAAAAGCAAAGCAAAGATTGCTCTTATTGGGTATGCAGGATGCGCAAATAAAAAATCTCTTGAATACCGGCGAGATTTTATACCGCATCCCGGTTTACAGCAATGCAAGCGGTTATATTTTAGAAAAAATCGCAAACAGAAATACTTCTTTTGCCATTAAAAACATGTCTTCAACCTCAATTTCTTCTGATGGTGATAATATGGGGAGTATGAGTTCTGGTAGCAGTTGGCGTTAGTAAATAATAACAACACATCTATTGCTAATGAAACAACGCCGGTATTGCTAAGAGAAGGACAATATGTAAATGCAGGCCAACCACTTTTTACTATTTATAACAATAAAAACCTTGTAGCAGAATTTGCTTTTGAACCTGCATCAGCGGCTGAAATTAAAAAAGGTGATAAACTTATTTTTTATAAAACCGCATTTCCTGAAACTGTTTATGCAGGATCAATCGGGTTAATACAACCCAGCTTACGGGCGGGGAGTAGTTTTACTTTGACAAGGGTTTATTTAAAGGATACCCGGTTTCAGATTGGGGAATTGATTACGGCTAATATCCCCGTTCTGAATAAAGGTTACTGGGTACCGACAAAATGCAGTGCTTGATCTTGGAAACAGGTCAGTTGTATTTAAAAAGGAAGCGGGTGTGTTTATACCAAAAGAAATAAAACCAAAAATAACTACCAGATGGAATGGTACTATTGAAGCGGATATCAGTGATTGGGAAATAGCCGGTAATGCGGCTTTTATGGTGGACAGTGAAAGTTTTATTAAAACAAATTAAGATTCAGCCGGTAAAAAAATTAAGCTATGAACAACAAACAATTCCTGAAAAATATTTTGATCGCAGTATTGGTTTCTTCTTTCCTGTTTAACGCGTGTTCCGAAAATAAAATCACCAGCAGTTACGGAAGGAAAAGTACAAACTTATACTTGTCCAATGCATCCTCAAATTGTAAAGGATGAACCGGGTACTTGTCCTATTTGCGGAATGGACCTGGTGCCTTTTGAGAAAAATAATGCAGAAGATTTTTTAACCCTGGGTGCAAGTCAGCGGGCATTGGCTAATATAACAACGATGGTTGCAGGAACCAATGAGTTTTCAGGTTTCACGAGGCTCAACGGGCGTTTAGCAACCGATCCGGAAAAGACAGTTTATGTATCAAGCCGGATAGATGGACGGATAGAAACGTTGTTTGTAAAAGAAACTGGTGTGCAGGTAAAAAAAGGCCAGCCCTTGTACAAAATTTATTCTGAGCAACTTTCTGCATTGCAACAGGAGTACCTGCTTGCTTCCGCACAAGCGACCGGTTTTCCTGATGATAAACGTTTTCAGCAAATTGAAAACGGTGCAAAGCAAAAGTTATTATTATACGGACAAACCGAAGCGCAGTTGCAGGATTTACTCAAGAGTCAGAAGGTGTCGCCTTATACAACTTACTTCGCTCCCTATTCAGGGATAGTTTCTGAATTTTCTGTAACAGAAGGACAGTATGTGGAAGAAGGAAGCACAATCATGAAATTGGAAGATTTCAATTATTTATGGGTGGAAGCTGAGGTATATCCATCCGAAGTGAAGCAATGTAAAACGGGGCCAGCAGGTAAAAGTAATTGTTGCAGGTTATGAAGATCAGCCGCAAACAATGACCATCAGTTTTATCAATCCCGCACTGCAACCAGGTAGCCAGACGGTGCAAGTGCGCGGCACCATTGCAAATCCTGGTCGTCAATGGCAGTCGGGTTTACAGGCAATTGTTTTACTGCCTACAATTGGAAAGTTAAACACGTTGACATTACCTGTGGATGCCGTATTGACGAGAAGGCAAGAGTACTCATGTTTGGATAGAAAAAGGTGAAAACATCTTTGAACCTAGAATGGTTACCATAGGCAGGGAAACCTTTGATGAGGTAGAAATCACCAGCGGTTTAAAAGAAGGCGAAAAAGTGGTTGTTTCCGGCGCTTATCTTTTATACAGCGAGTACATTTTAAAAAAAGGAAAAAAACCGGTGGGGAAGTGAGAAGTGAGAGGTGAGTGTACGAAGTGTGATTTTGAGATTTAGGGATTTTGAGATTTGGTGATTTGGGATTTGAACTGCCCTGTTGGGGCAACTTTTGGTAGAAATAAGATGCCCAATGTAATCCTTGCCCTGTAGGGCAAAACAATAACAGCTTTGATTTGCTGTCGCTGAGTTTTATGTGATTATTACCGGCGACTCAAATCATCAAACTGAAAACAAATAATTAAATAAAAACTGTCAACTTTTTTCGGGACAAATACAGAAAAACTTAGAGGTGAAAGACAATAAACATTATTAATCATACAACAAACAAAACAAAATACAATGAAACATTTAGTGAAAATGACCATTCCTTTTGCCGCGATTTTATTATTGGCGTCTTGCGGAAACAATGAAAACAAAATAGAAAATCATGAAGGCCACGATCATTTGACATCGGAGGAAAAACTGCCGGAGAGGGCAACAGCCAAAGCGCTTTTAAAGGATGACAATCTAAACGCGGTTTATCAGCATTATATCCATTTAACCACTGCGCTTACCAATGGAGATGTAGCTGAGGCAAAAATGGCTGCCAACACCATAGAGGCTGGCGCGAAAGCTGTAAATGGCGCATCGGAAATTGCTTCTGCTGCAGCAAAAATTACCTTCGCTCCGGATATTGAAACTCAAAGGAAAATCTATTCGGCTATGAGTAATGATATGGTAGCACTTGTAAAGAAAACAGGTTTATCCAGCGGAGAATTGTATGTTTCGTATTGTTCTATGGCATTTAATGATAAAGGCGCTTCATGGTTAAGCACAAGCAAGGAAATCCGTAATCCTTATTTCGGAGAAAAAATGATGGGTTGTGGTGAAGTGAAAGAAACAATTAATTAATCACTCTTTATTTTTAATACGAATTGTTGAACTTCAAAAACGAAGGCTATTGATTTTTGAATAATCTATAGCCTTCTTTATTAAAGCGTTCCTTCTTCCTTCTAAAAAGGAAAAGCTGGTTCTGGATCGGGTTTATTAAAACTATTCTTCAGCACGTTGCAATAAATACCGGAAGCAGCGTTCTTTAAGTTCGTCAATATCTTTTGGGTTAACGGGTGTGTCGGTTTCTTTTCCCAAGTCATCCCAATAACGGATTTTAAGATAAAGTTCCTTCAACGGGTCTGCATCAAAAGCTCCTGCTTCCGCCGCATTCATAGGTCCACCCTGGTATTCCAGGGTTTTCTTACTTGCTTCAGAAAGTTTTTCATAATAACCGCTAATGGAATAAGTAAGGTATCTTTTTGCCGCAACATGACTGGCAACAAGCTTTGCCATTATTTCAGGAAAGCCATTTTGCAATAAAAATTCTCCACCAATGCGGTCATGATCTTGTTTTCCATAAATGCCCATTTCTTCCGCATCTTCCAGGAAATGGCCGATATCATGGAAAAATGCTGCAAGGATAATTTCATCATCATAACCTTCTGCTTTTGCCAGGTTGGCACATTGAACCATATGCATTAATTGGGTAACGCCTTCGCCATAATCTTCATCGCCATGCACTTCATAAAGTTTAAACAGCGCATCTGTTTTTTGCTGTATTAATGTCTGTATCATTTTTCATATAGTATGAATTGGTTTTTCGGGTATTAATTTTTCAGGAACAACTTATTGGGTGGAATGATCTGTTTGGTTATACCCGGGCCTTTGTAAAATGCTTCCAGCCAGAAGCCGCCATGATCATTGAAATATTCTACCCGGATCGGGTGTTTACCTTTTGCCAAATGAACTTTTCCGGATCGTTCAATCAGTCCGTGGCCACCATCATTATCCACAACTTCCTGGTTATTGATATACAATTTGCTGCCATCATCGGACTGGGTATAAAATGTATAATCACCCTCCGAATCAATTTCGATAAACCCGTTGAATACAAGACCAAAATTGGAATTGTCATTTTTCAACAAGGGCATGATCTGCTCCCTTTTTATACTGAATTCATAACTGTTCCATTCCTGTGCAGGAGAAAGTTTATTGAATAAGGGCAATTGCTTCCAGTCTTTACCGGGATAATATTTAACAAGCAGTCCATTACCTGCACCAGCTTTTACTGATCTGAAATAAGCTGTTGCCGGAAGACTTTCGTCCCCATTTTTGTTGAAGGTTGTTGCTTTTACAACAGTAGTTGTATCAATCGTAAAAGCTTCTTTGTAAATGGGTGAAGTGGCCACCGGATCAGAACCGTCCAATGTATAATGAATCTCTGCATTTTCAGCCCCAGATTCTATTTTAACGGTTGCCACCTGGTTTATATACAAACCTCCGGGCTGCTGATATAAATTCCTTTTTGGATAAATAACAGGTGAAGCAATGGTTTCTTTACCCAGCCAAAGATTTTTTGGTTCTGCAAATCCTTCAAAAGCGCTTTTAACGGGCCTGCCAATCCAGGCATAAGGTGGAACAATCTTTAATGCAAATGCAATGGTGGCTGCCAGGTCGTAGGTGTAAACCTGCTGCTGCACTTTATAACCTTTCTTAATATCTTTTCCATATAAAATCATTGCTATTTCTGCTTCTTCAGGCGTGGCGCCGCCATGTCCATACCCAATGCCGCCATGATCCGAAGTGATAATCACCAGGGTATTTTGCTCCATACCCGCGGCTTTGATACCCGCTAAAATGTTGCTGATCAATGAATCTGCTTTAGACACTGCCTGGTAATATGCTTCTGTGCCATGGCCGTAAGCATGGCCCGCATGATCAACATGGTCGAAATGAATAAAAGAAAATACGGGCTTTTTGCGCACCAGGTATTCTACAAAATGCTGCGCAGTGCTATCTTCCGTTTTAAAGCTAACATCGTAATTCACCGCTTTTTTTTCAAACAGTCTACCAAAGCCGCTCCAGTTATATACTGCACCAATTTCCGCATCAGGCTTGTTTTCCCGGATAACACTGAAAATGGTAGGAAAAATCCCTTCTTCTCCCTTTACAATGGGTGGTAAAGAATGCTCATTTCTTTCCCAGTCATTATTGATGACCCCATGTTGTTCCGGCCCGGCGCCCATGATCATGGATGCCCAGTTCTGGCTGCTGCTGGAACTAAGCACCGTGCGTACATTCCATTTAACAGAGCCATTAGCGATCATACTGTCCATAACCGGTGTTTTTGCATTCCGGATACCATCGGGACTTGTACCATCCAGGCCAATAATTACCACATGTTCTATGCCGTTGGGATATTTTTCGCTATTGCCGGTATTACAGGCCGTCAAACTAACTGCAATCGCCAAAAGGCCAATGACAACTCTTTTCATTCGCTTTAATATTTTAATGGTTTAGATATTGTAAGAAGGTGCAATAACTACAATGTATTCCATCCTAAGGGTGAAATACATTGTAGTTGCAGTATTAAACTTTCAGAAAATGCTTATTATTCATAAGCAGGAAGCTGCATGATTATTTATCCCACCAAACCCGGCTTTTCAAATCGTCTGCACCCAGCCACTGAATTGCTTCCTTGTAATGTTGTTCATTGATCCTCGTTTCATCCGCAGGATACAAAGCTCTTCTTGGCACATAGCCGGGGCCGATAGGGCCGACAGGAATTTCAGGATAGCCTGTTCTTCTCCATTCATACCAGGCTTCATAACCCACCAGGTAAAGCGAAATCCATTTCTGCAACCATATTTTATTGAGTTTGTTCGTGGCAGATCCGGTATAAGCAACACCGTCTTGTTTGAAGTAAGCCTCATCAGCGTATACGGAAGCTGGCGTAAGTTTCAGATAACTTCCCGCATAGCTGACTGGTATCCTGCCGGAATAATAAACGAATTGATCTTTTATTCCATTTAAATAATATTTTTCAGCCGCTGTGGACCCGCCGGAAATGAATCCTTTTTCTGCAGCCTCGGCCAATATAAATTGCACTTCGGAATAGCTGAGAATAATACCCTGCGCGGCAGTAGTGGAAGCCAGGTTGGGATCATACTGTTTAGACATCCATAATATACCCATTGGTGAACTAAGATTGGCATTTGGAAAAGCGCCAATGCCATTCAGATCACCTTCATATTTAAATGCGGAAGGATCAGGACGCACACCGTTGGCATCGGCCGCACTGCTGATAGGAGTGGGCATAGCATAAACATACAACCTGGTATCATTTAGCGATTTCAATATATCAACCAATTGTTTGGTCAGCTTTGTGCCGGTAGAACCATTTCCTGAATTGTAAAAAGGAGAATTATTTTCAGGCCGGTCATCCCGGTACTGCAAGGCGGCCTGGTCGGCATTTGATTCAAATAATGGATGCGTATCGGAATGCTCCACGATAGCTTTCATTTGCGCCGACACATCTTTTTTGCCCGATTCGCGTAACAATAATCTAAGTGATAAGCCATTCGCGAATTTTTTCCATTTGATAATATTGCTGCTGTAGAGAATATCGCCGATTAAGGTTTCGCCGGAGCTTCCCAGTAATGAATTGGCTTCTGCCAGGTCGGCTAAAATACCTGCATATACATCTTCCTGTTGTTCATATTTAGGGCTGTAAACTTCCTGGAGTTTGGCCAGCGATGCTTCGCGAAAAGGAATAGGTCCATACATATCGGTAAGACGATTGAAACAGCCAGGAACGCAACACCAGCGCGACTCCTTTGTAATTGTTTAACCCTTGTTTTTCCGAAATGCTGATTACTTCATTCAGATCGCGGATATAATCATAATAGTTCCAGAGAAAATAGCTGCTGGCGTCGGACCGCGCCCAGTTGCTGAAATTACTGGCATAATCGGAGGCCAGCAAATTTGCGGCTACATTGCCTCTTGCATAAGCGTTATAAAAACTGCTGTTTACCGAAGACCTGATAACATTGGGCAGTAATAAGCCAACACTGGTTAATTTATCAGGCGAGTTGGGATCGGTATTAATCTCCTTAAAGTCTTTTGTACAGCCTACGGAAAACAATAAGGTGAGTAACAATAATGATTTAAATTTTTTCATTGTTTTAATTTTTTGCTGTTTTTAGAAACTCAGGTTCAAACTAATACCCATTTCTCTTGTAGAAGGAGTACTCATGTTTTCAAATCCTGGTATCAAGCCGTTACCACCGGTAGCAACTGCAACTTCCGGATCAAAATGCTTGTTGCTTTTAGGTGTAAACAGCAGCAGGTTTCTTCCGGTTAAAGCTATTTTAGCATTTTTAATAAAACTGCCATTGGTAAGTTTAGCGGGTAGGTTATAGCCAATTGAAAGTTCTCTCAGCTTGAAATAAGTAGCGCTGAACAATTGCGCCTCAGAAATATGGTCCAACGGTTTTTTGATAAAATATCTTGCGTTGGTACCATATACTCCCTGGCTGTAAGTACCATCCGTACTTGTAGAATTGGGCTGATAAGTTTTATCATCCATTTGCGCGGCGCCTGGTATATAATATTTATCCACGTATTCTTTTCCCGGTGTTCTTGCTTCGCGGCCCAATGCCGATTCTTCCAATTGCCCTGCACCAGCGGCTTTATTGTAAAAACGGGAAATGAATTTTCCACCAGACTGGCCTGCAAACAGGAAGCTGAGACTGAAGTTTTTATACGATACCTGGTTATAAATACTTCCTATCCAATCCGGATTGGTATTGCCAAGATAAATATCTGTGCTGGTTGGGCGGGGATATGCATCAGGGAAAATAATGATCTCTCCTTTCATCGGGCCATCCTGCACTCTTTGATAACCCGGGCCCCAGATTGCTCCCATTTTTTCTCCAACTCTTGCCTGAACTGATGCATCCTCGCCAGGAGCCGACTGTACGATTTTGTCAATTTCAGGTGATAATGACACCAGTTTGCCAACATTATGAGACCAGTTGATGGCAAAATTCCATTTTAATGAATTGGGTAAATTTACCGGGGTAGCCGAAAGCATTATTTCGAAACCAGTGTTCCGGATTTCTCCCGCATTAACCCCACGGCCCTGAGCTCCCGAGCTTTGTGGGGTGGGTAAAACAATGAGCTGGTTTTTGGAACGGATATCATAATAACTTACATCTAAAACCAACCGGTTATTTAAAATTCCTATTGATGTACCAATTTCATACGTTGAAGTTAATTCAGGTTTCAAATTAGGGTTTTTCAATGAAGAAGGGCCCATCAGTGAATAATCACTTCCCCATGGAGTACCATAATAATAGTTGTTATATATCTGGTAAGGCCCATTATCATTACCAACCTGGGCGGCACTAAATCTTAGCTGTGCCTGGCTGATTGATGCAGGTAATTTGAGGATATCCTTCATATTTCCATTCAAACCGATTGAGGGATAAAAATAAGAATTGTTTGCTGCAGGCAATGTACTTGACCAGTCGTTACGTGCCGTAATATCCAGGTAAACCAGGCCCTTATAGTTGATATTGGCCATGCCATATAAACTATTGATTCTTTTTTTGTATCGGCCTCCTCCTGCCTGTAAAGGGCTGGATGTATTACCCAGGTTGTAAATACCTGGTACTAACAATTGTGGCGCCGCAGCGGTAATGTTGTTGCCCGACTGATCATAACGGTTGCCACCGGCGGAAAGCGTGTACCCAAAATCACCGGATGCGGCCGTATTATTATAACTCAGCAGAAAGTCCGAATTTCTTTCTTCATTTTTAATACGTACTTCTTCATAACGGCCATTTTCATAATCAACCGTACTTACACCCCATTTCATAGGCCTGAAATCATAATAAAAATCATCTGCGGTACGAAGTTTAAATTTCAAGTGATCATTAAAACTGTATTCAAATGCGATGTTTCCGTATAAACGGTCTTTATCCTGGCCTTTGGTATCTTCATACAACAGGAAGAAAGGATTGTTGTGATTTTCGCCATAGTTATACTGAAATTGCCGGATGCCTTCCATACCTGGCTGCCAATAGTTTCGGAGACTGTTGATATTTACATTACGTCCCATCCAGGTAAAGAAATACATGAATGTATTACGTCCGTAACCATTATCCGGTCTGCTATCACTTTTTTGTTTTATATAACTCAGATTAATGCTGGACGTTAGTTTACTGGTAATATGATAAGTGCTGTTGAAACTTACCTGGTAGCGGTTCAGATCATTGTTAGGAATCACCCCTTTTTCATTCAGTGAAGTTAGCGACAACCTGTAATCCGATTTGTCATTACCACCCGAAAAAGCTATGTTGTTAAGATACTTTTGCCCGGTAGTAAAAAAATCCCTGATGTTGTTGGGTTGAGAAATCCAGGGTGTTGCAATAATATCTCCTCTGTTGTTCAACGAAACATCCGCAGCGCGGTAGCCATTACTTGTTGGGGAGTCAAATTGAGCTTCAGTAGTACCATTATCCAAACGGGGACCCCAGCTTTCATCATAGTCATCATCTACACCATTGGGATATTGCGACCATCCCGCACCAAAATTGGATCCTTTATAACTACCATTACTGCCTTGTCCGAATTTGTTTTGAAACTTAGGCAGGCGGCCAACTTTTTCCACAAAAAAAGTAGAATTAAAGCTTACGCCAATTCCCTTTCTCTTACTGCCTTTTTTTGTTGTAATAATAATAGCGCCATGTGCCGCCCGCGAACCATATAAAGCCGCTGCGGCAGGGCCTTTCAATACGTTCATAGATTCTACATCCGCAGGATTGATTTCACCTGCGCTGTTTCCATAATCGGCATTGCCACTGGTATTACTGACCCCATCATTACCAATTGGTACACCGTCTATTACAAAAAGCGGCTGGTTATCCTGAAATCTCAGTGAAGTTTCGCCTCTTATGGTTATCCTTGCAGAGCCGCCTACTGCGCCTGATCCTATAATATTTACACCCGCTACCTTCCCCGAAATATTATTAACAAAGTTGGAGGCCGGCGCATCGTTTAATTGGTCGCCATCTATTTTTTGCGTGGTGTATCCCAGCGATTTCTTTTCACGGGTTATACCCAATGCGGTTACTACCACCTGGTCCAGATCTTCTGTTTTTTGTTTAAGAATAACAGATAAGGATAATTTACTGTTTTCATTAATAGTGTAATTGCTTAAAGTATCCGGTTTATAACCTACATAAGTAAATATAAAACGATAAGGACCGCCTTGTGGTAATGCTGAAAAGGAAAACAAGCCCATCTCATTGGTTGTAGTGTTTTTGATGGAAACGTTTTTCGCGTTTTCAATTTTTACCGATACGCCGTACAAAGCTTCCCCGGTTTCGTTTTTTACAATCCCGGCGGCAGAGGGGATTGCATTCTGGGCCTCCAGGTTACTGAAGACCAGTTGCAAAAAAAGCAGCAGCGCTGAAGTTTTGCAAACCCTTTTTAATTGTTTGTTTTTCGCACTCATATTTTTTAGTTTTTGGCAAAAGCATGCCCCTGCACCCTTTGCAGAATGCATTTGCCCTAGGCCTGTTTATAAATGAATAGTTAAGTAATTATTGAGCAGTTATATAAAAAACGTTGTTTTGTTGCTTAATAAAAAGGTTATTTAATAATCCAATAGTATTTAGAAAATCATCAAGGGATTCTTTGCTATTATTGAAAATACCGGTGAAATTCATTCCCGCAAGGGTCTCCTCTTTATATTGAAATTCTAAATTGTATTTTTTTGAAATTGTTTGAAACACATTGATGAGCGATTCATTATTAAATATAACAGGTTCCGGTTCGGTAATACGTTCAGCTATTTGCGGTAACTTCATTTCATTATTTCCCTTTTTATTAAGCTGTATGACGGCAACAACCTGTGTTAACGGATCAAAACTGAGCTCCTGGCCAGGGGTTAAATACCTGCTCTTTACGCCCTTTTCTTTCAAAATGCTATCTGGCGCAACTACAATCTTTCCACTTAACAAACGGATACTGATTTTACTTCTTTCATCATCAAAAGCAGTAATCTTAAATACGGTACCCAGTGCCGTTGTGCCAAATCCGCCTGCATAAACAGTAAAGGGCCTGCTGCTATCTTTTGCAACCTTAAATAATGCCTGTCCTTTTAAATAAATATCCCTTTTATTTTCATCAAATGGTTCGCGGTATTTTATTTCACTATGCGCTGCCAGCTCCACTACAGTTCCATCTTTTAGTAATACCACTATTGTCTTTTGCGTATGATTGATCTTATGTTCGAATACAGGAAGTTTTTCTTCCTCAATCATATTCTCCGTCAAAACCATTGTGGAAGCTGTTTTTCTATCATTTATCAACCAATAGCCTGCAATAAACAGAAGTACAGATGCTGCTACAGAAATCCACCAGTAATATTTTATGCGTAATTTCTTTTTCCTGAAAGTCTTCTCTTCAATCACACTAAACATTTTATCAGAAACCAAATCGGGTAAAATGTCATTTGTATGAAAAGAATTCCAGCTTTCACGGGTTAAGTATTGTTGCAAGGCTTCCGGGTATTGAATAAAATATTCTGATACCGCTTTTTGTTCGGTCTCATCACATTCATCCCTTAAAAACCTTTCTATCAATGCTTCAGAAATATGCATATAATAAGTATTCGTTTCAAACGGCCAATTCACTCACCGGATGGAAAATTTATTTATCCGGGAAAATAAAATCAGCTTAAAAGGTTCACTATAATCAGTATTAGAAGTAAGTCGTTTTTCAACTGCCTTCTGCCCCGCATGAGATGATTTTCAACGGTTTTGGAAGAAATGGACAGCTGTGTTGAAATTTCTTTATTTGGAAGGTCATGTAAATGCCTGAGTTTAAATACCGCTTTTCTAACTGGTGACATTTGTTCTATAGATTCATACACGCGTTTTAATTCATCTTTTTTTGCAAAGTCGGTTTCCATTTGAAAATTTGAAGCCTGCTCTGCAAGCAGATCTACATGTTTGGTATGTACCCGCTGCTGCCTTAAAAGATCAATCAGTGTGCTTTTTGCAATCCTGAAAAGCTGTTCCGACAAATTGAAATTTTCCGACAATGTGGCTCTTTTTTCCCAAAGCTTAATAAAGGTCAATTGCACGGTTTCTTCGGAAAGGTAAGCAGAATGTGTATGTTTTAATGCAAAGAAATAAAGTTTGGAATGGTATAGATTGTAAGCCGTTTTAAAACTTTCTATATTGCCATTTTGAATATCATGTACAAGGCCATCCATAATATAATATTAAAAAAATATAGCTTCGGAAATGTTTATTTATACTTCCGGCTTTTCATAGAAATGGATTTTCAGTCATTCGTATAACTCAAAGATGCATCTATACTGTTTACGACAAAACGCTGATATATAATTTCATATTTAAGTAACTTAATCTTTACAGAAAGGTAATTCCGGTTTAATCATATCATTGTAAAACTTTAAAACTAATAATTTATTTATTGTTAACAAAGTTTTGTTTTACTAAACTTTTTTAAAATCTGCATAAAAATTATTGGTTTTTATTTATGCACATATTGCAGGGAAAGAATAGTGTATCTTAAACACGGTTAATTCAAAACATCGCTCATTCGTCTTAATTGATCAGGCTTTATAATTCAATGTTTATTTAATTTATCTTTTATGCTCCATCTTTGTAATTTTGTTTTCTAAATATATTTATATGAAGCTTTTTGTAGCCGGTCTTTCTTCTGATTTTGATGATGTGGATCTGAAGGAAATGTTTGAATTGTATGGCGAGGTTAGTTCCGCCAAGGTAATAGTGGATAAACTTACCGGAAAAAGCAAAGGTTTTGGTTTTGTGGACATGCCCGATAATAACGATGCCCGTATCACAATAGACACTTTGGATGGCGCAGGTCTGAAAGGTAAAAAAATGTCTGTAAAGGAAGCGGAATCGCAGCAGGATAAAGGTGGTAGTGCAAATAAATGGCGTGACAATACCCGGCCTGGCAGAAGATATTGACTATTGGAATATCAGAAATTGCTTAAATCTTCCAATTTGTGGTATTGGATAGCGTTTGTATGAATGATAACGCTTAATTAATTATAAAGACCTGTAAGGTGTGAATCTTGCAGGTCTTTTTATGCCTTTTTACCAGATTTCGGAAAAGGGGTGCATTTCAAACTATTTGGTAAACCAGGAAGGTTTAAAAAACCTTCTTGGTTTTGCCCCGTTAATTACCCTATTTAGTTTATCTTCCTTAAAAATTTTTATAATGCCTGCATTCTTTTTAAAGCGATATTTCACTGTTGTTCTACTGGCTTTTACATTGGTATTTTCCCAGGCTGTCGTGGCGCAGCAGGTATTAAAAGTTGGTGTAGCCGGACTGAGTCATGATCATGTAAACAGCATCTTGCATCAATACAAAAAAGGGGAAGTGATCATTACAGGTATTGCGGAAGCAAATAAACAACTGGCGGAGCGCTATAAAAAAACTTACCAGCTCCCGGATTCAATTTTCTATAAAGATTTGTCCGCCTTGTTGCAACATACAAAACCGGATGCGGTACTTGCATACAATGCTATTTCCGAACACATTGATGTGGTGGAAATCTGTGCTCCAAAAGGCATACCGGTAATGGTGGAGAAACCCCTGGCTACAACCGTTAAACAAGCTGAACGGATAGCGGCATTGGCAAAGCAATACAATGTACATGTTTTAACCAATTATGAAACTACCTGGTATCCCAGCAATCAACAGATCCATGCAATGGTTAACCAGCAAAATGCAGTTGGACCCATACGCAAAATGATCGTGCATTCCGGTCATCAAGGGCCCGTAGAAATTGATTGCAGTCCCGAGTTTTTAAGCTGGCTCACAGATCCGGTAAAAAATGGTGGCGGCGCCCTGATGGATTTTGGTTGCTATGGCGCCAACCTGATGACCTGGCTGATGCAGGGCAAAGCGCCTATTGCGGTAACTGCAGTTACCCGAAATATTAAACCCGCCATTTATCCCAAAGTGGATGATGATGCCACCATTCTGCTTGAATATCCGGAGGCCACAGGCATAATAGAAGCTTCCTGGAACTGGCCATTTGGAATTAAGGATCTGGAACTGTTTGGAACCAACGGATACCTGCATGCGCTGAATGATAAAACCTTACAGAAAAGAGAAAAAAACACTTATGAATCAGTGGCAATACAACCTCCTCCGTTCACAAACAATCTCTCTTATCTGGCGGCAGTTTTAAGTGGAAAAATCCGTCCGGATAACGACCTTTCTTCTTTGGAAAACAATCTGATTGTAGTACGGATACTGGAAGCAGCAAAACAGTCGGCAAAAAAAGGTAGACGGATTGTTTTATAATAAATTGTTGAAGGAATATTAAGACGCAGAGGATGCAATATTTTTTTGGGTCCGGGCTTTATGTCTTTGGTCATCTTCGTTGCGTCGCCCTCTTGTACGGTTGGTTTTTTATTCAGCAATATTCATCATTCCTGCGTGTTTTCTCAATGGTTTTTATGCGGCTAAAGCCGGGATAAAAATTATTCTTTAAACCGTTCGGCTAAAGCCCGACGGCAATTGGATAGGAAATAAAAATTTTATTTATCCATTCCTATGGTTATCTATTTGGCGTTGTCATTGTCATTGCCGTTGGCTTTAGCCAACGGATTATAATTGCTTTAGGTTTCGACCAGGCTTTAGCCACATCTTCTTTAGATCATCAAACAACAATGAATATTCAAGGTTTCTATAATAATACCTGATACGAATGGCATAAAGCCTGAAAGGCTTAAATGTTAATAGCCCCCGGTAAAACCGGGGGAATGTAATGCCATTATAATACAACCCCAACGGGGTTGAATAACTTCTAAGCTTTGCAAGTTTGCAAGAGATAAACCAATTGATTTTTAAGTGGGCTATATATTTTTGCTCAATAAAGATAAAAATGTAAAAGAGTGCGATCCCGATGTTAAATCGGGACACGCTCCAACGGATGCCGCATAGTAGCAATGCTGTTTGGCTCAAAAAAAAAATTACACATCTTTTGCAGTACACCTGTTTAAATATTTTGATCCTTAGAATTTAAACAATTACCAATATTCAAACTTTTCAGATTTATATTTGAATGTAAAAACGGAAAAGCCTTAAAGGCTTAAATATAATTAGCCAAATGACATTTAATGTCAATTCCAAAGAGGTTTAAATCATTCCAAACGTTTAAAAAATAAAACAACCATGCAAATTGTAATTACAGATGGATATACCTTAAATCCCGGCGATTTAAACTGGAATGCTTTTGAAGACTTAGGTGAAGTAAAATATTACGATCGGACCTCACCCGATGAAGTTGCAGAACGCTGCCGGGAAGCCAACGTTATTATCACAAATAAAACACCCATTACCAAAGAAACCATCCAGGCGGCACCCGGATTAAAATTGATTGCAGTAAGTGCAACCGGCTATAATGTAATAGATACTGCTGCTGCAAAAGAAAATGGAATACCTGTTTGCAATGTCCCCATCTACAGCACAGATTCTGTAGCCCAGCATAGTTTTGCCTTGCTGCTTGAGCTTACCAATCATGTGGGCAGGCATGCACAATCTGTAAGCGAAGGTGAATGGCAGCGCTCTATTGACTGGTGTTATGTAAAATCTCCTATTACTGAAATCAGTGGAAAAACTATCGGTATTGTTGGTTTCGGACGCATAGGGCAAAACGTGGCGACCATAGCAAAAGCATTCGGAATGAAGGTCGTGTTTTACAATAAAGGCAAGCAATCCGAAATGGCAACCAGCGTAAGCCTTGAAGAATTATTTGCAACCAGTGATTTTATTTCATTGCATTGTCCTTTGAAGGAAGATAATTATGAGTTTGTAAATAAAACATTACTTTCAAAAATGAAACCGTCTGCTTTTTTAATTAATACTTCCCGCGGGCAATTGATAAATGAGCAAGACCTTGCAGATGCTTTGAAACAAAACGTACTGGCCGGCGCCGCACTCGATGTATTAAGTAAAGAGCCGCCCCGTGAGGGAAATCCTTTGATCGGTTTATCTAATTGCATCATTACACCGCATATTGCATGGATCAGTTTTGAAGCAAGGCAACGCCTGATGCAACTGACTTTCGAAAATGTAAAAGCTGCATTGGAAGGCCATCCACAAAATGTAGTGAATGGAATTTAAAAACTATCGCCGCGAAGGATATTCTGAGTACATTTTAAATTGTGGCAATTATTTATTCAATCCCCAAACGACAAATTGAAATGCACCCGATATTCTTATTTATATAAAGCACAAGTTTTATTTTCTATCTTTAAAATATAAACCGCAACCAACAGGGTATCATTTCGTTGTCCTTTAATTTCAGAAACTCTAAACAATATGAAAAAGTATTTTTTCGGATTTATTGTTTTTAATTTATCCTGGTTCACCAATGAAACATCTGCACAGGATTCCTCTTTGTTAAAGCAGAAAGGAATGTCTTATATTTTATATGGAACATTTGAAAAAAAAGTGAGCGTTAGTAAGCAGTGGAAAGGAATACTTTATAGAGCCGGCGCATAAGAGTCAGGTCACAACAATATCTATGTTTTATAAGTTTACTCAACAGCACTTGATAAAAATATGTACATACCTCAACCGTAGCCTCTAAATAACTTTAATGCAAAACAATTTGCCTGCCGACTATGTTTAAGTTCCCGCATGCCGATACTGCTTCAGGTTCAGATCCGGTTCCAGATATGGATTTGTGTTTTGCAGCTTTATTCATGTTGTTGACAGTTTAGAAGACTAAAAGAATTTGGTGTGAATATTCAGGAGATCTTAAACTAGGACTTGAAACGAGGACCATCAGTTACCTCGTGGTAAATGGGCGCTTCCTGGGGGAAACAGGTAATTTCAAAAGTATACCAGTAAGTACAAGTGCTGGATTCCGGTCATTCTTTCAAATTAGGAAACCGCATTCAGTGCAAAAAGCAAGAAAACTAATTAGGGATTTTACCCCCCGATGCTTAGACGTAATAAATAATGAAGACTATACTCTTGCATCAATAAACGATTGGTTGAGATTTACTCTGGTTGGTGATGGTGTTACGACTTATGAAGTTTCTTGGAAAGATGTTTATCGAAAAAAATGGAGTGGCAAATCAGAAAAAATCTTATTGGTCTTTGGAAAAATTGCTTTTAAATAAAGACAAAACTTTTACTGGCAACGCTTTTCATTTATGCTTACAATTTCTCCATTTCATCTCAAATAAAATTCTTCATTTAAATTGGTTTTGTAACTTCATGCTTTAAGCTAATTGATTATGAGTACTACATTTATGAAAGATCTTTCCCATGCACATTCGCCCGTATCAGATTTTGTTCAATGGCCTGCAACGCCAGATGAATGGGATCAATACAGGCTTTCCAAAGAGCAGGTTGATTTTTTTAATGAATATGGTTATTTAAATGATATTAAAATTCTGGATCAGCGACAGATAGATCAGTTGAAAAATGAATTGGCTGAAATAATGGATCCGGGCCATCCCGGCAATTCCCTTTTTCATGAATTTCATTCCAATGAATCAGCGGATCCTGATACAGTATTGTTTCATGCATTAGGTCACTGGCGTATCACTCCCGGCTTTCACGATGTTGCCTGGCATCCCGCGTTTTTAATGGCTGCCAGCCAGTTGTTTGGCAATAAGGCGGTTCGTTTCTGGCACGACCAGCTTTTTTGTAAACCCGCCCATCATGGCGGTGTGGTAGCATGGCACCAGGATTATTCTTACTGGACGCGTACCGGGCCTATTCAGCATCTTACCTGCTGGGTGGCGCTGGATGATGCAACTGTTGATAATGGTTGCCTCTATTATGTTCCCAAAAGCCATAACTGGGGGTTGTTGGATAAGCCGGAACTCGCAGGAGATATGAATGGTTTACAAAAATTTTTAACTGAAGATCAGAAAGCTGAATTTAATCCAATTCCCATTGAGTTGAAAGCAGGTTGTGCTACATTTCACCATCCACTGATGGTACATGGTTCCTACGAGAACAGATCTGATCGTTCAAGACGCGCGTTTGTATTGAATGTGTTTAAAGAAGGAACCAAATCCAATACGGATGAACCTTTATTACAAGATGTGCCACCAGTTACGAAAGGAACTAAAATGGAAGGACAGTTTTTTCCATTGCTATTCGATCCGGCATTAATTGATAACTAAACCGGCGGTTTTCTTAGTAATTTTTTTATCAAAAACTGATTTGCAATCTGACCAATATTATTATCGCCAAATTTCACCATCCTTATCATTTGTAATCATATATCTTTTGAAACGCATCTACACGATTGATTTTATCCGTGGCCTGGTAATGATTTTAATGGCGCTGGATCATACACGTGATTTTATGCATGTAAATTCACTTACTCAAAATCCAACGGATTTGTCAACTACCACACCCATATTGTTTTTCACCCGTTGGATTACCCATCTTTGTGCTCCGGTATTTGTGTTTTTGGCAGGTGTTTCAGCTTATCTTTTCTATAAAAGCCAGGGCGTTGCTAAAAGCAGGCGGTTTTTAGTAAGCAGAGGCATTTGGCTGATTGTTCTGGAATTTACAGTCATCAACTTTGCGCTTTGGTTCGACTGGCATTTCAGGATTATTACTTTTTGAAGTAATTGCGGCAATTGGCTTTGGCTTTATTATACTTTCATTTTTATTAAAACTTCCTGTCAGAACCATCGGTATTATTGGTTTAATAATCATTTTCAGCCATGATGTTTTTCCCCTTATTCCCATTGGTCCGCATTCAACAATTCAATCTGTACTTGCGCCTTTATTCAGCTCGGAGTTCCTACCAGCTAACTCCGGGTTTAATTTTGTAATTGTATATCCTGTAATTCCCTGGTTGGGTATTATGCTTGCAGGATTTGCGGCGGGCAAAATATTTGAATATTCTGAAATAAAAAGAAAGCAGGTTTTTCTAAAAACAGCAATTGCGGCATTGGTATTATTTACCCTGCTCCGGTTCAGCAATGTTTATGGTGATCCTTCAAAATGGACCATCCAAAAAGATGATCTTTATACATTTTTATCATTTATAAATGTTTCTAAATATCCGCCTTCGGCTTTGTTTACATTACTCACTTTGGGTATAATGTTTTTGATATTTTATTTTGCTGAAGGGGTGAAAAATAAATTCATCAATATTATTACTGTATATGGTAAAGTGCCATTGTTTTATTTTATTATTCATTTATACCTGCTTCATGCCTTGATGATTGTGATGGTATTTTTACAAGGTTACCACTGGAAGGATTTATCTTTTGAACCTTTTCAATTTGGACGTCCTAAGGAAGAATCCGGTGTAGGCGCTTTGGGTAATTTATATTGTATGGATTTCTGTTGTCGTTTTTTTATATCCATTGTGTAAATGGTATGGAAACTATAAGACAAATCATAAAGAAAATAAATGGCTTAAGTATTTGTAAGAAGTTAGTGATTACTGATAAAATTTCAGCTCTTTCAGTTAGGAAGCATTTTAATACCACAAAAAAATCCATAAATACCGAATGTTTCCTTTTTTCTAAATAAAATCGAATGCAATTCGTATTTTTATTGCAATCAATTTAGAATCTGGTTTTTAGAATACGCATATTATTCTAATTTGCCCTATCTTAGTTTTTTATAACCTTAACGAATTGCTTCCCGCAAAAGCTTGAAAATATGAAAAAATCACTTTGTCGCCCGGAATGAATCTGTTAAGCAATTTCCTTAAAAAATTTTCAAATAACATAACAAATAAATATTCATTCCTAAACTATGGACAAATTACAGGTAAAAAAGTCATCCACGGTTCACGATGTGGTTATTATCGGTTCGGGTGCGGGTGGCGGTATGGCCGGGTATCATCTGGCGATGTCGGGTGTAAAAGTATTAATGCTGGAAGCGGGCCCTTTTTTCGATCCCGCCAAGGATGCGCACCAGATGAAATGGCCCTGGGAATCTCCCCGCCGCGGCGCTTCCACCGTTCGGCCCTTTGGCGATTTTGATGCATCTTATGGTGGCTGGGAACTGGATGGCGAACCTTATACAAAAGTTGCCGGTACCAAGTTTGACTGGTTCCGTTCGCGAATGCTGGGCGGCAGAACCAATCACTGGGGCCGAATTTCCCTGCGCATGGGACCACAGGATTTTCAAAATCCGGACGGCATTACAGACAACTGGCCCATCACTTACGACGAAGTAAAACCTTATTATGATAAAGTAGACCGCCTGATAGGTATATATGGAAGCGTGGAAGGTTTGGAAAACGAGCCGGATGGCATTTTTATGGCGCCACCCAAACCACGTTTATCTGAATTATTCATTAAACGGTCGGCAGCTAAAGTAGGAGTTAAAGTAATTCCGGGCAGAGGCTCGGTGCTTACGGAAGCATTGCCGGGAAATAAGGATCGCTCGCCTTGTTTTTATTGCGGACAGTGTGGTCGCAGTTGTAAAATCTATGGTGATTTTTCCGCATCATCCTGCCTGGTCATCCCGGCCATGAAAACCGGCAATCTGGAAGTGATCACCAATGCGATGGTAAGAGAGATCCTTACGGATAAAGATGGTTTGGCTACCGGTGTTTCTTATATTAATAAAGATGATATGCAGGAATACCAGGTAAATGCCAAAACGGTGGTACTGGGCGCAAGCGCCGGAGAATCGGCCCGCATATTACTGAATTCAAAATCTTCTGCCCATCCGAATGGACTGGCCAATAACAGCGGTGTGGTAGGTAAATACCTGCACGATTCCACCGGCGCCAGCATGTCTGGTTTTCTGCCGCAGTTACTCGATCGTAAACGCTACAATGAAGATGGGGTAGGCAGTGTGCATATTTATTCACCCTGGTGGCTCGACAATAAAAAACTCGACTTCCCGCGCGGTTATCATATTGAATATGGCGGTGGTATGCGCATGCCTTCTTATGGATTTGGCGGCGGCATGCACAACCTCAATGGTAAAGTGCCTGGCCGAGATGGAAATAAAAAACAAGCCGGTGGTTTTGGCGCTTCATTAAAAGATGATTACCGTCGTTTTTATGGTACCCAGGTGGGTATGGCCGGCCGCGGTACCGCTATTGCCAAAGCAAGTAACTATTGTGAAATAGATCCTTCTGTTGTAGATAAATATGGTATTCCCGTATTGCGTTTCAATTATACCTGGGCTGATGCGGAAATCAAACAGGCCAAGCACATGCAGGAAACCTTCCAGGAATTGTTGCATGAAATGGGCGCTATTGTTACGTCAAAACCCAATGGCCCGGAAAACAATTACGGACTGGAAGCGCCGGGAAGGATCATTCATGAAGTAGGAACCATTCGTATGGGCGATGATCCTAAAAAATCGGCATTGAATAAATGGTGCCAGGCACATGACTGCAAAAATTTATTTGTGGTGGATGGAGCGCCTTTTGTTCAGCAGGGCGATAAAAACGCTACCTGGACGATCCTTGCCTTATCGCTGCGTACCGCCGAATACATGCTGGATCAGAGAAAAAAATTAAACATCTAAAACCAATTGCTAATATATTTAATATGATGAACAGACGCGATTCCCTTAAAGCCTTAGGTTTAACCGTTGTTTCGGCAGGCGTTTTAGTGGAAGCTTGTAAAACCAAAGACAATAAAACGGAGGCAACCGGGCTGCCTGCCGCGGAAGCGGGCCGGGAAAATTTTGAAATTGAGAAGAACAAAAAGCTCAATAGTGAGAAGTTTTTTACCGATCACGAGATGGCTACCATTACCATACTGGCCGATATGATCATTCCAAAGGATGAAAAATCCGGCAGTGCTTCCGATGCGGGAGTGCCGGAATTTATTGAGTTTATGGTAAAGGACATTCCTACGCACCAGGTACCCATGCGCGGTGGATTAAGATGGCTCGATATGCAATGCTTCAGCCGTTACAACAATCCTTTTAAAGATGCCACGCAGCAGCAGCAGCTTGAAATGGTTACCGATATTGCTTATCCCGAAACGGCCAAGCCAGGCATGGAGCCCGGCGTTAACTTTTTCAACCGCATGCGCGATCTTACGGCCTCCGGATTTTTCACCAGTGAGATAGGCGTAAAAGACCTGGAGTATGCAGGCAATGCACCCAATAAATGGGAAGGCGTGCCACTGGATGTTTTGAAACAATATGGTTTGGAAAATGTGTGATAGGATTTATGAAGCCTTAGGGATGAGATCTGAAGGTTAGGAAGTAGTGAATGATGCAATGCGAAGCTGTTTGAATTATTATTTTATTTTGGATACCAGCAATAGTTTTTCATGGCAGCTTCGTTGCGTCGCAAGCACTTCATCTGTATATCATTGGGCATCTTTGGTACCCCGTTTCAATAACCTGCTGCAATTTCAGGCAGCAGGTTATTTTAAACGATCAACCAACCACCAACCATCAACCAACCACCAACCACCAACCATCAACCACCAACCACCAACCACCAACCATTCACTAATCACCATTAAACTAAAAAAAATATGACAGAAAAGAAAAGCAATTCCCGCAGGGATTTTCTTAAAAATACTACCCTGAGTGCGGCCGGGTTTATGATTGTTCCGCGACATGTATTGGGCGGCCCAGGCTTTCTTGCGCCCAGCGACCGGCTGATTGTAGCCGGCGTTGGAGTAGGCGGTAAAGGACGTTCCGACCTTGCCAATTTTCATAAAAGCGGCAAAGCCGATATCGGTTTTCTTTGCGATGTAGACGATCGTATGGCGGAAACTTCTGTTAAAGCTTTTCCCAAAGCCAAATATTATAAAGACTGGCGGGAGATGTTTGATAAGGAATCCAAAAATTTTGATGCGGTATCCGTATCCACTCCCGATCATACCCATGCCGTGGTAGCAATGGCCGCCATGCAAAGAGGCAAACATGTATATGTTCAAAAACCAATGACGCACGACATTTATGAAGCGCGCAAATTAACCGAAGCGGCCGAACGTTATAAAGTAGTAACGCAAATGGGCAACCAGGGCGCGTCCGGCGACGGCGTAAGGCAGTTGCGGGAATGGTACGATGCGGGAACCATCGGCGATGTACATACGGTATATATCTTTACCAACAGGCCCATCTGGCCACAAGGTATTCCCTGGTCTACCGACAAACCACCGGTACCCAAAGAGCTCGACTGGGATCTATGGCTGGGAACCGCACCTTATAAAGATTATGTAGATAATTTGATTCCCGGAAGCTGGCGGGGCTGGTGGGATTATGGTACCGGCGCCTTGGGCGACCTGGGCTGCCATCTGATGGAAGCGCCTTTCAGTGTGCTCGGGCTTAAATACGCAATGGATGTACAGGCTTCCGTGAGCAGTGTGTTTACTGCATTTGGAAAAAGAGGCGTTTTCCCAGACAGTTGTCCGCCGGCCAGTCATGCCACACTCACTTTCCCGAAAACAGCCAAAACGAAAGGTAACGTAACCATGCACTGGATGGATGGCGGCATCAAGCCGGAGCGTCCGGAAGAATTGGGCCCCAATGAAATATTTGGCGATGGCAACAGCGGAATTTTATTTGTAGGAACCAAAGGAAAAATGATGGCCAGTGAATATGCGGCCGATCCGCGCCTGCTGCCACTTTCACGCAACAAGGAAGTGCAGGTAAAGCAAACCTACAAACGCGTACCCGGCAGTGCCGAAGGACATTATGCGCAGTGGGTGGAAGGCGCCATAGCCGGTTACGGAAATATGGAAATGAGTTCACCCTTCAACCTGGCCGGTCCATTAACCGAAGCTATTTTGATGGCCAATCTTGCCATCCGTGGCGCCGATATGCCCAAGCCAAGAGCAAATGGCCGCGGATTTGATTACCCGGTAAGCAATATGAAACTCATGTGGGATCATAAAAATATGCGCGTTACCAACTATGATGAAGTAAACCAGTTCGTAAAACGTGAATACCGCCAGGGCTGGAGTCTTGGGGTTTAATTTTTTAGGAATATAAAACACAAAGAACACTTTGATGAAGTATCAAAGTGTTCTTTGTTGTTTAAGGGCCATCCTTATTTTCGGGTGGAATGGTTGTTACTGTAAAACCTTAATTCTGTAGTTAAAAAGTTGGCTTTACGAAAGTTGTATATTTTAATTTGTCTTTCGCAAAACTGATTTAACTGTTTGGATAATCAATAAATATATTTATTTTTGGAAAGATGTAAGTGAAGGAAAACTTTCTCATATATTTGAGTTAGCGGCAATCTTATGAGAACTGCGCAACCATAAATACAGCTCTTAAAAATACAATTTAAGGATGAGTGAAACTTTAAATAACGATTCAACTAAAAAGCAATTAGGATTTGAATATCAAAAATTAATCGCTTTAGAGTACTGCTTAAATGCTAAAAATGGCGAATACGTCTATATTGAATGTTTTGGTGATGTTCAATATGGAAGCGAAACCGTTGAGGTTAAGCATCACGAAGGAGAATCAAATCTTACAAGCAATTCTGTGGATGTCTGGAAAACATTAAAAAACCTCGTTGTTGAATATGATAAATTAAAGTCAAACGACAAGTTTATTTTTCACACAACAGAAAATATTCATGATGATTCTATATTTCATATGTGGAACGGGCTCAATAAAACTGTTAAGCATAGAAAACTAAAAGATCATCCAATTTCAGCCACTTCCAAATCATTCAAAGATATAATCTTTGATACAGGTATTATTTCAAAATCTGATCTTTTAGACATTCTAGATAAGTTTACTATTAATAATGGTGAGCCAAAAGTTGACGAAAAATTAGCTCAGCTAAAAGAACATTCCACTTTTAAATTAATACCTGATAATTTAAGAAGTGCTGCAATAGGAGTACTACATCAATGGATCATTGAGAAAGCTATCGATGATTCAAATAAATGGGAAATTAATATTACTGATTTCAATTCAGATTTGCAATTTAGTTTGTCGAAGTTTACCAAAGATCATATTCCCTTTCCATCTGTGAAGGAGGGAGAAAGAGATGATGCAAATTTGGCTAAAGGTTATAAGTTTATTGAAAAGTTGAATGCAATCTCTTTAAGAAAAAATGATTTGCATCAGGCATTTCAAGATTATGTTAGGTCGGAGGAAGCTTACGAGGAGATTCTAAAAATAAATCCTACATTAAAAGATAATTTGATTACCTATGAAGATGAGATAAATTCTGCTTTAAAGACTGAAAAAAGCGCAGCCTCATATCATTTATCAAATAACTCATTCAAAGACGATTCTCATATTAGAAAATCACAAGAAGTTTATTTCAAGTGCATCACTGGTTCACATAATGAAATCTCAGGATTTAATGGAACTCAGAAGTTTTTTCGTAATGGTAGAATTCAGAATATTAACGAAACCTCTGATTTTGAATGGTTATATAAAGAAACTGATATATGAATATAGCCCAAACTGAAAAGATTCTTTTTAATCCGTTGTTCACATCAAAATTATTGCTGATGGCTTTGGCTGGTGCAAATGATAATCAATTAAAAATGGAACTTACTTATTATATTCTTCCTCTCACATACAATGACATTATGAGGGATAAACTACAGAGAAGTACTGCAAAAAGTACGTTCAACACATTTTTAAATCCCGAAGTAAAAAAGGAGTTAATAGTAATTGAAACTCTGTTGGCTAATTATAGAAAGAAAACAAAAGAAGCTTTGATTACCTTGTCAAACCTCTATACTATTGAATTCTCCAATAAAGTAACTCTGGTGGAGGAACGAAAAATAAACTATGCGGAAGAAAAAAATCCATTATTAAAAGAGTATTGTAAAGCAGCATTCAATTTGGGGTCAATTTTATCTAAAGAAGATCATAATAAAATATTTTTTAATTTATAAGATTATGCAAGCATCAATATCATACATATTTCTTTTTAGCAATAATCAAGAAGTAAGAACTCTTAAGTTTGATGATGGATTAAACATAATTTCAGGTGATTCTAAAACTGGTAAAAGTGCGGTAATTGAAATAATCGATTATTGTTTATTTGCCAGTAGATCAACCATACCAAAAGGAACAGTAATCAAATGTATTTTAATGTTGAATTAAATGCTGATGTAGTAAAAAGCTTTTCGATAGAATATTTCAGTGAAAAAAAATGGATTGACTTAGACGAAGCTAAAAGAGAATTTGAAAAGCATTTGGGAATATCCGTTTTAGATACAAGATTAGATGAGGATGAAGATAAACGTAAATCGGGACCAAAAGTTACGATGAGAAGTTTTACACCATTTCTATTTCAGCATCAAAATCTAATTGCAAATAAGCATAGTCTTTTTTATAGATTTGATGATTTTTATAAAAGAAAGAGAACGATAGAAGATTATCCTATGCTAATGGGATGGGGAAATGCTGAATATTTTGATCTACAAAGAAATTTAGAAACTAAACAAAAAGAATTAAGTCATAAGAAAAAGCTTGATGAAAAGTTAAAAATCAGTAACGGACAATTGCGGAATGACCTCTACGGTGTTCTATCGCTCTATTATACTTTTTTAGGCAAAGAGTTAACTGATGATATTACTCTGCCTGATCTTAAAAAACTTGTCACAGACTTACCAAACTCTAATGCTAACTCAATTGGTGATCAAAACCTTAACGAAGAGCTAAGAAAAATAGATAATTTAATATTCGAGAAAAAGAAGGATTTAGATGTTGTTCAAGATTTATTATCTACAATTGAATCTAATAATGACATATCAAGAAATTATACTAAGAACATTAATCGATTAAAATCATTAGCATCAATTGAGACAAATGTTAGTGATATTCATTGCCCACTTTGTGATCAAGAAGTAGAGGCGATAAAAGAGAAAATTGCGGTCATCCAAGAATCTAATGAAATACTTGAGGACGAATTTAAAAAAATCGGTACATACGTAAATGATACTTCTAATCAAAACGCATCACTTCGAAAAGAGAGAGATAATCTTAAAAAAGAATTAAGAGAACTGAATATAAAAGCTGAAAGCTTAAATAAACAGATATTGACAGAATTCATTACTAAAAATGAGTACGAAAAAGGTTTACTATTAAAAGGAAGAACGGAAGCCAATGCTCAAAATCTTATTGAAAGAAATAAGCTTTTATCAAATAGTAGAAGCGATTATTCAGAGTTAGAATTCGAAATTGAAGAGCTCAAAGATAAACTTTCTGGTTTCAATCTTAAAGAAGAATTACAAAAGGCACAAATAATATTAAGTGAAAAGATGAGTAATATTTGTGAACTACTTGATTTTGAGGATGAGTTCAAACCTGGCAAAATTCTTTTTGATTTAGAAAAGTTTAGTTTAAAGTACAATATAAAAGATAAAGAAAATATTCTACTATCCGAGATGGGAAGTGGTTCAAACTGGTTAGCTATACATTTGTCGGCATTTCTAGGATTTTTGTATCTCCACAGCATAACTGAGACATCTAAAATACCATCAATTTTAGTTTTGGATCAACCTAGTCAGGTATACTTTCCAAAAGTTTATAAACAATTGGATGAAGAAGTTGAAAATGAACAAAAGAAGGTAGATGATAATATTATTCAGGTAAAAAATATCTTCAAAGTGATATCTGATGAAATTGTAAACATTAAGAAAGAATGTGGTTATAAACCTCAAGTAATTGTCTTAGAACACGCTGATGAGGATGAGTTTGCGCAATTTATCAAGTATCGATGGAGTAAAGATGGGAATAAATTAATTTAATATTTTACTAATTTGATTCAAATTAAAAAAGGCAGCCGCTAACAACATCGGTTTCGTTTTGCCCAACGGGCAAGAAATGAAACCGATGTTGAACGAAACCGGTAAGCAAAAAAATTATGGGGATTTTGATTTAGTTATTCCGGGTGAAGTGTATTCGGGCTGAAGAATATAAATTTCCCCAACGAACCCCAAGCCGTGAAGGGCAGTACTTTTTTCAGCTTTTTGTTTTATTTTCATCTTCGGTAAAATTCTATTGGGCTTACGTTCGGGCCGATGATTATAAATGTCCCCACCGAACGCCAATCCGTAAAAATTGGTTGTAAATTTATCAGACACACCAAACAATGGCAAAGACTTTTTTAAAAGCTGAATGGAGAAAATTAATTATTGCAAATTATGCTGTTGACCAGGACATTCTTAAAAAATACTTGCCTTATAAAACTGAAATTGACTTATGGAAAGGCAATTGTTATGTAAGCCTGGTTGGTTTTTTATTTAAGAATACTAAACTTAAAGGACTCAGAATTCCATTTCATACAAGTTTTGAAGAAGCCAACCTGCGATTTTATGTTCGTTATAATGACAACGGAATATGGAAACGGGGAGTTGTGTTTATAAAAGAAATTGTGCCAAAATTAGCATTGACATTGGTCGCAAATACAGTGTACAATGAAAATTATGAAACTTTGCCAATGAAACATTCATGGGAAAGTTCAGGTGATAAATTAAGTGTTGAATATAAATGGAAAAAAGGAAATTGGAATTCACTGAAGGTTATTGCTGGCACCACTGCAATAGAAATTGAAAATGAAAGTGAGGAAGAATTTATTACTGAACATTATTGGGGTTACACAAAAATATCATCAACAAAAACATCTGAATATGGTGTTGAACATTCTAAATGGAAAGTTTATCCAATAGAAGAATGTATAATTGATATCGACTTTGAAAGAATTTATGGGAAGGATTTTGGTTTTTTAAATCAGGAAAAGCACAAGTCGATATTTCTGGCGGAAGGCTCAGAAATAGAAGTGAAAGAAGGGCGAGTTATTTAAAAAATCAACGCCCAACAAATAAGGCTTCACCGGCTACGAAGCGCCAACGATAATTTTAAGACGGTACCCCACTCCATGAAAATTTAAGCAAACTTATAAGCAGGGCTAAAAAAGAATCTACTATGAGCGAACAACATGCTACATCCAGTGGCAAATATTATTTTCCATGGCTGATTATGATTCTGATGTCTTCTGTCACATTTGTGGGGATTCTTTCTGAGTTGATGCCTTCGGGTGTTCTTCAGCAAATGATGGCAGATTTGAACATCAATGCGGTGCAGGCTGGCAACCTGGTAGGCTACTACGCCATTGCGTCTGCTATTTTCGCGATCCCACTTGTTTCATTGACCATGCAATTCAACCGCAAAATCCTGTTGTTGATATTGCTTGCCGGATTTGCTGTTTCTAATATTATATCAGGGCTTTTACATAATTATACCATTATCATCATCCTGAGGATTATAGGTGGAATTTGTGCGGGAGTGATGTGGCCCATGATTGCAGCATACGGGATGCGCCTGGTAAATGAGGAGCAACACGGGAAAGCTATTGCGGTAATTATGGCCGGGAATACATTGGGGATCAGTCTGGGGATGCCGGTTATGACCTTTATTGGCAACGAATATGGCTGGCGAACAGAATTTGTTGCACTTGGGGTAGTAATTGTTGTTATTGCGTTGATCTGTGGTTTTGCATTGCCTTCTACACCGGGCGAGAAACTTACCCAAAGTTCATCGCCATTTGCCCTGCTCAAAATTCCGGCAGTTTTAATTGTCCTTTTGCTTACCCTGCTGGGTGTGAGTGCACATTATGGTGTATATGTGTATATCACAAGCCTGGTTGATGAAATTCAGCTTGCCGGGGGAATTGAAAGTGCATTATTAGTTTTCGGGGCCGGGTCTTTGATTTCTGTATTGCTGGCAATCAAATACACCGATAAACACCTGAGACTGCTTACAGTCGCTATGTTTGCATTGCTGCTCATTTCTATGGTTATTTTTCTAATATTTGGTGGAATTACGGGCGTATCTCATTTTGCTTTCTTTTTGTGGGGGCTTTCGTTTGGTCCATTGGTAACCTTGTTTCAGGCAGCTGTAAGTAAACAAATAGAAAGCGCCAAAGACGTTGCCACATCGGTTCAGTCTTCAACATTCAATCTATCCATTATGATCGCAACTTCTGTTGCGGGTCTGTTGCTCGGTGCTTATTCTCCCATGATCCTGATTTATTTGGCTATTGCTTTGGCTATTCCGGGCATGATAATTTCCTTTTTTGCTAAAAAGACTTTAAGTTGATTTTTACGGGTTATTTATGAAGTGATGAAACGGCTATTATTGTGGTGGTACCAGTCTTTTTTTGGTTGTGCGTTCCATTGTATAACAGTGCTCGTACAATCCTTCGATAAGCTCAGAATGCCACCAACGTTTTGAAATTAATTTTATATTTACAACACATTGACGAAAATATGCTGACAGAAATAAATCCAAAGTTACCAATGCGAGATAAGGCGGTAACGAAAGACTATTACATAAACAAATTAGGTTTTCAGGTTTTTGGCGGCAATGACTTTGACGGTTACTTAATGGTTTATAAAGACAATATTCAAATTCACTTTTTTGAGTTCAAAGAACTTGACCCAAAAGAAAACTACGGACAAGTTTATATCAGAACAAACGACATTGATAAACTTTACCAAACGTTTTTAGACAAGAAAATTTCAATTCACCCAAACGGACATTTAGAAACAAAGCCCTGGGGACAAAGGGAATTTGCTTTGCTTGACCCAGACAACAACTTATTGACTTTCGGACAGAGCATTTAAGGCAATGGCAACACAATTTTCAAAACTACTTTTCTGTTTATTCATTTTTTCTTGCTCAACAAGTTTAGATAAGAATATTGACCGGAAAAATCCTTCAGATATCAATACAAATAAGAATAAAATAGTACAGAATGACACTTTATTGGAGAATGACGAATTTGGAATTACAAACAGTCCTTCAGTTGAAATCAGATTTACTGACACATCAAATAAGAAAACCATTTTTTATTTTGACCTAATTCGGTTTAAAGGAGAGAATGTTACCGGCAGACAATCAAGATTTATGTCAGCTTTTAAAAAGACAATTACCAAAGTATAAGATAGTTAATGAAACAGATAATAGCTTTTTTAATTGGGACATTAGTTGCATTTCAGGCATTTGCCAACATAAACTTTCTTGATGTTTCCAAAATCAGTAGCGACAGTAAACTAATAAGCGCTTTCGCTTTTATCAGGGACAACCAACAATACTATAACCATTGGACAAATGAGTGGAATTACGACAAGCCCAAAGAAAAATTGATAAAAGAACTTCGGGAACACTATGTAAACTTTTCAGCACTAACAAACCAAACAGAAGAACTTTATTTGCTGCTTGGTGACATCGCCCATTATTTATACAATCTTGACGATACTGTTTATTTCAACAATGCCATTACTAATTACAATTTAGCAATTAATAGCAATCCGAAAGATTATCGGACATATTGGTTTCTTGCCTATCATTATGCGCTTTCAAATGCTCCGGACTTAGCTATTGATAATTTTGGCAAAGCGCGGAATCTATTGCCGGCAGAACAACCTGCCGATTTTTGGAACGAATACGCCCAGGCAACAGGTATAGCGAATATGCCATCACATTGCATCTACGCAATGAATAAAGTAAAAAGCATATCAGGCAAAAAAGGAAGTTTTGAAATGCAACATGGAGCAAACATTTACAAAAGTATTGTGCCCGTTGACAAGGACAAGGATTACAGCAAAGGTGACATTTGGACTGTACATAAAGGAGATAAAATAACTTTCACTTCAAGACCTTTAGGAATTAAAATTCTGGTTGACTCATTGTGGAGTTTAACTATATCTGACTATCAAAAAAATCAAAGCATTTTTAGTATCATACCGCCGGCAATTGTCAATAAAAAAGGGAAAAAAATTGAATACACGGTTGCCATCCTTTTTAAAGCAGCCAATGACAAAGACAAATTGGATGACTATATCACCAATTTCGTTTCAAAATATCCGAACAAAACAAAAATTGATTTTTCTGACAAATACGAGAAAATGATTGCTTATGAGATTAAAGACAAAACAATGTATAAAGACATTGGAGGCGGGCATTTGTATATGATAGGCATTGAGAGAAATGCACCGGAATATCCGGGACTCCTTTTGGAATATCCTACAGCAATGCCGGAAGGAAATACAGGTGAAGTAACTTACTACAATCCCTCCGAAAGCAAAGACAGGTTCAGGGGAAAAATATTTTATGCCATCATACTTGACAGTAGTGAAGATATACACGATAAATCTTTTGCAGTTTTCAAAGAACTGTTTGACAATCAAATTATCATTGAATAAGTAGTAAGTGATTCTTCGAGGTACGCAGTGCCAATGATGAAGTTTCATATTGTTTAATATTTACTACAGATTGCTCAATGCTAAAGACAGAAGAATGATGAACCAATTTCTTTTAAAAATTTATCTTTATTAAGTTGTGAAGCCTAAACAAATAAAATGAGAAAACTTATTGCGGCAATCAATATCACTGTTGACGGGTTTTGCGATCATACAGCAGTAATTGCCGATGATGAACTAGCAATCCTATATTATGCGCCGGTGAAGGAATGAGAACGAAATTTTAATGAGTGCGTGCAGCGTAATTAACGTGCAGATTAAGATCGCATCTGTTTAACCAACTTTCTTCAAATGCACATTCCTAATTCTTATTGCCGATAACCAATCTGCATTCGGTTTCCAATTTCTCATAATACCGCTTTCTCGCCAATTCTTCTAAATTGCAGTTAGTTTTAATTGTATGAAGTGCAGATCAAAGAACAGAACGCCGAAGAGTGCGACGCAAGAAAAGCTGCAAAATGAACCAATGCCGGATACATAAAATTATCCTATTAAAATAATAAGTAATTTAATTGCATCGCTAAATTGCTCATCCTTAATTTTTTTTAATAAATTTAGGGCTCCTAACCAGAACTTGTCATCATGAAAAAGTTTTACATTCTCTTATTATTGGTTGGTGTTTCAGGAATGGTTGTTTTTTTATTTTCTAAAAAAAACAAATCCACTGATGCCGATGATACAGATCTGATCAGTTACAATTTTCAGATAAGACCTATTTTCTCTGATAAATGTTATGCCTGTCATGGACCGGATGCCAATAAACGCGAGGCTGGATTGAGGCTGGATATTGCGGAAGAGGCATACAAAGCATTGAAGGAACATCCGGATGCACATGCGATAGTGCCCGGCAAACCCGGCTCTTCCGAACTTTTTCTGCGCGTAACTTCTACGGATACTTCGTACCAGATGCCGCCGCCTTCCAGTCATTTGCCCACCTTAACTGAGACTGAAATTAAACTCATTAAAAAATGGATTGAACAGGGCGCGAAATATGAAAAACACTGGGCATTTGTTGCACCTAAAAAATCAACGCTTCCCAAAGTAAAAAACAGCAAATGGCCAAAGAATGAAATTGATTTTTTTATGTTGCAAAAAATGGAACAGAAAGATCTTGCACCCAATGAAGAAGCGGATAAAGAACGGTTATTAAAACGCATCGCTTTAGATCTTACCGGACTGCTGCCCACACCTGAACAAACGGATCGTTTTGTGAAAGACAATGCTCCCGATGCATACGAAAAAATGGTGGACGAACTGTTGCAAAAACCAAGCTATGGCGAAAGGATGGCTATTCCCTGGCTGGATGTGGCGCGCTATGCCGATTCGCATGGTTACCAGGATGATAATTACCGTACCCAATGGCCCTGGCGC
This sequence comes from uncultured Chitinophagaceae bacterium, assembly GCA_963695165.1. Lineage (GTDB taxonomy): Bacteria > Bacteroidota > Bacteroidia > Chitinophagales > Chitinophagaceae > CAVOGF01. The sequence continues at coordinate 393,275 of CAVOGF010000001.1, forward strand.
GATTGGGTGATCCATGCTTTTAATGAAAATATGCCTTACGATCAATTCGTAACCTGGCAACTGGCAGGCGATCTTTTGCCTGATACAACCAAAGAACAATTATTGGCAACAGGTTTTAACCGCAATCATAAGATCACCGAAGAAGGTGGTGTAATTGATGAAGAATACCGGATAAGTTATGTAATTGACCGAACCAATACTTTGGGCAAAGCTTTCCTGGGTGTAACAATGGAATGCGCCCAATGCCATGATCATAAATATGATCCGTTTTCACAAAAGAATTATTTTCAACTGTATTCCTTCTTCAATAACATTAAGGAGGTTGGATTGGAATCTACTGTTGGCGGCCCGAAAACTTATGCGAAGAATCCCCGCATGGAAATCACTAAAGAAGATAAGGCAGGCATCCTGCGGTTTATCAATCAACCGGATACCAATAAACTGGAAGTGTCGGTAATGAAGGATAAGGACACGATCCGGAAAACCTATATTCTTGCAAGAGGTAATTATGATGCGCCTTCACTGAAGTACATCCCGCCACTCCGGAATCCATTCTGCCTTTCCCGGACAGTTATCCTAAAAATCGGTTGGGATTGTCGGAATGGTTATTCAATGAAAAAAATCCGCTTACGGCAAGAGTATTTGTAAACAGGATCTGGCAGGAATTTTTTGGAAAAGGGATTGTAAAAACATCCGCTGATTTTGGAATGCAGGGCAATCTTCCTTCACATCCAGAATTATTGGACTGGCTTGCAGTAGATTTTATGGAGCATGGATGGGATATTAAAAGACTGGTGAAACAAATTGTACTTTCAGCCACTTACCGTCAATCTGCGGCCATTAGTCCTGAAAAATTAAAAGCGGATCCTGAAAATATTTATCTTTCATATGCCCCACGCATCCGCATGAATGCGGAGATGATCCGCGATATGATTCTGGCAAGCAGTGATCTGCTAAACCGCAGTATTGGCGGACCAAGTGTAAAACCTTATCAGCCCCCGGGATTATGGGAAATGGCAACATCGGGCCGTGGTATTTTAGCAAGTTACAAACAGGATCATGACAGCCTGTTGTATCGAAGAGGGATGTACACATTTATCAAACGAACGGTGCCGCCACCCGGAATGATGATTTTTGATGCCAGCAACCGTGATCAGTGTGAGGTGAAACGCTTAAGAACCAATACACCTTTGCAGGCATTGATCATGATGAATGATCCAACTGTGCTGGAAGCATCACGAGTTTTGGCTGATGAATTATTGAAAAATAAAAATGAGCCCGAAGCTGCTATCAGCATTGGTTTCAGAAAGATTATCTGTCGTAGCCCGGAGAAAAAAGAAGCTGATATATTAATCAAATATTGGAAAGAGCAACAGGCTTATTTTAAAGCAAATCCCAAAGAAGCGGATAAGCTGATACAAGTAGGGGAGTATCAATTGAAAGATGCGACAGCTACCATTGATCTGGCTGCCATGATGCAGGTAATACAGACTATTTATAACATGGAGGAAGCCATCACAAAAACATGATTATGGAAAAAGAATTACTCGAAAGAAGTTTAAATATGAACCGCCGGCGTTTTTTATCCAACCTGAGCCTTGGTTTGGGCAGCGTCGCACTCGGCTCTTTGTTGATTCCCGATTTGTTCAAAGGATCCGCGGAAGAAGAAGCTTCCTTTATTCCTGGTATTCCACATTTTGCACCCAAGGCAAAACGGGTGATTTACCTGTTTCAAAACGGCGCGCCCTCTCAGTTGGAAACATTCGATTATAAACCTAAACTCAACAACATGATGGGGCAGGAACTTCCGGAATCCATTCGTGCGGGTCAGCGTTTAACGGGCATGACAGCCCAGCAAAAATCCTTTCCATTGGTGGGATCTTATTATAAGTTTAATCAGTATGGAGAATCCGGTGCATGGATAAGTGAAATGTTTCCGCACACGGCGAAAATTGTGGATGATCTTTGTATTGTAAAATCCATGTACACCGAAGCGATCAATCATGATCCGGCGCTGACATTTTTTCAAACAGGCGCACAGCAGGGAAACCGCGCCAGTATGGGATCCTGGGTGAGTTATGGACTGGGAAGTGAGAATAAAAATCTGCCTGCATTTTGTGTATTGCTATCCAGAGGAAAGGGCAATGGACAAGGCGTATATTCCAAATTATGGACGAATGGATTTTTAGATTCCATACACCAGGGCGTTCAATTCAGCAGTGGTGAAAACCCTGTTCTTTACCTGCAGGATCCCGATGGAATGGACAGAGCTACCCGGAGGAATATGCTGGATAAGGTGGCTGAACTGAATGAGATGAGTTATAAAGAATTTGGCGATCCTGAAATTACCGCCAAAATACAGCAATATGAAATGGCATATCGCATGCAAACCGCCGTTCCCGAAATTATGGATGTATCCAAAGAACCCGATGATATTGTAAAGTTATATGGCCCGGATTGTCTTCTGCCCGGAACTTATGCGGCCAATTGTTTACTGGCACGCAAACTTTCTGAAAACGGCGTTCGCTTTGTACAGTTATATCACCAGGGTTGGGATCAACATGGTAATCTTCCCAATGAAATGAGAGGACAGGCCAAAGATGTAGACCAGGCTTCTGCGGCACTGATTACCGATTTAAAACAAAGAGGTTTGCTCGATGAAACACTTGTGATATGGGGTGGCGAATTTGGCCGGACCAATTATTGCCAGGGCGCCATAAAAGTAGATAATTATGGCCGGGATCATCATCCGCGCTGCTTCACCATATGGATGGCCGGCGGTGGCATTAAACCTGGAATCGTATATGGAGAAACAGATGATTTCGGTTACAATATTGTCCAAAACCCTGTACATGTACATGATTTTCATGCTACCGTTTTACACCTGATGGGGCTCGATCATGAGCGGCTTACATTCCGGCACCAGGGGCGCCGTTACAGATTGACAGATGTGGAAGGACATGTAGTAAGGGGAATTATGGCCTGAAAATCTTATTTCCAGACCGGAATTATTTTCATGCATGGAAAGTTCTTAAAAGATCACATAAATTCAGGCAGTACTACCAGTATGATCTGCATTGAAAAATTGGAATCAGGAATTTTTTATATTTTTCAAATGTAAAGTTTACTTGTCTTTTAAATTGATGTATTTTTATCATCAAAATTTTAAAGATGGAAAATTTTTTTGCATCAAACTTTTTAAAGTATGCAGGTATTCTTTTTATAATAGCAGGTATTCCCCTAATATTTATTGACAAAACTTCCGGATCGGATGTGCTCCTTTTATTCGGATTGTTTTTCGTTTTTATTTCAAAAGAAAAGAAAGAGGATGAAAGGTCCAATAGTATAAGATTCAGTTCGATGACGATTGCTTTTTTGATTTCCTTTCTTGTTTCTTATTTAACCAGGTATTTCTTTGAAAAAGGAATCATAGAATGGCGTTTAACGGAAATTAATCATTTTAGTATTATGGTGTTTTCTCTAGCTATTTTAATCTTTTATCTGAGATTATACCTAATTGAAAAATAAGTTTTGAGTGAAAAACCTGATTAAAGCTGAGCGGGTAAAGTACAATCTTACACAGGCGGAACTGGCGGAAAAAGTAAACGTATCGAGGCAGACGATAAACTCCATTGAAATTGGAAAATTTGTTCCCTCCACTTTACTTTCCCTAAAGATTGCTTCTGTGTTTAATGTTACTGTTGATGCCTTATTTCTACTGGAAGAAAAAGATTGGGGACAAAAATTTTAATAGACACTGAAATTGGGACAAGCAATTTTGATACCGACAAAATGAAACCGGTGATATCATATTCGCATCCTTATTGGGTCAAAAATGAAAAAGCCAGCATTTTGGGGCTGGCCATTCATATTAAATTGATTAAATAAAAATCAAGCTTTTAAAGTAGTTTTTTTAGCCAGTTTACTTTTCAGGTTGCTTGCTTTATTACGATGAATTATACCACGTTTTGCGAGTTTATCAATCATAGACACGGTCAATGGTAATTGTTCGTCATAAGTTGCTTCATCCTTCACGTCTCTGAGTTTACGAACGGCATTACGCGTCGTTTTACCATAGTAACGGTTTCTGTCCCTGCGTTTTTCAGCCTGGCGCATATCTTTTTTTGTAGCTTTATGGTTTGCCATAATTTATTTTTAAAGGACGGCGAAGGTAAGCGTTAAATTTTGATTTTTAAAAATAAATCACTAAATTATTCAAATCAGCAGATTTTTTATTGAATAAAACGCCCCTTTAATCAATTGAAAGATTCAATAAATATTATGCTTTCAAAAACCGATATTTGCAATCGAATTTAAATCATAAAAGGATAAACAGCCCGGCATGAAGGACTTTTCTTATATTACTCATTCGCATCCTGCTTATATTGAGCAGTTATACCAGGATTTTATTAAGAACCCGGAAAGTGTAGACCCGGACTTTAAAAGCTTTTTTGAAGGTTTTGATTTTGCTGTTTCTGCGGGCGCTTCCAATGGATCTGCCACTGCCCAAAAAACGGAGGATAAAACAGCTGTCTCAGCAAGCCCCGACTGGATGTATGAAATCAGGGTTTACCGGCTCATTCTCGGATATCGAAATAAAGGCCATTTACTGGCCAAAACCAATCCCATCCGTAAACGTAAAGACCGGGGCGCCAACCTGGAACTGGCTTTTTTTGGCTTAAGTGAAGCAGACCTGGATAAAACTTTTTATGCCGGAAATCTTATCGGATTGGGAACAACTACTTTACGAAATATTTTAAAACACCTGGAGGAATGCTATGCCAATCATGTAGGTATTGAATTTAAATATATCAGCGATCAGAAAAAAGTTGACTGGCTGACCAATGAAATGGAAAGAAAATTCACCAATCCGCTTCCGCTTCAAAAAAAGAAACGCATTCTTGAAAAATTGAATGAAGGTGTAATGTTTGAAAAATTTCTTCATACAAAATATGTAGGTCAAAAAAGATTTTCTCTTGAAGGCGGTGAAACAACCATTCCCGCTTTGGATGCAATTATCAATACCGCTGCCAATCATGATGTGCAGGAAGTGGTAATTGGTATGGCACATCGCGGAAGATTGAATATACTGGCCAATATCATGGGTAAAACCTATGAACAGATATTCAGTGAATTTGAAGGTACTGCACAGCTGGATCAAACCATGGGCAGCGGTGATGTGAAATACCATATGGGTTTTGGAAGTGAGGTAACAACTGAGGATGGAAAAACCATCCATCTAAAATTAATGCCCAATCCATCCCATCTCGAAGCGGTGGATCCTGTGGTGGTTGGTTTTGCCCGGGCAAAAGCAGATGTATTGTATAATAGTGATTACGATAAAATTTTACCTATACTTATTCATGGCGATGCATCTGTTGCCGGACAGGGAATTGTATATGAAGTATTGCAAATGAGCAATCTGAAAGGTTATTATACCGGCGGAACTATTCATTTTGTAATCAATAACCAGATTGGTTTTACAACCGATTTTGATGATGCAAGAAGTGCTGATTATTGTACTTCTCTTGCATCCATGGTACAGGCGCCGGTATTGCATGTAAATGGCGATGATGCGGAAGCTGTTGTAAAATGTGTTGAAATTGCAACCCGCTACCGGCAGGAATTTAATGCGGATATATTTATTGATATGGTTTGTTACCGCCGTCATGGACATAATGAAGGCGATGATCCAAAATTTACCCAGCCAAAATTGTATGCGCTGATTGAAAAGCATCCCAATCCGCGGGAAGTATATACCAAATATTTAATGGAAAATGGCGAAGCGGATGCGCAAGAACTGGCAAAAGAAATGGAGAAAAAATTTCTGGTCCGATCTGCAGGAACGGCTGGATGAAATAAAACAAAATCCCCTTCCTTATAAATACCAGCAACCTGAAAAATGGTGGCGAAGCCTGCGTAAAGCAGAGCCTGATGATTTTGATGAATCACCCGCAACAGCCATAAGTGCAGATGAATTTAAAAAATTGTTTAGATGGATTGATGAAATGGCCTTCTGACTTTCAGCCTTTGCAGAAAAGTTGAAAAACTATTACAGGATAAAATCAAATTGTTTGAAACAGAACAAAAAGTGGATTGGGCAACAGGGGAATTAATGGCTTATAGCTCTTTATTGATTGATGGGAATATTGTACGAATGAGCGGCCAGGATGTTAAGCGCGGCACATTTAGTCATCGTCATGCCGTCATTCGCGATGAGAATACCGACCTGGAATACAACAGGCTGGATCATTTTAAAGAAGGGCAGCCGCTTTTTCATATCTACAATTCTTTATTGAGTGAATATGGTGTTCTGGGTTTTGAATATGGTTATGCAATGGCCAATCCCAATGCATTGGTTTTATGGGAAGCTCAGTTTGGCGATTTTGCCAATGGTGCGCAAACGATGATTGACCAGTTTATTGCCGCGGGCGAACAAAAATGGAACCGGATGAATGGATTGACCTTATTGTTGCCGCATGGTTACGAAGGACAGGGCCCGGAACATAGCAGCGCGCGTATGGAACGGTTTCTACAAATGTGTGCCGAATTGAATATTGTAGTTACAAATATTACTACGGCAGCTAATTTATTCCATGCACTGAGAAGGCAGTTAGCCTGGCCATTCCGTAAACCGCTGATTAATTTTTCACCAAAAGCCAATCTGCGTTATCCGGGAAGTTATAGTCATATTAATGAATTTACTTCCGGTGGATTTAAGGAAGTGATTGATGATCCGTTTATTGAAGATGCTTCACAGGTAAAAAAAGTATTGTTTTGCACCGGTAAACTTTATTTTGAACTGGCCGAAAAGCAGGCAAAAGAGCATAATAAAGATATTGCCATTTTGCGTATGGAACAATTATATCCTTTGCCATTAAAGCAATTGAATGCTTTGTACAAAAAATATAATAAAGCTATTTGGTTTTGGGTTCAGGAAGAGCCATTGAATGTGGGAGCGGCATCATTCCTTCAAATGAACCTTAAAACAATTAATTATGGGGTGATCAGCAGGCATGCTTCGGCTTCTACGGCTACAGGGTATGCCAAAGTACATGCGCAGGAGCAGGCAGAGATCATTGAAACTGCTTTTAGTATATAGTGGCCGGGATGAGATTCGTAAAAAACAAGCGTTAAACATTTTGAGAATAAGTTTATATTATTTCATGGAATGAATACGCCGTTTTTAAATGAAAATACACAAATCATATTAATATAAAATCCAAATTCAGTAGCTTGCTTAAATAATTTGAATACTGAATTACTAAAGAAGTAAACAACCAGATATGATCGAGATAAAAGTTCCAACGGTAGGAGAATCCATTAGCGAGGTTACACTTTTAAAATGGACAAAAAAAGAAGGTGAATATGTGAATAGGGATGAGGTGATTGCGGAACTGGAAAGCGAAAAAGCAACCTTTGAAGTGAACGCCGAACAGGCAGGCATTTTAAAACAGGCGGCCCATGAAGGAGATACATTGCAAATAGGCGCTGTACTTGCTCATATTGATGAAACAGCTGCAAAACCACAGGCGGAGCAACCGGCTGTAAAGTCAACGCAGCCACAGGAAAAAAGTCAACCGGTGGAAAGGAGTGCGCAACAGCCGCAAAAAGAACAACCGGCGGCGGCAGGGAAAGGCATCATTGAATTAAAAGTGCCGGCAGTAGGTGAATCTATCAGTGAGGTTACTTTATTAAAATGGTTGAAAAAAGATGGCGAATTAATCGAACGTGATGAGGTGCTGGCCGAACTGGAAAGTGAGAAAGCCACATTTGAATTAAATGCGCCCGAAAGCGGAAAATTAAAGATTCTGGCACAGGAAGATGAAGTGCTTCCAATAGGAGCGGTAGTAGCAAAAATTGATACGGATGTAGCGGTAAGTCACCAGCCTGAAATAGTAATTGAAAAACCGGCGCAAATTGGTTTGATTAAGGAAACGCATCCGGCTTCTGCGGTAACAGTAATAGCTTCTAAGGCAACACCTGTTGCTTCGGCCATCATTACAGATAAAAAACTGGATCCAACTTCCATACACGCTTCCGGTGCAAGAGGTAAAATTCTCAAACAGGATGTTCTGGAAGCATTGGCCCATCCCGGTAAAAAAGCTTTCGAAGGGAAGGAATTATTTACCCGTGATGAACGCAGGGAAAAAATGAGCAACCTGCGCAAAACCATTAGCCGCCGTTTGGTGGAAGCTAAAAATACTACTGCTATGCTCACCACTTTTAATGAAGTGGATATGAGCCGCATCATGGAAATTCGCAAACAATTTAAAGACAAGTTTAAAGAAAGTCATGGTGTGAATCTTGGCTTCATGAGCTTTTTCGCAAAGGCTTGTGCTATTACCCTCAGCGAATGGCCGGCTGTAAATGCTTATCTTGATGAAGATGCATTGATCTATCACGATTATGTTGATATCAGTATTGCAGTAAGTACACCAAGAGGTTTAACCGTGCCGGTAATCCGGAATGTGGAAAGCCTGGGTATGGCGGATATAGAAAAGAAAGTAATTGAACTTGCAGGCAAAGCAAGAGACAATAAATTAACCATGGAGGAATTGCAAGGCGGCACTTTCACCATTACAAATGGCGGCGTATTCGGAAGCCTGATGAGTACGCCCATTCTCAATCTGCCACAAAGTGCAATATTGGGCATGCATAAAATACAGGAAAGGCCAATGGCCATTAATGGGCAGGTAGTGATCAAACCTATGATGTATCTCGCATTGAGTTATGATCACCGTGTTATTGATGGTCGCGAAAGTGTAAGTTTCCTGGTAAGAGTAAAAGAATTATTGGAAAATCCTGAGCAATTGCTGATAGGTAAAGATCCGGTAAAAACATTGCTGGAATTATAATAATGTTCTTCTTTTTTGAATAAAAGCGGCATGCAAAGCATGCCGCTTTTTCTTTTTTCAAGTCCACTGTAAAAATTAATTCCATCTATAAAATAATACAATTACGTCGGATTTTTTTATGAATCGCATTTTACCCCGTCTTATAAGGTAAAGCTATTCATATCAAATTTTCAGGATTAAATATTACCTGATTTAAAACTTCTACTCTTTCTTAATATTCATATCTCCATTCCTCAACCGCTTTTCGGGCCTGCCCTTTTGATGCGCAGGGCTTTTTCCATCCCTTTTAAACCGGGTTTTATCCACTTATATCCGGTTTTCATCTTAACATTTTTTCGCGCTTGTTCTTTGGAAAATAGGTTTGTGCAATAAATAGAATGCAATGAAACCATTCACAAAAGCAACCATCCATCTTGTTTTTTTTCCTTTTATCCTAATTGAGGGAATTGAAGTAACAAGAAAAATCAGCTTTCGTCCAATAAACATCTACCATTTATCCTTTTTTAAAACCGTCCATTACAAAAGCATGTACTATGCTTAGCACAGTACCTAACTTTGAAATGTAATTTACAAAGGATAGTACTAAATAATTTAAAATTATCATACAAAAACTACTCACATGAAAAAGATTTTAACGCTTCTTATGATCCTGGGATTTAGTTCCTTCAGTTTGATCAGCCATGCTCAGGCGGTTCAAAATGGGAAAGTAACCGGGAAAGTATCCGGTGCTGGCAAGCCATTGGAAGCCGCCACAGTAATTGTTTTACAAGCCATTGATTCCGCCATTATAAAAACGACTGTTACTGACAAATCCGGGATTTTTGAAATTGAAAGATTAAAAGAAGGGAAATACCTGCTACGTATTGAATCATTAGGATATGAAGTTCTTTACAGCGAACCTTTCGAATTATCAGCTATTCATCCGGCTCAGGAAATGGCTGCTATTGCCATGAGATCGGTTTCCGCTCAGTTAAATGAAGTGGTCGTAACAACTAAAAGACCTTTTATTGAGCAAACATTGGATAAAACAATGGTAAACGTAGATGCCTCGCCAACCAATGTGGGATTAACTGCTTTGGAAGTGTTGGAAAAATCGCCTGGAATTACAGTGGATAAAGACGGCAATATCAGTTTAAAAGGCAAACAAGGCGTACTGATTTTGGTTGATGGTAAACCCACTTACTCAGCGGGAGCAGAGCTGGTAAACATGCTTAAAAATTTATCCAGCAACAACATGGATCAGATTGAGATCATGAGTACGCCACCGGCAAAATATGATGCGGCCGGCAATTCCGGCGTGATCAATATTAAAACCAAAAAAACAAAGGTAAAAGGTATCAATGGCAGTGTTACGCTGGGGGCGGGAATGGGAAAAAAGCCTAAAACCAATAACAGTATGAACCTGAATTACAGAACCGGTAAATTCAACATGTTTGCCAATTACAGCTATAATCACAATATTGGTACACAAGACCTTAATCTCACAAGGAAGTTTTATTCCGACGCAAGTCTTGCATCCTTATTTGTTCAGAATACCAAAATGGTCAATGATTTTGAAAATCATACTTATAAATTAGGGGCCGATTTCTATGCATCTAAAAAAACAACTTTGGGATTCGTTGTAAATGGTTTTATTAATCCCGGTTCATTTAGTACCGATAATGTAACAAATATGTTGAATCCGGCAGGAAAGCTGGACAGTATCACACTTGCCAACAATAAATCCAAAGAAAGCTGGAAAAATACCGGCGCGAATTTCAACCTGAAACATGTGTTTGATACTGCCGGAACAGAGTTGACCGCAGATCTGGATTATATTAAATATAAATCATCCAGCGATCAATTGTTTCAAAATTCCTTCTTTGATAAAAATGGTTCTCAGACACATGCCAATGAAATACTCAGAGGTTATTTACCATCCGATATCAACATTTACAGTGCGAAGATTGATTTTACAAAGTCATTGAAAAAAGGTGCAAAGCTGGAAGCAGGCGTAAAAAGCAGTTATGTAAAAACAGATAACAATGCGCAGTATGATTTATGGGTAAATCAAAGCTGGGAAACAGACAAAGGCCGCTCCAATCATTTTTTATATACGGAAAATATCAATGCGGCATATGTAAACTTAAGTAAACCCTTTAGCAAAAAATGGAAGGGGCAGTTGGGCCTGAGAATGGAAAATACGAATGCAAAAGGAGATCAGAAGATTACCAATGAAGTTTTTGAGCGCAATTATACACAGTTGTTTCCCACTGCTTATCTGGGTTATACCATGAATGATAAGAACCAGTTTGCGCTTAGTTATGGCCGTCGTATTCAAAGACCGGACTATGAGGATCTGAACCCTTTTTATTATTTTTTGGATAAATACACTTACCAGGTTGGGAATCCTTATTTAAAACCTCAGTTTAGTAATAAAATTGAATTTACGCATACATACAAAGGATTTTTGACCAGCTCAATAAGCTATTCAAAAACAAGTGATATCATCCAGGAAGTGCTGGAACAAATTGACAGCATTCATACTTCTTATATTAAAAGATCAAATATTGCACATCAAAATAATGTAAATCTCAATATTAGCGCTTTGATACCCATTACTAAATTTTGGAAAGCAAATATTTATGGTGAAGGCAATTACAATAATTATAAAGGAAAAGTAAATGATGGTTCAATTGATGCCTCCGGATTTGGTTATATGGCAAATGTTTCAAACCAGTTTAATTTTGATAAAGGATGGAATCTTGAATTGAGTGGCTTCTACAGAAGTAAGATGGTAATGGGAACATTGGTGGCAAAACCAATGGGTGTGGCAAATTTTGCCGTAAGTAAACAGGTTTTGAAAAATAAGGGAACTGTAAGAGTAAACTTCCGGGATTTTCTGGATATCCAGCAGTTCAGAGGTTATAGTAAATATCAAAACGTAGATTTTAATCTTCGTAATCAATGGGATAATAGAGTGGTAAGCGTGAATTTTACTTATCGTTTCAGTAAAGGACAGGCAGCCCAACAACGCCAGAGAGGTGGAGCGAATGACGAATCGAACCGTGTAAAAGCAGGAAACAGCAATTAACTAATGGGAGGCTTTTCTACAATTTATTAATGGCTTTATTATTGCTGTAAAAATCATATAAAGTCGTTTTTTCTCATGTGACTTAATATAGGAAACCCGGTCCCGATTTTTATCGGGACCTTTTTTATGACCGCCCGGTAAGATTGGTTGTTTGTTGAAAGCCGCGAGTGATTTCCGAATTTTTAAAGAGGGTTCTGAAATGGATACTAAAGCTTCCAATGATTGTTTTAAAAGTAACATGGTTCAAATTTTGTTTTTATGTGGCTAAAGCCAGCTACTTCTATTCTTTAACCGTCCGCTAAAGCGGACGGCAATAAAAAATTGCATAAATTATCCCCGGTTCGTCGGTATGAGGATTGTATCCATTGCCGTTAGGCTTTAGCCAACGGCTATCGCTGCTACTTGTTTTCCGGCTTTAGCCACATTGAAACTTCAGTAAAATTGGAATGTAATGATCATGCACAGATGTGGCTAAAGCCAGTTCTTGTCTGCTCTTTATCCGTCCGCTGAAGCGGACGGCAATGGATCTTGTATATATTAGCCTGGTCTGCAATGAGTACTATTCAATTGCCGTTCGGCTTTAGCCAACGGATTGTATAAAAAGCTTCTTAAAGCTGGAAAGAGTCCCTGATTTTTAAGGAGTGTTTTGAAATGGATACTGATGTTGCCCAATGATATGCAGATGAACGAAATGCGACGCAACGAAGCTGCCATAAAATGCCGCTGCCGGTAACATAAAATTCATTTATTTTCATAAAAAAATCAACGGCTTTAATAAAAATTTTCATCTTTCTCCATTAACTTTCAATTGATTAAATTTGCCTTATTAATCAACAAAATTATACCTATGCCTTCATTTGATATTGCAAGCGAAGTGGATCTTCAAACATTGGATAATGCCATCAATACGGTGAAAAAAGAGATTAATAACCGGTTTGATTTTAAAAATTCGCCCGTGGTTATTGAGTTGAATAAAAAAGATTTTATTGTAAAACTGGAAGCGGAAAGTGATATGAAACTGAAGCAAATCATTGATGTGATCATTTCAAGGAGCATGAAGCAGGGCATTGAAGCGAGTGCATTTGATTTTGAAAAAGATTCTTATCCAAGTGGTAAAGTGGTGAAAAAAGAAGTTCCGGTTACCAATGGTTTAAAACAGGAGGACGCGAAAAAAATAGTGAAAATTATTAAAGACTCCGGCATTAAAGTACAGGCGCAGATTATGGATGATATTGTAAGGGTAACCGGAAAGAAGATAGATGATCTTCAGGCTGTTATTGCAGCTTGCCGCAATGCGGGTCTGGGGTTGCCGCTACAATTTATCAATATGAAATGAGGATAAAAAAATAAGAATTAATTCTATCAAAATCCGGGTGGAAAAATAAGAATAAATTTCTTTTGGTAAAAAGATCAGTTCCGGTTAATTTTGCCCTTCTTTTTAAATTTATATTTACGGCAAAAACCGTAGGAAAAATAAAAATCATTATGAAACAAGGTATTCATCCGGAAAGTTACCGGTTTGTTGTATTCAAAGACATGAGTAACGGCCATCAGTTTTTAAGCCGTTCTACTACCAATTCCAAAGAAACCGTAAAATGGGAAGATGGAAATGAATATCCGCTGGTAAAGCTGGAAATTTCGAACATGTCGCACCCTTTCTATACAGGGAAAAATATGTTGGTAGATACAGCCGGTCGTATTGACAAATTCAAAAAACGTTACGAGAAGAAAAAATAATTTTTTTGAATTTTTATCTTATAAATCAATGATCCCTCCGGCTTTCGGGGGGATTTTGTTTTTTATAACCATTTTTTATTTATTTATTTTCGCAAACCTTAACCACGCATTTAGAAAAGCAATCAATTAAAATGAATTCATTAACAAGCTATCCCAAAGAGAAAATTAAAATACTGTTTTTAGAAAACATCAGTGATAAAGCAGTGCAACGTTTTGTAGAAAACGGATATACCAACGTTAAAAAATTAAACGGCGCCTTAGACGAACAGGAACTGATAAATGAAATCGGCGATGTACACCTGCTTGGCATCCGGTCCAAAACCCATATTACTCCTAAAGTACTGGAGGCGGCAAAAAAACTTCAGGCTATCGGATGTTTTTGTATCGGTGTAAACCAGGTGGATTTAACAGAGGCAACTAAAAAAGGGGTTGTTGTTTTTAATGCGCCTTATAGCAATACCCGTAGTGTAGCCGAACTGGTGATCGGATCCTCCATTTTATTGATCCGCCGTATTCCGGATAAGAATATTGCAGCGCATAAAGGTATCTGGATGAAGGATGCAAAAGGAAGCTTTGAACTAAGAGGAAAAACGCTGGGAATAATCGGCTATGGAAATATTGGATCTCAACTGAGTGTATTAGCGGAAGCGCTTGGTATGAAAGTGTTGTTTTTCGATACCGAAACCAAGTTGCCTTTAGGTAATGCAAGGGCTTGCAAAACCATGAAAGAACTGCTGGCCCAGGCTGATATCGTATCCCTGCATGTACCTGATACGCCGCAGACTAAAAATTTAATTAATAAAAACAATCTTAAGTATTTTAAACAAAATGCCATCCTCATCAACTATGCACGCGGTGAAGTGGTTGATTTAAATGCATTGGCCAAATCACTCAAAGAAGGGCATCTCAGCGGTGCAGCTATTGATGTGTACCCGGTAGAACCTCAAAAAAATGGCGATAGTTTTGAAACGCCGCTGCAAGGGTTGGCTAATGTGATTCTTACACCGCATATTGGCGGATCTACGGAAGAAGCACAGCAAAATATTGGCGAAGATGTAAGTATGAAATTGTTCAATTACCTGGAAAAGGGAATCACCAATGGTTCTCAAACGATTCCTGCCATTAGTTTGCCACCTGTGGATGGAGCGCACCGGATATTACATATTCATAACAACGTTCCCGGCGTATTAAGCGCTATTAACACAGAATTGTCCAATCATAACATTAATATTGTAGGACAATATTTAAAAACAAATGACGATATTGGATACGTAGTCTTGGATGTGGATAAAAAATTGTCAAAGCAAGCAGCCGAACTATTGAAAGAAGTAAAAGAAACCATTAAGGTGCGGATGCTGTATTAAAAAGTGAAAGGGAAAGGTGAGAAGGGAGAAGTGAAAAGGTGAAAGGTGAGCAGTGAATTGACATGTGATTTTGGATTTGTGATTTTGAAATTTGTGGATTTTTAAATTGGGGGGTTAGAAATGCCCAGTAGGGGCAACATGTCGGTAAAAATAGGATTCCCAATGGAGTTTTTGCCCTATAAGGGCAAAACTATAATTTGGAATCTGAGACATTATCAGCGACTCAAATCATTCAAATTAAAAACAGTCAACTTTTCGGGACAAGACAGAAAAGTGAAATGGTGAAAAGTGAATTGGTGAAAAGAAAGTGGTGAAAAAGTGATGAATTGAAATAAAATAAAGTAATAAAAATTGTTGCTGCAACTTTTAAAGTATTTCTTTAGGGGTGGCAGCAGCAATTGCGGAGGAGCATAAAATATGAGTGAAGGAATAGAAAGATTAAAAGAAGCATTATCCTTTTACCCGGATAATATCCAGCTGCGCTTACAGCTTGCCGGTTTGATGGCTGAAGGATCGTTATTAACGGATGCCGCTCAGCAGTACCAGGAAGTTTTAAATCGCAGTTATGGAAATATGAAAGCGCGCAAAGGTCTGGCCACTATTTATTTCAAACAGAAAAAATACTCCGCCGCCATCATGATCTATGAGGTTTTGTGGAAAGAGGAAGCGCTTAACGGTGAAGAAATGGTTCAGTTTACACTTTGTCTTTTGAAGGAGAATTCTTTGGAGGAAGCGATGGAAGTGTATAAAAAAATTTTACAACAGAATCCTTCCTACAAAAATGATGAAATACAATCCGTACTGGGGGTTCCGGAATCTGCAAATTCTATAAGCGGACTCGACCTGAGCGATATGGAGGATGTTTTTGGAGAAGATGAATTTTCCTCATTGTCTGATGGACCGCAGTTTTTCATGGAAAAGCCCAACCTGCGTTTTAATGATGTAGGCGGTATGGAAAAACTGAAAAATGAAATTGCGGCTAAAATTATTCATCCATTAAAAAATCCGGAGCTTTATAAGGCTTTTGGTAAAAAAGCAGGGGGTGGCATATTATTATATGGGCCTCCGGGATGCGGTAAAACTTATCTTGCAAAGGCTACCGCCGGTGAAATAGATGCGAAATTCATCAATATCGGTTTGCATGATATTTTGGATATGTGGATGGGAAACAGCGAAAAAAATCTACATGCGATTTTTGAACAGGCAAGAGACAATGCGCCCTGTGTATTATTTTTTGATGAAGTGGATGCTTTGGGAGCCAGCAGGAGCGATTTAAAACAAAGCAGTATGCGCCATGTTATTAACCAGTTCCTGGCTGAAATGGATGGCGTGGAAAATAGCAATGAAGGTGTGCTGATACTTGCAGCTACCAATGCTCCCTGGAGTGTGGATGGCGCCTTTAGAAGACCCGGACGGTTTGATCGCATCCTGTTTGTAGCACCGCCGGATGAAGCGGGCAGAATGGAGATATTAAAGCAGCATTTAAAAGATAAACCGGTTGAGATTATCGATTTAAAAGCAGTGGCAAAAATTACGGAAAGCTTTTCCGGAGCCGATTTGAAAGCCCTCATTGATATTGCGGTGGAAATGAAACTGGAGGAATCATTGCGAAAGGGAAGCATCGAAAGAATTACAACCAAAGATTTGTTGAAAGCGGCAAAAGAACACCGGCCTACCACTTCCGAATGGTTTGGAACAGCCCGCAATTATGCCCTATATGCCAATGAATCCGGTTTGTATGATGATATCCTCAGGTACCTCAAAATAAAGAAATAAATGTTTGTAGAAAACGGACATATTGCGCGTGCAAGATTATTGATTTCACAGGGAAGAATAAAGGATGCTGAAAAACAGATCGGATATGTGCTGCAGGAGGATCCCGAAGATGTGGAAGCAATCGCTTTGCTCGCCGAATGTAAAGTAGACCGGAAACAGTTTGGGGAAGCGGAGGAATTGTTGAAAAAAACCATTGGTTTAAAACCTTATCA
Source organism: uncultured Chitinophagaceae bacterium (assembly GCA_963695165.1). Taxonomy (GTDB): domain Bacteria; phylum Bacteroidota; class Bacteroidia; order Chitinophagales; family Chitinophagaceae; genus CAVOGF01. The sequence continues at coordinate 410,295 of CAVOGF010000001.1, forward strand.
CGACAGGCCGTATTATTTATTTGCCTTTGTTCAATACCAGCAAAACAAGCTTGCCGCCGCTAAAGAATCGCTGAATGCAGGTTTACAGATCAATCCATGGAATGCGGCTTATTTCGGATTGTATGCCTATATTTTAATTGAAGAAAGAAATTATCAGGAAGCATTAAATAAAGCAAATGAAGGGCTGGCTGTAGATGCGCAGGAGCTTACCTGCCTCAATGCCCGCTCGCAGGCATTATTCAGGCTAAAGCAAAAGGATGAAGCCTATGAAACCATTAAGGAAGCCCTTGCAATAAATCCGGAAGATGATTTTACCCATACCAATTTTGCATGGCATTTTTTGGAAAAAGGAAAACATAAAGAAGCGCGGATGCATTTCAGGGAGGCGCTCCGTATTAATCCCGGAAATAACCGGGCAAGAATCGGATATAAAGAAACATTAAAAGCCAATCTTCCAATTTATCGGTGGTTGCTGATGTTTTCATTATGGCTTTCTTCCAAATCAAAACAAACCAGGATCATTACTGTGATTGCAATCTGGCTGATGGTAAGAGTTTTATCGGGTGGTTCCGTTGCGGCAGGATGGTCGGTATTAGGATATAGTATTATAGGTGTTTATCTTTTATTCGTACTATTTTCCTGGATTGGAAACCCGGTTGCAAACCTCGTATTGTTCTGTTCCAGGGAAGGGAAATATGTATTGTCAAAAACTGAGAAATATGCTGCATTCAGTGTTGGCATTTCGATTTTAGCAGCCCTGGTTGTATTTATTTTCGGCGGCCTGTTGCCGGGGGTAAATGATTCGGAAAATTATGTATCCGCGCTGATATTTCTTTCCATTGCTTTACCATTGAGCCGTATAGAATATCCAATTGTTTTAAGAAACAAAAGTTTCTTGCACTGGTATACCTTGTTATTATCTTTTTGTGGCCTGATAGCCGGCGTTTTTATACTGTTTGGAGGTGAACCTGCAATGAGTTTCAGTATCGTTTATTTAATAGCTTTTGCAGTTTATACCTGGGTGTTTTCGTTTTCCAACTTCTGATTTTTAAGAATCTTTCTTCCGCGTGATTTAAAAGCGCCGGATTCAAATTGCCATCTTTCTTCAATGATCAGTTTTAATTCCTGTTTTATTTCCGGGTATTCGGAAGATAAATTGAATAAGAGGGTTAAAGAAAATGCTTTGATGGCGGCAGGAGTGGAGGGGGTTTCAATAAATTGGAAACAGGTATTCATTACTTCGCCATGAAATTGAGCGGGAATTTTTATTTGTTCCAATATTCTGATACTGTTTCTGATTACTGCCGGATGTACATCCTTCTGTTGAATCTGGAAAACCAGATCGCCGATATAAGGCTTTAGCAATTCAGGATTTTGTTGCGAGGCAAAGCTTACACTCCATGCTGCTCTTTGCGCCAGGCGATATTCTTTATCCATAAAACATGCCATCAGCTCACTAAAGGCTTTTGGTGAAGAACATGCATAAGCAGCAATTTTCAGGGCATTTGCTTTCGAATGTTCTTTCAGTATTTCTTCACGTATATTCAAGGGATGAAATGAAAAATTAAGAATGAAAAATTAAAAATATAGAATTAAAAATGAAAATTGAACTGATAGCTCAAAGCTCAAAGCTGATAGCTCATACCTCTACAACAGTGGTGAGAAAAGCCTTGCGGTTTTTTCCATCAACTGCTTAATCTTTGGACGATTGCTCCAGGCATCTGCATCAATTTTTATCGCATCTTTCAAGTCTTCATAAAAAATATTGCTGAGCTCATTTGCTATTCCGGTATCATAAACAATGGAATTGACTTCAAAATTGAGATCAAAGCTCCGGTAATCCATATTGGCAGTTCCTACAATAGCGATCTTTTGGTCTGCAACAAGAGTTTTGGCATGTATAAATCCCTTGGTATATTGATATATTTCAACCCCGGCTTTCAGCAGATCGCCATAGTACGACCGGGCAGCAGCATTAACAAGGATAGAATCAGATTTGCCAGGAACCAGCAACTTTATAGATATGCCGCTTAAGGATGCTATAATCAGAGCATCCAATAAACTTTCACCGGGAATAAAATAAGGACTTGTAATCAATATTTCTTTTGTAGCCAGGTTTATTGCCTGCAAAATAGAAAACAAAATAGTAGGTGTATCAGAGTCCGGTCCACTTGCAGCGATTTGTACAATCTTATCGCCTCCAATAGAAGAAATTTGCTGCGGAGGGAAAAAAAATCTATCCGGTTGTAATTTCTTATTCGCGCAAAAGTTCCAGTCGCATAAGAAAAGATATTGAAGATATTGTACACCCGGTCCGTCAATGCGCAGGTGTGTATCGCGCCAAAAAACTTTTTTTGTGTCACCCTTTTTGTTGATATACCTGTCACTGACATTGATTCCTCCAACAAAAGCCGTTTTCCCGTCCACGACAATTATTTTCCTGTGATTTCGGTAATTGAGGCGGTTGGCGAAAGCAATAAAATATACTTTTAAAAAAGGAAAAGCTTTTATACCATTGGCTTTCAGACGCGGCACCAACTTTCTTCGAATGGAATGACTGCCAAAATCATCGTATATAAATCTTACAATTACACCTTCTTTTACTTTTTGTATAAGCAGTTCTTCAATTGCCCTTCCTATTTCATCGTCCTCATAAATATAGTATTCCATGTGGATATGGTTTTTCGCTTCTTTCAGCGCTTCCAATACTTCCGGAAATTTATTTTCTCCATTCAATAAAATTTTAACCGCATTATTTGAGGTTAATGGGCTCCAACTTTCTTTCACCAGCATATAAGCCAGTTCTCTATTGGTTTGAACACTTGCATCAGCTTTATTAAAGGTCTCTTTGGAATAATTATATAAATCTTCCCTTAACTTTCTGGCCATATCATCATTGTCCATCAGCTTTTTGCTGTACATTTTTCTGTTGCGGTAATTAATGCCGAAAAAGAAATAAAAAATTATTCCTGCAACAGGCACAAAAACCGCAAACAACAAATAAGCCAACGTTTTAGTAGTACTGCCGGTATCATAAATAATGCGCAGGCAAACCAAAATCAAAATGACTGTATAGACGATCTCGTAAACAAGTAGCCAGTTCATGCGCTTTTTTTAATGGAAAATAAAACAATAAATTAGCAACCTGAAATAATAAAGACCGGCTGTTATTATTTTAATATAAAACATCCGGTATGATAATTTCAATCCTTGCTCCTTTCAGTATCTGCTGAAAATTTTCAAAATTAATTTTTTTAATGCTGGCTAATGGAAAGAAAACTAATCCTTTATATTGCAATGAGCCTTGACGGTTATATTGCAAAAGACAATGGTAATATTGATTTTCTTTCCCTGGTAGAAACACCCGGAGAAGATTATGGGTATGCGGCATTTCAAAATGAAATTGATACTATTATCTGGGGTAGAAAAACCTATGATAAACTTCGCTCATTCGGGATTGAGTTTCCCCATAAGGATAAAAGGTGCATTGTTATTTCCAGAACGAAAACCGGAAAAGATGAAAACGTTGAGTTTTATAATGGCGATTTAAAGGATTTAATTTTAAACCTGCGCCGGCAAAAAGGAAAAGATATTTATTGCGATGGAGGCGCGGAAATTGTTAATGAATTGCTCAAGAATGCGCTTATTGATACAATGATTATTTCCATAATACCGCATTTAGTTGGCAATGGTATTAAATTGTTTAAGGAAAACAGGCCGGAACAATCTTTGAAACTCATTAGAAGCATAACTTTTCCTTCCGGACTTGTACAAGTTTGGTATGACAGAAATTAGCAACCTGGATTATAATTGTTCAATTCAACTTTCGCTAAAACCTGCAATCAGATTTATAGTAAGTGCGATCATTATTGTATTAAAGCCAAAAGACAGCAGCCCGTGATACATGGCCAGCCTTCTGAATTTTTTTGAAGATATCTGCACATCAGAAACCTGGAATGTCATGCCTAATACGAAGGAAAAATATGCAAAATCAAAAAACTCCGGTTTGTCATCATCAGGAAATATTAATCCGCCTGCATGTGTATCTGGTTTTGTTTCATGATCCCCATAATATAGATGTGCATACCGGTGCGTAAAAGTTGTATGAATTAAGCCCCATGAAAATATCATTCCTGCTATTATAATGGGTATTTTCCATCCTGCGCCTTCATTTCCATCATTCTTATTTACGATTAATAGCAATATTGCCAGAAAACTTGCTAAGGTAGATATGAGTACAATTATGAAAATAATTGCCCGGCTTGGATCCTGCACTTTGGATTGTTCCCTGATTTGTTTTGAATCGGTTATTGAAAATGTGATCCAGCTCATGATGATCATGCAAAGACTAAAAGTATTCCATCCAACCATTAAATGAGTAAGCAAATCAATATGTGCACTTTTTGTAATAATAAATACAATTACCGCGATAATAAGGCAAATTAATAATTTATGTAATGAATCAATACGCTCAAAAATTGGAATTTTTTTGGGCTGCGCTTTATCGATCATAGAAAAAATTGTTGTTCAAATGTAATTAGATTGGGGAATAGTTGGCTTGTTTTTATTATTGAATTCATTCATGTATCATTATAGATTTAATTACCCTGAATAATATAGAAACAGGTAAATAATAAAAAATTTCCCCGGTTTACTTGCATTTGGATAATTAGTATTTTACTTTTACTGCCGGATTAAAAACCCGGATTTAAAGTCAAACTCAATTCTCCGTAACTACCAGGAATATGATCATTCCTAATACCCTTTTTCATTAAATAATGTGAATTATTCCTGATTAATTACTTTTTTACCCTGCTCTTAGGATACGCCCGGGAAAAAAATAATTACAATGAAAGCTGTTTCACATTTCAGAAAATCTGAAAATTTTTATTTCAATGTTATTCATTGCCGTAACGGGCCTGAATTGTCTGGTTTCCAAAAGAGATTTTATCGAACAGAATGATGCTGCATTTTTCTATTGAAGGGAGGGTGATGGTAGCAGTAAAATCAGGTAAAACGACTCAGTCAATATTATTTAAATAAACTGAGTCATGAAAATACGATTATTTATGAGGAATTGCAGTTTGATACCAAACCGTAAAAACAAAAAATGAAATTATCAATTACCTATGACAAATTAAAAACAATGAATATCGCCAACCGAAAGGAACATTTGGCGAATTCCATGTGACTATTAAAAACAATAAAAATTAACACATGAAAACTACATTTTTATCAATACTCGGGGCAATCATAATGATAAGCTTCTGTTTTACATCCTGTAAAAAGCATGTACCTAATATTTGTGATGGAGACGATGCCATTACAACAACAGTAAAAGTTTTTGCCACAGGGTTAAACAATCCAAGAGGTTTGAAATTTGGTCCTGATGGAGGCTTATATGTGGCCGAAGGCGGCATTGGCGGTACAAACAAAACTACAAAATGTATGCAGGTTCCATCACCCGTAGGCCCTTATAGCGGCAGTGTTACAGGTAGCCGGATTTCCAGGATTGATCAGGCCGGTATGCGTACAACATGGGTTGACAATCTGCCATCAAGCATAAACAGTTTAGGAGATATTAGTGGGGTAGGAGATGTTGCTTTTATCGGGCATGATCTTTATGCTGTAATTACCGGCGCAGGTTGTTCGCATGGGGTTCCATCCATTCCCAATAGCGTTATTAAAATAAATTCCAACAAAACCTGGTCCATTGTTGCCAATTTAAGTGAATTCCTGATGAACCATCCGGTTAAAAACCCCGAACCAGATGACTTTGAACCAGATGGTGACTGGTACAGCATGATTAGTGTTGGGGATGAACTTTTTGCGATTGAAGCAAACCATGGCGAACTGGATAGAATAACTACTACCGGAAATATAAGCCGTGTGGTTGATGTTTCTGCTACTTACGGACATATTGTTCCTACTTCCCAGGCATATCACCGTGGTAATTTTTATGTTGGAAACCTGGATACTTTTCCTGCTCCACATGGAGGTTCCAGTGTTTATAGAGTTACACCTGGCGGGCAAATAAGTGTTTTTGCTAAAGGATTTAACATGATCCTCGGTGTGGCTTTTGACCAGCAAGGTGCATTGTATGTACTTGAAAATACAACCGGAAATCCATTTCCAACACCCAATACCGGCGATATAGTAAGAATTGATCCTTCAGGCGCAAGACAGGTCATTGCATCCGGGTTGAATTTGCCAACAGCCATGACTTTCGGTCCTGATGGAAAGTTGTATGTATCTGCTGTAGGATTTGGGCCAACGGCAGTTGGAGGTGGACAGGTTTTGCAAATTGGTTTTAAATGCCACGAAATCAGAGGCGATATGCAAAATTAAAAAGTTCATTAAAAGCTTTGCTTGCATCAGCATTTATCTTAGCAGCAGTTATTCTAAAAAGTGACTGCTGCTTTTTTGTGTACTGCACAATTACCTCAAAAAATTATAATTGAACTATCTACTGATAAGGCTGATTAAATGTTAATCTGCGATGTAAAGGGAACTCAATTAAGTAGAAATTTCAATAATTTTTATTTAAATTTAGATTGCAATTGAAATCCTAATGCGCTGTGAATACGCTTTCCAAGCTGTTATCATTCCTGTTTACAATGGGATTGTCTTTTTCAGTTCCGGCGCAAAATAGTAATGCAGCTTTAATACAGGTTATTTCAGGGCAGGTTTTTGAGAATAACAATCAAAAATTCGGCGGTATTTATGGTGCGGATGCAGGATATATTTCCAGGTTAGAAAATAGTGCGAAAGACTGGACAAGGATATTAAATGCCAAGGAAATGGTTTGGACCTTTCATTGGCGGAATATGAACAGCCTTAAAAACGCCACTGATTCTATTCAGGATTTTGGGAATGTATTTGGTCTTTCGGTGAGTGCAGATTTTAAGTTGTTTGACGCAGGCAGCGCTGTATTTTATTTTACCCCAACTATAGGTTTAAGTTATTTTACCCAAACCAGTATTATACAATATGAGGAAAAAGTTGGTGTGGGAAGCAGAATAAATGATTTGGTTTCTGCGGGAATAAATGCTGTAGTGCCGTTTAATCATAAGTTAAGTATGGTTGCAGGACTTAATTTTATGCATTTCTCCAACGCAGGTTTTCAAAACCCGAATGGTGGTATTAATTCAGTGAGCCTCAAATTAGGAATTGAATCACAATTTAAGCAAGGACGGCACGATACTGGTTATAATCATTTTCCTCCTGCATTCCGGCATCCGGAAGGACTTTCTTTTGAGCTGGCTGCCGGAATCGGACGCCGGGGCGTAGATTATAGTCATAAAGGTTTTTTTAGATCCGCCTGGTACGGAGGAACCAATTATTTATTTAACCAGGTTATCGGTTTAAAGGCCGGATTTGATGCAGTGTATTCCCATACCGTTTTCGATTCATCTCAATATGCGGCAACTTTCCAGGATTATGGCAGTTCTTATGATCATGTACGCACCGGCATTAGCATTGGCGCAGAGTTAGCTTTGAATAAACTGGTCATTACATACCAGCTCGGAAAGTATTTGCATTTCAACAGTCCCTATTCATTAAAACGATACTGGAAGGGAGGATTTCGCTATTATTTTACGCCTGCTATCGGAATCCAAAGTATAGTTTATCTGCATGGTTTTAATGCTGATTTTATTAACTGGGGATTGGTTTGGCGAATTAAATGATTTCTGCTCTGAAATTATAATTGATGTTTCATTCGCTCAACTTTGAAAACAAAACATCCATTGTAAGATCATTTTGTACAAGCGAAGTTGAATAATTGTTCTTGTTCAGCCCAAATGTAGTGATCACAATCAAAGAAATGGCTTTGCGGGTTTTAGTTTCATACGGCCAAAAGTTGAAGATTCAATATTTTTTAATGAACGCAACAAAGCAAGCTCTTTTTTACGCCAAATAATTTTATCCAAGATAAAATCAATTTGGCCATACATATATCCCAAATATGAGTTTTGGCCAATTGAATGTATTCCTGTAATTTTTATTCTTTGCATCCTAGTAAAAATGAGCCTGCCTACTTAATTATCCGAAGTTGAGTTTCTTTTAATAAGTAAGGATTTTAATATTACGTTTTTATTCAGATCATTGATGCCTGATTTTTTATTGATCTTTTTAAACAATTCTTTGGCAGCAATTTCCCCGATATCAAAAGCAGGCTGCGTGATTGTTGTTAAAGAGGGATTAAGCAAAGACGCTGTTTGAAGATTAGAAAAGCTTATGATTTTAAGATCCTCCGGGATTTTTAATTTTATTTTTTCGCATACGCGATAACAGATAACGGCTAACTTTCCTACCGGCGCAAAGATGCCATCCGGTTTTTCAGAAATCAGCAATTTTTTTATATGTTTAAAGTTTTCATCATAATCATTGGTACATTCAAGAATTATTGGAACTTCCTGAATAGGATGTTCTTTCAAGGCGTCCAGGTATCCATTCATGCGCATTTTGCCAATAGAAATGTTTTTCAGTACCTGCAGATAAGCTATTTTTTTACATCCGGCTTCTATAAGATGCCGCGTGGCGGTGAAACCGCTTTCATAATTATCCGTAGATACTTTCACGTTGTCCAAACTTTCACATACCCGGTCGAAAAAAACAAGTGGGATGCCTTTTTTGTTGAGTTCCAGTAAATGACTGGTGTCAGTGTTTTCCCCCGACCTGGATAATAGGACACCATCTACTCGTCCATTTGCCAATGTATTAATAAAAAATACTTCTCTTTCGTAATCTTCATGGGTAAGATATATTAAAACATGATACCCCTTTTCCTGGGTGATTTTTTCAATACCACTGATTACTAGAGAAAAAAAATCATTCACTATTTCCGGAACAACAACTGCGATGGTTTTTGTTTTTTGCCCCCTCAACCCGCTTGCATGCGGATTAGGCTGGTAGTTTAGGCGTTTAGCTAATTCAAAAACCTTTTCTTTGGTTTCTGCGCTTATCTCATAGCTATCTCTTAACGCACGTGATACTGTAGAAATGGACAAATTCAACTCTTTGGCCAGGTGCTTAATATTAATTTTACTCATACAAATTCAGCTCTATCTGCAATTAAAAATAGAACTATTAGTTAGCACATCATGCCCTAAAATTCCCCTTTTAACGAAAACGTTTGCGTAAATATATACTTTAGAAATTAATAAAAGATTAATTCTTTGTTATACGTTAGTGTTTTAATTAGCTATTCTGCTTAAATAACCTACTAACTTAAACCCAAAAACTATGAAAAGGAACTTGTACACACTCCCCTGATTTATTTAAAATTTATTTAATAACTGAAGCAGGTATTCTGCACCATTCTTTTCCAGACGGAAAAGGAATGAGATATGTTATTGTCTAAAACCAGAAAAGAGCTTTGCATAAACCTGTGCAAGGAGAGGCTTTATTATGCCTGTTCGATCATGAACGATCAACGATTTTTTTTAATAATGAATTATTACGCATGGAAAATTTGAGAACAAAAAAACTTCAATCAAAAAAGAGTTCCCGAAAATATCAACAGTATTTAAGGAGTTCTTTTGGGTTTATGCTTTATTTATGTTTATCGTTAATGAGCTTCTCCTCATTTGGCAAAACTGATATGCCAGATGATGGCAAACCCCTTACTATAACCGGTATTGTTAGTTCCGCAGATGGAACTGCAATACCAGGAGTACGCGTGCAGCTTAAAGGAAGTAAGGTCAATGCAATGACTAATCAGGATGGAACTTTTTCAATCAAAGCCAGTTCGAATGCTACACTGATATTCATCCATCAGAAATATATCCTTTTAGAGGAATCGGTAACTGGTCGCACCAGTTTGCCAGTAGTATTGAATGAGAATCCCGGGAATGAAACAGATAATATTGAAGTAGTAACAAAGGATTATGTTAATACATTGAACGGGCTTCAGAAAAAACATAATATAACCGGGGCCTATTCTGAAATTTATGGTGAGACAGTAGAGAACAACCCGATCATTAACAACCGCAATAGGATCCAGGGATTATTGCCTGGTCTTTTTGTGATGCAAAACAATGGTGAGCCCGGTGATGAAGGCGCTTCGCTTTCGCTTCGGGGAAAGCGCACTTTTAGAAACAACAGCCCTGTTGTACTTGTAGATGGCTATGAAAGAAGTATGGATTTGCTTGATCCTAACGAAATTGAAACCATAACAGTCTTAAAGGATGCTGCCGCAACAGCACAGTATGGATTGCAAGGGGGCAATGGAATAATTCTGGTAACTACCAAACGCGGGCATGAGGGTAAGATAAAGGTTACCTTAAATACACGCGCCGGCGTAAAAGCCCCTACCACCACACCAAAACTTTTGAATTCCTATCAGTATGCAACTATGTATAATGAAGCGCTAACCAATGATGGTGCAGCTCCACGGTATTCTGCAGAAGTGCTGGATAAGTATGAAAAAGCTTCGAGAGGAATTTATGAAGACGAATTAGATCCTTACCTCTATCCCAATATAAACTGGTATGATAAATATGTGAATTCGTCTACATGGCAGCAACGCTATAGCTTAAACATAGAAGGCGGTAACAAAACTGCAAAATATTTTGTTTCTGCGGGTTATACGGGCAATAGTGGATTATATAAGGTGGATAAGAGCGCCAATACTTATAATACCAATGCAGATTTCAACATGATTACCCTGCGTTCCAACGTGGATATTAATGTGAACAAACGGCTTTCCCTATCCCTGGATATTGCAGGAAGACAGGAGCAACGCACTTATCCGGGGTCAAGAACCGATGCTTCACTTAGGGTATTCCGTTCTTTGTATAAAACTCCGCCCAATGCTTTCCCGGTATTCACACCAGATGGTTTATTGGGAGGAACCAAAGATTATACAGACAACCCTTATGGATTATTGAATAACCAGGGGTATTCATTGTATTATGTTAGAAGCATGTTTGCAACTTTACAGGCCAAACATGACCTCGACTTTATCACTAAGGGCTTAACCCTTAAAGGCAACATTGCTTTCGACAGTTGGTATGATCAAAACACCAACCGCAGCAAAAACTTTAAGGTTTATGATCTTCGTCAGCCTAATGGCTCTGTTCAATACCTTCCCGATGGTTCTATTAAATACGTGGAAACAGGTTCCAATACTCAAATGTCTTCGAGTGTTGATTATCCATCCACAAGAAGAGTCTTTAATACGGACTTATCCCTTGCTTATGACAGGGAATTTGGCCGTCATGGTTTTTCAGCTTACCTGGCAGTAGCACAACGGACAATTTCAAATGAAGATAATGGGGATATTCCCAGAGCATATCTCGGTTCAAACGGAAGAGTTTCTTATGCTTTCAATAAGCGTTACCTCGCTGAATTCAACTTTGGATACCAGGGATCTGAGCAACTCTTAGCTTCAAATAAATTCGGTTTCTTCCCGGCTGCATCATTGGGTTGGGTGCTATCAGAAGAAAACTTCCTGAAAAATAACAAATGGGTAAATTTCCTGAAAATCAGGGGCTCCCATGGAATAGCTGGAAATGATGACCTGGGCGGTTATTTCTTATGGTATCAAAAATACCAGTCATCTAGTGGTGTAAACTTTGGCTGGACCTCTTTGGGATACACCGGCTGGCAGGAATCGGCCTTTGCCTTAAATAATGTAACCTGGGAGAAAGTAGGAAAAACAGATATGGGTCTGGATGCAACCTTGCTTAAAAATAAGCTCAGCATGTCCTTTGACTATTTTTATGAAAAGAACATAGATATCATGATTCAGCCCTCCCTGCCAAACATTATGGGAATCCGCTTTCCAAACTTTCCAATAGGTATTGTGGAAAATAAAGGTTTTGATGCCGCATTAGGTTATACGGATAAAATCGGAGGCATGGAATTTTCGATCAATGGAATGGTATCTCAGGCTCGTAATAAAATATTGGAAAGAGGAGAAGAAAAACAGCGCTTCGAATATCAAAACCGTACCGGTCGTTCACTGGATGCCATATTTGGCCTCGAAGCACTAGGCCTGTTCCGGAATCAGGCAGAAATTGATGCCAGTCCTAAACAAACCTTTGGTAAAGTAATGCCTGGTGATATCAAATATAAAGACCAGAACGGAGATGGGGTTATAGATTCTTATGACCAGGTGTACCTTGGAGAGAGTGGATTTCCTACGTTGCAGTATGGCGGCAACCTGGGATTGAAATATGGAGGATTTGATTTGAATATTTTAATTACAGGCCTGCAGGGAACTAAACAAAATATGACCGGTGAATCCATTTGGGAATTTCACGACAATGGAACAGTACGCGATCATCACTTGGGCAGGTTTAATCCCAATGATGAAACAAGCTGGGCCGATGCCACTTATCCACGGTTGTCTTTATCCAACAAAGCCAATAACCAACGTACTTCAACTTATTGGTTGGTAGATGCATCTATGGTAAGGCTGAAATCCGTAGAAATCGGGTACACACTTCCTAAAAGTTTGCTTTCAAAAATAAAAATGGAAAAGATCCGGATCTATGTCAACGGATATAATTTATATACCTGGTCAGCCTCCGATCTTATGGATCTGGAAGCACGCTCCAGCCATTATGTAGTTTACCCGATCCAGCGCATTATAAATGCCGGCTTAAATGTAACATTCTAAACTTATTATCTACGATGAAACCAATTATGAAAAGAGCTACAGCCATATTTTCAGTTGCCGCATTGATAACGGGGGGAATATTCAGTTGTAAAAAACCCTTGTATGAGGTACCGGTAGAATTTAAATCAGCCGAAGATGTATTCTCCGATTCTGCCAGGGCTGAATACTTTATTAATAATGCCTATAGCGATATGCCGGCAGACGTATCCAACAGTTTCAATTGGCTGGATGGCAATGCAATGCTTGCATCGGCCAGTGATGAGGCCATGCATATTTCAACCAATAAAACTTCCCCTTCCACTCCGCAGCGTATGAGCGCGGGCAACTGGAATCCTTCTAACATGCGTTATTACCGGGCCAGTGACGGAGCCGGAGAAATTGGAACTTGGTTGAAATGGGGCGGCTATCATGGCAATAGAAAAGCCAATACAGCGCTTAAAAACATGGATTTGCTTCCCTCCAATGTAACAGAGAGATTTAAAAAAAGACTTAAAGGGGAAGCGCTGTTTATCAGGGCAATGCATCATTGGTTCCTCTTTCAGAAATGGGGCGGAATTCCTGTTGTAGATAAATCATTTGAAGCTTCTGATGACGTATTGATACCCAGGAATTCAGTGCAAACTGTAGTTGATTTTATTGTAAGATCCTGCGACAGCGCCATTGCGCAATTACCGCTTGAACCTTATTCAGCTCCAAGTGAGGTAGGCCGCGCCGATCGCGGAAGCAGTATGGCATTGAAATCAAGAATATTATTGTATGCCGCAAGCCCACTTTATAACCGGGCTGGTGACGACAGTTTAATCTCTTATGGGAATGAAGATATCAACCGTTGGAAACTTGCTGCTAAAGCGGCCCAGGACGTAGTGGATCTGGGATGGTATCAGCTTTACAGACCTTCTAATAATGGCCAAAGAAATTACCAGGAATTGTTTTATTCCTGGGGAGCTGGTAATAACAACAAAGAATTTATTTTTTCCAGGTTAAGAACCCCCAACAGGGATACTGAAAACGATAATTTTCCAGCAGGGTTTACCAACGCCAAAGGTGGTACCTGCCCTTCGCAGGATCTTGTTGATGCCTATGAAATGGAAGATGGAACTATTTTCGACTGGGCAAACCCGGTTTTGGCAAAGGATCCTTACCTGAAAAGAGATCCGCGTTTTTATGCGAGCATCATATACAATGGTGCCAAGTATGCAAAATTTGCCAACAAAACAAATTATACCTTTCAAACATACGAAGGTGGAGAAAATGCGCAGGGACTTGCAAAGTCTGAAACCTCTTACTACCTGATGAAATTTATGGATTATGCCAATGCCAATCCGGCTCAGGCGTCAGGGTCGGTTTACCATAACTGGCCTTATTTCCGGTATGCTGAAATACTACTCAACCTGGCCGAAGCGGGTAATGAATCCGGCGGTCCCGCTTATATAGTACCAGGTGCTGTGAGCCCGCTTACACCTGTAGAGGCGCTGAACCAGGTAAGAGCACGTGCCGGCATGCCTGATGTACAAACTTCCTTTGCAAAAAGAGGTTTAGCTCTAACCCAGGGAAATCTGCGCGATTTTATCCGCAACGAACGCCGTATTGAAATGGCTTTCGAGGATCACCGGTATTACGATGTACGCCGTTGGATGATTATTGAGCAGCTTCCAAAATTTATCCGGGGTTGTATGATCACAAAAAAAGAAGATGGATCATTTAACTATAATCCAAATATAATTGCTGAAACAAAAATATTTGAACCGAAACATTATTTCTTCCCCATTCCGCAAACGGAAGTAAACCGGAATCCTAATATGAAACAAAATCCAGGATGGTAAGTAATACAAGCTCAAAATTAAAATTATAGAAGGATGAAAAAAATATTGACAATTGTTATACTCCTGAGTTTATCCCTCCCGCAACTCTTTGCCCAGGGAAAACTAATCACAGGTAAGGTCTTAGACCAGGCCGGCGAAGGATTGATTGGCGCGAATGTGGTTGAAAAAGGAACCAATAATCGGGCGACAACAGATTCAAAAGGGGAATTTAAAATTACCCTTTCCAGGGCAAGCGGCACCTTACAGATTTCTTACATTGGTTATCTAAACCGGGAAGTGGCGGTAAGAAATCAAGCAAATATCACCATTACGATGAGTTCTGATGACTCGAAATTAGACGACGTTGTTGTGGTAGGGTATGGTACTCAAAAGAAAGCAAGCGTGGTGGGCGCCATCTCACAGGTAAGAGCTGAAGAATTGCAACAATCTTCTACTCCTAATCTTACGAATGCCATCGCAGGTCGTGTAGCCGGTGTTATCACCATTATGGGAAGTGGTAAGCCAGGTAGTGATGATGCTGAAATTTTCGTGCGGGGTATGGCTACTACCAACAGTACATCTCCTTTGGTATTGGTGGATGGTCTGGAACGCGAATGGCGGCAGATTGATCCTGTGGATATCGAAACATTTTCCGTGTTAAAAGATGCTTCTGCAACAGCTGTTTATGGAGTGCGCGGCGCTAATGGCGTTATCCTGATCACTACCAAACGTGGCATAAAAGGAAAGCCTGTTTTGAGTCTTTCCACTCAGTCTGCTATTCAACAGCCCATACGCACACCTAAATACCTGGGTTCTTATGATTTTGCCGTATTAACAAATGAAGCTTTGACCAATGATGGCAAACCTGCCGAGTATTCTGAAACGGATCTGCAGCATTATTTGTTGGGCGATTCTCCTTACACGCATCCGGATAATGATTATTACAATGATTTTGTAAAAAATTCTTCCTGGCAGCAAATGACCAATGTGAATGCAAGAGGCGGAAATGATGTACTGGCATATTTTATCTCTGCCAATCATCTTCACCAGGAAGGTTTATACAAGGAATTTCCCAATTCAAAATATCAAACCAATACGAACTTCGAACGTTACAGTTTCCGTTCCAATCTCGATTTTACGGTAAACCCGTCCTTAAAGATAGGCGTGGACCTGACCGGAAGATTTGAAGTAAGAAAACAGCCGAATTTTGGCGAGGATCTGTTTGATAAAATCCGGAGGTTACCACCGAACTGGCAGGCTTATATAAACCCGGATGGCACCTTAGGCGGACGTTCAGATGAAACCCGTTTGGCGCCTTATGCCTTGCTTTCACAATTTGGTAACCGCAACCGCAATACCAATGTATTGGAAGGCGCTTTTAAGATCAACCAGGATCTCTTCAAGATTACAAAGGGACTTTCTTTCCGTTCCCTGATCGGGTTTAACAGCAATTATCAATCCCGCAGGGATATAATAGAAAAACCAGAGCTGTGGGAGTATAATCGTTTTGCAAATTACAACAAGAATAAATCTCCGACAGAAATTGCGATTGAAACCGGAAAAGGGCCGGGAAGAAGGAGAATTTCTTTTGAAGGATCTTTAAATTATAACCGCAATTTTGGAGATCATGCGATTACCGGAATGGTGCTTTATCAGCAAAGCCAGTATTATGATGGTGGAAGTATTCCCACCGGATATTTAGGCTGGGTAGGCCGCGGTACGTATGCCTTTAGACAAAAATATTTATTTGAAGTAAACGCCGGCTACAACGGATCCAAACAGTTTAATGCGAACAAGAGGTATGGCTTTTTCCCGGCAGTTTCACTGGGATGGGTACCTTCTGAAGAAGCATTTTGGAAAGACAATATCAAATTTGTCAACTATTTGAAAATACGAGGTTCCTACGGTGAAATCGGTAATGATAAAATTGGAGACTTTAATTATTTATATGAGCAGAAATATAATCGCGCTCCGGATGAGGACGGATGGAAATATATCTGGGGTGAAAATGCTTATTCGGAACGTGGAATTATTGAAGGACAGCCCGGAAACAGCAATGTAACATGGGAAAGAGCAAAAAAGGCAAATATTGGATTTGATGCCAAAATGCTCGATAATAAAATATCGGTTACAGTGGATGTATTCTATGAAAAACGTCGTGATATTTTAGCGATCCCTTATTCCGTTCCATTGTTGTTTGGAATGAACAATCCTCAGGGATCCACAAGGAAAGATGGCCAGGGACTTCCCCCTGAAAATATCGGCCAGGTATCTAATAGAGGGATTGATTTTGAATTAGGTTTTAATGACAAAATCGGAACATTCAACTATTATATCAAAGGCAATTTCACTTATGCCCGCAATATCATTGAGAAAATAGATGAGGAAGGGAAAAGATACGATTGGCAAAAGATAGAAGGAAAGCAAATTGGCCAGCACTTTGGGCTTACAGATATAGGATTGTATTCCATGAAAGATTTTGAGCTGGATGCAAATGGCGCATTGATGCTTGAAGGTGGATTTCCTATTTTGAAAAAAGGTACGCCTGTTCCTTCCTTTGGGGTAGTTTATCCGGGTGATATCAAGTATAAGGATTTGAATGGCGATGGCATAATTGACAGTTATGATAATGGCGCGATCGGCAGAGCCAAAGTTCCTGAATTTATCTATGGCATTTCCTTTGGCGGAAGCTATAAAAACTTTGATATAAGCGTTCTTTTCCAGGGCGCTGGCGGAGCGGATATGTACTTTAAAGAAGATGCTGTATGGGAGTTTTTTGCTGTTGGTAAAGTGATGGAGCACCACCTGGGCAGGTACAATCCTAATGATCCTTCGTCATGGGAAAATGCAACTTATCCAAGACTGCATCCCAGTGAGAATACGAATAATCATCAAAAAAATACCCGCTGGTTATTTTCCCGCAATTACATCCGGCTAAAAAATATGGAAATAGGCTACAATTTGCCCAAATCAGCGCTTTCCAGAACAAAAATATCAAGCGCGAGATTGTTTGTTAATGGTACAAACCTCCTGACTTTCGATAAAATGATGAACTGGGATCCTGAATCAGGAAGTGAAGTAGGAAGCTCCTATCCCCAGTTAAGAACCTGGAACATCGGAGCAAGATTAGCATTGTAAAATTTAATAAAAAGAGCTTATTATGAAGAAACTAAAATATATATTTTTAACCATTTCCATTTGCACACTGGTTTTTTCCTGTACAAAAGATGGAGCCGGCCTTTTGGATAAAGCCGAATCGGGAGACTTAAATGAGGAACGTGTGTTTTCGGATGCTAAATACACCAAGGAATTTCTAACCGATATATACCGCAGAATTCCTTATGGATGGGATGATAACGTTTACCTGGATGCCGCTACCGATGATGGCGAAGCACGCCCCTGGTGGGGATGGGTGAACACCATTCATATTGGCGCTTACAATCCTACCAGCATGCCGGGTAAATTTAAACGCTGGGCGGATTATTATGCGGCTATCAGGGCATGTAATCTGTTTCTTAGTAAAATTGACAATGCTCCTATAGATAGCGAACAATACATGAGTTCCGAAGAGGTTAAAATAAGAATGAAATATGAAGCTGTTTGTTTGCGTGCCTATTATTATACGGAACTTGTTCGCTGGTATGGTGGCGTGCCCATTATTACCAAAGTGCTTGAACGCGATTCACCTGAGCTCTATTCCAAACGTGCAAACCTGGATGAAATAAGAGATTTTATTATCGCCCAGTGCGATACCGCTGCTGCTCATTTACCAGCAAAACAAACCGGTATTGATTATATGAGGGTTACAAGTGGTATTGCAAAAGCAATCAAAGCCCGTCTTTTATTGCATCTTGCAAGCCCATTGTTTAATAGCGCCTCCGGCGGACCTTTGAGTCCCTGGTCCTGGGGTAATTATGATGCAAATCGCTGGAAACAAGCTGCAGAAGCCGCAAAAGCAGTAATGGATCATAAAGATGAAAATGGAGGTACTGTTTATAATTTAGTTGTGAAAACGGAAGCAAATAACTTTTTTGGTTCAAATAATACATATCCGGGTTCTTATAAAGCAATGGGCTGGTACAATGTATTCATTACCCGGGTAAACACAGAAATGATGTTGAGCTATGGCAAAAAGAATATGACCAATGAGTTGGACAAATGGCAGTTGCCGGGTGGAATGCAAAAATCTGGAGATGCCTCCTACACCCTGCCAACCTATAATTATGCAGCCTGTTTCGAGACTAAAGATGGTATTCCGGTATATTTAACCGATGATTATGGGGTACCCTTACTTGATGCCAATGGTCAATTTAAAGTCAATCCGGCTTCCGGTTTCGACCCGCAAAAACCTTATGATAACAGGGATTCCAGGTTTTATCATTCCCTTTGGTACAATGGTTCTAAATTTGGCGGCGCTACCTTTAATACATGGCGTGGTGAAGACGGCTCACTTGGTGGCGAATTTCTTACCGGCTATGCGCACACCGGTCTTTTTCTACGCAAGTTCATGGATCCGAAAAATATTTCACTGAATAATGGTGTAACCGGACAAACCAACCACAGTTTTCCTTTATACCGGTATGTTGAAATGCTGCTTAACTATGCGGAGGCTTTAAATGAATCTCTTCCCGACGGAGCTTCCCGGACGGAAGTAATGCAAACACTCGATCAAATAAGGGTTCGTGCAGACATGCCTACAGTGCAAGCTACTTTTGCAGTAAACAACTGGAACGTAAACGACCAGAAACAGATGCGCAAATTTATACGCAATGAGCGCAGAATTGAACTGGCTTTCGAAGAACACAGGTTTTTTGATATCCGCCGCTGGCTGATAGGAGAGCAGACCCAAAAAGTGGTTTATGAGCATGATGTTTTCAAAAAACTGGATGGATCATTTTCATATTCCATAAAAGTATGGGAAAGAAGGGTGTTTGAACCAAAACACAACCTTTTACCTTTGCCCCAATCTGAGGTGAACAACAATCCTAATATGCAACAAAACCCGGGCTGGTAATCTTTAAATGACATTCAATAAAATTAATTAACACCAATTAACGGGAATTTGAGTATGAAAAAATTATATATACTATTCATATTGGCGCTGGTAACTTTTAGCAGTTGTAATAAAGAGAACTTCTTCGACAAATTCGTTCCAGAAGTTTTATATTATGAAAAGGATAAGGTTGAAAATGCCGATTTTAAAGAAAAAACTCTTACGGGAGGAGCAAGCGAATGGACCATTAAAGCAAGGGTAAGCGCTCCAATGAAATTGAAGGAAATAAAACTTTTGAAAGTTTCCGCTAACAAAAACGAGGAGCTTTTAGAAAGTTATTCCGATTTTCACCTTAGTCCAAATGTGTATATGCTGCAATATGTTCTTGAAAAAATTTCAACTGAAACCATTATAAGGATTGTGGCAACGGATGTGGATAACAAAAGCACAACCCGGGATTTTACTATTAAAGTAGTGCAATAATTTATGCTGAAAGAAAAGAGCCATTCACCACTTAGTTTATTATCCATAAATAATAAATTAAGTGGTTTTAAAAAAAGTTGGAGTTTACTTGCTTCCTGCATGATACTGGTAATTATTGGATTTTCGCAAAAGTCCAATAGTTCCGGTAATCCCGATCTTGTAAAGTATGTTAATACATTACAGGGCACCAATTCGGAACATGCACTAACCAGGGGAAATACGTATCCAACTACGGCGCTTCCCTTTGGCATGCATACATGGACACCGCAAACCGGCAAAAATGGCGATGGATGGAAGTATCAATATGCAAAAAAAACGATCCGGGGATTTCAGCAGGCACATCAGTGCAGCTCCTGGTCAAACGATTATAATGTATTTTCTTTAATGCCTGTAACGGGGAAACTTACGGTCAATGAGGATGAACGTGCAACCGCTTTTAGCCATGAAAATGAAATCGGTAAACCCAATTATTACAAAGTAAAGTTGGATAACGGCATTGTAACTGAAATAGCACCCACAGAGCGCGGCGCGCATCTTAGATTTTCTTTTCCTAAAAAAAGCGCCAGTTACCTTGTATTGGACGGTTACACGCATTTAAGTGGGATGAAGATTTTACCCGCCGAAAGAAAAATTACAGGCTATGTGATAAACAATAAAAGCAATAATAATAAGGGCAACAGGCCTCTTATTAAAAATTATATTGAAATTGTTTTTGATAAGCCTTTTCAAAAATATGGTACCTGGGAAAACAGGGGTAATACTATTCAGGAGGGGCAATTGGAAAATGAAGGACTCGGTGTTGGCGTTTATATCCGGTTTAAGGATGGTGAAACCGTTCAGGCTAAAGTCGCATCGTCTTACATCAGTCCGGAACAGGCAGGCGTTACATTAAATGCAGAACTGGGACAATTTAAAAACCTCGATGCTACCAAGGATGCCGCAGGCAGGATCTGGAATCAACACTTGGGAAGAATCCTGGTAGAAGGCGGAACGGAAGAAGAGAAAGCAACTTTCTATAGCTGTTTTTTCCGTGCAAGTTTGTTTTCCCGCCAGTTTTTTGAATACGATATAAATGGCAATCCTTATTATTTTAGTCCATATGACGAAAAGATCCATATGGGCTATATGTTTACGGATACTGGTTTCTGGGATACTTTCAGGGCGCAATTTCCATTAAATTCCATTATGTATCCAACGATGCATGGCCGTTATATGCAGGCTTTACTGGATGCACAGGAGCAATGTGGCTGGCTGCCCTCCTGGTCATTTCCCGGTGAAGCAGGGAGTATGGTCGGAAATCATGCCATTTCGCTGTTGACAGATGCCTGGGTAAAAGGTATTCGCACCTTTGATCCTGAAAAAGCTTTAAAAGCTTATCTGCATGAAGCTACCAACAAAGGGCCCTGGGGCCCATCAAATGGACGGGATGGCTGGAAAGAATACTTCCAGCTTGGGTATGTTCCTTATCCCGAATATCGTGAAGCAACTGCGAAAACTTTGGAATATGCTTACGATGATTTTTGCGGATACCAGTTGGCAAGTTTAACGGGTAATGACTTTTACAAAGAGATTTTCGCCCGCCAGATGTACAATTACAAAAATGTATATGATCCCAAAACGAGGTTCATGCGCGGTAAAGATAAAAATGGCCAGTGGAATGCCGGTTTTGATCCTGTAGAATGGGGCGGCCCCTTTACCGAAGGAAGCGCATGGCATTGGGTATGGTCCGTTTTTCATGACATCCAGGGTTTAATTAACCTGATGAGCGGTGAAAAGAATTTTACTGCCAAACTGGATTCTGTTTTTTCTGAACCCAATACGGTAAAAGTGGGCACCTACAACCATATGATTCATGAAATGAAGGAAATGATCATGGCCAATATGGGGCAATATGCGCATGGAAACCAGCCGATTCAGCACATGATCTATTTATATAATTATGCCGGTGAACCCTGGAAGGCGCAAAGTCATGTTCGGAATATCATGGATAAATTATACAATTCCACTGAGAATGGTTACCCGGGTGATGAAGACCAGGGACAAACTTCTTCCTGGTATGTGTTGAGCGCTCTGGGATTTTATAGTGTGTGCCCCGGTACGGATGAATATGTAATAGGAAGTCCTGTATTTAAGAAAACAACCATCACATTGGAAAATGGAAAAAAACTGGTCATTGAAGCGGAAAACAATAGCAAAGAAAATGTGTACATCCAGTCCGCAACATTAAACGGCAAAAAATACGATCACAACTTTATCCGTCATGCAGATATTGTAAACGGCGGCATCCTGCATTTTGAAATGGGGAATAAACCGGCTTTACAACGGGGATTGAAAAAAGAGGATAAACCATTCTCTTTATCGGAAAATCAAGTTGATAAAAATGAGCATTAAAATATGGCATTTGGAATGATCATTTTGGTTGAAAAAATCTGAAAAATAAAAATAAACACATGAAAAATGAACAAGTGAAAAAAGTTTTTTGTTTTATGGCAGCCTGCATAATGCTGTCGTCCATTGGGTTTTCACAAAACACCAATTCGCTAACTTCAAAAGAAAAAAGGAAAGGATGGATACTCCTGTTTGATGGTGTAAGTACCAATGGCTGGACAACTCCCGGCGGCAAACCTGTTCCTGCCGGATGGGAAGTAAAAGATGGTAGTATTGCTACTAAAAAAGGCGGCAAGGGGGGTGATATTATTACCGTAAATCAATATTCAGATTTTGAACTATCTGTTGATTACAACATTGAGCCGGGCTGCAATAGTGGTATTAAGTATTTTTATACCAAATATGAAAAGGGAGGGAACCTGGGAATGGAGTATCAAATCCTGGATGATGTTTTGGGTGAAGACAATAAACTTGCAAACCATCTGACCGCTTCTTTTTATGATGTAATGCCTCCTGTAGAATCGAAGAAAAAGATAAATGCTCCCGGAAAATGGAATACCGTACGTATTGTAGCCAAAGGTAAAAAAGTTGAACATTGGTTGAATGGTAAAAAAGTTCTGGAATATACCCGTGGAAGCCAGGAATATCTGGATGCGGTAGCGAAAAGTAAATTCAGCAAAACCGCGCCCGCATTTGGAATGGTGGATAAAGGGCATATCCTGCTTCAGGAACATGGGGGACAGGCAACTTTTAGAAACATTAAGATCAGGTCATTGTAAATAATCAATCAAAATAAAATATGGAAAAAAGACGCGATTTTATTAAAAAACTAGCATTAAGTTCAGCTGGAGTTGCCGTTGGCAGCACTGTTTTCGGATTTAGTGCAAAGAGCTACAAAAATATCATTGGATCAAATGAAAGAATTCGTGTAGCCGCAATAGGTGTAAACGGTCGTGGAAATAGTATGGCCGGTACTTTTGCCAAACAGAAAAACACTGAAGTGGCCAGCATTTGTGATGTTGATTCCAGAGCCATTCCTAAAGCCATTAAAACGGTAATGAATGCCAATCCATCAAGTACTCCCAAATCTGAAAAAGATTTCCGTAAGGTATTGGAAGATAAATCCATTGATGCTATTTATACTGCTACGCCGGATCATTGGCATGCACCGCTTACCATTATGGGCTGCCAGGCAGGAAAGCATATTTATGTAGAAAAACCATTGAGTCATAATCCTAAAGAAGGTGAGATAGCAATAGCTGCAGCGCGGAAATATAACCGGGTTGTGCAGATGGGTGCACAGCGTCGCTCGGCTCCGGTGCTTACGCAGGGCATCAAACAGTTGCACGATGGAATTATCGGCAGGGTATATTTAGCAAAAGCATGGTACACCAATACCCGTAAATCAAATGTGCTGAAACCCGGAACAGTTCCTTCATGGCTTGATTACGATTTATGGCAGGGCCCTGCTCCCCGTGTGCCTTACAAAGATGGTTTGATTCACTACAACTGGCATTGGTTCTGGCATTGGGGAACCGGCGAAGCCTTGAATAATGGAACTCATGAAGTGGACGTTGCCCGTTGGGGACTGGGAGTGGATTATCCTACACGTGTAAGTTCTGTAGGTGGCAGATACCAGTTTACAGATGATTGGGAAACACCAGATACCCAAATAATTACTATGGATTATCCTGGCCGTGTATCGCTGATGTGGGAAAACAGAAGTTCCAACGGAAGAAAAATTGAAGGATTAGAACGCGGGGTGATTTTCTACGGTGAAAACGGAAGTCTTGATACCGGTGGCGACAATTATAAAGTGTACGATCTGCAGGGAAAACTGGTAAATGAAGTAAAATCTCTTTCTACTGAAGGCGAATTAGACGGAAGGAATACCGCCAGCCCAAGTTTAGGATTGGACAATCTTCATGT
Organism: uncultured Chitinophagaceae bacterium; assembly: GCA_963695165.1. Classification (GTDB taxonomy): domain Bacteria; phylum Bacteroidota; class Bacteroidia; order Chitinophagales; family Chitinophagaceae; genus CAVOGF01. The sequence continues at coordinate 434,518 of CAVOGF010000001.1, forward strand.
AATGGACTTTTTGGATGCAATCAAAAACAACCGCCGTCCAAATTGTGATGTTGAACTGGGGCATAAGAGCACCGTTGCCATGCAGCTCGGAAATATTTCCTGGCGCGTAGGACGGGATCTGAAAATAGATCCTAAAGATGGTCATATCATCGGAGATAAGGACGCACAGAAATTGTGGGGCCGTACTTATGAAAAAGGCTGGGAGCCAAAAATTTAATTGATATAATAATATAAAAATCAAAATCCGGAAAAAACAAAGTTTCCGGATTTTTTTTACATAGATAAACCATGCTTTAGATTGCTTATGTTGGAGATGGAATTGTTACGATTAAAATAATTAAGTTTTTTTATAGTGATAAAAAACTCAGCCAGCATTGTACAATGAACAAGGCTTGGTAAAACCAATATCGTCTGATTACCATTATTGCAAACATTGATTTATGGTTTCAACCGGGCAATATCACCTGTTAAGAAATAAATTTGTATTCCAATGGATGGTAATTATATTGCTGGCTTGATTGGTACACCGATGTAAGCAGATTTCTTATAAATGATTGAGACAGAATATCTTCGTTTAAGGTAATGAGATTATAATCAATATGATGAAAAGCTATTTCTCCATCAGGAGTAATAACATAATAAGCCGGTAAGGGGAAATCTTCCTGTTCAAAACCAGCTACCCATTGCCACAATGGATTGAATGCATCATACAGGCCAAACTGTTCTGCAATTGCCTGGTCTCTGTCATGGAAAATAGTAAGTGACTGTTTATGCCTGAGTACTTTCTTAAAATATTTTGGGCTTGTTCCGGTTAAAATTACCAGTTCGCCTCCCATTACCTCTATATTGGCCTGCAAATTTTTAAGTGCCATTATATCCGGAACCTCACCCAAAGGTTTATTATAGAATACCAATACTAAAGGCTTTTGGAAATCTAAAAAATCCTGTAACGAAATAACCGGTTCATTAGCTAAAGAACCGGAAGTCAGGTGCCTGGCAATTCCATCTTCATTATACAACTGAAAATTGGGTGCCATATTGCCTTTTATTAAAGGATTATAACCGTATTGACTTGCTTTGGATGTTAAATAATTATTTGAACCTGCAGGACGAAGCTTTAGCCTGCTCAATGAAATAGTTGACATGATTTGCGGTTTATAAAAGATGATGAAAAGACGAATAGAATTTCCGGAACGAAAACATATTATACCTGTGCATTAGCACATACAGCAACATCGCATTATATAATAAAAGGAGAGTGTCATACAATTAAAATTCAACGCAATATTAAAAGAAATAATTTAGTCCACCAAATTAGTAGACTAAATTATTTCTTTATTCCATATTAAATTGGAACATCGATAGGGGACTTCTTATTTTCTAAACTTTTCTTAAACAGTTGCATCAATTATCAGCATCAACAGGCTAAAGAATTTTTCGAAATAACAAAAAAGGGACATTCATCCCAAAGCATAATTAGTTTCAATACCATGCTTTATCGGAAAGCACATTGGAAGCAGGGAAATATTAGTTTAAATGAATGCTTTCAATCTATATTTAGATTTGATAATTCGATAGTTTTATTTTATCAATGATACAAAAAGAAAATAAAAGAGATTTTGACGCTGTTGTAGTAGGCTCGGGACCTAATGGCCTGGCGGCGGCCATTACTTTGCAAAAGGCTGGACTTTCAGTTTTACTTTTAGAAGGGGAAAAAGAGATTGGGGGCGGACTTAGATCTGCTGAACTGACGCTGCCGGGATTTATTCATGATGTCTGCTCCGCAATTCATCCTATGGCAGCGGGTTCACCTTTTTTTAAAACGCTACCCCTTGCTGAACATGGCCTGAACTTCGTTTATCCGGATGTTGCTGCCGCGCATCCTTTTGATGATGGAAAGGCGGCTATTCTGACCAAATCAATTGAAGAAACAGCCCGCAAGCTCGGCGATGATGAGCAGGCTTACCTAAGGCTTATGAAACCCATAACCCGGTACTGGCCTTTCATTGTGAATGATGTTCTGGCACCCTTGCATTTTCCGGAAAAGCCTTTAGCAATGGCCCGATTTGGGTTGAAAGCATTTCCATCCGCTTTAACCCTGGCAAAACGGTTTTCAACAAAAGAAGCCAAAGGATTATGGGCGGGTATGGCAGCCCATGCCATCCAGCCACTTTCCAACTTAACTACATCGGCTATCGGTTTGGTGTTGATGGCCGCAGGGCATTTAAAGGGCTGGCCGGTACCGGTAGGCGGATCTAAAGCAATAGCCTCTGCACTTGCTTCTTATTTTGTTTCACTTGGTGGAAAAATAGAAACCGGCTTTTATGTAAAATCAATGGTCCAGATCCCTTCCTGCAATGCGGTATTGTTTGACGTTACTCCCCGACAGCTTTTGGAAATAGCAGGCCATAGGTTTTCGTCCATTTATAAATGGCAGCTTAACCGTTACCGGTATGGCATGGGGGTATTTAAAATAGATTGGGCCCTGGATGGGCAGGTGCCTTTTACTTCCCCTGACGTAAGGAAAGCTGGTACTGTTCATATCGGAAATACAATTGAGGAAATAGCCAGGGCAGAATATCTGGCTTCAAAAGGAAAGCACCCTGAACGCCCGTTTGTATTATTGGCACAGCAGAGCCTGTTTGACCCTTCCCGGGCGCCGGAAGGAAAACATACCGCCTGGGCTTATTGCCATGTTCCTAATGGATCTACGCTGGATCGTACTGAAGCCATTGAGCAGCAGGTAGAGCGTTTTGCTCCTGGTTTTCGTGAACGTATCCTTGGCCGCAATGTCATAAATTCCGTACAAATGGAAGCCTATAACAATAATTATATCGGGGGTGATATCAATGGCGGGATATTGGATATCGGGCAATTGTTTACCCGCCCTGCACTGCGCTCATCACCTTACAGAACCTCAGAAAAAGGAATTTATATTTGCTCTTCTTCCACTCCTCCCGGTGGTGGCGTACATGGAATGTGTGGATATCATGCAGCCCTGAGAACATTAAAAGATATTTTTCCAAAACATTTAAATAATAAATGACAATGCTACCAACAACAAATTCAACCTCATCCACCAATAACCCGGTACTTGAAGCGCCTGTAAAATCATCTCCACTTATTGTTCATGAAGACTGGACAGTGGTTATTCTCGGATTTTTAATCATTTTTTTATCCATCTCCGGGGTTCTTCTTCCGGTTCCCGCTTTTGGATGGAAAGACTTGTCAGGATTGTCATCAACGGTTTTATCCGCCGCGAACTTGCAGGTCATAGGTTTGCAGTTCGTATTCGTTTTATGTATAGCTATGCTTGGCGCCTTTCTTACAGGTAAATCCTTAAAAGGCTTTTTGGTTAATTTTCCTGTTGTGTATCTTATCACTGTCATTGCTTTAATACTTGCAGGTAATCAACAGATAAAAGATTTGAATCTTGAGGCTGTGATATTCAGTCTTTCTTTAGGACTGATCATCGGCAACTTTTTTAAACTGCCTGAATGGTTCAGAACTGCCCTTTCAACTGAGCTTTATGTAAAAATAGGATTGGTGCTCCTTGGCACAAACGTTATTTTTTCGGATATTCTTAAAGCCGGATCTTTAGGCCTAATCCAATCCTTAGTGGTTGTGCTCTCGGTCTGGTATTTTGCATTCTGGTTATGCAAAAAATTGAAAGTAGATGATGAATTAACGATGATGATCTCCAGCGCGGTTTCTATATGTGGTGTATCTGCTGCAATTGCAACTTCCGGCGCAATAAAGGGTGATTCTAAAAAGCTTTCCTATGTAATATCCATGGTATTGATTACTGCGGTACCCATGATGATTTTCATGCCATATATCGCGCAGTATTTTGATTTTCCTGAAGAAGTTACCGGCGCCTGGCTTGGTGGAAGTATAGATACAACAGGTGCGGTGGTGGCTTCCGGAAGTCTGGTAGGAGAAACGGCTCTAAAGGTGAGCACAATAGTAAAGTTCTCTCAAAACGTGCTTTTAGGATTGGCAGCTTTTGCTATTTCAATATATTGGACCTACACTAAAAATCCTTTGGCAAAAGATAAGGATACAAAACCAACTTTGGGCGTCATATGGGACCGGTTTCCAAAATTTGTAATAGGTTTTATTGCAGCCTCTTTAATTTTTTCCTTTTTCCTTTCAGAAGAAACTATATCAGAGGTAAAGGGTAGCCTGAAAAACTTACAGGGATTATGGTTTGCTTTGGCATTTACAAGTATTGGATTGGAAACAAAATTTGCCGATCTTTTTAATAAGAATAGTAGAAAACCATTTTATGCTTTTCTGGTAGCTCAGGGGTTTAATATTATTATAACCCTGTTGATTGCTTTCATTCTTTTTAATCAATAAGTCGTAATCTTTAATATGGTTTTCCAAGGTCGCGGGCGACTGGAATTGATTCTTTGCATTCGGAAACAAATTTTATTTATTGCATATTATTCTGGGGGCATCTTGCAAAAATTATAGATGTGAGTTATATTTACTTAGGTAAAAGCATCATTACAACATTCAAATTAAACTTCAGAAAAATGAACAATAGCTTTTGTTCCGGGCCGGGAAAGGCAATGACGCCAAATCGCCAATGCGTAGCCATAAACAGTAAATAAAAAACCATTTACTCTATGCCAACTGCAGAATTTTTGACACTCGCCGCACCTGTTGCCGTTTCTGTAATTGCCACGATTAAAAACGGAATGGATGCCATAAAGGCCTGGTATGAAATTGGAGATAAAAGAGAAGCCCGGCGTCAGGCCCAAAGAAAACTTGAACAGGAGGGTATTGAAAAAACCGAAAGTCAACCGGAAGTTATTCAGGAGTCTCAACACCTGATAAACCTCATACCTGAAGATATTCTTCGATCTTTTCAGGAAAGAACGGAAAAATGTTGGGCAAGATATAAGAATGTTCTTGGTTCACCGGAATATCTTCCTGAAGAAGTTGATGAGGCAACACAAGCTGTAATTGCCTGTGTGTGCAGAGAATTAAACAGACTTTTTGAAGTTAATAGAGCCATTCCAGACGGATCATTAAAAGATTATTGGGATAATTACTCGTGTTTGAGCAAACGTCAGATTTAATTTTAATTAAGCCAAGCAGCAAGCCCTGCGGAATGGCGACTTTGTGTTATCAGAAAAGTTATTGCAATTGATTTTAAAGGAAGAGAGTTTATGTTAGAAAGGCTTGTAATATCTTTTGTCAAAAACTCTTTTATGGCTTACTCCTGTTTAGATGCTAGTCGCTAAGAGAAAAGTGGAGAAGGATAAAGAAACATTATTGTGGAATGGAAACCGCCTCGAAACAACGATATTATATTGAATTTCCGGGTGCGACCGATAATTATTCAAAGTTTACCAAAGACTAAAGAATACCTCTTTTTGCAAAAATCATCTTGCTTTAATCACAGCAATTGCAATTGCCAGCTGCAACAATTAAAAAAAAATAATTTTGAATCAATTGATAACCAAAGATATATTTGGGGTAAATAAATTTAGAGTGCGTATATTTTAAGTTGTGCTTCATGCAATTACCTCTTTAATAATTTGACCAACTAACAATAATGGAAGATAATATAGACGAAGAGCATTTAGGTAATCCGATAGACACTCAATCGGAAAATCCTTCAGACGCAATCATTCCTAAAATCCTGGTGATCAACCCAAATCAAGAATCAGAACTTATGGAAGTACACAAACACCCACACCACGTAACACATAAAAAGAAATGGGGAGAATATTTGCTTGAATTCTTTATGCTGTTTTTAGCGGTGTTTCTTGGATTTTTAGCAGAAAATTTACGGGAACACCAAATTGAGAAAGAGCGGGAAAAACAATTTATTGAATCTTTTGTAGAAGATTTAAAATCTGACACTGCTACTATCTATAATATGTTGATAGTGCTGTTTTTTGTGGGAGATGCCCTTACCCGCCACTTCAAGCGTATCAACTACAGAAAAGGACGCGTTTCAGCGATAAGCGCCGTAGCACGAAAAGTTGCTGTAATCATATGTAACATGATAATAAAGAAGCAGCTTTACAACTATGAACATGGGTATGAATTCTTAGACCAGAAACGGAAAAGAAAAGTACTGGAATGAGAACGCTTATTCCTAAGTTTGATATAAAGACTAATGAATTAGGACTTTAATTTTAATAATTTGTAAAACGTTAGTTAGAATGCTATGAGCGACTTCGACACATACGAACTTTACAACGTTGACCCCGACGACATCTCTGACGTTTTGGTTAAAGTTGAAAAATCATTCGACTTTAAATTCAGTGGCACTGAACTAAAAGACATAAAAACATTCGGTGAACTTTGCGACATAATAATAGACAAGGTTCAGGGTGACAATTCAAATGACTGTACGACACAACAAGCTTTTTACAAGCTCCGTGACGCAATTGCAGACGCCTTATTAATTGATAAGAAAAACATAACTCCAGACACAGACTTGCAAAAGCTTCTTCCCAAAAATATCCGCCGACAAAGTGTTAAAGCTATAGAACAACATTTAGGCTCCAAGACAAATGTTTTAAGACCCAAACATTCAGTTAGCGGGACACTTGCAATTCTTTTCATTGCATCACTTATTGGACTCATCACATTTTGGCAGGCAGGACTTGTGGGCTTGCTCGTATCAATAATTGGAGTAGCAATTTCAACAAAGTTGGGAAAAGAACTTGACCTATTAACTATAGGACAATTTGCAGAAAAACTTTCAAGAGAACATTATTTAAAATCAAGACGAGTAACAAAGTCAGTAAACAAATCGGAAGTTGCACAAAAAATTAAAGAACTTTTTATTGCCGACCTAGGTTTAGAAGAACACCAACTGACAAGGCAAGCCTCATTTGTTCGACCATAAGCACAGCAGCAAGCTTCTGTTCATTGCCTGCTATTTATAAAGACGTTTACCAAGACAATACACAAATAATTATTTTAAATGGATGAATACATAATTATAACAGCACATCATGAAGCTGGACACGCTTTAACGGCCTATATAGTTGGCTGGACAATAAACGAAATAGAATTAAACGTCAAAGAAGGCATTTTGCAATACGGAGTTACAAGGTATAACTATGGGGTAGATAAAATAAATAATTGGACAAATCTTAACCGGAGAATTTTATGCTTAATGGGCGGACCAATTGCACAAAAAATTTATGAAAAAAGCAACTATATAAATATTGACAGTTTAGGACAAGACGGAAAATCTATTGACGATTTACTTTCATCCTTAGACAGACAAAGAAAAGAAGAAACGATTCAAAATTCTATAGATAAGACAGCGACACTTCTGAACACAACTGAAAATATTACTGCTAGACAGCTTATTGTAGACAAACTAATAAATACATCGAATTACACAAGTTGAATTTCATGAAATCTTAAGAAGCTGTAACGTTAGACAAATGAATTTCGATTAGGGTAAAATAACCCTTACGGTAGCAGCACTCAGCAATATTGGTGTTGCAATCACTGGTTTTTATCCAAGGATTATTGTGCTATCGTGATTGACTTTGATTCCGATTACTTGTAAGTTTTACGCTAAAAAAATTGTTAGCCAGCCAATCATTTATAGAGAAACATTACACAATATTTACATTTATTAATTTGCTTTGCTTTTTCCTTCAACTGCAGTTTTTCAATTGGCTTTTATACCGGCTGACTGAACGCTATTGAACTAAAATCTGTAACTTGAACGTTGTGTGTAAACTTAGGCCCGCATTCGGAAATAAATGAATTGATATGGGGACATTAAAACATATTAATGCAGGAGACCTTTGCATTGCTTACGAAGAAAGTGGAAATATTGATGGAACGCCCATTATACTTGCTGCATGGATTTCCATACGACATAAGAGCTTATGATGAAGTAACAAAACATCTGTTGACTGAAAACTGTCGGATTATCGTTCCATACTTACGTGGGTTCGGACCGACAAAATTTCTATCTCCTGATACTATCCGTTCTGGTCAGCAAGCTGCATTAGCCAATGACTTAATTGCATTAATGGATGCACTATCTATACAAAAAGCAATTGTGGGTGGGTATGATTGGGGCGGACGGGCTTGTTGCATTGTTTCTGCACTTTTTCCCGAACGTGTTATCGGACTTGTATCAGTGGCGGGATATAACATTCAAAACATAGCAAAATATGCAGAACCTGTTGCACCGGAAATTGAAATGCTAAATTGGTATCAATTTTACTTCCATAGCGAACGCGGACGCCTGGGATTAACAAAATACCGGAAAGAACTGTGCAGGCTATTATGGAGCAACTGGTCTCCAACCTGGAAATTTGATGACGACACTTTTGAAGCAACAGCAGTTTCATTCAACAATCCCGATTTTGTGGATGTAGTAGTGCATTCATACAGGCATCGATATGGATTAGCAAATGGCGACCCTAAATTTGAAACAATAGAACAGTCGCTGCAAAAGCAGCCAACAATAAAAGTGCCTGCTATAATATTAGATGCAGAAGCCGACGGTGTTGAACCATTTTCGGGAACGGGTAAAGATGCCAGTTATTTTGAAGGTGGTTATGAAAGAAGAGTTGCTAAAGGAATAGGACATAATCTGCCCCAAGAGGCGCCTGCCGAATTTGCCAGGGCGATTTTGACATTTGTTAGGTTATGAAAGACTGCACACCAATAACTAAGATTTCGTTTTGCCCAACGGGCAAGAAATAAAACCCTTGTTTAACGAAAACCGGTAAGCTGTTGGAACATTATGGGTATGGCGGTGTTTTAGAATTTTAGAGTAGCCGGAAGGGCCACGGTAAGAAAGCTCTTTGTAATCAAGAAATCAGCTTTTTGAAACGCTTTATGTCGCTTCCAACAATTATCGCTTCCAACAATTATATATATTTCTTTTCTTAGATTTCTTTGCCCTAAAATTTCAAGTTAATTCATACATTAAAAATGGGAAATTCTATGAATTCCTCTTCAGTCGACATTTGATTTCTGTCTAGATTAAACTCCCGATCCAATAATTTTAATTCGAAATGTCTGGCAGTAGTTCTTTATACTTTTCCGTGAGCTTTCTTTTAACTTTTACAGC
>CAVOGF010000002.1:0-558791 GCA_963695165.1 uncultured Chitinophagaceae bacterium
GAGGGATTGGAAAATTATTTGCTTTCAACCAATAATGTTGAACTCTTTTATTTTCATATAACCAAACTTCTTTTACCGAAGGGTATATATTAAGTTTAATTCTGTTTCCATGATTCTCAATCTTTCATCCACCATTTGCTTGACTTCCGAAGTTCAAATATCCGGCCAAACCAAAATAAATCGCACCCTGATGCTGCAACTGTCATTTAACCAATCAGCTATTCTCCAGGTAAATAATTTTATAGGAAATTTTAAGGTCCCGGCAGGCAGCAATCCAATGCTTATGATAATGCATCCTTCCAAAAATAATTCCCGCTTTTAGGGAGTGAGTTTGGGTAAATTACCTCATCCGGATCGTTAAGATAAGGATTCGTTTCTGCCATGGAATATTCATCATAATCCGGAATATAAATATTGTTCCTTAGAATTTTTTTTAAACCGGTTGGCGTAATCTTTTTTAAAAGCTTATATAATTTAATCTTGTTCATGGTTAATTTTCTATGTATCCCGATAAATTCTTAAGCATAAAGGCAAGGTATATTATATACCTTCTTTGTGTACTTTCGATTAACAATTTGTCGAAGTCTGTTTGAGGCGAAAAACTTAATAAAACATCCTTTGCTTCTTTAATCGCTTTCTTTTCATTAATAAAATTCAAAATTGCCAAATGTGAAGGAGAGTTTACCTTATTAAGCATTTGAGTTTTCACTAAACGCATTCTTTTGTTTACAGACCCTATAGTTTTCAGTTTACTCCAAATCAAATACTTATAGCTCAATTTATCAAAACTAAACCCGTAATGACTTCCAATTTTTGCAAGATCAGGTGAAATCCTTCTAATTAACTCCGCCTGGTATTGGCCTCCAATACCCAAATAAGGAGTGGCTTTCAAAGCCTCAATTACATTTTCATATTCAATAAAGGGAAATAAGAATGGGGATACCTTGTTATAAGCAGCTGCTACAGCGCCATTACATTGCGGCATTTTTACTAAGCCATAATAAGCATGCGTGGCAAAAATATCCATCTTATCATAATTCAATTTCAATTGCATTTCCAACTTGTGACGAATATAATCACCAGTTTCATTTAAAAGATTTAATGAACCAACCGCTTCTTCAGAAAAGGGCAGAAATATATACCTGTTAACCCATTGATTCCAATTCATTATTTTTTTTCCTGTAAAATAGGAATCCCTGTATATTTCGCCCCCCAATCCGTTTAAACTATAGGTTGCATTTCCCATTGTTGATGCCTTGTAGGCATAGGTATAAGTTTCACTAAACGCTCCTAAATGCCTGGCACTTCTGCCATCAAAAAAATTCAGGTTTTCAGTAAGTATCTTTTCCAATTTTTCATCTTCATAGCTTTCTAATCGTTGAGTAGGTATTAGATCAATATCGAAGCCTGGTATCTGATTAGCAAGCTCTTTTGCATACCTGATCTCGTTTTCATGTACACCTATTGTATTATGAGAATGCAAATGGAGTTTGTTATCCAAATATTTATCTGCAAGGCCCAAAATTAATCTGCAATCAAAGCCACTTGATAAACCTAAATCTCCCGTTTCATTTTGGAATGTTTTATTTAACAACTTAAAATAAGCTTCCCAATTGATTGATTTGAGCATTTATGCTATTGGATTTTCCATTTTCATGAAATGAAATATTATTGATATCCTGGCACTTATGTTTAATCCATTGAATATCATTATTTTCATTAATCTTTTGTGTATTGTTTGAAAGTATTCTATAAATTCCATTTAACAAGGTATCAGAACCAACTATGAATCCTGTAGATAATTTTTCGAGAAAAGCATTCCTGTTAATTTTAAATTTTTCCTGACTGTTTTGTAATAACAATAAAAAGGAGGATGAATAACGATTATTTTTTTCATCAAAAAAAACAGGTTGAACACCTAATTTGTCATTCAAAAAATATACTTGTTCATTTTTCCAAAAAATAAAGATAAAATTTCCTTTAAGTCGATCTATTTCTAAATCATTGGTCCAAAAATCAATTAATACCTGCTTTAAAACGTTTTTAAAAGCAATATCCTTATACATTGGGGTTCCAATTAAAACCCCGTTTCCCTTCTCCTTAATAGAAAGATGGGAAATAGTCTCGTTTGTTTTTTCTTGAAAAAGAAGTAAATCCCAGTTACCAATTTTATATTTCCTGCCATTTAAAGTTTGGCTTTTACCTGGAATTATAATCTGATTTATGTCTATTGTATCACACTTAGCAAGTAAAAACATAATAATATTTAATTGCCCCCTTAAAGATTTTTGTTTGCTTTATCTTTTAAAATATTCTGAATAATTTCAGAATGTTCCTGATTTCTGAAAAGGTTTAGCCATTTTGCCAATCCTTTATTATTGTAAATAAAAGAAAAATTGGATCTTGGAAATAGCCTTCTCAACAACTTATTGTTAAAGAAAAATAACTCTCTTAAATAATAGGTTCTTTTCTTTTCAACAAACTCCCGCCATTTATTCAAAAATAAGTTTTCGTCTGATAAGGCTACATTCACCCAATTCAATTTTTCCTGAAATATCATCTTTTCCTTATCATCCAACAACCTGATTCGTTCGTCACCATCAAATTGCTTCAATCCTATAACCTGTGTTTCTATTGATTTTTCCCAAAACTTAAATGACACAATATAACCTTCATTCCAGGTTGTATTCGTTCGGTTTAAATCAAAAGCAAAACTCCCCTGGCCGTAGGATATGAAGCCTTCTTTAAAATATTCATAAGCACCAATGATATGGGAATGCTGACATAAAACTGCAGTGACACCTATATTTATTAAATGCCTGCAAAAACGTTTTTGATCAGGACTTGGCAAAGGATTTCCTGACAAGCCTGTATGTAATATTATAACAATATGGTTTACTTGCTTTTTTAGGTGACTGATCAGTTCTGTAATGTAAATGAAATCAATTGGTAAAGCTCCCGTGTTATCAAAATCTTCAAAAATTGAAAATTCATTATTACTAAAAGAAGCAATCGCAACCTTAACATTATCTTTTTCTAGAATAATAAAATCAAAATATTTGTCTTTCACTGCAATTCCAAAAAAACTGGCTTCCTGATTTTTGAATTATTTCAATAGTATCAGTTAATCCTTGAACCCCATAATCCATAATATGGTTGTTCGCTAAAGAAAAGAAATCAATGTTAAGCTTTTTCAATCCATTGTTAACTGATGTTGGAGCCTTAATATGCCGGCCTGCCTTTAAAATCTTATTGTTTGAATCAGTAATAGGTGATTCCAAATTCGCGATACGGTAATCTGCATCATTCCAAAAAGAACTAAATTCATTTGTCAAAATATTTTGACTTTTACTTAATAAGCTGCATATTCTGTTTTCAAGGCATAAATCACCCGCAATATTAATATGAATCATTTCTACAAATTAAAAAGTTAATTATACAAAATGTACCAAACAATTAGTCATTAAATCGCCTTACTCCTTTTTTGCCTGAATTTGTAATTACTTAAAATTTTTTGTATTTCTTGAATAGCTTCTAATTTGAATAAATAACTTAATCCAAAATACATCGCAAAATAAAATATAAAAGACATTAAAATTATTAGCAAATCAGAAAACAAATTATATTTTAAAATATAATTATCTAGTATGTAAAGGGTAAACATAGAAAAAATTCCAACCGTTATTACCGGTAAAATATCGCTTATTTGTTCTTTGATGTGGTAATTAATCATTTTTCCACTATAAAAAGCATTTACAAAAGCATGGATCAACATACTTATTGCCTGGGCATACACCACTCCCCAGATTCCAAAAGGAAAAATTAAACCGATGAAAAGCACGGAGCTAACTTTTTTAATAATTTCCAATTTAAAATGCAAATCACTTCTTCCTTTGGCGGCAATAATATTTAAATTATACATGCTTTGGGGATAAACAATTGCACTTATACATAAGATTTGGAAAAAAGGAACTGCGGGAAGCCACTTCTCAGTCAGAACAAACCTAAACAAGGGTTCTGCAACAACTATTAAATATAACATTACAGGAGTAATGATAAAAAAAACCATGGAAGTTATCTTTCTAAAAACATGTTTCAATTGAACGTCATCCTCCTGAATGGAAGCAAAAATAGGATAAGTAACTTTTTGCAAAGCAATTGTAATATTCCTAACAGGGAACATTCTAAGATGTATTTGCCTGATTATAAAACCCTAATTGTGCTGTAGAAAAGAATTTTCCGATAATAAAAGTATAAGAATTGGAATATAAATTTGTTAGTAAACCAGATAAAGTCAATTTGTAGCCGAAATTAAAATGATACTTTAATCGTTCTTTATCAATTTTTAAATCAGGCCTCCAATCCGTTTTAAACCAATGTTGTATCATAAACAAAAAGGTAGTAGCAAGATTCATCCATACCAAACTCCAGACGCCAAAACCTTTGTATGCTAATGCAATCCAACAATCCCTCCAAATATTGTGGAAGGCAACTGCATAAACATTTGCAATTTAAAATTCATTTTTTTGGTTAACCTTGTAGTTTGTACACCTACGAGTGCCTGGATAATAAATGAAACTGTATAAACCCTTATTAATGGAGTTAAAATCGGCTGCTTAAAAAAAGATGCGATAAAGGGAGAACTTAAATATAGAATAAAGTAAATAAAAATACTGGAAAAAAGGTTTATAAAAAAGACTGTTGAATAATCTTTCTGATCCGCATTTTGAGTACGAATAAGTGAAGAAGTCATTCCGCCATCCATTAAAGTTTGCCCAATTGTCATAAATATCTGAAGGAGAGCAATAATACCAAAAGCTTCAGGAAGCAATAAACGCGCAAGTAAAATTTGAATCCAAAATTCAATAATTGAACACTTAGCTGTTGGAAAAAGTCCAAAATATTCCCCCTAAAGCCTTTTTCTTTAAACTCATTTACGTATTCTATTTAATTACAAAATCCGGAAAAAAGCAATATTCTTCAAATCGAATAATACTCTTAGATCTAAAAATCAGCATAATTAGCATTATTGAAACATTAGGTGTATCAAATTCAAATTTAATAGAACTACATTTTTCTTTAATTCAGATCGAAAAACCTTTTCTTTCTTGCTTTATCTTCCACATTTCCATATCCATATCCATATCCATATCCATAACCATAACCATATCCATAACCATATCTTTTATTCTGTTTAACATCATTTATCAGTATGGAAAGATTAGGAATTTTAAAATTTTGAGCCAGGTCATTCACAATATTTACCTGGTGTTTTAAAGTATATTTTTCGCGGATCACATAAATGGCTGCATCCGCATGTTTGCCAATTAATACTGCATCTGTTACCAAACCAACCGGTGGTGTATCCACGATCACATAATCAAACGTTGATTTCAAATAATCAAATAAGTCCACCAATTTTTGCTGCATTAATAATTCCGCAGGATTAGGTGGAATAGGGCCTGAACTCACCACAAAAAAGTTAGGATGTACACCGCTTGGCTTTGGTAAATCTTCCTTTTGTAACTGCGCGATCATATAACTGGTAAAACCCAGCATCATTGGAAAGATCTCAATTCTTTAGAAATTTTTGGCTTGCGCAAATCCATTTCAACCAATACCACTTTTTTACCTGCAATCGCCAGCGAAGAAGCCATATTAATGGAAAGAAAAGATTTCCCCTCACCGCTCATGCTGGAAGTAACCATGATCAACTTATGTTCATTTCCACCGAAAATAAACTGAAGATTGGTTCTTAATGCCCGGAATTGTTCCGATAAGGCGCTTCTGCGAATCCTGTATGAACAGCTACCACTTCATTTGAGTTATTGTGTCCGATTTCACCAATTATTGGAACTTTGTGTTACAGAAGTGATGTCTTTCTTTTCCCGAATTTTATTATTTAATAAATCTCTGGAATAAATAAACGCAGCAGGAATCAGCTAATCCGCTAATAAAGCCGCATAAATAAAGTAAAGATTTTTTAGGTGCAAAGGGTTTTGATTCACTCATTGCCGGCTCAATCAATCTGGAATTGGCTAAAGTGCCGGATTTGGAAATCGCCGTTTCTTCGCGTTTTTGTAAAAGGTATAAATAAAGTTGTTGCTTTACTTCCTGCTGACGTGAAATATCCAAAAAAGCTCTTTCCTTGGAAGGTGAAGTCCTGATTTGTCCAAGCGTTTCATTGCTTTTTTTTACTAATGCATTTCGCTCCACTATCAGTCCTTGCTTAATATTTTCCAGGTTGGTCAACAGATCTTTGCGCATGGTTTCTATTTGCAGGTTAAGATCTTGTACAATAGGATTGCTTTCCCTGGAAGTTTGCAATTGCCTGTCTCGTTCCAATAACAAGTTATTGTATCTTGACACCATGGCTACTATAAGCAGGATCTTGCACAATTAAGGTAGCTGGTACTACCCGTGGCGTTTGACTTCTAAGATAGTTATCCATATCTTCCACAATATTTATTTTCACATCCTGCTGTACGATCTGTTTTTGAAGATCAGAACTCGTGGTAACTGCAAGTGAACCTTGTTGCTCCAGGTTAATCAGTTGATTAGCTTTCTTAAACTCCTCCAAGCTTTCCTTCTACTCCTGATAATTCATTTGTAACCAATGCAAGCCTTCCATCAATAAAACTCATGGTGGAGTCAGTAATACGGTTTTTATCCTCCTGGTTCATTCGGGTATAAACTTCATATAATTTATTTAGTACATCCTCACCTCTTTTTGGTACTGTTTCAGTAATCCCTAATTGAATAACACTTGCCTGTTTATCAAGAATATTTAGCCGTCAGATTATTCGCATAGACTATTTGTAGTGGCTCCCAGGATCTAGAAATTACAATTGTATATTCAAGATTATCAGTTTTCTCATTCCTCACTAACACCTTCAAATCGTGGTAAAACAATAAAACTGATGTTGCTGGTTTTAATAGTATCGAAATAATGAAAATCCTGCTTGGAGGTATCAGTACTAATAGAAAATCCATCCTTGTTTAAAATTTAATTTAAATATGCTGGGTGGGCATACTATCCTTTAGCTGTAATAACTTCAACTTTAAAAGGAGCCCTATTGATATAATTCAGTGGATTTAATACTTCCTTTTGCAAAATATCTGATATTCAAATCCAATTCATCCACTACTTTTCTCATCAGATATCTGGTTTTTAAAACCGCTACTTCATTGCTTACATTATTTTTTGAATTAAAAATATCCAGGTCACTTAATACATCCATTTGGCCACCTTTTGACCTTTATCATCCTTGATCAATATTTGAGCACTTACTTTGTAAGCTGGGACAGTATATCGGATATACAATCATAGCCAAGCTAAGGCATAAAGCCAGTGAAAGTAACAAACCAGGGCCAGTATCGCAAATATTTAAATAATATCTGCTTCACATCAATTTCCTGCATCAGCTGGTTTATTATCAATCGGTATGAAAAGAAGGGTATGATTGTTATTCATTATATTATTTAATAGTTTATTTAAATCTCGTTAGAATAAGTACCAGCAAGGTTACACCTGCTGAAATATAGGAAACTGTGCGAACGGTGGACATATCCGATGCCGCAACCTTAGACTTATTTGGTTGAACATAGACGATATCATTTTGCTTCAGGTACAAATAAGGCGATTCAAAAACTTTGGAAGAATTTAAATTCATCCGGATAAATTTCCTTTCACCATTCTCTTCGCGTATCAATAATACATTCTCTCTTTGTCCATATATGGTTAAATCGCCCGCCATGCCCAGTGCATCCATAACCGTAATCCGTTCGCCGGGTACGGAATAAGTGGATGGTCTTGATACTTCACCCAATACAGTAATTTTAAAATTGACGATCCGAACATTTACCGTTGGGTTTTGCAGATACTCATTTAATTTCTCCCTCAACTGGTCTCTTAACTGGCCGGTTGTTAATCCCGACACTTTCCATTGCCCTAACACCGGAAAGTCAATCATTCCATCCTTATCTACAAGATATCCTTTAAATGGCGCGCGCGCTTCCTCTGCATTGGGATTAAGGATGGTTCCGGTTAAAGGACTTTGTGAAATCTGTGGAACCGAAGCCATTGCCGGTGTATTATTCCCCATATTAAAAGGCGCGGCAGCCTGAGAATTGATGCTGTTAACCGTGATATTAATGATATCATCCGGCTGTATTTGCGTTGCAAAGGAATCCTTTAAGACCTGGCTATAGATCTTTGATGTATCCTGCAAGTCCTGGAAATAAGCAATATTTTTTGTGTTGTAACAGGAAACAAAGAAAAAAGAAAATACAATTAAATAAGCAGCACGTTTGAAAAGGGTTATAAAAAAAGCATAATTATTCACAGAAAAAATTTTATTGTAAAAAATAAATATTCCAATATAAATCTGATATTTACGGTTCAACATTATAATACTCCTTATACCATTCAATAAATTTCGCTACGCCTTCCTTTACCTGCACTTCCGGTTTGTAATTATAATCCTGCACAAGGTCCCTAACATCGGCATTGGTGGCGGGTACATCCCCCAATTGCATGGGCAGCATTTCACGGATACCTTTTTTACCCAGCGCTTCTTCGGCGGCATCAATATAATCCAGCAGTTTAACCGGGTGCGCATTGCCAATGTTCACAATCCGGTAAGGCGCTGAAGACCGGGCAGGATCCGGGTTGTTTGCATCCCAGTTTTCATCCGGCGTCGCAGGCTTTTCGAGTAGCCGGCACAATCCTTCCGCAATGTCTTCCACATAAGTGAAATCACGGATCATTTCACCATTATTAAAAATTTTCATCGGCTTTCCTTCTAAGATCGCCTTAGTAAACAAAAATAGGGCCATATCCGGGCGACCCCAGGGACCATACACCGTAAAAAAACGAACACCTGTTGTAGGGAAGCCAAATAAATGACTATAACTATGCGCCATCATCTCATTTGCTTTCTTGGTGGCGGCATACAAAGTCATCGGATGATCGGCGATTTCATGCGGATTGAGTGGCATATTGGTGTTCAAACCATATACGCTCGAAGTGCTGGCATATACCAGGTGCTTTACATTTACCGCACGGCATCCTTCTAAAATATTTAAAAAACCGGTAACATTGCTATCATTGTACGCGTGTGGATTTTCCAGGGAATAACGTACACCTGCCTGTGCGGCAAGGTTTACAACACCATCAAACTGCTGTTCCTTAAACAAATTTGAAATAGCTTCCTTATCCGTCAAATTCAGTTGGATAAACTGGTAACCGGGTATCGTTTTGCTTTGAACCAGTTTGCCATATTGAATGTCTTCTTTGGCAATGCCCGTTTCTTTTAAACGGCCATATTTCAAATTAACATCATAATAATCATTGATTATATCCAACCCAATGACCGTATATTTTTGTTTGGCAATTAATTTTTTCACCAAATGAAATCCAATAAAACCCGCGGTTCCGGTAACTAATATTTTCTGCATAATGAATTATAATCGGATCGCTCCGGTTGATTTCGGAAGAATGGATTTTACATCAAATAACACACATTTTTCACATCCAAAAGATCTGATATCCATTTCGAGGAATTGGTCGTGACCAACCGCGAGGATGATGGCATCAAAATTTTTCTGCTCCGGCAGTTCTTTGATCAAAGGCACATTATACTCATGTTTCACTTCATCAGCTGAAGCCCAGGGATCATATACACTGATATCCACATGATAGGAACTGAGCTCCTTGTAAATATCAATCACCCGGGTATTGCGTACATCAGGACAATTTTCCTTAAAAGTAAATCCCAATAAAAGAACGCGCGCGTCTTTTACATTCACCTGGTTTTTCACCATCTGCTTGATCACCTGGTCGGCCACATAAGCGCCCATACCGTCATTTAATCTTCTTCCCGCTAAAATAATTTCCGGATGATATCCCATTTCCTGCGCTTTCTGAGTCAGGTAATAGGGATCCACTCCAATGCAATGACCGCCTACCAATCCGGGTTTGAAAGGTAAAAAATTCCATTTGGTACCGGATGCTTCGAGTACATCACTGGTATCAATTTTTAAAAGATTGAATATTTTAGCCAGTTCGTTTACAAAAGCAATATTTATATCGCGCTGCGAGTTTTCAATCACTTTGGCTGCTTCCGCTACTTTAATGGAAGGCGCCAGGTGGGTACCGGCCGTTATGATGCTTCTGTATAGATCATTGATCTGAACAGCGGCTTCAGGTGTAGATCCGGATGTAACTTTTTTTATTTTTGTTACAGTATGTAATTTATCTCCGGGATTGATCCTTTCAGGAGAATAGCCTACAAAAAAATCTTCATTGAATATTAAACCTGAAAACCTTTCCAGTACCGGCACACATTCATCTTCGGTAACACCAGGATAAACTGTTGATTCGTAAATTACAATATCACCTTTTTTTAATACTTTTCCCACTGTTTCACTGGCCTTATACAAAGGAGTAAGATCAGGGCGATTGTATTTATCTACCGGTGTGGGAACAGTAATGATATAAATTGTGGCGTCTTCAATTGCATTAAACTGGTTGGTAATAAAAATGCCATTTGATTGACAATTACCATTTTTTAATACGCTTTTCAGATCTTCACTGGTTACTTCAAGCGTGAAATCATGTCCATTAGACAGATCCTGCACTCTTTTTTCATTAATATCAAAACCGATAACCGGGTATTTTTTTGCAAATTCAACGGCTAGTGGAAGTCCTACATAGCCCAACCCGAGGACTACAATCTTTTTCGGTGGATTCATGAATTATTGAATTAAAGGAAGTATAAATATTTTATATATAAGATAAAAACTTCTTATATAAGAAAAAGTCTATCGTTATTTTGCGCGAAATACGGCAAAAAATTCCAGAAATATAGGAAAAAACACTAAAAATTAAGAATTAGGTAATAAGGGAGGAGTCAGGTATGAGGTAGATTAGGTTTTTGCTATCAGCATTAACAATATCAATTATAGGGTGTCAATGAGAGATGCAGGAAGGGCTATTTTTGTTCACCGGGGGTATGTCGATTACCTTGTGGTTTTCTTGAGTTTGATGCCGTATTTCCAATTGGCTTCTGAAAAATTGACACTTTAAATTTGTATTATCATTAGAATGATTTGAGTTTGCCGTTCATAACTGTTTACTGATCGTGATATAATCCCCGGTCCAAATTATTATTGCTTTTCTTTACAGGGCAAGAACTCAAAATCCCTCATACCTCATACCTCATACCTCATACCTCATACCTCACAACATCACCTTCCAGATATTACTCTGACCATTTTTTCCCCAATCTTTCATTACAGGTTTCAACTGTTCTATTAATTGTACATTGGTTAGCTTCTTACCTTTTTTGGTGCAACAATATCTTCCGGTTTTACCGATACCAGTTCTAGTCTTGGTAGCAAACCAGGTAGTATTAATTCGGGGAATGGCGATACCCAATATCATTCCGGGTAAACCGTTAAATGATTCCGGGCCACCGCTGGGAATAATCTGGTCCGTATAAAATGCGATTACATACACGGAATCCATGATTACGCCCACATTGCCTTACGACATTCAATACCGGCTATAATACGCGTATCATTGGTAATACGCCAATCCATTTTTCTTAAACTATCCTGTATAAGGAAAGTATTTTCAAAAACGCTTTTCTGACTGGCAGTCTGGTCTTTTGCCAGATCATTGAAATATGACATTATCCACTCGCAGGTCCTAAAATCCAATCCGGAACTTTTTGAGCAGCATTATCCTCTCTTCCTGGTTTATACAACGTTTTATCTTCGGTGAAATAAAGATCGAAATAACTGACCTTATATTGCGGCATTGATTTTTTTAAAGTACTTATCCAGCTATTATTCCCGTCCTCATCTCGCGACTCCAGTTCACGATGCAGGTTCAGTCTTTTTTCAAACTCGATCTTTCCTTTTGTTATAAAAATATCCTGCGCTTTTGTTTGAATAGCACAGAAGAAAACAAACAGTATAAAAAGTATTTTTTTCATAATAAAATTATTGATTGCATTATATTATTGATTGCCCATTGCCGGATTTTTGGAAAAATTCCATACAAAACTCAACAGGAAATATCGGGTGATGGTTTGATAATTTTTTTCGGTAATGTTATTGCTGTTTACAAACCTGTTGTAACCTTTGTTTTGATTCAGGATATCATTGCCACTTATTTTCAGCATGGCTTTATCATTTTTCAACAATTTGCGACCGAGATAAGCATTCCAAAGGAAAACATTATTATTCCGGTCTGAAAGTACCGTTTTTTGCCGCAGGTTCACATTCAGATCATTGTTGACTTCCAGTTTCCAGGGAAGTGTAACATTGATATTTAATCCCTGGTTGATCGTCCAGTAATTGATGTCTCCCATTGAATTGAGGGTGGATTTGGAAAGATTATAATTGAAATTGGTACGGAAATAAATATTGTATTTCTTTTCCTTGTTTTTGCCGAATCCAAAATTAATACCGGGCGATTGGGTGGTGGTAGTATTCGATTTTGAATTGATAAAATTATTATATCTGTTAGTACTAAAATTTAGTCCTGAATTAAAATACATATCCAGTTTCTTCAACTTCATACTGTATCCTAACCCGGAATACCCATTATAATTGCCATTAATATTGGTGTAACGCAGTGTAGTTTTGCCCGTTGCAATATCGGTGGTATTGTTGGAAACAATGGCATTGGCAGTGGTGGAAAAATTGCCATACATATAAATGCCACGCTGGTTAAATACTTTATAGGAATTATAATTGAAATAAAAGCTATGATTAAATTCCTCCTTCAGAAAAGGATTTCCTTCCACAATGACCAAAGGATCATTGTTGTTTTTTACAGGTTGAATCTGCTGAATGGAAGGTTGCCTGGTAGATCCGTTATAATTAATAGAAAAACGACTATACTGGTTAAATTTATAGGTAAAACCTGCTTTCGGGAAAAAATTGGTGTAATCCCTTGTAGTAAGCGCATTCCTTATTAAATCATTTTGTTTAAAATTAGTTTTTGCAATATTACTTCCAGCGTTGGCAGTTATTTTTTTGCCATTGTATTTAAGGGAAGCTCCTGCCGTATTGGTTAAAACATCAAACTGATAATGATTGCTGAAGTCTGCATTCAGATCTGAATATTTATCGCCGATTTTATCATAAGAGGAAAGGGCCGCATCATTTTTATTATTTCTGATCGCATAATTCACTTCAGCAAACAGGTTTTTCACTACCGGTTCTGTATATACGATTCTTGCACCTAAAGTGGTATTGCTGTTCTCTGAAAGTTTCCGCTGATCCGTAATGGAATCTTTCTGTATCCCATTTATAAAAGTGCTTACCGGAGCATATAAATAACTATCATTGGTACCATTGTTATACAGTTGATCAATATTCAATGAAAGCGTACGGCCTACCTTTTTAAATCTTTTGCGCAACAGCCAGGTACTGTTTATCCTTTTACTGTCGCCGGTGAAATTTGTGTTTCTTGAAGATGTATTGATCAATTGCTGGTCCTGGTTGGTTATTTGCTTATTAAAATTACTGAATCCGGATTGCGTACCGGTAAATCCATTTGCCATCACTTTAATAGAAGTAAAACTATCAATCTGCCATTCGTAAGTGCCATTGGCCACATGTCTTTCTTTAATATTAAATGAATTGCCTGAATCGCGGGAATATTGCGTATGCAAAGGATCCAGAATGGATTGGGCAATGGTATTTCCGGCTCCTTCCGTATTTAAATGGCTATAGCGGTAACTGCCATTGATATTTTGTTTATCGAGGTCAAATTTATTAGAATAATTAGCGCCAATACTCCAACTTTTGGGCAATCCTTCTCCATAATAGGATTGTCCGCCAAGATCGTCTCCTCCCCCGCCATCAGAAAAATAGATATAGCCCTCATCCGAATATTCCGTATTCATACCGCCGCCGTACTGGTTTCTTTCATCCCAATTAAGCCCGGTTTTACCCGTACTACTCATAATACCATAGGCCGATATTTTTTGCTTGGCGCGAAAACGGTTAAACATTGCATTATTACTCCACCGGTCATTCACGCCGCCACCGAGTTCCAGCTTTCCAAAATACCCCTTCTTTTTATCCTCCTTTAGCGTAAGGTTGATGGTTTTATTTTTCTCCCCATCGTCAATACCGGTGAAGGCTGCCTGGTCGCTTTTTTTATCAAATACCTGCACTTTATCAATGGCATCGGCCTGGATATTTTTAGTAGCAACCGTTGGATCATCACCAAAAAATTCTTCCCCATCTACCAGCACTTTCTGCACTTTTTCGCCCATGGCGGTTATTTTACCATCTTTATCTACCTGTATACCCGGAAGTCTTTTCAGCATTTCCTCTACCGGCGCGCCTTCCCGCACTTTAAAACTATCGGCTTTAAATTCAGTAGTATCGCCGCGCATTCTAATGGCTGCAATCTGTTGCTGCACTATTACTTCCTCGAGCAGGTTGGCCATTAGCGTCATCTTTATTCCCAGGTTGAGCCGCGAATTTTCGGCCAGCTCAATATGATCTACATAATCCGCAAACTTGGGATGGGTTACAAGCACCAGGTATTTTCCCGTGTCCAGATGGTTGAGATCGAATTTACCATCCGCTTTGCTCCTGGTAAATTTATATAATACCGAATCTTTGGCGCGCAGTAAAGAAATTACTGAATAATGCAGATTTTCTTTATTAATGGTGTCCGTAACAATGCCGGAAACCGTAGCTTGCTGTGCATTTGAAATAAAAATAAAACAGAAAATACAGGTTGAAAGCGTAATTAGTTTTTTCATGCAGGGAGTATATGACACACAAAATCCATAAATTGTATCAGAAACGAAACTTTTAGTTACTAATTATACGTTAAAGGTATTTATCATTTATAAACGGTTGCATACATGTACGACCATTTATCCGACAAAATATGAGCAAGGAAAATAAAAACAGGAGCGTTCAAATAAATATGGACAACAACGAAACATCAGGATTAAATAAAAAATATGAAGAGATCTATTTTGTAGACAGTACTAAGCCGGTCTGGAATTATTCTTTATTTAATGAAACGGAAATCAGGAATTTTCAAAATGGAACCCATTACAGTTTGTATAAATATTTTGGAAATAAGCAAATAAAAGTTTTGGATAAATGGGGAACTTATTTTGCCGTATGGGCGCCCAATGCAACAAAGGTTTTTGTAATAGGCAATTTTAATGACTGGGATAATGACTACGCATCCGCTTTTTGTGCGTTTAGACAATTCCGGTATTTGGGAAGGATTTATTCCGGATGTTCATGCCGGTGAAGTGTATAAATATCATATTCATGGTTTTGAAGGAATGATACTGGATAAAGGTGATCCCTTTGCCCATTTTTGGGAAAAACGACCACTCACGGCATCCATCACCTGGGAACTGGATTATGAATGGAAGGATGCAGGAATGGATGAAAAACCGCAAAAAAACACAATTCACTTGATGCACCTTTTTCTGTTTACGAAGTGCACCTGGCCAGTTGGATGCGGCCGGATAAAAATGATGAAGAAAGCTACAACACTTATGCACAAATAACAGAACGGCTGGTTCCTTATGTAAAAGAAATGGGTTTTACACATGTAGAATTTATGCCGTGATGGAACATCCTTTTGATGGAAGCTGGGGATACCAGGGTACCGGCTATTTTGCGCCTACTTCAGCGCTTTGGCAATCCGCAGGATTTTATGGCCATGGTAGATGCATTTCACCAGGCAGGTATTGGCGTAATTCTGGATTGGGTTCCTTCTCATTTTCCTTATGATGCGCATGGCTTGTTTATGTTTGATGGAACACATACCTATGAATATGCCGATATGCGCAAAGGTTATCATCCCGACTGGAACTCTTATATTTTCAATTATAAACGGGGTGAAGTAAAATGCTTTCTGATCAGCAGTGCACGCTTCTGGTGCGATCAATTTCATGCCGATGGATTACGGGTGGATGCTGTAAGCTCAATGCTGCGACTGGATTATAGCCGCAATGAAGGTCAATGGGAACCCAATGAATTATGGTGGAAATGGCAACCTGGAAGCGATTGCTTTTATTAAAGATCTGAATGAAACATTATACCGCGATTTTCCGGATATACAAACCATTGCCGAAGAAGCTACCGACTGGCCCGGTGTAAGCCGGCCCACATTTGCAGGACGGTCTGGGTTTTGGCATGAAATGGATGATGGGCTGGATGCATGATACGCTGGATTATTTTAAAATGGATCCGTATTCAGCAAGGCACTTACCAGGATAAGTTTACATTCAGCATGATGTATTTTTATGATGAAAATTTTATGCTGCCTTTAAGCCATGATGAAGTGGTGCATGGCAAAAGCCCGATGATCTATAAAATGCCGGGCGATGAATGGCAGAAATTTGCCAACCTTCGCTTGTTGTACACTTATATGTTTACGCATCCCGGTGCCAAATTGCTGTTTATGGGTGATGAATTTGGTCAGACCAATGAATGGAATTATAAAAGTGAACTGCAATGGGAATTACTAAAATATGAAAGCCATAGCGGCATGAAACATTGTGTAGCAGAATTGAATCAGTTATATAAATCGGAGCCTGCATTATATGAAAAACAATTTGAGCCCGGAGGATTTGAATGGGTTGATCTTAATCACAGGGCGGAATCGGTTATTGTATTCAAACGTAAAGGCAATAAACCTAAAAATGATATTGCTTGTTATTTTAAACATGACACCGGTGGTAAGGCATGATTGGGAAATCTATGTAACCCATAAATCGAAATGGAAGGAAATCTTTAATTCCGACAGCAAAGAATATTGGGGAACGGGCGATGTATTTAATCCCGATATAAAAGCGGAATTGATTGATAAGGAATCGGCAACTTATAAATTAAAAATACATTTACCAGCGTTGGGAGGAATAGTATTGGGATAAGTAATATTAAAAACCTTGAGGTCTTGAAAGACATTCAAAGATTGGCAACTGCCTCGAAAACCTCAAGGTAGAGGATTCTGCAACTTACCTGTGAGGCTCTGTGGAGCGTGTTTGAAATTAATTAACCTGTTACCAGACCTCACAGGTTTTTCCTCTCAACGTCATATTATTTCACCAGAAAAGTATTCAAAGCTGTGAGGTCTGGACAGACATTCAAAGGTTGGCATATTGCCTCGCAGACCTCACAGGTTTTCCACCTCAACGTCATAAGATTTCATCAGAAAAAGTACCCAAACCTTGAGGTCTGTGGAGCGTGTTTGAAAATAATTACCCTGTTACAGACCTCACAGGTTTTAAATACATCTCTTCCAAACCTGCCAATCATTTTGTAATTTTCTGTATTAATTCTTACAGAATGAAACGCATCATTACTGCGCTGTCGCTGGTACTTATGACCTATCTTCTTCAAGCGCAAAATACTATATCCGATAGTCTGAAACTATTGCTTGCAAAAGAAAGCAAGGATACCTCAAAGGTAAAAATCCTGATACGATTAAATGCTTTTTATATATTTTCAAATCCTGATACTGCAATGCAGTATGCCGAAGAGGGTCTTGCATTATCACAAAGAATAGGTTTTTCCAGGGGCGAAGCAAATTGCTTAAATCAGATAGGCAACGTGCATTTACTTACCGGAAATTATCCAAAAGCGCTGGACGCTTTTTTACAATCTTTAAAAATTAATGAACGCATTAATAACCAACTGGGCATTTCACTTAATCTTGGAAACATCGGAAGCCTTTATATTGAACAGGGCGATTACCGCCAGGGGATTGATTATACATTAAAATCAAAAATTATTTCGGAATCACTGCATCGGGATCAGGATATATTAATTGACCTGCTCAATATAGGAGACAGTTATGAAAAATTAAACAAGCTGGATTCGGCACGCATTTATACCCAACAGGCTTATGAACTCGCGCTTCGTACGAAAGATATTGATTATACCGGAGCTGCTTTAAATAATCTTGGCAACATCCATTCCAAAATGAACCAGGATGCTTTGGCCATGGAATATTACCGGTTGGGACTGCCTTATGTGGAACAATCGGCAAATGATCATGTAATAAGCGAAACAACACTCGGCATTGCCAAATTATTTCAGAAAACAGCACAACCAGATTCATCCGTTTATTATGCCAAATTATCATTGGCAGCAGCAGAAAAAGGGCATTTTACTTTAAACATTTTCAATGCAAGCAACTTTTTATCTTCTATTTATCAGAAAAATAAAATGATTGACAGCGCTTATAATTATCTGCAGCTCACTATGGCGGCTAAAGATTCTCTTTTCAGCCAGGAAAAAGTGAAGCAGGTTCAAAATCTTTCGTTCAATGAACACCTGAGACAACAGGAACTCGCGGAACAAAGATTACAGGAACAGGAGAACCGGAAAAAGAATTTACAACTCCTTGGTATTGCGGCTTTCATTCCTACTTTCTTTGGTGTACTTTTGATCTTAAGTAAAAGAAAAGTAAAACCGCGGACAATTGAATTGCTGGGAGTAATAGGCTTATTGTTGTTGTTTGAATTTATTACCATGTTTATTCACCCGGTAATTGCACACTGGACGCATGAACTACCTGTGCTAATGTTATTGGCATCTGTTATTGTAGCATTCATTCTTGCTCCTGCACACCACAAACTCGAACATTGGATGAAAGAAAAACTGGTTCATAAACCAGCTTTTCAACCCCCTCCTGTTATTCAATATCAGCCGGTTTTACCATCACAAACCGTGCAAACACAAATGACTTTGCCCACTGAGCCTTCAAAAGAATTTCCAATAAATGATGAGAAGATAGCAGATCCCACAATTCCCAAAACCTGATTCCCGGTTCATTGCGGCTTAGGTAAAAACACCTTGAATAAATCGCTTTCTACAACAAGGCAGCTTCATTGTAGTTTAATTCAGGAGCTAAAAGATAAGTAGAATTTTTTGAGCCCTACAGCATTACTACTATCAGGCTTTTCTTGCGTCGCACACTTCAACGCTTTTTTCTTTATTGAGCAAAATGCAATGTCGCAAAAAAAAAGTTAGCAAGCACTTTATTACGAGATATAGAATTAGTATATTTATTAAGCATCTATACAAATACCAAACTAAAATTCACAAAATGAACTCCGGGAAATTTAAACTTGCATTTGAAGAAATTCAAAAACGGATAGAGCTACCGGAATATTTAAAAATTATTTGTTCGACTCTGGCTGTTGGAAGGTCTGATACGCATACCATAAACGAGACATTAATTAACTATAACATACATCGCTCTATTGCAAAAGTCGATTTTTTGCACCTCATATTTGAATACATTAAATTCTCTTTAGAAGATAATATACTAACCCGGAAAGAAAGAGAGCCAATAATTTATTTAAAAAGATTGTTTCAAATTCAACCAGGTGATTTTTACGATCATAATAAATTGGAATTGGAAAAATTAATCAGTTTTCAATTGTCAAAAATTTATGCAGACAATTTTGTAACCCCGGAAGAAGCCCTGCTAAAGGTAGACATCCAGGAACTTTTTGATTTGAGCTTTGATCAAATGAATGAATATGCAAAAGAACAAGCAATCGTTTCAGTTCAAAAAGGAGCGGATCCTATAGATTTAGATGTATTCTTTACCAATGATGAATATTTCAAGTTGAAATCTGCCAAATGAAAAGCCGCCTGATGCATAAAAATTCATTTCACAATTTTATATGGCAGAAAAGTATATTAGCCACCAATAAATATCCATCCTCAATTTACCGAAAACCGAAACCATATCGGCACATGATCTGATATCGTTCTTGCGTCTTCATGTATTGAAAAATTTTTATAAAAATGAATGATACCGGATTCAATAAAACTAATTTTCCGTGTATGGTAAAATATATTATCATACTCAGATGCAAGACAATCATTTTCTATACATTTCATTTTTAAAGAAGTTTTCTGTTCCATAAAAATTGGCTTGAACCCCATGCTTTTTAAAGGATTAAAAACGGAATGTGACTGCGGGGAATTGAAGTCTCCGCAAAAAATCAAATTCAGATCCGGATATTCCTGCGGAAAAAATTTGAAGTATTTTATCTCCGTTTCTGGTTGCATTTTTTTTGTAATGGCATGAAAGTTTACCAGTGTAAATTCTTTTCCTTTGGTTGTAAAGGTTGCAAAAAACGGCTCACGGTTTATTTCAAAAGAAAATTTTTTTTCAAGCCATGGCCTGCCAACAATCTGAACTTTGGATGTTTTCCATAAAAAAGCATACCGTTCCTTTTGTTGGAGATTTTCGCTGCTCGTGGGATCACTGATCCGGTAATCCCATTTATACCCTTTCCTGTTGAGCAGATCGTTTAATTTTGCAACAGTCTGTGCTCCTCCGGTACCGGCGACCACTTCCTGGATGGCAATAACATCAAAATCCTTTATTGTGTTTGCAATAAAATTTATACTGCTATCCTTTTTCGATTTTCCGAAATTCTGGAGATTCCAGGATACAATTTTTACCTCAGTTTGAGCGGATACAGAAATTGAAAATACAACGAATAAAAAAATAAAAATCTGCTGTATTTTATTTCCCATAAACAGAGAATTGATATTTTGTAAAACGATTTTTTATCCTATACAGGCAAAAATTCGCATGGCTCATTTTAAATTCTCCAAATCCTAAATCACAAATCATAAATCCTAGATCATAATCTTCTACTGCCCCACCAAAAACACCGCATTACTAAACAGCATTTTTCCATTTTCCCAAAAAAGCCGGAACAAAGGATTATCCGATAAATAAACAACAGAGCCATTTCCCTTTTCCTCTACACCAAATATCAATGCGTTTCTTAATTTTTGTTTTAATTTATTTCCTACAAATCCGGCTACATAATTATCCTGTTTTATAACGCCCACATTCCATCCGTCTTTTATAAATTCATACACCTGCTCATTTTGCTTAAGGGTATAATAAAATGCCGGATAACCAAAACCAAGCGGATGGGTGCTATCCAAATCAACTTTGTAAATGGCTCCGGAAACAGATTGCATTAATTCATCTCTTTCGCGGTCGCCGTATTTTTTCAGCAGGCTGTAATCCTGGTCATTTTTTTCATTTTCATCCGTTTTTTCTTCTTTCAATTTCATTCCCCAACCCATGTCAGCCATCTGGGCTACTGCATTTTCCATTGCAATAATTTTTCCACCTTTTTTCACAAATGCTTCCAGTTTATCTAAAACCGGTTTATCCTTAAACAACCGGTAATTTCCATTAGGCAGGATGAGTACATCATAATTATTCAGGTCAGCTCTGTTAATTTCATCCGCATTGATTTGAGTTAAAGGATAATTTAAAACCTGGTCGAAAAAGTTCCATACTTCGCCGGTATTTAAAGAATAACTCTGCGCTCCGGACAGCAATGCGACTTTCGGCGGCTTGATAAATTTCACATCCGGAGATCCGAAATCAGCGCCCTTTTCCACAAAACCGGACTCAACCTTATCGCCCTGCACATTAAACTTCATACAGGCTTCATTTGTTATGTCATTCCATTTTTCAATATTGTTACCTTTTAAAACGATGAGTGTACCGGCATCATATTTCTTTCCATTATGTACAAATGGCTTTTCAGAAAACCGGACTTTAACGCCTTGTGCCAACAGGCTGGCCAATACTTTGGACGCATTAAAAGATGTATAAGGAATTAAAATTCCATAGTTGCTCTGAACTGCAGTAGCAGCAGCTGGTAAAACGTAATTACTAATTTCCAGTTTGTCTTTTACCGCATAAGCTTTAATGCCATAAGCATAAGGCAGCGACCATGCGGTAATATCATAAGTGGCGGAATCGCTTAAATAGGTTTTAGGTTCAAACAATACTTTCACCATCACACTTCCCGGCTGATAAGCGGAAACAGCCAACTGATAGCCTTCATTCACAAAACTTTCTTCCTTTCCTGAAAAATAATTGTACCCTTTAAAAGATTTTGATGAGGTAATGCCAAATTGAATTCCATTATTTTTTAAAAGTATGGCCAGCTCCTGAAGCCGGTTGGCATCTTTACTTGTCAGCACATAAGTTTTATACTGCGATCCCTGTGCATTTTTGTTATTGTCAAAATACTTTTTGTATTCTCTGACAAGTTTTGTGGCATTTAAAGAACTGGTTTCTACAGTAGCTAAACTGGCGGTAAAATGATGCAATGCCCGGTCTGTTAAAGTAAGTGTATCACCATCTGCAGTTTTTACGCCAAGTCCTGCATTGATGCCGCCCTGTTCATAAGTCATACCAATAGCACCATTGTAAATTGGATAGGTATCGCCATAGGATGGATAAAAAAGATCGAACCGCTCTTTGGTAAAATACAACCACCCGTTTGCATCAAAATACCTTGCATTATTTTTTCCAATTTCAATTTGAAACTCCCGCTGCCAGGGAGTGATAGCCTCATGAAATGGCTCGGCTGCGGGCGCGAAATAATAAGGCTGATTATAACTCTGTTCATGAAAATCAACATGCACCTGCGGAAGCCATTCATTGTATTTGATCATACGCTGCTGCGTTTCTTTTTGCGTTTGCCAGGCCCAATCACGGTTAAGATCAAAATAATAATGATTGCTTCTTCCGCGCGGCCACGGTTCACTGTGCTCCCTTGATTGCGGATTGGCATCAAAGTTTTTCCCAACAACAGAATTGTACCAGTTTACATAACGATCTCTGCCATCGGGGTTCATGCAGGGATCTATGATGACGATTGTATTTTTGAGCCAACTTTGTGTTTTGGCATTCGTATCGTCTGTTAGCGCATACAAACTAAGCATAGCGGCTTCAGAAGAAGCAGGCTCATTGCCATGCACATTATAGCTTAACCAAACGATAGCAGGTGCATCCTGCATTAGTGGATTATTGCCTGATACCAGGCCTGCCATTCCTAAATTATTCAAACGTATTGATTCAAGATTTTTCAGATTTTCCGGCAATCCGATAAAAGCCAATTCAAGATCGCGGCCTTCATTGGTTGTTCCGTATTTTTCTATTTTCAGCCTGGAAGGTCTTGCTTTTTCAACAGCCTCAAAATAAGCCAGAATCCTGGAATGCAGTGTAAATTTTGCACCCACTTTATATCCTAAAAATTGCTCCGGAGAAGGCGCAGGCTGAGCATAAAGAATGCCCTGAATAAAAAATAAAACACAAAACACAAAAAGGTATCTCATAGTAAATCAAGTATTCGGTGAAAGTATAAAAAGAATAAACTTCGCCCAAAAAGAACTGGAAGGATTGCAGGTTGCCGTGCCTGGCACCTGTTTTTGGTAGCGGATTTCTATAAATTTGCACTATATGAAAAGGATCATTTTAACCATCATTGCCATATTCCTGCTGGAAGCAGGTTTTTCTCAACAGACCGAAAACATTACAGGTACCGGCAAACAGATCAATCCATATCATTATGAAACTATAAAATCCCTGAACTTCAAAAAGGCAGTGGTAGTAAGTGCTCATCCGCTTGCAAGTGAGGTTGGAGCCGCAATAATGAAAATGGGTGGTAATGCTTTTGATGCCGCCATCGCCACACAGTTGGCTTTAGCTGTTGTATACCCGGGCGCAGGAAATATTGGTGGTGGCGGATTTTTATTAGCCCGTAAAAATAGCGGTGAACTTATTGCGATTGATTTTAGAGAAACAGCACCTTACAAAGCTTCCCGTGATATGTATCTGGATATGCAGAAAAATCCAGTTACAAGTTTATCCCTCGATGGGCATTTAGCTGCAGGCGTTCCCGGTACAGTGGCGGGTTTATTCAATACATTTAAACACGCGAAGTTGCCATTTTCACAATTGATTCAACCGGCTATTGACCTTGCCGAAAAGGGATTTGTAATTACCACCAACGAAGCGAGACAATTAAATAGCTTACAAAACGACTTCATAAAACTAAACACAATCCCTAATGCATTTATAAAACCCGTATTATGGAAAGGGGGGGATACATTAATACAAAAAGATCTCGCTGCTACATTATTGCGTATAAAAAAATATGGACAAAAAGGTTTTTATGAAGGGGAAACAGCAAAACTTATTGTAGCGGAAATGAAAAGAGGCCAAGGCATCATCAGCCTGGATGATTTAAAACAATACAAAGCAATAGAAAGAACTCCTGTTATTTTTAACTATCGCGGATTTGAAGTGATCAGTTTTCCATTACCCTCCAGCGGAGGAATACTACTTGCGCAAATGTTGAAGATGATAGAAAAATTTCCTGTATCCGATTATGGTTTTCAAACTGCAAAATCTGTTCAGTTAATGATAGAAGCGGAGCGCCGCGCTTATGCAGACCGCGCAAAATATATGGGAGATCCTGATTTTTCAAAACTGCCTGTTAAAACCCTTATGAGCGATGCTTATTTAGTGGAGCGCATGAAGGATTACGACCCGAATCGCGCAACCTTAAGTGCGGATATAAAAGCAGGGAGTATTTCGGAAAGTGAAGAAACCACGCATATCAGTATTATGGATGAAGCGGGCAATATGGTATCGGTAACTACTACCTTAAATAATAATTTTGGCAGTAAAACAGTGGTTGGCGGAGCCGGTTTTTTATTAAATGACGAGATGGATGATTTTAGTGTAAAACCTGGTGTTCCAAACCTGTATGGCGCTGTAGGTGGCGCCGCCAATGCAATAGCTCCCGGAAAGAGAATGCTGAGTTCCATGACCCCGACACTTGTGTTAAAAGATCATCAGCCTTTTATAGTGGTGGGCACGCCAGGCGGCACTACCATCCCTACCTCTGTATTTCAAACGCTGGTGAATATCATTGATTTTAACATGAATGCTGAAGATGCGGTAAACAAACCAAAATTTCATCACCAATGGTTACCGGATGAAGTAATGATTGAAGATGGCTTTAACCCTGAAACCGAATCAGCATTAAAAAAAATGGGCTATCATTTTCAAAAAAGAGGCTCGATTGGAAGAACAGAATTAATAAAAATATCTACCCCGGATCATAAGGAAGCTGTTGCGGATAAACGGGGTGATGACAGTGTAAGTGGGGAGTGAAAAAAATTTTAATACGCTTGAATTAATACTTCCGCGGGAATAT
Source organism: uncultured Chitinophagaceae bacterium (assembly GCA_963695165.1). GTDB lineage: Bacteria > Bacteroidota > Bacteroidia > Chitinophagales > Chitinophagaceae > CAVOGF01. Next base: position 25,086 of record CAVOGF010000002.1, read on the forward strand.
GCAGCACTTCATTCAACTTGCGTATCATGGCCAAACTTAATTTCCTTTTTCCTGAAAGTATTTCCGATTTTCTGGAACGATGACCTAAAATTTCTGACAGTTCAGCTTCAGATATGTTCATTTGATAATTCCCACCTATCTAATTTATAAAATTTATCAAGATCAAATTTCCACTTGTCGTAGTATCACTTTCCTATTAAAAGTCCTTCTTTTTTGAATAATGTCTTAATTTAGTATACTGAAAACATGAACAGCTCACAGCTCAAAACTTTACCATTATGTCTATAGATCAGGATTTTTTAAGCAATGTAATCAAGCGGTTTACCAGTTATAAAGAATTAGGCGATAAAACTTTGAATCAATTGAAGGAGGATGACTTATTTTTCCGGCCATCGCCCGACAGCAACAGCATTGCAATCATTATCCAACACATGCATGGAAATATGCTTAGCCGCTGGACTAATTTCCTTACCGAAGATGGCGAAAAAGAATGGCGTAAAAGGGATGAAGAGTTTGAAGAACAAACTGCAACACGCGATGGAATTTTAACCAACTGGGAGGCAGGCTGGAAATGCTTATTGAATGCATTGGAAAACATGCAGCCGGTAGATCTTAGCAGAACCATTCATATCCGCCAGGAGCCACTGCTGGCTTACGATGCTATTCTCCGGCAATTGGCTCATTACAGTTATCATGTGGGACAAATCATTACAATTGCGCGAATGATCAAAGATGCGGATTGGAAATCTTTGAGCATTCCGAAACATCATTCAGATGCATTCAATGAACAAATGAAAAAGCAACATTGATCCATCAATTCAATGAATCGCCGGGAAGAACGGCTATAATTAATGGAAAAGAATATTTATTTTTTTCGGGTTACAGCTATCTTGGAATGCAGAAAGTGCAGGCTTTTTCAGAACTGATAAAAGAAGGCCTGGATAAGTACGGATTTTTGTTTGCTTCATCGCGCATTTCTAATACGCGCCTTAAATTGTATGAGGAATTTGAATCCTTATTAAGCCTGCTTACCGGTATGAAAGATTCAGTAAGCGTATCATCCGGTTTTATGGCCGGGCAGCTTGCGGTTTCTGTTTTGAGCCCCATAAAAAATGCTCCGTTTTCTCATGCTGCAATCACTCAAAAAAAATGGGAGCAAAACATTTTTGAAGACTGGCAAAAAGAAATTATTGAAAATGAACCACCGGTATTGGCAACCGATTCAATCAATATTCTTACAGCTAAAATGAATGATTTTTCTTTTTTAAATCAAATTAAAAAACCCGTTAAAATTATTATTGATGATTCCCATGGCATTGGCCTTACAGGCGAAGATGGTAAGGGAATTACGTCCTATATTCCACAAAATGAGAACATTGATTATTTTATTAGCTATTCCCTTTCCAAAGCTTTCGGAATAATGGGGGGCGCTATCAGTTGTTCAAAGCACGATGCTGATTTATTTCGATCTTCATCCATTTATACCTCATCTACAGCCATGTCTCCTGCTTCAATGTTTGCATTTATTCACGGCCAGGATCTGTATAAAAAACAAAGGAATCAGCTCAATGAAAACAAAGTTTTTTTTCAAAATCAGATTAAAGAAATCCTGGCATTGAAATATGATGCGGCATTACCGATTTTTGTTTTACCCGAAACCGTTGATGAAAATTATTTATTTGAAAAAGGGATCATCATTTCGTCATTTGCCTATCCGGATCCAAAGGGTAAGAAAAATTAATCGCATCATTTTAAATGCTTTGCATACAAAAGAAGACCTGGAATATTTAGTTTCCATACTGGCGTCTCCCCATCTTTTCTTGAAAAAATACACACTTTAAAGAAAATCTCACGCTAAGTCGCCAGGCACGCAAAGGAAAAAAGCAGTCGGGATATCATTTTAAAATCTTCGCTCTTTGCGTCTTTGCGTGAAAGAAACCTCACGCTAAGTCGCCAGGCACGCAAAGGGAAAAACATAAAATCTTTGCGCTCTTTGCGTCTTTGCGTGAAACGAAATCTCACGCTAAGTCGCCAAAACTTTGCGGTTATTGCGTGAAACAAATCTCACGCTAAGTCGCCAGGCACGCAAAGGGAAAAACGCTAAGTCGCGCGAAACGGATCTTCGGGAAAAAATCTTTGCGCTTTTGCGTCTTTGCGTGAAACAAATCTCACGCTAAAGTCGCCAGGCATGCAAAGGAAAAAGCAAGTCGGGATATTATTTTAAATCTTTGCGCTTTTGCGTCTTTGCGTGAAACGAATAAGACACTCAAGAAAAAAATCAAACTCACAATTCTCCGGCGACTTTCAAAGCTCCCCTTTAGGGGCGGGGGGGCTTAACTTCACAATGTTTTTAAATATTCTATCAAAGCCTTACGTTCGGCGGAGGATAAATAATCTCCAAATGTATGACCGGAATTACCATAACCCGGAAGATCCGTGTTATAAACATTCTTAGCCGGTTGCTCTGTGGTTTCATACTTCCAGCCTACATTATCATAATCATACTCCGGCTTATTAAAATCTCTTTTCCAATACCGCGGTCTTGCAGAGCTGTTAAGTAAGGTTTCCAAATTGGGAACAGATCCATTGTGAAGATATGGCGCTGTAATCCAAACACCATCCAGCGGGGGAGCTATATATCCTTTATATGGTTGCAGCCGAGCCGGATTGTTGCCCTTTGAATACCAGCTTTTATTAAACCATTCTATAAACTGCGGATTCTGGTAATTGCTGCTGAATAACAGACTATCCGTTTTAATGATCTTTGCCGGGATCAACAGGTTTGGATAATATTCATCCTTACCATAACTTCCATGACAGGAACTGCAGTTTTTTGCAAAAATCGTTTTACCCTTAGTTGCAAGGCCTATATCTATTGAAAACGGATATTCCGGTGCCTGAATGCTATTTATATAAGCAAGAACATCTCCTGAATGAGAAAGTGTTTCACGCGCTTCCAAAGTATCTTTTACCGTTAACAGATTACTCAACATTAAAAACTGTCCAAAATCTCCGCGTCCAAAACCAGTATAGAACATAGCGTGCTTTTTCTTCAACAACCACCATGCAGGCACATCAGTGGGTATTACCTCGTCCGGTATATCCAGTAAAGATTCATCCTGCCATTTCAAACTAACGGGATCACGATGCGCTACCAATAACATAGCAAGACGGTCGGCCGCATTCACCCCCTGCACTTCGGTTTTTAACAATGGATAGACGGCTGAAAAAGACCGGATCATTGGTTTCGCTGCTTCGTATTGCCGCGGTGAAAGGGTTTGCATAATTCTTTTGGCAACTTTCCCGGCTGCATCTTCACCACTGGAAATATTACTGAAGTTCATAAAACTATTTCCGAGCCCTACAACCAACTTCCCATCAAACTTCTGAGCATGACATTGAAGACAGTTGGGAACTACGGCCTCCGTATTTTGCGGCGTTCGAATGACAGTGAAATTGTAAGGAACACGTGCATTTTTCCCGGAACGGTTCAAAAGATTTTGCACATCTTTTCCATTCAGCAATTTATAATAAGAATAGCCAATGCCACTTTTGATATAATCGCCTGTAATTACATATTGATAGCCTGAATCCGCATTCCCTGTACGCTGTTTGGTCGCCGGAATGGGCACTGAATACGGATAACCGGCAAATTCTTTTACGGCCGCTACACATACATATATGGATAGGATCACAATTAATATTACACCCCCTTGCTTCCCCATACCTCAATTTACTTCAAAAATAAAAAGTGCAAAAATTGTTACTGTTATTCAAAACAAAAATTTTCAATTGTGGGCGATAGACATTCACTTATGAAATGCGGGCGCCGTAAACCAATAACAATTGTTTCAGGTCGTCCAGCGTATTTATTTCGGATACATTTTTATCTTTCCGCCAGCGGTTGATGCGCGGAAACCTTAATGCCACCCCACTTTTATGGCGGTTGCTCGCCGCAATGCCTTCGAAGGCAATTTCAAAAACCAGTTCAGGTTTTACGGTTCTTACCGGACCGAACTTCTCAATGGAATTGCGTTTTACAAATGCATCCACCTGGGCAAATTCCTCGTCGGTCAATCCTGAATATGCTTTTGTAAAAGGCACCAGTTTATCTTCATCCCGCACAGCAAATGTATAATCCGTATAAAGATTGCTCCTCCTCCCATGCCCCTTTTGCGCGTAAATCATTACCGCATCAATCACCAAAGGATCAATTTTCCATTTCCACCAGTCCCCTACTTTACGGCCCGCCTGGTAGGTGGAAGCTTTCCTTTTCAACATCAATCCTTCAGCGCCCATTTCCCTTGAATGGGTGCGGATTTCAGCCAGTTCATCCCAGGAATTGAATGGAATAGCAGCCGACAATTGCAATGCAGGATGATGCACCAGGCCAACGATAATTTCAAGTTCCCGCCTTCTGAAGCTGAAAGCTTTTGTTCGCCAGTCTTCGCCATTTAATTCCAGCAGATCATACGCAAAGAAGCCAATGGGTGCTTCTGTTAATTGCTTACGCGTAATGTTCTTCCTCCCTATCCTTGTTTGTAATAATGCAAAAGGGAGCGGGAACACTTCCGCATCTTCCTGCCTGTAAGGAATTATTTCCCCATCCAGCACAACACCATCCGGCAATTTCTCTTCAAGGATTTTATATTCCGGAAACTTATCGGTCATCAACTCCTCTCCCCTGCTCCAGACAAATAATTTTCCATTGCGTTTAATGATCTGTCCACGTATTCCATCCCATTTCCATTCGGCCTGCCAATCATCAGGATTACCAATCGCTTCGATATCATCCAGTGCATAAGCAAGGTAAAAAGGATATGGTTTTGAATGATCCATAACTGTGGATGATTCGCTTAATAACTGGTCAAAAGCCGTGGTTACCGGATCCCAGTTTCCACTGATGCGATGCGCTATTACGGCAGCATCCAGTTGAACGTTTTTTGCCAATGCATTTACCATCATTTTTTGCGAAACGCCAATACGAAAACTGCCGGTGATCAATTTATTCAATACAAATCTCTCTTCCCTATTCATCTGCATCCAACTGCTTACAATAAACTGCTTTTTGATTGCATCATCCTGATTCAAAAGTTGCATCAGGGCATCCATATAATAAGAAAGACTGCCCACATTTTCAGTTATAGGAGGAGATTCCGGTAACAATAGTGCAATAGTTTCCGCAAGATCACCGACCGTATGATAGCATTCTTCGAATAGCCAGGGCGCCAAGCCTGTTTGCTCCATACACCAGATACTGAGTAAACCGGAATTTACAGCGCGTCTCGGTCTTCTGCCACTGAAAAGCGCAATCACCCAAACCTTGTCTTCATCAGGAGCGATGTTGAAATAATTGGATAATGCTTCCAGCTTTTCATTCGTTTTCGTAGTAGTGCCTAAGTTATGCACGAGCGCTGCAAATAAAGCCATACCCCGCGATGTGGAGACAACAGTTTTCTCTACGATGCTATCATTCATTTCATTACTCATTCACATTATTTTCCTCTTTCATGATTGAAAATTCTTCCTCTCCGCCATACTCTGTTTTTACTTCCCTTGCATTCAATCCATTTTCATTTAAATAACGGCTCAACACCGATTGAAATCCATGGGTTACAAAAATATTTTCAGCGCCCGTTGCTTCTATGGCTGTCAACAATCCCTTCCAGTCGGCATGATCACTTAATACAAAACCCGCATCCGCATTTCTTCTTCTGATATTTCCACGAACCTGCATCCAGCCACTGCAAATCCCTAAAGAATAAGGTAAAAAGCGTTTTATCCAGGGCGATGCATCTGCTGAAGGCGGCGCTATTACAATACTTCCTTTCAATTGCGCTTTATTTGTATCAGGTGTTATTCTAATCACCGGCGGCAAATCAAATCCTGCTGCAACCAAAACCTGGTGCATATTCCAGATGGCGCCATGAACGTAAATTGGTTCATTTAAGGCAGACAGTGGTTCTAAAATTCTTTGCGCTTTACCTAAACTATATGCAAGCAGTACACTGGTTTTTCCATGCGCTTTATTATCCATGACCCATTTTTGAATCTCCGAATAAATAAGCGCCTGTGGTTTCCATTTGTAAATGGGTAATCCAAAAGTGGATTCCGTAATAAAATTATGACAGGTTATAGGCTCAAATAAATCACTGATACCATCATTCTCCAATTTATAATCCCCGCTTACAACGGTAATTTCGCCCTGGTACTCCACTCGTATTTGTGATGACCCGATCATGTGACCTGCAGGATGTAAAGAAACCTTTACCCCATTCATATTTACGGGTTCATTCCATCCGATACTTTCATAATTGTTGTCGCCCAAACGTGCCTGTAGCAATGGTTTGGTGTACGTATGACAAAGATAATATTGATGTCCCGGCCGTGCATGATCGCTGTGCGCATGTGTAATGACAGCTCTTTTTACAGGGCTCCAGGGATCAATATAAAAATCGCCTGCATTGCAATACAATCCTTTATCTGTAAAACTGATCAGCAAAATCTTCCTTTTATGGTGATGACAGAATTTTCCCTTGTTCTATTCCATAAGTTATACCAATTTTTACGGCGCACAAAATTGCCGGTTGAAGTTATTTTTTTGTCACCGGCAATAGTATTTCATGGCATCTTCGTTGCGTCGCATTACGTTCATCTGCATCTGTTTGGGCAGCATTGGGATGTAGGATTTATGATCTGGGATTTAGGATTTGGGATTTGGGGAATTTGTGAATTGGAAATGGGGATTGGAAATGCCCTGTAGGGGCAACATGTCGGTAGAAATAGGATGTCCAATGAAAATTCTTGCCCTGTAAGGACAAAACAATAGTTTATCTGTAATTTGATATTGGAATTTAATTCTTCTTTACTTTTTCATTCTTCATTTTTAATTTTTAATTCTTCATTTTTCATTCCTCTCATTTTTTCATTCTTCATTTTTCATTTTTAATTTTTCAATTCCATTTACCTTCGTGCCATGTATAACATGCCCTACTTCAAAGAAACGGATCTACATCAACTACATGATTTTATGCGGCAATATCCGTTTGCAACGCTTTGTGGTACGAATAAGGATGGCGTTGCAATAGCTACGCATATTCCTTTATTACTGGAAGAAAGAGAAGATGAACTGTATCTTTCCGGTCATATTATGCGCGACACCGATCATCATCTGGCCTTTTTAAATAATCCTGGCGTACTCGCCGTTTTTCATGGGCCACATGCTTATGTAAGTGCAAGCTGGTACAGCAATCCGCAACAGGCATCCACCTGGAATTATATGGTCGTGCATGCAAGAGGAACATTAAAATTTTCAGATGAAAGAGCATTAATAAACATCCTCGAAAAAACAACTGCTTATTTTGAAAATGATGAAAATTCTCCGGCGCTTGTACAAAAAATGCCGGTTGGATATGTGCAAAGATTATTGCCTTATATCATAGGTTTTGAAATAAAAATAACAGATCTTGAAAATGTTTTCAAACTCAGCCAGAACAAGAAGAAACAGGAATTTGAGCACATCATTCAACAATTAAAAGGCCAGTCAAACGAAGGAAACGCAATTTCACTGGAGATGGAAAAAAGAAAAAATAAAATTTTTCCTTCCTGAAAAAAGCAAAGCCCCTAGAGGTTTAAAACAATTTAACACAAATGAACAGATTAGAATTAATACAGCAAATCAACATAAAGAAAACTTTACTCTGCGTAGGACTCGATAGCGCTCCGGATAAAATTCCATCTCACTTAAAAGACCATCCGGATGGCGTTTTTGAATTTAATAAAGCCATCATTGAAGCCACCAAAGATCATTGCGTCAGTTATAAAATAAACACCGCATTTTATGAAGCACAGGGAATAAAAGGTTGGGAAATACTGGAAAAAACATTGTATGCAATTCCCGAAACTCACTTTAAAATTGCCGATGCCAAACGCGGTGATATTGGCAATACTTCTTCACAATACGCGAAAACATTTTTTGAAACCTTTCCTTTTGATGCCGTTACAGTAGCGCCTTATATGGGTGAAGACAGCATCCGGCCTTTCTTGGAATATGAAAATAAAACCACCATCGTATTAGGGCTGACATCCAATAAAGGAGCGCAGGATTTTGAATTGCAAAAATGCGGTGATCAATATTTGTATGAAAAAGTGATCAGTAAAGTAGCAGCTTGGGGCACTCCGGATAACCTGATGTTTGTAATCGGCGCCACACAAGCCAGCCTTTTGAAAGAAATCAGGGAAATGATCCCGGATAACTTTTTACTTGTTCCCGGCATTGGCCACCAGGGTGGAAACCTGAATGAAGTATTGGAATATGGAATGAATAAAGATGGGGGACTATTGATCAATGCGAGCCGTGCGGTTATTTATGCAAGTAACAAAGAAGATTTTGCAGCGGTAGCAAAAAAGGTTGCAAAAGAGTATCAGGAGGAAATGAGTGGAAAGCTGTGAGGCGAGGTGTGAGGTATGAGGCGTGAGGTGTGAGGTAAATAGTGGGCTAAACAGGCAACCAACATTTAAGGCAACACTCAAAAAAAAACATTTTTACCATGATAATTGAATTTATTCCGCCCTTACAGGGCTGGCAGATAAATTTCATCACAATTTGCATCGGGTGATGCCCGACGCTTTAATAAGGCCGCCCTTTCAGGGCTTGCAAATTATTAATGAATATTTGTTTTCGAAGCTCATAGCTGATATCTCAAAGCTGATTGCGGCTACCCGATTCCTGACACCTCATACCTGACACCTCAACCTGATACCTGATACCTGATACCTCATACCTGACACCTGATACCTCAATCTCATACCTTCTTTTGAACCATTTCCGCCACCACTTCGGCCCAGAAAAAATATTGTTTCCCGGAAGGATGCAATCCATCAGGAGCGATAAATGAAAGATCATTTTTTGCATCGCTCATCAGCGTTGAAATATCAAGATATCCTGTTTTGTATTGTACAGCAATCTTCCGGTTAATTTCATTGAATGCATCAATTTGTTTTGACTGGTTGTGGATTTTTTTCCTGTGTGCATAAGGCGTAAAACTATAATCAGGAATGGATAAAACGATGATCCTTTTAGGTTGTTCATTAACTAAAAACAAGGCTTTTTTTAATAAAAATTCAAAATCATTTTTATACCCGTTTTTTGCACTCTCTAAAGTTTGAAGTTCCCTGAGATCTTCTTGATTTAAGTTTGGAGTATCAAGGAGACGGTATTGATTGTTGACGCCAATTAATAAACTGATAAAATCGTAGTATTCATTTAAACGGGTATGAAGTAAATGCTCCGCCAGTTCAAAACTTGTCCAGCCTGTTTGGGCAATTATTTCAGGCGCCTGAAATGTATAACCGGCTTTCCTTAATATTTGTATGGTTTGATAAGGGAAGCTTTCATGCAGTGGTACGGATTCTCCAACGGTATAAGAATCGCCTAATGCTAAAAAGCTATAATGATGTTTGGTCATTAGTTTCATCTGAATACTTTTCATACATTCATAAAACCGGTACACGTCTTCATAAGAACAATACAATGGCGCCGGAGCAACGCGTATCACTCCCGGATTGCGATAATCAACAACAATACCGGCAGCCAGCATTTTATCAAACACTTCTTTTCCATTTTTTTCAAAAAACAAACACAGTTGAGCGCCTCTTTTTTCCGGCGCTGCCGGAGTAATTATTTTAAAATCAATATGCGTCAACCTGTTTAATAAATATTCAAGATATGCTGTCAGTTGTATGCTTTTATCCCGTAATTGCGTCATATCTGTTTCGCCAAATATTTTCATGGAAGCATTTAATGCTACCTGGTTAAAAACCTGAACGGTACTGACGTTCCAGCCACCGGCCCCAGGTTTCGGGTGAAATTCTTTCTCCATATTAAATCTTGTTCTTTCATCATTTCCCCACCAGCCCGCCATCCGGTTTATGGATGTATTTTGCGCATGTTTTTCATGAATAAAAACGCTGCCTACAGCTCCCGGTCCGGCATTCAGATATTTATAACTGCACCATACCGCAAAATCCACATTCCAGTCATGCAAAAAAACGGGCACATTTCCTGCTACATGCGCCAGGTCCCATCCCGCAACAGCGCCGGCTTTGTGCGCTGCTTCAGTAATGAGTTTGATATCGAGCAGCTGCCCGGTATAATAATGAATGCCACCAAATAGCACCAGCGCTAACTGATTTTTATGCTGGTCAATTGCCAGCAAAATATCTTCTTCCCGCAACAGCTTTTCTCCATCGCGCGGCGCAACTTCAATAAGAGCATCGGAAAGCTGTAAGCCATGATTTTTTATATGAGATGCCACAGCATACTGGTCGGAAGGAAAAGCGCCGGCTTCCATGATAATCTTATACCTGCCTGATGTGGGCTTATAGAAACTAAACAGCATCAAATGCAGGTTCACGGTAAGGGTATTCATGATGGTAATTTCATGTTGTTGCGCACCCATAATTTTAGCAAGTACGCAATTAGTTTCATCTGCGAAATTCAACCAAGGGTGTGGTCCTTTGAAATATCCGTCAATGGCTAATTCACGCCAGTTATCCAGTTCATCCTGAAATGCCTGTTTTACATTGCGGGGTTGTAGTCCGAGGGAATTTCCACAGAAATAAATTACATCTTTGCTATTTTTTTGAGGAAAATAAAAACGTTGTTTAAAAGAAGACAATGCATCTTCCTCATCCAATTGCTTTGCGCAAGCAATACTGGCCGTAAACTGGCTGACCATCTGCTGATGTTTACTGCAATTTAATGTTTTTTCAGCTGTGAGCTATGAGCTTTGAGTTATGAGCTATGAGAAAAGCATGAGTTAAGGCTATGCTGAGATCTTTGAAACCTGGCGCTGAATAATGATACGGACGTACAAGTGAGTGACACAACAAAAGCTGAATAGTGTTCTAATGCCGGTCCCATAATTATTCCTTTATTCTTATTCAATAAAAAATAAAAACATGGTTTTGATTTTAAAGTTCTGTGGTTTTACGTTTACTTTATGGCGATAAAAAACTGGTTTAAATAATAATAAACTAACTTGGCTTATGTGGTTTTCTGCGGTTCTATACTATCGTAGAAGATAACAGAGATTTCTTACAAGAAAATTAAATGCGATGACTGCGAGAAAAGATTTATTTCAATCACCTGATTATTTCCGGGTAGATGATTTACTGATAGATGAACATAAACTGGTGCGTGACACCGTTCGCAATTATGTAAAAAAAGAAATTTCGCCGATCATTGAAGACTATGCTCAACGGGCAGAATTTCCAGAGCAGGTCGTAAAACAACTGGGTGAGCTTGGACTGTTTTGGCCCCACCATTCCACCGAAATATGGCGGCGGTGGTATGGATTATATCAGCTATGGCCTGATGATGCAGGAACTGGAACGCGGCGATAGTGGAATACGCAGTACTGCGAGTGTTCAGGGCTCTTTGGTGATGTTTCCCATCTTTGAATATGGGAATGAAATGCAGCGAAAAAAATATCTTCCCAAACTTGCAAGCGGTGAATGGCTGGGCTGCTTTGGACTAACTGAACCCGATCATGGAAGTGATCCTGCGGGAATGCTGTCAAACTTTAAAGACGCAGGCGATCATATAATTTTGAATGGCTCAAAGATGTGGATCAGTAATGCGCCTTTTGCACAGATAGCAGTAGTGTGGGCAAAAGATGAATCAGGCGAAATCAGAGGACTTATTGTGGAACGCGGAATGGAAGGTTTTACTACACCTACCACACACGACAAATGGAGCTTGCGCGCAAGTGCAACCGGCGAACTGGTATTTCATGATGTAAAACTTTCAAAAGAAAATATACTTCCGCATGCCAAAGGTTTAAAAGCGCCGCTGAGCTGCCTTACCAAAGCGCGTTATGGAATTGCCTGGGGCGCGTTGGGTGCGGCAATGGATTGCTACGATACCGCATTACGCTACAGTAAGGAAAGGATACAATTTGGCAAGCCAATAGGAAGCTTTCAGTTGCAGCAAAAAAAACTGGCCGAAATGATCACAGAGATCACCAAAGCGCAATTGCTTGTCTGGCGCTTAGGCGAATTGATGAATCAGAATAAGGCCACGCCGCAACAGGTAAGTATGGCCAAACGAAACAGTTGCGAAATAGCGGCTAACATTTCAAGAGATGCGCGGCAAATGCTAGGCGGGATGGGCATTACAGGTGAATACAGTGTGATGCGTCATATGATGAATATGGAAAGCGTAATTACATATGAAGGAACACATGATGTACATTTGCTTATTACAGGAATGGATATCACCGGGTTAAATGCTTTTTCCTGAAAGAAGAATAAAGAAACAATGGAGATGAATGCGGATAATAAGGAAATGAAATTACAGGAATTACCTGAGAAAAGCAGCTTAAGGATATTTCTTATTGGCATGATGGGAACAGGTAAAACGTTTTGGGGAAATCGTATTGCCACTTTTTACAACATACCGGTGTATGACCTGGATGCTTTGGTAGAGGCACAGGAAGAAAAAACAATTTCTGAAATTTTTGCCACAGAAGGGGAAGCTTATTTCAGAAAAAAGGAAGCAGAAATATTGCGTGGACTAATAGATAAAAAACAATTTGTAATTGCTACCGGTGGCGGAAGCCCCTGCTTTCATGACAATATGGAATGGATGAATGAAACCGGCACAACAATCTGGGTGGACGAACCGGTGGAAGTGTTGGCAAAAAGATTGTTGAAAGAAAAGTCGCACCGGCCACTGATCCAACAGTTGAATGAAGATACTCTTGAGGAATTTTTATTTAAAAAGCTTGAAGAAAGAAAACCTTTTTATTCAAAAGCAACTTATCATTTGGATGGTGCAACGATTTGCGATGAAAGTTTTATAAATATAATTGAAAGTCATGTATAAAAGTTTTTTACAAATAGCCGCCATCCTTGGAGCGGTTTCAGTGGCATTGGGCGCTTTTGCAGCACACAAACTCAAAGAAATGGTAAGCGTCCAGGCGCTTGCAATTTTTGAAACAGCGGTTCGCTACCAGTTTTATCATGTATTTGCATTGGCATTGACGGGCATTTTATTTCAGGCCTTTCCTAACCAATGGATAAAGTGGGCCGGTTTTCTTTTTATTGCCGGCATAGTATTGTTCTGTGGCTCTTTGTATGTTTTAACTTATAAAACAGCATTGGTATTACCAGGATTAAAATGGGTGGGTCCCATCACACCACTGGGCGGATTATTATTCATTGCGGGTTGGATTTGCCTTACTATCGGCATTGCGAAAGGTGGATTATAATTTTTATAAAAACAAAGGCCGACAGATATTGAAGCCGGCCTTTGCAGAAAATAAACGTTGTTCCTAACTATATTTTAATGGCAAGGGAAAAACTTAAAACCCGGTTTTTTCCTTTATCATTTGCATTGTTATTTGTGTTGGAATTGATTTTAGTAAAACCGAAGCCATAATTCGCACCTATGGAAAATTTATTAAAATCAATACCCGCCAGAGCGTTTAATCCATAGTCAAATCTTTTAAGTTTACCATAGCCGGCATTTTCTTCGGCATGTGTAAATGGATTGTCATCACTATAAACGATATCTCTTTCACTATGAGCGTTCACGCCTAAAATTTTGGCATCTACTTTATTCTTACCGGTAATGCCCACTGCACCATAAGGACCAGCACCTAGATAAATACGAGTGTATTCATCGAGCGGTATCTTTCCCACAAAGTTGACAGGCAGCTCGATGTAAAAAGGATTGGAAGTAGCTTTATAATAATTATCACTGGAAGGTTTCCCACTTTCAGTTTTAGCTCCTTTCCCGGTGAATAACAATGCGGGCTGCAAAGAAACACCTCCGGAAAGCGGAATATCATATCCCAATCCCACATGGAAAGATGTGAGCATATTTGCATCATCCACGCGGCCATTATTGGTGGTGGAGATATTGGCCAGGTTTACCCCGCCTTTAATCATAAAGCCACCATTATTTGTTGATGTTTTCTCCTGTGCACTTGCAGCTATGGCAATTAAACCAAATGCGGCGGCACATAATAATAATTTCTTCATACTGTTTAGTTTAATTTCTTCGGCTTATGCTAATATTATGCCAAGGATTTTTTTATAAAATGGAAGTGTAGACAAAATGGTTTAGTAAAGACTTTAAAATTTCTCCTTTTGTGTTGAAATGAATTAATCATTAGATTCTTCTTGTTGGACAGAAATTCTTGTTGGTCAGGCGACCAACAAGGGCTTTGAGAAATTCTTCTTGGTTGATCAGGCAACCAACAAGGGCTTTTGTGTATGCAAAATGGATTGTGAAGACTTTAAAATTTCTCCTTTTATGTTGAATGAATTAATCATTTGATTCTTTCTGTTGGACAGAAATTGTTTTTGGTTGGTCAGGCGACCACAAGGGCTTTAGGATTTATTCTAAAAAACAGAAGTGAAATAAAAATGGTTTGTTGAGATCCGGCTAAAGCCAGGCTATTAATAAAATTTTTTATTGCATCACCTTAGTTGTTCCGATGATCAATCAGGCTTTTGATGGTTGCCTGACCAACAAATACTTCAATATGGATGAAACATTTACCAGCTACTTCCACCACCACCGCCGAAGCCACCGCCGGAGGAACCACCACCACCGCTGAAACTGCCGCCGCTGCTGCCACTGCTATGCGGAGCGCTATAAAAATTATGTGTCATTTCATTCATAGAACGGTCGAGGCTATTCATAAAATTTATGGTATTAAACGTAGCGTAGTTTCCGGAATACCAATTGGGCGGTGGAATATCAAGACCTTTTAATTTGTCCTTCCATTTATCAGCCATATCAAAGACAATGGCATAAGGCAATACTTTATCAAAATAATGTTCATCCTGTTTTAAAAACTCCCGAAGCCGGTCTTTTTCCACCGACTTAATGAACTCTTTAAAGCCCAATAATTTTTGATAAAGCGCGGTACCTTTTTTTGTTTTCTTACCCATAAATAAGCCGGTCACCAGTATAATAACCGCACTTAAAACTATGGCAATGCTGTACCATAATTTTTCATCCCAATTACCGATTGCGGTAACAACTCCATAAATGATTAATATTATGCCTGCTACAGAAAAGAATGAAGCCCAGCCTCTCGAATATTTTACATAATAATCCCCTTTATCCACTTCCTTTTCCAGTTCAGATTTTGCTGCATACATGGTAGTGTATAAAACATTTTTTAAATCGCCGAGCTTCACCTGATCACCGGTTTTAAATATCCCATTGAATAAAGTTTTTTCGAAAGACATGGCAGAATCGGGAAGTTCTTTCAGTTTAATAAACTCATATTCCCTGGCTTTAATTAAACCCATCAAAGAACTTTTTTCAATTTCATTTATCTTTAAATAGCCACCTGCACCCCAATAAGGAACCAGCGCGGTAAGGTCTCTTTTATCGAGCGTATCATCAATGATATATCCTGAAACACTAGGGCTTATATTATCCGGCGGATAAAACTCAGTTTGAACGGTTATCTCATCATCTTTACCCCATTTTTTCCAGATATAAAACATTCCTGCAAAAACAATAACGGGCAACAAAAGCCAATAAATTCCATAAAACCTATAATCAGGTTTTATTAAAAAATCTTTTGGAAAACTAATGCCAATGGTAAGTCCTTCAAAGTTGTTTAATGGTTGAGTAGTATGACCGGAAAAGATTTTATTTTCATTCCATTTTGTTACGGTCTTATTTTCTTTTGAGCCTGAAACACCTGTTGCCACAAAATAAACAGGCGTATCAGGAAGCGCATTGTATAACTGAACAGAAAATTTTACTGATGCAATAGTTGTGGCCCATTGATCTCCGATTAAATTAAAATATAGTTCTGAATGATCCTTAAAAAAATTGATGGCATTTAATACACGGTAATGGATAATATATTGCTGATCGCCATTTACATATTTGTCTTTGGAGCCGATTTTTATCGCCTTATAATTCCCTTGGTTGCTTGTTTCAAAATTCCATCCATCCACTTTAATGTTGTCAACGATTGTATTTATATAATTACCTGACACCAACTGCCTTTCCGCTTTTTCAGTACCAGCAGTTAAAGTTTGCAACTCATACTTATAAGGAATCTGCCGGATGATGCCATGCCGGGGTTCTGTAAAATGAACATTAATCGTTTCTTTGATATCCAGTGATGCATCTTTATTTACCATCACATCCACATTGTATTGACCGATGGTAAAATATTCCTGTGCAATTACATTCCCAGGCGCTAAAAATGCAAATAAAATTCCCGCTAAAAGTTTTTTTATCATGTTTAATGATTTAAAACTTTACTTCTACATTTTGCGCTTCCGCCTGGTTGTCGAGTTCAAAAAATTCCCTTGGTTTAAAGCCGGCCATATTGGCCACAATAACACCTGGAAACTGTTGAATGGAAGTATTGTAATCTCTTACGGTTGCATTGTAATAACGGCGGGCATTTCCAAGATCGGTTTCAATGTTTTGAAGCGCCTGTTGCAATTCCAGGAAGTTTTGATTGGCTTTAAGTTCCGGATAGTTTTCTGCAACAGCCAGCAAACCCCTTAATGCACCTCCGAGTATTTGATTGGCCTGGGCGGCTGCCTGCACATCGCCCGGAGGCACCGCTGCCGCTGCATTACGTGCGGCTGTCACTTTTTCAAAAGTCTGGCTTTCATGTGTGGCATATCCCTTTACTGTATTAACCAGGTTGGGAATAAGATCAAAACGTTTTTTGAGAAATACGCGTATATCACTCCAGCTATTGTCTACTTTTATTTTCGCTTTTACCAATCCATTGTACATGCCAATGGTCCAGATAATAAGTAAAACAATTATGCCGAGAATAATCCAAACTAACATGGTACTTTTTATTTGAAGGTTATAAATTTAAAAGACAGTTTAGTAGTACTCTGCAATTTAATTAAATGCCCATTAGAGCAACATTAAATTATTCATCGCACTGCTTCATTTTTCAACAATCTTTTTATCCATTCATTTAGACCCACAGCACAAGCCATCTAATGGAAAATTATTTTTTTTCCTTGCAGGTAATTAATCTCTCAAACAGATTGACTTGCTCTATTAACACATCGTAATTATCAGCGCTTGCAAACACAGGCTTTACTTTGAATTTGAGTTTCACTTTTGAGTCATGGTTCAAAGCTATTGAACCATAACTTACAAAGCCATCTACTTCACCCTCTAACAACTGACTTGAAAAATTTGAGAAATTAAATGATACCATCGAATTGCTAAAATCATAGGTATAAATCAATCCTTCCATCATCGGAACATGATTAACCTTGACACTTGCTTTTGGTGCAACAAATATTTCATCCCGCTTAGGACTGTTCCAAACAATGTTGGTAAAAGGCTTTGATAAATCGTGCCATACAAGATGACTTACAACAATTGTGAATAATGGATCCCGAATATAAATTTCTATCTTAAATCTTTCATCACTACCATCAGGATTAATAAACGCCCATACTGAATCTGTTGAAAATTGATATGGTTTCTTTTCAGGATAATCCCTGGTCAATTGCTTTAATTCGCCTAATTGCCAGCGCAGAAACTGATTCAATTGATTTCCTTTTAATAAGTCATCCAGCTCAGTTGACGGAAGAAAACTTAATGTCCCATTTGCAGTTCCTGAAGGCAATGGCTCAGCGTTTAATTTTTCATTTATTATTCTTTTTTTCCACCAAAATTCATTCTCAAAATAGCTGAATGGCTGAAATAAAACCAGGAAATAAATTGGCAAACAGCACAAATATAAAAGGCGCATATTGTTTTTTTTAAAAAATGTTCAAAAACACTTATTGAGTTCTCATTTTCTTATACATGAACTTCAAGGCAATAATATTAAAATCATTGAATGGTATAGTCTGCGGGCACAGCAAAAGTTTCAGCAGAGACAGGTTCTTCTTTTATATCAATAGCTATAATTTTATTAGTAACATTTGAACCCTGAACTTCAGTAAGCAAACAGATGTTTTGCCAGCCGGCAAATTTGCTTTTTCCTGTTCCTGATTCATGATAAAAAACTTCACAGTCTTTTCCAATAATATTCTCATTAGACCCTTTTTTAGCTTTTCCTGACGACTTATCTTCTGAAGAGATCCCATTCCAGTCGAACTTCATTTCTGTACCGCGATAAGCATCTCCTCTTTTATAGGCAGCTTTATTTTTATGAATTAGTAAATACAGTGTTTTACCATCGCTAAAAAATGTTTCTTTTAAAGTTCCGTCTTCATCATAAGTATCCTTTCTTTCTTTATTGCCGTAATCATCAAAATAAACAATTGATTTTCCAACACCTTCATAACCTGCAGCTTTCATGTGTGCTTCATAGGTTATTGTGGCAGTTTTTATTCCATATTTTTTTATGAGGGTTGCATCGCCGTCATTGGAATTGGCAACATTAGTTTCCTCTTTAACCGGATTTTCAGCTGAATTACTGTTGCAAGCCGAAAATAGGATTGCAGTTGCAAAGAATAGAATTGCTGTTGATTTCATAATTGTATTTTTTATTTTTTATATTAAAGTAATCTGTCCCAATGGATCTTCAGGTTTTGAATAAGATCAGATGACATCGCTTTTTCGCACCCTTCATTGGTTCGATTAAATTGTTGAATCTGATTGAATAATTGAATACTTTGTTTTTTATTGCTGGCGGGTTCTTTTGCTAATTCGCTGATTTTTTTAATTTGTTGTTCACGGGAAGATTCCGGCATTTCTAAAAATTCTTTCAGACTGCTTTCAAATTTTTCTAATGACTTCAAATTTTCCTCTAAGGGTTTTAAACTGCTTTTTCCAAGTGCTTCCACACATTGTTGCAGGTTCTTTAAGTTCATCCGAAAGCGATTTTATCGGGAAAATTTTCCTTTCCTCCTCATCAACAGTCATGTATCCGGTGCCCTCCATTTTTACAATTCCCCTGTTTCTATCGATTAAATAATCCATGAAATATCTGGGTTCGGAGCTAAAAGTTTCTTTTACTCTGATGCAGTTTTCAAAAGTGCCGCCAGGTACCGAAATGGTTTCATTGATGGAAATAACTTTTACAGCGCGTAAGCCACTTAACTCATCGTCATCTTTATCTAAACTTTGAGGAATAAAAACCTCCCAGGTATCGCCGGGCTTGCAATCAGGAGTAATGAGCGTTAATTTTAAAGCGCTATGTGGCCAGCCGGTATAAAATGAAAATGATTTAGCGTCTCCATGCCAAAACATATCATTAAACACTATGTAATTATTTAAAAATTTTGTTTGGATTTGATAATAACCATTTTTATTCTGAGATAGTATTTTGTAAGAAATATCAACCGGACCATTTCCATTATCCATTACATACACCCATTGATTTCCCGGTTTTAAAAAAGGGAAAGAGGCATTTTGTGCAATGGCACTACCTGCCATTAAATACAGGTTGACATATAAAAAAACGGAGTAAAATTTTAATTTCATCTGGGCATTTATTTTCCGGCTATCATTCGGTAATGATGTTTTTGCATCTTCCCGGTTGCGGTTTTATCAATTGTCTTTTGTTTTAAACATGTTCATTTTTTTCATTTGCTCCAGTATGGTTGGTGCACTGTTCATGTCTGGTTCCATTTTTTGTTTTTCTGCATCAATTGAAAATTTGAGATTTTGAAGTTCACCTGTTGGATCCAAAGACCATTCATCGTTTCCCAATGAAAAACTCAACTCGCCCTCAATATGGTTTCGGGTAATTTTTGTAATTCGCAAATGCCAATCCTTTTCCTGCACAGAATAAAAAATAGCTTCTTTTTGGCTTTTCCCTGTTTGGGCATCATTAAGGGTTTCGGCCAAAGTTCTTTCTATTGGAAACGGCGCTATCAATAACCTGATATTAAGACCATAGCCAAAATCCTTTGGATTTTTTTTATTATCCAGGTTGCTCTGGTTAAAAATTTTGTCTTCTACTTCTTCCAGCTTTATCAGGATGCGAAAATTTTTATTGAAAAATCCGATTTCCATATTAAAGATATCTCCACCGTATGCTACATAACTCACGCTGTCGGCCTCAAATTTGCAAGGTTTTATTTGCGGATATTTTTTTACCAAATCCTTTGCTGCAGCCAGCTTATCAAGATTATCCTGATTCTCTGAGGTAAGAAAACCTTCTTTTTTGTGCAATGCAATTGTAGATGTCTTGATATTACCAAACCATAATATTCCATTTGCGCTTCCGTTTTTTTGGGCATGCAATTGTTGATTGCAAAAGAGCATGCATACTAATATTACGGTTATTGCTAAGTTTATTTTTTTCACTATTGTTTTTTTATAACACTACATTTTTGGCCCGAAATACATGAATTGAAATCAGCTCAAAGCTCATAGCTTATAGCTGAAAGCTTTCATTATTGTTTTACAAATTCCACCCTTCTGTTATTCGCTTTATTTTCAGGAGTTTTATTGTCGTTTAAAGGTTTGGCAGCACCATAGCCTTTGGAGGTAAGCCTTCCTGCATCAATGCCCATCGTTGTCAACTGGTTTTTTACAGCATCTGCTCTTTCCTGCGATAGTTTATTATTGAGTTCCGCAGAGCCATCACTATCTGTATGGCCACCTATTTCAAATTTCAAATCGCTGTGATCTTTCAGCATCTTTGCAATTTCATTGATGGTTCCCATAGATTCTGGTTTGAGTGAGGCCTTGTTTACATCAAACAAAATTCCATAAGCAATGAATTTTCCATCAGTAATAATTTTATTGTAAGCATCATCGCCACCTTGTGCAATGCGGATATTTTTAATTAAAACAGGCTTGTCATCTCTTGTAGCAAAAGTTACCATTTCAACCCCTGTTTTCAGGTTGTTTACGGCTCTTACACGGTGCTGATCTACATATAATTTGCCAATATTTTTGTTTACATAAATGGCAATATGTTTCCATTTCCCCGACTCGTTGCGTACTGTGGCAGGCAAAGGCAGATTGCTTGATTTCCCCGCTTCATCCCAATAAACTGAGCCATTACTGGTATTCAAATCGCTAAGGGTGATATGATGAACAGATGCATAATCGCTTCTTTCAGCATCTTCGGCTTTACGAAAGAAAATGTATAAGTCGGAATGATAACCACCTTCCGGCTCCTGTGCAAGCACATCAAATTCTATGGTAAATTGTTCCGGTAAATATTTGTTGGTTTTCATCTGTGGATTGAAATAAACATCCCCTTCAGCAGGAATATTCAGCACTTTTTCACCACCATGTGTTTGCACTTCCGCATTTCCGGTGAACAGCGTAAGCCTGGAAGGAAGTTCAGAATCTCTTTCACCGGCAAAATCACATTGAAATATGGTTTTATCCCCGGGAACAAAATCGTAGTTTTTAAAAGCGGCAAGAGTCTGAGGTTGTTCCTGTACCTTTTTATCCTGTGTGGCTAACTGGCTTTCCTTTTCATCATCATTATCATCAGTTTTTTTTGATGTTTTATCCTTCTTTTTTCCCTTCATTCCTTCTTCTGCGTCGTCCATCGTTTTGCTGGTAGCATCGCCGGCTTTATCAACCATTTTATTTTCTGCGGTTTGCTGTACCCGGTCTTTAATTTTTTTTAAAAGTTGGGCATTAGCCGTTGCGTTAGAATAAGCATAAGATGAAGATTACTAGGACACGAAAAAATTGAACGATTCCTTTTCATGATCAATTGTTTTTATGATTGATCACAAAACTATTTTATGAGAAGGTGGAAACAATAGAACAAAAGTTATATGAGTGGCTGAGTACAGGTTGAATTGGCAGATAATGCTATCCTACGCGCTTATTTCTTCCAAATACTTTATTCAATGCTTCGGTGCGGTTTTCTACATGCAGTTTGTCGTATATCTTATGTATATGCTGTTTTACGGTTCCTGTACTGATGGATAATTTTTCACCGATTTCCTTATATAAAAATCCTTTTGAAAGCAGGTTTAATATTTCCATTTCACGCGGCGATATTTTGGCAGCTTCATCCGCATGGAACTGACTTTGTCTGAAAGATGCTACCACTTTCCGTGCGATCTGTGTACTCATGGGTGAACCGCCGATATGCAGTTCCTGTATGGCTTCTACGATCTTACCGGTGGTGTTTTTTTTAATAAATAACCGCTGGCACCGGCAGCGAGCGCATCAAATACTTTTTCATTATTTTCATAAATGGTAAACATCATAAACTGAATAGCGGGACAACCAGTCCTTTATTTTTTTTATACATTCAATGCCATCCATGCCAGGCAGGTTGATGTCCATTATCACAATATCAGGCATCAGTTCCGGTAATTCTTTTAGCGCGGTTTCAGCATTGGAATGCGCCGACAAACAAATAAAACCGGGCGTTTCACGGATTATCCGTTGCAGACCTTCCCGGATTTCATCCTGGTCTTCCACAATACTTATGGCTATATCATTTTGCATAAGTGTAAATGTACAGAGGGTTATGATTGATACAATATAACCAATGTTATATCATTGAATTATTGCATTGTTACATTGTTGAATTGTTTTATTGCTGCTTCCTGGCTTCGGTTACGTTGGCAGATTTATATGTACAGAAGTTCCATTTTCTTCAGTTACCATTTTCCAGGCGCCGCCAATATTTTCCATACGTTCCTGCATGTTGCGCAAACCATTTCCAAAACGCCGGGTTTTATGTTTTTCCACTCCAACACCATTATCCCGGATGTTGATGGTAAGCCCGTTGTGAAAGGTTATTTCAATCGTTACAAAGGAGGCATGGGCATGCTTAATGATATTGTGCAATGACTCTTTCACCACCAAATAAACATTGCGCCGCTCTACTCCTTTAAGCGCAACAGAAGGTATTTCATCCGGTATGGAAAACCGATAATCGAGGTTCACATTGGAAAGCAGTTCGCTGATATTGGAACGCAGGTAAGCCACCAGATCTTCAAGCGTATTATAATCCGTATTCATACTCCAGATGATCTCATTCATTTTATCAATAAGACCATTTGCCGTTTCTGAAATTTTAATTCCGTTATTCGAAGATGCATCTTTTGAATAGCGGAGATTTTCACTCATAAATAAAATAGTGGTAAGACCGGAGCCTATATCGTCATGCATCTCTTTAGAAATACGTTGCCGTTCCTGCTCCTGTCCTTCCAGCGTGGCTTTGAGGCGTACCACTTCCCTTTCTTTTTCCATTGCAAAAAGGGTTTGTGCATGGAGCTTTTGTTTTTGCCGGTAGGAACGATAAACCAGGAATACAATTACAGACAATACTGCAATACCCGCCACAGAAGCAATTAACAAGGCATTTTTTTTGCGGATATTTTCTCTGTGTATTTCTAATTGCAACTGATTTTCCGCAAGGGTTTTATCTTTTTGAGCGGTTTGAAATTGTGTTTCCAGTTCCTGGATCTGAAATTGTGTTTGAGCCGTTTGAAGCGAATCATTTAAAACAATATATTTATTCAAATGATTCAACGCATCTCTCCATTTGCCTCCTTTTTCATTGATTTGAGACGCAAGCCTGTATAGATCTGCCAGTTCAGATCTTGCCTCAATTGCTTCAGCAATGGATATAGCTTTATGAATATGACTGGCCGCCAAATCATACTGCGCGGAAGCAAAATAGGCTTCCGCTAATTTCTGATCAGCAATAAATTCATAAGAAGGATTGGCTTCATTTCTGGCAAGCATATACATTGCTTCAAATGAAGTGATCGCATTTTTAATCCGCATTTTTTTTAAAGCCAGTTCGCCATTTATTAAATGATGATCGAGCATATAAGTATAATCATCCAGGCTTTTCCCCGCTTCCAAAACTTTTGGAAGATAATTTTCCAAAGAATCAAACTGATTCATGTAAAAATGCGCCCAGCAAAGATTCACCAATGCTGATGCTTCGCGGTAGGGATTGCTAATTGTATGGGCCATCTTAAGACCTTTTAAGGCATACTTATAGCCTTTTTCATAATCTTTCATTAAAAGCATTACTCCGGCAATATTATTATGAATCAGGCTTAGTCTATTCAGGTCGTTTATTTCCTCAGCTAATAAAATGGCTTTTATATAGTAATCCGCCGCCAACTTATAATAGCCCAGGTATTGATATTCGCTTGCAACATTGATATAAGCGATTGCCATTCCTTTCCGGTCATTTCTTTCCTCCTGAATATTAATCGCCTGCTTGCATAAATTTAATGCTTCTTTATATTTTCCCTGGTTGTTCAGGATTACAATATAATAGGAAATATAAGTGGCAATCCCGGAGGTATAATTGATTTCTTCGGCGAGTTGCCGGGCTTTTTCATAATAATAAACTGCAGAATCGGGATTGGATAATTCAAATATTTCACCATAATTAATGAGTGCGCCAACTTTAGAAGTATCCACAGCAGGGCTTTGCAATATTTTAAACAAACTATCCTTTTGGGAGGATTGTGCCGATGACAGGCAGTATGCAAAAATTAAAAACAGGAAAAAGAGGGTTCTTAACAGGGTTTGATACATAATAAGAAAGTTTGACCTAAAAACTAAGCCGGAATAAGAAAAAACCATTTAATAAATAAATTTTTGCAGGTTTTACTTCATATAAGTTTCCATTAAAATGCCTAATTTTTGATACCCGGTTTTATTAGGATGAAGGCCATCTGTAAAAAAGCGCTCCTCAATTTTTCCATCATTTTTCAGTAATACTTTTCCCGGATTAATATATCGCGCTTTAATAAGATCAGCGAGTTTTTCAATGCGGTTATTTAATGCCACTACCCTTTTTTCCATATCCCTCCGGGGAAATATTCCTGATAGTAAAATAGTTGCTTTTGGCTGGCGGTTTTTAATGGCCTTCAAAAGCATTTGCAAGCCTTCAATTATTTCATCATCATTGTTTACACCGAGATTATTGGTACCGATCATTGCAGTTACATGTTTTGCATCATAACCATCCAGTTCGCCATGATACACGCGCCATAATGCATTTTCAATTCTATCCCATCCATAACCAAGATTCCTGACATTTAAAGGTTCCAGATACTTGTTCCAGGAATCTGCACCTGTTGATATAGGAGCTTCTGGTTTTCCGCCCCAGTAATGAATGATAGAATTGGCTATAATCACATTTGCGGGAGGCTGCGTTTTATTCAATCGCAATACTTCTTCATGGCGTTTTTGCCAATCATAATTGCCATCCCTGCTTTGCGTAACAGGAATAGTGGTGGCAATTTCACCTTTTGGTTCATCCAGTATTTTACGAATAATTTTTTCATACGCCATTGCATGTTTTTCCATTCCAATGTCATTTGGATGCACACCATCCACCGTGGAGTTAATATCCAGATTTATCTCCTGGTTGGTAAGCAGGTAAATATTTTTTATTCCTGCTGCTTTTAAAGCAGCAAAACTTTTACGCAAAACAAGATTCACTTTTTCAAATTCATGGTAGCGGGATGTATCAATAACAGACCGGTTATTTCCACCACTGTGCTCTACCAGTAAAATTGGTGTGGCAGGATGCTTTTGCTGCAACATATTCACGGATGCCCGGATTCTTTTGTCCACTTCATCCGCTGCAAATCCTGTAAGGTTAGGCAGGCAGTCCAGCACATAAATTTTTGCGTCTATTTCATTCATTAAATCAATGACAGCAGTATCCAGTTTACCGTTACCTGAAAATCCTAAATTGATCAAAGGTCTGTCCAGGCTTCTTTCCAATATGGCGGTCCAGGCCAGGCCCGGCCGGGAAGCACATCCGCCTTGTGCGATGGAAGTGCCATACACTACAACTGGTTTTTCCGTTCTTACAGGTAAAGGGGCTAAAATCATTCTTATCCGGCACCCCAATCTCCATCCATTGCACCGTATTATACAGTGGAAGAAATAGTGTGAACTCATTCATTCTTCCTTTAAACTCATGATCCGTTTCAAGATTGGAAAAACGGTATTGAATGGTATCGCCAAAGGAATACCTTCCGGGTGCCCAAACCCATTTTCCGCTATGATCTTTGGCATATAAATCTATTCCGCTCACACCTGTTGCCGGCATATGCGGCATGGCAAAATTTCCTTTATTCTGCACCACATAGCGAACAGTAATATCACTTGCATTGCTTTTAAAACGAAGCGATAGTCCAGCGCTGTTATGTGAAAGATTCCAAACATTCAGATCCACCGATTTTTCAGCCCGCGCAGGAAAACGGTCGTAACGGCTTTTTACTTCTTTTGGCCATGCCTGGCCTTCCAAAACAGGATAATCCGCATCTGAAGGATTCCACCATTTATATGCAACTGTGTTCTGCGAAAAAGATTGAACGATTAGAATCAATGACAGACTTAAGGAAAGCCAAATCTTAAATTTCATAGCTAAAAAATTTAAATGAAGTTAAAACCTTCTTCAATACAAAAGGTATGAGGTATGAGGTTTCAGGTATCAGTTTTGAGCAATCACAACTATTTATCCGACGTCCGATAAATACATCAAAACACCTATTCTATTCTGAATATGGACAAAAAAATTTCCAACCGCAATTCTTATTGTTTTGCCCTTACAGGACAAGAATTCCATTGGGTATCTTACTTCTACCGATATGTTGCCCCTACTGGGGCATTTCACCACTCACTATTCACCACTCATCACCACAGTTTTCAAGCACCTCATACCTGATACCCCATTTAGATCGTTTTCTCTCTAATTGCCAGCTACATAAAAAACCTTCCCGTATCTTGCATATTGTATGGTAAAGACGAAGACAGAAAAAACAGAAACCAGGCACGAACCGGTTATTTTAATTACAAATGATGATGGCATTACGGCGCCAGGCATCATTGCACTGGCAGAGGCTGTTAAGCATTTGGGTAAAGTAGTGGTGGTAGCGCCCGATAAGCCTCAAAGCGGTATGGGGCATGCAATCACCATTGGTCAGCCTTTGCGGTTGCATCCTGTAAAAACTTTTGAAGGAATAGAAGCATGGCAATGCAGCGGCACTCCAGTGGATTGTGTAAAACTGGCCGTTGATAAAATACTCAAAGGCAAACCGGATATTTGTTTGAGCGGAATCAATCATGGCGCCAATCATTCTATCAATGTGATTTATTCCGGTACCATGAGCGCCGCGCTGGAAGCTTCCATAGAAGGCATTCCAAGTGTTGGTTTCAGTTTGCTGGACCCAAGTGTGGAAGCCGATTTTACTGGCGCACAACAATATGCAAGGATAATTGTAGAACAGATTCTTGGTAAAAATATTGACAAGCATTTATGCCTGAATGTAAATATTCCTGCAATTCCTGCGGAGTTGATAAAGGGATTAAAAGTGAGCCGCCAGGCTTATGCCAAATATGAAGAAGAATTTTCGCAAAGAAAAGACCCCGCAGGAAGGGATTATTACTGGCTTACAGGTGAATTTGTGAACTTTGACAAAGGGAAAGATACGGATGTATGGGCATTGGAAAACGATTATGTAAGTGTGGTGCCCGTACAATTTGATCTCACACATTACGTTTTAAAAGAAAAACTGGAGAAAATTCTTAAACCGAAATAATTGAAAAAAGATAGTTTACGCTTAGGACTACTCGTTGGATTCATCGCTCCATTTTTTGGAATGCTGGCTTATTATTTATGGAAGTTCTATCCTACTTTTTCTTTAAAAGATTTCTTTACGGTACTAATGATGCAAAAATCATTGATCACCGCTATAGTAAGTTTTTCCCTGCTCGCCAATGCAGTAGTATTTACCTTTTATATTAATACCCGCAGAGACCGGACGGCGAAAGGTATTTTTATTGTTACCTGTATCTATGCAGTGGCAGCCATTATATTTAAAATGGTTATTTAATTTTAAAATTACCTGATACCTGATACCTGATTATGAAATATTATATTATTGCCGGTGAAGCAAGCGGCGATTTGCATGGCAGCAACCTGATAAAAGAATTGAAGCGGCTGGACCACCATGCTGATATCCGGTGCTGGGGCGGAGACCTGATGGAAGCTGCAGGTGCCACACTGGTAAAACATTACAGGGAACTTGCTTTTATGGGTTTTATAGAAGTGGTAGCAAACCTGGGTACCATCCTTAAAAATCTTAGCTTCTGCAAAACCGACATCCGCAAGTTTCAACCCGATGCAGTGATCATGATTGATTATCCGGGATTTAATTTACCTATTGCAGGCTGGGCAAAAAAACAGGGTTTCAAAACGATATTTTATATTTCTCCACAGGTATGGGCATGGAAAGAAAACCGGGTAAAGAAAATGAAACAATGCATTGACCTGATGCTTGTGATATTGCCATTTGAAAAAAATTATTTTCTTACCAGGTGGAACTGGCAGGTGGAATATGTGGGGCACCCTTTGGTGAATGTGATTGAAGATGCGCAAAATACATCTAATGATTGCGCGGCATTACCAGGGCAAGATGCAGATAAAATAATAGCGCTGCTTCCTGGCAGCAGAAAACAGGAAATATTAAAAAAACTGCCTGTAATGCTTGAAGTGAGCCAGTCGTTCCCCGATTATCATTTTATAGTAGCCAAGGCGCCGGGGCAGGAAGATGATTTTTATACTCAATTGCTGAAACCTTATAAAAACGTATCCGCAGTGCGCAACCAGACTTATTGTTTACTGATGCATGCAAAAGCGGCTATGGTTACCAGCGGTACTGCCACTTTGGAAACTGCTTTATTTGGCGTTCCCGAAGCGGTTTGTTATAAAGGAAGCGCCATCAGTTATCATATTGCCAAAAGACTGATTAAGATAAAATACATTTCTTTGGTAAATCTGATCATGGATAAACTGGTAGTAAAAGAATTTATTCAGGAGGAAATGAATGCGGATAATTTAAACCACGAGCTGAAAGAGCTGCTTCAAAATTCAGATCGCCGTGAGCAGATAAAAACTGATTATTCCAACCTGAAAAAAATATTATCAGCAGGCGGAAACGCTTCCGCTAATGCTGCAGAAAAAATTTATCAGTTTCTGGTTAATATTAATAGTTGATAATAGTTGGTGCTTGGTTAATGACCAATGACTTTAATGACCAATGACTTTATTGACCAATGACTTTAATACCTATTAATTATGATCAAAGCTTACATGAACTGGAGTGGTGGTAAGGATTCCGCATTTTGTTTACATGAGGTCTTACAAAAAAAAGAATACCAGGTAGCCTGTTTGCTTACCAGCATGAACAATGCGTATGACAGAGTTTCCATTCATGGCGTTAGAAGATCATTACTGGAAGCGCAGGCGAGTTCAACCGGCATTCCATTGCAGACATTTGAATTATCTGAAAATCCGGGTATGCAGGAGTACGAGCAGCGCATGCAACAAAAAATAATCGAATTAAAAAAGCAGGGTTGCACCCATGCAATTTTTGGAGATATTTTTCTGGAAGATATCAGAGCTTACCGCGAAAATAATTTGGAACAATCCAATATAAAAGCTGTTTTTCCTATTTGGAAAAAAAATACTTCATTGCTTGCAAAGGAGTTCATAGAAGCAGGATTTAAAGCCATTGTTGTATGTGTTAATGAACGATATTTAGACAAAAGTTTTTGCGGCCGCCTGCTTGATGATTCTTTCTTTAATGATCTTCCTTCCGGCGTGGATCCTTGCGGAGAAAATGGAGAATATCATTCATTTGTATTTGATGGACCTATTTTTACAGCTCCTGTTAAGTTTATTAAAGGTGAATTGGTTTATAGAAAATATGATGCCCCCCAAATAAAGGACGAAGCCTCCCCATCATCCTATGGATTTTATTTTTATGACCTGTTGCCGGATAATGATCCGGGGCCGGTTTAAAATTAACCGGGGAAGAAATTTTTTAAAGTATAATTATTCCTTACATTTCAGATAAGATTTGAAAAATCGCAGCCGGAATTTATAACTTTTAAAAAAGGATCATGAATTTTCAGATAGATCAGCTGATCACAGTTACTTTTACGCTGTTTGCAGTAATAGATATTGTTGGTTCCATCCCCTTATTAATTTCCTTAAAAGAAAAAATGGGCGGCATACGTCCTGCACAGGTAACCCTTGTTTCGGCCATCCTTATGATTCTGTTTTTATTCGTAGGTCAGCAATTTCTAAATATTCTTGGCCTGGATGTTCGCTCTTTTGCGGTTGGCGGATCTATTGTTATTTTTTTACTTGGACTAGAAATGGTATTGGGGCACGAAATATTTAAAGGCGATGTCGATGCAAAATCCGGCACACTGGTTCCTATCGCTTTTCCCATTATTGCGGGAAGCGGTACTTTAACTACAATTATGTCTTTAAAAGCCAACTATGAGCAAAAATATATCTTTATAGGAATCCTTATAAATCTGGTTATTATCTTCTTTGTATTAATCTCCCTGAACAAAATTGAACAGGTATTAGGCAAATCAGGCTTAACTGCCGTCAGAAAATTTTTTGGTGTAATTCTACTCGCCATTGCTGTAAAAATTTTTGGCAGCAATATTGGTGCATTTGGAAAATAAAATTGCGAAACTGATTATTGTTTCTTTAGATTTTATAGTGCAACATACCTTGAAAACAGGGGACATTGCATTCATTATAATCTTTAAGTAAAGTAGTTAATTGATAACCAAAAAAGAACGGATATATGTCAAAAATTTTAATCATTGATGATGACCTGGATATGTTAATTGGATTGTTATTACTTTTTAAAAAGAACGGATACGAAGTAGAGACAACAACCAATGGTAAAGAAGTTTGGCCTAAACTCAATAGCTTCCATCCGGATTTAATATTATTGGATATTCATTTATCAGGCGGACAGGATGGACGTGAAATTTGTAAGGAGCTTAAGGCAGATTCAAAATTTAGCCGAATTCCTATAATCTTTATTTCTGCCGACGTATTGGCGGAAAACAGTTTTATAGATTATGGAGCACAGGGTTTTTTTCCAAAAGGAGCGGACATTAAGGATTTAATTAAAACCGTAAAAATGCAGCTGAAATAAAAAAAGCCCCTGTAGAAACAGGGGCCGATAACATTTTTTATAAAATCCATTCCAAGTATTTTATAAACAAACTATAATTATGCCAAATATATAACTATCAGCAAATCTTGTATGTTAAATATTTCATTGATGCTTATATTGATGCATTTATTCCCCATTTTTAAACAAAAATGGGAAATTGCTTAAAAATTTTCCACACTTCGGGGTTTTGAATTCTTCAATTGCTGTTCACACTGTTAATATTGTGTGCGGTCTCTTTAGATTAACCAATGTAGTGTATTTCTTCCTCAAATGAGGTTGTAGAGTGGTTCTGTCAGGAATCGAACCTGAATCAAGGGCTTCGGAGACCCTTATACTATCCATTGTACGACAGAACCAAAAAAAATTAATAAGAGAAGCAAGCTTTCTATTTTCTCCTTTTATTTGCGCAAAAGTAATAGTAAACTATATGCATAACAAATTGTTGTAAAAATAAACACCATATAAATAAAATTTGATAATCAAAGTTCCTGTTGACAGGCCCATATCCCTAATTGGCAGCTTAGAAAAATGTTCAAGGATTTGCCTGCACTTTCAGCCGTACTTTTACCTCATTACCCAAAACAAAACTATTGCCGCCAACATTAAAATCTCTGCGGTCTATGGTAAAAGCGCCTTCAAAAATGTATCCGTTTCCCGAAGGAATGGTGGTAAAAGGTATAGTTATGGTTTTAGTAATTCCTTTAATTGTAAGCCTGCCATTTACATTCAACGTTCCATCGCTGGAAGCCACCACCCTGTCGCTTTGAAAAGTAATAAGCGGATATTTTTCTTCATCAAAATAATTTTCTTTCAGTAAATCATGATCTCTTGCATCCACGCCGGTTCTGATTGTATTTACATCCACACTCACTCTGAATAAACAAACGGACAATTCCTGACTATCCCATTCTATTAAACCTTTAAGTCCTCTTAGGGATCCATTTGTATTGATTCCAAAATTTTTTATGGTAAAGCTAATTGAATCCTCATCGTCAACAGGTTTAAGAATCACAATTCCAAATGAAGTGAAAAGGATAAATAGTAAAGAAAAAAATACCAGTCGCTTCATAATTATATATTTAGCTACAAACCTTAAGATATTTTATTAGAAAATACATTTATTGCTTTCGCCACCAGTTAATTACTTGTGGAAACGCAATCCGAAACCAGTATGAATATAATTGAGGATTCATGCATAAAGATGCTTCTATTTCCGGAATGGGTTTAAAAATAAAATCCTTTACTTCATTATTGTCAGGTTTTACAATGCCGGAATAATATCCAATGAATACATGATCAAGTTCATATTCTGTTAAGCCATTTTCAAAATCTGTACGGTAGGTAAATTGAAATATTTCAGAAAGCGGTGTTGTAAATCCCATTTCTTGTTTTAATCGCCTTTGTGCCGCCAGAATCGTTTTCTCCCCGGGCTTCGGATGGCTGCAACAGCTATTTGTCCATAAGCCGGCACTGTGATATTTGTTCAACGATCTTTGCTGAAGCAACATTTCATCCTTATCATTAAAAATAAAAATACTAAAGGCCCTATGTAGCAATGCCTTGGTATGAGCCTCCATTTTTTCTATTATTCCAATTTCCTGGTCCTGTACATTTACTAAAATTACCTGTTCCATAATTAATCTGTTAACCGGTTCTATATTTGGCAATGGTATCCCAATTTAGGATTTAAAAGCAACGCTTATCATCCGGTCGGTTTATTCTACCACAAAACACCCCAACGGGATGACTAGTGGGTAGGATAAAACACAGCAGCTTTTGCACGCTCCAAAGCTGCTAATGCGACAATTTGAAATGCGCCCAAATCCTATTTTTTCCAAATACTATTCCCAATTCCTAAATCCCAATTCCTATTTAGGAATATTCTGATATACTTGTCTTCAATAATTTCCTTGCAAAATGAATGCGGCTTTTAATGGTTCCAAGCGGCTCCCTTAATATATCTGCAATTTCTCCATATTTATACCCTTCAAAATATAAAAGAAAAGGATTCTTAAACACTACCGGAAGATGATAAATCGTTTCTCTGATTTGCTTTATATTCATATTAGCAATAGCATCATTACAGGTAGACAATCTTCTGAAGTTTAATAAAAAATCTTTGGGACTAATCTCAAATACAACAGGTTGTTTTAAACTTCGGCGATAATCATTTATAAAAACATTTCGCATAATCGTATAAAGCCATGCTTTGATATTGGTACCAACATTATACTTTTCTTTATTTGCCAGCGCCCGGCATAGGGTTTCCTGTATCAGATCCTTTGCATCTTCATTATCCCTCGTTAAAGTAATTGCAAATGGTTTTAAAAATTCGGCCTGGCTCAACAACATCCGGTTAAATTCAGTGACTGACATAACAAGTATTGTTTAAAGATTTTCCTAACCAATTTAAACAATCTTAAAGTGTAAAAAAAATTTTGAAAACTACTTTTTAAGCATAAAAAGGCGTATATTATGAGGTGGATTTAAATAAAAAAGCCATGTAAAGTTTGATTATTACATGGCTCAATAATATAAATAAATAAATGCTATTTTAACTTTTGGAGATAGATGCCATAGCCGCTTTTCTCATAGCATTTACCCAATTTCATCAATTGATTCCGGTCTATAAACCCCATGCGGTATGCAACTTCTTCGATGCAGCCAATTTTTTGCGCCTGCCTTTTTTCTATAACTCTTACAAATTCGGAAGCATCGTGTAAAGAATCAAAGGTACCAGTATCCAACCATGCTACACCCCGGTTCATCACTCCCACATTCAACCGGCCCATTTCAAGATATTTCCTGTTTACATCCGTTATTTCATATTCACCGCGCTGGGAAGGAGCAATGTTTTTGGCAATTTCCACTACCTTATTATCATAAAAATACAAACCCGGCACCGCATAATTGGATTTCGGCTGTTGAGGCTTTTCCTCAATGGATAATGCTTTAAAACTTTCATCAAATTCCACTACGCCGTATCTTTCAGGATCATTCACTTCATAAGCAAAAATTGCCGCGCCATCTACATCATTAAACGATCTTACCAGGTGGCCAAATCCTGCACCAAAGAAAATATTGTCTCCTAAAACCAAAGCCACTTTATCTTTTCCAATAAACTGCTCGCCTATTACGAATGCCTGCGCCAATCCATTAGGAACAGCCTGAACTGCATAAGAAAATGAACAACCAATTTCAGAACCATCACCCAACAATTTATGAAACTGCGGGGCGTCTTCCGGCGTGGTGATGATAAGCACTTTCTGAATGCCTGCGAGCATCAAAACAGATAAGGGATAATAGATCATCGGTTTATCATAGATCGGCATCAATTGTTTACTGATTCCTTTTGTAATAGGATACAATCGCGTACCTGATCCGCCTGCAAGAATAATTCCTTTCATGCCCCCGGCTCCTGAAGGGGAGTCATTTAGTTGTTGCATTTCTAATGTCCTTTTTAAAATCGATTATAATGAATCCATGATATCCTTTAATAAAGGATTCTGTTGATCTTTTTGAGATAATATCAATTCACTTTGTGAAAATTTCCAATTGATATTTAAAGCTGGATCGTTGTACATAATACCGCTTTCCGCCTCCCTGTTGTAATAATTATCACATTTATAAAAAAACACTGCTTTCTTACTCAGCACCAGGAAACCATGCGCAAAACCACGCGGAATAAACAATTGGGTTTGTGAAGTATCTGATAATTCAATAGAAAAATGCTGCCCAAATGTTGGTGAATTTTTCCTGATATCTACTACCACATCCAATACCGCCCCTTCCAATACCCGCACGAGCTTTGCCTGTGCAAAATCTCCGCTTTGAAAATGCAATCCCCGCAATACGCCACGAGAAGATGAAGACTGATTATCCTGTACAAAGTTTATATCCATTCCGGTTTGAAGGGCAAAGGTTCTCCGATTAAAACTTTCAAAAAAATAGCCCCGTGTATCTTCAAAAAAATGATCATGAATAATAAAACAACCTTGCAAAGGAGTAGCCTCTGTTTTCATATTTACCTGTTAGTATATTGCGCCTGATAATATTGTTGATAATTGCCGGAAGTTACCTGCTGTAGCCATTCGGAATTTTGAAGATACCAGTCAATGGTTTTGCTCAAGCCTTCTTCAAAAGTTACAGAAGGCTTCCAGCCCAGTTCTTTATTAATTTTTGAAGCATCAATGGCATAGCGTAAATCATGCCCGGGACGGTCTTTTACATAGGTTATTAATTGATCGCTGGTACCGACCGGCTGGTTTAATTTTTCATCCATTAATTTACAAAGCAGCCTTATCAAATCAATGTTTTTCCATTCATTAAAACCACCGATGTTATAAGTTTCTTTATTCTTTCCTTCATGAAAAACAAGGTCAATTGCAATGGCATGATCAATTACAAACAGCCAATCACGCGTATTAGCTCCTGCACCATATACAGGCAATGGTTTTTTCTCAATAATATTATGGATAAATAAAGGAATTAATTTTTCAGGAAACTGGTTAGGCCCGTAGTTATTCGAACAATTGGTAATGACAAATGGCAGATCATACGTTTCACCATAGGCTCTCACAAAATGATCGGACGATGCTTTACTTGCAGAATAAGGTGAATTGGGAGAATAAGGAGTTTCTTCTGTAAAGAATCCGGTATCACCCAAAGTGCCGTACACTTCATCAGTGGAAATATGGTAAAACCGATGGTTTGACAAGTCATGTTTCCAATATGCTTTGGCTGTATTCAATAAGTTGACCGTGCCAATGATATTGGTATAAATAAAATCAAGCGGCGATAAAATGGAACGATCTACATGCGATTCCGCGGCGAGATGAATGACATCTGTAACATCATATTTTTCAAAGACAGTTTTTATTTCATCCGCATGCAAAATATCCGCTTTTTCAAAAACATAATTTGGTTTCTGTTCGATATCCACCAGGTTTTCGAGGTTGCCTGCATAGGTAAGCGCATCCAGATTGATGATCTTATAATCCGGATATTTATTTACAAATAATCTCACCACATGTGAGCCGATAAAGCCGGCGCCCCCGGTAATTAAAATATTTTTGGCCATAAGCTGTAATCATTTGAAAACAATCAAATCTGCTTTCTATTGCTTTAGTTTTTGTTGTAAAGCTTTATCAGTTTTTCAACTTCCATTTTTTTTGAAAACCTTTGCCGGGCAAATATAGCGGCTTTTTTTCCCATACTTTCCCGCAGACATTTGTTTTCTATCAGTAATTGAAGTTTTGAAGCAAAGACATCGGCATCACCCGGGGGAATGAGAAAACCTGTTTCATTATCTATCAAAGTATCGCGCACACCGCCTACATTTGTTGCTACCACCGGCTTTCCGCAAAGCTGGCCTTCTGCGAGCGTTAAAGCCGTGCCTTCATTATTGGAAGTGAGCATGATGATATCGAGCCCGGTTAACACAGTAGCAATATCAAAAATCCAGGAAGTAAAAACAACAGATGCGTTATCATCCAAATCTTCTGTTTCGCACCAACGGATGTTTCTTTCATCCAGCATTTTTTGCACATTACCTTTTAGCGCCCCATCGCCAATTAAAAAGAATTTTATTTTTTTTGAGTTATGCGGAACCAGTTTAGCCACTATCGTGGTAAAAAGCTCCATATTTTTCACTTGAACAATTCTTGCCACCATACCAATGCCAATCATATCATCCGCTAAAGCAAATTTATTTCTGAATAATTTTGCCGTACCCGTTATATTTTTTAGAAAAATATTTTCATCTATACCCAGGTGAATGATAGCAACTTTTTGCTCCGGAACAATTTTATAATGCTCCACAATTTCTTTTCGCTGGTGTTCGCTGGTGGCAATTATTTGGTGCGTTACATATCCGAGGCATCGCTCTAATGAAACAATACATTTTGAAAAAAAAGGATTGTAATAGGAATGAAAAACATGTCCATGATACGTATGAATGATCTGTGGGATTCCGGCCATTTTAGCAGCGACACGCCCCATTAAACCCGCCTTTGATCCGTGGGTATGCACTATTTTGCAACCCGATTTTTTTATTTCCCTGTAAAAAGAACGAAGGGCTTTCAGGTCTTTAAAAAGACGGATTTTTTTTTGAAAATGTGGAATTTTTTTAATGATTATTCCAGGATATTGAGCCAATAAGAATAGCGATTCTTTTTCATCCTTTTCCTTTTCGCCATGCAATATCAATATTTCAAAATCCTGTTTTAAATAATAAGCCAGCGGTATAAGGTCATTGGAAATGCCACCGATTACCAAGCGGTTGGTGATGAAGATAAGGGTGGGTTTGGGGAGAGATTTCATGATGAAAAATCAACATTTAAACTAATAAGCTATTAAATATATAAAATATAGTTTAAATAACTAATTACATTTGAAATCAATCAGGAGTAAGATGTCAGATGACATATTTTAACCAGCATCGGGCCATCAAATCTGTTCCATTTTCTGCCGGATGAAAACCATCCGGCAATAAGTTGGTATATTCCTGTGTATTACTGGCCCTTTCTTTCAATGCCTCATAATAAGGGATGAAAACAGTTTGAAATTCCCGTGTAAGCAGGCGGACAATTTTTCTATATTCGTGATAGGGCGCTTCCAATTCGGAATATAAATTAATATTGGGTAAAATAAAGGGTTCCCCTATGATTATTTGTGCAGCAGGCAAGCTTTTTTTTGTTTGCTGCAAAAGCTTTTTGTAATTCATATAAAAAGAATCGGGTGAAAAACCATGCCGCAGATCATTGACGCCAATTAATATACTTACGATTGCAGGCTTTAAAGCTATACAATCCGCATCCCATCTGTTTAATAAATCAGGCACTTTTTCTCCGCCATTGCCTCTATTGTATAATTTTAAACCCGGGAAAGCTGCATTGCCTAACAGTGTATTACTTAGTTTATAAACGTACCCACTACCCAATCCGTTTTTATCATTGGCAGTAAATATGGATCTATCCCTTTTGGCATCGGTAATTGAATCGCCCTGAAAGAGAATAACAGAATCCTTCTTTAAATATATTTTCGTATTAAATGAAGTATTAAAAACCTCTTCACCATTATCATAAACTGGTCCAGAGCTGTTTTTCGAACAACCAATCAAAGTGCTTCCCGTTGTCAAAAACATCATTTTGCCAAGGAAATCGCGACGCGAAAAATGCATGTTGGTTTGATATTAAGTTATAGAGAATAAGGGGTTGAAAATTCAGGTAAAAATAAAATTATATTTTTTTGTATTGAAAATTTAATTTTTTAAAAATCAAGCCTATCATAACAACAAATCCTGCAACTCAATGGCAATATATTAATTTAAATACTGATCAATTTTTTTTGTATAAATTTCTGTTATCCATTTTTCATCGAATTTTTTTAAAATTTTTTCTCTCCCTAAATTTCCCATTTCATTTCTTTGATCAAAGGATAATAAAATAATTTTTTCCATCTTATCCGCTAAATCTTTCACGTCTTTCACCTTACAGAGGAAACCGGTTATACCATCATCGATAAGTTGTTTGCAACCTGGAATATCTGTTGCTATCAAAGGTTTGGCTAATGCGGCGCTTTCAAGCAAAGTCATGGACATGCCTTCCCTATAGGAGGGCAGCACTACACAATCATGTTGCAGAATAACCGGTTTTACATCATCCTGGCTACCCAGGTAATATATATAGCCATCCTTTACCCATTCATTTAATTCTTTTTCTGAAATTGCGGTTGGGTTTTCTACATTTAAATAGCCCAAAATATTAAATATTGTGTTGGGATATTTAGACCGGATAATTTTTGCAGCGGCGGCATATTCTCTCACTCCTTTATCAAAAAGTAATCTTGCCACTAAAATAAACTTTATTTTACCATCGTTCTGGTTATTGCAAATTGGATCATGCGATGGATCAAATTCTTTACAATTAATACCTTCGCCATCTATTAATTTGGTTTTTGAAGGATGTACAAGTTTCTTCTTTAAAAAAAGCTGTTGATCGTCTTCATTTAAAAACCATACCTCAGTAGCATGATTAAATGAAAACCAATATAACCATTTAGCAATACGGGAAACTATACCTCTATTAATAAAAGTATATCCAAGCCCTGTAACTACTGCGATACAGGGTATTTGTAATTTTTTGGCAGCAATAGAACCAAATATATTTGGCTTAATGGTATATTGAAATATTAACTGAGGCTTAATGTTTCCATACAATTGTTTGATTTCCCTGTAAAGCGCTATTTCTTTAAATGGATTAATCCCTTTTTTCTGTAAATTCTTTACATGAAAAAATATCGCTCCCATCTTCTCCAGTTTTTCTACATATTCATCTTTACAGGCCGCTAATATTACTTCATATCCATCATCCATTAGCCTTTTAATTATTCCGCGGCGAAATTTATACAGACTCCATGCTGTATTTGAAAACAATAAGATTTTTTTTTTCATTTTTTAATAAACAATGTCTTCTGCTTATTATTAAATCAATTCCCGAATAAGTTATTTCAAATTGGATTTTTATTCTTTTCCAATCGACAAAAGCAAATTATTGCATGATCTTTCATGTGAAAAATGAATAGAAACCTTACTTATCTGATTAATGATTTGATTCACTTTTTCACGTTCAGCGGTGGTAAGCGACTGATTTCTTTTACTGGAAAGATAATCCTGTTTATTAAACAGGGCAAAGCTTCTATAAAGCAAAACTTTAAGGTGGGATTTTAATTCTTCCATACTTATTTTCCAGGCTGGAAAAATCCCTTTTCCATAAACCCGGATAATCTTTCTTACAGATCTGCTCCCCTTTATATAATTATCAATATTCACCTTTCCTTCCCTCACGATATACAATGGCTCTTTAATACGGGAAAATTTTGATCTGGAATGAGTACGACACCACAGTTCATAATCTTCTGCCCGTTCATAACCGTCATCATAAGGATTTGCAACAAACCATTCTTTTTTACCTACTATACTCGCATGTAACAGCATTACATTTAAAAGCAGATGCCTGCGATCATAATTGATGTCTACAAGGGCCCTTTTGCCAACCGGATTGCCATCCAGATCGATAGTGTACACTCCGGTATCAACAATATCTATTTGCGGATTGTTGAGCAAAAAATTTATTTGTTTTTCAAGCTTTTCCGGGGTCATCAAATCATCTCCATCCATGCGGGCTATAAACTGGCCACGGGCAAGATTTACAATTTGATTCAATCTAAAAATCAGTCCTTTATTGACACCGTCATTTACTATACGTATACGTTTATCTTTTTTTGCGATATCTTCAGCAATTAAGAGCGAATTGTCGTTTGAGCCATCGTTAACAAGAATCAATTCCCAATTTTGAAAAGTTTGTAATAACACTGATTTAATTGCTAAGCAAAGTGTTTTTTCATTATTATAAAAAGGTAATCCAATTGTCACCAGCGGCGGGTTTGTCATATAAATTCTATCTATTTTTTAAATATTTGAGGTGTTAAAGCATTGCTTGAAGTAGAATTTCTAATTTCTAAATTAACGCGTTGGCCTTGGGCGTTTACAGGACCGCCACCAGTGAATTTTGAATTAATTATATTAAACGTACTGATATTCTGGCCCCACGCAAAAAAAGAAAAACTAGGTCCTCCAAAATCAACAAAATTACAACTGTCAAAAGTACTGGTACCATCACCAAAATATGGATTTTTATTATTTCCATTAATCGTACAATTCTTTAGCAGTTTTACCCCAACCATTGTTATATATGCATGTTTTTTCCCGTTTAAATTTATGGTGGAATTATAAAAATTGATCGTACCGCCATTATTGGTATTTATGGTGGGGCCTCCGTCCCCCGGCTCTACACCATCGGTGCCGGAACAAATTAAAGTAGAATTAGAAATGTTTAACACACTTTGTTTATTTGCAACCATAGCAATGCCATAATTGAATTCAGAGAAATTACAATTTTTTATTTCTATGCTGGCAGGCGCTGCTTCCTCGAAGTGAAGTGCTTTTGCAAATCGGGAAATAGTGCTATTATTAATATTAGCAGTATAGGGTTGAGTAGAAAATTCAAAAGTTATACCGCTTCTGCTTCTTCTATTATCAATTACAGCCCCTGTTATTTTAGCTCCATCAATTAACACAGTTGCATCCTTTTTCAAAACACTTATATAAATTCCGTCACCAAAAGCGTCTGTCTTAGGAAAACTGCCTCTTCCTCCAACATTGAACATTTGCACATTTCTGATTTGTAAATTCTTGGCGCTAAAGCTCCTTAATCCATAGCCTTGCAAATCCATAAATGACAGATCATCTAATGAAACTTTATCAACAGAAATATCCAATCCTGAGACAATTAACTGATTTGGCTGAACCTTTGGTGTGAAATTCAATTTACTTCCCTTAAACATTAATCCGGTAATAGAAACGGAACTTTGATTTTCCTTAAGAAATCCTGTTTTTAAACTTTGTGTGGAGGCAGCTGGACCAAAAGAAAACAAGGCTATTTCCTTAAACATTGGCGTTAGCTTCCAAACTAAATAACCTTTAAAAGATTCAGGTGCACCTAATTCAATGGTCGCTCCGTTTGATTTTATTATCAAGTTCTTCCTACTTTGAAGAGGTAGATGCACCGTATTTTGAATAATATAACTTTTATCAGATTTTGGAATATAACAAGTTTTATTATTTTCAATACAGTAATTAAATGCCTTAGTTAGAGCTGCAGTATTATCTGTAACTCCATCCCCTTTAGCGCCGAATTTAAGAACGCTGGTTGTATCCTGAGCATAGGCAAATGCATACAAAAACAGGAAACATCCTAACAGAATAGTTTTCATTTTAGATAGATTAAAGGATTTCTCTGATTAGACGCAATTCTGATGCCAATTGGATTTCAATACAGGAAAGAGAAAAAAACCTTTTCAATGATTCAATATTCTGCAACTGTTTACAATAGTTTTCAATTTCTTTTCCATCAATGATGTCTTTAATTTTTTCGCTCAGGCTTTCAAAATCATCAAAAATCCATCCAGGTTCCTTTCCTGTAAGTGAAAATAAATTTGCAAAGTATTCTGTTTTAAGGCAAAGAATGGGTTTTTGAAAAGAAATTGCATCCATAATTGCCCCACTTCCTGTTAACTCATAATGTTTATTATCATATAAAAAAATGGCATAATCAATTTCCGAAATTCGTTTGGAATAAACAGATCTGTTCAAAGATCCTTGCGTATCAGCATATTCCACAAGAGAATCCACCTCTTTCTCCAAGTCCTCCCATACTCTGCCGATTATTTTAAACTTTACCCGCTTGTCTAATATTTCTTGACTGAATCTTTTTGCCAGTGCGAAAAACAATTGAGAGTTTTTGCTTTTCTTGGCAATCCCTAAATGGCCAAAAGTAGGGATGGATTGTAAAGATGGATCCCTTGAACGCTCTGGAAAAATATAAGGATGTTCAATACATAAAATTTGATTTTCTTTTAGAAATTCCAAATTAATTGCCTGTTTCTTTATAGTAGATCCAAGAAGAAGATACCAAATATTGTTAGTATTTTTTCTTAAAGCCTTTTTCAGTATTTTTCCGAAAATCTGTTCTGTTTTTGAACGTTTTGGATCTTGTTTTAAAAGTTCCATTTCTCCATGCATGGTTATTACAATAGGCAATTTTTTGAAAAAATATTTGGTTATACTAACTATTGCATAATTTCCAAAAACTGACAAGGAAGAGAAAAATAAAAGGTTGGCTTTATTTTTTTTCGCATGACGTAATAATCTAATAATTAAACGGATTTCATGAAAATATTTTAAAATCCAATTTAATTTATTTCCGTCTTTGGGTCTTCGTATTGATACAAAAAATTTTGAAATTAATGAATGATCTGCTAATTCTAAATTTTCAAAATGTTTTTTTGCTCCCCAAAAAACCACTTCTTTTTCTTTATAAATGTTGCAAATCATTTGAAGCAAACAACCGTTGATTACCTCATGCTCGTTATCGGTTTTATTGATTTCTGCAAAAAACACCATATATTTTAAAAAATGGTTTTAAAAGGAAAATAGTAAACTTTATATGGAAGCATAAAAGTATAAAGCCTTAATGCTCCAAATACTACAATTAGAAAGTAAAAAGAGAAACGTAAAGGAAGGTCTTTAAATGATACCATTAAGTAGCCCCAAAGAAAGATTTCAAAGATCAAAAACGGGACTGACAATCTTTGAAGCACCGGAATACTGAGTGCAAATAAAAAATATATTGCATTTCCACATACCAATAAGTTTAAATAACCGATGTATCTCTCCTTATATTTTTCATCAACAATTTTTACTCCCCATATAAACAAAGGCAACACAATAATCCGTTTTGCAATCCCAATTATAAAAGACATGTAGGGGTTCATTGTAGACTCCAATCCCTGCTCCTGATAGTTTAATAATTTTATGGCAATATTCGAATCGCCCCCGACTAAATTTATTACAAAATTTACTGCAACACCTGCAATATTAATTACTCCAAGTATCAAGGTAATAATTAAAACAAAATATAAAAGTTTCTTAGAATGTGACCGATGATAAACCCAATAGCCAAAAATAAAAAAAATGGACGCTATATGAATTGTGCTTGCTGCTAATACTAAAAGGCAAAAAATAACCGGTTTTCTTTTCACGATAAATAAAGATGATAGCAAGGTTATTGAAAGGGCTGTAAACTGCCTGACTGATGCTATATCTCCTAAATAATAACAATAGTATAAAAATAAAGCCGTCATCATAATCACCTTATGGTGATAAATAACTTTAGCCTTCAGCCCAATGGTAATGAATGCTAATACCGTTAAAAAAAAAGTATAATTAAATCCAAATTGATATATTAAGAAGTTAATCTTGGCGTATCCGGGCTCCATCAGATTGGCATAAGCTAAAGACCCGGTTGTGTACAATTCAATATCACGATAATATTCAAAATAGGAATTCCAGTCTGGGCCGGTTTCCCAACGAATTGAACTTAAGGTTATTAAACATATTGTAACAAATCCAAAACAAATTGCCTTGATAGTTTTGGTATCATTCATTAAATCTAATAACGCTAAGAATGCCAGAATTAAAAATATTAAAATATAGATCATTATTGAATATTACTTTAACAAACCCTGTAATACTTCAAGATATTTTTTACCATATTTTAAATCCGGCTCCAAATAATTCCCTTCCCCCCATTCATTCCATGATTTAATGAAAGCAATGCTTTTTTCTGCGGGCTTATGAGCTATTTTACCCAATACCTGAGTCACGTGTTTTTCAAATAATTCAGGATTTGAATTATGAATAACCAACCCTTCTCTTCCACTTCGCGGCGAATGATCCCAATTGGGAATAATGGTTGGTATGCAATTTAATTCTTCATCTTCCTTTCCTGTAAAATAGGGTAGCATTTGTTCATAATTGTAAACTGCCGGCATCTGACGAATTATCTTATTGAGTTTATCATGAACTTTTCTTGCAAAAGAGCGGTTCAATCTCAAATAATCGGTCATTCTCACAATATTTACCGAATCAAGAGATAATTGCAATACTTCATTTCTTTTTTCAAAAAAACCTGTTTGCCCTACGAAATGAATTCCCTTTAATCCGTTTTTAATA
This sequence comes from uncultured Chitinophagaceae bacterium, assembly GCA_963695165.1. Classification (GTDB taxonomy): domain Bacteria; phylum Bacteroidota; class Bacteroidia; order Chitinophagales; family Chitinophagaceae; genus CAVOGF01. The sequence continues at coordinate 69,670 of CAVOGF010000002.1, forward strand.
GCTAAAGATTGCCAAAAATGAATAAACTCCTTAATGTCAGGCAGATCCAAAGGCCGGTAAATCATAAACAAAGGTTTACCTTCTACCCGGATATAGCGTTCATCCTGGAAAGCCGGAAGTAAACTATAAAAATGCTTTTCATGATCTTTTATTCCCGGATAAGTTTGTTCAATTAATACATTTCGGTTTTGCAAACCATGATCAAATCCTTTCCAGGTTTCATTGGCCCAGGCAAGGCAAAAAGGGAAATCCGGTTTTCCTGAATTCAACACTTCAGAAAATGGTCGCTCCAGCAATCTTTTTCCATTTCCAAACCAATAATGCCAATAACAAAAACCTTCAATGCCGGCAGTTTTTGCCATTTCTGCCTGCGAGTGTCTCACTTCCGGTATTCTTAAATCATAATATCCCAGGTCTGCGGGAACTTTAGGTTGATAATGCCCTTTGAATAAAGGTTTTGCCTTACCCACATTGGTCCATTCTGTAAATCCTGGCCCCCACCATTGATCATTTTCGGGAATAGGATGAAATTGAGGTAAATAAAAAGCAATTAAACGGGATTTCGAAGACATAATTATAATTTATCAGGCTTTCTTAACTTGTTAAAAGCCTCTAAACAGAAATTTCTTGTAAAAGAATCAGTGAAAAAATAAACGCTTAATCCGGCAATTAAAACTACTGTATAAAGGGAACCGGTTAATATTAAATATCCGATTGCTTTAGAGGGCGTAATCCAGCCTTGCAGGATGTAACCCAGTAAAACAACTGTTATAAGCGCTAATAATAAAGGTTTGATATAAATATAAAAAAAACGGCTTATTGAAATATTTAAATATTTAATGGAAAAAGCAAGCAAAATAAAGGCATTGATAAATAGTGCCATTGTTTTAAAAATTGCGAATGAAAGCATCCCCCAAAACTGAAGTGTGAGAAATATACCTGTAAAGAAAATCAACGGGGGCAAAATTGCATTGATGTAAAGTTTATTCAACTGCTCCTTCGCGGTTAATAACGCGCCGGCAGGATAAGTGATAAATGCGAATAAAAAGGAGGCAACCAGGACCTGTGCTGCAAGAATGGAAGATTCATATTTATTGCCCACCCAAGAAATGATCAGTGGGCTCATAAAAACAATAATACAGGTTATGGGTAAAACAATCAATGGTAATCCTATTTTTAATAAGGTATGATACATATTGCGTATTTCCGTTTCCTTTTCTTCCCCAACAAAATGATTGAACCGGACCAAAAAAGGATAATAAAACGTTCCAAAGCCATCGCGAAAGAAGGTCAAAATAGTAAACCCTACGGCATAATAAGCAACGGCGTTTTTACCAATTAAAGCACCAATATATACCAAATCCAATTCATAAAATAAAATCCAGGAAATGGCTAAAACAAGTGAATTTAGGGCCATCCGCGAAGTTTTATCATACATCTCCCGCGAAAACCGCAAATTCTTAATCAATTTTAAAAAATCATAGTTGTATTTTTTTCTCGCGATACGGATGGTTACAAAAAGTGAAAGAAAACTAAGGCAATTGTAAAAAAGAAAATATTCAGCCAGGAAATACCTTCCCTTTCCAAAAAAATAAAAAACGGAAATTATCCTTAAAAGCGATACTACAATACTGATCCGCTGAGTCAAATAATCTTCTAATCTTACGGAAAAAATGATTTGCAGGATCCTTTGAATAATTAAAATCGGCGCAAAAAAAAGCAGTATCCTGAAAAGATTTTGAGCCAGTTTCATTTCAACCCCTGAATAAAGCTCTTTGAGAATGAGTTGAGGGGTGAAAGAAAAATAAAGCAATAATAATAATAGCGGAATGATCAAAACCAGGAAAATGAACGCAGAAAATCCGATCACTTTAATTTCCCGTTCTATATCTTTTTTTGCATAATATTCCGAAGCGTATTTTTGAGCAGCATTAAGAAATCCCAGATCGGCATATTGAAAAAAAATATTCAGCGTCATGCAAAAAGCGAATATCCCATAAAGTGCCGGATTGGAAGTTGTTTTAGGCGTTACAATAGCAAGGGAGGCAAAACCGGCGATATATCCAATAGATTTCCATAAATATATATTAAAATAATTTCGCGTGTAACTTTTAACTTCCATCCCCACTTCTAAATCAATGTTTTTACAAAAGAAATATCAAAGTGCGCAAGATACTCTTTCAAAAAGACGGGATTATTTTTTTCTTTGTTTATTAAAAACATTTTTAGTTCACCTTCTGTTTTGGCAACCGGAATGTATTTATCAGAACCGTCAAATGGGGGCACAACGTTAAAACCTGCCAAATCTTTTCCCTTTTCCTGGGGCTCAAATGCCAGATAATTTACTCCACTCAATACCGATTCAATGAGTAATGTGGAGGTGGGTCCAATTACTAATGAAGCTTTACTTAGAGATTGTTGCAAAGGCAATTTATCAATGATAAAAAAATCAGTGCCTAAAAAATCTAAAAACCATTGCGGGTTCATAGTAGGATGAGGCCTTAGCCGGGCTTTTTTTACTCCTAATCCTATTAACACGCGTTTTATCTGTAATAAATAAAGGATAAGATTTCCCCGATCCGTTAATACCGGATCATAAGTATGCTGATGTTGCGACATGGCTTTACCAATTACAAGAATATTAGAAAGATCAAAACGCAATTCCATATTAGCTTTCTGCTGCTTATAAGCCGGATGCCCTGCTATAATGATTTTTTTTTCATTAAAACCGGCCGAAATATAATTTTCTTTTATTTTATCGCCCCATACCAATAAATAGTCGGAACGGTTCTCAGCCTGCTGATTATACATTCCGGGAAGACCATGTGACAAAATAAAGGAAGGCCGTTGCAGCTTTTTAAAAGCATTAATGGCAATTTTTGAATAAAAATATTGATCGGTAAAAAGAAACAAAGCCTGCAAATTTTTCGCTTGAAAAAAAGTGAAAACATTTTCCTCAAATTTTCTCACTTCTTCCTGAAAACCAGTACTAACAATAGAATGAAATGGTTTTGATCTGAAAGATTCATTAAAATAATTTACCTGCCGGTAAATACTTCTGTTGCCAATTATATTTTTACCAACAGGAGTCCAATAAGGAGAAAAAACATTTAAGCCGGTTTGAGCCAGGATTTCCTTAAAATTATTAAAATAAATAAGGGACAAAACATTCGGTTTTCCATTCTTATCCTGTGGCTTTTTAAGTAAAACAGAATAGAGCACATAAAGTTTATACAATTGATCAAAAAATGTTTTGCGATTTCTTTTATAATCTTCTTTTGAAAATTTAAAATGATGGCCATGACAATAGATGTAATGATCCAGTTCTATCTTCAATAAATCAACATGCTTTTCCAAATCTGGATCCGTTTGTCCATAAGCGGTTAACAAATATGGTATTGAAAAATCCGGCATCTATTATCTTTTTAATCTTATTGCCGATAAATAAATAGCTCTGCTTCTTTCATTTTCGGTTGAATAATAAGAGATCCACAATGAATCCTTTTCATATACCAGTCCGGGATAACCTGTATCTAATCTGGAAGGTAATTCCGCCACTTTGTCAAGCTTCAATTTAGTTGTATCCAGTTTAAAAAGACCTACCTTATCTCCGGGAGTATAAATTCTTCCCGACACATAAATTCCATGGGGTGTATTGATCATATTGGGAGATTGCAAAATGATATCCAGATTATTCCATTGCACATTACTAAAAGAAAGATCCGAGATTCCTAACCAGGTATTTTTATTATCACAATCACGCCTTGTTACCATATATATTTTGGATCCAATAAAGTTCATAGAAGTTTCCGAAGGACATCCATCCGTTAAAATTTCACTCCCAAGAAGTTTAAAAGTTGGAAATGAGTTTTCATCGGTTACATAACATGAAATTTTTGTATTCACCGGACTTGCTGAAGTTGTTCTGGTAGTATAACCAATGGAATACATCCGATTTCCTTCCCGGGTAATTCTCCAAAGCCAGTTTCCTTTTACTGACATATAAAATGGCTCACTCCAAGAAGAACTGGCATTGTTAAATTTCCAAAGTACATTTTCGAATTCTCTGGCGGAATTTAACACACCCGCGGATACTATTAATTCATTTTTAAATCCCGTGAAGAGTTTTGGATCCCTTATATCCATACCTTCCATTTTAAATATAGTACTCACCTTCCATTTTTTCGCATCTTCAGATTCCATTAGTCTTAAAAAGCCATTCGTTCCTGCATGGCTTTCCGCTTCGCGAAAAACACAATACCATTTGTTGTTATACCAGATAAGATCCGTAAAAGCACAATAAGTATTGTTAGACCAGATTAAACTATGGTTATTTACATCAAGAGCATCTTTTTTGCAATTTGGAAGTAACATAATAATAAAAAAAAGCAGAATAAATGTTTTTAAAGGCATAGAATGGGGGGTTAGTTTTAATTGATTTTTATATTTATGAATTACATACTACAAATTTAAAATTCCTACTTTTTATACTTTAATACTTGTAAAATAAAGTTTTAAATATTTTGGATGCAAACAATTTATCTTGCACTTCAATGATTAGGTATAAATAGATAAAACAGGAATTTAAGTTTTATATCTTATTCATCCCACAACACAACCTGCCCAAGAATAACCTACACCAAAACCGGCCAATAATATTTTATTATTGATATTAATTCTCCCTTGCTTAAATGCTTCTTGAAGGGCTATAGGGATTGTAGAGGAGACCGTATTTCCACAATTTTCGATAAAATAAAAAAACTTATCTTCTTCAATTCCGATTTTCTTACGAATAAAATCAAGCATGTATTTATTTGCCTGGTGAAAAATATATAAATCAATTTCTTTCATCGTTATAGCGTTATGTTCTAAAACTTGTTTTACCAGCATCGGAACATTAGTAGCTGTAAACTTAAAAATTTCAGCACCGTTCATATATAAATAATCATCGTTTTGCAAAAATTCATTTTCTTGATTCCTTATATCCATTCCTGTTTTAAAACGATTTCGGACCGCTCCATTTTTAACCATTAAGTTTTTAGCGCCGCTACCGTCAGTTCCATAAACAAAATTTCCCAACTTAAGTCCGCTCAATTGGGAAGAAACCAATGTTGCAGCAGCCGCATCTCCAAATATTGTTTTGTTTGATTTATCTTCCGGGTGAATAAATTTGCTGTAGGTTTCAGATGTAATCAGTAAGACATTCGTTGCAGAACCAGATTGTATAAGTCCTTTAGCCAATCCCAAACCATATACATATCCAGAGCATCCAAGATTAAAATCCAGCGCACCTGCGGATGTTGGAATACCCAGTTTGTGTTGAAGAATGCAAGCTGTTGTTGGAAGAAAATAGTCAGGGCTTTGTGTGCAAAGCAAAATAAAGTCTATACTGGTTTTATCGATATCGTAATCATTAATAAGTTTATTGGCAGCATTGTATGCTAATTCGCTGACGTATAAATTGTCGTTAGCAATTCTTCTTTCTAAAATACCGGTTTTTTGAGCAATTTTATCAATTGACCATTCAGGATGTTGCAGGTTAATAGCTTCATTTGTAAGTACTTCCGCTGGCAACCAGTAGGAAACTGCTGAAATGTATATATTCACCCTATTAAATTATTTCTGAGATGAAACATAATTAAAAATATCGCCAACATACACAAAAGACCTGAATGTTTCTTCTTTAATTACAACACTATACTCATCTTCTATCATGGCAATAACCGCCATTGCTGTGAGAGAATCCCATGAACCAAGTTCATGAAACTTTGTATCTTTTGTTATTTTTGACAGATCATCTTCTATCAATTGTTCATTAAATTTTTCAAGAAAAGAATTGAAATCCATACATTAGTTTTTTAGGTAAATAGACTTTGTCATCAAAGTACTTCAATAATTCCATCATCAATTAATTTTTTAAGAAATTCTTCAGTTTCCCAAAATGGTATCCCAATAATATTACAAATATCCACTAAATCATTCGTGCCATCAGAATAAGCTATAAAATTCATCATATCTCTTACTATAGCCGAAGAATTTTTAGTAGAGATCGTTGGATAAAGCCCTCTCCTGCCTAATTGAGGCTCGCCCAAAACAGTAGTCTTTGGAATAAAATTTTTTTCAAAAAGAGCAATGCACTTCTTGTAAATATCAAGAGCCCCCTGCAATCCTTTTTCTGTAACAAAATCAAAGTTATCCAGGGAAGTATGATATTCAGGATAGTCACCAAATTTTGTTCTTAAAATGCTGCAAACCGGCAAATCAATACCTGGTGAGCAGTATTGACGTTCATCACTTCCTCTATCCAAATACGAATACTTTTTATACTCAACAGAATTATTTAAAACATGAAGTGCAATTTTATCGGATAAAGTATTTCCATATCTAGAAGGGATAAATGAATAATTCCGTTCATCGCCCACACAAGAAATATTGTACCCCGCTAATACTTTCTTTTTTAAATGGGGCAGATTCAAACTCAGATAAGTAATAGATCCGATTGTTTCAGGAATAAAAATAAAACGATAGGTGTATTTAAGCTCATTTTTGTCTAATAGCCATCTAGCCAAATAAGTTGCAACTACAGGACCGCTTAATTCATTATTAGCCATAGATGGATGACAGATATATGTAGATATAAACATCTCTTCATCAGTTTCACCAGGTATGATTATTTCGCCATAAGTGAGTGAACCATCCTTTAATTCACTGTCTATAAATACCCTGAAATTTGAGTTCCGATTAATCTTTTTGTAACTGTTATAATTAATGCAAAACCCCCAATATTCGTTGTAATATGAAGTGATATATGGTATTGCTTCCGGAATATCTTCCAAAGTATGCAAATGAATATTCAATTCATTAAAATCAACTGTTTTATCTATAGGAATTGAATAGCCCACTAAATGTAAATTGCATTCTTTAAAATCAATTATTTTTTCATTTGTACTTAGATCAATAACATAAGCATCCTTCACATTCCACTCTTGGGGAACCGTCCAGTCAAACACTTTTGTTCCGGTAGCAATTTCATGTATTTGAATAGGGATTTTGTTTTGAATTAATTTCAAGGATTCCCTTACCCCGTTTCCTGTTATACTCCTGTTTATAGGATAAAGTTCTTTACAAAGATCAATCATACTATGGCAATATCATTTAGCGTTTATTCAAAATCTTCAAGCAAGAAATTCCTTCCGATTTTTTGAATTTCAGGAATTATCCAATTTTTTGATTTTTCATCCAACAAATAAAAAGGATCAATTTTCATCTTTGAATTTAAAAAATCAACCATATTTTTTATGCTACACAAACAGACTTGTGTTCTTCCATTGAGATACGTATATAATATTCCATTTGCAGTTAAATTACTCGTTATCTTTCCCCAATCATAATCCAAATATCTGCTCAATGGTCTAACGTGATAGTTATATTTTACTGGAAATATCATTTTACCCTCAATAATATTTCCTCTAAAAAGCTTATCATATCTATAAGGAACAGCTCCTAATGTTCTTTCAACAAAATGAATAATAGTTGAATGTTTGAATTCTGAGCCATAATGGAATAAAAGGGAATCATTATCATACAAATTTTTAAAAAATGAACCTTTTCCAAATGGGTCAATAATAACATCCTCCTGTATCACATTTTGAAAGTTGGAATCGCCAACACCCGAAAAAGAAAAAACCGGATCTTTTGTTCGCCAGGCGGCTATTTCTTTTCTAAAAAATTCCGTCAGCACTCCCACTTCAGACGGACTGTTTTTTACATCGAAAATTTTGGTTGAAAGAAATTTATAATTGAAAGATGGCATATAAATCCTGGCATCATTAAATAATTCTGATAATTTTTGGTAATGGTCCGAGATAAATCGGTTCCGGTTCTTTTTATCAAATTCTACATTAAACCCACGCAATAAATCAGAATGAATTAAAACAGAACTTATAGCATGCTCTTTTAAAAAACACTTTATTTCTCCCTCTATATTCTTGTTCATAAAATATCTAATGAAAAGGTTTACATCCAGTTTTAATTGGTTTTTATTTTAATACAGTACATCCTGCCAATTCAAAGGTTGCCCCTTTTTTAAATTATTAATACTTGTTGTTGTTAATAAAGTTTCATAAAACCTGGGATGCATTCCATCTCCGGGTCTTATAATGCGAATGTTTTTTTCTGTAAATTTTTCTCCCGCTTTTATGTCTTCTACAACATAAATGGAACGTTTGTGATTCAGACTTTTCTTTTCGGCTTCTTGTATACCATACTGTACATTTCCCAAAGCAAGCCATGCTTTTTCCGTTTCTTCAACCAACAGTTTAAATTCAGATGGTTCTAATGAAAAAGCACTGTCCACACCGCCTTCTGCGCGGCTTAAACAAAAGTGTTTTTCTATTACTGTAGCACCCAACGCTACTGACGCAACTGATACACCTATGCCCATAGTATGATCGGACAATCCGACTTCTGTTTTAAACATTTCACGCATGTGTGGAATAGTACGTAAGTTGGTATTTTCCGGGCTGGCGGGATATGTACTTGTGCATTTTAATAAAACAAGATCTTTACATCCATTCGTACGTAAAACGTTTACAGATTCATCCACATCAGCAAGCGTTGATACGCCGGTTGACATTATTACCGGCTTATTCGTAGCAGCAATTTTCTTTAGTAAAGGATGATGCGTGTTTTCAAAAGACGCTATTTTATGACATGGCGCACCCAAATCTTCCAGCATATCTACCGCATTTTCATCAAATGGTGTGGAAAAGCACATAATACCGAGGCTGGCGGCGTAATCAAATATAGGTTTATGCCATTCATAAGGAGTCATTGCCTCCTGGTAAAGTTCATATAAATTCCTTCCGTTCCACAAAGATTTTTCATCGTTAATATCAAATAATCCGCCACGGTGATTTATCGTAATGGTATCTGCTGTATAAGTCTGCAGTTTTATAGCATCCGCTTTTGCATCGGCAGCAGCTTTTACAATAGCTAAAGCTCTTTCTAATGACTGATTATGATTACCGCTCATTTCTGCGATAATAAAGGGCTTATGCCCGGCCCCAATTTTTATATTTCCTATTTCTATCTCACCCTTGAAATCAGACTGGTTTTTCATTCAATTAGTTGTTTTAAAAAATTAAAAGGTCTTTACTGTTTTGTTTTAAAAACTGCTGAAATAAAATTCGGGGTTAATTCATTTAAAGATCCAATATTAAAGTGCGCTTCATGTTCTTTACTCATTTTCAGATCTTTATAATTTCCCTGCAATAACCTTATCGTTTTAAAGCCCAGGGGTTTTATGCCAACAAAATCTTTAGTCGGATTATCCGCTATGTATATTATTTGATTAAAAGGCACATTTTCCTTTTTGGCAATCAATTCAAAACAATACGGAGATGGCTTGCCATTTTTAATTCCATACCTGTAAGTAATATATGCATGCTTAATATAAGGATTCAATTCCAGCGCTTTTACTTTATTAGCCTGAACTAATTTGTGCCCGTCTGTTACAACGTAAAGAGGGAAATGGCTAAACCTTTTTAAACAGGATATCGCTTCGGGACATAATTTGATATGAGGTTCGTGCAGACGATAAATTTTTATGCATTGTTTTAGCAGTTGCTTTGAAAGCAACTTGTGTTTTTTTAAAACATCATTAAAAATTTCCCCGCGGCCTTTTTCTTTAAGCATTAGTTGCAAATCATTGTACACTTCAGTTTGATCCAAACCAAAATTTTCTTCAAGCCAAAGAGCAACTTCTTTAAACCCACTTTGAACAAACGTTATTTCGGGGTATAAGGTATCATCTAAATCAAATACTAATATCATCGTTTAAAATAAATTTATCTGCCATATACCTTACTTGTTTATACCTTTTTTCTTCATTGTAAACAAATGAGTATGATGATACATCTACTCCGTTGGTTTCAAGTAAAAACCAATAAAAAGAATCAAGTCCGCATTGTACGCTAAATGTAGATGCTCCTCCAAATCTTGCATTACATTCAATTAAATAAGGTTGACCCGTTTTATCAATGATTGCCTGTAAAACTAGATGGCCGTAAAAACTCAGGCTGTTCACCAATGTGGTGCAACACTCCTTTAATCGTTCATTTTTTACATTGAAGGTTATTTGACTTTCTCCATTTTCTACCAATTCACGTTTCCGAATGATCAGTCCTTTTATCTGCCGGTCTTTTTGAACATATACATCAATACTAAATTCTTCACCTTCAATAAAAGGTTGAAAAACCGGATAGTGAAGGCGTGCGGCATGTGCCATCGCTTGTTCTTTATTCAGGTTCAATCCTATAGACAATGAACCTGCGCCAAACTGTTCTTTCACTACATATTTTTCCGACTGTATCAGTTCAATATTTTTTTCAGTCTGTATCGCATTCACAGATGCTTTATGGCAATGATGGTAAAAGTTGATTTTATCAATTGAGATACCAATACTGGTCGAATCCGATACCATAACTGCAATTCCATGATCTGACAATTCTTGTTTAATCCCTGCAAAAAAAGACAACTCGCCATCCCTCGTAGGAATAATAGCCGTTATATTATTTTTTTTACAAAAACTTACAATTGCTTGGGGGGTAAGCTCCTTTAGCAACGGCATTTGCCAGTATTCATCAACAAAATATTTTGCTATAATATTTTTATTGGAATCTGCTCCAAATAATTGGACTCCTGGTTTAAGTTTAGATGCGCCATTCCTTACCATGTTTACTAAAGGCACCTTCTTTGAGATAGAAGTAACTAAAACATTTCCAGTTTTTTCATTGGATTTTGTTTTATTATTTCTTTCATACTCAATCATTTCCTTAATAGCTTCTTCCAAACTAAAAGAAGGTTTCCATCCAATTTCCCGCACCAGTTTTTCAGTATTTGCTTCAGATGCTTCAAACAGAATATCGGAATCCGCTTCTTCATATTGCATAGCCGGAAAATGTTTTTTCAGAATAGAAACGATATCTTCCACCTTCCGGGCCTTACCTGTTCCAAGATTTATTATTCCGGTAACATTCTTTGCCCCTGCTAATTTCATTAAACCAAGGGCAGTATCTTTTGCATAGACGTAATCGAATAAGCCCTCCTTTTTATAAACCTTGATTTTTTCATTCTTGTTTAAAGATCTGATCCATCTTGAGATAACGCATCTTGATCCTTTCCCGTATCCCCTGAAAATTCTGGCACTAATAGATGTAAATTGATCGGACTTAAAACCTTCCAGAAATTTCAGTTCAATCTCGTGCTGTAATTTGGCTGTTCCGGTAAGATTTCTTGGATTAATATTCGCTTTTTCTGACAAGCTAAAAGCAATTGTTTGAGGCTGCGAAAAGCTATACAATTTCTCATCATAAATAAGATAACTTGAAGCAAAAACTACCCGCTCAAGCGATCGCATGTCTTTCAACAATGTCATTAAATAGTTAGATAGCTTAACATTGTGATTAAAATTTTCATCCCAAAAACCATAGGTTTCCGTGGAGCGTTCAAAAGTAGCTGCCAGATGAATAAAAACTTCCGGTTCAAATAAAGCAAATTCTTCTTTTGAAATAAAATTCAAATCGCCCTGGCGGTACATTATGTCCTGGGGCCATTCCTGAGGTTTCGGTTTTAAATCTCCAACTAAAATAATGGCGCCTGCCTCATGCAGCATTGGAATTAATTCGTTTCCTATTACCCCTGCTCCGCCGCTAACAAATATTTTTTTATTCTGTAACATAGTTCTCATATAAACATCCATGAATTAATGAATCCACAAATTGATCCGAAATAAATACATGTTTTTTCATCCTTCCTTCTAAAGCAAACCCGTTTTTTTCCAAAATACTAACATGGAAATCTCTTATATCAAATGTTTCAGTAGTAATTTTATTAAACTGTAGATCTTTAAAAGCGACTAATTTTATAAGTTTCAAAAAAAACTCGAAATCATTTTTATAGGTTGCTGAGTTTTTTGCCCTATCAGTAGCAAGCAAAAAAGATATTTCACCCCGTTTATCTATCCATGAAATATGAACGATTCCACCATAACCAATTAAAACATCCTTTTTAAAAAAGGAAAACAAAATTTGTTGGGGAAAAGGCGCTTTAAATGTTGGCTTAATAGCCTTATGATAATAATTGTACTGATCTTCATCGGTTAATGTTTTGTTCTGCCGTAAAACATCAATCTGTGTATTCCGCCATTCTTTAATTTCATAAATATCCGATTCACGAAGAGATTCCAAACGATATTCATCAATGCTGTAAGAATTTAAATGTAAACAACTATACATAAAACCTATTCTATTTCTAAATAAGAGATTAATGGATTTAATGGAGAGCGTTTGATAGAGTATCTGTTCAGGCCCAACACTTCTGCAACTGCTTCCGTTTCTCCTGGAAATTCTGGACAATTAAGTTCATCAAAAGCAATAATGGATCCTTTTGTTACCCGATCAAGCAATAATTTGAGGCAATTCTTAGTGGGCTCATACAAATCAAAGTCGAAATAGGCAAAGGCTACTATAGTATGCGGATTCTCTTTTAAATACTGCTCAAATGTCTTTGTTGCATCCCCTTTGATAAGCTGAAACTTTTTTTTATGGTTAATAGGGCTTTCTGATTCATGGTAAGAAAGGATTTTATCTAAATACTGTTCATAATTTTCAGTTACAGCATAATCACCTATGCTTACTTTCCGCCCATCTTTCTGGTCAACACTTGGAAACCCCGAAAAAGTATCAAAACCAATAATGGATCGATTGTAATTATAAGGTTCATAAATACCACGAAGATTTTGAAGCAGGGCGAGATTTTGCCCCCAACGAACGCCAAATTCTATGATAACACCATGAATGTTTAATATTTTTAAATAAAGTTCCTGCATAAACAATAACCTTGAAAGGTTTTGCCGATTTAGATATAAACCTAAATTATGCGAAAGTTCCGCGGAAGGTAAAGGACTGTTTTTGAAAAGTTGAATAAACTCGTCCCTTTTAGTAAGTTCAATTTCTGATGCACCACTTAGTACTTTTATGCTCATAATTTTAAAATAGGTTTTATCGAATTATTTATTGTTGTATTCTATTTATAATAATCAGATTTTTTTACCTCTAAATATTTCTATGATCCTTTGACATGGTTATGTAAAAAGCTGTATTTCATTTCCGCTACTTCCCAATCTTTCATTGTATCAATATCATGCACCGTTAATTCATCCACCGTTATCGCCCCTGTATTAATAGTAAACAATGAATCCTGCTGCATCACATGTTCTATATTGAACCAGCAAAACTGCCCGCTATCATGGTAGGATAAAGGCAAATCCTGCGAACGTTTATTTACATTTTCAGGAAACCACATGGAAATTTTATTGTCTTCCATTTTAAGGCTGCGCCATATAGGATAAGCATATTGCACTACTGGCAATATACTGTCAAAATTATTATGAATTAGAAGCTGATATGCCTGAAGCAGCAAAGAACTTGTTACAAATGGCGCTGTGGGATAAATACAACAGCCATATTGGAAAGGGTGGACAATACCTTGGTATGAAGCAATAACTTCTTTTATCACATCAAGCGTGGTGGCATGGTCATCTGCATTTTTTTCAGAACGCATGAATGGAACGCTTGCGCCATATTGTTTTGCAACTTCAGCAATCTCCTCATCATCGGTTGATACCATTACTTCATTAAATAAACCGCTTTTCAATGCCGCTTCAATAGAATAGGCAATAATAGGTTTACCCAAAAATTTTTTGATATTTTTTCGTGGAATACGCTTGCTGCCACCACGGGCAGGAATGATTGCTATATTGCTCACTTTATCCCTTGCATTTTTTTAATAAAAACCAGGTTGCATCATCCGCAGGGAAATTAGCGTCCCGATGATATTGAAATCCATAATCAACTAATTCAAGATCATTATATTTATCCATCATTTCACCAGCAAAATCGCGTTTAAATAATTTTTCAGTATGACCCCGGTAAACAACTTCTACCGGAGTAGGATTGTAGTACTCACAAGTAAGGATATATTTTTCAGAACAACAGTATAAGGTTTCATATGCCAGAGATAATTTTTCGGGATTTAAATGGATCAAAACACCCGTTGTAAAACTGAGATCATATAATCCTAATTCTGCAGGTGAAAAATCAAATACCGATCCGTGGAATACTTTATTATTTGGAATTAACTCCAATTCCTTTACTGCAAGCGCATTTATTTCAATTGAAGAAAAACGGCATTGTGGCAAAAGTGACCGGATGGCCCACAAGTTATTTCCAATATTTGCTCCTAATTCTAAAATTTTTGAAATTCCTGTGGTATGTTGGAAAATTTTTGAAAACCTCGCAATCCTTGCCCCAAGCAGCGCAGGATTATTATTTCGTTTAATATACTGGTCTCCAAACGAACCTGCCCAAAAAGCTTCTTGCTCTGTTGAAAATTTATTTTTCATTTTTATTGTTTTCAAAATAAACAACTTATCTGAAAAACTTTGAATACTGCTTACAGGTTCCAAAAAAACTTCAATCTATTTAAACTGTACAAAGGAAAAAATTTCTTTTATCACAAAATCCTGTTCCTCATCTGTAAGCGTTGGATACATAGGCAAACTTAAACATGTTTCATAATAGGTTTCCGCTAAAGGAAAATTCCCCGTTTTCATCCCTTGTTGCTGATAATAAGGTTGTAAATGTACTGGTATATAATGTACTTGCGTGAAAATGTTTTGCCTGCGCAAATGATCGTATAAACCTTTACGATCTTCTATCTGGATGATATATAAATGGTAAGCATGCCCTTCAGTAAAACGGGCCGCGGCGTTATCCACTTTGGTTCCTTCAAATGCCTGGTCATAGCGCTTGGCTATTGCTTTCCGCCTTTCAAGGCCTTCATTTGCCCTCGAAAGTTGTGATATTCCCAATGCCGCCTGAAAATCAGTCATCCTATAATTAAAACCAAGCTCCTGCATTTCATAGTACCAGCCGCCATCATTGCGGTGCAATAATTCCGGATCTTTTGTGATGCCATGCGTTCGCAGCAAAAGCAGTTTTTTATATAGAAATTCATTATTTGTTGTGATCATTCCCCCTTCGCCACAAGCAATATGTTTTACCGGATGAAATGAAAATATGGCAAGATCAGCGAATTTGCCATTTCCGCAATATTGCTTTTCGCCTTTAGAATCTGCAAAATATCCACCAGGGGCGTGACAGGCATCTTCAATGATCCATAAGCCATGCTCGTCTGCAATTCTTTTTAAAGCTTCCAGGTTTACTGGATATCCTGCAAAATCAACAGGGATAATTCCTTTAAAAAAACCTTGTGGCTTTGATTGGATCAGCGCTTGGATTTTATCCAGATCAATGGTTAATGTATGCGGATCTATATCTGCAAAATAAACATTCCCGCCACAATATTTTACGCAATTGGCAGAAGCTGCAAAAGTAATAGGCGTGGTTATAACATTATCGCCCGGCTGTACATTTAACGCCAGCGCGCATAAATGCAAAGCTGCTGTACCATTGGATACGGCAACTGCATATTTTGCTCCAATATAATTTGCAAACCGTTGTTCAAATTCATTTATTTTAGGCCCTTGGGTGAGAAAGTCACTTGTAAGCGTTTCAACCACGGCCTTAATGTCTTCTGCTGTAATATGTTGTTTTCCGTATGGTATCAAGTTTCAGATTTTATACTTCAAAATAAGGATCTACATGTTGTTTGATCAGCGCACGTATTGCTTTCACATCCAGCCACTCATCGTTTTCACCGGAGTTGTACCTGAAACCGGCCGGCACTTTCTCTGCATTAAAGTGTTTTACATATTCTTCTAAAGACCATAATGGAACCTGCGGTAGGATAGCATAATATTTTCCCAAATCATAGGTAGAAAAAGAATCAGAAGATGTGATCATTTCTTCATGCACTTTTTCGCCGGGCCGGATGCCGACTATTTCATGTTTGCAATCTGGTGCTATTGCCATCGCCACATCAGTAATCCGATAAGAGGGGATTTTAGGGACTAACAATTCGCCGCCCCAGGCAGTTTCAAGCGCATGCAAAACCATTTCAACGCCATCATCTAAAGATATGTTGAAGCGTGTCATTTCAGAATCTGTAATAGGAATAACGCCATCTTTGCGTTTGTTTAAAAAGAAAGGGATCACGGATCCGTTGGAGCCCATCACATTTCCATACCTTACTACTGAAAATCTGATCGGATTGTAACCCTTGATGTTATTGGCCGCAATGAATAATTTATCCGAGGCCAGTTTAGTGGCACCATATAAATTTATAGGAGCCGCCGCTTTATCCGTTGAGAGAGCCACCACATTTTGTACTGCTGTTTCCAGGCTGGCATTAATCACATTCTCGGCCCCCATGATGTTGGTTTTAATACATTCCATAGGATTGTATTCCGCAATGGGCACATGTTTCATGGCCGCTGCATGTATTACAATTTCAATTCCTTTGAAAGCCCTTCTCAGCCGGTCGTAATCCCGTACATCACCAATAAAAAAGCGCACCTGCGGATACTTGTGAGCGGGATAATCCATCGCCATCTGAAACTGCTTTTGCTCATCTCTTGAATAAATGACCAATCTTTTTATGGCAGGCCATTTTTTCAAAATGGTTTTTACGAAAGCCTTGCCAAAAGAACCGGTACCGCCGGTAATTAATATACTTCTATCGTTTAAGTTCAACATATTGAGGCCTTTTCTATAATTAAGCAGTTTATTTAATTTTTCTTAAACGTTTAATATCCTTTACTCGATTATCTCATGCAATATCTTACGTCCCAATAAAATAGCAGCCACAAAAAACACTGCAAAAAAGCCTCCGATAACCGTTCCTTTCAACCTACCGAATTTTGTTCTTACTAAAGGAAATTCAGGTTCATCAATGATTTGAAATAAAGGGGTTTCCTTTTGTAAGGTAATTTTAGCAATCTCCAGATTTTTTATAACCTCCCCATAAGCGGCCCCTAGTACGGAGGCTTTCAATTGCCCTTGCTGAGCCACGGAACGTTGTACCTGAAGAGATGGATTTAAATTAAAGGTTCGGTCCGCTTCAGCAGCAGCAGAGGTTATTACACCTCCTAACTGATTACGCAAACTATCGGCTTCCTTTTGCAACATGGCAAGATTGGTTTTAGCGGATTTAGTTTTAGTATCAATAAAAAACCTGGAAGCTTCGTCCACCAAATAACTCGTTAGGTAATAGGAAGTTTTCTCATCAGGAGAAGTTGTTGCTACTTTGTAAAAACTTAATTTTTTATCGGTTTTACCAATATTCAGGTACGATTCAACCAACATGCCCTGAACTTTTGAAACCAGACTATCCTGAATAGGTGTAAGTTTATTGACATCGGCGGGAAAAGGAAGCAGATTTTGAAACCTTTCATTTGCAAGCCATTTTTTTTGTAAACCGGTTGTATCTATAATATAATTTATTAACGTTTGAGAACTATCTGGTAAATATCTGAACAAAGCCCCTTTCATTATTCTGCGTGACTTAAAAAGTTCAACAATATTATCTCCAGAAAAAACATCCGAATTACTCGTTCCTATATCCAATCCAAACTGTCCTGCTAAACCCACCAAACCGCTTGATTGAGAATTAGAAGATAAAACAAAGGTTAGTTCACCTGTATATTTTGGTTTTTGGAAAATTGCATATAACAATCCGATAGCGGCACCTAAAATTCCTATAATAAATAGCAAAAGCCATTTGGATTTTAAATAAACATACCAGCTTTTAAGTCTTAAAATAATTTCCCTTAAAGAAATTTCATCTTCCTTTTTGCTCATTCTTAAAACTTATAAATATTTTCCTTTATTTGCAATTTCTAAAATCTTCCTGCAATATTCGCACAATTTTATCACTGATGCATCCTTCGCCATATAATGGTTTCTCATTGGTAAAATCCACTTCAGTGATCTGATTAAAATATTTTTTGATTAAAAAAGGGTTTGCCCCGCCAAGTTTATTGTACCCATTTTCAATCAGCTCCACCCATTCAGTTTCATCCCTTAATGTAATGCACGGCTTTTTAAAAAAATAAGCTTCTTTCTGCAAACCGCCGCTATCCGTAAACACACAGGTGCAATACTTTAGCAAACTGAGCATCTCAAAAAAACCAACCGGATCGATGACTTGAATAGCATCCGAAATTATTATCCCTTGCTTTTCTACCATCTTTCTTGTTCCCGGATGCATAGGAAAAACAACTGTTATCTCTTTGCTGATAGCATTTAACGCTTCAAAAATCGCCAGCATGCGATGCGCTGCATTCAAATTTTCCGACCGGTGTAAAGTGCATATTACATATTTACCGCTAATAATCTGTTTTATTTTTTCAGAACAATTATCTGCTGCAAAAACTGAAAAATATTCCGCTGCATCTTTCATTACATCCCCTGTCTGTTCTATTATCACCGGTGTTCCATTTTTTGTTTTGAAGGTATTGAAACCTTCTTTAAACAAATTGTCTTTTGCAGCAGCCGTAGGACAAAATAAAATATCGGAAAGCCTGTCGGTAACGATCCGGTTGATTTCTTCAGGCATGGTCATATTAAAACTACGCAAACCAGCCTCCACATGCACGAGTTTTACTTTTGTTTTAGAAGCGGCCAATGCGGCTGCAAGTGTGGAATTGGTATCGCCGTATACCAATACATAATCGGGAGTAATTTCACCAATGATCCCTTCAATTTTTTCCATCATTCTGCCCGTCATAGCGCCGTGCGACAGATTGCCTGTTTGCAGATTATAAGCTGGTTGGGGAATTTCCATTTCATTAAAAAAGATCGCGCTCATCTGTTCGTCGTAATGCTGACCGGTATGGATAATGATTTCTTCCACATTTTTTTTCTTAAAAGCCCTGCTCATTACAGCAGCTTTCACAAATTGCGGCCTTGCACCTATCACAGTTAATACTTTCATATTTTAACCCGGAAAACCTGCAGCCATTTTGAAAAACACAATACCCGCCAGAAGACAAAATCAAATTTTTCTTTACCCGCAATCATACGGTTGAATTTGCGGAGGATATTCTCATTGATAAAACCATTGCTCAAAGCAATGAGCCTTTTCCAGATCCTTTCTTATCGAAGCGGCATTTTCTTTTATCCAATATTCTTCGGGAGTAACAAACCCCATTTTATCTTTCCGGTTCAAAACTTTTTTTGGTAAAAGCTCGTTCATCACATTTCGTAAAATAAATTTCGTAACGCCGTTGTTTATTTTCTTTTCTGGAGTTAATTGATATCCAAATTCTACCAACCTGTAATCCAAAAAAGGAACGCGAGCCTCTATTGAAAATGCCATTGAATTGCGATCCTGCCAATGCAATAATTGAGGCAAATGATATTTTATTTGTTCGTAAGATTTTCTTTTTATGGATGCAGATCTATCACTTTCAATTATGGAGTTTGCATACTTATAATTGATCCATTTTTTTTCCGCTTGTATGCATCGTTTAAAAAACAACCAGGAAGAAAGCGGCAGCAGGTTTTTAATGATTTCTTTTGCAATAATTTTATTGGTGTAAAGCCCTGTTTTTTTAAGCGCTTTTATCTCACTGAGCAATGCATTTAAATTCCCTTTTCTTAATAACTCGCAGAAATAAACTCCATAAAAAGAATGATATCCTGCCAGCCATTCATCAGCGCCTTGTCCATCGAGCATGATTTTTATTTTTTCCTGCTTTGCTTTTTTAAAAAGTTCCCATTGAGCCAGGATGCTCATGGATCCGAATGGTTCATCCTGCTGCCATATAATGGTATCAAGCTGCTGATACAATGCGCCTAAATCAGGAAACACTTTATGGTTGATGCAATTTTCCTTTTCTACAACGCTGGTGATATATACACTTTCCTCAAATTGTATATCTTCAAAACAACAGGAAACAGTTTCTAATAACTGCTGTCTTCCATCTTTTCTAATTTGCGCATTGGCTGCAACAACTATTGAAGAACTATCCATACCACCGGATAAACAGGCGCCTGTTTTTTTATCAGAACTCAACTGTAAATAAACCGCATGATGGAACAATTCGCTGAATTTCTGCACATCATTATTTAAATGAGCATCGCCATTACAGTTATTTAAATCATACCACTGCTTTGTATTTTTTTGCAGGTTTTTTAATTCTAAAATAAGATAATGACCGGCTTTTAACTGGTAAACATTTTTAAACAAAGTTTCATTACTATGATCCTGCCATCCGAATTGCAAATATTCATAAGCGCGTTGCTGGTTTGCTTCTGCAATCCAGTTTTCAAAAACGGTAAACTGCTTTATTTCAGAAGCAAAAGCAATACAATCATTTTGCTCGTAATAATAAAATGGTTTCACCCCAAAGCGGTCGCGTGCGCAAAAAGCAAGATTTTCTTCTTTATTAAACAAGACAAAAGAAAACATGCCGTTAAAATGATTTAGACAATCTTCCTTCCAAAAATCATAAGCGGCCAAAAGCACTTCCGTATCTGTTTCAGTATTAAAACGATATCCTTTTTTCAAAAGTTCCGCTTTTAGTTCCTGATAATTATAAATCTGACCGTTATAAGTAATTACATATTTATTGAAAAAATGCATTGGCTGTTCTGCACCAAAAGATCCGTCTAAAATTTCCAGTTTTCTATGACCAAGTGCTATGTTTTTTTCACAATAAAAGCCTGATCCA
This sequence comes from uncultured Chitinophagaceae bacterium, assembly GCA_963695165.1. Taxonomy (GTDB): domain Bacteria; phylum Bacteroidota; class Bacteroidia; order Chitinophagales; family Chitinophagaceae; genus CAVOGF01. The sequence goes on from CAVOGF010000002.1 coordinate 90,368, forward strand.
TCCGGTCCGCGGTGGGAAATGATATCCGTCATTTTTTGTATGGATAACAAATCATTGGGCAGATGCGAAACAATTGCTGCGATACCACACATTAAGGTTGTTTTTATAAAACGTCAGGAAGTAGCGGAATAAATCCGCTCGATAATATCGACGACTTTTAATCCTTCAAGGGCATTGGTGGTAATACAGGACCGGCCTTTTAAAACATCCACCACATTGTTAATCACATAATGGTGGTTTTGCGCGGATCCTTTATAATTTCCATAATCATTACCCGGATTGGTAGCATCCAGCATGGGCATTTCATAATTTTTAACATGACAATATTCCACCTTGTTCATATACTGGCCTCCGATTTTTATCGATCCCCTTTCAGCAATAACCGTCATACTGCTCTCCATATTACGATCCCAGACGGAGGTTGAAAAATTGATACTGCCAATTCCACCGTTTACGAATTCAAAATTTATAAAGCCTGAATCTTCAAATTCCGTTGTATGCTGATGATTAAAATCGCGGATCCTTGTTTGTATGTTTTTAATATCTCCAAACAACCAATACATGATATCAATAAAATGGGAAAATTGTGTAAACAAGGTGCCACCATCCAGTTCCTTTTTTCCATGCCAGCTTTGCGGATGATAATATTGTTCATCCCGGTTCCAGTAACAATTCAATTGAACCATATAAATATTTCCAAGCTTTCCGCTTTCAACGAGTTTTTTCATCCAAACTGAAGGCGGCGAATACCGGTTTTGCATCACCACAAAAACATGTTTATGCAGATTCAATGCTTTATAGATCACATTTTCCCCATCCTGTTTTTTTAAGGTCATCGGTTTTTCTATCACAATATGTTTTCCGGCATCGAGGCATTCAAAAGCATGACAAGCATGAAAACCATTTGGCGTTGCAATAGTAACCACATCAACTGAATGATCGGAGCGAAAAAGCTGCTTCAGAGAATGAAAGTAAGGAACTTTTTTATGGTTAACATTCAAATGATTTTTATCGGCGCAATCAATTAATGCAGCCAGTTCTGCTTCTTCGTGGCGAAGAATCATTTCTATATGCCGTTTTCCGATATGCCCGCAACCAATTACAGCAAATTTGATTTTTTTTCTTACCGCCTTTATTCCCATAGTAGTCAGCTATTATAGTTTACCAAATTAAACCCTAAATAGATAGCATGGAATTAAAAAGGCTATAAAAAATACAACGGAAACAAAGGCTATAAATCAAAGCCGTAAAATCGCAATCACCACTCCTGCAAGGGATGCCAGCGCACTGGCAATGCCTATTGTTTCGCCTGTAGTAAGCCGGTTTGTTTTTGCGGACTTCATTGGGACAATTATTTCAGAGCCTGGCTTTACAGAAGGATAATTTCTGAAGAATAAAAAACTACGGGTTGCTTGCGCTTTTCCATTGGCATGTAAGACATAGATTTTTCCTTTTTTCCCTTCTTCCGAAATACCTCCGGCAGCAGTAATATAATCCTTTAAATTATACCGGCGCTGATAAGGTATCTGTGTAGGAAACAATACCTTTCCACTAATCCTGACCTGGGCGGTAAATTTCGGAACAATTAATTCATCCCGCGGCTGCAACACGACGTCCTCAGGAGAATTTTTGTGTTTTAAAATCTCTTCCACATTCAAAGGTATCTGATCGAAATCTCTTTCTATTTCCTGTGTTACAACAGTGGATGTATCCTTAAGCTGGTTTTGAATGGTTTCAATTTTAAGCTTTTTTAATTGTTTTCTTTCCTCATCATCATTATAGCGCTTTATGTACGCTCCGGCTATATAAGCTTCGGGCGTAAAACCTCCGGCTCTTTTAATTAAATCGCTTACCCGTTCCTCCCTTTTGGATAATACATAAGGGCCGGGATACTGCAACTCTCCTGTAACAGTTACAGATTGTAATTCCAGGTACCCTGGTTTTCTCCTTACCGACACCACATCAAAAGGATGCAAAGGAAGATTTTTTTCTTTTAAAGAAAGATCAGAAATATTGCGAATGTCGATAATTTCACTGGCCCTTACATCTGTATTGGTAAGCGTATCCCTTTTAATTAATCTTGCTACCTCAATTCTTTGCGGGTAAGCAGCATCGGTTAATCCGCCGGATTGAAAAATCAGGTCTTTCACAGTTAGATTGTCAGAAAAATTATAAAACCCCGGATTACGCACTTCGCCCTGCACACTAATTACTGATTCATCACGCAAGTCAAATATGGATTTTATTACTATAGAGTCTTCTCTTTTTAAAGGAATGATATGCCCATTATTGACCACCTCCTGCACATTAAACGATACCACTTCTTTGGTAAGATCCGGATTAAGCCTAAAAATCTGCCCCCGGGCAGTGAATGCGTCTTCACGAATGCCATCCGCATTCATTATAAGGTCTTTTACTGTCATATTGGAATCCAGTTCATAAAACCCAGGCCTGAAAACAGCCCCGGTAATATTTACCCGGTTTGCATAACGAATAAGAATCTTATCTACCATAAACTGGTCGCCCTGAAGGGGTTTATATACAGCAAAATCCGCCGATTTGAGATTTTTCACTTTCAATTCCCGTGCGGTAAACTGCGTAATTTTAACAGCAGCCCTGTAAGCGCTGTCAGAAAAACCGGAAGCGTACTTCAATACATCCTCAAAACTTTCATTTTGCAGTACTTCAAAAAATCCCGGGCGTTTTACATAGCCTTCCACATCTACCCTTACCTTGTAAGATGGGATCCGGATCACATCATTATTCCTTAAATTGATGTTATCCGCCTGATCGCCATTTACCATAAACCGGTAAAGATCAACTGTTCGTATAAGTTTATTATTGCGGATCAATTCTATTTCCCGAAAACTGCCATTGTTTGTAGGACCTCCAGCCATAAACAATGCATTAAAAACGGTGGCCAGGGAAGAAAGGGTATAATTTCCCGGACGGTTGGCGCCAATAACAGTTACCTTAATACTTTTAATATTTCCCAAGCTAACTACCAGTTTGGAACTGCCGGAACGCAAGGTAGGATAAGCAGTTCGCGACATATAATCTTTAATTCTTTGTGTGGCCGCTTCTATACTTAATCCCGCAACTTTCACCTGGCCCACATTTGGTATATAAACGCTTCCTTCAGGAGAAATCGTAAGATCGTGCGTTACTTCCTGCACACCAAACACCGTAATTTCCACCTGGTCATCCGGGCCTAATTCATAGTTTATTGGAGTGGCAATCCGTGTATTAGGTTCTGAAGAAAGGGTATTGTTATTAAATAATTCTGATCCAAAAATTTTAGGATCAATAAGCGGTTTTATTTTTTGAGCTGTATCGGTAGAATCGGATTTTACACGATTTTGAAGTGGGATGGTATCTTTATTTTGATTTAAAGTCGATTGTTTTGATCTATTTAACATCAATAACCGCTGCCTCAATTTTGCTATTTCAGAAGCCGGCAATCCTTTGGACTGGGCAAGCTGTTCGGCCTGGTTTTCCGTTAATCCGGAAGCAGAAAGTTGATCCTGGTACTTCATCAGATCGGAATCGCTCATCTGGTCAATACGTATTGTACTCAGATTTCTGCTTTTCAAAAGATCCTGCGCTGTTATTTTATTTACATAACCGCAGGAAAAAAATATTAACAGGATCAAAAATACTTTGGTAAAATGCATGAATCATAATTTTGGTAAATAAACATGGCTCCGCCTTTCTGAGTCCCATCTTAAATTAAAAAATATCGGAACCTGAATGAAACCGATATTACACAAAATTGAATTTCAGAAAATGAAAACTCATAATAACTGCAAATTATAATTGCAGCCAGCAAATATAAGGATTTATAAAGGTTTAGAATTACCAGGCGCTTTTACATTTATCTGCAAAAAACTAACCATCAAGCAGTAGAATTTATTGTTTAATAATATTGTGAATTTAATATAATTTCAATATTGATCTGCTTGTTGTAAAAATCCTATTTTCTTTGAAATATCTATTTTCCTTCCCAATTTCATAAAATATTTTTCAAATTTTTCATACATAAAGTAACTAACTACGAGTGTTAGAATAATCGAGGGATAAAATTTATAAGCATCAGGAAAAGTGTAGAAATATTTGGACGAAAATGAAAAAATAATTCCTATAAATAAATATACAAGTGGATGAAGTAAATAGATAGAATAACTGGCTTCTCCCAGCAAGGTTAAGGGTTTATCAAAAAAATAAGGAAGCTTAAAATTTATTTTATAAAAACCCAGGCAAATGAGAAAACAACTAAAGGTAAATACAAGTCTGTTTGTTCCTGATATCAAATAAATCCATTCAGCTTCCGTTGGATAAAAAAAAAGTATTCCCAATCCAATAAACAGAATTATTAGGTTTAAAAAGCCGGGTATTTTTATATTTGTAAATATCTTCCCAATTAAAAAACCGCCAAGGAATAGAAATACCTGGTTTAATGGGTTCACATAGTTCCACCAAAGCTCCTCAGGCGGCTTATTTGCATTCAATTCTAAATTAAAAATTTTAAAAGCAAAGAATAAATAAATCGCAAAAATTAAAAGGGAAAACAGTATTAAGCCCATTCTGGTTTTGTTGGTAAGAAAAATAAACACCGGAAAAAAAGCATAAAACACCAGTTCATTTCCTATTGACCATGCTCCTGTTGCAAAATATCCACCCCAACTAACAAAACCAAATAATCCTGTCAGGTTCAGAGCTAATGATATAAATGAAGCAGGAATACTGAAATTTAGTATTATTGTACCCAAAGTTGCCACCCATAAAAGCGGATATATTCTAAAAACTCTTTTCGTAAAAAAAGAAGTCAAATCCGTTAATGAGGGCTTCATTCTTGCATGATACACATAATAAAGGGTTAATCCACTGAGCACATAAAACAAAGCAACTCCATAAACACCAATTCTTCCCATAAAAGCTTGCGCTTCATACCTGCCATACAAAAATGAATTAAAATGATAAATCATTATTCCAAAAGCAGCCAATCCTCTCAAATAATCTAAATTATAAAGTCGATTCATTTTAAGCTATGGTAATATTCTATACCGGAGTTGGGTTATTAAATTTAAAATTTGATTTCTTTTACTCAAACTTCAAATATAAGTTAAGCGGTAGTATATAAATATTTTTTTGCAAGCATTCTTTACTACAGTCAGAAAATATTTTTAACTCAAACTTCAACATTTGCATTCCACTTAACTTAACTTAACGATTCTATCTTTTCAACTCTTCCATCCGTCAGTTGGTATTGCTCTTTTGTTTCACTGCAAATAGCTTTTCCCAATACATCAAAATGCAATCTGATGCCTGCTTCACTTACCCAACCCAGTTGGTAAGCCGGGTTGCCTACCATTAATGCATACGGTAAAACAGGTTTGGTAATTACAGCGCCGGCGCCAATCAAGGCGTAAGCGCCAATTTCATTTCCACAAATAATTGTAGCATTTGCACCAATGCTGCTGCCTTTTCTTACATAAGTTTTTTTATATTCGGCTTTCCTTGAAATGGCGCTTCTCGGATTAATCACATTAGTAAAAACCATTGAAGGCCCCAGAAATACATCCTCTTCACAAATTACACCTTCATAAACGGAAACATTGTTTTGCACTTTTACATTTTTTCCCAAAACAACACCAGGGCTGATCACCACATTTTGACCAATATTACAATGATCGCCAATTTCACAACCAGCCATAATATGAGAGAAATGCCAGATTTTTACGCCCAGCCCTATTTTGCAAGGCTCATCCACAAAAGAAGAAGGATGTACAAAGAAATCACTCATAAACTGTTAATTTTAAATTTTTAATCATGCATGCGAAGATAAAGGACTGTGGGCGTTGAATAGTTCTTTAATCATAACTTGCAAGTGTTAATCCATTTAATCGCTTATTCCCATAATGCCTACATGAAAGAAAGATATTATTCTCTCGATGTTTTTCGTGGCGCAACGGTAGCATTAATGATTTTGGTAAACAATCCGGGATCATGGAGCAATATTTATGCGCCCCTGGATCATGCCGCATGGAATGGATGTACGCCAACGGATCTTGTTTTTCCATTTTTTTTATTTGCCGTTGGCAATGCTATGGCTTTTGTGATGCCGCGATTCAAAGCTGCCGGAGATAAAGTTTTTCTAAAAAAAATAATTAAACGCACGTTACTAATATTTTTTATCGGGTTATTTTTAAACTGGTCACCATTTTTTATGTGGCAAAATGATCAGTTGGTATTTAAAGGATGGGAATGGACCAATAGCCAGGGAAATTTGTCTGGCATCCGGGTGATGGGTGTATTGCAGCGCATAGCGCTTTGTTATTTCTTCGCTTCTTTGATGGTATATTATTTAAAACCAAAAACAGCGCTTATCTGGTCAGCCATTTTATTGATCGGATATTGGATAGTTTGCCTTTTATTGGGTGCAAAAGGCGATCCTCTCAGCTTATCCGGCTATTTTGGAACGGGTATAGACCGCAAGTTATTTGGCGATGCGCATGTATATCATGGAGAAGGTGTTCCTTTTGATCCAGAGGGATTGGCCAGTACCATTCCTGCCATTGTGCAGGTGGTTTTGGGTTATTTTGTTGGAAAATTCATCCGCGAAAAAGGAAAAAATTTTGAGATGCTTGCATACTTATTTATTGCCGGCGTTGTACTTGTATTTGCAGGTTATTGCTGGGATCTTATTTTCCCCATCAATAAAAAAATCTGGACAAGCAGCTATGTTCTTTATACTACCGGCTTAGCCATTTTTATCTTATCAACCCTGATTTTTTTCATAGAGTTTAAAGGCGCAAAAGGCGCGTGGAGCAGGTTCTTTGATGTATTTGGGAAAAATCCTTTATTCATTTTTGTATTAAGCGGATTTTTACCGCGCCTCCTCGGACTGATAAGAATAAATGAAGGAGTAAATACCAACGGAGATTCCATTTATTCCTCGCCTTTCGGATGGTTTTATTTGCATATTTGCAAACCTGCTTTTACAGATTTAAAAAATGGTTCCTTATTTTATGCAGTTTGCCTGATCATCTTTTATTGGCTAATTGTGTATATCCTGGATAAAAAGAAAATTTATATTAAGGTATGAGGTATCAGGTGTGAGGTGTGGGCATTGAGCTATCAGCTATGGGTATTGAGCTGATATTCACCTTTTACTTTTCACATTTTTACTTTTCACATTTTCACCTTTCACTTCTACCCTTTCACTTCTCACCTTTCCACTTCTTTAAACATCAGCTCTGCTTTGGCAATGCTTTCCGGCTTTCCAACATCAATAAATTTATTTCCTGAATGATCGAAAGATTGTATAAAATGCGTTTGGGATAAGACAAGATAAACATCAACCATGGAAAATTTTTCCTGATCCGGAAGATACTGAAGCAATGCATGATTGATTATATGAAGCCCGCTAAATGCCTTTTGAATGAGTTCATTTTTATTTTTAAGTGAAGAAATATCCGGTTTTTCAGCGCCGGTTTGCACATTGCGCCAGCCAACAAGTACATTTTTTTTATTAAATAAAAAATAACGTGAAGTGATACGGTTGCTTGTGGCAAGCGTAGCTAGTGCTTTATTCTTTTTATGAAAACGGGCCATTTCATTTAAATCCAAATTTGTAAGAATATCCGCATTCATCAATACAAAATTTTCTGCATCTTTAAAAAACCAGGATGCTTTTTTTAAGCCGCCGCCTGTTTCCAATACCTGGTTGGCTTCATCTGAAATAACAATATTGCTGCCCCAGCCTTTATTTTCTTCAATTGCATTCTTTATCTGCCCGGCAAAATGATGAACATTCACAATTACTTCGTATATTCCAAATTGCTGCAGGTATTTCACATTATGTTCCAATAATGATTTACCGTTCACTATCGCCAATGCTTTGGGATGATGATCCGTCCAAGGTTTTAAGCGCGTACCAAGGCCCGCCGCTAATATCATTGCACGTACCGGTTTATCAAAAGAGGTATTCAAAAATTCAAAAATTTGATGTTGATTAAAATCCTTCATTAAAACTAAGAAGGTACCTGCAGTGTCTGATTGGTTAATGATCCGGCTGCAACCCAGTTCTGTTCATTACAATGGTTGAGTTCCACTTTCAATTTGTATTTATTCCTTAAATACCTGGCAGTTTGTTCAGCCGCATAAACGCTTCTATGCTGTCCGCCCGTACAACCGAAATTGATCATCAGGCTTTCAAATCCCCGCATTAAATAATCTTCTACGGAAATATCTACAAGATTGTAAACACTGTTTAAAAACTCATTCATTTTTGTTTGTTGCTCCAAAAAATCCTTTACCATCCTATCTTTCCCGGAGAGAGTTTTATATTTTTCATAGCGGCCCGGATTTAAAAGTCCCCGGCAATCGAATACATAGCCACCGCCATTTCCGGTTTGGTCTGCGGGAATTCCCTTTTTATATGAAAAACTATTGATTTTTACGATAAGAGCGGTTTCTTCATTTGCCTGCGGTTGCTCAAATTTTTTAGTGATCTCCTCCCCTACAATTATTTGTAAAATCCTTGTAAATTCAGGCAACTGAACTTTTATTTCTTTGTTTTCCACAAACCATTTTAAATTTTTTAATGCCAAAGGAATACTGGCTAAAAAATGAGCTTTCCGTTCAAACAAACCCCGAAATCCATAAGCGCCCAATACCTGAAGTAAACGTATCAGTACATATCCATTAAACTGGCTGATAAACTTTTGCCGGTTTAACTGTTTACCAACAGCCAATTCCAACTCATCTAAATAATAGGCCAACAACTTATTTTTCCACTCATCACTTAGGTCTGCTTTGGCTTGCCACAATAAGGAAGCAACATCATATTGTAAGGCTCCCTGCATGCCGCCCTGGTAATCTATAAAAAATACTTCATCATTATTTATGATTATATTTCTACTCTGAAAATCCCTGAACATATAACGTTTTTCAACATCCGCTGTTAAGTATTCGCTGAGTGTTTCAAAATTATCCAGCATAGCCTGCTTGTCATAAGGCAGTTTTAAAGTATCCAGGAAATAATATTTAAAATACAATAGATCACTTAAAATAGCCTGTTTTCCAAATTCTTTTCCGGTAAGGCACCATTCATAATTTAATCCCTTATCCCCTTCAATCTGAATGCGGACAAGTTGTTTCAAACTTTTTTTAAATAATTCAAAAACGTATTCGCAATATCCATTCTGTTCCAATTTATTCAACAATGATTCCGTACCAAGATCTTGTTGCAGATAAATGGTAAAATCATCATTAAAGGCATAGATTTCAGGAACAGGCAGTTGCTTTTCGCGAAAATGATTACTGAAGTGTATAAAAGTTTTATTTTCCTTTATATTTAAATTATAAGTAGCAATATAAGTTTCCGCTTCAAAGAAGATTCTAAAATATATCCGGTCACTTCCACTTTGAGGCAATTGTTTAATACAATCAAAAGATTTTCCCTTAAATCCATAAAACAATTGTTCAATATTCCGCATTACAGCTTCCATATAACCTTATAAATTTTTGGAGTACGTGTAAAAGTATATTAATTAATACTATCGGATAAAGATTGGATTTAAAATTTAACGCTTGAAATGAATCATGACAATATTATCACCCTGCCTGCTCATTAAAATACACCTATAACAACCCTTATATACAATTAACAATTAAGGTCATTTCTTGTTGTAAGCAGAAGAAAATAAAAGCTATTTAATCACCTGGAATTTTCCCGATTCAACTATTTTTCCAGATTTGTCACGCAGTTGAAAAACATAAATTCCCCGATAAAAATCATTTAAGGTGACCGTAATCTTATTGTCAGAAACGGGTGTTTCAAGCATTTGTTTTCCAACAAAACTAAAAATCTGAAGCATAGATGTTTTGTCAACATTTTTTCTAAACTCGAAATTAATTATGGAAGTTGCGGGATTTGGATAACACTTTACTATTTTAAGTTGTGTACTGTCCTGGAAACTATTTTCATTTCCGGCATAAACATGCCAACTCAATATCAGAAAAATAAATAAGAAGCTTAGTTTTTTGAAAGAAGTAAAGGATAATTTATGTAAAAATTTATTCATTTGTTTATGTTATTTTTAAATTTCCCAATTCTCATGTTGGGATAAAATATTTTCATCCCTCATTTCTTGCAACCATTCAAATTAACTTGATTTTGTATATATTCCAAATATTTATGGAAAATTTCATTAAATCTTAAGCTATCAACAATAAATATTCTATCGCAAAAAACCGGCCTAAAAACGCGGACAAAGGAGAGCGTTCTGTGTACTGTTGTCGCGGTCCAAAAATCCTGCGTATGTAATTGACAATTCAAATCCTCCGCGGCTCTGGCTCACTGTTTTTAATTGTGAAATATTTGCATCATAGCTCAGGGCGATGGAGAAAGGGTTGTAATCAATTTTTACAACCGGAATGAAAGCATCCATCCATCTTAAATATCCGCCAAAATGTATCGTATATTCAGGATTTTCATAATCAGTGCCAATTTTGTAAGAATACATCGCCCCGCCAATTATTTCTGTGTTGGGACCTTGTTTGGTAAAATCTCCCTGCACCGTTAAATAAGAAACTTCATTCATGGTCATTTTAACCCCGGTAGAAAAAACCCATTTTGGATTTAACTCTATAGTTGGATCTTTATAAAAAGAATTTTTAGGACGGTTGAAATGATGATAGGCCAATCCCAAAAAATAACTGTCATGTTCACTTTCGCCTATTGCCGAACTATAGCTCATCCCTACACTTCCATCCCAATAATTGTATTGCGATTGAGGAAAACTTTCGCCATCCGCAAGGGAAGGATTATACCCATTTCCATCAAATTGGTTATTGGTAGTTATTTTTGAGCGATCAATTCTTCTTTGGACCCATCCACCCATAAAGCCAAGCGATAAATAACGGCTTTTATTATCACTCATAGCTTTATGGTAATTGATGGCAGGCAATACATTGGTGGTAGTAAAATTTGTGCTACCTGCTTTATCATACAAAACCTGCAATCCGGTAGTAAGAAAATCATTCCCTTTACCAATGGGTTGTTTATATTCCACGTTAAATGATCCTGTAATATATGGAGTGGTAACGCTTCCCCATTGACTTCTGTAAACGCCCTGAACACGAATATCACCTGCAAAAAGCCCGGCTAAAGATGGATTTCGTAAAAGGGGCGCTTCAAAAAACTGGGAAAAATGCGGATCCTGAGCTGAACTTTGGGTGACAAGTCCAAATAAGGATAATATAATAAAGTAAAAATAGTTTTTCATTTTACAGAATTTGGATATTCGGTGGATTGGATAAGCAAGTAAAAATATTTCATTCAGGAGCTTCATCAAAGTTTTTATCACATTTAGTAAAAATTTAATGTTATTTAGATCATTTTTTAAGCCAGGAATTTCAATCTTCTTCAACGCAGCAGCGTTACATTACCTTTCATAGTAAAAATATTGTTTTGATCACAAAGAAACTCCATCACGTACACATACACATCGGGCGATAAAGTTTGTCCCTTAAAAGTTCCATCCCATCCGTCAGCCGGATTATTAGCCATAGTATTATTTTTTTCAAATACCATCTGTCCAAACCTATTGAATATTCTGAAGCTCCGGATATAAAACTGCCCATTCCCTCTGGCGAAAAACCGGTCGTTTATTCCATCATTATTTGGCGAGAAAGTATTTGGAACGAAAATATTCACTCCATTGCAAAGCATTTTTATGGTTACCTGGTCTGTTGCCACGCATCCGCCATCATTATATGCACGGGCTGTATAAGTAATTTCACCTTTAGGTTGAACAATGGGTTGTGGACAATCAATGCAATTGATCCAGGTTGGAGGCGTCCATTCCCAACGGATAATATCCGGGGAATTGGTTGTTCTGATGGTATCAATAGCACCAAGATTAAGCGAAATAAAACTATCAATGATATTAAATTGGGGAATAGGGAAAACGCGAACTGTAACCGATGTTGAATCGGAAAAACAATTTTTGGTATCCGTTCCTACAAGCTTATAAGTAGTGGTTTGCAGAGGTGAAGCAATAGGATCTGCAATTGTAGGATTATTAAGCCCTGTTGGTGGTTGCCAGTTATACACTTCCGCACCCGATGCCGACAATTGCAAAGATTGACCCGCGCATAAACTATCTAACCTGGACACCGATAAAGTAATGGGGCCTTTTACATCTACAAAAACAGAATCTTTTGCCTGGCAGCCAAACGCATCCTTTCCAGTTAAATAAAAGGTGGTGGAAACAGCGGGGGTAGCCCGTGGATCCGGGCAATTAGTACAGCTTAAAGAAGGGTCGGGTAACCAGTTATAATTAACCGCTCCCGATGCCTGGAGGTTTACTGAAGTACCAAGGCATAATACCGTATCCAATCCTGCATCCACCAATGGGGAGGGAATAATCTGAATGGGATGAAAAACGGTATCACTGCATCCAAATTGATTGGTGGCAGCTAGAATGACATTGAACAATCCATCCTTTTGATAAGTATTCACCGCATTTTGATTAGAATTTATATTTCCATCACCAAAATCCCATTGCCATTTTAGCGAATTATCGGTTACATTGTTTTGAGAATTAAAAGATACCGCACTGAAAATACAACTTGAATCCGGCGCGTTGATGGTTAGTTGAGGAGATTGATTTACGACAATCTGAAGAGGCACACTAACCGTGCTGGTGCATCCCTTGTTGGTAGTAACTTCCAGGGAAACATTGTAAGTACCGGAATTATGATAATAATAAGATGGATTACTTTCAAATGCGGTGTAGTTATTACCAAAATCCCAACGATAAGTGCTGATGGTATCATAATAAAGAGTGGAAGAATCTGCCAATACCAACAAAGAGGAATCGCAGCCAGTGCTCTGTGTTATTTTCATACCTGCCACCACGCCGCCTACAACCACAGTATCTTCGGTATTGATAATCGGCACCTGGCAACCGGCAGCATCCACTAAAATAAGTTTAGGAAGATATTTGCCATAATTTTCATAAGTATAATTAATGGTTTCTCCCTTAGTTTCGGCCGTTACACCGTTGTTAAAATCCCAAATATGGTTCACGGTATTTTTTGAAGCGGCAATAAAAGACATGGTTTGCGGCTTACATCCTTCCAAAGGGGTGTAATTGAATGTTCCCGAAGGACCTTTTAACACAATATCAAAAGGCACTGTATCGTAACAGATACCATGGCCCTTTACGATCAGGCTTCCTGAATAATTTCCCGCCATATTATAATAATGCTGTGGATCAAAAACATCGGAGAAACTACCATCGCCAAAATCCCATAAAACAGAAGTGTAGTTTTCAGAATTATTAATGGGTTTTATCAATAAGGGGGGACAAACGCCGAATGTATCATTTAAAATCAAAGCAGCTTTGGGATCAGCAATTGTTACTGTTTTAATTTTTGTAATGCTGTCCTTACATCCGAACTTATCTGTAACATTCAGCTGGACTGTATAATGACCAAGAACTGGATACAAATGCTGAGGTTCAAATTGTGTAGAGGATGTACCATCCCCAAAATTCCATAAAGCTTGTAAATCAATTCCCTGGGAGGTATTCGTAAAAGGCAATGGAGAAATGGTGCAACTGATGGAATCTGCCAGCGTAAAATCTGCAATGGGTTTGGCAATAATTACACCATCCGTTTTAATAATAGAATCCTTGCATCCATATTGGTCAATTACCTGTAATTGAACCGTATAGGTGCCCGGAGAAGTATAAAGATGAGTTGCCTGACCACCTGTAATTGAGTCAATACCACCATCCCCAAAATTCCATATATACTTCGTAATTGCATTAACACCATCTGTGGTTGAAAAGCTGTTAAAAGAAATATTCTGAGATAAGCAAACACCAGCAGGATTGGAAAAGAAAGCTCTAGGCCCATTAATTCTTATACCCTGGACTCCCAATCCTAAAGAATCAATGCATCCTGATTTATATATAATCTTGACTGAAGGAAAAAACGTTCCTGTTGTAGCGTAATAATAAAATACGGATGAATCAAACTGTCCTGTTCTTACAGGTGTATTATCTCCAAAATCCCACTGATAGTAAGAAACATTTGAAATATCCTGGCCTGTTACTTTAAAAGACACCTGATATTTTCTGCACAAGTTAGATTCTGGTGAAGTTAAAATCAATTTTGGAGTAATGTTTGAAACCCTTACGGTATCCTGATATGAATCTGTACAATCCCCATTGGTCACTGTAAGTTTTACAATATAAGTACCATCTGACCTATAGGTATGAGAAACATCTTTAGCGGTAGAAGTTTGTCCATCTCCAAAATCCCATAACCAACTTTTTGCCCCTGTTGAACTATCTGCAAAATCAACTGTTAGTTTAGAATTACATTGCGGTTCAGCAGAAAAAAATGCTTTAGGCGGAAATGTTTGAATATACCTGTACAAAGTGATGGAATCTTCACAACCATTACTTTGCACATGAAGGGTAATATTAAAATACCCCGTATCACGAAAAATATGATCGGGATTTTTTAATTGGGATGTGCTGCGATCCCCAAAATCCCAATTCCAGGCCGTTATAAGTCCACCTGACTCATCCGTAAATTGAAAATTCGTATTTGCACAACCGGATAATGGAGTTGCTGAAAATTTAGGCTTAGGCAACACTCCGGCCAAAACAGCATTGTTCATTTTTATTGAATCCTTACAACCACTGTTTGTTGTAACGGTTAATGAGACAGAATAACTACCAGGATTAGCATATGTATGAGTAGGCGTAGCACTGGCAGAGGTGGTTCCATCGCCAAAATTCCAAAAATATGAAGCAATGGGTTCAGGAGTTTGAATGTTCGCAGTGGGCTTTATAGTTATCGGGGCACAACCTTGTTCAGGTAAATTATTAAATCCTGTGATCTTTGGCGGTCCGAGCCGGATAAAATTCAGTTTTTTAATCGTATCACTGCAATCCTTCGTGTTGTAGGCAATGAGGGTAACATTATATGATCCTGCTTTTGTAAAAGTATGTACAGGATTAGGATCAGTAGAAGTGCTGCCATCGCCAAATAACCATTGATAACTTTGAGCTCCGGAAGATGTATTTTTAAACTGAACCGTAGCGGGCAGACTACAACCAATTAAAGGAGTTGCCAGCTGAAAATCAGGAGTTGCCCGATTTAAAATTGTAACAGGATGAACAATTTCAGATTTACAATTTCCAAAATCAGCTACCATTTTTACATTGTATGTTCCGGCATTTTTGAAAGCATGGGTAGAATTCGGGGTATTTGCAGTGCCACCATCGCCAAAATCCCATAATACTGAAACTGGCAAAGGAGTGGAAGTATTTGTAAAAGTTAAGAGCCTGTTGACACATTCATCGGTTGGCAAGGCAAAATCGGGCTTAACAGTGCCAATAGAAATCATTTCAGTAAAACTGTTGGTGCAACCACTTGATGTTGTAGCGGTTAATTTTACTGTAAAATTTCCCGGATTGGTATAGGTATAAACAGGATTGGCTTCAGTAGATGTATTTCCATCACCGAAATCCCAATTATAGGTAATAGGTTTTTGGGAAGTTGAGAGATTTTTAAAACTCACCTTGGTTGGCGGTTGGCAGGCATTTATATAACTATAACTGAATTGGGTATTTACCCCATCATAAATATTTACAACAGAATCCCTTGTGAGTGAAGCCCGGCAACCATCACTGTTTTCCATGCTAAGGGTTACTTTAAAAACATTGGATACACTGTAAGTATGTATGGGATTGGCAACCGTATCAATCTGCCCATCGCCAAAATCCCAAACCCGCTCTGTAATCGTACCGGAACCAGCATTACTCAGATCCGTAAACTGAACTGGTAAAGGAGCGCAACCATTTGCAGGAAGTGCCGAAAAATCAATTACTGGTTTTGCAAATATCCGGATATACCCTTGTTTGGCTACTGAATCCTTTCCACTTGCATTGGTAACAACCAAACTTACAGTATAAACCCCCGGAGTAGTATAAACCTTGGAAACAGATTTCGCATAAGCCGGAGGACTCCCTTCACCTAAGTCCCATTTCCAGGTCGTGGGATTTCCTGTGGATAAATCATTAAAACGGACTAATAATGGTGTGCAACCAGAAGTAATATCGGCTGAAAAATCCGCTTTCAACTGAGCATTAACGGATAAGCCCAGCAAAACAAACAATATTAATAAACCAACGGTACTCTTTAAATTCTCTGCCAAAAGATTAGTTTGAAAAATGATCAGACTTTTTTAACAAAATCTATACCTTATTTATATCTTAACACAAGTTATAAAGAATATATCATTTAACTCTAAGCTATAACAAGCTGAAATTGACTACCCATTTTTCCTTTATTTTCCAATAAACCAATCTTGATTTCAAAATTGTCATCTACCTTATAAGGGTCACATTTCCTTTTACTGGTATAATGGAACTGTTTTCACACAATACTTCAATCATATACACATATACATCCGAGGCAAGCGGACTTCCTTTACTTGTGCCATCCCAACCATCATTTTCTTTGTTGGGAGAAAAATTATTTTTTTCAAATACAATCTGCCCCCACCGGTTAAAAATGCGCATGGATTTGATATTGAACAATCCCTTCCCGCGTGGATAAAAAACATCATTCATCCCATCCCTGTTAGGAGAAAACGTATTCGGTAAAAAAATATTTGCATCATTACAGAGAACTTTCACAGAAACCTGGTTGCGGGCAATACAAGCGCCATCATTGATTGCAACGCAGGTATAAATAATGGATTCTTTTGGCGAAGCCATTGGGGATGCACTTGTAGGATCGTCCAATCCTGTGGAAGGTGTCCATCTCCATTGTGTAACATCAGGTGAATTAATGGTTTTTAATTGAACCGAGGAACCAACATTCAGTGTGATATCCTTATTCTCCATTTTCATCTCCGGTATTGGATACACTTTCATTGTAACGACAGCTGTATCTGCAAAACATTTTTTATCATCCCAACCAACCACCTGGTAAGTGATGGCCGTATCTTTTGACGGAAAGAATACCGGGTTATCAGAAACCGGATTATCTAAATAAATGCCCGGGCTCCATTTATAAATGTTTGCACCTTTCGCCTTCAAACTTGCAGTTTCTCCCAAACATAAAGTATCATTATTACTTACTGTTATAGGCATTGGAGCATTCACTTTTATAAATACGGAATCAGAAGCCTTGCAGCCAAATGAATTGGTGCCGGAAAGATAAAATGTTTGTGAAGTTACAGGCCGGACAACAGGATCCGGACAGTTTACACAGCTCAACAATGGATTAGGCAACCAGGTGTATTTGCTTGCACCACTACCATTAAGTTTTATAGAACTTCCCAGGCAAATAACCGAATCCAAACCGGCGTCCACTTTTGGCAATCCTATTATGGAAATGGGATGCGTGGCTGTATTTATACATCCAAACTGGTTGGTAGCTGAAACGGATATTTTGAAATTACCAGCTTCTCCATAATTAAATTGAGGATTCTGAGTAGAATTCAACGTCCCATTTCCGAAATTCCAGCTCCAGTTTAAAGGGAAACTATCATTTGTAATATCTGTTGCCTTGAAGTTAATAACCGAAAGCATACAAACCGAATCAGGTGCGGTTATGTTCACTTTAGGGCTTTTATTTACCTGAATTTTTGCCGGGATAGTGAAAGAATCTTTACAACCAATATCCGAATGCACCACTAAAGAAACAGAGTAAACACCTGATTTGTAAAAAGTATGCGTTGGATTTTGTTCATTAGAAAAACTGTTGTCACCAAAACTCCATTGATACTTATTAATCTTATTAAAATAAGCCCTTGAAGAATCCGAAAAGCTGATAATGGATGAATCACAACCCGCATTATTTGCAATGCTTATTCCTGCATTTACATCTGCAACTGTAATGGTATCCTTATTTTCAATTCCAACACGACATCCTGCAGCATCTACCAGCACCAGTTTGGGAACATATTTTCCTTTTTCAGTATAAGAATGCTTAATATTAGTATTCATATTTTGCAAGGTTACACCATCATTAAAATCCCAGATGATCCGATCTGTATTCAAAGTGGTGGCTGAAAAACTTATCTCTGTCGGATTGCAGGCAATTAGCGGAGCATATTCAAGTTTCCCGGATGGCCCTTTGATTACGATGGCTTTTCTGGCAGTATCAAAACAATTCCCATGCCCTTTCACAATTAATCTCAAATCAAAATTACCAGCGGTCGTATACAAATGCGAAGGATTTTCAAGCTGGGTACTATTTCCTTCCCCAAAATCCCAAACCAGGGAACTGAAATTATGTGAAGTATTTTGAGGTTGCACCAATAATGGCGGACAAACACTGAAAGTATCTTTTAAAATAAATGAAGCTTTGGGATTAGATATTGTGATCATTTCACGCTTAAAGACACTGTCCGTACAACCAAAACGATCGGTGATCTTTAATGCAATTGAAAAAACACCTTCATTGGAATAAACATGTTTTGGATTTTGAATGTTGGCCCGTTTTCCATCGCCAAAATCCCAGGCATAGGTTAATGCTAAGCCCTGGGAAGCATCTGTAAAATTTACATTGTTATCTGAGCAGCGAATTGAATCTGAAATTGAAAAAGCAACCACAGGGTTTGTAATGATAACCGCACGGTTTTTTACGATAGAATCCTTACAACCATAAGAATCAGACACAACCAGCTTTACATTAAAGTTTCCTGCACTATCATATTTATGTTTTGTTCCTCCATTTGTTGCTTCCTGCTTTCCATCACCATATGTCCATACCCATTTTGAAATGGCATGCGTACCGTCAGAAACAGAATTATCCGTAAATGGAATGGTTCCGTTTATACAGGTGCCTGCCGGATTACTGAATTTGGCGGTAGGACCATAAATATTAAAACTGATACCAGCATTTACAATTGTATCAATACATCCCAGTTTGTCTTTGGCAAACAGCCTTGGTATAAATTGCCCATTGGTATTGTAAATATGTGATATAGTGGAATTATTCGCAGCAAAGCCGGTAATTTCTCCATCTCCAAAATCCCAACTTAATAAACGCAAATTATTTACATCAAAATTGGATGCCTTGAATAAAACGGATTCATTTCTGCATAATTCCGTTTTTTGCGTTCCATAGCTAAATATAGGATGCTCATCAATGATTTCGATGGTGTTGGAAGTTTCATCCTGGCAGCTACCATTTGTTACAACAAGTTTTACCACATAAGTTCCTTTTGCAGAATAAGTATGCGAAGGATTTTGAACATTTGACTTTGTGCCATCTCCAAAATCCCAGCTCCAGGTTTTAGCGCCCAGCGACTTGTCGGTAAAACTGCGGTTGTACTTATCAGTACAATTATTATTAGAAATAAATTTTGCAACCGGAGCTTCTATTTTTATGGGCGGATCATATTTTACAACAGTTTTACAACCATTGTTTTCTACCTGCAATGTAACTGTAAAACGGCCTGTATCTCTATACTGATGAACCGGATTTTGTTGAGAAGAACCGGTATTATCGCCGAAATCCCACCACCACCGGGTAATATTTCCGGTAGAAGCATCTGTAAATTGTATAATCGTGGAAGCGCAAACCTGCGTAGGAAGGTTATTCAATATTTTTGGTAGTGGCAGGTTCGCTTACGGTTACCGCATTTCTTACCAGGAATGAATCGGAACAACCGCTTGCAGTTAATACCTTCAGTTTTACATTATAAATGCCTGTACGGGTATATTCATGTGAAGGTAATTCTGAAGTGGAATAAGTACCATCTCCAAAATCCCAATAGTAAGAAGCTATTTTTTCCGGAGAATTAATGATTGCTTTAGGCGTTATTTTAAGAGGAACACAATCAGCCACAGATAAATTTTCCAGGCCCTGAATTTTCGGTGGACCTACATGAACGCTGTTTTTTTGCTCAATTGTGTCCGCGCATCCGTTCGCATTGATGGCTATTAATGAAACATGATAAGATCCCGCCTTTTGATAAATATGCGATGGATTGGCAATTGTTGATGAAGTACCATCGCCAAAAAGCCATTTATAGCTTACCGCACCGGCTGACTGGTTGGTAAACTGAACGGTTGCAGGTATGGAGCAGGTTTGTACTCCTCGTACGGAAAAACCGGGTTTGGGCAGCTCCAAAATATTGATGTTTTTTATTACCTCACTTGTACAATTTCCAAAATCAGCAATCATTTTTACCGGGTAGATACCTGGTTTTGAAAAACTTTGAACAGCATTCAGTTCAAATGCGCTGTCTGCAACGCCAAAAACCCAGGTAACGGAAATTGGTTCTGGTACGGACTTATTGGTAAATAGTATCGGATTATTTATACAAGTATTGGGAGAAAAACTAAAATCAGGTTTTGCGCCATTCATTGAAATAACTTGGGAAACGGTGTCTGCGCAACCCTTTTCAGTGGAACTGATCAATCGAACCAGGTAATCGCCTGGCTGTTGAAAACTATGAAGCGGAGATGACTGCTGTGATCCGGATCCATCACCAAATAACCACTGATATTTTAAAGGCGCCTTAGAAATGGAACTATCAGAAAATTGTACCTGAAGCGGCCATTTACAGGCATCAATAAAATTATAGTTAAACCCGGAACTAACGGAAGGATGGGTGGTAATAAAATCAGGTTTTAATAGGGTTTGCTGACAACCAAAACTGTTTTTTACAGTTAGTGAAACACCAAACGTATTTGAAACAGTATATGTATGCATCGGATTTCGATCGGTAGAAATCTTTCCATCACCAAAATCCCAAACCCATTCCACTATATCACCGGAAGATGGCTTGCTTTTATCGGTAAACTGGGTAGATAATGGAAGACAACCAATTGAATTATTAACTGAAAAATCAATTTCCGGTTTTGCATACACCGTTATATAACCGGTTTTTACAACCGTATCTGTTTCATTCTCATTTATTGCAATCAATTTGATTGTATAGGTTCCCGGATCTAAATAAACACTACCCGGGTTTTGAAGTGTGGAAGATCCTCCATTACCCAAATCCCATTTCCACTGTGTGGCGCCACCAGTAGTAAGATCTTTAAATTGTACGACCAGCGGAGAACAACCGCTAACTATATCAGCGCTAAAATCAGCCTTTAATTGCGCTTTTAGAGAAGATAAAGGCAAAAAACTCAGTATTGCACACAGGAGCTTAAAGCAAAAAAGTTTGTTTTTCAATACAATGGATATTGACGGATATTGGATAATTGATTCAACCGGTATTATCTTAACAGGGTCAACATTCAAGACTCTATTGATAATCCAGCGGCTAAATATCGCATTAAAAAATTATTCTGTTGTATATATCAAATTAAAAATATATTAAGTTTATATAATTATTGTATAATGAATACTTTATAATTATATTAAAAAAATTATGTCTTTAAAGTACCGGAATTAATTCAATAAAAATTCATTCATTCAAATACCAACTAAAAATTATTTTATGGAAAAAATTCAACTTTTACATCCGGAAGGCAAAAAAGCGGTATGCATGAATAAGGACAAATATGAAGCGTTGAAAGCCTCATTTATCCATTGTTTAAAAACAAAGAAAACAGCGCCCTTCCAGGAACTGTTATCAGATGTAACGGAAGACCTGGAAAAAAGAAAAATCAAGATAGAAGGAAAGATTGAATGGAATCTGTTCTGGGTTAGCCTGGATATGGAAGCAAAAAAAGAAATATTAAGAGATAAATCGGTTTCACCTATGATGTATTCACTCCCCAAATAATTGTTTATATCGATCTATCTGTTTTTTGAGTAAAAAACTCATAATAAACCATTCATCTCACATCTTTTTCCTTCCATTATCTTTGCCGGGTTCATGTCAATTCCCGTTCATCATATCATACAAAAAAACACATTTTGGCTATCGGCTCAGCGATGTATTTATTGGGAAGACCGGCAATCGCTCATTTTATCCGATCTGCATTTTGGAAAAACCGGCCATTTCAGAAAATCCGGCATCGCCGTTCCGCAGGCGCTTTTTAAAGAAGATTTGCAACGGTTGTTTAGTGAAATACAATATTATCAGCCACGCCAGTTATTGATTGTGGGCGATATGTTTCATAGTCATGAAAACAGTGAATTAAATATGTTTTTGCGCTGGCGCGACAGTTTTGCCCAAACGCCCATTCAACTTATTAAAGGCAATCATGATATTTTAAAAAGTGAATGGTATGAAAAGGCAGGTATAACGGTCAGTTATAAGCAATTACTGATTGATCAATTCCTTTTCACTCATGATGTTTGCGATTTTTCAACTCAGGAAGAACATTATTGTTTTACCGGACATGTGCATCCCGGAATTTTAATTAAAGGTCCGGCCAAACAATCGTTGCGGCTGCCCTGTTTTTATTTTGGAAAGCACCATGCCATTTTACCGGCATTCAGCAAATTCACCGGCCTTGCCCGCATTAATCTTCAAAAAGATGACGCTGTTTATGCCATTCTTCCAAACAATCCAATTAAAAAAGAAAACGGGAAAGTGATGCTGGTCTAATACTTTAATATGGCCAGGTTATAATTTTCCAACTTTCATTCAATATTATCCACCTTCTTATTTTTTTAAAATGATATGCGGAAAGGATCATTTTAGTGATTTTTTTTGTCTTTTTCAATCCAATTATTCCATTCATCAAATAAAAATTGGAACCCGTTTTTCAATAATTTATATTTATTGTACAAAATTTATGTTATGAAAAGCAAGATTTATTTATCCTTTATATTGTTATGCTGCATTCTTACGGCTACTGCCCAAAACCTTACCGTTCCTCCTAATGGTGGAAACAAAAAAGCTTCGGTAAGCGAGCGGGTAGGCATAACCGACATAACTATACACTACGACAGGCCGGGTGTAAAAGGCCGTGAAGGAAAAATCTGGGGAAACCTTGTTCAAACCGGTTTTAATGATTTAGGTTTCGGTACCAGTAAAGCCGCGCCCTGGCGCGCAGGCGCAAATGAAAACACAACCATAACATTCAGCACCGATGTAATGGTGGAAGGAAAGCCATTGAAGGCGGGCACTTATGGATTATTTGTCGCAATGGGAAATAATGACGCCACCGTGATTTTTAGCAATAATTCCACATCGTGGGGATCTTTTTTTTACGACCCCAAAGAAGATGCTTTGAGGGTAAATGTAAAAACAGTTCCGCTTGAATGAAAATGTGGAATGGTTAAAATATGAATTTGAAAACGAAACGGACAGCAGCGCGGTAATTGCATTGAAATGGGAAAAGCTGGAAATTCCATTTAAAGTGGAAGTGGACTATGTAAAAACTCAATTAGCCCAATTTAAGAATGAATTAAGGTCCAGTAAAGGATTTACTGCGGATGCATGGGTACAGGCTGCGCAATTTGCTCTGCAGCACAATGACCTGGAAGATGCTTTGAAGTGGAGCGATTATTCCATCAACGGCGTTTTTATAGGACAGAAAGACTTTAAAACACTTAGTACAAAGGCAATGATTCTTCAGAAACAGGGAAAATCCGCTGAAGCAGATGCGCTAATGAAAGAAGCTTTGCCAATGGGAAGCATGATAGACCTTCATCAGTATGGGCGGCAGTTAATAACCGATAAAAAGCCAAAAGATGCATTGGAAGTTTTTAAAATGAATGCGCAAAAAAATCCCAATGTTTTTACAACTGATGTAGGGCTGGCCCGAGGTTATTCAGCAAATGGAGATTATAAAAATGCTTTGAAATATGCAAAGCTTGCCCAACCATTAGCGCCTGATAAACTTAACCGGGATTCTGTTGACAAAATGATTCAACAACTCAATGAAGGGAAAGATATTAATTAAGCGTTTATTAGTTAATCCTGAACTGGGCGTTAGAATGATCAATAAAAAAAGGCTGACTTAAAAAAGTCAGCCTAAAATTGTATAAAATATAAGATTGCTTTATTTAGCCAAGGAATTAATCCAGGCCGCAATCTTTACCAATTCATCTTTTGGAACATGCGACATAGGCGGCATTTCCGTTGCATATCCCGGCCAGTTTTCAGGCTTCGGATTGCGGATCAGCTCTATTATTTTGTCATCACTGTACTTACGTTTTGCAATTTCAGTGAAGGAAGGTCCCACCTGCTTTGTAGTAGCATTATGACAGGCAAGACAGGTATTCTTGGTTAATATCGCTTTTACCGATTCAAAACTCGGAGCTTTAGCAGCAACAGTTTTAGGAGCAACAGCGCTTTTTGCCGGAGCCGGCGCTTTGGTAGCAGCCTTTTTTTCAGGAGCAGCTTTTGCAGGCGCTGGTTCAGCCTTTACAGTTAGTTCATTCATGGCCAGTTTTTGCCCGGCAGGAACAGCATTCATCGTATAATAAGCGGTTGGATGTACCAAAGAATAGAAATGATCCTGTTCACGGATACCGTCAAGCGTAATATTATAGATAAGGGATGGTTCCATACCATCCACAACGATTCTTGCTTTTAAACCATCATCGGATATTTTTACGCCTTTGATCTTGCGTTTTACCTGGTTCACCATCGGACTTCCATAAACCGGCTGATATTTATAAGTGAAACTTTCTACTTCATAAGAAGCCAGGTTTTCAGCAGATTTGCGATCTACAGCCTGGGTAAATTCTATTTCAAAACCATCCGCCATAGCGCGAACATTTTTCATTTCAAACGGTATATTACCATTCCAAACCAGTCTTTGCAATCCTTCATTGGCATCGCCGGCAGAACCCCAACCACGGTTGGTTTCACCTACAAAAAGAGAACCATCCTTAGCCCAGGACATGCGTAAAACACCGGAGCGGAATCCACTTCTGAATGCGATAGCCGCACCCTGCCATTCGCCATTTACTTTTTCCAGCATCAACCGGGAGATCATACTCATACCCTGATCGCCTACCAGTATCTGACCGGCAAAAGGACCAAAATGACCTTCCGGAATAACAACAGGCTCTGAATTGGAAATGCCCAAAATACCATGCGGCAACCATACTGCCGGCAAGCGGTATTCAGGAATCATTTTCTTCACATCGTAAGGGGTTATAAATTTTTCATCCACAACATTCTCAGGCTTGATAAATCTTCCTTTATCATTTTTCACCCTGCGCGGATCGATCATGGATTCAAATTTCTCCATGGATTAATTTAAGCGGGGAATTGGGCAAACTGGTCCAGCGCAATCCTGCAGGATGGCCCATAAAATCACCTTTTTTCACCACCCATAAACCACCGGATGGCATCCAGTCGCCCTGGTTTTCGGTATAAAACAATTCGCCGTTTAAAATGCCCGGTCCGGCAGGTGAACGCATACCGGTAGCCCAAGGCTTAATTTGTCCATCGGGAGAAATGTTCATCATCCAGCCGCGGTAAGGAACCCGGCTTTCACCGCGCCACCATTCCTCGTCACCGAAAGCCACGTTGCCGGAAACAAAGAAGGAGCCGTCAGCCGCAATCTTAGGACCGAAGCTATATTCATGATAATGCCCGGAAATCGGCCATGCAGCTACGGTTTCATATACATCAGCCTTTCCGTCGCCATTGGTATCTATCAGTTTGGTCAATTCACCACGCTGTGCGCAATACAAAGCGCCATCCTTATAAGCCAGTCCTAAAATCTCGTGCAGACCGGATGCGAACTTGCGGAAATACGGTTTATTGGTAGTAGGATTTTCCACAATGTACACATCTCCCCTACGTGTGGAAATACCCAGATCGCCATTGGGCAAATGACATAAACCACCCACTTCCAGTATAATGCCTTCGGGAGTGGCCACCCTTGTTATCTTGAAAAAATCTTCTTCTTTTGGCGTTTCCTGCGCCTGAACCGAATTGGTCTGAACAGCTATTATTGCAATCGTTCCTGCAAGCAAACCTGTAATCCGGTTAATAAACTTTTTATGAATATGTTGCATGTGCTTACTTATATTTTTAATTGTTACATGGAATGCGCCATAGAACAGCGTCATGACTCATTTCATGAATAGAATAAAATGTTTAGAAAAGAATGGAATAGCTCAATTGATCCCGCATCGCAATGATCAGTTCTTTACGACCGTTGCTGTCTCTGATCACAGGCTTTGCACCATTTGCATTATCAAGACGCAGGTAAAATGCTTTATCATCCACCAGGTACAAATTGCCCGGAAGCGCTTCAATGGACGCGCCTTCAGCCAGGCGTGCATACATGCCGGCAACAGGTTGTTTTATGGAAATTACTCTTTTTATTCCACGGCCATTTTCAATCACCTGGCTGGCATCCGTTACGTCAACGCCATAAACCTGGTATTTAAATACAGGCCTGTTTTCAGCATCCATCACATATCCTTTGGGGCGATAGCTGCTACCGATGGTATCCGTTACCCATGCAGCCTGCTCATTAGAAAGTTTGGCCAGCATTAATACCGGTTTTCCAAAACGCTGCACGGTTCCCAATGCGCGGGAAGAACCATTTCCACGGCTATGCCACATAGGCGTTGCATCCAAAAATCCGCCGCGCCAAACCTGTACGATCGTTCCATGATCGAGGTCATAAGTATAATGAACCATATCGGGGCTACCTACGGAAACAGCGTGCGTAACGCGGTAATTTCCACCGATATCCACAAAACTGCGTAAAATGGTATTTACCGGCGCTTCCACCAAAATAGGATCGACAACATTTCTTTGATTGTTCTCTGCCGCTGCTTCACGGGAAGATGTATAATTGGTGATCCGGATATTACGGAAAGCAACCGCGCCATGATCGCCCTGGATGCGCAAAGGAGCAAGCGCTTTTTCCTCATTGCTTACAGATCCTCTTGTAGGGCCTGTGAGTTCCACGTTTTCATGAATGGTTACGCCATTTAGTTCCACTTTCAGCATGCGCGCATTTTCAATTTTTTTTCCGTTGGCATCAAACTTTGGCGCCTGGAAAGCAATTTTCAGGTGTTGCCACAATCCCGGCGCTTTGCTTACATTCTGACGGGGAGCACTGCCCTCATATCCTTTTTGTCCTTCCGGTTTGCTGTCGTTCCAGCGTTGATAAATACCGCCGTTATTAGCAGCAGTAGGATTTTTCATATTCCAGGAATCTTCCAGTTGGAGTTCATAACGGCTTTGCAGGTAAATGCCCGAGTTGGCGCCTTTGGCCATCAGGTAATCCAGTTCTATGTCTGCATCTCCATGTTCGGCGATGGAGTACAGATCCATTCCCGGGTTTTTCTTATCCGGCTGATTCACCAGGATATTTGCGCCCGGTACCAGGTTAAAGAAATTTTCTTTGTTTAAATCAGCATTCACGCCACCAGCCATCTGCCAGCTTTTACCCGGATTTTTAAAGTCCGACAAACTGTTTAAAGACAGGTCATTTTTTGAAGAAGCCGCCTGACCATAGGCCAAACCATTGCCACATAACCCAAAAGCGCCCGTTAGAAACAGGAAGCAAAAAGGTTTAAGGTTTAATCTTTTCATAATTCGATTCGTAATTGATTTTTCCGGCGAATATAAAAGAGAATAATTAAATAAAAGGCGCTACGGAAATATTGAAATTTTATTGCAGAAAATCGTTTGATTATCAATTGATATAAGGAAAATTTTATTATGGGGCTTTCATCGTTCCCATCATGATTCAGCAATAGTCCGGGCTGTCCGCTTTAAGTCCGGCACAAAGCCAATGCGTCGAAAGCTTCACCGGGCTTTCCGCTTCCATCCCGGAGCCATTAAGCAGGAGAATATTTATTGAGCAAAATAAAATACACCTAAAAAAAGCTGGTACTTTCAGATATTTTAAGGAGCTATTTTTCAGAGTATTGATAGAAAATCTAAAACTAAAGTGCATCTTTATTTTAAACGTATTAAAAATAAATTTAAACCGGATTGTGCTAACAACAATTTGAAATGTATAACGCTAAAAGATTGGTTATTAATGTGATTTTTTTTACTGATTACGTTTAATAGCATAAATTTACGCGTTGAACCAACATCGCCTATACAGGCGATGAGTTTGGATTCTTTCCTAACTTGTAGTTTATTTTTTAATCATAAAAACTATTAAGTCATGGAAAAAAAAATCATTAAGTCCGCAAGCTCTTGCGGCATTGGAAAAAGCTAATCAGTATTTATCTATTGGCCATTACAGCCCGCTCACCATTCGCAATTACCTGGCTGAACTTCGTTTTATTTTTGTTTATTATCCTGATGTAGATCCAATGGATTTTACAGAAGATATGCTCATGAGTTATTTACTGTACCTGAGTAAAACGCTCGGTTGCAGCCGGGTAAAATGTAGGATGGCTGCCCAAAGCATTTCTTTTTTTATGCGTCATGTAGCAAAGCGTCCTTATGTAATTCCTACTGTTATTTATCCGCGGCCTTCCTCTACACTTCCTTCGGTAATGTCACCAGAAGAAGTGATAAAGCTGATTGATGGGGTGCAAAATATCAAGCACCGCACTATTCTGATGATGCTGTACAGTACCGGTATGCGGGTAAGTGAAATAGCCAATTGCAAAATAGCTGATATTGATTCAAAGAACATGCGCATTAAAATAGTACAGGGCAAAGGAGCCAAAGACCGTTATACAATTATGTCGCAGCAGGTGCTGCTGGAACTGAGAGCTTACTATCTTATTTATAAACCCAAAGAGTATCTCTTCAATGGTCAAAAGGCTGGCAAAAGATACAGTGTACGCTCTATTCAGCACCTGATGCAAAAAGCATTACTAAAAGTTGGTCTTGAAAGCAAGAACTATACGATCCATACCATCCGCCATAGTTTTGCCACCCATCTTTTAGATAATGGAACAGACCTTTATACGATTAAAGAACTGCTCGGCCATAATAATATTCAAACTACCATGAGGTACATGCATCTGACCTCACGGCGCATTGATGAGATTACCAACCCTTATGATGCCCTGCGGATAGCAAAAGATAACAACATCCTTAAAGCCAGTTTAAAATGAGGAACCATGTTATCTTATACAACACCCCGGGCAACGATGCAACAGGTGTTGCAAAAGCATGTGCAACCGGTAAATAAAAACCTGCATGTACAAAAAGTATTACAACGAATAAAAACGTGCCGTACTTCAGCATTAGGATATCATGTGTATCAATGCAGTAATGAAGAATGTGGTCATGTAAAATACCAGTATCATAGTTGCAGAGACAGGCATTGCCCTAATTGCGGCGCAGTAAAAAAACAGGAATGGATAGAAGCCAGGATGACAGGAACTGTTACCGGTAAAATATTATCATGTAGTGTTTACCTTACCGCACGAGCTCAACTCTGTAGTGCTGGGGCATCGTAAGCTTTTATTTAAACTTCTCTTTGATGCTTCTGCGCAAACGCTGCTCACTTTTGCAAAAGATGAAAAATATCTTGGCGCTACTTCCGGTATTATCAGTGTACTGCATACCTGGGGGCAACAGTTAAGCTTCCATCCGCACATACATTGTATTGTAAGCGGAGGCGGTATTACAGGTGATAATACCTGGAAAGAAGCAAAGAAAAATACGTGGCTTTTTTTATTTCCCGTAAAAGCAATGAGTATCGTTTACAGGGCAAAGTTTTTACAATCCTTACAACAAATGATTGCAAAAGGAGAAGTGGTATTACCAGTTAATACAGATAGTAAACAACTCTTTAATTTGCTGTATCAAAAAGATTGGGTTGTGTATGCAAAAGCGCCGTTTGGCGGCCCTCATGCGGTGATAGAGTATTTGGGAAGATACACGCATAAGGTAGCTATCAGCAATCACCGGATAAGTAGCATTAATAATGAACAAGGCACGGTAACTTTTGATTACAAAGACTATGCAGATGAAGGGAAACAAAAGCCAATGACACTTGCAGCTCTTGAATTTATCCGACGTTTTGAGCAGCACATTTTACCGGAAAGGTTTACTAAAATAAGAACGTATGGTTATCTGGCAAACAGGAACCGGCATCAGCGCATTAATGAAGTTCTCAGAAAAATGAAATTGCCATTACACAAACGATTAATAAAAATCCCTTTACAGGTACGCATGCTGGAGCAGTTTGGTATTGATATCGATGAATGCCCTTGTTGCAAAAACAAAACATTAAAGCTGGTAAAAGTATTTTATCCATGGAAACAAGCAGATGATGGATAAAATTTATAGAGTGCCCATTTTTTACAACCATAAAATGGCAACGTTTTAAAGACGTAACAGGAAAACTATATTATTGAAATAGCAAAACCGGCGTAAAAATTATTGAGTGAAAAATATAATTACTACTTTTAAATCATCAAAACATCTGAAGACAATTAGTGATAAGGAAAAAGCGTTTTGGAGATTGAAACTTAATTTTAAAAACAAACATAAAGAAAAGGCCGGCTGATACTTTGTCCCCAATAGCAAGTTTACGGCGACATCGGTCAACGCAAAAGTATACCGCAAAGCCCCGCAGAGTCATTTTTAATGCGGGGCTTTTTAAGGGGGCTTTTCGGATACTTTTTTGAGTGTTGTGCGATATACTTATGAGCAGCATTATTAGACCAAGACTGAACGATTTTCACAAACTCCCCTTTACTCAGGAGGAGGTTGATTTTGCGATTCCATTTCTAGATGAAGATATCCCACTATTCATTGACCCATTTCTTCTATGGAAATCTCCTTCACAACAGGACAATAGCTTACACTTGACTGTGACTAACGGGTTTAACTATTTGGGAAATCAATTCTTGAAAGACAATTCAGAATGTGTTAAAACTCTGATAGAAGCATCTGAATGTAAAGAAATCGGGCTAGGTGGTTCAAAGACAAAAGTTGGTAAAAAAATTGGAGATAAAACCGCTACAGAGATTTTGTCGTTGTATAATAATATTCCTCAGCTTGAAAAGGCGGGTTTTATTCACTTCGAGGAAATTCAATTATTTGTTGACAATGTCGCAGAAGACAGAATTAGTGACATTTCAGCAAATTTTCTAAAATCCTTTTTAATAGATTACACAATAGACCAGTGCGAAAGTAAAAATATTCCTATAGAAAAAGTCAAGCTTCAATTGCTAGACTATAAGACTTATAAATTTAAAGAGGAAGAAACATACTTACCTATTAATCCAACAAATAAAGAACCAATATTGCTTGTTCCAAAACGTTGGTTAAGGTATTCAACCTTTATTAATTATGAAAATTATTTCAAGGACTTCTATGTAAAAGAAATTCAAAAAACTGATGGAAAAGTTGAAAGAGTTAAGATTTTGAATTTCAATAGAGATAACTATGATTTGGTACAAACCTATGTAAAAATTAAAGAGAAACAACAAACTGATTGCTTAAATGATCCACTTTTCAAGCAAATTCCTATTTCTTCATCAAAGAAGAAGTTAGATACAATTCTCAAATTACCGACAGGTAAAACAGATAATGCAGACAAGCAATATGAAGATAATCTTTGTCAATTATTAGCTTCGCTACTCTACCCACACCTTGATTTTGCCCAGGAACAAAGCAGAACAGACAGCGGCGTATTAATAAGAGATTTAATTTTCTATAATAACAATAGTTATGAGTTTCTAAAAGAAATTTATGACAATTATGATTGTAAACAAATTGTATTTGAGTTAAAGAATGTTCACGAAGTTTCTCCAGATCATATTGACCAGCTAAATAGGTATTTAAAAGATTCGTTTGGGAAATTTGGAGTAATATTTACAAGAAACAACCCTCCCAAAAAAGTTATAAGAAATACAATCGACTTATGGTCTGGACAAAGAAAGGCAATTATAATTTTAACAGACGAAGATTTAAAATTAATGTGTGAGGTTTATGAAAGCAAGCAGAGAAATCCAATTGAAGTTATCAAAAAAAAATATATAGAGTTTACAAGATTACTCCCATCTTAAAATATTAACATGACTCAAGAACAAGTAGATACTTTCGAAAAAATTCAAGCTCAATTAGAAGGTTTACATATTGAGATAAGTTCATTATCTAAGAAATCTCAAAATGATGCCCTGAATAAGTTTAAGCTAAAATTTGTTAACCAAATTCTAACTGAAGCTAATGCTTTATTAGGGGATAGCTATAAACCATT
The DNA here is from genome assembly GCA_963695165.1 of uncultured Chitinophagaceae bacterium. Classification (GTDB taxonomy): domain Bacteria; phylum Bacteroidota; class Bacteroidia; order Chitinophagales; family Chitinophagaceae; genus CAVOGF01. The sequence goes on from CAVOGF010000002.1 coordinate 122,440, forward strand.
TTCTGATTTTACAGTGTTTAATGAGGATGACATGCCAACAAACAGTGATGTTGCTCTGATTTTAACTCAATACCTAAATTGTCTTGAAAAACTGCGTGCTGATAATATAGAGCAGGAAGATACTTTTCCTAGAAAATGGTACTGGAAGGTAAATGGCAGACGTTCAAAAACCGAAACTTTAACACCTAAAAAAATAAAAGAAAAATAAATGGCAAAAGCTACTAATGAAAAAAAGGGTATCTCAAAGGATAGTGTTGATAAATTCAAAATGCTGTACCCAATGCTAGACGGCATTTTGAACGAAATGAGAGAACTCTCTAAAAAAAAGCAAGATGGAGTATTAAATAAACTGAAAGCTAAGACAATCAATAAAATCTTGGACAAGATAAAAACATTGTTACAAGACGAACCATCAATAGAGTTTTTAGAATTGCTCGACGAGGATACACTACCAACAAATAGTGACGCAGTTTTAATGATCGTTCAGTTTAAATCGGCAATGGATGGGTTTCAAAAGAAAAACCAAAAATATGAAGGTGGAATTCACAAATGGATAACCATCGACTAGTACATCGCACAACAAAAGTATTTGCAAAAGCAGGGCTGGACATTGTAACATCAGCTATGTGCAAGCATCAGCAGCGGTTCGGGCTCGACGTTCATATTCAGCTTTAGTTTATAACTTCAACAACATATTTTCAAATGAGCATTTGTACCGGGCTGGACAATCAATGAATTCCCTGCCTTCGCAAATACTCGAACGTAAGCGGTAATCCTACCGACCAACCACCTCTTGCGCACAAATTTAATCGCCTATAGTTTTGCATGATAAAAAAATAAATCATGCGCAGTAATCCTGAAGTACGGCAGCAAATGTTTGAGCTCATCGAACAATGGAAACAAAGTGGCCTTTCCCAAAACGCATTCTGTGAGCAGCAGTCAATCCGTTTTCATAAGTTTTATTATTGGTATAAATGCTATCGCAGCCAGCATGAAACCATAGATAATAATAGCGAACGTTTTGTAAAGTTGAAAATAGAAAAACCTGCGGTTGCATCTTCAGTGGAGATTCATTTCCCGGAAGGTGTGCGCGTGCTTTTTCATGAACCGGTAAGCAGTAATTATTTAAAAACGCTGATCAGTTAAGGATGCTACATTTATCTGCATCCTGCAAATATTATTTACATCGCCAGCCAACGGATATGCGCAAAGGCTTTGATAGTTTGAGCGGCATCGTTACGTCAGAATTAAAGATGGATGTTTTAAGCGGAGCGGTTTTTATTTTCATTAATAAAAAACACAACCAGGTAAAACTGCTTTTATGGGAAGGCGATGGCTTTGCTGTCTATTATAAAAGACTTGAAAAAGGAACTTATGAAATGCCAGCCAGTGGTAAAAATAATACTGAATTTTCTATCACCCATGAAGCGCTTCAACACATCCTTCAGGGTGTCTCTTTAAAGAGCATCCGCAAGCGAAAAAGATATCAACAAATGGCTGAAAACTGTGGATAACCGCAAGGTGCACATTGACCTGTAACCATTTATACCACTGCATTGTAGTATATTTGCTTTGTGAATACTAACAGACAATGCGACTAAACACCATAACCATAATTCTATTTTTGCTCGTTTTCTGTGAATTTGCTTCTGGACAAACTAAGTTCAAAGTTGAGGTTAAAGAAACCGATACCTGGAGGAGCATTTACAGTTTCATTGATGAACAAGGTAAAGTAATTCGGCAATTAGACACTTCCTTATACTATGTATCCTTCAACAACGAACAATTTGGATATTTTGCAGTATTTGGCAAGAAAGGGAGTTCAGGCTGGACAGCTATTGATGCCAACGAAAATGTATTATTCAAAGTCTATAACACCAGTTTTGGTGAACCAAGTCCTGATGACCTAATTGAAAATAAAATTAGAATAATTGACGAAAATGAAACCATTGGCTTTGCAAATAATAGGGGAGAAATTATCATAAAGCCACAATTTGAGATTGCAACTTCTTTTCATAAAGGAAAAGCAATAATTGGAGAGACGTGCAAAAAAGTTCCTTGGGACGAACATGCAAAAGAATCAGACTGTCACCATTACTCTATTGAATGTAAGACATATGGTTACATAAATGACAAAGGTGTCGTGGTAAAAAAAGGTGAGTATTCATTTGAGCAAATAATGAAAGAAATTGATTGGAAAGTTCCAGACGAATGACCGTACTACCGCTTACATCGGTTTGCAGCAAGTGGGGCTGAAGGAATAACAATTGAACTTTTGTAACATTATTGACCGGTGGTTCCGGCTGAAAAAACGCTATTGAGCGATAGAACTTAAAATGAACTTTTTATTATTAATTTGGCAACGGTACGGGCAGACGGAACTCTATTTGCCCACCTGCTGCAAGCCGTGTCCGTAAGCTGCAATAAGACAACAACAGACTAACCTAATGACTCAAATTAAAAAGAACGCAAAAAATTCTTTTGACCAAAACAGACTTAATAAAATAATTTCAATTTTTAATCCTATTGAAATAATATTATTTGGACTTTTTATAGGTTCAATAGCTCTGACAATTTGGGAAATAAATATTTATCAAAAGACATTTGTCCCGTTAAGTGTTCCACTTACAATGTGGGTTTTGCCAGGACTTTTAACTACACCCTTTTTAAAAAGAGTACTGACCGTTCATCTTAAAGCATCAGTTTTCTTACAATTATTTTATAACATAGTTACTTGGGGCGGCTTAGTAACATTTGCTTTTATGTGGACGAACTATAACTTTCCCAGTAAAGCAAAAATTGAAATAAATGAAAAAATTATTTCAGTAGGTCATTTTGCAAAAGGAGGAAAGGGTAGATGTGGGCAACCTTACATTGTTATAAATTACAAAGGTCAAGACAAGCAATTAGTTTATTATTGTGGTGTAGCTGTCGAGCATTTTAAAAGTGTGGACTTGACAATATCTAAAGGACTATTTGGTTTTGAAATTATTACTAAATCAGAATTAAAAACAGATTAACTGCAGCTTACATTGGGATTTGCATAGATATATGTCATGCATCTTAAAAAATGACAATACTTATCCTTTAGCTGTTGGAAGCTGGAAAGACCATGTTCATGTTTTTTTTGAGTTACATCCCAATTCTAAAATTTCTGATTTAATGCGGATGATAAAAGCAACTTCGTCAAAATGGATTAACGATCACAAGTTCATAATGTGTAAATTTCAATGGCAGGAAGGATATGGGGCTTTCTCGTATTCCCGTTCATAGAGAAATGATGTAATACAATACATTATCAATCAGGAAGAGCATCACAGAAAAAAAACATTCAGAGTAGACTATTTGGAAATGTTGAAGAAGTTTGAAATTGAATTTAAGGACGAATAGTATTTGAGTTTTATGATTGATTTGGAAATGGTCGCCCCTTAGGGCTCTTTTGATGGTCGCGCTCATTTTAAAGCTACCAAAAGTCAGCTCCTCCGGAGCTAGTTAATGTGTTAGAAACTAAACAAGTCCCATAGGGACGCCTTCCTTTGAACTGAATAATTTTATGACCAATGGACTACATGCAGGTGGAAATGAACCTAACGAAATGAGTGATCATGGTTTTATGCAACAAAGATCCATTGAAGATTACCTGGAATTTTATCTTTATGGATGTTACAAAAATTCCAACAGAACAACCAAATGAATAAAAGCAACGAACCACTAACGAAAGCTTTCCGCAATGCTGGCGGACGGGATAACAATATCAGCTGACTACTATCAGCTAATATCGGACAGACGTGTTTTATTTGGCTTTAGTTGTTATCTTCAACATCAGTAATTCTAATTGGCTTCAGTTGCCGGAAAGACAATTATAAAATACCAGCACATCGCCAGGCCTTATCGTTGGGCGCACCATCTTTCAACCAGATACTTCAACTAAAAATGATAATTGACAAAAATATTAAAATTATAGATGCAGTCAGCCATGAGCATTGTGACCATGTTCGTAAGCTGATATATGATTTCTTGAATTGGCATCGGACACGTCATCTGGAAGATCTGGAATTAATTAATGAGTACTTTGACAAGAAGGACTTTGAAGAAGAACTGGAATCATTGCCAGGAAAATACTCCAAACCTGATGGGAGACTTCTATTAGCCCTGTTCGACAGTGAACCGGCCGGGTGCGTGGCTTTGAGAAAGATAGATGACCAGACGTGTGAAATGAAACGAATGTTTGTCTATACAAAGTTTCACGGGAAAGGAATAGGACGTGCACTATCCGAAAAATTAATAGATGAAGCCCGACTTATTGGTTATCAAACGATCAGGCTTGACACCAGTTTCAGGCAAATAGAAGCTCAAAAACTATATCAAAGCATTGGTTTTAATGTGACAAAACCCTATTACGAGCTACCAAAAAAGCTCGAAGATTGGTTGGTATTTATGGAAATGAATTTGTAGAAGCGACCTGTTTAACTCGTAATGGTACGACTTTGGATTTACAAAACCGACAACGGGTTTAACATTAGTTGCGGAAGTCTCAAACTATTTAGGCAAGAGAAATATCTGCGGAGTTGCTATAGCCAATAATGCAAATGGACATTAAAACAATCAGCATCGGTAATGCTGTGTTGCGGCTCGGGGCTTGACGAATAAAGACCGGATTTAGTTTCTAATATTTATCTTTATCTAAAAGTCAGGTAGCTTTTTGATCAAAGACCTAAGAAATCACCATATCGCTGTAATGCAAAATGGACAGGCCCTTTTAGACCTGTCCATTTATGTTGTTTTTATATCGACTTTTTTATTTTCCCGGCATCGAAGGGCGCACTTCAATCTTACTTGGCAATGTACGCGGCGCCATATTCAAAAGATCAGTCACCATTTGACCAACATCTTCAGGTTGAATTTTCCACGCATCTTTTTCATCGGGTGTATGATTATTGAAATGCGTAGCAACAGAGCCGGGCATGATAGTCGTAACCTTAATACCATATTTGCGCAGATCGAGCATAATGGCTTGCGAAAATCCTACAAGCCCAAATTTGCTTGCATTATAGGCCGCGCCATTTTCAAAAAAATTCGTTCCTGCAAGGCTGGCGATCGTGATGATGTAGCCTTTTGATTCTTTCAATGCATCAATGCTGGCTTTCACGCTGTTGAAAACGCCTGTAAGGTTTGTGTCAATCGTACTTTTCCATTCTTCTTCAGATAACGTGTCGATGGGTGCAAAATGTCCGACGCCTGCATTAGCCACCAACACATCAAGCTGGCCAAAATGATTCAGCACTTCTTCTACCGCTGCTTTTTCGCCGGCCATGGTGCTAACGTCAGATTGCAGCGCCAATATTTTTGAAGGATCTCTACTTAACGCTGTTGCTGCTTCCTTCGCTGCAGCGAGGTTGCGGCTGGTGATGGCGACTCTCATACCCTGGTCAAGTAACGATTTTGCAATTCCAAAACCAATGCCTTTGCTGCCGCCAGTTATATAGGCGACTTTATTATTAAGATTACTCATGATAGTCGTTTAAATGTGTTTTGATGAAATTTTTTTGAAAAGGTAGTCCTTTTCGCATTATTCAAAGTATTCACACCCGCTTGTTTTGGCCCTCACCCTACCCCCTTTCCTCACGGAGAGAGGCGAGGATTCTTAGTGGAAAAGCGTTTCACTCGTTTCAAATTTTTTAAGGCGGACAATATTAAAATTAGTGTTTTAACAATTCAAGTATCTTCTTGTCTTTCTCACCGAGCATTGGATGCAACAAATACTTTCCGCTTCATTTCATTTTTGAAGAACATCGAGGTCTCACTGAATCCCAGGCCGCTGATTTTAGGAAAAATATTTTGCTTGTTATGATTTACTTTTATTCTTCAGAAAAACAAGGCACTTTATAGTTTTAAGCTCTGACTCTTGTATGTCGTCAATTATCTAGAGAAACTTCATGCAATTGAACGCTTCTTGCAATAGGCGACCAACAACGGCATAGAACGGTCAATTTCCAGAATTCCTCCTTCGCAACAAAAATCAAACCGGCAATTACAAAATTCATCAGCTTAAATTTTTAATATTTTCAAGCTGCAAAAAAACCGTATTTACTAATCCTTACATAACGATTTAGAAAGCAATGCTTACGATTTTTAAACAAAAACTATTACTGTTTTTTAAAATCATATTGCCTGTAATATTTTAATATTAAATTTGAAATTTAACCCTTAATAAAACAGGATCATCAATGGAAGTTGAGGCCATCGAAAGAAAAACCACTCTACGCAATCTTATCATTTTTACATTTATTGTTCTTATCTGCGGCTGGGTGGGCCACGCATTGAATATTGCCATGGATAATCCTCCCGGAGAAAATTTGGGTATGCTTTTATGGCTTGTTGCGCCGCTTTTCGCATCCATTTACCTGCGCGCTTTTGCCGGTGATGGCTGGAAAGATACCGGCATTAAACCTTTACTCCGGGCTAATATCAGGTGGTATATTTTGTCGTTGCTGATTTTCCCGGTACTAACCTTACTAACTGTTTTTATCGGAAATATTTTAGGCTGGATCAGTTTCTCAGGCTTCAATGTTTCCCTGTTTTTCCAAACGTTCGGTGTAGCGCTTATACCCAATTTTATAAAAAACATTCCGGAAGAATTTGTCTGGCGCGGATACCTTACGCCCAAACTTGCATCCCTCAGAATCAATGACTTTCTGCTTTATCTCATTGTAGGATTGATCTGGGGATTATGGCATATCACTTATTACCTGTATTTTATTGATAGTGAAACTCTTCAGACTTTTACTTCTTTAAGTATGGTTGTGTTCATTCCCCTTACGCTTGCAACCATGATCGCATGGACCATTGTTTATGTGGAATTATGGTATCTCACCAAATCCATCTGGCCGGCTGTATTAATGCATATGGTGGAAGATGCCTTTGTGAATCCGATGATACTGGATAGCTCCTTTCAAATAGCGGGTGGTAAAGAATTATTAATTCATCCGGCTGTAGGCATAATAAGCATCCTGCTTTACACCGCCGTTGGACTAGGATTGAGAAGGATAAGATTAAAAGGATAAAATGCAAAATTATGTTGTTGGTCAGGCGATCAACAAAGGCATAAAATTATTAATTCATCCGGCTGTAGGCTTAATAAGCATCCTGCTTTATACCGCCGTTGGATTAGGATTGAGGAGGATAAGATTGAAAGGATAAAATGCATGAAAACGGTTGTTGGTCGCCTGTTATGCCATTGCTGGTCGCCTGTTATGCCGTTGTTGGTCGCCTGACCAACAACGCATGTTAAAGAAAATCAATTTTAGTAACTTTATAGGCCTATCGGTATTCAAGGGGAATTTGTGTTCCAAAGAAACAGCTTTCGATCATTTGGCAGGCGGTTTATTGGTGAATTTTAAGAAGATTCAACAGTTACTAAAGGGCAAAAATTTATAAGTATTTAACCAGTGTGAATAAACTACATGACAGCATCAAACCATCATATAGTACATCAATTGACCTTTGAACCCCTTACCAAATTCAATTGGAATAAATTCGTTCAACTTTTTGGAAACAAAGGCGCTTGTGGAAATTGTTGGTGTATGTCTTTTCGTCTTAAAAAAGCAGATTTCGAAAAAGGAAAGGCAAACGAGGGCAATAAAAATGCGATGCAGCAACTTGTCTACGAAAATAAACCAACCGGAATTCTTGGTTTTTACAAAGGTCAGGCCATTGCCTGGTGCGCATTTGCACCCAGAGAGCATTTTATTAAACTTGAAAATTCACGGGTCCATAAACCAATAGACAACAATTCTGTTTGGTCAATTCCCTGCTTTTTTATCGATAAAGCTTTCAGACGCAAAGGCGTTTCCGTGGCAGTTTTGAAAGCCGTTATTAAATATGCCAGGGAAAATAATATAAAAATCATAGAAGCCTATCCAACTATTCCTACACAGGAAAAACTTCCGGATGCGTTTGCATGGATTGGCTTATATAAATCATTTGAACGGGCAGGTTTTGAAATTGCAGACCAGACGTCTAAAAACAGGCCGATGGTTCGCTATTATACCAGGTAATAAAAATTCTGGTGCGGTCTTTGCCATTGTTTTTTACCTGATTAACAGCAAGTAAGAAAATACTTATTTGTTAAATAAAAGAGGTTCGTTAAACCATAATTATTAATTTCACAGCCTGAAGAAACGATATAATTGAATGGTTTATAAATTTAAACTTTCCACATTCAACCTTTAAAACCTATTGGAAAACTTAATTAAGTATTAAAAAATTCCTTATTTCAATATTAAAAATTAAAATATGAAAATGATAAAAAACCTAACATCCGGTTTGGCCTTTAGTTGTTTATTTGCAGTAGCAGTTAGTTGTAATGAAGCAAGCAACAACTCCGCATCTTCTGATTCTACAGAGGTTACAGCTAAAGAAATTAACACTGTCGATTCACCTAAAAACGCGTATGTAGATATCAGCGCTACCAAATCTGATACCACAGGAAATGGACATGCTGAATTTGTTCAAAATGCCAACGGGTCAGTAGATATGGATCTTAAAATCAGTTTTCCCAAAATGGCAAACAAGTCCGTTGCGGTGCATATCCATGATCATGGCGATTGTGGCGATGCAGGAATGGGCGCTCATGGCCACTGGAACCCAACAAATGAACAACATGGAAAATGGGGATCCGCAGCATATCATTCCGGCGACATAGGAAATGTACAACTTGACGCGAATGGCTCAGGAGAAATAAAACTTAATGGAGGTAGCAGATGGACTATCGGAGGAGATGAAAAAACCAATATTCTCAACCATGCTATCATTGTTCATTCTGGTGTAGATGATTTTACAACACAGCCTACCGGAAACGCAGGCAGCAGAATAGGTTGTGGTGTGATCACAGCTAAATAATTTTATAGATTTAGCATCATTTAAATCAATTAATAAACAGAGGCGCAATAGTTATTGCGCCTCTGTTGTAAACCACCCGGTACTTTTAAATATCTCTCCCCATATTGTATTTTAAAGACTCAACACTTAATTTCTTTTATACTCCTTTTTTTCCTTATCAATCGCATCCAATAAACCGTTTTCCGGTGCGTCCTCCGTTAACTGCCAAAACATGATGCCATAAAGATGATGATCCATCGCATAACGCGTTTTTAATTGTATAGATTTTTCATCATCAAATGTTGCGAATAATTTTTGTTCAGGATTGTACAAATAAGGCGCTTTGGCTACATCATCCCAATGATAAATAAATCCTTTTTCAGGTGAAAGTTCAGTAGAGAATTTTTTGTAAGGTATTCCCTGTTTAAATTTTCCTGATTGATACAATCCATTATTCGTACTATCCACATTTTCCCATACACGACCATAAAACGCGGCGCCAATTACCAATTGATGCGCAGGAATACCCAGGTTCAACAGGTATTGTACGGCATTGTCTGCCGATGGCTCTAATTGCGGCGTGGAATACAAAGCGGTATGATGCCCCGTAACGGTGGAATAACCATTCACCAAATCATAAGTCATCAGGTTCACATAATTTACCTGTTTCATTACTTTTTTCCAGTCAACAGATTCCTTTAAAAATTTCGGAAAACCACCGGCAGCAAAACTGATCTCCGGCTTTTTGCCCAATGTCTTCCGAAGCACCGTTACCAGATCTGTAAAATTTTCTTTATCGGCGGCCATATATTGATGCCCCGGAAAACCTTCAATAGTGGGATATTCCCAATCCAGGTCTATACCATCGGTTTTAAAATATGCGCTAAGTTCCTTTACGGAATTCGCAAATTCATTTCTTCCGGCCGCTGTGGCAAAAACATCGGAACAGGTTTTACAACCGCCCCATCCACCCAGCGATAACAATACTTTTAATTGCGGATTTTTTGTTTTTAACTGCACCAGCCTTTGTATGGTAAGCGTATCCCTTGCATTATCTACATTCAGCCGGTTTCCTTTTAAATGGCAAAAACTAAAAATAATATGGGTTATTTTTTCCGCGGGAACATTCAATGCCTGTTCCGGACTTCCGGAAAAATAGGCAATAACTTTTAAGTCTTTGCCCCTTGAACCCTGTGCGGATAAGCCTGCAGCAGTCAGGCAAAAAATAACCGGCAATATGAATTGTTTAAAATGCTTCATTAGTTATGATTTATAAATGGAATGTAAAATTAGTTTAGAACTTTATAATTAAAGTGGGGATTGACTTTGAAATGTAAATTGTTTTTTATGAACCAGGCAGCATTACTACTATGATGCTTTTCTTGCGTCGCACTCTTTTACTATTAGTACTTTATTCAGCATTATTATTCAAAGATTCTTCAATTCAAACCAATGATGCAATACTAAATTTGGTCTATTGAAGTATCCTTTCCAGCTCTTCAATCAATGCCGCCTGTCCCGGAATAATTTTACTTTTTGCTGCATCTGTTTTAAACCATTCCGCTTTATCAATTTCCGGGAATGATTTTTTGTGGCCAGATTTCGGCGGCCATTCTATTTCAAACAAATTGCTTTTTATGTCAGCAGTATCCACATCCGCTTTTACAGCCCAGGCAAAAACCAATTTTCCGCTTTTCTGTTTTACCGGCGTTAATTCTAAAAATTTCCCCTCTGCTCTAATTCCCGTTTCTTCCTCTGTTTCTCTTTTAGCCGCATCCAACGGATTTTCATCTTCATCCAATTCGCCTTTGGGAATGGACCACGCTCCTACATCCTTCTTTGTCCAAAAAGGGCCGCCGGGGTGAACCAACAATACTTCCGGCAGGTTATCCCGAAAGCGGTACAAAACTAAACCTGCGCTTTTTTTGGACATTAAGATTAAAGTTTGATGTTGAATCCGGAAATCCGGTTTAGCTAAAGATACCACAGCTACTTCCAATAGCTGCAATCAACCTTATAGAATGTAGCATTTAGCCCTTTAAACATTTCCAAAACTAGGTCATTACGAAAAAATAGCGTTGGCATAGTGCGCAAACATTTTTGAAGCAATCTCAAAAGTCGTTTTAGTTCATTAACACAGATTGCTTCCTGCGTCGCAATGACGTTCTAGTACGTCATTGCGAAAAAATAGCATGGCATTGTGCGTAAGCATTTTTGAAACAATCTGTGGTATGAACAGAAGTATCGCTACGTCATTGGAAAATGGCTATTTAAAAGGACATCAAAAAATTGTATAAACCTTTCCCATAATAGTGTAACAGCGAAGCATGTTGACCATATTAGTTTTGTGTTATCAAATAAAAAAAAATATTTATCATGAAATCAGAAACATTAATGAGTCAAAGCGCTCAAAACGTCAACAATGTAAAATGTGGAAATCCAAATTGCAAATGTGAAAATTGTAACTGTGCTGAAAATTGCACCTGCGCAAATTGCAATTAAAGATTAAAAGGCACCACCGAACCATGACTGCTTAAAAAGCGGCCATGGTTCATCTTTCACTTTTCACCTTTCACCTTTCACCTTTTCCACCTCTCACTTTTTAACTTTTCAGCTTTAAATAGCTGGATATTTTTACAAGCTATAATTTGAAATAACTATTATGGGAAAACTATACACCAATTCTGTAAAAAGAAATATATTTTCTGTTCCTGCATTTATTACGGCAGTTTTAATGCTGTTTTCCATTCCACTATCAGCACAAAAAAAATATACCATCAGCGGTACGGTAAAAGATAAACGCAGCGGCGAACTGCTTATAGGCGCTACAGTAAAATTGCAGGAGGTTAGCGGAGGTACCGTTACGAATGCCTATGGATTTTTTTCTATCACTGTACCTAAGGCCAACTACACTTTACTCGTTAGCTATGTTGGTTATGAAACCAATACTCGGCAAATACAACTTAATAATGATAATCAACTGGTAATTGAATTAAGCGATGCTTCCGATTTAGAAGAAGTAGTAGTAACCAACCAGAAAAAAAACGACAACATTACCAAACCAATAATGGGTGTGGAGAAACTGGATATTGAAAAAATTAACCAGCTACCGGTTTTATTGGGTGAACGGGATATACTTAAAAGCATTCAACTTCTACCTGGCATTAAAAATGCAGGCGATGGCAATAGTGGATTTTATGTACGTGGCGGCGCTGCCGATCAAAACCTGATCCTGCTTGATGAAGCGCCGGTTTACAACGCTTCTCATCTGCTTGGTTTTTTCTCCACATTTAATTCGGATGCCATTAAAGATCTGACACTATACAAAGGTGGAATGCCGGCTCAGTATGGAGGACGTTTATCCAGCGTTGTGGATATAAAAATGAAGGATGGAAACAGTAAAGATTATGATGTGAGCGGCGGAATAGGCCTTATCGCTTCCCGCGTAAATATTGAGGGCCCCATTGTAAAAGACAAGGGTTCATTTATCATCAGCGGAAGAAGATCATATGCCGACTTGTTCTTAAAATTATCATCCGATTCCGCTTTAAAAAACAATCGTCTGTATTTCTATGACCTGAATTTAAAAGCCAATTATAAACTTGGAAACAAAGACAGGATCTATCTTTCCGGATATTTTGGCCGTGATGTATTAGGCTTTGGCGAAACTTTTAGCACAGACTGGGGTAATATCACCGGAACATTGCGCTGGAACCATATTGTGAACAATAAAGTTTTCAGCAATACTTCCCTTATCTACAGCGATTATGATTATAAGATCAGGATAAAATCCGGAAGCGATAAATTTATCATCACATCGCAAATACAGGATGTAAACCTGAAACAGGATTTTGATTATTTCATCAATAATAACAACAAAATAAAATTCGGTGGGAATATTATCCATCACACGGTTTCTCCCGGCCGCATTGAAGCTGAAGCTGCATCCAACATTAAAAGCAGTGTAATACAAAACCGGTATTCCTGGGAAAGCGCTTTGTATGCTTCGCATGAGTTGGGAGTAACCGATAAGCTAAACATTGTGTACGGGCTGCGTTTGAGTAATCTTACCGCTACCGGACCGGGAAATTATTACAAATATGATGCTGACGGCAATACAATTGATACCATTCATTATAGTAAAGGAAAAGCAGTAGCAAGTTACTGGAACATCGAACCGCGCTTCAGTGCAAGTTATCAGCTTACAAGCAGTAAATCATTAAAAGCATCTTACAACCGGAATATTCAAAACCTGCATTTATTAAGTAATTCCACCTCATCCTCGCCTACCGATTTATGGTTACCCAGTACCAATAATGTAAAACCGGAAATTGCGGACCAGGTTTCATTGGGCTATTATCAGAATTTCAAAGACAATCAATATGAGTTTAGTGTGGAAACCTATTATAAAGCATTGCAAAATCAAATTGATTTCAGAAATGGAGCAACCATCGAAGCAAATGATAATGTAGAAAGCGAATTGCTCTATGGCAAAGGCAGAGCTTACGGTATAGAATTTTTAATTAAGAAAAAATTTGGCCGGCTCAATGGATGGGCGGGTTATACTTTATCAAAAACAGAACGAAAGATAGCAGGGATAAACAATGGCAATTACTTTAATGCAAGGCAGGATAAAACTCATGATTTAAGTGTGGTTGGTATTTACAAAATAAGCGAATACTGGTCGCTATCCGGCACTTTCGTTTATAGTACAGGCAATGCGGTTACATTCCCGGCTGGTAAATACTATGTAAACAATCAAACCGTGTTTTTATATACAGACAGGAACGCGCATAGAATGCCGGCTTATCACCGCCTGGATATTGCAGCAACCGTAGAAAGTAAGCATAATAAAAACCGCAAATATCAAAGCAGCTGGACATTTGGGTTGTACAATGCCTATGGCCACGAAAATGCGTATGTCATCAGCTTTAAGGATGATCCGAACAATTCTTCAAAAACGATTGCCGAGCAAACTTCCCTGTTCAGATTTGTACCAGGTGTTACCTGGAACTTTAAATTTTAAAATGAATTTCAACTTCCTGATTCAAGTAATAAACTCATTCAAAATGAAAAATATATTTCTCCTTTTATTCACTTCTCTCCTGTTTATTGGCTGTACAAAACAAATAAATGTTGATCTCAAAAATGCGCCGCCGGAGATCGTTATTGAAGGCATTGTATCCAATTCGGCTTCCGCTGAAGTAAGCATTACGAAAAGCGTACAATTCAGCAGCAACAATACTTTCCCCAAAGTATCGGGCGCCACTGTAAGCATCACGGACGATCAGGGCAACAAGTATAACCTTAGTGAAACACAGCCTGGATTGTATACCAATAAAAACCTTATAGGTATTCCTGGCCATACCTACAATTTAACCGTTAACGCGGAAGGAAAAGATTACACAGCCAGTTCTCAAATGCCACAACAGGTAAACCTGGATACTTTACTGTTTGAGAAAATATTTTTTGGCAATAAATCCATCTGGATTGTAAAACCTCAATATATGGATCCGCCCGGTTTTGGCAATTATTATAAGTTTATTGAAACGATTAACGGCACCCGGTTTCCTGCGGTTTGGATATGGGACGACAGGTTTACCAACAACGATATAAGTACAAGGCCATTGATTCAAAATGATAGCGTCATTAATATAAACGATACCATAGAAGTGGAAATGCAATGCATTGACAAAAACATATTCCGCTATTTTACCGCATTGCACGATGTACAGCACAATGCTACCACACCTGCCAATCCCGATAGCAATATCAGTGGCGGCGCTTTGGGTTATTTTAGCGCACAAACCAGCCAGAAAAAGAAAGCTGTGGTGCAATAATATCAGATCAATGGATGTCATGGGCATTAAATAATCATTGGAAGCGGGTAATCATTCAAAGCCATCTTTAGAATAAGTAAATGGGTAAGAGAATAGTCATAAAAATGGCTATTTTCTTACCCATTTACTTTACTATAATGTAAAAGACAATACCACACCGCAATCCCTTTTAGTGCATTTAAATTGTCGTTTACTTTTATGAAGCGTTTTAGTACAAGCGTGTAATAAATTTGAAATGCGGCTCACAATTGAACCAATTGATCCTATCAAAATTCTGTAAACCATTTCCAAAATAATGTAACATCCATGCATAATAGCGAGATTAGTTTTGTGCAATCAATAAAAAAATAAAATCAACTAATTTTTATGAAATCACAAACCTCCCTAATTGCAAAAACTCAAAATGAAAACGAGATAAACAGTAAAAATAATGTAGTAATATTTGACCTTGAAGCAAGTGAATTTAAATGGGAGATCGCTCCTGGTAAAACCATACAGGCCTGGGGATTTAACAAGCAGTTTCCCGGCCCGGTTTTAAAAGCAAAAAGGGGCGATACTTTGGTTGTTCGTGTAAAGAACAATCTTACAGAATCCACTATTATTCACTGGCATGGAATAAGATTACCTGCATCCATGGATGGTACCGGGGAAGTGCAAAAACCCATTGCACCGGGCGAAGATTTTGAATACCGTTTTGTAGTACCTGATGCCGGAACTTTTTGGTACCATTCTCATGAAAATGAAACAGTGCAAATGGAAAGAGGCATGTATGGGGCATTAATAGTTGAAGATGAAAATGATCCTGTTGTTGATGCGGAAAATGTATTCATGATTGATGACCTAAAACTTACAGGAAATGACTTTACAAAGGGGGGATTTTTCGCACGCTGGATGGAAAGGCATGATGGCCGGGAAGGCAATAGTTTGCTGATAAATGGAAAGGAAAAACCAGTCATAAATGTTCACGCCGGTCAAATGGAAAGATGGCGGTTTATTAATGCATCCAGCGCAAGATATTTTTTATTGCATTTAAGCGGAAAGTCATTCAAAATCATTGGCTCCGATGGAGGATTGTTAGAATACCCAAGAGAAGTCACTGAAATTTTAATGACACCCGGAGAGCGGGTGGATATTATTGCCGGGCCTTTCATTGAAGGAGAAATGTTTTCAATTGAATCTTTGCCCTATAACAGAATGACATTCCTAAAAGCAAAACATCAACAATTTGCAACTGTGCGGGTAGAAAAAGCTAAACCTTCCGTTGCTTTCATTCC
This sequence comes from uncultured Chitinophagaceae bacterium, assembly GCA_963695165.1. GTDB lineage: Bacteria > Bacteroidota > Bacteroidia > Chitinophagales > Chitinophagaceae > CAVOGF01. Next base: position 138,434 of record CAVOGF010000002.1, read on the forward strand.
TGACCGTTTAAGAACGATTTCTCCGCTTGCAACACAAGATGCGGAATCAACAAGAAAAGTAAAATTTTCTGTTGGCCCCAGTTTAAAAAACGGAATTGATTTTTTTGTAAACAATGATTTGCATACAATGGACAAGCCAGTAAAAGTTGGAGAATTGCAAATCTGGGAGGTAGCCAATACCAGTTTGATGGATCATCCTTTTCACCTGCATGGATTCTTTTTCCAGGTGCTTGAAATTAACGGAAAATCACCGGAATACCTGGCATGGAAAGACACAGTGAATCTGACACCAAAAAGCAAAATCAAGATCGCCTGGATGCCGGATAACCGCCCGGGAAAATGGATGTATCATTGTCATATTTTAGAGCATCATGCGGCAGGAATGATGGCACATTTTGAAGTGATTGATGGAGACAAACCCAATTTGGAAATGGCCGCCTTACAAATGCATCATTGCCATTGAAAAACTGATCCTATTGATAATGCGGAATAAAGTATATTATTTTTCAAGCAGAAAAGAAAACTAAGAAGCGTTCCGGACACCCGAAACGCTTCAAATTCAATCAACTTAATTATTTCCTGATCTCAAACACCCGATTGAAAGGCGTTTCAGTGGCCCGGCGGAATTTTTTAAAACCTGCTGCTTTTACTACTTTTTCAATGGCATCGTCACTGGCAACCGTTCCCAATGCATATCCTCCACTGGCTAAAGCATTGGGTGTACAACACAGAACAGATGCACCGGAATAAACTCTCCCTATGGGATTAAAATTCTCTTCTGTTTTTCTTCCCGCCATAGGTTCAATGGCCATAATAGTACCGCCATCTTTTAATTCCGCATAACAGTTTTTTAGCGCATTTACCGGATCTCCCATATCATGAAGGCAATCAAAGAATGTAATAAAATCGTACTGGGCGCCATTAAAATTCAGCGCGTTGGAAACTTCGAAACGTACATTTTTCAGCCCTTCTTCCCTGGCTATCTCATTGGCTCTTTGAATAGATGGCGCATGATTATCAAACCCGATAAATGTTGATTTTGGAAAAGCCTTAGCCATAATCATGGTAGAAGCGCCATGGCCGCAACCAAGGTCGGCAACTAAAATTCCTTTTTCCAGCTTTTCAATAATACCATCAATGGCAGGCAACCAATTGCTCAATAAATTACCCACATAGCTGGGTCTGAAAAATCTTTCAGTACCTTCAAAGAGGTTGTGATGATGCTCGCCCCACAACATTCCATTTCCGGTAAGAAAATTTTCAGTTATGCGCTCTTCCGCCTTCATCAGCGCATTGATTAATTCAAAACCTCCTACCACAAAATAAGGCGAATTTTCGTCGGTTAAAGCAATGGCATGCTCATCAGGAAGCATGTATTTGCCGGTTTGGGCGTCATATTCAATATATCCGCCGGCAGCCTGGTTGATCAGCCATTCGCGGATATAACGTTCATTGGTACCCGAACGTTTTGAGACCTCTTCTGATGAAAGCGGACCGGCAAAAGCCATAGCTTTGTATATGCCTAGCTTATCACCAATATAAGTGAGTGTGGCGCCAAAGGCAGCGCCAAAATCGCCCACCACTCTTCCCAAAAAAGCTTCTACTTTTTGGGGATTTATAACAGGAGTTGCAGTTTCCATAAAAAATCTTTAAGGTGAACAATCAGATTTACACAACAAAATTAGAATAGGATACAAGCAAAACACTGATACAAATGGCGGGAAAACGGGTACAAATCAGAGCATTTTTCTTAGTTCCAGAGGGCTGAATCCTGTATGCTGCTTAATAAAACGGCTAAAATAAGAATGGTCTTCAAAATTTAACCGGTAAGCAATCTGTGAAGCGGAAAGATCTGTGGATCGCAACATTACTTTGGCTTCCAGCAAAAGCATGTCGCGTATCAGCTCACCAGGCGCTTTACCAAATGTATCCTTTACCACATCATTCAAATATTTTGAAGATACATTCATTAGCGCCGCATATTGCTGCACTTCACGCAGTGCGGGTATATTTTTTTCAACCAAATGTTTAAATTGATTGGCTAAAATGGTACTGCGTGAGGTGTTTTCATTAATCCTGGAAATAAATCCTTTGTATAATTCCCGAATGCGCAGCAGCAGGATATGTATGTAATTGCGCAATAAATAATCTTTTTCCGGGGAAAAACATTCATATACCCGGATAATATCGTGAAATGCATTTTGAATCACTTCACTGTCTGCAGGCTGAAGATGAATAATATGTTCGGCCTGAACATCAAAAAATATGAATTGATCGGAAAGATTTCCATTCAAAACCGGTTGCAAAAATTCTGTTTTAAAATGAATGCAAAGTCCTTTACAATTGCGGATATGCGGTGAAGCGGCCACCATATTTTCCGGAACAATCACCAGGTCGTTTGGTCGTAGCCAATGATAATCAAGACCTATTTGCATATCGTGCTCACCACCCAGGAATAGGAAAATAAGATTGAATTTTCTGCGTAGTGCCGGAATACCTTTGGCGGGATCAATATTTTTATGCTTTTCTTCCATCGTACCGGTCATTACCATCATATTTATGTCGTAAGGATGATAATCGCGGTTGATCTCGCGCTCAAATGCGGCCAGTGTATCAATAGAAAGAATCGCACGTTTTGCCATATTCCTCCCTTTTAACTCATGACAAATGTACGATTTTAGCGAAGACTTATCGGCATAAGCTGCAATATTGAAGCTGAGTTTAACCAAACCACGTATAATAACACCATTATTTACACGTGTAAAACATTTGCTATTTTTGCATTAAATTGAATAGCATGAATACGAAACTGACTTTAACAATAGAACAATCCATTATTGAAAAAGCAAAAAAATACGCCCGAAAAAGAGAAAGAAGTCTTTCTGATTTAATTGAAAATTATCTTAAGGCTCTAACGAATGATGAACCAAAAAATGAAGATGAATTAACTCCTACTGTTCAATCATTAAAAGGTGCATTCAAATTGCCTAAAAATTTTAATTATAAAAAAGAATTAACTGATCGGTTGTCCGAAAAATATTTGTAATGGAGAAAATCTTAATTGATACAGATGTGATTTTGGATTTATTTTTTGACAGAAAGCCATTTTCAGAAGACGCGTCACAAGTTTTAAGTTTATGTGAGAGTGGAAAAATAAAAGGCTTTGTAACTCCAGTTATGATAAGCAACATTTATTACATTTTGAGGAAAACAGCTAAACATGAACAAGTAATCGAAAACTTAAAAATGTTGATGAATCTGGTAGATGTTGCAGTAATAAACAAAGAAACTGTTTTGAACGCATTGAATGCTGATTTCAAAGATTTTGAAGATGCATTGCAAAATTTTTCAGCACAAAATGGGAAAGAAATAAAAGTGATCATTACGAGAAATATTAAAGATTACAAAACAAGCAATTTATCAATAATGACACCTGAAACTTACCTCAAAACAATTCATTAATGTAGCTTTTTCTTCATTTAACCGGTTTGATTGGCCGGAAAGATAAATTATCCACGAAAGCTTTTAAAACAAAAAAAGGGAAATTTATTCAAAATTTGGACCTGGTCCTGGAAATATTAAAGCCTAATGTTTCATTGAAATTGAATGGGGCAAAATTAAAGCGCATCAAAAATCAAATGAAATAGTATAATATAACATTGAAGCAGACAAATTATCACGTTCTATAATTAAGAGCAATTAGAAAAATGCAGTACTTAAAAGAAAATGAGCATTAGGTATCAGCTCATTTTCTTTTTTAAATTCGTTACCTGTTCCTGCAATGTAGTAACCATTCCCGCCAGTTGATTTACATCCCATCTTTGTTGTGTATTGGCTTTGGAAAGAATCATTTGCGCTTTCCATAGTTCCACAACTTCATTGGTATTTAACTGGTAGGGTTCAAATTGGGGATTGTCACTTACGAGCGTGATTTTATTTTTTAACCGGTTATTGCGGTTAATTCTTTTATAAACGATTCCTCCATTTTTTGAGATGACGATATAAGTATTGTTAGATTTTACATCTTCCATGCTTTCCACTTTCTCACCTACGATCACACTGCCGCTTGGTGTGGGCAACATACTGTCGCCTACAATTTCAAATGCCCGGTATTGCCCGGGTGAAAGCATTGGCAAGGTGAAAGTATTCAATTCGTCAATAAATTCCGGATCGGCATATCCTGCGAGGTAACCTGCCGCAGCTTTTACCGGTACAAATTGGATCTCCCGACTGCCGGTTTCCATTTTCATAGCACGGCGTTTATCAATATAGCTGCCGCCATCTTTGGCAATGACAAGATCTTTCAATAAAAGATCATCCAGGCTCAGTTTAAAAATAGCACACATATTTTGCAAAACATCCAAACGCGGCTCCGCCCTTTCTTCTTCATAGGCGCCAATCAAAGAACGTTTAATATGCAGTTTATTTGCAAATTCTTCCTGTGTCCATCCCCGCAACTTACGAAGGTATCTGAGATTTTTTCCGGCATATGACATAACTAATGCATTTAGCCGCAAAATACTAATTTTTTTAGCTTAAACAAAAATTAATGGGGTAGGTGTCAGGCATGAGGTTCAGGTATGAGCATGGGCTGTTATAAACCCAACAGAAAAGGATACTAATTCATCTGCGGATTTCTTAGCTTTTGAGGTGCTACCAACCACCACCCATCAACCATCCTGGTTCTTATTCCATCGCTTTCATATATGCCGCCAGATCCTTATCTCCTCTTCCACTTAAACAAATCACTGTCACATCTTTTTCATTCAGCTTAAGTTGTGATAAAGCGGCCAGTGCATGAGCAGATTCCAGTGCAGGAATGATGCCTTCCAGCTTAGACAATTCAAATGCAGCCTGTAATGCTTCTTCATCCGTAGCGCTTAAAAAAGTACCGCGGCCTGTTTCATAAAGATGCGCATGCATTGGGCCAATACCGGGATAATCCAGTCCGGCAGAAATGCTGTGCGGCTCTACAATCTGTCCATCTTCCGTTTGCATTACGAGGCTTTTGCTGCCGTGTAATACGCCGGGCTTTCCAAGTTTTGTAGTAGCAGCGCTCATACCGCTATTAACACCATATCCGGCTGCTTCTACCGCGATAAGTTTTACTGCCTTTTCTTCCAGGAAATGATAAAAAGCACCTGCCGCATTGCTTCCGCCACCAACACAGGCGATCACATTGGTTGGTAATTCTTTCCCGGTCTTTTCCTTCAACTGCCATCTTATTTCTTCACTGATCACACTTTGAAATCTTGCCACCATATCAGGATAAGGATGCGGTCCTACTACGCTGCCAATCACATAATGCGTATCCTCAGGATTATTGATCCAGGCGCGGATGGCTTCATTGGTTGCATCTTTTAATGTCTGGCTGCCACTTGTTGCGGGCACAACCGTTGCACCAAGCATTTTCATACGGGCTACATTGGGTGCCTGGCGTTCAATATCTTTCACCCCCATATACACAACGCATTCAATGCCCTTAAGTGCGCATACCGTAGCAGTTGCCACGCCATGCTGGCCGGCTCCGGTTTCTGCGATAATGCGTTTTTTACCTAAGTCGCTGTGCCAATAAAACCTGGCCAATGGCGTTGTTGATTTTATGTGCACCAGTATGATTCAGGTCCTCGCGTTTTAAATAAATATTGGTATGAAACTGTTTACTCAGGCGTTCAGCCAGAAATAAAGGTGTTGGCCTTCCCACATAATCACGCAACAGACCCTGAAACTCTTTTTGAAAAGAGGTTTCATACATAATATCGAGATATTTTGCGCGCAATTCCTCTACATTCCGGTGAAGCATTTCAGGAATATAAGCACCGCCAAAATGCCCATAATATCCCTGAGCATCCGGGGAAATATAACTGCCATTCTTTAAGCGGGATTCGTTTAAAACGCCTGATTCATTTTGCATCAATACTAACTTTTACTCTGATGAAATCAATTTGATAAAACCATTCAACAATTTAACCATTCAACAATTCAACAAAAGCCTTCACCTGATTCATATCCTTCATGCCAGGACTGATTTCAAAGCGACTGTTGATATCTATTGCGTAAAGATCTTTCGCCACAGTATCCTTCTGAAAAGCCTTCAGGTTTTCCACATCATCGGGGCTTATTCCACCACTCAGGAAATACGGTTTACGGATATTCAATCCTTTCAGTAATTCCCAATTGAATTTTTTGCCTGTGCCTCCATATCCCAGCCCCTGCGTATCGAATAAAATCATGTCCACTACTTCTATATAATCTTTTATTTTCCAATCAACCTGGTCGTCTTCACTCAGCCGGAAAGCTTTTATGACGGGAATATGATTAGCGATTTCAGCGCAATACCGGGGCGTTTCATCGCCATGCAATTGCACGAAATCCAAACCGCAAGCTTCTACAGTTTTTAACAATTCTTCCTGAGGGGCATTTACAAACACACCCGCTTTATTAATATTTCCACTTATGTTTTTTATTTCCTCAGGAGCCAACTGATTCAATGCGTAACGCGGCGATTTTGGATAAAAAATAAATCCGGCAAAATCCACTCCCCATTCATTCAATTTCAATACCTGGTCCATTTGGGTCATCCCGCATACTTTTATACGGAGCCTTCCAGATTTAGTTTTTTCCGTTGAAGCTGTAAGATGTTGAAAATCATTTATATAATTAATTGCCCCCATTAAATAATTTTTATTTTCCGTTGGATTAATCCGGCAAAGGTATTAATGGCTACATTAATCAAGTGTTAACTCTGCTTTCTTTGTTGATTCCAAATTTTCACATATTCCCCAAAAGCTTTTCCGGGATCGGGTTGTTTCATGAAATTTTCTCCAATTAAAAACCCTTTGAATCCTGCTTGTTTTAAAATTACAAGTGATTCCACATTATTAATACCACTTTCTGCAATAGCGGGTTTTGAGGAAGGAATATGATGAATCAGGCGCAGCGATGTCTGCAGATCCACCTCAAAAGTTTTAAGATTGCGATTATTCACTCCTACAAGATCCACTTCGTCACAAATATGAGCAAGCTCTTCTTCATTATGAATTTCCAGTAAAACTTCCAACTGCAAATGTTTGGCAAATGCCGCTAATTCTTTCACACGTTGCGTAGATAAATTAGCCGCGATCAACAGTATCACATCCGCGCCGATTGCTTTGGCTTCTGTTACCTGGTATTCATCAATTATAAAATCTTTACGCAGGATGGGGATCGCATTTACTCTTGCCTTAATCAGATCATCAGAAGAACCACCAAAAAATTGTTCATCCGTTAAAACCGATAATCCTGAAGCGCCATTGGCTGTGTAAGCGCCTGTAACTTCCGCTACATCAGCGGTTGCGTTAATCACTCCTTTTGAAGGAGATCTTCTTTTGAATTCGGCAATGATGCCGGTTTTGTTTTCATCCAACAAAAATGAACATAATGAAATTGTTGGCCTGTTATAAAATTCATACTGCATCAGCTCTTCTACACTGAGCCGGATTTTGCGGTCTGCAACTTCTATTTTCTTTTGTGCTATTATTTTATCAAGGATATTCATGTCAGGTATGAGGTTTCAGGTATCAGCCATTAAACAATTTAGCAATTAAGCAACTTTCTGATTCAATTGAATCAATTTCTTTAAAACATCATTCGCTTTTCCAGATTCCAGGCTTTCTACGGCGGCAAGATAAGCATCATCATAACTTGCAAAATTACCTGTACAATGCAACGCCATAGCGGCATTGGCTAATACAACCGCATTTTGCGCCCAGGTGCCTTTGCCATTCAATACCTGCGAAAAAATTTTAGCAGCTTCCTCAACCGTGTTTCCACCATAAATATCCTGGGGCGCTACCATGCGTTTTCCCAATTGTTCTGGCGTCATGATATATTCGCCATTCTGAGTAATAACTTTTGTATCATTGGTCAAAGAAATTTCATCATAACCATCAAGGCTGTGAATGATGGTAAAAGCTTTACCGGTTTGTTGCAACAAATAGTTATAAATACGGGCCATTTCAAGGTTATAAACCCCTACCAGCTGGTAATGTGGCGCGGCCGGATTTACAATAGGGCCAAGCATATTAAAGAAAGTTCTTAACCCCAGATTTTTTCTTATAGGGGCTACTGTTTTTAAAGCAGGATGAAATACGGGCGCATGCAAAAAACAAATATTAGTTTCCGCCAATTCTTTTTTCAAACGGTCACTGTCATTTTTAAATGTATACCCCATCTGCTCCATTACATTAGATGCACCACTTACCGAAGTGGCGCCATAATTACCATGCTTGGCTACTTTTTGCCCTGTGCCGGCTACTACAAAACAGGCAAGCGTTGAAATATTAAAAGTATTTTTTCCATCACCGCCGGTACCTACAATATCTATTACCTTGTGTCCGTCAAGATCAACTTTTACACACATATCCAGCAACGCATCGCGAAATCCCTGCAGCTCCTCAATGGTAATACTGCGCATTAAAAAAACGGTGATAAAAGCAGACACTTCATGATCGGTATACATGCTTTTGGAAATATTCACCAATATTTCACGGGCTTTTTCACGGGTCAGTGTTTTATGTTCAAATAAATATTGTAGTATCTTTTTCATATTCAGATTCCCTTTATAAAAATTTATCTAAATAAAATATTTTGAAAGCCATTAGAAAATTTAGAAATAACATTCTTTAGAATGCTGTTTCCTTTACAACCCGGAGCTTAACCAATTCCGGATAATCTTTTCACCGTCCGGAGTCAACACACTTTCCGGATGAAACTGAACTCCTTGTACATCATATACCCGGTGGCGTAAAGCCATGATATAACCTTGCTCGTCTACTGCTGTAATTTCCAATTCCTCAGGAAAATCCTTATCACTTACGATCCAGCTATGATAGCGGCCGGCTTCAAAAACGCCAGGCAATCCATCAAACAATTTGCTTTGTACCTTATGGTTGGTTGTGGATGAATTTTCAGGTTCGGTCAATTCCCTGTTCAATATTTTTACAGGTGTAGCAACACCATGATATACGGTTGATAAATTTAAAAGGTTGCCGCCAAATGCCTGTCCAATAGCCTGCATGCCAAGGCAGACGCCTAAAATTGATTTGGTTGCCGCGTATTCTTTAATCAATGGCAACAATAATCCAGCCTCTTCGGGAATACCCGGGCCTGGTGATAAAATAATTTTATCGTATGCTTTTATCTTATCCAGGGAAATTTCATCATTGCGATAAACATCAGGTTCTGTTTGTGTGATCTTCTCTACCAAATGAACGAGGTTGTAGGTGAAGGAATCGTAATTATCAAAAACCAGTATTTTATGTTTATGTTCATTCATAATTCAATGTTCAAATTTATTTTATAAATGCAACCGGACTTTTGTTGCAACGCTTTCTTTTAAATAAATAACTTAAAGTTTTTCGCCGAATACAATCGCCTTTTTAAGCGCACCGAGTTTATTGTTTACTTCCTGCAATTCATTTTCAGGTATGGATGCAGCAACAACTCCAGCGCCTGCCTGGTAACTTAGCGTATTTTGTTTGCTTAAAAATGTTCTGATCATTATCGCCTGGTTGCAACTGCCATCAAAGCCCATAAAACCAATGCAGCCACCATAATAACTTCTGCATGTTGGTTCATGATCATCAATCAGTTCCATTGCTTTAAACTTGGGTGCGCCACTTAGCGTACCGGCAGGAAAGGTTTTAGCCAATACTAAAAAAGGATTCGCATCTTTTTTCATTTTCCCGGTCACTTCACTCACAAGGTGAATGACATGCGAGAAGTATTGAACCTGTTTATAACGGCTTACTTTCACCTGATCGCACAACCGGCTCAGATCATTGCGCGCGAGATCTACCAACATGGTATGTTCCGCGTTTTCTTTGGCATCACAAAGCAGCGCTTCTGCAAGCGCCTCATCTTTCATTGCGTCTCCCGTTCTTTTAAATGTACCTGCAATCGGGTGTACTACCGCATTGCCTTCTTTTACGATCAGTTGTGCTTCCGGGCTGGATCCCAGCAGTTTATAATCACCGTAATCGAAATAAAATAAATAAGGCGACGGGTTAATATTGCGCAAAGCACGATACACATTAAAGTCATCACCTGTAAATTTCTGCTCAAATTTTCTACTTAAAACAATCTGAAATACATTTCCTATCATGCAATCACGAATTCCTTTTTCAACCATTTGTTTATAGTCATCGTCACTCATATTGGAAGTTTCTCCATCCTTCATTTTGAATGGATAAGCAGGCACATCCTTGCTTTTAATCAAAGATTCCACCAATTGCAATTCACTGTCGAGCCCGTCAATTTTATTTTCACACAAATACATTTCATCCTTAAAATGATTGATCGCGATAACATATTGATATAAACGGTAGCGCATCAATGGTATTGCAGGCGCCGGCTGCTTTGCGGAAGCCAGGTGAATGGTTTCAAAAAACTGTACTGCATCATAGGAAGTATAACCAAAAAGTCCCTGTGCCATTTTTACAGCAGGCTCTTCCGGAACTTCCATAGAAAAATCGTTCATAAAATTCCAGATAATATCAGGCACCGACAGAATATCTTTAATCGCATGTCGCTGGGGCTTTTCACCCGGATATTTTATTTCCATTGAATCATAGCCTGATATTTCAATTCCGCCGATCGCGTTGATACCAATGTAAGAAAAGCTGTTTTCAGCAGCACTGTAGTCAGCGCTTTCCAATAAAATTGTATCTCTGAACCGGTCGCGCAACCGCAGGTAAATTCCTACCGGCGTAAAAACATCACTCAGCATTTTTTTATATTCCGTAGAAATGGTAATTTTTTTCATTTCAATAATTTTTGTCAGCTATGATTCACCGTTCTTATGCTTAAAAATATTTTTTTTTCAAATCATTATTAAATAAAGAATAAAAAAAGCCCCGACAGAATCTGTCAGGGCCTGAATATTATCCATTAAAATTGGCAATACCACTACAAACCCTGATCAGAGTAAGCGTGCCACCACCAACGCATATTTAAAATTTGATTATTCATTCGATGCAAAAATGATACAGAAAATTGAAAACAACAAATTTTTTTTAATGGATAAATTGTTGAATGGATAAATTGTTTGATCGTTCAATGGCTAACTCAATAATTTCAATAGGCTTCTTTCCTTAGAAATGAAGTCTTATAATACTCCTTTTGTTGAAGGCAGATAATTACTTAATGGATCTTTTTTTACAGCCATCCGGATAGCTTTGGCAAAAGCTTTGAAAATGGCTTCTATTTTATGATGTTCATTATCGCCTCTGCATTCAATATTCAAATTACATTTAGCCGCATCACTGAATGATTTAAAGAAATGGAAGAACATTTCTGTTGGCATATCCCCTACTTTTTCTCTTTTAAATTCCGTATTCCATACAATCCAGTTACGGCCTCCGAAATCTATCAGCACTTTAGCTTCCGCTTCATCCATTGGAAGGGCGAAACCATACCGCTCCAGTCCGCGTTTATCTGCTAGTGCCGCTGCGAATGCTTCTCCCAAAGCAATGCCCGTATCTTCAATAGTATGATGTTCATCAATGTGAAGATCGCCATTTGTTTTAATAGAAAGATCCATTTTGCCATGTCTTGCGATCTGGTCAAGCATATGATCAAAAAAACCTAAGCCGGTATGAATTTCCGCATTACCGGTTCCATCCAGGTTCAATTCAATACTGATCTTTGTTTCATTGGTATTTCTTACATGCGATACTTTGCGCGCGCCCGGTTTTAGAAACTCATAAATCAGTTTCCAATCCAGGGTTTCCAATGCGATCACTGGTTTCAATTCTTTTACGGAATCCCTGATTTCATTGCCGCCAAGTTCCGGATCAAAATTTAGCCAAATGGCTTTACAACCCATATTTTTAGCCAGTTGCACATCTGTGATCCGGTCGCCTATTACAAATGAATCCGCAATATTATAATTAGGATTATTTAAATATTTGGTCACCATTCCGGTGCCGGGTTTACGGGTATGCGCATTATCTTTTGGAAAACTGCGGTCAAACAGTAACTCACTGAAATGAATATTTTCATTTGCAAATGCCTTTGTAACAAAGTTCTGGATTGGCCAGAAACTGTGTTCAGGAAATGCGTCCGTTCCCAGCCCATCCTGGTTGCTGATCATTACCAACTCGTAATCCAGCTCCTGTGCAATCCGGGATAAGTATTGAAATACTTTTGGATAAAACTCCAACTTTTCCCAACTGTCGATCTGGTAAGTAGGCGGCGCTTCATTAATTAGGGTTCCGTCTCGGTCGATGAATAAAACTCTTTTAGCCATTAGTTTATTTTAAGGGTTCAATATTTTTTAAAGGAAGGCCTTTTTTCATAAATTCCCAATTCTCAAATAATTCCTTTTGATGGAGCGAAGCCCATTCAACAACAAATCCCAAAAGTCTGGAAGGCAAATACCCAGAATAAATTGATAAGTCCACAATTCTTATTAAGATTTCATACTCATTATATTTTGCATGGAAATGTGGCGGGTTATGATCTTCCCAAAAAAACCAAATTGTAATGCCATAAAAACTACAAATACGCGGCATAAGGTTTTTGATTTTTAAGAAAATCATCAATATCAATTCCTTTTATGTTACAATATAAATTTAAGGTATCAATATCTATATCGTCAGGCCAGGTAACAGCTTTGGATTCAGGATTGATAAAAACCTTATTAAAATTATCATCTTCTTCCCAACTTTTAAAAACACCTTTACCTGCCATGTCACTCAAATCATATACACCTTCAGTTCCATCACTAAACTTAGCCTGTATCTTATATTTTTCCAATGCTTTCACTGATATTATTTTTGGAAATTGCATCTGTTATAAGTTTGGTTAAAAATATTACTGCAAAACAAAATTACCGCTTATTTCCTATTGAATCATTCGCGGAAAATTATATAAAAAATTCTGACCAGATCAAAACAAATTTCAATTACCATATGCACCAAAATGCCCCCAAAAAGGAGGCATTTAATTTAAAAGCTAATTGGAAAAATATTTATGCTTTACCTGCGTCTTCCAGGAATTTTGCCAGACCGATATCCGTTAACGGATGTTTCAACAAACCAAGAATTGAATCCAGCGGACAGGTACAAACATCGGCACCGGCTTCAGCACATTTAATGATATGCAATGCATTGCGGATAGATGCAGCAAGAATTTCTGTTTCAAAACCCTGTACTGAATATATATGCGCAATCTGTGCGATCAGTTCCACTCCATCCCAGCCACTATCATCAATACGGCCAATAAAAGGAGAAACATAAGTAGCTCCTGCTTTTGCAGCAAGAATAGCCTGACCGGCAGAAAATACCAGTGTACAATTGGTTTGAATACCGTTATCTGTAAACCATTTAATCGCTTTTACACCATCTTTAATCATCGGTACTTTTACAATGATATTCGGATGAATAGCAGCCAGTTTTTTTCCTTCTTCAACCATAGTTTTAAAATCGGTTGAAAGTACTTCAGCACTGATATCACCATCAACCATTTCGCAAATTGTTTTATAATGGTTGCATGATCGCATCTTTTCCTTTAATGCCTTCTTTGTGCCATTAAGGATGGATTGGTGGTTACACCATCTAAAATTCCTAAGTTCTTGTGCTTCTTTAATCTGAGCAAGATTAGCCGTGTCAATAAAAAATTTCATAAATCATGAGTTCCGGAGGAATAATTTTATAGTAAACAAATCTGATGTCTATTAATGAGCAGAAATAAAAAAATGGCAGGCTTATTACATCGCACCGCTACAACCGCCTACTCTTGCTGCCTTCCGGCCCTGGGAGGGTTCAGCAGGAGCTGGTCGTGTAAGACCTGCCGGCCGCAAATATAGGGTTTGCCATTTAAACAACCATAGAAATTTATAATAAATTAAAATCCTGCTTCTTGATGTTCGCGAATTGATGGTTGAAACGCCTACCAATTCATCCGCTCTGTCGCTGAAAGAACGATAATAAACCAGGATGGTGTAATCATTTTCCGTTTCCCAGTAATTGCCATCCGTAAGCGTAACATCTGCAACTGCATTTGGTTTTTTTGCATCCTTAGTAAAATAAGTGTAAGAGTAATATCCCTGTTTTAATAACAAGGTTTTTTCGTACACACCTTTTGTTTCATTAAATTCCATCTTAGTGGAATCATTGTACAAATAACCCGTCATTTCACCCCCAATGTACAAATCCTGGGCAAAGGGAAGTTTTCCGTTTGGAATAAAAGTGAAATGCACATTTGCATAATCTCCCTGCCACCAGGGATTGATGAGATCGGAAGAATTGATTTCAAAAAACCCATTCAGATCACGGTACCAAAGATACCGCTCCTGGATTCTTGGCCCATCGGGCGCCACCTCCACTTCAAAGGGAACTGTAGTTTTATTTACAGATCTTACCCGGTCGCTCTGAAAGCGAAAACTTAGCAGATCTATCCATCTGTATTCTTTTCCCGCCGGAAAAATAAAATCTTTTTCACCATTATATTCATACACATTTTGCCGCATAAATGCAGGCTGCATATTTTTTACCGCATTATCCCAACGGTAATTTTGAAGCACAACCACTTTTAATTGTTGTTGCGGATTCATAATATTCAGCTTCGTTTTATCAACGGAAAACTGAACCTTCTGATGGGTCTGAAACAACCGGCTGTTAAAAGGCTGTTGTACCTGTGCGCCGATATTTACAAGCTTATCAAAAATAAGTACACGCCGCGTAAAAGCCAGCTTACTGGTATCGCCGTTTAAAAAAACTTTCAATAAATAATTTCCCGATTTTACCGGCATGCAATTTTTTTCGGGCAGTCGTACCTGGTAATGCACATACACCGTTTTGGAAATAGAAGAAACCCGGTACTGGCTCAACCGGTTTTGTGTAAATCCTTTCAGGTAATCAAATACATTTATATCCGCCGGCTGCCAGTCTGCATTACACAACTGAAAAGTATAATTGTAATTTTTTACAAAACCATCGAAATCATCAAAATGCAACTCCAATCCTTCCAATGCCCCCAGATCTATCATAGGATATCCCAATTGATTTCCCGCCTGGAATAATTTTACCCCATGAATGTTTTTCATATACACCTGGTCCGGCTCTCTTTGTCCAAAGCAGATACTATTTATTAATAACAGTACAAAAAAGATAAGTTTGTTCATATAAATCATTTCATAAAAAAATTGCCGGCAAATAGTTTTTTATGAGCCCGGCTGAGGTACAGGAATGAAGCTTTCGTTGCGTCGCACTCTTTTACTGCATATCATTATTCAGCATTTTAAAACCGCCAATAAACCTACAACATATCTTTGATTTGGATTTAAAATTAAAATTGGTTCTTTGGTTTTATTAGTGGAAACCCAAACTAAAACAGGATTATTCAACCACTGCGTGGTTGATGAATACCAGTAATTTTTTTATTCCCTCCTGAAGTGCAAGTGCTTTTTTCCACTCTTTTATGTAGCTTCATCGCCATGAAAATTTTTTCCGAAGCCTTGCCGGCATATGAACATAATATTGATTCGTTTCAGCAACAATTAGCAGGATATAAGAAAAAGAAAACCCGTATCGGCTGGATACGTTTGCTGATTGTAATAGCAACCATTTTCTTTGTTAACCGCGCCTGGCATTCCGAAACCTGGATGATCATTGCAATTATCGTAGCCGGCATCGCCTTGTTTTTGTATGTCGTGTCCCTTGACAGCAATTTAAGGGAAAAAATCCTCAATATAGAACGGTTGATTCAAATCAATAAGGAAGAGATCGCCGTTTTGAAAAACGATTATTTACACCGCGAAGATGGAAAAGAATTTGAACCGCCACACCATCCTTATGCGCAGGATTTAGATGTTTTCGGACCGGCATCTCTATACCAATATATTAACCGCGGTACGGCAGAACAGAGCAAACAATTGCTTGCCGCTTCTTTATTAAACTATCAAACAAAAGAAACGATTCTTGCAAGACAAGAGGCGGTAAAAGAAATTACGCCAAAAATTCACTGGCGACAACAATTCCAGTCTTTTGGAATGGCCAATCCCGTGAGTTCTGCAACCGAAATAAAGATCAATAACTGGCTGAAGCAACCCAATACCCTGGAAGCTGGTTATTGGAAATGGCTGCTTTATTTTTATCCTGTTGTTACATTTGGCTGTTTGTTATTGTATTTAAATGATACGATTGCTGCACCCGTGTTTTCTTTATTGGTTTTAATATTTTTTGTTTTTGCATTTGCATTCAGTAAAAAAATAAACCCGGTCTATCTCATCTTGTCCAAAATAGTTCCGGAAGTAAATACATTGTATGACCAGCTTAATCACCTGGAAAAAGAAAGTTTTACATCTGAGCCTTTAGTAACGCTTCAAGGCAATCAGAGGGCTTTAAAAGCCTCGGCAGAAATAGCAGATCTCAAAAACATTTTGAACCGCTTTGATATACGGCTGAATATACTTGCATTCTTTTTTCTCAATACTTTCCTGTTATGGGATCTTTGGCAGATGCGCGCTTTGAACAGGTGGAAAAATAAAAATCAACATGCTGTGCACCACTGGTTCAATGCAATTGCGGAAACAGAACTTATTTCAAGCCTGGCTGCTTTAAGTTTTAATCAGCCGGAATGGAGTTTTCCGCAGATAGCAGATGAACATTTCACTTTTATCACAAAGAATATGGGCCATCCGTTGATAGCAAAAGAAAAAAGAATCAACAATTCTTATGCGATGAATGGAACAGGAAAAATAGGCCTGATCACCGGATCAAATATGGCGGGCAAAAGTACCTTTCTGCGAACAATGGGAGTCAATACCATTCTCGCATTAATGGGCGCAACAGTATGTGCTGAGCGTTTTACAATTTCCCGCGTACAACTCATGAGCAGTATGCGCATCGCGGATAATCTGGCAGAAAACACTTCTACCTTTTATGCGGAATTAAAAAAGTTGCAATCCATTATTGAAGCGGTAAAAAGAAAGGAAAGGATCTTTATCCTGCTGGATGAAATTTTACGCGGAACCAATTCCCTCGATCGCCATACAGGATCCAAAGCCCTGATAAGACTCCTGATCGAACAACGTGCCGTAGCGGTACTGGCCACGCATGATCTGGAGCTGGCGCATCTTATAGATTTATATCCGGAAGCCATTACCAACTATCATTTCGATGTACAGGTAGAAGGCGAGGAATTATATTTTGATTACAAATTAAAAGAAGGCATTTGCCAAAGCTTAAATGCCTCCTTATTGATGAAGAAGATTGGGATTGAGATGTAGGGGGGGTGATGATTGTTATATTGTTGAATTGTTATATTGCTGCATTGTTATACTCACTTAACAATTCAACAATTAAGCAATGCAACAATTAAACAATGTAGCAATTAAACAATTAACCAATAGATTAATTACTTAAACAATCTCCAGAAATCCAATCCAAGGGCGTACACCATTAAGCCCAGTAATAACACCATTCCGGCCATTTGCGCATATTCCATAAACTTATCCCCCGGTTTGCGGCCGGTGATCATTTCAACCAAAGTGAACAGTGCATGTCCACCATCCAATGCGGGGATCGGAAGTATGTTCATAAAAGCCAGGATAATGGAAAAAATGGCTGTCAGGGTCCAGAAATGTTGCCAGTCCCAAACACCGGGAAATGCATTGCCAATACTGATAACACTACCTAATGAATCATTCGGATTTACTTTACCGGAAAATATTTGGCCAATTCCTTTGGTGTACCTTCCCAAAGTTTCCCATGATTTTTTAATGCCCAATGGTATTGACTCGGCAAGCGTGTATTTATGCGTTATAGTAGTAAATAAAGCAGCTGGTCCCTGGAAAGTAAATCCGATTTCATTCTTTGAATTTAATTTTGCTTTAACCGGAATAGTATCGGTATTCCTTAATACCGCTAATCCAATTTCCTGGTTTTTATTTGCTTTTTTTAAACTGTCAAACTCATTAAAATATTCAAAAGAATGGTGATTGAAACCAATCAAACGATCCCCTTTTTGCAATTTATTTTCTAAAAATTCGGCTTTAGGTGATACGGAATCTACGATCACCGGAAAACGCAAAGAAATAAATCCACCGAGCTTGCTTTTATTCAGATCATTAATAAATCCATCCGGAACAGCCAGGCTTAATTCAGTGCCATTCCTTTCAACCTGGATGGTTTTTCCTTCATCTAATATCAATTGCACCCCTAAAGAACCCAGATTTTCAACGGGTTTGTTATCCACCGAAAGTATTTTATCACCATCCTGCATGCCGATTTTACGGGCAAGCGAATCGGCATGAATACCATAAGTCGCATTTTTAGCGGGCAAATATTCATCGCCCCAAACATAGGTGATCATAATAAACAATACCAGCGCCAGCACCACATTCAGCACTACACCGGCCACCATGATGATCAGTCGCTGCCAGGCCGGTTTACTGCGAAATTCATAAGGCTGCGGCGGTTGTTTCATTTGTTCTTTATCCATGCTCTCATCCACCATCCCGCTAATTTTTACATAGCCGCCAAATGGCACCCAGCCCAAACCGTATTCGGTATCACCTATTTTTTTCTTCCACAAACTAAACCAGGGATTGAAAAACAAATAAAATTTTTCAACGCGGCATTTAAACCAGCGCGCCGTTATATAATGCCCAAATTCATGTAAGGTTACCAATATGGAAAAAGAGAGAATAAATTGTAAGGTTTTAATCCCCACGCTACCCCAGTCAATTGCTAAAAGCATGTATGTTTTTTTTGTTATCTACTTATGTAATTCTATTCAGCTTCGTTGTGTCACTCCCTTCAGCGTTCTATTCTTTAATGAACTTCAGTATCCATTTCATTATAGCCTTATCATTAAAAATTACGCCGGGGGAATTAAAATTTTATTCATACAACAAACTAAAACATTCAAATTTTCTTTTCAAATCAATGCTTTAATGTGCAGGTTTTAAAAAATTTTCACAATGATACAAATGTTCAGCCCAAAAAAAATGAGATTCATCATTTTTAACGCTTTACATCTGAATAAGGGAAGCCGCGAAACTTCTGGTTTCACCATCCGTTTCAAAATACTCTTCCAATGTGGGATTCTCAATAAAAGCAATTTTTTGCATAGACTGTTCTACTACCTCAGTAATATCTAAAAATCCAATGCGGTTGCGCAGGAAGGCAAACACAGCTATTTCATTGGCTGCATTTAGAATACAGGGCAGGTTGCCGGCTTTTTCCAATGCCTCAATGGCCAGGCCCAGGTTGCGGAAAGTTTTCAGATCAGGCTCCTCAAAAGTTAAAGTATTTGGTTTTTTAAAATCGTAACGCGGAAACTGGTTGGGGATCCGGTGTGGAAATGCAAGCGCATACTGAATAGGCAATTTCATATCCGGCAAACCCATTTGTGCTTTAATGCTGCCATCTTCAAACTGCACCATACTATGAATGATACTTTGCGGATGAATCACCACCTGTACCTGGTCGGGTTGAAGATTAAAAAGCCATTTGGCTTCTATCATTTCCAGTCCCTTATTCATTAATGTGGCAGAATCAATCGTGATCTTTGCCCCCATGTTCCAGTTGGGATGCTGGAGCGCATGATCTTTTTTTACATTCACCAGGAAATTGGGTTTCTTCCCTAAAAAAGGACCACCGCTTGCTGTTAAAATTATTTTTTCAATTTTATTTCTTCCCTCTCCTATCAGGCATTGAAAAATAGCGGAATGTTCACTATCCACCGGTATAACCGGCACCTTTTTTTCAAGCGCTTTTTGCATCACAATATCACCTGCCACTACAAGTGTTTCCTTATTGGCCAATGCTACTGGTTTTCCATTTTCTATTGCCTGCAAAGTGGGTCTTAATCCCGCATAACCAACAATGGCGGCCAGCATAAGATCATAACTATCCATTGCCGCCACTTCTTCAAGCGACTGTTCTCCCGCAAAGACTTTAATATCTGTACCTGCCAGCGCCTCCTTTACCTTTCTATACTTTTTCTCATCGCCGATTACCACCATATTCGGATTGAAACGGATGGCCTGCTCAATTAAAAGCTCTTCATTAGTATGCGCCGTAAGTATTTCGGCGGAAAATTTATCAGGATTAGCGGCAATCACTTCCAATGCCTGCGTACCGATGGAACCGGTGGAACCAAATATGGCAATACGTTTCATCATAAAAATATAGTTCTTCCTAAGAATCCGGCAAATATAGGTATTAGGTATGAGGTATCAGGTTTCAGGTTTGGTAGGCTATCGAGCTATCAGCTTTGAGCTATGAACTTTGAGCAATAAACGACAGATTTCTTTTTTCCTTCAGGGGGCTTGGAGGTCCAATTTCAACTAGTTGAAACTATCCTTCCACACAGATGTTGGCATGAGGCAATTCAATTTGCAATTTTACTTTTGCTTTTAATGCTGTAAACACCTTCATTAATGTATCAATAGTAGCATTGCTTGCGCTGCTTTCCAGTCTAGAAATTTGTGCTTTCTGTACTCCGATAAGTTTACCTAGTTCTTCCTGAGTCAAATCGCTACTCTTTCTCATTTTCCTTATAAGTCTCTTACCCTTACAAATAATTTTTTAGCTCATCCGCTATTTTTCTGTCGTTGCTTAACCTGGGCAATTTATTCTGACCGCCGAGCTTGCCAATGGATTTCATATAGTCAATAAAACCATTTTTCCGTACCGGTCTTATCTGAAGGCGTAAGAGAATATTTCCACGCAATAAATCATCATAATACACATTCTTATTCCTTAAGTTTTCATCCACTTTACCTGCAAAAGCTTCCAGGTTGGCAGGCCGGTTTTCAAATTCAATAAACCATTCATGATAGCTTTTGGTATCATCCTGCCCAACCATAGGCGCCACTGTAAATTCATTTATTTTTATTCCTTCTTCACTGGCGGCTTTCATTAATGCCTGCTCTACCTCTTCCGCTATTACATGCTCTCCAAATGCTGAAATGAAATGTTTTATGCGCCCGGTAACTACGATACGGTAAGGTTTGAGGCTCACAAATTTGATCGTATCGCCAATATTATATCCCCATAAACCGGCATTGCTATTAATGATGAGCGCATAGTTTTCGCCCAATTTTACATCTTTTAAACTTAACCGTGTGGGCCGCTCATTAAAGATTTCATTTGCGGGAATGAATTCATAAAAAATTCCGGAATTGGTATTTAATAATAATCCCTGTGCATGCTGGCTATCCTGAAATGCAAAAAATCCTTCCGATGCGGGAAACGTTTCTATTGAATCTATTTTTTTTCCAATTGAATCGAATAATCGTGCTTTATAGGGTTCAAAATTTACTCCTCCATATACCATTAATGAGAAATTTGGAAAAAGATCTGCTATTTTTTTTCCGCTGATATGGTGAAGCCTGTCGAAATACATTTGCATCCAGGGCGGAATACCACTGATCAGCGTCATATCTTTTTGAATGGTTTCTTCTACAATGCGGTCGAGTTTGGTTTCCCAATCTTCAATGCAATTTGTTTCAAATGAAGGCAATTGATTGGTGCGCAAATAGCGTGGAATATGATGATTTACAATACCACTTAACCGTCCGGTAGGAATACCGCCCACCCGTTCCAATACGGGCGAGCCACTTAAAAAAATCATTTTTCCTTTTGTAAATTCCGCATTTCCGGTTTCTGCAATATAACACAACAAAGCATTCCGGGCAGTATCAATATGATTGGATATGGATTCTTTGCTAATGGGAATATATTTTACCCCACTTGTGGTACCGCTTGTTTTGGCAAAATAGACCGGTTTTCCCGTCCACAGAATATTGTGTTTGCCTTCTTTTATTTTTTGAATATAATCTTTGAATTGCTCATAGTCCCGGATGGGAATTTGATTTTTAAATTGTTCATATGAACTGATATCCGCAAATCCATGCTCTTTTCCGAACTCAGTGGTTTTCGCGGTTTTCACCAGGCTTTTCATTATCGCCTCCTGGTCTTCCACGGCCGTGTGCATGCCTTTGGCAATTTTATTATGTATATAATTAGCAAAGGGCCGGGCTAAAATTGACTTCAAATTCATATGGCAAATTCAAATTAAACTTAACAAAAATAGTAATCCCAATCAACTAGCCGCTATTATTTGAAAATATTTAAGCGTTCATGAACTTAAGTTTCGGTAAAAGCGGTTAAAAGTTGAAGAAGTTTTTAAAAATGGTTTACGAATTTTATTCACCTATCCGCATTTTATCGTTTTTTTCGCGCTGATAACAGTGATTACCGCTGATTCAAACTTTGATTTTTTCCTTTGCATCTTTGCGCCCTTAGCGTGAGATTTTTAATCACAAATCATTCGCATATCGGCGTTATCTGCAGGGGATTTTTCCTGCTGATTAGCTGATTCAAAACTTTGATTTTTTCCTTTGCGATCTTTGCGCCTTAGCGTGAGATTTTTTTCCACGCAAAAAGAATGACAACTTGTGTTGGAGATTTAAAATTTATAAAGTTTTTTGAAATGAGGACTGAAGATGCCCAATGATATGCCGCTGAACGAAATGCGACGCAAGGAACGATGCCATAAAATACTGTCGCCGGTACCAAAACATAAAAAGAAAGTGCATTATATGAATAAATATATTAATATTAAAACATAAAACCGGTGTAAGTTTAGAAAAAATTAATTTTAAACCGTTTCTAAGTTTTCTATTTCAGCATAAAACCCTATTTTTGCCGACCTAATTTTGGACAAGTCATGTTTGCAGTAGTAAAAATAGCCGGTCAGCAGTTTAAAGTACAGGAAGGACAAAGCCTGT
This sequence comes from uncultured Chitinophagaceae bacterium, assembly GCA_963695165.1. Classification (GTDB taxonomy): domain Bacteria; phylum Bacteroidota; class Bacteroidia; order Chitinophagales; family Chitinophagaceae; genus CAVOGF01. The sequence continues at coordinate 161,220 of CAVOGF010000002.1, forward strand.
ATGTGCCTCACCTGGCCTCAAAAAACGGAGATAAAGTAGAGTTCAACGAAGTATTGTTGTTTGATAATGGCAATCTTTCAGTTGGTTCAGATGTAAAAGCTGTTGTGAAAGCAGAAATCCTGAATGAATTAATTAAAGGCGATAAAGTAATTGCTTTTAAGATGAAAAGAAGGAAAGGTTTTCGCAAGAAGCATGGACATAGAACACAGTACACTCAAATAAAAATTGAAAGTATTGCTTAAGACAGAGCTGTGGTTCTGTATCTGAGAGTAAAAAGTAATTAACCATCAAATCCATTTTATTATGGCTCATAAAAAAGGTGAAGGCAGTGTAAGAAACGGCCGGGACTCACAAAGTAAGCGCTTAGGTGTAAAAATATATGGCGGTCAGCCGGCAATTGCAGGTAATATTATCGTTCGCCAGAGAGGTACCGTTTATCATCCTGGAAAAAATGTAGGTGTAGGTAAAGATTTTACCTTATTTGCATTAACCGATGGTGTGGTAGAATTCAGAAAAACTAAAAACGACAAAACAACCGTTTCTGTATCGGCTGTGGTAGCAACGGCTTAGTGTTTTTTTATTTTTGCAATATCTATAAGTTATTTATATTTATGGGAATATTTATTAACCATTAAATGTAAACAACATGGCAACTGCAAAAAAAGCCGCTCCAAAGAAAGCTGCTCCAAAAAAAGTAGCCGCTAAAAAAGCCGCTCCCAAAAAGGCAGCAGCAAAAAAATCTGCTCCTAAAGCCGCTGCTAAAAAAGCAGCGCCGAAAAAGGCGGCAGCTAAAAAAGCGTCTCCAAAAACGACGTAAGCTTTGTACAGAAAAATTAAATAGATTTAAAGTCCCGCGCTCCGGGACTTTTTTTATGCTTCAAATTATTGAAGATGGATAATTCAACTATCGCGGAAAATTTTTCTTTGCTATCAAAACTGATGGATATACATGGCGAGAATAGCTTTAAAGTAAAATCTTATTCTATTGCTGCCTTTACTATTGATAAGCTTTCAGTTCAATTGGAAAATGTGGCAGAAGATAAAATATTCTCTATTAAAGGTATTGGTGAAGCAATCGGTAAAAAAATATTGCAGCAGATAAAAAGCGGATGAATTGCCCCTGCTCAACGACTACCTGCAAAAAACGCCACCCGGCATTCTTGAAATGCTGAACATTAAAGGAATCGGCCCTAAAAAAATCGCTACCATCTGGAAAGAACTGGAAATAGAAGCCATTGGCGAACTATTATATGCCTGCCAGGAAAACCGGCTTTTATTGTATAAAGGATTTGGCGAAAAAACACAGCAACAAATTATGAATTCCCTGGAATTTTATCTCAATAGCCAGGGCAGTCATTTATATGCAGAAATTGAAGCGTATGCTGAAGAATTAACCGAACGGTTTACCGGCAGTTTTCCCGGTCATCACTTTTTAATCACCGGAAATTTAAGAAGGCATTCCGAAGTATTGGAGCAGTTGCAATGGGTAACTACTGCTCCTTCAGAGGAATTAAAAATTTTCCTTGAGAAAAATGGATTCATTACAATAGAAACTACCGCGCATCAATCGCAGTTTACCTGTCCGGAAAAAATCCTGGTTGCATTTTTTCATAGTGATGAAGCAGAATTGTTTTGGAAGCAATTTATTACCACGGGAAGCCCGGATTTTATGGAAGAATGGCAGAAAAAATATCCTGCAGATGCATTACAAAAATTCCCTATCCGAAAAAGCGATTTTTGAACATGCCGGCATCAGTTATATACCACCGTTTTTAAGGGAAAAACCGGAGATCCTTTCCAGGGAAATTCCTGAAGTGGTGCAACCTGCCGATATTAAGGGAATCATCCATTCTCACAGTACCTGGAGCGATGGCATAAATAGCATTGAAGAAATGGCGAAAGCGGCGATAGAACAGGGTTTTGAATATCTTGTTATCAGCGATCATTCCAAATCCGCTTACTATGCAAAAGGTTTGTATGAAGAAAGAATAATTGCACAGCAGGCAGAAATAGATGAACTCAATTTTAAATTACATCCTTTCAAAATTTTTAAAAGTATTGAAAGCGATATTTTGAATGATGGCAGTTTGGATTATCCTTCCAACATATTAGAGCGCTTTGACGTTATCATTGCTTCCATTCATTCCAATATTAAAATGAACGAAGAAAAAGCCATGATGCGCTTACTGAAAGCCATTGAAAATCCATTTACCAATATTCTCGGCCACATGACCGGCAGGCTTTTATTGAGCCGCAATGGTTATCCGGTTGATCATAAAAAAATCATAGATGCCTGCGCGGCCAATAATGTGGTAATAGAACTGAATGCACACCCCCGCCGCCTCGATATGGATTGGCGGTGGATAGACCACGCTCTTGAAAAAAACGTTTTGATCTCTGTCAATCCTGATGCGCATTCAATTAAAGGATATAAAAATATCCGGTATGGCGTATTGGCCGCTCAGAAAGGCGGTGTTACCAAACATCAAAATCTCAGCAGTTTTTCTTTACAGGAATTTGAGAAATTTTTAAGCGCTCAGAAGGCGAAGAGGTAGTGGGAGAAGTATGAGATGTTTTATCGTGCGAAGGAATCAGTTCAAAGGGTCTTATTTATTGGCTGCACCCATTTTATCGTTGAATAACAAAAGGTCTAATCATCTTTTACAAGGCGATTTCTGAGCGCTTTGACAATGGCCTCTTTTCCACTGCATACCTGTAATTTCGTATAAATGTTTTTAAGGTGCGTTCGTACAGTATCCATCGAGATAAAACAAGTTGAGGCGATTCGTTTATAGGTTAGTCCGTTTACCAGTAATTGAAGTATTTGTTTTTCTCTTGCCGATAAATCAAATTCCTGTTTAGGCTTTTCATGGAAAGCCTGAAGCAATTTTTTTGCAACAATGGGGCTAATGGGAGCGCTGCCAAGTGTTACATCTTTTATAGATTCGTATAGTTTTTCGGGCGAGGTACTTTTTAGTATGTAGCCATCTGCCCCGGCCTCAAGCGACCGGAATATTTTTTCATCATCATCAAACACCGTATGCATGATCACACTAATATGAGCATTTTTTTTCTTTATTATTTCTACGCCGCAAATGCCATTCCTGCCAGGCATATTTATATCCATCAATACCACATCTGGCTTAAATTGATGAATATCCTCGGCCACCGTATTACAATTAGCAAATGAGGCTACTACTTCCACTCCTTCCATTCCGTTCACCATTAAACAAAGTGATTCCCGCAAACATTCCTTATCTTCATATATAATCAGTTTTAACATGGCTCTCTGATGAAATATAGAGAATGATTTTTTATCTTTTAATCACTCATTTTCCGCAATTTTACAAGGGAACTAACACTTTTATAACCGTTCCATTTTCTGGTGCAGAAGATAGCAAAAAACTAGCATTCATTTGTTTTGCCCGCCGTTGCATATTTTCAATTCCGTTACCTTTTCGAACAGCATTTGCATCAAAACCTGTTCCATTATCTCTTATTTCAAGTATTACCTGCTTTGGCTCTTTTTGCAGGCTAATGATTGCATGGCTTGCTCCCGAGTATTTTGCAAGATTATTAATGGATTCTTTAAAAATCAGGTATAACCCCTGTCGCATATTGGCATCGTTTATTTTATCTCCGGAACTTACGTTCGTTTTAAATGTGTAGTCAATGTTTTTAGCTCCAAGCAGCTCTGCTACGTATTGCTTCATTCGGGCTAATATATTATCCAGTTGGTCATTTTTGGGGTTTATGCTCCAAACTATATCTCTTAATGCATTTGTTACAACAGTGGTTTGTTCGTATATTCTTTGAAGATATTGGGTGCGGGTAGCAATATCTATTTTCTCCTGCAGTGATAATTGTGAGAGGATGCTTATGCTTGAAAGGGACGCTCCAATATCATCGTGTAGATCGGCTGATATATGTTGGCGAAGCCTTTCAACTTTACGGGCCTGATTAATTCTATAATTGAGAAATCCATGCATTATTGCTATTATTACTAAAGTAAATAACAGGTAAAACCACCAGGATTTAAACCAGGGCGGGGTTATTATTAACTTTATTTCAGAATCTCCAACATTTATTATTTCATTTTTGAAACTGGCTCTTACCTTAAAAAGGTAGCTTCCTGCTTGCAATTGAGTATAGTTTGCAAAATTTCTGTCGTTATTTTTTACCCAGCCGGTATCTACTCCGGTAAGCATGTATTCGTATGTAATGTTTTCGCCCGGGTAATACCCGGGCAACTGAAATTCGAAGCTGATGAAATTTTTTGTATAGGGTAATGTTATCGTATGTATGTAAGGGGTAGCCGTATCTTTCCAATACGGGGTATTCATAACCATAATATTAAGCATAAGTGGTTTTATATCAGAGTGCGGCATGAATGTTTGCGTTTCTTGCACCATGTTTAATCCATTGATACCACCAAACCAGCACCTGCCTTTTTTATCCCTGTAACAGGATGCCGTGTTAAATTCCATTGCCTGCAGGCCATCATCTTCTGAAAATTTTTCACAGGCGCCTTTTTGATAATCAAGCAACAGCAGTCCGGCATTGCAGCTAATCCATAAACTGCTTTTACCGGCTGGCAGCAGTGCATATATGTAATCATTAGGTAACTGATTGCTGGTATTCCACACTTTTAATATTTGCATCGTAGAAGCCAAAAGTTGCACTAATCCGTCATCGGTGGCAACCCACAGGTAGGGGCCATCAAATAAAAAGTAACGGGAAGAGCCGGAAATATTCAGCAATTGAGGATAGGTAGTGAATGCGCCGGTTTCATAATTGTATTTAATCAGGTTTTGTTCTTCCGTGCTCATAAAAATATCGTTATTGCTTTCCTCACGCATGTAACGTACACTCAAATGGTGGTTCATAAGAAACTTACCAGGATCATAACAGGTTTCCCATTGCAGATTTTTAAGGTTAAATAAACGCAGACCACCGTTTGAACCACCGGTTAAAAGTTTCTTGGCAGATTTTAATTTTATTACCGAGTAAAGTTCCCGGGTTTGAGGATCTTCAAGGTTAACATACTGGGTAAATTTTTCTGTAATCCGGTCAAAGCTGTACAATCCACCCCAGGTAGCCATCCATAATAGCTGGTTGCCCGCCGAAGTGATCTCGTAAATATTTCTTGAACCTGTGGCGGTAATATCGTTTACTGGCGGCTGGTGGAAACGCGCGGTGTTCTTAATAATGTTTCGGTGCAGCAGGCCCCCATATAAGGTTCCAGCATAAAAATCTTCATCATTTTCAGAAAAAACACTTAGCACCATGTTGTCCTGAGGTGGCTGACCTTGCTGCTGACTAATTCTCCACAATCCAAACTGTATTTTATTCGGGTCGTATTTAGCTAAGCCACCACCGCTTAATCCCACCCAGGTAATTTGCTGACGACTGGTGTACAAACTAAGCACGAACTGGCTTTTTAGAGTGAGCCCGTTATTGCCCCCTCCGGAGTGTTCGAATGTATGCGTTGTCAGGTTTACTTTCAACAATCCCTCACTTCTGCTGCCTATCCAAACTGTAGCACTATCGCTTTGATGAATAATCCTGGGTTCCTGCAGGTATTTTGCACCGATAAAAATCTTTGTAAAAGGGATATGCTCTTGTAAATGTTCTTCCTGGTAATTAAAAAGAAATATTTCGGAAACATTGAGAATAAGCCACAACTGTTGATTGACAAATTTCATTTCTGTGATGGCAGCATTCTTTAAGGAAGGAAAACGGCGTGGTAGTTCTAACGGAATAAAATTGCCCTCCTTATAAAAATATATGTCATTGTCTGCGGCAACATACAGATTTTTCTTCCCGTCTATGCCAATTGCAATTATTTTATCTGGTATGCCGGTCTGCCAATGCAGGTCCACCATTTTTTTTAATTTTTTGTTGTAGCAATACAAACCAGAGCCTTGTGTTGCTATCCAAACATTATCTGCATCATCCTCGGTGATATTGATGATCCGGGTGTTGGGTGTTATTTTAAAGCCCGGAAATACCATTTGCGGCAGGAGATATTTATTTAGCACGCGGTTGTATAACAGCAACTCTCTCGTGGTACCCACCCAAAGCAGATCGTCTTTGCTGTTGCACAGGGCGGTGACCATTTTTGAAAAAGGTTGTTGTTTTATCGAAGAATTACCATTTTCTATTTGGGCATGAATTTGCAGAAAGTTTTTCCCGTCGAACCTGTTGAGGCCATCCTGTGTCCCAAGCCATATAAAGCCTTCGTTTGTTTCAGCAATGCTATAGACACTGTTTTGGCTTAAACCCTGGGCAGATGTGTAAGATTGAAAGTTGAGCTGTTGAGAAAAACAGCATATACTAAAAAAAGTATAGAAGGCTGCTATTAATAATCTCCTGCCCATTTTGTTCTTGCCACGATCTTCTAAAATCTGGCAAACTAAAGCTAAAAAAAAAATACGACTATAATCATTTAATTAATAGCTTTTTACCTCATCAACACAAAGAATACGTTTGTATGTTTTAAAGTGCCTGATAAAAATGCCCCGTGCACTCGCACGGAAATACCGAACTTGTCAGCCGCGGTATATTTGTTATTTATCAGCTATTCCTTACAGGCATTAAAATCTTTCCAGATATTGGTTTTTATGGACTTCTTCCCGGTGAGATACCATTTTTAGTTTGTTTTACTGGCCGGGCGTCTGTTTTAACCAGCCTTATTCTTAATTGCTCCGGTTGGTTAAGCCGTCCAACGGCAGATTTACCTACTAATATTGAACACGCCCCTTCTCCTCGTCAGCACCTGTAATTCGGCTCCGGTTGGCTTTAAGTTTTTCCTTTCCAAAGTTTCGGGTATAGGTCAGCTTAAAGGTTCGCCACGAAAAACGTAGATGGATATCTGCAACAAGATTCTTTTCTGGCAGATGCGTGTATCCCCGCAAGTCCATTGTGTTAAGCAGGTTACTGGCAGAGAAGTTTAGATTATCCTTTGCGCCGAGTTTTTTTCTTACGCCAAAGTCCAGCGATCCCATGGGTTTAAAAACAATGATACCAACAAGACTGCGCGAGTTGTAAAAGCCTGACAACTCCATTGAAAAATTTGCAGGCAGCATAATTGACTGGGTCATATTAATGCTGATATTTTTTTGTTCCAATCTCACCGGTTCTTTTTCATACCTGGCGTTTACCTGTTGCCATATTCCGGTAATATTGTACTGCATGCTCCACCATGTTGTTATCTTAACAGGAATGGAGATCGCTACAGCCACCAGTTTTTGGTTATCCAGGTTTTCGGGCTTGCTGATGATCTTGTTAGAAACCGAATCAATGGTGGGCTGGAAAAATGAAATGGTGTTATATTCTTTGGTGAAAGATACCTGCAGGAAATACCTTTTAAATGTGTACCCCGCAGTGATGGCATGAGAAATGGCCGGTTGTAAAGCAGGGTTACCCGTTAACACGGAATTCCGGTTATTATAATAAGTAAAAGGAGCCAGGTCGTTGAATGAAGGCCTTGTGATCCGGCTGTTATAAGAAAGATTGATCGTACTCCTTTCATCTAACTTATGCGATAGGAATAAAGTCGGAAACAGTTTTCCATAATGCCGGTCAATAATATTTCTTGTACGCTCTGTACCAAGGTTTGAATTGGTATACTCATAGCGAAGACCTCCTTTTACCGTTGTTTTTTCATTTGCCGTTATATCCACGGAAGCATAAGCCGCTGAGTAATTTTCTTTCAGGGTATAGGTGGATGAGAGGGCGAGGTCTTTCACCCAGTTGTCCTGCATGAGTCTTTCAAAGCGAAGTTCATTGGTAAAGTCGGCAAGAGTACCCTTCAGGCCGGCTTCGAACTTTAGTTTTTCCGAAAACTTAGCTGAATAGTCGGCAGCGCCAATCCAGAAATTCAAAGGAGTAAGTTTACTATTCCGTGTAGTTTCATCATAAGCAAAATCCCCCCTTTTATCATAATATTGGCCGAAATAATTGAAGGGCTGGTTGTTTTTATAATGCAGATAATAGGCATTGAAAGAAAGGTTATCGTCTTTTTTTATATGCTGCTGCAGGTTTAGGTTAATGCCATAGTCTTGCCAGTTGTTCAACTCGCTATTGGCATTGATCGCCATGGTATCTGTATAACCGTTCCGGTTAAAATCAGTGGCGTTGTGCTCCGACTGCCTGTACCAGCGGCCGTCGCTGGTAAGTAAAATGCCTACTATTGTGCGGCTGGCTAGCTGATAATCCAGTCCCAGCCGGGCGTTATGAGTGCGGGTGGTATCCTTTCTGTTTCCATTGGTATAGGTTTCATAAATAACATTATTGTTTGATATCCGGTTATACGCGGTACTCGGAAAAAGGCTTTTTAGCCGCGAATAAGAAAAATCTCCATAGATGTTCAGTTTCTTTGTACGGTGATTGAAATTCAGGCTAGCCTGTGTTACCCACCCTTTTCCATATCCCAGGGTGGCGGAGAATGATCCATTGGTGCCCAAGCTGTCGCTCTCCTTCAAAACAATGTTGATATACCCGGCATTGCCTTCGGCATCAAAATTGGCAGGCGGTGTGGTTATAAGTTCTATTTTCTCAATGCTCTCCGCATTCATGCCATCCAGCATTTGAAGAATGGCGGAAGCCGGTTGGTAATTTAGTTTTCCATTTATCATTACCCTCACACCTTCTTTACCCAAAATAGCAATTGTGTTGGTTTGCCTGTTTACAGTTACTCCTGGCGAACGTTCCAGTATCTGTAATGCGGTATTGCCTGCAGCAGTTATGCTGTTGGCTACATTGATCGTCAGGCGGTCGGGCTTTTGCTCATATAAAGGTTTTGTAGCCGTTACCTGTATATCAGCTAAAGTTAATGTTAGTACTTCCAGTTGCTGTACACCATTATCTATATTTTTAATATCGTCGGTCACCTCGAGCAAGGCTGTATGATGCGGAGAAAACCCAGTATGCGAAAAACTCATAAAATAATTTCCGGCGGCGATGTTCTCAAAAAAATAAATGCCGGCACTATTAGTAACCGTACCTTTTATAAACGCAGAATCAACCCCATGCAGCAATAGTACCGTGGCTCCTGCAACCGGGCTTTTATTCATATCCGTTACCATGCCATGAATTTTTGATTGAGCAGATAACAATGTAGGTATGGAATTAAATAATAAATAAGTGATTATATACAACGTAGTTCGTTTCATGGCTGCGGATTTGAATGGTAGAATTGCCGCCGGTTATCATAACTATTTTAGCGGTAGGCTAATAATCGTGTAAAAAAATGCTCGGGTGCAAGTTATAAACGCATAAAGGCATAAACAATCACACATTTGTGTGATTTTATGGAATGATAAAAGTTAAAAAAACACGGCAAAGGTGTTTTTCATTTTCAGTTATTTTTCTAATAGTATCAACTTTAAAGATATTCTGGAGTTTCTTAAAAATTATTCATAGCAGTTTTACAGTATGTGAAAAGTGTTGGTTTAAATTTACGATTACCTAATAAAATGGTTTTAGTAAACGCTAAATTTAAGGATGGTTTCGGAAGGCTACCGAATCAGCCCTCCCACATCATAAATCAGACATCCCTTATTTCATTGGCAATGAAACATAAAAAGTAGTTCCTTCTCCTGTTTTTGTTTCAAACCATATTTTTCCAAAGGCTTTTTCCACGATGCCCTTGCAGATGGCAAGTCCCAGTCCTGTACCGGAAGATTTGGTAGTGAAGTTGGGTGTAAATATTCTTTGCCGCATGTTCTCAGGAATGCCCGGGCCTTTATCGGTAATGGCTATCACTATCTGGTTGTCTTCATTGTACTGCCTTATAAAAATTATTTTTTCTTCTTGTTTCGGCGATGCCTCTATCGCATTTTTAATCAGGTTGGTAAATAACCGGTTGATCTGAACTTTGTCCTGGATAATCTGATAATTGCCTTCTTCTTTTATCCAATGAATGTCTACGCTGGCATTGGACGTGTATAAAACAATGAGCGATTCCAGCACTTCAGTAATATCAAACTTTTGAGGCGTTGCATTTCCAATATTTGCAAATTGGGAAAAATCACCTGCTATCGTAGACAACTGATCTATCTGTTCCACAAGTGTGCGCGCTACCTGCTGAGCGAGTTCCTTTACATTATCCGCATTATTATCCACCGCCTTTTGAAGGTATTGAATACTTAATTTCATCGGAGTGAGCGGGTTTTTTATTTCATGTGCCACCTGCCGGGCCATTTCCTGCCAGGCCCCTTCCCTTTCACTACGCGCCAGAGCCTGGGCGCTTTCTTCGAGCTTATTCAGCATCTTGTTGTATTCATTTACCAGTACGCCAATTTCATCATTTCTATTCCACAATATTTCTTCATTTTTCTCTCCGAGGTTAATTGCTTTCATCTTATTCCCGATAAGTTCAAATGAAGCGGTGATCCGGTTGGTTAAAAAAAGTGCGATAGCACCCGCCAAAATAAATATGAAGGCATTCAGATTGATCAGCGTAACCAGGAAATTGGATATTTCCTGGTTTAATTCATTTTCGGAATTGAGATATGGGATGTTTAAATAAGCGATTACCGTTCCATCACTTTCTTTCACAGGAGTATAAACGCTTAAATAATAAAAGTTACCGATATGCTCTTTTTGAAAAAATTGAGTCCGGTGATTGTAATGCAATTCATAAAAAGCATTCGGCTGCATTTTTTCACTCAGTATTTGCTTATTATAAATATAGGGTTGAGTAGAAACCTTCAGGTTACCATTGACATCATAAAAATTTATATCTACATTATGCAATTCGGATATTTGAATAATACGCCTTTCAAGATCACCGGTATAATTGAGATCCGTTTCAGCTTCCAGATCATTAAATGTGAGCTGGTTTTTAATATTTTCCTGTATTTCATTGGTCATTACCTGGATAGCGCTTCCAAGCTTTTCTTCATTATTTCTGTCAAACCTTAAAATAAAAAATGAAATGGTGGCAACACCAATTACAATAAAAGAAAAGATGCTGATAAATACAATGGTCGTTTGAATCTGCAGCCTGATATTGAATACAAAAAGTTCCTTAATGTTTCTCCAACGGAAACGGGCTTTTAAAATAAACCGCGCAAGATGAAACAGAACTACCAGCGTAATAAAAAAGCAAAACAAGTAGGAAAAAAGAGTCAACGATTGAATAAACCAGGAATTTTTTCTTGCAATTACGATTACTTTATTATTGCCGGTATTATACCAAAGCTCGCTGTAATTACCGGGGCCTTTCTTTTCTTCAAATTCATACCTGGGTATCTGCGCAGTGGTAATAGTATCGGCAAATGGATAATCATTTACATTAATAAGCAAATGCAAATGCGTATAAACAGCATAGGAATAGTTGCCGGAAATATCAGGTCCATTATCTGAAAGCCGAAATAGTTCCGGGTACAAAGCATCGCTTTTATAACGCTTTGGTTTTACTACTACTATCATATAGCCCAATAACCCTGAATCTTTTGAAACGATTTCTTTTTCATACAAATAACTGAAGCGGTCCGAACCATTTTCATAATAATATATTTCAGGCATATCGGCCAGTCTGCGCTGGTTGCTTAAAATTGAATGAATCTTTGGATAAGAAGTGGAATCTTCATTAAACAATGGTTGAAACGTATTGGTATAAGTATAGATCCGGGTATCATATTTATTGAGATAGCCTGAAAAATTTTCGCGGATAAGGCTGTCTTTAATTTGTTTATTTGACTGCGGAGATTTAAGTCTTTCAAAGTTGGAAACGAAAAAGTTGTTGGAGAAATTGGTGATAGCAAGGCTCAAAAGGTTTTCTCCCGAAGGATCTATCTGGGAAGCCAGTTTATCAGCCATTTTTTTCCTTTGCTGAAACTCTACCAGGTTATTCTGATAAATAACAAGCGCGGATGCGGAAGTACAAAAAAATATGATCCAGAATAAAAAGAAAGAAGAATTTAAAATGGAAACATTCATGTCCTTTTTCCTGTATTCCAGCAATAAAATGTATAAAACCAACCAGCACAGCGCAACTACTTTTACACTTACTGTTGCGCCTCCTATATTAAAACTCAAAAGAAATAATCCTGATGCGGCCACAATTACAATACGCCAATACAAATTATAATCTGCCTGCGTTGAAATGGATAATAAAATATGAGAAAGATAAAATAAAGAAAGAATTAGAAAATAAAGGATGGCGAAACTTATGAAAGTATAAACCGTTAGCCCAAAAAAATCAGTAACATCAAAAGAAATTTTAGAATCCCTTACAAGTCCCATGATGATATCTGCCACTTCAAAAACCGACAATGCGAAAAAAAATAATGCGGCGAAACCTGCAACTTTAAGAAGCTGTGGAGGAAGTTTCTGCTGCCAGTTTTCCCAAACAGAAGGCTTGGTGAACTTTATAAAACTAAGCACCCAAAATACTAAAATGGAGTTAATCAGTAAATCACCCAACGAAGGATGAACTGTATTGGAAGCGTAAATAAAAGAATCGAACAGTTCAAGCTTTCTCAGATTAAAAAATGACGCGAAGCGGTAGGATAAAAAACGGAGCGCGATAACAACTGATAAAAGAATAAAAAGTCCTTTGAAGAACCCGCGTTTTTTCAATACCTCAAAAGAAACTGAATTTATAAAAAAAACAATAAAGATAAGACCAGCCACACGGAGGAGGAGAGATATAGAATCCGGATGGTCAATAGAGATATTTTCCTTCCTTTCTATTTTAAATAATACTTTACCGTTTGTATTTGTGATAGGCAACGCGTTTGCCTGGTCGCTGATACGGTATAAATGTTCAATATTCGGAAAGCCGGCAAATTCTGCTTTCAGATATTTGTTATGAATAAAATAATCCCAACGCAAAGGCAGCAATCCTATGATGACATAAGTTTTTTGATCGTGGTAAACCGTATGCTTCATGAGTTCAAACAAACCATTCTGATAGGTCACCGGATAAAAGCCGTCTGGTTTTAAAACATCTTGTGTTTGAATGAACATTTGCGAACTGTTCCAATACAATTGAATGGGATTGCCCAGGTCGTTGATCTGGAAAACGAATATTCCCAGTTCATTGTTTAAAAGCTGCTTACTGACGGGCGAAGCACTGTCGCTGATTAGGTTTTCTAATGTGTCGGCACTATTAGCGATCTGCCGAAAACGATTTTCCTGCTGCGCAATATGATTGTTTAGAGTAGTCTGTACCTTTACCGGCGAAGAACCATAGGACCAGTAATTGGTAAATACAAAAGAAAAGGTGTACAACCATGCAGCGGTAATAAATAAATACCCATGTTTATATGCTGCGTTCTTAAGTACCTGAATCAAGAGGTTGAATTTTCTTTTTTACCTGGTTCCAAATAGCATCCATTTCTGTAAGAGACATATGGGCAAGATGCGTTCCCGAGTCTGCCGCTATTTGCTCCATTTGATTAAAACGGGAAATAAATTTCTGGTTTGTTTTTTCCAATGCGCCTTCCGCGTCCACATGCAAAAACCGTGCATAGTTTATCAGGCTGAATAATACATCGCCAAACTCTTCTTCCACATGTGCAGCATTTTCGGAAAGTATGGCCTGCTGAAGTTCCCGCATTTCCTCTTCCACTTTCAGCCACACATCTTGTTTATTATCCCATTCAAAACCTACCTGTCTGGCTTTTTCCTGGATGCGGGCGGCCTTTACCACAGCTGGCAAAGCAGCCGGAACGCCACTCAATACTGAGGTCCGTCCTTCTTTTATTTTTATTTTCTCCCAGTTTTTTTTCACTTCCTCTTCCGTATCCGCTTTTACATTGCCATAAATATGCGGATGCCTGATCACAAGTTTTTCGCAAATGCCGTCAATGAGTTCCGTTAAGGAAAACTGGTCTTTTTCCGATCCGATTTTTGCATAAAAAACTATATGCAACAATAAATCCCCGAGTTCTTCCTTTATTGCTTTATAATCTTCTTTGGTTATTGCATCTGCCAGTTCATAGGTTTCTTCAATGGTCATGGAACGAAGAGTCTGAATGGTTTGCTTTTTATCCCAGGGACATTTTTCGCGCAGCTCATCCATAATGCGCACCAGTTTTGAGAAAGATTCCGCTGCAGTATTCATAATCAGATTTGTAATAAAGAGGTAATAAAAAATACAATAACCAGCAAAACTAAAATAATACTGTAGGAAATAAAGAAAACTAAATATTTTAAGAGTGTTTTGGCCCTTTTTTGTCCATAAAAATTGCGCATGGACTTATAAATATAATAAAAAATGGCAAACACCGTAATGTTCTCCAAAATCCTGAATATGGAAAAATGAGTAAGGTCATTTAAATAACCTAATCCGTACATCACCAGTATTAATATGTAAACAGCGATATACACATGGATGGTGAAAATCGCATGATTCACGTAAAAAAAAGTTTTCCTGTGGCGGATATACAATAAATTTAAAATCAGCGCTACGATTGGCAGCGATAAAAACATCATTTGAGGAAAAGAATGTAAAAATTTTTCCTTTACTTTTTCCTGGAACAGTTCTTTATTTTCATGAAATTTTGTGTTGGTCATTATTGCGCGGCGGTTCATCTGCCGCATCAGCCAGTCATCACGTTCCTTTTTTGGCAAACTGTTTTGTATAGAATCATATTCTTTTAAGGTTCGTGCGGAATTTCCAAAACTGATATTAAAATCGTTATTATTATCCACCGGAACTTGCGGCGCTTTTACAGTTTTTGCTGCCGCTTGCGGATCTGCATTTTTATTTTCCACATCCTTTTTTATCCCCTGCTTAATACTATCAACAAGTTGCGTACCCAGGTGATGCAAAGAGTCTGTTTGCCTTGATTTTTCAGCATTCGGACCCTGAAAATTTATAGGTGCATTGTTATGAATAAAAGAGAAAAACAAAATAAAAAACAAAGCTGAGGTAAACACATACATCCGTATCGGATTTAAATATGCAGCCCTTCGCCCTATAAGGTATTGCTTTGATAAAAAGCCCGGATAAAATATCAGGTATTTAAGTGAACTGAAAAATTTACCATCAAAATGAGTGATATCATAAACGAAATGCGTTAACAGATCCCAAAAACTTTCTTTGGGTTCAATATTTTCCTGGCCGCAGATATGGCAGTATCTTCCATAAAGCTGCGCATTACAATTCAAACAATTTTTTTCTTTCCGTTCTTTCCGATGTGACACCGTACAAAATTTTATTAAAAATACAGGTCATTTTGCGGATTTTGGAAATTTGTGATTTTGGGATTTTGAGAATGAATCAAACAATGCAACAATTAAGCAATGCAACCGTATAACAATTTAACATCGACAATTAATTTTCAACCCATTATCCGCCTATTTTTGATAAAATATTTTTGCATGGAATGGAACATAAAAATTATCAGGTAAGAGATAAAAACAATTGTACTAATCTTTTATGTGGAATTTCATGAGGCCCAAAAAATAAACATACACACATGAAGAAAACTGTTTGTTTACTGGTATTATGCTATATAAGTATCGCGGGAAAAGCGCAGTATTATTATAATGATATTGTAGCGGCAAAAATTTCGCAGCAGCAATACCTGGTTTTAAAAAATAATAAAATCCGGATAGTAACAGCTACAAGCAGGGAAAGCAATAACCAGGCTACCGAAAATTTTAAGTTGGAGCAGCAAATATCTCCGGATGCAAAAACGATTAAACTTTATACAAGTTATCCTGCTGCCGGAACCAGTGTTACCACCAATTATTATGATAATGACCGGATGGTTAAAACAATTGACAGCAATACCAATGTAATCACTACTACAAGCTTTCAGTACGACAACAGCGGCAACATAAACAGTATTCTCATAGAAACCAATGACGCCGTGATGGACAGCCATTCAAAGGAATTGCATGAATGGAAATATGAACAGGGCAAACCAGTGCTGATGCTGAAAATAAAAGACAATACCGATACTACGCGCATTGAATTTAATTTGGATGAGCAGGGAAATATAGCACAGGAAAACTGGAAAAGAAAAGGCCGGGTAATTGAAAGATACTATTACTATTATAATGATAAAAACCAGTTAACCGATATTGTCCGCTACAATAGCCGGGCTAAAAAACTGCTTCCTGATTTTCTTTTTGAATTTGATGCAAATGGACGGATGACGCAAATGACGCAAGTACCCACAGGCAGCAATAATTACCTCGTGTGGAAATATGTGTACAATGAAAAAGGATTGAAACAAAGAGAGGTGTTACTCAATAAGCAAAATGAATTGGTTGGAACTATTGAATATCAGTACCAGTAAGTGAAAAGTGAAAGGGGAAAAGTGAAGAATGAAGAATGACTAAATTGTTGCGCAATTTGAAAGTCCCTTTTTTGGCGCGGAGAGAGATTAGCATATTCTATGCCTCGTATAGGCAATAGGCCGGTAGCAATGGTCATCAATATTTCA
The DNA here is from genome assembly GCA_963695165.1 of uncultured Chitinophagaceae bacterium. Lineage (GTDB taxonomy): Bacteria > Bacteroidota > Bacteroidia > Chitinophagales > Chitinophagaceae > CAVOGF01. The sequence continues at coordinate 177,635 of CAVOGF010000002.1, forward strand.
TTCTTGTCCTGAAAGGGCAAAACAATTCCTTATTTAAAATTCTTTTGAAAATGTTGCAGGCTTTACGAAACAATTGTATTGAATATAAGCAATGTTTGCGAATCTTGCTCCATAGCATTCCTGCAGTTGAAGTGTGCGACGCAACAAAAGCTTAATAGCAGCACTATTGCCGGCTACAAAAAAAAAATCCAATTAAACAATTCAACCATTTAGCTCCTACTGATGAAACCAAACCAAAGTTTTATCCTCAGGATCCGCATTATAGTTAATGCACAATTCCTCACCTTTTTTTACTGGTTTTACAGTTTTGATGGTAATTAATTGCGCTTCAAAATCCATTTCATAATCGCAGTTAGAGGAATAATCATGATTGTACATAGACACATATCCCATACCAAGAGCGGCCAACTTTTTGCTATTACCCCATTCAAACACATAATGATATAATTTCGTTTCTTCAATCGCCTTTCTTTCTTTGATGCTCAGCACGAGAACCGGAGAGATTTCGATGACCGTATCAGCCGGAATGGCCTTTGAAGTAAATACGCCCCTTCCTTTTTTTCCGGAGGGAGCAACAAATAAATGTGGCAACAACATAAGCGATGATTAAAATAAAAAAAGTGAAAATTAAACAAATCTATGTACTGTAAATAATTTTTCAACAAGTTCAAATAATTAATTTGCACCCATGAGTTATCAATCAGAGCAAATGACGATAAATAATCAATTTGAAGAATTGATAAAAAGAGATGATAAAGTAGCGGTGCGTGATTTTCTCAATGATCAGAATATCAGTGATATTGCTGATTTAATGGATGAGTTTCCAGATTACGAGGCCCATATTATCGCCAATATGGCCATTCACCGGGCCTCGAGCGTATTTAAAATATTGGATATTTCGGCGCAAAAAAGGATCATAAAAGAACTTCCACCTTTTATAACCGCAGAACTATTGAATGAACTGCCCGCCGATGACAGAACGGATTTTCTTGAAGAACTTTCCAAAGAAGCCATCCGCGACCTGATAAAATTACTGGAACCGAAAGAACGCAAAACCACCCTCGCGCTGCTTGGCTATCCCGAAGACAGCGTTGGCCGCCTGATGACGCCCGATTATGTGTATGTACATGCGCAGGATACGGTGGAGCAGGTATTTGCCATCATCCGTAAAGTGGCTAAAAGCAGTGAAACAATTGATGTCATTTATATCATCAATGAAAAGGGCGAATTAATAGATGACCTTAAAATAAAGGATCTCATTCTGGCTTCCCCGGATAAAAGAATGGAAGAACTGATTGATGGCCGCGTAATCGCCTTAAATGTGCATGACGACCAGGAACATGCAAGCCAGGTTTTCAGAATGAACAACCGCGTGGCATTGCCCGTTACCGATGACAACAATGTACTCATGGGCATTGTAACCATTGATGACATGCTTTGGGTAGCCAATGAAGAATTCAGCGAAGACATTCAAAAAATTGGTGGTACAGAAGTTTTTAATGAACCTTATCTTGAAATACCGCTTTTAAAATTGTTTCGCAAACGTGTGGGCTGGCTGGTCATTTTATTTTTAGGGGAAATGCTAACGGCTTCGGCTATGGGCTTTTTCCAGGATGAAATAGCCAAAGCCGTAGTACTGGCATTGTTTATCCCGCTGATTATTTCCAGTGGCGGCAACAGCGGATCGCAGGCTTCCACACTTATCATACAGGCAATGGCTATTGGGGAGATCAGCATTTCTGATTGGTGGCGCGTACTGCGCAGGGAAATCATCAGCGGCTTATTATTAGGTGCTGTTTTGGGGTTGATTGGCTTTATCCGTATAGTGGTATGGCATGCGGTATTACCCGCCATTTATGGTGAGCATTGGGTCATGATCGGCTTTACAGTTGGCTTTTCATTGATAGGCGTCGTTTTATGGGGCACGCTTTCAGGATCCATGCTGCCACTTGCTTTGAAGAAACTGGGCTTTGACCCGGCGGCATCTTCAGCACCATTTGTTGCCACACTGGTGGATGTAACCGGACTGATCATCTACTTCAGTGTTGCATATTATTTCTTACAGGGATTGTTGTTGTGAGGTGTGAGGTATGAGGTATGAGGTATGAGGTGTGAGGTGTTTACAGTTTTTAATTTTTAATTCTTCATTTTTAATTCTTCATTCAATATGGTATTTTTTTGAGCCCGGCTCCATTGCTGCTATCATCGCCTGTTGCGTCGCACTCTTCTACTTTTTGTTCTTTATTCAGCAATACACTGCTTTACCCTTGTGCCTTTGCGAAACTTTGCGGATAAATTTTTACCGCAGAAAACTGTTGTTTTTTTACCACAGAGAACACGAAGTAAAACACAGAATTTCGCCGAATTGCTTTGCGCGACTTTGCGAACATTACATTGCGAAACTTTGCGGTTAAATTTTAAACCGCCGAGAAACTGTTTATTTTCCACTGAGCAATGCGCAATACCGTGCGGAGGTATTCAGAATTGCTTTATACGACTTAAAATTTTAACTAATTGATTCTCGGTAAAAACAGGGTGGTGTTTTAATCCCGGAGGGATTTAATATGAATAGCCCTGCCTGCAAGGCAGGGATGAATATGATTCGTAAAACAACCACAACGTGGTTGAAGGTTTTAATTGCATAGATGCTCTGATAAAGAATATTCAACCCTTTCAGGGTTGATCCTCTATATTAATTTCAAACCCCGGATGAAATCCGGGGCTAATTAAATTCAAGCCCTTCAGGCTTAAATTTAAACAATTGACCGGTGCAAACAAACAGCACAAACAATTGTACATAACCGCTTTCAAACTATCTGATATCATAAATAAAACTTTGTTATGCAGCAAAGCAGGATGAGCCTGGGGAGGCACCCGGCACTCTTGGTGAAATAATATTGCGAAACTTTGCGGTTTGTTTTTACCAAAGAAACTGCTCGGTTCTTGTCTATCTGAGCAGGAAAAATTGTTCCATTATCTTTGTACTCAAAATAAAGAACATGGAAGGGAAAAAAGCAGCCGATAGTTTTACCATTATGAATGAACTGGTATTGCCCAATGATACCAATACATTCGGAAATCTTATGGGTGGCCGGCTGATGTACTGGATGGATATTGCAGCGGGAATGGCTGCGGTAAAGCATTCCAATGCGCCTTGTATGACTGCCAGCGTAGACAACCTGAGTTTCAAACACCCGATCGGGCTCGGAAATATTGTTCATATAGAAGCCAAGGTATCCCGCGCCTTCAATAGTTCCATGGAAATATACATGCGCGTATGGGGCGAAGATTCTTTGCATCAAAATCAATATGAAAGCAATGAAGCGTATTTCACCTTCGTGGCGCTGGATTCCAATGGAAAACCCAAAAAAGTTCCACAACTCATCCCGGAAACAAAGGGGGAAATAGCTTTGTACGAAGGAGCGCTCCGGCGCCGGCAGATCCGTTTAATATTAGCCGGCAAAATGAATCCCGATGATGCTAATGAATTAAGAGCTTTGTTTTTACCTGAAAAGGAAAGATTTTAAGTTCATTCATTCTGTTTTATTCGGCTTCTGTGAAAACAGAATTATATGAAGACTATACTTTAACTCCTTCCAAAATCTTATAAGACTTGTGGTAATTTAAGAAATTCAGTAACATCACGACTGAAAGAAGCCGGCTTTTGAAATCCGGCGGCTAAGTTATTTCAGAGATATAAACGGAAGTATTCAAAATTACCAACCATTTTTTCTTAGCATTGAACGATGCCTTTCCCGAAGTAACTAGCCAAGCCCCTCTTTAGGAGTAGGGGGCTCAATTTTCCAATGATGTTTTCCCATCAACATAAATTTTTTACTCTGCTCAATAGCGTCCATCACCTGGCTTGTAATTTCCTCAACAGACTGGGAATAATCTATTTCCATCGGCGCTTTAAACCGGATGGTTAATAAAACCCCTTTCTTTTTAAAGGTCAGCCCTTTTTTATGAAAGGCACGCCAGAAACCGTTGATCACAACGGGGATTACAATGGGCTGGTAATTTTTAATGATATAAGCCGTTCCCTTACGGCCCGGGGCAAAAGGTTTGGTAGTGCCCTGGGGAAAAGTAATGACCCAGCTTCCGGCCAGTGCTTTTGTGATCTTACGCGTATCTGAACTATCCAGTCCTTTGCGCACTTCATTGGCCTTGGGGTTCCAGGTTCTCCTTACCGTTAAAGCGCCGGCCAGTTTAAACAGGCGGCTGATAAAACTGCCATTCATGGTTTCTTCCGCAGCCACATAATATACATTGGTAAAGGGATTCAACAGGTAATAAGGTATACCCAGCTTATTTCTTTTCCGCCATTTTACCGCGCAGAATACATGCAGAAACGCGATCACATCAGCAAAATAAGTTTGATGATTGCTTACAAACAGCACATTTTTTTTTGGCAGTTTTTCGAGGTGCTCCGTTCCGGAAATTTTAATTTTATTTATAATGGCCAGGCCTGGATAAGTAACAATTCCTACCAAAATATATACGATTGCCCTTACGATCCTGATATGTTTTAATTTTTCTGTAAATTTTTTCATCTGCGTTCCCATTTTCCTATTCTTCAATATACGTCTGCAAAATACAGCTTGTAAACAAATTGTTAAACAAAATCATACCGGATTTTATCGTTATGTAATTTTAAATTAATCAGCATCCTTCATTAAAATGATCAATATGAAATCAATAATCAGCGCTCAAAGAAAGACAAAACTTTTAAGTAAAAAAACAGGTATGCTGTTATTAGCATTAACAATGGCTTTTCCTGTGCTGGCCCAGGAAAATCGATCAAAGCCGCGCACCATCACCGTTACCGGCACGGCCGAAAAAGAACTGGTACCGGATGAAATATATGTGCAGGTAGATCTGCGTGAATATGATAAAAAGAACGGTACTAAAATAGATATCGAAAGTATCCGGAATAATTTTTTGAACGCATGCAAAACAATGGGTTTAACTGAATCTGATATCAGTGTCCAGGGCTATTCCGGCTGGGATGGAAATTATTGGTTGTACCAAAAAACCAAAAAGAAAAACCCCGATATGAAAGCAGCTATCAGCTATTGGGTAAAACTAAGCAGCACCGGAAAGATGGATGAACTGGTAAAAAAACTGGATGATGAAGCAACCCAAAATTTCTTTATTGCAAAAACAGCTTACAGTAAAGAGCATGAATTGAAAAATCAATTAAAAATGGAAGCGCTGAAATCCGCCAAACAAAAAGCGATCAATTATGCGGCAGCCATTGAGGAGCAGATCGGCAAGGCGCTTGTTGTTAATGAACCTGTAGAAGTGAATCTTTATCCTCAACCCCGGTATTTTGCAAATACAATGACGAAATCATCCGCAGGCCAGGAAATAGCAGCGCCGCCCATGAATGTGGATTTTAAAAAGATAAAATACGAATACCAGGCCGTTGTTGTGTATGAATTAAAATAAAAAAAGGGTTGCCGGAAAACAGGTTTATTAAAACTGAAACCATTACTGGCAACCCGAATACTATCTTTGCGGCTTCATAAAAAAGCAATGCAATTGAATACGGTAATTTTTGATATGGATGGTTTACTCATAGACAGTGAACCTTTATGGAATGAAGCGGCTGATGAAGTATTTCATAGCTATGGATTAAGTTTATCTACAGAACAGCACAACAGTACCACAGGTCTCAGAACATCGGAGGTTGTACAATGGTGGTTCCGCCATTTTGGAATTGGCGATGCGGAAATGGAAAAAGCCGAAAAAAAGATTATCGAACTGGCCCTATATAAAGTGCAGCAAAGAGGTCAAACGCTGCCTGGTGTTGAATACATTTTCCAATTCTTTAAACAGCGGAATTTTAAGATCGGCCTTGCATCTTCCTCCCCGCAAATAATGATAGATACGGTGGTAAAACAAATTGGTATTGAATCGTTTTTGCAAGCAACTTCTTCTGCGGAATTTTTAGCATACGGAAAGCCACACCCACAGGTATATTTAAATTGTGCTACCCGGCTACAATCAGAACCCTCCGAGTGCATCTGTTTTGAGGATTCCTTTAATGGAATGATCGCATCAAAAGCCGCAAGAATGAAATGTGTGGTAGTGCCTGCTTACAACCAGCAAAAAGATGAACGCTGGGGGGCTGCAGATCTAAAACTTTCCTCATTGCAAAACTTCGGCGCATTGCATTTGAGTTTGCTGTAGTAGTTGATGGTTGGTGGTTGATGGTTGGTTGGTAGTTGGTGGCTAAAACCGGAAAAATGGTTCTGGAATTTTTCTGATAATACCATTATGTTTTATAAATTATAAGTTGTAAGTTGCAAAAATGAGCTCAAAGCTCAAAGCTCAAAGCTCAAAGCTCAAAGCTCAAAGCTCAAAGCTCAAAGCTCAAAGCTCAAAGCTCAAAGCTCAAAGCTCAAAGCTCAAAGCTCAAAGCTCAAAGCTCAAAGCTCAAAGCTCATGCCTCATACCTGACACCTCATACCTCACATGACCGACCTGCTCTACCAAATTTCTCTTACGCTCATCCCCAATATCGGGCCGGTACAGGCAAAATCGCTGGTAGAACGTTTTGAAAATGCGGAAGCAATCTTTAAAGCAAAGAAAAAAGAACTGGAGCAGGTTGAAAATATGGGACCGGTAAGGGCGAAAAGTATCCGGGATTTTAAAAACTTCCGCCGGGCCGAACAGGAAATTAACTTCATAGAAAAATATAAGATACAGCCGCTGTTTTTAACCGATGCCCAGTATCCAAAACGGCTTTTACATTGTTATGACAGCCCTACACTGTTATTTTACCGCGGCAATGTGGATTTAAATAGTTCAAAGATCATCAGCATTATCGGCACGCGAAACAATACCGATTATGGAAAAAGCATGACGGAAAAACTGATCAAAGACCTGGATGAACAATCCATATTAATTGTAAGCGGCCTGGCTTATGGAATTGATGCCATTGCGCATAAAGCGGCTTTGCAAAACAATCTTCCAACAGTTGGCGTATTGGCTCATGGGTTGGATACCATTTATCCCGCCCAGCATATAGTCATGGCCAGGGAAATGCTGTTAAATGGCGGCTTGCTGACGGAATTTTTAAAAGATACCAAGCCCGATAAACATAATTTTCCAAGACGCAACAGAGTAGTAGCCGGCATGGCGGATGCCACGATTGTAATGGAAACAGCGCTCAAAGGCGGCTCTATGATCACAGCGGAAATGGCCAATAATTATAACCGCGATGTTTTTGCATTTCCGGGAAAATCTACAGATTCGAAAAGCGCAGGCTGTAATTATCTAATTAAAAACAATAAAGCCGTACTCTTAACCGATGCGGCACAATTAATTGAATTGATGGGATGGGAGAGAAAGAAAAGATCGGCTAAAAAGCAAAGAGAACTTTTTATTGAATTATCATCTGATGAAAAAAATATCCTGGATCTGCTTCAGCAAAAAGATAGTTTTCATATTGATGAAATTTATCTGAACAGCGGACTAACCTCCAGTTCGGCAGCTGCAGCCATCTTAAACCTGGAATTACAAAATCTTATTCTATCCCTTCCCGGAAAAATGTATAAGGCATTATAGACATTTTGATTTGGTGATTTTGACACCACAATTAACAAGAAGATTGCAGATTTGGGAATTCGGGGATTTTGACCAACCAACCACCGAACCACCACCCACTTGAATCAAAAAATTTGCCTTGTATAATTTGCCGCCCTATCTTTGCACATGGCAACAAGAATTATTACCCCTCCAGATTCCACTCAGAACCGATTTTTTGGCGAAGGTCTTACTTTCGATGACGTGCTTTTAATGCCGGCATACAGCAATGTATTACCCCGCGAAGTAGATATCCGTACGCGGCTTACAAAATCTATTTCACTTCATTTACCCATGCTTTCAGCGGCAATGGATACTGTAACTGAAGCCAATCTTGCTATCGCGCTTGCCCGTGAAGGCGGCATTGGCATCCTGCATAAAAACATGAGTATTGAAAGACAGGTGGAACAGGTGCGTAAAGTAAAAAGAAGTGAAAGCGGACTGATCATAGATCCCCTTACTTTACACGAGGATGCCACCATCGGTGATGCATTGCATTTAATGAAAGAAAACAAGATCGGAGGCATTCCCATTGTTGATAAAAACAACCGGCTGGTAGGTATTTTAACCAATCGCGATCTTCGTTTCCAGGAAGATAAACGTATCAGGGTAAAAGAGGTGATGACCAAAGAAAACCTGGTCACCGCCCCCGAAGGCACGGATATGAAAAAGGCCGAACTTATTCTCAGGGAATATAAGATCGAAAAATTACCTGTTGTAAATCATAGCGGCCAACTCATCGGATTGATCACTTACCGCGACATTCTTCAGATCAGAAAACATCCAAATGCGGTGAAAGACAATTTCGGACGCTTACTGGTTGGTGCCGCACTGGGTATTACCAGCGACCTGCAGGAAAGAGCAGCAGCCCTGGAACATGCAGGTGTAGATATTGTGGCGCTCGACAGTGCCCACGGACATAGCCAGGGCGTATTAAATGCATTAAAATCACTCAAAAATAATTTTAACAATTTACAGGTCATAGCTGGCAATGTCGGAACGGCTGAAGGAGCTATAGCCCTTGCGGAAGCAGGCGCTGATGCCGTGAAAGTAGGCATTGGTCCGGGATCTATCTGCACCACACGTATCGTAGCCGGAGCCGGCGTACCTCAGTTAACAGCCATCATGGAAGCGGCTGCAGCGCTAAAACCATTAGGTGTACCGCTGATTGCAGATGGTGGTATCCGGTTTACAGGTGATATGGTAAAAGCAATTTCTGCAGGTGCGGACGCCGTAATGATGGGGAGCGTATTTGCGGGTGTAGAAGAAAGCCCGGGAGAAACCATCATTTATGAAGGCCGGAAATTTAAAGAGTACCGCGGTATGGGAAGCATCGGAGCGATGCAACAGGGAAGCAGCGACCGCTATTTCCAGGATGTGGAAGATGATATTAAAAAACTTGTACCCGAAGGCATTGAAGGGCGTGTAGCATATAAAGGAAACCTGAATGAAATTGTTGCGCAATATGTAGGTGGGTTAAGAGCCGGAATGGGTTATTGCGGCGCAAAAGATATCAAAGCACTACAGGAAGCAAGATTTGTAAAAATTACAACTGCCGGTATGCGGGAAAGTCATGCACATGATATGGAAATAACAAAAGAATCGCCCAATTATAGCAGGAAATAATTTTTAATGATTTGACAAGATTGCCCATAGCTGACAGCTTGCAGCCATATCTTTTTCAGCCTTAAAAAAAATGGATTTGAAAAAAAATTCACCGCTTTATCTTAGTTTATTATCAGGTATTTTATTGTGGGCGGCATGGCCAATGTCGCCTTTTACATTCCTGATCTTCCTTGCGTTTATCCCGCTTTTATATGTTTCAGATATTGTACAGGACCGTTTACAATTTTTCCTGTACAGTTTTATCGCCATGCTTCTTTGGAATGCTGGTACTACCTGGTGGATATGGAATTCAACAGATGTTGGATCCATTGCAGCAATTATTGCCAACAGCCTTTTGATGACCTTACCGTGGTGGGGCTTCAGAATTTTTAAAAGAAAATTTGGAACAGGAACAGGAAATGCATCTTTACTGCTATTCTGGATGAGCTTTGAATACATTCATCTCAACTGGCAACTAAGCTGGCCCTGGCTTACCTTAGGAAATGTGTTTGCACTGCATCCGGATTGGGTGCAATGGTATGAGTTTACAGGAACAAGCGGCGGTACATTGTGGATATTATTGGTAAACCTGTTATTATTTAATACCTGGAAAAAATTAAAAGAAAAACAAGAAAAAAAGCAGAACATCATTGCCATTGTTTGCTTTTTAGTGTTGCCTTTTGTTTTTTCCTTCCTGATAAAATCCAATATCCAGGTTATTGATGCCGCTTCAGAAAAAAACAATGTAATAATTGTACAGCCAAACATTGATCCTTATGCCAAATTCGATTACAGCGATGCTCCGGCCCAGGTAAATCAATTAATTGCTTTATCAGAAAAAGCGCTGGATGAAAATACAAAACTGGTATTATGGCCCGAAACTGCATTACCCGTTAGTGTCTGGCAAAATGAAACGGAAAATACCCCGCTTTACAACCCGGTTTTTGATTTTGTAAAAAGGCATCCGGCAGTTACGCTTGAAACGGGTATTGAAACACGTAAAGATTATGGTCAGGAAAAAGCTACTTCCACCGCTATGCTGAATGAGCGGGATCAAAGATATTTCGATGTATTTAATGCCGCTGTTGCCATTCACAAAGGTGATCCGCTTGAATTTTATAATAAAAGCAAACTTGTTCCCGGCGTAGAATCCACACCTGGATTTTTAAAATGGATGGGGCCGCTTTTTGAACAATTCGGCGGTACCGCGGGCGGATACGGACGATCAACAGAATCTGCCGTTTTTGGACAAAGAGGCCAGCCCTATATCACAGCTCCGATTATTTGTTATGAAAGTATTTACGGGGAGTATGTTGCTACCTATGTACGCAAAGGAGCAAATCTGCTGACTATCATTACCAATGACGGGTGGTGGAAAAACACCCCTGGTCATCAGCAGCACCTGCAATATGCCCGCTTAAGAGCTATTGAAACGCGTCGTTGGGTGGCCCGTAGCGCCAATACCGGCATATCTGCAGTAATTGATGAAAAAGGCGCTATTCTACAAACTCTCGGCTGGGATCAAACCGGATTTATTAAATACAATGTTCCTGTATTAAACCATAAAACATTTTATGTGCTATACGGAGATATTTTATCAAAAGCAGCATTATTTTTAGCCATTTTATTGGTTTGCTGGAATATCATTTCAATGATCCGAAAAAAAATTATCTAACTGGTTCTTTGTACCTTTACGGAAGTGATGTTGTTCCATTTCTATTGAGTCCGTCCCATACTATTGTCAGACCGGCAGAAATGAGTAGGAATTAATAATTTTTTCTTTATGTTCATCGTTCCTTTGAAACAAAAAACAATGGCTGAAGCATACAAAGAATTATTTATCTCCTTACAATCAATGGTAATAACCCAAACACCGACATGCAAAAATCTTTTTCTCATTCCGATGCTACTATCTTTTACCGCAAAATCGGAAATGGCCCCACCGTTGTTTTAATTCATGGTTTTGGAGAAGATGGCCGGATTTGGGATCAGCAAATTGATTATTTAAAAAACTATTGCCAGCTTATCGTCCCGGACTTACCTGGTAGCGGTCTTTCCATTTTTACCAATAATACCGCTATTAACAAAGAAGCTTCCAAAATTGAATATTATGCGGAAATAATCAACAACCTTTTGGAAAAGGAAAATATTCATTCCTGCATTTTACTGGGCCATAGCTTGGGTGGGTATATAACGCTTGCCTTTGCAGAAAAATATCCTGAAAAACTTCAGGCATTCGGACTGGTTCATTCAACGGCATTTGCAGATTCTGAAGAGAAAAAAAATAACCGGCAAAAAGGAATTGAATTGATAAAAGAATATGGAGCCTATTCTTTTATAAAAAACACCACCCCATCTTTGTTTGCTTCTAAATTCAAAAAAGAACATTACGATCAAATAGAAGTATTGATCAACAGAGGGAAAAAATTTTTACCCGTGGCGCTTGAACAATATTATTTAGCTATGATGAACAGGCCGGAGCGCACCAGCGTTTTAAAAACCAACGAATTGCCTGTTTTATTCGTAATAGGTAAGGAAGACCTGGCTGCGCCGGTAAACGATTTGCTGCAGCAGGTTTATCTTCCACAGGTTTCCTATATTCATATACTTGACGAAGTGGGGCATATGAGTATGTTGGAAGCTCCGGAAATATTGAATAAACATTTACTTGCCTTTATTAAAGCGATGAACTGATTGTATGAAAGCATTCATGATTTTCCTGTTTTCCCTTTTAATGACCAAAAATCTGCTCGCTTCTCATATATCCGGGGGTGAATTGTTTTACGAATATATCGGAGCAGGCACCAATGCCAATAGTAGTAAATATAAAGTTACCATGCGGCTTTTCAGGGAATGCAATTCCACCGGTCAGGAATTAAATACAGAAACCGTAAACATTGGCATATACAATACAGCCGGTTTACAACTTTATACTAAATTGGGCCTGGTGCTTACAGGCGGCATCAATTCCATTTCTTTAACCACATCGTCCATTCCATGCCTGGTAGGATCGGTGAATGTTTGCTACCAAATAGGTATTTTCACGGGTTTTGTGGAATTGCCTACTACGGCGGATGGATTTACCTTATCCTGGATAAGGTTTAGCAGGCAATTTCTTGAAAACGTACAGGATTTTCCCTACCCCGAAAATTCTGTGGGCGCTACTTTTACCACCCAGATCCCGGGGACCAATCAACTTCCTGAAGGGCATAACAGCAGTCCGGAATTTGTAACCAAAGACACTTCTCTTGTATGCAGTGGCAAAAAATTCACTTTAGATTTCAACGCCATAGACAAAGACAACGATTCCCTGGTTTACCGGTTTTGCACCGCTTATAATGGCGGAAATGATGCGGTTCCCAATCCTGAACCGCCGGGATTTTTAAGTCTTATACCCATTCCTTATCAACCACCTTATAGTGGCGCGGCGCCGCTTGGGCCTTCAGTTGAGATTGATTCAAAAACAGGTATTATCAGTGGTGTAGCGCCTTCCAAGCCGGGGAAATATGTGGTAAAAGTTTGCGTGGAGGAATGGCGCAATGGTAAATTATTGAATACCCACAGCAAGGATTTTATTATGCAAATAGGAAACTGCGATTTTGCGGCGGCCGAACTTCCGGTAAAAATTCTGTCCTGCGATGGTTTTACCTTAAATTTTGAAAACCAATCCACCTCAGCAGGTATTGAAGGATATTTCTGGGATTTTGGTGTGGATTATCTTCAAAGCGATACTTCCGGTTTACCTACTCCGCAATATACATTTCCCGATACTGGCGTATATAAAGTTACATTAACTGTTTTTGGAAAAGCAGGTTGCGTGGATTCCGGGTCTTCAATGGTATATGTATATCCAGGTTTTAAACCCGACTTTAAGGTAACAGGAAGTTGCGTGCAAACGCCTTATAAGTTTACGGATCTTACAACCTCCGTTTATGGAACTGTTAACAGCTGGCACTGGAATTTTGACGACTCCTCTGCGGGCAATGATTCTTCGGAATTACAAAACCCATCCTATAAATATTCTAATCCCGGAAAGCGGCAGGTGCAATTAATTGTTTCCAATACCAAGGGATGCCTGGATACCCTTGTCAAAGAAGTGGAGATTTCAGATAAACCGCAAATAATAATGCCTTTCCGCGATACGCTTATCTGTAATATAGATTCGCTTCAACTTACAGCAGGCACCGCGGTTAACGCGGATTTTAAATGGTTTCCCGATTACCAGATCAATAATACAAACATTGCCAATCCTGTAGTTTTCCCTAAAAAAACCACCACTTACACTGTCTCGGTAGATGACAAACATGGTTGTATAAATACGGATTCGGTAACGGTGAATGTAATAGATAAGGTAACAGTGAATGTCGGCGCCGATACAACTATTTGCCGCTCAGATGCAATTACCTTTAATGTCAACAGCAATGCTTTATACTTTCAATGGTCGCCGGAATTAAATCTTAATGATCCGCGAGCAAAAAACCCTACTGTTATACCACAGGAATCTTCTACCTACCAGGTAATAGCCAGCGTGGGTAATTGCAACGCCACAGATCAGATTAATATAAAAGTTGTTCCTTACCCGCTGGCAAATGCAGGAATGGATACAGCCATTTGCTCCGGTACCACCGCCCGGCTGAATGCATCCGCCACCGGAGCCTTTTTCAACTGGTCGCCAACGAACAGCTTGATGTATTCTAATACACTTACACCGCTTGCCGGGCCATCTTATACAACGCCGTATGTGCTTACCGTTCGGGATACGCTTGGTTGCCCCAAACCCGTTTCGGATACCGTTATTGTTCGTGTCATTCCACCCGTTAAAGCCTTTGCCGGTAATGATACCGCCATTGTTGCCAATCAGCCATTGCAATTAAATGCAACCGGCGGCTCGCATTATATGTGGTCTCCTACTACAGGCATGAACAATCCGGCAATTCCTGATCCACTTATTCTGTTGGGAACATCTTATGATTCCATCATGTATAAAGTGAAAGTGAGTACGGATGAAGGTTGTTCTGCTTCCGATTCTATCAGGGTCGTCATCTTTAAAACGGAACCTTCCATCTTTATTCCAACTGGTTTTACACCAAATGGCGATGGAATAAATGATGTGTTGAAACCAATTTTGGCAGGCATTAAAAAATTTGATTTTCTTAATGTGTACAATCGCTGGGGACAATTAATATTTAGTACTACGGATCCTTCAAAAGGCTGGGATGGGATGCTAAATGGCATTCCGCAACCAAGTGGCACCTATGTATTTATGGCACAGGCAATCAATTATCTGGATAAAAAAATAATCAACAAAGGAACGGTGGTATTGATAAGGTAAGACATGAGAAATAAAAAATGAAAAATTATGAATGAAGAATGAAAAATTGAAGAATGAAAAATGAAGCATGAAGGATTATGTAGACAAAAATTTATTTTTTGATACCGGCATTTGTTTCTCATGTCATCGTTCCTTGCGTTGCAAATGCAAAGCATTCACTGAGACCAAAAATAATAATCATGACCGAAGTATTCCGTTCCTCTGTATACCATTGGGCATCTTTAGTTTTCATTTCAGGATAACATGATTAATTTTAAAAACTTCATCCGGAAACAGGTAACCGGAAACTAAAAAACTTCAAAACCATGAATCCAAAAACCATCCTTATTACAGGAGCAAGTTCCGGCTTCGGAGAAGCAATTGCTGAAAAATTTGCTTCCGCTGGCTGGAACTGCATTGTTACCGCAAGAAGAAAGGAAAGATTAAAAGAAATTGCTGATTCATTAACGCAAAAATACCCGGTTGAAATATTACCGCTGACATTTGATGTCCGTGACAAGGATGATGTAGCAAACCAAATAGGAAATCTGCCTTCAAAATGGCAGGCAATAGATGTTTTGGTGAATAATGCAGGTCTTGCTCTGGGACGAGACAGCTTTGAAAATGCATCGTTAGAGGATTGGGACACGATGATTGATACCAATATCAAGGGATTGCTTTATGTTTCCAAAGCCGTTCTTTCTTATATGATTCAAAAGGGAAAAGGGCATATCATCAATATAGGGTCTACCGCCGCCAAAGAAGTGTACCAGTATGGAAATGTATATTGTGCCAGCAAACACGCCGTCGATGCCATCAGTCAATCGCAGCGGATAGATCTGTTGCCGCATTCCATTAAAGTTACAGCCATTCATCCCGGGGCCGCCGAAACGGAATTTTCCGTTGTCCGTTTTAAAGGTGATGAAGACAAAGCAAAAACAGTATATGAAGGTTATGAACCACTTCATGCCAGTGATATTGCTGATACGGTTTATTACTGTAGCAATTTACCGGCGCATGTATGTATCAATGACCTGGTGATTACGTGTACAGCACAGGCAAATTCATTTTATACATATAAAGCATCCTAAAAAATCATGCTATTTAATTCATTACACAGTACAACAAACCTCTGGAACTGCTATCAATGTAGAAGTTCGCAAAATGCGGTAATTTCCAAGATCGCTGGTTAAAGGCCGCGGGCCGCTATAATCCGCTGAAATATAATTATCCGCTTCAATATTATTTCCTCCGGTCTGGCTATTCACCTGTATTCTCATGTTCTGTACTGAACCATTGGAGGTTTGTAAATATTGTTTCAGATTATTGACAAGATCAGTCTGTGATTGGACTGTACGACTGAGCATTGCATTCTGACGGTCTAAATAAAATAAATGGGAAGCATTGCGCGTATCCTGGTTTACAATAAAATTATCGTTGCCCGGCATCATTTCCACGCATAAAACACTCAACGGACTTTCGGCCGGAAGTCCATACATTGCCAGTAAATCTTCCACTTCCTTATTTCTCCAACCGGTGATTCCCTGTGGTGGCGCACTTTGATTGGAATTGACAGCAACATAGGCAAGTGCGCCTGGAATATTTTCCCGTGGCACAAATAATTTTTTATCGGCAAGCAACACATTTCTTTCATCGCTGTCGTCGGCCATTCTTATTTGGGCATAAAGCAAAGCCCATGTTTCTGTTCGCGGTGGATTGGCTGTTACGTTGCGGCCATCAAAAACTGTTTGCGCAAAGGGCGCTGTAACGGTAATCAGTCTTTCATCCCGGCTAGCGGTGCAATAAAGCTGAGGTGCAGGATGTTGAACTCCTGTATTGCGAAGCGGCCGTCCAAAACGCCCTTGCGCGGTACTCCAGGGGATTTTGTGCCCAACCCTGAATTCATAGGTAAAAAAGCCGAAAAGCTCTGTTGAATCCGCATGCAATCCCGGAGGTAACGGAACTAAATAATGTACGTTGCTATCTGTTGCGGAAATCATTTCCTGCATGGCATTTAACCCGCTTTTTTCATCACTGCTAGCCGAAGTAATAATTCTCATCGGCTCAGGATCTATTGGCAGTGCGGGTTCCTGCGGTGCAATTAATAAATCCCATTCCCATTTAGCCAGTAATGGATCGGGTGAATAAGCAAGCATTCTGGCGAAATAAGCGTCATCAGGGTTGAGTAAAGGTTCTTCCAATTCGATCCACAAATATCTTTTGCGTATTTCTGTATTGGCATAATTCGTATCGCGCACATATTTGCTTGCAGCTAAACCAGCACTCACAATCTTTGGCATTTGTGAAGGCGGCGTTGTTATGGGCAGATGTAAATATAGATTCAGATCATCATCATGTTCGGGAGCCAGGTTATTTTCTTTTAAAAAATTTACATTAGTGCGGTAGCTTAGCAATAATTCATCCGGGAATTTTGCAGGATCAGTTTGTTTTGGTTCCACACCATCAATAAAACAAACATAAGTCTGCGAACGATCTGAGTTTACGAGCGCCTGGATATTGATCGCTCTTTTTAATTCCACATCCCCAACCAATAATTCCTGCATTGCTGCAACCACAGCGGCGTTCGTTAAAATATCTTTGGTTGAATGTGTATTTAAAAATATATCCCGGTTTGTTTCGCCCATGGCTTTCATGGCATCTCTTAAAAAAATAGTTTGCCTGTAAATTTCAATACTGGTTGGCATTACATCATCCCATGTCCAATCCCTGTCGATCAATAAAGTGATGGGCACAATCCAGTGGTTCAGCAAATCACTTTTGGTGGCAAAAGTAATACTGGTATTATCCGGCGCAGCGGTATGCCTGATGGTGCGGCTGGCGCCAAACTGCCATCGTTGCCCTTGTTTTCCAATTAAGGACATACCTTTATTTTCTGTGCCAATGGCACCTGATAAGCGTTGTATCATGTTGGGAATCCGATCATCTTTAGCAAGATTGGCCACAATCAATTCATTAATGTCGGCGGTAACGACTAATGGATCATCCGGCTGCAGGTAAATTCCGCGGATCATCATTTGATCTCCTGTCGGTTTGAAAAGATTTTTTTCGGAAGTGGCACTGTTTCTTGTAATAAATGAAGAAACCATTCCTTGCAATTGTGTGCGGTTACTTTTATCCGGATTTACTCCGCCAAAATAATCGGGTTTATCATCGGTTAAAGCTCTTACTGTTATTCTGATGTCTCTTGCGTTAGGCAGTACCAGGTCGTCTCTGTCATCAATATTGGTTTTGCCGGAAGTATTTAAGCCAAGGTCGGTGAGTTGTTGACTTCCCGTGAAATTCAAGACCGGCGCATCAATAAAAGTAAATTTTACATCAAGCTGCGCATCAAAAGATTTTGGAAACGGGCGTTTGGTTTTATATAAAAATGCGAAGTTATCTTTTGCGTCTCTTTTTCGAATGGTCGTATCCATGCCGAGTGATCTTACTTCCACAATAATTTCCATCAAAGAAACATCCGGATCAGATAAGCCAATATCTCTTTTTATTTTCTGAATGCCATTGACTACGCTTCCAATTATGATGTTGCTGTCGTCAATTAATTTTTGTATCGCATCGGTATATCCGCCTGTGAAAAGTACGCTGGGATAGCCCAGCAGCGGGCGTTTAACACTTAATGTTTTTCCGGTAAAAATAGCAGTATCACTAACCGGAAGTGGCGTTACGAAATTTAAAGTTTGAGGAATTACATGCCTTAAAAAGCGGATAGACGAAACCGGCGCCGGCGAACTATAAACCGGTTCCTTGTCAATTGCCGGACCGCCGCCTGTTATATCAGCCATGCGTACACGAAATTCATATTGGTTGCCATATAGCAGTTCAATTTTATCCAGGCCAACAGCTTTATAAAAATCGTTTTTAGTGGCTTTATGAGCTGTTTCAACAATGGGATCATATTCACCCGGGCTTAAATAATTATTTTCCAATTCATCTTTATGATAAATGGCAATCGCATTTTCATCCTGCAATACAAGACTGTTGCCAATCCACTGCGAAAAATAAGAAGGTAGCCAAAAATTTCCGTTTTTATCGGCGTCTAACTGTGCGGGATAAACTTCAACTCCCATTTCCAGTTCCTCATTTTTTTTACCGATTAAAGTAGTATCTAAAAAAACATCTTTATCGTAGCGCACCCTGCATAATGGCGCCCACTTGTTTGGAGGAAGCGGATCAGCAGTTTTTATTCTTGCATCAATACGGTATTGAAAAACGCCGGGAGGCGCATCGGTACGTTTTGACGTAACAGGATCAAGCGCCATTTGCCTCGCGTGCCAGATGGCGATCTGCTCATCGTCCCAGCCCATTCTTATCCCGATATCGTTGGTTACCGGGTGATCGTCGTCCTGTTCTTCTTTTATCAAGCTATTGCTTACCGGCTGATAATTATGCACGATTTTACAAAAACCATCGTCATATTCCGCGGCTTCAATAAACATCTGATCGAGGATACCGGCTGAAGGCAGAAAAGGATCATCGGCTCCCGGAGGTAAATCATTTATAAGCACGGGAAATTCTACCGCGGCAAAAAGGCCTCTTTCTTTTGTAAGATCCAATTTAGGAATGCGCGCCGCATATCTCTTTACGAAGTTTAAATCGCGCGGTGCAGGTGGTGCTGGAAAATTGAAATAACTGCAATCAGGATGAAGGTCAACGTAGAGCCAGCCGCCATTTTGATAAGTATTGTCGTCCAGATCAATTTTTAATTCCTCATGAATAAAGCCACATTTTTTTGCCAGTTCTTTATGCCGCAGGCAAAAAGCAAAAACTTTTCCCCAGCTGGTTTCATCCCGTTATATCTTTAGCTCGAAAGTAGGATCGGGTTTGAGGATTGTTTTTAACCGCGCAATGATATTCATCTCCGGTTACGCAAATATTTTTATTTCGTGGCGAAGTAAAATTAAAAGACTGCCTGTAGGTTTGAGGTAAATATTTTTTAACCTGGAAATTTGTTGTAGGATCAGATCTGTAACCGGCTTTAGATGGGTCTTTAAATGTAAAGCGGCTTTGCAAAGAAGTGAAAATATCTTTTGCAGCGGGATCCATTTTTACGCCGGGCAGATCATAGGCTTTTATTTTGGATGGATCCAAATCGAGGCTTGGATAATCTTCCAAAGAATTAATAACAATTGCCTGCAAACGTAAATTGCAATTGACCCATGCCGGTGATAATGCCAGAACGGACATCATCAAGCAGCGGATTATAATTTCTTACGATGGAGAGCACATTCAGGTATAAGCTTTTTCCAACTTGTCTTTGCGGGAAGGCCATGATGCTTATTTTCGGAGTCATTATCATTTTTTTTAAATGTTGAAAAACTACTTTTTGGCTTGTCTCAGCTTTTGAAAAAACCCAGCCCAATCTTCACAGCCCATTATAAATTCTATTTTCGTTTATGCATTATTGTTATATATTTCAAAAAACTACTTTTTCGCTTATGCGATCTGTCTCGCTTCCTGCCAGCTTTCGGTTTCATTAATATCAATCACAAACATCACACTTACATCTATGCTGAAAGTAACCTGCGCAATACAATCTGTTCTGCCTTCGCCGGTCAATGTTTTATGGATTTTACCGCTTGCTTCTATCTGGATGGTTATGGTTACAATTCCGCCAAACAATTCCGCACGGCCCCTGAATAAAATAAACGCTGCCACAGTTATTTGTGAAGTATCTAAAGAGATTTCAATTCCTACGGCATAAAGCACACTCACATTTCCCACAACCGGAATGCCCACCATTAATTCAATGCCGAAACCGAGCTTCATGTAAAAGCCCGGACCGGTAACGGTATCGGCGGAAATGCGCAAATTTACCTGGCCAACGGCGTACACCGTAGCAGCAGCAAGGCTTACGCACATCACGCTTAATTTGGCGCCAAATTCAATAAAGCCACCGGCGCTTAAAGCCGGCAAACCATCAGGCGGCACAGGAACAGCCATATTAAAGTAAACGCCCAATTTTAAATTAGCCTCCAAACGCAAAGGAGTAGTGGGACCATCTGCATAAGCGGGCGGAAATTGCAAAACCGGAATTTCTTTATCAGCCTGGAATTTATATTCCCAGTTATTCGGGCTGTTGCTCATCGCTATTTGTAATCCCTTTTTTACCAGCTCTCCGTAACCGCCACTTTCAGAGCCTATTGCTTCCAACACTTCCAGGATATCAATGATTGGTTTTAAATAAACTCCCGGAATTAATTTCGGCGAATTGAACGCAGGCACCACTCCTTTTTGCGTATCAAAATCGCCCCTGATCAAAAATAACCGCTCCATTCCGGCAAGGTCAACTACCATCGTAATACCTTTCATTGAGTTTACCCAATTGTTGGCCGCGCTGTTCAGGTCAAAATTTAATTGACCCGCAGAAAGCGGCGGCGGTGGTGGCGGAGGCGGTGTTCCCGGCGGTGGCGGATCTACTGTTAGTATCCGGAACATTTGTTTTTGCATATTCCGCATATACTTTAAGTAAACCCGGTTTATCAATGAACGTAAATGAGGTGGTGGGAAGAAAATTTTGCACCAGAGCCTTAGCTGCATTTTCAGCCTTATCGATCAGTTGATAGCCCTGATCAATAATACTTGTGGCATAGCCTGCACCATCCAAATCAATTTTTGGAATATCCGCATTAAGATTTGGAAAAATTCCCTTGCTGTTCATCAAATGATAGGCATCTGCCAGATCGGGCATCGTACTATGCAATATCTTTTCACCTGCAGTAAAATAAGGATTTCTGAACAACACTTTTTGTGTATCGGTGTTTTGCAAAAAGCCAAATTGAGTGAGCCGGTCTTCCGCTTTTTTAAAAAGTTCTGATGCAGCTGCAATTTCATCAGACGAGCTTTGATTTAAAATAGTTCCGTCAGGTTGCAAGCGCTCCTTTCCTGACCAATGAAACCACATTATCAGTAATCGGTGTCACTTCTGTGGAAGTTTTATTGTGCGAAACCAAACTCCAGCTACCATCTTTTGGCAATACCGGCGTGCCTTTGGCAGCAGTAACAAAAACTATATTATTGCTTTCGTCGAGGCTGTGATTCACTTCTACGCGGCTGAGCCGCATTTTCTGCAAGCTGCTGTTGATATTTATGGTGCAATCCACCGGTCCTCCTAATCCGTTTTGCAGATCAAGCAATGAAGCAAAATCTTCAGGAGCAATGATAATTCCCTTTGGCGCTTTCTGCAGGTAGCCCACCATTTTTTTAGATTGAATTTTTTCACCTGTGGGAATGCCTTCTACATCTGCGATAGCAACATCTGCGTCAAAATAAACGCCAATAAGGTCAACAGGCAAACTGATGCCACCGGCAGGAACGGGCACCGCTTTACCACTATCATCATCCACATATTTACCATTGGGTTTTATCCACGTTTTTTCAAACGGTGCCAAATCATTTTCTACAATATTCCTTACATTAAAAACACCACTTACCAGTCCCGGATGAAAAGTATAATTCACATTGGGCTCATCCTTTGTTGAAAAATCATAAATGCCATCGCTGTCTGCGCGCCAGCCGCTATCCACACGAAATTCAAAGCCGTTGCTGCCGCGATACATCGTAATGGTTCTTACCACTCGGATGGCCCATGGATAAATTAAACTCCGCACCTGGATAATTTCTTTGGCCACGCGCCCGCGCCAAACATCAAAAATAGATTGTGATACCTGTGCGATCTCGGCATTATTATTTAACCAATGGCTAAAAACCTGCGCACCATAACCGGTAAAATCATACCGCTCTACGGGAACACCTCTCTGAATTATCCCGGTATTAAATTCTCCATTAAAAATATCGGTCACAGTTTTGCCAAGAACGCTCCAGGTGCCGCTTCCGAACATTGGGGAGACATTGGTCAACTGAGAAGTCCTGCCTTCAAAAACTTTATTGTTTTCCGTTGGATTTTCGCCGGCGATGGTTACTATTTGCCAACCTGTGGCAATATCCTTGTCGAAATTTTGATTGACCAATTCTATTTGTGCACCGGGAAGTGTTGCATCGTATAAATTTGTCTGGTTATAGCGCCCCATCGAAACCATACCATTGGGCAATGTAAATAAACTCCATGCCTTAAAGTTGGGGTCTTTTTTATAATTTGTTACCACTTCATTTGTCAACGGAATCGGCGCTAAGGAAACAGGATCATTGCCGGTATTGCCGATGATGGCAGGAAATCCATCATCGTTAAATTTCAAAAAGCCGCCCGGCGGATCGTTGGTGACATTGAAAGGGGGCGTTGTATTCAGTATCGGCTCCCAACTGATTTGCGGCAATGCCAAAATCCTTACGAAACGACTGGTGCCAACCACATCCATTCCCTGGATGGCCAGTGGATTTTTAGTGGTATCCACCGGAAGCACTTTAAATGTTTCTTTGAAAATATATTGTTCATTAATAAAGCCAATGTTGATTCCCAACAGATCTGCATTGGTACTTACATCAAGCAATGAAAATAAGCTTCCCTGTTGCAGGCTATCCATTTGTCGGAGATAGCTCATTGCTGTGGATGGCGGCCTTTGTTGATCGGTAATTCCGGCAGCCTGGTATTGTTTGGCAAGCAAATCTTGCTGCCTGCTTATTTGCATTTGAGCATTTGTAGAAGCCAGTTGCTGATTGGCCAACAGATTAAGTGAAACCTGTTGTGCAGGTTGAACGGCAGTAAAATTACTTATGGCAGGCGCAATGATTTCGCCCCAGCTAAAATTCACATTTGGCGAAACATCATCCTGCCAGGTAAGTGTTGCGATTAATAATTGCCTGATCGCCGATAAGGGAATTCCTCCTTCCTGCATGTAGGCGTGGCTTATGCGGTTTTGCCCCCGGAAAATATCCAGGTTGGCTGCGTAAGGATCAGGCAAGGTGGGCATATAACCCATCAGACCAAACGAAAATATTAAAGCGGTTTTGCTGAATTGATCTTCACTTTTTAATTCTCCAATAAGAAAAAAGCCTTTCAACGGTGAAACGGTTAATAATGCATTGTTCAATCCGATCGCCTGGGTTTTAAATACAACAGGCGAATTGATCAAAGCATTATTATCCTCCAATAAATTATCATCGTATAAATACACCAATTGATTGCTTTGGGAAAAACTGAGCAACAGAATGGTTTGCTTGCTTTTTAATTCAAACGGAATACCAGCAACGTTTACAGGCTTGTCTATCGTTCCGGTGCAATCGGTTTGTGCCAATACAGATTCGTTTCCTGATTGCAAACAATTATAAAAAAATAAGAAATTATCCCTGTATTGAAGATCTATTTTATTCCATTGATCTTTTTTATCTTTTATAATTTTTTTCCATAAAAAGAATTGTTGTTTTGCATTGATGTTCCCCGCTTTCAGATCAGAAATTGAAATGCGTCCCGGCTCTAATAATATCCACGGATTATTCAGATAGATCCATTCTTTATTTTGAAAATTCACGTCTTTTAATCCGGCCCACGATGCCTGCAATCCTTTATCAGTTTGCACCATCATACCTCCTTCGCCACTTGCTTCAAGCGGATTATTTACATCAAGCGCGGCGCAAGGCAAACTCCATGCGGCGCTGGTTATCGCTGCATCATTTTTTATATTAAAATTTTTAGAAAGGCATTTTATGATCTGCAATTGTGGTTGATTGGTTGCATACGGAATGCATAAGCGATTCAATTGTGGAATAAAAAAAGGAGGCTTTCCTTTTTGAAAAGTAAACTCATTGGATTGATCATATAATTTCCAGGAAGCATTTCCTGCATCGGTTACGGATGCGGATGTATTGCTGAAAGTAAATGAAATTTCAGCAGGCAAATTTACCTGTGCATTTTTTGCGTCAATGCCGGTATCATCCGGAGAATTTACTGTCGCTGTTTGCGGAGTTAGTTGTAAGACAACTGTTGCGGTAACACCCGGCGGAACGGTAATGATATTATTGTTAAGTGTCACATTGTTCGAAAAGCTGATCGTGCCGCTTTTTACTTTTAATCCAAAATATTGGGTATCGGGAATTGTAGCAACAAACAGTTGCGCATTAGTCCAGGCGCTGCTTTCAGGAATCGTAAAGCTGTTGGGCGCATGACTGAAAAGGGTTAATCGCGGAATCTTCAACGTAAGGATCATCGCGGGATTCGCAGCTCCCTGCACGATTATTTTTACTCCCGGAACAATTGTATAGAGATCAAAAAAAACCTGTTTTCCAAGTTTATCAATCAGTGGCCCGATTGTTTTTGAAATCACCGCGCCGCGAGCCCATTCCGGCACACTGCTTTTTACCTGGCTGCTGATGAAAGGAACTTCCCTGCGAAAAACGCGCAAATTTTCATTGCCGGATTTATTCTGTGCAGCGTTGTGTAACACTTCATTCAGTAATTGAAAATCATCAGTATTCAAATGCGACGTCGAATAAGCATCCGTATTTTGAAATTGAAAATTTTGCTGCAATGTTTCTGCCGGCTGCTCCTGCAAAAGCGCTGTGGCAATGCTGTTTTGAAACTCCTGAAGCTGTTCGTTTGATGGGTTGTTGGTTGCTACAAATTCACCGGTAATTTGCGCCAGTTGGGTTAAAAGCGGATGTTCATTCATACTATTTAATTTAGACAATTAAGTAGAATATTTCCGTTTGAATGTAAAATATGAATCTTTGAATCTTCTGAAGAAATTGCAGTCCTTTTACAAAATATATAAAATGAAAATTCGAAACAAATTAAAAAAAAATTAAAACCAAAATGATTTTAATGCGTAAAAGGCAGTGTTGGTTTTTAAGCGGTGGGTTTATGTATTCTTAGTTGAAGTTTTATTTCGGACTCTATAGCCTTCTTATTGTAATCAGTGTAATGCATTCATATAGTTATAAAACTACTGACATAGAGAACCACAGAGCTTTTCTCTTTGGTTCTCTATGTCTTTTAAAGTAACTCTTTGTAATGTACCTAAAGAGTTACATTGTACTTTTTCAGAGCTTTAAAATATGAGTTTAACCGTATTAGGTTGCTTTTGTTTTATTCACTATTGTTGATTCCCTGACCAACGATTTAAATATAGCGGTTGATCAGATTCTCCAGATATTCCTGTCTGCCGCTGATAATTTTCGGTTCGCCATTGGCAACGGCATAATTTCTTAAATCTTCCAGGCTTAATTATCCTGCTTCAAATGCAGCGCCCTTGCCACTGTCGAATGATGCATAACGATCTGCCCTGATTTTTTTGTAATCTGATTTTTGTA
This sequence comes from uncultured Chitinophagaceae bacterium, assembly GCA_963695165.1. GTDB lineage: Bacteria > Bacteroidota > Bacteroidia > Chitinophagales > Chitinophagaceae > CAVOGF01. The sequence continues at coordinate 203,364 of CAVOGF010000002.1, forward strand.
AAATATTATCTGCAACGATCAATGCTCTCGCAAACGTATCCATTCCACCAATATGCGCATAAAATAGATCTGCGGGATCAGTTGAGTTTCTTCTGATTTTGGCATCGAAATTTATTCCACCACCGCCAAAGCCACCGGCTTCCAAAATGATCAGCATGGCTTCCGCCAGTTCATTGATATTGTTTGGAAACTGGTCGGTATCCCATCCGTTTTGGTAATCGCCGCGGTTGGCATCAATGCTTCCCAGCAAACCCGCATCGGCAGCTACCTGCAATTCATGTGTAAAAGTATGTCCGGCAAGGGTTGCATGGTTTACTTCAATATTCAGTTTAAAATCATTCAGCAAATCATACTGGCGTAAAAAACCGATTACCGTTGCGCGTCATAATCATATTGATGTTTGGTTGGTTCGCAAGGTTTTGGTTCAATAAAGAAAGTTCCTTTAAAACCCTGTTTGCGTGCATAATCTTTTGCGGTATGTAAAAATCGGGCCATATGCTCTTGTTCGCGTTTCATATTTGTATTCAGCAAACTCATATAACCTTCTCTTCCGCCCCAGAAAACATAATTTTCTCCACCCAATGCAATCGTTGCATCCAGGGCTGCTTTTACCTGTGCGCCGCCATGTGCCAGCACATGAAAATCAGGATTGGTAGCGGCACCATTCATATATCTTTTATGGGAAAATAAATTCGCCGTTCCCCATAATAATTTTACGCCACTATCGGCTTGTTTTTGTTTTGCATAATCCGTTAAAGCCTGCAGACGCTTTTCATTTTCAGCCACATCATTGGTATAATCCACCACATCCACATCATGAAAACAATAATAAGGCAAGGTCCAATTTGGTAATGAATTCAAAAGCCGCATCCATTTTATCTTTTGCTCTTTCATACCGCATCATTTTTTTCATTCCAGGGAAAAATATGGGTAGGTTCTCCAAAAGGATCTGCACCATTTCCACAGAAGGAATGCCAGTAAGCACATGCAAAACGCAAATGCTCTTTCATGGTTTTACCTGCTACTATTTTATCTTCATCATACCAGCGATAGGCAAGTGGATTATCAGTATTCAACGCCTTCATATTTTACCTGACCTATTCCTTTAAAAAATTCTTTTTCTCCTGTTAAAACTGACATAGTTAATTTGTTTGATCCCAACTCTCAGGAGTTAGGATGGGTTATTGAATGATTGTTAAATATAGTTCTGATCATGTTTAAATGTGGGATCTATGAGATTTCCAGATCCTTTTTGAGACATTCTTTCCATCCTTCATACAGATCATTATATTCAGATGCTACTGTTGGTTCTATCAATTGCAATGGCCGGATATTTTGAAATGCTTCTTTTTCATTACTAAATACTTTTGCACCAATACCTGCACCTAAAGCTGCGCCTACGCTTCCATCGCTTTCAAATAGTTCTACCGGCACATTGGTTGCATTTACAAATGCTTCGGTAAACACATCGCTTAAAAACATATTGGCTTTTCCTGCACGAATTACAGTAGGGATACATCCCGTTTTCGCGCATAATATCCAGACCATACCGGAACGCAAATGCAATTCCCTCCTGCCCTGCCCTGTAGATATGTGCGGCAGTATGTTTATTCAGGTCAATATTATGAATATGCGAGCCCGCAATTTTATTGTTCAGACATGCGTTCGGCGCCATTTCCAAAAGGCAGCATGAACAATCCTTCGCTGCCAATGCGAATGCTTTTCGCTTCTTCATTTAATGTAACATAATCCTTATCATCTCCCACCATTTTTTTTATCCAGCTGTTTAAAATGCCGGTTCCATTAATACAAAGCAATACGCCAATTCTTTTTTTATCGGTCTTATAATTTACATGCGCAAAGCTATTTACCCTCGATTGCGGATCGTAAGTCAATTGATCGCTTACGCCATAAATAACACCTGAAGTGCCGGCGGTGGCTGCTACTTCACCCGGTTCCAATACATTTAATGATAATGCATTATTGGGCTGATCACCCGCTTTGTAGGTAACAGGGATTCCGGGTTTTAATCGTAAAGCTTCTGCAACGGCGGCTTTTAATGTTCCATGTGTCGAAAACACGGGTTTTATTTCAGGTATTATCTCCTTATCAAAGCCATAATGCCTTAAAAACATCTTCCGATAATTCATCATTTTTAAAATCCCAAAAAATACCTTCTGATAAAGCAGAAATGCTGGTAGTTGTATCACCGGTTAATTTCATGGCAATAAAATCGCCGGGTAACAATATTTTATCAATCTTATTATAAATCTCCGGTTCATTTTCTTTTACCCATGCCAGTTTGGATGCGGTAAAATTTCCCGGAGAATTCAACAAATGAGATAAGCATTTTTCTTCACCTATACATTCAAATGCCTTTTCGCCATAAGGCAACTGCACGGCTATCACACCAGATAATGCTATCGCGCAAAACATTCTGATCTTTATCTACCAATACCAATCCATGCATTTGGTAAGCAATACCAATAGCCATAATATCGGCTGGTTGAAATAGATTGGAGGCATGCAGTTGTAAGATGGCTCTTTGTACATATTGCCACCACAATTCCGGCGACTGCTCGGCCCATCCGACCTGATGCGAAATAATGCCCGCTTCCTTTTCGGGATATTGGGCAGAGGCAATACAACATTGAGTTTGCGCATCCACAACCGAAACTTTTATGGAGGAAGTTCCAACATCAATTCCTAATAGCAACATTCGATATTAAATTTCCGGGTTAAAATAAACTTAGCTGTTATCATTCTGGTAATATAAAGCCTAAATATAATCCGATTTTTTAAATCCTAAAGCGGGAAGAGACAAATTGGTCAAACAATTGTATCTTATAATTAAATTAATTTAATGGATACGCAGTTTAAAGTGGGCGATCATGTAACCTGGAATTCAGAAGTAGGGAAGGTATCCGGCGTGATCATCAAAATTCATACGAAAGATTTCAGTTATAAAGGATACACGCATCGTGCTACTAAAGAGGATCCTCAATATGAAATAAGATCGGATAAAACGGATCATGTGGCAGCGCATAAAGGATCTGCGCTAAAGAAACTGCGGAGCTAAAGCCTGGTTTGAAAAATATTTTAAAAGATAATGGCACTTATCAATGAAAGATGGCGAAAAAATTTTCTTTTTAATCAATTTACCGACAAATGATTTGCTTCGACAATAATATTCAAAACAACTTTTACTGCATCACTAGATAAGCCTGAACAAATTCCTTAAATTAAAAAAGCCTCATAATTGAGGCTTTTTGCGAGTGTTGCGAAGGGAGGGATCGAACCTCCGACCTTCGGGTTATGAGCCCGACGAGCTACCGCTGCTCTACCTCGCGATTTGTATTGCAAACATAGGCTCTTTATTCATAAGAGCAAAACTTTTCTTTAAGATTTCTTAATAATACTTCCGCCGCTTGTATTAATGTTCCGGATAACACCATCGCCTTTGTAATGTATAATACTGCCTCCGCTTGCTTCTGCGGATAATTCCTTACTAATATTTATATTAATAATAGATCCTCCGGAAGCTTCGGCTTTACAGGTATTAAAAACCGCGTCAAAAGCTTTTAATATGCTTCCACCACTCGCGTCAATACCAGTGGAGGTAAAATTCCCATCCAGGTTGGCGATGCTGCCGCCACTTAAATCAAGCTTAAGATTGGTACCGGTAAATTTTCCGGTAAGAATACTGCCGCCACTTAAACTGACTTTAAGATCTACCACCGATACCGGATCGGTAAGCTTACCAACAGAACCGCCGCCCAATTCCAGCGAATTAAGTTCCGTAACAGTTATATAAGCTTTAATTTTTTTGTTACCCCAATTCCACTTGTTCCATAACCCGGATTCCAGGTGAATCTTAAGAACACCATTTTTTACTTCGGTTATAATTTTACTTACAAATTTTGCATCATCAGCACTTACGGCAACAGCCTGTTGTTTTCCCTGGGAAATGTAAACATTAATACCGCCGCCAATATCAACTCCGGTAAAAGGGTCCACCTTTCTCACTTCTGCATTTGCATCATACACAAGATTCTGTGCTTGCAAACCAGTGCTTAAAATCAATAATGCTGCCAATAACTGAATCCATATTTTCATAAATACCTGTTTAACTGTTATTGAAACGAAGTAAAACAATAAAGGTTACAAGTTGCAAATAGATTTTTAGTGTTAATTTGCACCCGATATCAGATTAAAAAACCGGCCGGATTTTTTTGATATTATTTTCCTCGGGGTGCTTCTACGCATAAACGTAAGCTGAGATTAAACCCGTAGAACCTGAACAGGGTAATTCCTGCGAAGGGAAGGTGTACAGTTCTGTTATTGTTCTTCCCCATCAGCAATTTCCTGTTCCCAGACATTTTATTTAACCGTTTAAAAAACAAAACGAAATGAAAAAGTTTTTGGGAACAATTACAGCATTGGTATTTACTGTTATTGTTCATGCTCAGATTTCCATAAAAGGAGTTGTAGTCGGCTCAGGTCAACAGCCATTGAACGGCGCTACCGTAACTATTTGAAACCGGATCGAAAAAATCGGTGCTTTTAACCAATACGGATGGTTATTTTGAATTTAAAAAAATCCCGTCCGGAACCAAAGGAAACCTCATTGTTGAATATGTGGGTAAGAAAACCAACAGCCGGCAGCTGGAAGTGAACAATGCTTCCATTACAGTTCAGGATTGAATTGGAAGAATCGGGTTATTTTCTCGAACCATTGGAAATAAGTTCGATAAGAGCCGCAGACCGGTCGCCTTTTGCAAAAACAGATCTTAATAAGTCGCAGATTGAAATGAATAATCTTGGGCAGGATCTTCCTTTTCTTCTCAATCAAACACCTTCTGTGGTAGTAAATTCTGATGCCGGAAATGGCGTTGGTTATACCGGCATCCGCATACGGGGAACAGATGCAACACGTATTAATGTTACCTTGAATGGTATTCCTTATAATGATGCTGAAAGCCAGGGAACTTTTTTTGTGGATCTGCCGGATATAACTTCTTCGGCCAACTCTATACAAATCCAACGAGGTGTTGGTACATCTACAAATGGAGCCGGTGCTTTTGGTGCAACCATTAACCTGAGCACGAATGAATTTAATGAAAAAGCTTATGGAGAAATCAACAATAGCTATGGATCTTTCAACACCTGGAAGAATACGGTTAAAGCCGGAAGCGGGCTTATTAATGATCATTTTACCATTGATGCCCGGTTGAGCAGCATGAGCAGTGATGGATATATAGACAGGGCTTCAAGTGATCTGAAATCTTTTTATTTATCAACTGCTTATTTCAATAAAAAAACATCCATCCGGTTCAATATTTTTTCCGGAAAAGAAAAAACTTACCAGGCATGGTATGGCGTTCCCCAGGATTTATTAAAAACAGACCGCACTTTCAATCCTGCAGGAACGGAAAAACCAGGAACGCCTTACGACAATCAAACGGATAATTACCAGCAGGATCATTACCAGTTATTTTTAAATCATGCTTTCACCGATCATCTTTCTTTAAATGTCGCCAGTTTTTTAACCCACGGAAAAGGCTATTATGAAGAATATAAAGCAGGGCAAAAGTACAGCAGTTATAACCTGGCTAATTTTGTTTTAGGATCCGATACACTTAAAACCACAGATCTGGTAAGGCAAAGATGGCTGGACAATTATTTTTATGGCCAAACCTTTTCATTGCAGTATAAAAAAAACAGGGATGAAATTACATTTGGCGGAAGCTGGACCCGATACGATGGAAAACATTATGGTACGGTGATCTGGGCCAATGCCGGCATTCCGAAAGATTATAAATATTATGACAACCCGGCTTTAAAAACGGATGTAAACTTTTATGCTAAATGGCTGCATCCGCTGAATAATTACTGGAATGTATTTGGAGATCTTCAATACCGGCATGTGATGCATGAAATGAATGGCTTTACTTACAATCCGGGAATCAATATTAAAAGATCATTCGATTTTGTAAATCCAAAAGCCGGGATCAGTTATATACATAATGGATGGAATGCATACCTGAGTTATGCTGTTGCAAATAAGGAACCAAACAGGGATGATTTTGAGGCGAGCCCCTTGCAGCAGCCTAAAAAGGAAATGCTACAGGATTTCGAGCTGGGCATTCAGCAAAAAAAAGCAGCCTATAATTGGGGTGTCAATGTATATTATATGCTTTACAAAGACCAATTGGTACTGACTGGTAAAATGAATGATGTAGGAGCTTATACAAGAGTAAATACTCCTGACAGTTACCGGATGGGTATTGAATTGCAGGGCTCGGTTACAATCAGTCCCTGGTTTATTGCCGCCGGCAACCTGACTTTCAGTAAAAACAAGATCAAAGACTTTACAGAATACCTGGATGATTATGACAATGGGAAACAAATTCCCATACATCACCAGGATGCTGATATTTCTTTTTCACCTTCCATTACTGGTAGCGGAACGCTGCAATTTCTACCTGCAAAAAACCTGGAACTGGACCTGGTAAGTAAATATGTAGGCAATCAGTACCTCGACAATACCCAGAACAAAGCGCGCATGCTGAATGCCTATTATACCCAGGATATCAAAGCGATTTATACGGTTCGCCAATGGCTTTTTAAGGAATGGAAATTCATTGGCCAGGTAAACAATCTGTTCAATAAAAAATACGAATCCAATGGAGCTACTTATCCCTATATTTCGGGAGGAGCGGTTGTTTCGGATAATTATTATTTCCCTATGGCAGGAACCAATTTTATGTTGGCAATGAATATTAGTTTATAACGAATTCAATGGTGTAGTTGTGCAGTAATTCCTTAAGCAATCTGTGTGGAAAATAAGTCATTTTAATTATTCCCACAGATTGCTTTTTTTGTCGTAATAACAAGTTTTTTCAAGCCATTTCTTTCCATGCCAGCATACCACCTTTTAGATTGACAGTATTGGTAAATCCAACCTGCTCAAGAAAAAGACCTGCATTACCACTCCTGTTTCCACTGCGGCAATAAATAACGATTTCATCATTTTTCCAATCTTCAATATCATCCAGCATAAAAGATTGAATTTTCCCCAATGGCACATGCCGGCCCCCGATATTGAATTCTGCAACTTCAGCGTCTTCGCGCACGTCCAGCAAATGAACCTGCTCACCCGCATCCAGCCGTTTTTTTAATTCCTCTACTGTAATTTGTGTCATAAGATTTTTTTTAAAATAATAAATTTGTAGCTTTTAAAAAATCAAGTTTATAATACTACTTTTTAAAAATCCTCCTAAGGAGCGGATGGTGGCGGCTCCTGTATGCTTAACCACAAATCCACAACTTCTCCAGGTCTGATCCTGTTTTTTTTGGTCGTTTGGCCGTCATCGGAGGAGTCATAACCGTTCCGGGCTTTGCTTGTACACAAAAGCCTGTTCTTTATCTGTTACACCTGCATCTGCCACTACCGCTCCCAGGCTGATATTCATGCTGTTTAAATAAGATTTTGCCTGTTCAAAGGTCATTCCTATAAGGTCAGGCACTTCCATCGTTGCATTGCCAATTCCATCGCCTAAAATTAAATTGATGGCGCTGCCCATACTTATTTTTGTACCTGGTGGCACAGGCTGTTTATCATAAGATTGCTCCAATACGGAATTGCGGGCAATATCCGGGCGATAGGATGTATCGCCCAGTTTTAACCCCAAACTCTGCAAGTACAATTTGGCGCTCAGAAAAGAATACCCCCTTAAATCGGGCATATCAATTAATGGCGCCACAGCGCGGTTTATGGTTAAAAATATGGTTCTATTGGCTTTCACTTCTACATCGGCATCCGGAGATTGGCGTATAACGGAAGATCTGGCCGCAGTATCTATATATACAGAATCCTGCACTTCCACTTCAAATCCCTGGGATTCAAGGAAGCGGGTAGCTTCTGAAATATTTTTTCCCAACACAGATGGCACTTTTCTAATATCTCCATGCTTTGTCATCCAGTCGAGTGAACTAAAAAAGGCAAAAATCAATGCGATCACCAGGGCAATCACAACCAATAAATTTATCACCACGGATTGTTTTGTAAGAAATCTAAACACGAATTAAATTTTCAGATTCAAGTTAACGGTTAAAACCAAAAGTATAGGTTTGGCGGTAAAACCGGCGAAATGATTTTTCAATTCAATTTTTATTCGCCAGCGCCTCCTCAATCAGAACAGTATAAAATTCTTTTAAAGACCATCCCATTGCTTTCACCTGCTGGGGAATGAGGCTTGCTTCACTCTGTCCGGGAACAGTATTTACTTCAAGCATAAAAACTTCTCCCCTTTCTTCATTATATATAAAGTCTATACGCACAATTCCGTTACAATTCAAAAGCTGATAAACTTCTCTTGCCGCGGTATGCAATTTTTTTAGAACAGATTCGTCTACATCAGCGGGTGTGATTTCCTCACTCTTTCCTTCATATTTTGCTTCAAAATCAAAAAACTCATTGTGCGTGATTATTTCCGTTGCCGGTAAAAGAATGATTTCATCACCTTTCTTAAAAACGCCGATAGTCAATTCTCTTCCTTTTATAAACTCTTCAACCAGCACCTGGTCATCTTCCTGAAAAGCCTTATAAATCGCTTGATCGAGATGAGCCGCATCCACAACTTTACTCATACCAATACTGCTTCCGCCATTATTTGGTTTTACAAATACTGGTAACGTTAATTCTTTTAATATATTTTCAGCAGTAAGCGGAGCATCTTTAAAAAGGTGCAATGATTTAGCCACATGAATGCCGCCAAATGCAGCCACGGCTACGGTATATCGTTTATTGAAAGTTAAGGCCGAACAGGCGGCGTCGCAACTGGTATAAGGCAGATGCAGCATATCAAAATACCCTTGCAGCTTTCCATCTTCCCCCGGTGTGCCATGAATACACATGAGCGCCGCATCAAACTTTATTTTTACCCCTTCCGCATTTATAGAAAAATCACTGCGATCTACAGCGGTTTTGCTTCCTTCCTCATTTATATATACCCATCCGGAAGGCTCAATATCCACCAGGTACACTTCATATTTTTCCTTGTCCAGATTATTTTTTACAGTAACCGCCGACTTATAGCTTATTTCCGATTCCCGGCTATAACCACCGGTAACAAGGGCTATTTTTTTTTTCATACCTGCTAAAATTATTAATAACAAAGATAAAGGAGCCTGTTAGATCTCACAATTTTTTAAACTTTTTAAAAACTGAAATCTTTGGAAAGGTTCTATATAAAGTCAACCTCATTTTATCATTTAAATGCATCACTTCTTTATCCTGGCGTTAATAAAAAAGTAAAGGTGAAGAACAAAATCCTTCACCTTTTAATTAAGGGAAATATCACCCTCATTTTCGATGTCGCCATTAACAGCAACAAATAATTGACTACTAAGGTAGGAACTGTTAGTGAAAATTATATTTATTTTATCTTAAAAGTTTTGCACAATTTCAATAAAATCAAACATGCATTTTTTCTTTTTTCGCCATTAACTCTTCCACAGTTTCCTGGTACATTTCATCCGGAACGCAACAATCAACCGGGCAAACCGCCGCGCATTGCGGTTCTTCGTGAAAGCCCTGACATTCAGTACATTTATTCGGAGAAATATAATAAATATCATCTGCAATAGGGGCAAATCGCTGATTTGCATCTACTACAGTGCCATCCATTAAAGTGTAGGAGCCTTTTACGGTTGTACCATCGGAAATTGCCCATTCTACCCCACCTTCATAAATTGCATTATTGGGACATTCCGGCTCACAGGCCCCGCAGTTTATACATTCATCTGTTATCTTGATAGCCATAATTAATGGTTTGTTGGATTTAGAAAGATAGTTTTGTAGTTCAAAATTAAGGCTGAAAAATGAATGTTCAACAACGAATTGATTTACTCGCTCAATTAGGTGCATATATAACCAGTGAAAATGAAGCCTGGCAAAAAGCAAAAAAAGAAGCTGAAAGCCAGAATCCATGGTTTAAACAGGAATTTATTGATGAAGCTGTAAAAACGATAAGCTCAGAATATTTAGATAAAATCAAACTTGAAAACTGGGCTCAGCAATACAATATTCCATCCGTTCAAAACAGATCCAAAAACTGTTGGAGTGGTAATGGCAGGCAATATTCCATTGGTTGGTTTTCATGATTTTTTATGTGTTTTTATCAGCGGGCACCGTATCAGAATAAAACCTTCTTCTAAAGATGAGCGGCTGATCAATCATTTGATACGAAAATTGTATGAATGGGAAAATGAAACCCGAAACTATATTATCAATTGAGGAACAGATAAAAAACTGCGATGCTTATATTGCAACCGGCAGCAACAATTCAGGCCGTTATTTTGAATATTATTTTTCAAAATATCCGCATATCATCCGCCGCAACCGCACTTCAGTGGCATGGCTGGATGGCACGGAAACGCCGGAACAATTGGCTCTGCTTTCCAGGGACATTCAATTGTACTTTGGTTTGGGATGCCGCAATGTTACCAAATTGTATGTTCCGACAGATTATGACTTTATTCCACTTTTATCTGCTTTAAAGCAATACGATCATTTTCTTGATTTTCATAAGTATAAACACAATTTTGATTACCGGTTGGCCATACTTATGATAAACGGGAAGCCTTATATGGTTGGCGGATCCGCCATTTTATCAGAGAATACGGAATTATTTTCACCCATCAGCCAGGTTAATTACGAATATTATACTGATAAAAATCAAAAAAAAGAACTGATTAATCATCCCGAAATTCAATGTATAGTAAGTAAGGAAGATATTCCTTTTGGCCAATCGCAGCATCCTGCAATTATCCGATTATGCAGATGGCATCGATACGCTTCGTTTTCTACTTGATTTATAGAATAATACGGGTGTTTATAAGAATGAATTTGAATTATTATTATAACTGTTTTAACTATTAATCAAAAAAATTTTGTTCAAATTTGTAGAACAGGTATTTACTACGACAAGCTTCGTCAATCCTTTGTTAAAAACCAGCCCGAGGGCAACTGACATTTAAACAGCTTATAAAAGTAACTATCAAAAAGGCATGACATTTGTCTTTATATTTAACATTAAAACAAACACATTCAGATGAAACTTAAAAGTATTTTACTAATAATCATTATCAGCGCACTAACAGCTGTTTTAAGCGTTTGGGGTTATAACCGGTATTTACAAAATCAATATGCCGGCTATCAGGAATCTGGAAAATTACCCGTTAATTATGCCGGATTTTTTGATAAAAACAACCCACCGGCAGGTCCGATAGATTTTACAGCGGCGGCTACTTCCGCAACTCCTGCGGTTGTACATATAAAAACCGTTATTAAAGCTAAGAAGGTGACCAATAATTTACCCAAAAGCAGAAATCCGTTTTCTGATTTTTTTGGTGATGACGATCCCTTCTCCCAATTTTTTGGCGGACCGCGCAGTTCTATGATGCCCGAACAACGAGCAAGCGGTAGTGGCGTATTTATAAGCAAGGATGGCTATATTGTTACCAACAACCACGTAGTTGAAGGGGCGGATGATATAAATATAACGCTGGCCAATAAAAAAACTTACAAGGCAAAAGTTGTAGGTTCCGATCCTAACAGCGATTTAGCCGTTCTGAAAGTAGAGGGCAATGATTTTCCTTATTTGGTTTATGGCAACAGTGATGGGGTAAAATTAGGACAGTGGGTATTAGCGGTAGGTTATCCGCTAAATCTGGATGTAACTGTTACTGCCGGAATCATCAGTGCAAAATCAAGAGCCATTGGCCTGAACAAAGGTTCGGCTCCTATTGACGCTTATTTACAAACTGATGCAGCGGTCAATCCAGGCAACAGTGGCGGAGCATTAATTGACACAGAAGGTGAATTAATAGGTATTAATTCAGCCATTGCTTCCCCTACAGGATCCTATGCAGGTTATGCTTATGCAATACCCGTAAATATTGTAAAGAAAATTGTAAACGACCTGATAAAATATGGTGCGGTACAAAGAGCTTATATGGGTATTCAATATCCGAATGATTTAATTCCGGATGAAAAGAAAAAAGAACTTGGAATTAAGGAAGGCGAAGGCGTTTTTGTAAATGGTATTGCTAAAGATGGCGCTGCAAAAGATGCCGGAATAAAAGAAGGTGATTTTATTACAAAAATAAATGGAGTGAAAGTTGGCAGTGGCCCTGAATTGCAGGAACAGGTTGCAAGCTATAAACCAGGTGATAAAATCACAGTAACTTATGTGAGAAATGGAAAAGAAAATACCGTAAACCTTACTTTTAAAAATAAATCCGGTGACTATGGAGTTGTAAAAAATGAAACCGTGATTGACCAGCTTGGTGGGGAACTAGCTAATGTGGACGCGGCAACTGCAAAAAAGAATAATATCAGTGGCGGTGTGGTTGTGAAAAAAATTGGTGAAGGAGCTTTGAAAAACACTCGTATGCAGGAAGGATTTATCATTACAAGTGTAAATGGCACGGATATAAACAATTTAGATGATTTGAAATCAGCCCTTTCTAATGCAAACGGTTCAGTAAGACTGGAAGGTATTTATCCCGGTTATGAAGGCGTATATGGATACCCTCTTAATTTAAGCGGACAATAGTTTTAAATCGTGTTTAGTGAATTGAAAGCCCCCGGTTTTGAAACAACGGGGGCTTTTTTTATGATTAAATTTCCATTCTTACAACATGCGTCATTCCCTATCTCCTTTCATTGAATTTTTCTTCGGAGAAAATTTGCGGTAAAAGAGTGATAAAAAGATACAACATAGAATAAATTCCTGTCAGGATGAATGTGATAAGCCATACTTTATAATTATCTACCGGTGATGTAAAACAATCCAAAATACTAGCCGTAAGCCCGAGTGGATTATGAATTACATCCCAACTGTTCCATCTTTCAAACCGGCCTAAGTACACTCCAAATGAAGCCAGGAATAAAATCGCAGGTATAAAAAATTTCATTTTTTCTGTTGAAAATTTTTTCTCCAAATAAACTTTTACTTTTTGAATGGAAATAAATGCCATCATCACGCCTATAAAAGCCGAAGCAAATAACAATACAGCATCATACCATAAAGGCACATTCGTACCAGATCCTAAATGAATTAAATCGGTAACCATATACAAAGCATTGGGTAAAAACAACAACCAGCTTATGAATAAAAACAGTTGTTTCCAGGCTGCTTTATCTTTTACTTCTCTGCAGTAGCCACTCAATACATAAGGTATCCAGGCCAAAAATATATTCCAGCACATAGAGACATATCGAAGGTTGCCGGAGTATATAATTCGCAAAACTATCAGCAATCCAATGAAAAGAATGGACAATGTCAAAACTTTATTAAACAAATTGAATGAGTTGTTATTCATAATAAATACAGTATTAAAAAGCTTGAAAAAATAAAATAACTTTTGGAATAAAAATGATGGCTCCAATAACAGTTGCGCCTATTGCAGACAGGAAAACTGCTCCTGCTGTCACATCTTTGATCACTTTTATTTGCGGATGAAAATTTTTTTGAATAAGGTTACAAAAATTTTCAAGTGCAGTGTTAACCATCTCCAAAGCAAGTACCCACCCAATACACAAAACAACCACAAGCCACTCTACAAGACTGATAGTGAAAAATATTCCCCCGGCAATGACCATTACTGAAAAAAACAATTGAATCTTAAAATTAGTTTCGTTTTTTATGCAATACCAGATTCCAATTACAGCATGGTAAAACGAACGCAGGATTCTTATCATAATTAGTTTTTATATTTTTTTTTCAACAGTCTCCAAAGGTTAATTGCTTATAATCCTTTCTTCCAAATTAACAGGTGCATTACCATACCAATTTATTTTTCTACTAACGTACATTACCAATGCAAGTACTAAAAACAAACCAATACTACCTACCAGTAATGCAGTATCTTCCAGGCGAATGAGGATAAAAATAAAACCGTACAAACAGCTCAAAAGGCCGAAGAAAATAGCAGCTGTTTTCCAGCTTTGAAAATGCCCCTTTGCGTAAAACGTTATTAATAAAATCGTGCCTGCCGCTGCAATCAAATAAGCATAGTCGAATAAAATATATTCACTGATGGATAGAAGCAGCGTATAAAATATTACCAATGCCAAACCCACCAATACATATTGGACAGGGTGAAAAGGCTTGCGTTGCATCAGCTCAATGATAAAGAAAAATGCAAAACTGAGCCCAATAAAAAGGATCGCATATTTTACACTGCGCATGGTTTTGTTGTACTGGTCCGCAGGTTGTATAAGGCTAACACCAAAAGCCATATTGTTATTATCATCATCCTTATTGACAAAAGTGTTCTCTCTCAAAACGGTACCAAAAGGCAGATTAGCCTGGTTAAAATTCCATTGCGCAGAAAACCCATTGTCGCTTACCGATCTACTTCCTGGAAGTGTAGTACCATCAAAAGAAGGATTAGGCCAGGCAGATTGAAGGCTGTACTTACTGTTGGCACTTAAAGGAGTAAAATGCAATTGTTCACTACCTTTTATTTTTACCACCATAGAAAAAGCCATTTCCTCTGTGGTTGCCATGTTGATTTTTACCGGAACAGATAAACCAACCTTACCAAAATCGTTTACAGGTAAGCCAGGAGTAAGTAATAATTTTTCATGGTTGAAATTTACATAAACTTCTTCTTCAATTCCCTTAAAATCACTTAGGACGAAACATAATTTAGCATTGCCAAAATCCATATTCTCAGGAATAATATCCGCCGGAAGTTTAATTTTGAAATTACCGGTAAAATCAATGATGCTTTTGTACAGCAATACTTTATAAATGGATCTGGGCCTTTGTTCCGGGATGATCTCTCCTTTTACATTTATATCATTTGCCAGCAACAGGATATTTGTTTTAGAAGCAACCAATTTTCCTTCTTTATTGATAATAGAATCCAGGTAAGGCACTACCAAAAATGGCCCGGCCATATTTTGCGCAGTAGCCCATTTGCTGCTCACCTCTTTTACTACTTCCTTTTGCCTTGCTTCTCTTTCTGCAATCAAATTGCTGATGAACAAAGTGGGAATAAGCATAAGCAAAATCAATCCACCGGTTATCAGTCCTTTGATCAAAATTCTGGTGGATTGTTCAGATGACGGGTTTTCTCTTTGTGAAGCTTCCATTGTTAAATTGGTTTTTATTGTTTGTGTAAAAAGTAAATTCAGTATTTGTAAATAGGTCAAATCAGGTTGTTCGGTATAAGAGAAATAATAAATAACCGGTCGTAAGAAAAATGAGGTTGCAAGAAAGGAACAGGTAAATAACCCCGCAATGGACATTAATAAATTAAAAAGAAATGCCTCCTGACTAAAATTAAAACCGGCAAGAATCCCACAGCCAACTAAGGCATATAGAACAATTATAAAAAATTGAAGCAGCAACAGCCGGAGCAACTTTGAAGCAAAACTTATATCAGAATTTTTAATCTGCGCCAAAAAAATAAGCAGGGCAAAGAATGCCGGAAGGCTTCCAATCAGTGCGACAATAAATGACATTGGTAATGCAATCAGCACCAATTGGTTTTCATCAAGACTTACATAAACCATCGTGCCTAAAGAAAAAATGATTGCTGTGAAAAGCCAAAGCCGGAATGCAATTGCCCGTGATGTGTATTGTTTATTCATTTAAAAGTGCTTTGTATTTCAAAGTATAAGGTTAAAAAAATTTATTTAGTTGCCCTGATCATTTTTTCCAGTGCTTCAAGATGCGCTTTAAAAGCTTTTTCTCCGGCCCTGGTTATTTTATAAGTAGTATTGGTTTTTCGGCCAATAAACCCTTTTTCTACTTTGATAATATTATTTTCTTCCAATGATTTGATATGACTGGCAAGGTTACCATCTGTTATCTCCAGTAATTCTTTCAGTTCATTGAAATTCAACACATCATTTACCATCAGCGCGCTCATAATACCAAGCCGCACACGACTATCAAAAAGCTTATTTAAATTATTGATCGGATTTAACATTATGAAAGTTCAAAATTTCTAATATTTATCAAACCTGTTGCTTCATTCATCTACTAACCAGCTTATGCCTGGTAATGTTATTCATCATTGAGTTTGGCCATTTCAGTTCTTTCATATTTCCACCACATATACGCTCCATATACAATATGCAGCAAGCCAAAACCGAAGGCCCAAAAATACAAACCATACCCAACAAACCACATATTGATGATGCCTGAAAAAATCTCGCAATAACCGAGGTATTTGATTTCATTCAATGTGTATTTACTTGCATTTACCAATGCAAGCCCATAAAAGATAAGGCATCCTGGTGCTATTAAACCAAAGGTTCCAAAATGAATCAGCCTAAACAGGAAAATACCTCCTACTAAAATGGGAATGCTCACCTGGATCATCAGGCGCTTTGCTGTGTTTCCCCACAAGGGAACTCCTTGCCGTTTGCTTTTTATCCAGGTAAAAAAAAATGCGCTAACTACCGCTGCAAAAAAAGTAGCCATTGCTATCCAGAATAACCAGGTGTTTAAAATGAATGTATAATCCCCAGTTGAGGCCTTGATTAATCCTTTATTTGAATTGATAAATAAATTCTTATACCCAAACACATATGGACCTGCCAGCCATGCCCCAATCAAAGCACAAATGCCTGCACTAATGCCACTTAAACCACTCAAACTGATAAAACGGCTGCTGCGCTCCATCATGCGTTTTATATCTTGCAAGGTTTCTAATGAATGCTGTTGTTCTGACATAAAAAGTGCTTTGTAAAACAAAGTAAGTAATAGTATTTCAAATTCACAAAAAATATTTCAAGAAATAATTTTGATTTTAAAAAATATTTTAAATGTTATAAACAAATATTGAAATTAACCCACAGTTTCTCATACACCAATATTCACAGGATTGCAACTCAAAATTTTCAATTTATTTGAATCGTTATATTTAAATAAGTGCTTTATTTTTATATTCCATATTGGCAAATAAACCGATCAATTTTTATTATGAAAATAGCCACCTACAATGTTAATGGGATCAATGGACGGCTGCCCGTATTACTTCGCTGGCTCAATGAAACAGCGCCGGATATTGTATGCCTGCAGGAGCTGAAAGCACCCCAGGAAAAATTTCCGGAGCAAGCCATAAAAGACGCAGGATATCATGCGATCTGGCACGGACAAAAAAGTTGGAATGGCGTTGCCATCTTATCACGCAAAGGGCAACCTGAGGAAATTCGCCGTGTGCTTCCTGGTGATCCGGAAGATAGTCACAGCCGGTATATTGAAGCATCGGTCAATGGCATGCTCATTGGTTGCCTTTATTTACCCAATGGAAATCCTGCTCCCGGTCCAAAATTTGATTATAAACTGCGCTGGTTTGAACGGTTAACGGTTCATGCAGCCCAGACTCCTCGCATCCGGAAAACCGGTGATATCTTACCGGCGATTATAATGTAATGCCAACCGAAATAGATGTTTATAAACCTGAACGCTGGGTGGATGATGCTCTGTTTCAGGCCGGAAGTTCGCTCCGCTTTTAAAATATTGGTCGACCAGGGATGGACGGATGCAATCAGAAAATTATTTCCTGAAGAAATCATTTATACTTTTTGGGATTATTTCCGGAATGCATATGCCCGAAATGCCGGATTACGCATTGACCATTTCCTGCTTAGTCCGCAGCTCAGTAACCGCCTTATTGCTGGCGGGGTGGACCATAATGTACGTGGTTGGGAAAAAACCAGTGATCATGCTCCCGTTTGGATTGAACTTGCCGGGGAATAAATTGGGATTTAACCTATCTGTAGTTTTTGCAACGTCTCTTGACGATTTTAGTCTGGCTTCATTGTCATTCAAAAGATCGGGTTGATTTCTTCACCCATCCAGGTCTTTCCATTGCCGAATTTTTGCCGCTCCGTGGCATAATACTTGTGGCTTAATTCATGATAATTATGTGTATTTAAATGCTTTCCCATCATCTCTTTCTGCGATTCCTATTATGAATTTTAATTTTTCACTTAAAATTTATAATTATGTTAGTCATAGCTCATCACAATATAAAAGATCCGGATAAATTCTGGAAAACAGCTAAAGAAGCTAGCTCATCTTTACCTTCCAATTTTAAACTTCATAGTGTTTTTCCTTCCAGTGATATGAAGATTGGCACATGTGTATGGGAAGGGCCATCAGTAAATGATGTACAAAAATTACTGGATGATGCTACAGGCAGCGTCAGCGAGAATATTTGTTATGAAGTAAACCTGGAGGCAGCAATGGGGGCTCCGAAAATGGCCATGGAAGCTGTTTTATAGATTATATTCCATTAAGGATTATTCCATTAAGCTGGAAGGGTTCTTATACATGAAACCCAAAGATTTTTTTCTGGCATCCACCAGAGGACAGTGAGATATGTATTATTTATATTTCGCAAAGTTTACAATTTTAAAAACCACACAATCATGAAAAAAATATTTTTCCTTTTGCTGGTTACTTCTGGACTTCTCAATTGTACGCAAACCGTAAAAACCGATAATACAACTTCAAAAACTTCTGATGTCAAAGCGCTTTATGAAAAGAACCTCGCTACCCTAAAGAGTGGCATTACAGCTTTTGAAAATAAAAATTTAGATGACTGGGCAACTTCCGTTGCTGACTCCGCTATATGGCATTCACCTGCTTATGGAGCCGCGCCTGGAAAAAAGGAAGACTGGAAAAAAGCTTTAACCGCTTACACTACTGAATGGGACAGCCTTAAATTAATGCACCCTAACTTTTTACCGGGTATAGACTCGATAACACATGAATTTGACGGAAGTGTAAGATACTATGGTGAATGGGATGGTATTCATAAATCAGGTATAAGAACAGCAGTCAATTTTTATGGCGCTTACGAATTTAATAAGGACGGCAAAATAGTTGTTGCCTTTGAATTTTTTGATGTAGGCGGGTTAATGAATGCGGTAAAGGGAAAATAACTTGTTTTTCAACAGGAGAAGTAATATTAACTGTACACCATGGTATAAGTCTCACAGCTCACCGCTCATAGCTCACAGCTCACAGCTTCTCATACACCAAATATTCCCATGCCTGCAATTCAAAGTTTTCTGTTTGTTTAAATGAATATTCAATACCGGAAAAAACATTTCTGTAGTTTCCCGAAAGGTCAATTTCATTCAAAGTTAATTTTACACGCGCCTCGTTGCTCAAATTCAATAAGACCAGTACTCTATCGTTTCCATTTGAACACGCATAAGCCATAATTTCCGTTTCCGGGGCTGTATGCAGTAGTTGTAAATTTTCGGCGGATCCTAAAGCTGAATTTCGTTTTCTTAAATCCAAAAGCTTTTGATAAAAACTATGCAGCTTGGGAATCTGATCATTCCATTCTATTTCATCTTTATCAAAAAATTTCAACCGTTTTAAATTCGGCAATTCCTGGCCGCTATAAATTAAAGGCATTCCCGGCCAGGTACAGGTGAATACGGCAAAAGCCGCCGCGCCATCGCCATATTTTTCATACTCCGTACCATTCCAGCTATTTTCATCATGATTGCTGGTGAACCATAATTTTTCAGCACCTTCAGGCAGCGCAAGATATTTTTGCAGCACTTCCATTAGCTGGCCGCGGGTTGCAATATATTTTACATACTGTTCCGAAACATGCATCCATCGCCAGGCATAACTAATATCAAAAATCTCCAGGTATTGGTCTTCATCCGTTTCCGCAAGCCAGAAAAGCGGCTTTACCGCATCGCAAAAATCGCGCGCTTCCATCCAGAAATCCAGTGGAACCAGGTGCGCCATATCACAACGGAATCCATCAATATCATAATCCTTCACCCAAAATCGCATGGCTTCCATTAAGGCTTCGCGCATGGCTTTATTTTCGTAATCCAGGTCAATCACATCTTTCCAGCCATGCGTATCCATAAAATTTCCTGCCGCATCTTTTTTGTACCAGTCAGGATGTTCAATTGTCCAGTGATGATCATGTCCCGTGTGATTGGCAACCCAGTCAATAATGATTTTCATATCCAACGCATGCACGGCATCCACAAGCGCTTTAAAATCTTGCAATGTTCCAAATTCCGGGTTGATGTTTACATAACTGCTGCATGCATAGTAACTCCCCAATGTTCCCAATCTTTCTTTCATGCTGATAGGTGTTATAGGCATCAGCCATAAAATTTCAACACCCATATCTTTCAACCGAGGCAAATGCTTTTGAAACGCTACAAAAGTTCCTTCCTGCGTATATTGGCGAATATTTACTTCATAAATATTGGAACTGGCAGCCCATTTTACAGTGGGATAATTTGTACTCATTTTTAATGTTTCTTAACCAGGCAAAGAAAACCTATTATTGGCAATAGCATTCAAACCTATATTTATTTTACCTTAAAATTCCCCGAATCAATCCCTATTTATCTACAGCTTATCACCCTTAAATAAAATGTATATCTTTATAAAAATAAGCGGGCGATGGAAGCTCTTGAATTTGTAACAAAAATAAAAAATAGCCAAATTCTGATTCCTGCAGAGATTCAATCAGCATTAGAACTCAATAAAGGCAAGGATATTAGAGTTATTGTTTTAATAGAAGATGTTGATGCAGTTAAAGATCATCATAATGATCCTATCGTTCAACAAACTATACAGGAGCAATTCTTAAAAGGGTATGCTGATTCAGATTCAATTTACGATAATTTTTGAGGTGTGAATAAATTGAATTTTGGAGATATAATTTTAATAAAATGTCCCTTCTCCAATGGGCAGACTTATAAAAGAAGGCCTGCTCTCCTTATCAATGACTATAATGATGGAGATATTTTGTTTGCAGAATCACCAGTAAGATTTACGATTCTGCCCAAGATGTGTTAATAGATGAGTGGGAGAAAACCGGATTGAAATTACCCTCTATTATCCGTGTACATAAAATTGCAACATTAGAAAAAGTATTTGTCGAATTAGTAATAGGCAGAATAAATGATTCTTTAAAAACAATACTTTCAAATCTGACCGAATAAAAAGCTCACCTATTCTTACAACACCCGTACTGAATTTACACCACACAAGGCTAGCACAATCGAACAAGCGCCGATAATATTGATTTTACAAAAATAACATGCATGAAACGCCCCTTCTTCAACTCCCTTTTGCCGTTTGCAGATTTGCAAGTATTTTCGCATACCCGTATTGGGTGCTTATAATTTCTTTATCTAATTAATTCTATTGAATATGGCATACGACGTAATTGTTCTTGGAAGTGGTCCCGGTGGTTATCCGGCCGCCATCCGCGCTTCCCAGCTGGGATTTAAAGTGGCTATTATTGAAAAAGAACTCCTGGGTGGTGTTTGTTTAAACTGGGGTTGTATTCCTACGAAAGCATTGATAAAAAGTGCCAATATTTATGATTATATAAAGCACAGTGCAGATTATGGCATCCAAACAAAAGAAGTGCAGGCCGACTTTGGCGCTGTTATCAAGCGCAGCCGGAACGTAGCGGACAAAATGAACAAAGGCGTTCAGTTTCTCATGAGAAAAAATAAGATTGATGTGATCATGGGATATGGCAAACTGGCGGGCAAAGGACAAATTGAAGTTACCGCCGCAGATGGTAAAAAAACAACTGTGGAAGGAAAACATATTATCATTGCAACCGGTGGGCGCAGCCGCGAATTGCCCAACCTGAAACAGGATGGTAAAAAAGTAATCGGATACCGGGAAGCAATGGTCCTTCCAGAACAGCCTAAAAGCATGATCATTGTTGGAAGTGGCGCCATAGGAATTGAATTTGCCTATGTGTACAATAGCATGGGAACAAAGGTAACCGTAGTGGAATTTATGCCGCGCGCTGTACCTGTAGAAGATGAAGATATTTCTAAAGAACTTGAAAAACAGCTCAAAAAGCAGGGCATTGAAATCATGACCAGCGCCAATGTGGAATCTGTGGACACAAACGGAAACGGAGTGAAAGCACAGGTAAAAAAACAAGATGGCAGCACCATCACTCTGGAAGCGGACATATTGTTGAGCGCAGTGGGCGTTGTTGCTAATATAGAAAATATCGGCCTTGAACAATTGGGAATAAAAACAGAAAAAGGAAAAATTGTTGTCGATAAATTTCAGCAAACCAATGTTCCCGGATTTTATGCCATTGGCGATTGTACACCAGGACAGGCATTGGCACATGTAGCTACAAAAGAAGGAATCAATGCTTCCGAATTTATAGCGTTTACTGAAAAGAAATCGGAGCATAAACCTGAGCCAATGGATTATAACAATATTCCCGGTTGTACCTACTGTACACCTGAAATCGCCAGCGTGGGCTTTACAGAAAAGGCGGCTAAAGATGCCGGTTATGAAATTAAAACAGCCAAATTTCCATTTATCGCTTCAGGGAAAGCAAGCGCTGCCGGTGCTACGGAAGGATTTGTAAAAGTGGTTTACGATGCAAAATATGGCGAATTTTTAGGCGCTCATATGATCGGTTCCAATGTAACGGAAATGATCGCAGAAGTGGTTGTAGCACGTAAACTGGAAACTACCGCACATGAAATCCTCAATGCGGTTCATCCGCATCCAACCATGAGTGAAGCCGTAAAAGAAGCTACCGCTATGGCTTACGGTGAGGCAACTGATATTTAGCCCCGCCCTAAAGGGAGCTCATTAAGAGGCTGAATTTAGAAAATCGTTTATGAAATTTAGGGATTAAAATAGTAAAAAGCCGTTGGTATTTCCAACGGCTTTTTAAGTATATTACATCATTTATTTTTATTGGTTAAATAGTATAAGACTTATTTTGTACCCGGCATTAGTTCTTTGGGCGGCTTCGTTGCGTCGCACATTTCAACGTTCAGTCCTTTATTCATCTTTTGGCCGCGCAATTAAAAACAGCTCAGAATTCCGGGCTTTAATAATTCCTTTTTAAGGAGTTCGCATTCAATTTGCAAATATTATCTCCTATCTTAGTTCCTCTGAAAAACATATCTGGATTTCGGCCACTTAATAAGCCCCTTAAAGACGGGGCACAATTTTTATATGAAAAAACCAACTAATTATCGGCATGGGAGAACTACTTTGGGATTTGCTTCCCGAAGGAAAACAATTGGGCGGCGCGCCGGCAAACTTTGCCTATCACAGTGCATGTCTTGGCGCCGAAGCTTATGTAATCAGCGCAATTGGGAAGGATCAATCAGGTGAAGAAATCATTTCAAAATTCAATTGTAAAAAATTACCGGTTGATTATATTTCAATTCAACCGGAATACCCAACCGGCACAGTAGATGTTGTATTAAATGAAGCCGGGAATCCTCAATATGTGATCCATCAAAATGTGGCCTGGGATCATATTCCCTTTTCCCCGCAACAGGAACAATTAGTCCAAAAAGCAGATGCCATTTGTTTCGGATCACTTGCCCAACGCAATTCAGAAAGCAGGAATACCCTTTACCAGGTATTGTCGCATACAAAAGATTCTTGTCTAAAAATTTTTGACTGCAATCTTCGGTATCCGTTTTTTACCACAGAAATTATTATCCAATCATTGAGCGAGGCAAATGTTTTAAAACTTAATGAAGATGAGTTCAGCATATTTGCAGGAATATTTGACACAAAACAAGATCAAACCATTTCCTTGCTTTTTGAAAAATTCAATCTGCAATTAATAGCTGTTACATATGGCGCAGAAGGAAGCCGGCTGTTTACAAAAAAAGAAGAAAGTTTTCTTGGCTCTACTGCTATTAAAGTGGCTGATACCATTGGCGCGGGCGATGCTTTTACAGCCGCAATGGTTTCCGGGTTATTGGAAAATATACCACTACACCAGGTGCATGAAAGAGCAGTACAATTATCATCCTTCGTATGCACCCAAAACGGCGCAATGCCTGATTATCAATCTTCTGCTGTACTTTTATAAAGAATGTAAATTATATTCCCATTAAAGCGCTTTACTATGCCAAACTATCAGATCCGGATTTTAGAGATTATTCCACGAACACATGATGTTCGTTCCTATAGAATGGAAAAGCCTGCAAATTTTCAATTTATACCAGGCCATGCCGCCGATGTTTCCATCATGAAACCCGGTTGGGAAAATGAAAAAAGGCCCTTCACATTTACTTCGCTTCCTGATGAGGACACATTGGAATTTACCATCAAAAGCTATGATCATGATGGCGTAACCAAACAAATCGGCCAGGCAAAATTGGGCGATTGTTTTGAAATCAGCGATTCCTGGGGCGCCATAGAATATAAAGGTCCCGGAATATTTATTGCCGGCGGAGCGGGTATAACTCCCTTTATCGCCATTTTTAGAGATCTGTATAGAAAGGGAGCGATTAAAGACAACAAATTGTTTTTTTCAAATAAAACAGAACAGGATATCATACTGAAAGAGGAGTTTGAAAAAATGCTGGGGTCAAACTTTATAAATATAATAACCCGCGGTGAAACAGACAGATATTTATCAGGCAGGATAAATGAGGATTTTATAAAAAATCATATCTCGGATTTAAACAAGCACTTTTATGTATGCGGACCTGATTCCTTCAATGAGAACCTGTTGAAACTATTAGAAAATTCCGGAGCATCTACAGATATGCTTGTATTTGAAAAATGAATAATTACCGGCCTCAATATTTTAATCCTTTATTTTATTCAACACAAATTTTCGTGGCAGCACATAAGAGGCAAGAATACGGTTTTGAATGACTGCTCTTACCTTTGAATTAGAATAAGTAACCACCCATTTTATTCGGGAATCATCCAGTATTTCAGATCTTTCAATAACAAACCGTTCATCAATATAAAGACATGGCGCCGATGAATGCATAAATGCTATTACCAGTTGGCTCCCTCCAACATATTCGCAAAGTAGCGGTTCGTCGGGATTCACATATTTGTTCAGTTCTCTTCCTAATAACTTAGATTGTACTTGTTCCTGCTTATTTTTCCGAAGCGTTAATACAATTATAGCTGCATCTGCGATAAACAAACAAAAAATAACTGATAAACTAAATAAATAGATTCTTCTTTTATAATATTTATTACCAAATAAATAAAAAAATATTGAACTTCCAACAGCAATGATTACCGGAAGAATTGACCCCATATACCGGTAATGATTTTGAAAAACTATAATAAGAATTAAATAAGATAATATAATGCCAAATGCCATCCAGCAAAAGGATTTCAATTTCGCATTCCTTCTCATTTTCCCCTGGTTAGCCAATCCTACTATTACAAATAATATAAAAATATTGGTGATTAAATAAAACTGGAACAACTGTAAAGGCGGTACTATCTGCTTCTTAATATTTCGGATTGCTTTTGGGATCAGGATATTAAAAAGCTCCCCCGGCGAATACTGGTCAATATAAGGATCAAAAAAAGCTACCATATTATTGCTGCCTTTTCGCGCTTCCAGTATAAATCTATACAAGGGAAACCTGACAATCAGATGATCAGGAAAAACCGGGGCGCATACTATTACGCCTAAAATCAAAACCGGAATGAATAACAGGTATTTGCTTATTATTTGTTTCCGCGCCCATAACCAGGTAACAATGCCCAATATGAGCATGAGCAAATGATCTTTTCGTTCATATACAAAAATGATGGATGCAATCAATAAGATTAACCACCATTTGATTTGTAAATTTCCTTTTGCCGCAATCCAATGAGGCAGTATCCATAAAAAAATAAAGGCGGCTACAAAGGTGTCAAACAAAGTAGTGAAGGGCTGAAAAACCAGCCAGTAATTAAATGGAAGCGCGAGATACAGCAACCCGATTAAAATGCCGGTTTGTTTGGCTGCAATGTTATCCAATTGTTTCAGCATAAAAAGTTCCGCAGCTTTTCTCACTAATAAGGCAGTAAGTATAATACTGAAAAGATTGATCAGTTTCCAGGAAAAAACCGCATTTTTAGTACAGATAGTAAGCAGGCCGGCAATATAAACCACGGGGCGATTTTGTACAAAAGGACGCTGTGGATCATCCCAGTTTCCTGAGAAGGAATTGGGAAATAAATAGTTGGTGCCGGTATGAAAACCATTTGCAACAGCATTGGTTTCACTGATATACCAGTATTGATCTGTTCCCCTTAAGTAACTTGGAGACAATAAAACTAAAATTGTAATAAAAGATAAGATGGACCACCAGATATATTCCCAATGTTTCGGGACTTTTAAAAAATATACCATAGTCTATAATTAAGAAGCTGAGAAGTTCTGGCTTGGATTATAAAGCATTAAAAACGGCCGATCCTTTATTTACAGTTTCCTTCATTGAAGGATTGCGCACAAGTATTTCATCATCATAACGAAGCATCAGCAGATCCTTTTCCCAATGTTCTGAATACTCCAAAGTTTCATCGTTAAAATATTCCCTGATTAAATAACCCGGATAATTGGCGCCGGCATAAAAGCTCAGCGGATAGCCACCGCCAAACCTGGGATTGATTTCAATAGCTATAATGCGCTCATCATGCTTATTAAAAAAGGCCTGCATTGTAATACAGCCTCTGGCACCAGGTATAAAATTTAACCGCTTTTTTAAAAACGGGACTATCTTATTGTAACAGGTAATTCCTTTATTGATCTCCCCCGCCCTTACGGTAATTCGCTTTCTTGGAACAATACATTTTATGTAATGATCGCGCCCGAAATACATATCGATTGTGTATTCGTCATGCAAATCCTTACTTATATATTCCATAAACATAAACTTTTCATTTTCCAGGTGGGCAAGCAATAGATCTTCAGGGCTTTTTATAAGGAAGGTATCTATACTTAAACTTCCATCATATGGTTTTATAAATAAAGGAAAAACAGGATGTAACTTATCAATAGCCTTGGGTATTTCAATGCCATATTCCTCAAAAAAAACATTGATTTTACGCTTATCCCGGCATTTCTTTACAAACTCGGAAGAGGATACGATTACATGAATACCATGCGCATCAAATAATGGCTTATGGTCAGCCAGAATCTGAAGTTCGGTATCAATCGTTGGAATGATCATTTTAATTCCATTATTCAAAGAAATATTTAATAAATCGGAGATGTATGAATGATGGGAGATCCTGTTTACTTTAAAAAATTTATACGCCACCTGGCAGGCTGGGGAAAGATCCGGATTCATGTCTATCGCGAAAACTTTTCCATCCGGGAATCTTTTTTTTAGTTCAGATTTAAACGCCTTTATCAAAGACACTCTTTGACCAACCGAAGTGATTAAAATATTCATAGTTTTGTTTTTATAATGGCCATTTATAAAATTAATGCCCTATAAAACTTCTCCTTTTTTGAATAAGATTTCAAATCGCTTATACAATATACAAAAGATAGCTAAACAACCCGATAACACTGAATTAAATATGCCTTAAAGGAAATGAAGATTAAAATTTAAGACTCATACATCAGGCAGCTTTTGGCCAAGGTTTGCAAGTAAAAAAATAAACCCCAAAAGCAAGAAAAGATAGTAAGATACCCATGCAACAAATGCCCATCCATCCAAATAATGGCCATATCCAAAGCCCTAACGCAGAGCCAAGCGAGGTACCAATAAAACTAATGGTCATAAAAACTGTATTTAAACGGTTTCTTGCCTCTGGCATCAATGCATACACCCGGCTTTGATTGGAAACATGAATTCCCTGTAATCCGAGATCAATTAAAATAATGCCCACAACCATTCCGGTTACAGACAAGGAAAACACTCCAAATAAAGTATACCCCGTCAACAGCAGCAATATTCCATACCCGATTGCAATTCTTGGATTCTTTTTATCAGAAGCGCCTCCAACCAAAGGCGCTGCCAAAGCTCCCGTAGCGGCAGCGAGGCCAAACATTCCTATTTTACCACTATCAAAATAAAAGGGTTTGCCCGCGAAATGTAATACCATTGTAGTCCAGAACATACCAAAGGCGCAAAAAGCCAAGGCATTGATCATAGAAGCTTCTCTCAATAAAGGTTGTTCTTTAATTAAATGCAGTAATGAACGCATTAATTCCAGGTAATTGCCACTAAACCGGGGCTTACTTTTTGGAAAAAATTGCTTCATACAAATCAATAAAACAAAGCTGATGATTGCTGCAATCCAAAACATTCCCCGCCAACCTAACCACACTCCTATAAAACCGCTAAAAGTGCGTGACAATACAATTCCTACCAATAGTCCGCTCATTATGGATCCGATTACTTTTCCTCTTTTCTCCGCACCTGAAAGATGTGCGGCAAGTGGAAGAATTAATTGAGGTACAATAGAAGTAGCCCCGATAAGAAGACAGGCTATTTCAAGCATTATAAGTGAAGGTGCCAAAGCCGCCGCTATCAAAAACATTACGGTAAGCCCGGTTGTAATAAGAATTTGATTTTTTCTTTCCAGCTTATCACCCAGAGGAACAATGAATAAAAGCCCGAGCGCATAACCTGCCTGGGTAAAAAAACTTGTCATTCCCGCCTTGCTTTCCGAAACATGAAATTCTTTGCTAATCAATACAACAAGTGGCTGACAGTAGTAAATATTGGCGACTATCAGCCCGGTACACACCGCCATAAATAAGATCATTCCGCCTGCTAATTCGTCCTGCTCATTATAGATCATGCTGCAAAATAAAACCATTAAAGAAAACCAGAATCAATTTTTATTTTATGATCTAGCTAGTGTCATTTCAAACTGTATAATTTTTTTGGTTTATTTTCCTATTAATAACCGGCGCAGATCCGCTGGAGAAATCCAGGCAATATTTTATCATTGACATTAGCTTCCCTTGGCCATTTGGCTACCAAAAACTTTCTTTAATAATTCAGTCACCCTTGCCGCAGGATTTTTCCTGATCTTTTGTTCCTCCAAACCAACTTCATAAAAAATTCCATCCACAGCCCTTTTAGTAACATATTGGGTAAGATCCGTATTAACCGGTGTGGAGGAAAACCGGTTGTAAACAGTAAATACTTCTTTCCAATATTTAGTGGCATTTACCTTCTCTAAAGAATTCTGTATGTTAGGACTAAACGCCTGTATAAGAGCGGAAGTGGTTTTATTTTTAAAATAATCCGTTGCCGCAAAATCACCGCCTTTCAATATACCAACCGCGTCCGTAATGGTCATCTGCTTTATCGCATTTAAAAAGATAGGTTTAGCCGATTTAGCCGCATCTTCCGCGGCACGATTCATGGAAAGGATCGCATTATCCACAACCGATCCCAGCCCTACACTCCTGAGTGTGCTTTCAACTTTTTTTACTTCTTCAGGCATCAGAATCTTAATGGCAGCATTGGCAAAAAATCCGTCCACCGAAGAAAGCTGCGTGGTACCATTTTGAATACCAACAGACAACGCTTCTTTTAATCCGGAAGCAATTTGTTGTTGGGTTAAACCTTCATTAGACATGCCACTGAGTACCTGCTGCGCCGTTTCACAACCACTAAAAAAAAATAAGGAAAAAATGAGTATTAGCTTACGTATAGCCATCTATGAGTTGTTATTAAACAATGTAAAAATTAAACTATTAGATAAACCTCAATTCGCAAAAACTTTTTTCAACAAATCCGTGGTTCTGGCCATAGGATCTTTGCGTATCTCAGTTTCCTGTAAAGCTATCTGGTAAAAGATCCCGGATAATGCTTTTTCTGTAACGTAAGCGCCTAAATCGGGATTGACTTTACTGGTCAACGGTATTTTATTGTAGGTAGTAATAATATCGTTCCAATATTTGGTAGCATCCACTTTTTCGAGCGAATTATTTATCACCGGGCGAAAAGCTTCGGTTAAAGGACTGGTCGTTTTTTGTTTTAAATATGCCGTGGCCGATGTATCGCCGCCCTTTAGAATTCCCCATGCATCCTGAATCGTCATTTGCTGAATCGCATTCATAAAAATAGGCGCCGCGCTCTTAGCCGCATCTTCCGCGGCGCGGTTCATAGAGAGAATTGCTTTATCCACTTCACTTCCAAGACCGATGTCACGCAATGTCCTTTCCAGTTTCTGTGCTTCAGGTGGCAACAACACTTTAACTGCGGCATCTTTAAAAAAACCATCTACAGCCGAAAGTCTCTGCGTTCCTTTTTCAACCCCGCTCCGCAATGCTTCCTTTAATCCGGAAGCAACATCATTTGTGCTTAATGAGCCCTGTGAAGATTTGCCAAAAATTTTACCAACTGTTCCGGTTGAATCTTTCTGTTCTATATTTTTAAGCAATCCTTTCAACCCCTGGGCCTGCAAAGCGGCGGCACTCAGGAAAAAAAGTATAGCTGCAATGATGATATTTTTCATGTGTTCACTTTTTATTTTTTATTTGTCGCATGGAATCCGCATAAAAAAAATAACCATCCCCGGTTGGTATAATTAATTCTTATTTTTTTATGCTTCATTTCATGTGTTCACTTTTATTTTTTATGGTTCCCGATTGTTATCAGGAGAATAGGCCAAATGATCATTCCGGTTGGTTATAAGCAACTATCATGCTTCATTTCATGTATTCAATTTTATTTTTTATTGATTCCGGATTGCTGTTCTCCAATGTTATCGCAAATTCATTTTTATTACCCGATAATTTTATGGCACCTTCATAATTTTAAACCTTAATCAAATGTAATTCGCTGCAACTTAATAAGGCGTTAAACCTGTTGAAAAACAAATTTTTAATGTTGACTAAAGAAAATTTTAAACCATTAATTTCAGGCATGCAAATTTCAATCTGGGAAAAAGAAAGTTTTTACCGTTCACAGGACATTATTATCATTGGGGCTGGATTAGCCGGTCTTTGGAGCGCATATAATTTAATAAAAAAAGACCCCAAACTCCGCATTCTTATACTTGAAAAAGGCATTATTCCCTACGGCGCATCCACACGAAATGCAGGATTCGCCTGCTTTGGAAGCTTAACGGAACTGATCAGCGATGCAGCAATAATGGGTTCGGAAAAAATGTGGCAGATCGTTGAAATGCGTTATAAAGGAATACAAAAGATCAGGAGTATTTTCCCGGATAATGAAATAGATTATGACGCATGCGGCGGATTTGAATGCCTGGACAGCAAGGTTCACAATATTGAACAACTAAAAAACAATCTTCCTGAATGGAATAAAAATCTGCAATCCATCACCGGGATAAAAGAAACCTTTTCATTTAATAATAATAAATTAAGTTCATTTGGTCTTCATGGTTTTGATGCATTGATTGAAAACAAACTGGAAGGCGGATTACACAGCGGTAAACTGGTACAAGCATTATTGAAAAAACTACAAAGCATGGGCGTAGAGGTTTTAACCGGAATATCCGTGCAAAGATGGCAAGACAAAGGCCATGAGGTTGAAATATTTACCAACCATGAGGTTTCATTTAAATCATCACAACTGATCATTTGTACCAATGCATTCAGCAATGCGTTAATTGAAAATGCAGGAGTCATTCCTGCAAGAGGCCAGGTCATTGTTACAAGTCCTATTGAAAATTTACAATTACGCGGAACCTTTCATTATGATGAAGGGTATTATTATTTCAGAAATCTTGGTAACCGGGTATTATTAGGCGGTGCGCGCAATAAAGCGATGCAGGAAGAAGCAACAACAGAATTGAATACAACAGATTTGATTCAAAAAGAATTGGAGCAATTTTTATCAGATCATATTTTGCGGCAATCTTATAAAATTGAATACAGATGGAGCGGCATTATGGGATTTACGCCTTCAAAAGAACCGGTTATAAAACAGGTTGCACCGCGGGTTTGTGTTGTTTTATTATGCAATGGCATGGGTGTATCACTTGCGCCTACTGTAACGGAGCACATCCCCGTGTTCTCAATAATCAACCATTAACAATATAACAATTAAACCATCTTTACATTTTGCATTCCTACATTTGCGTTAATATCGGAAAAATGAAAAATTGTTTTATAGTCATACTCCTCTGCACTTTGTTTGCATGCAATAATAAAAAGAATGAAGAAAACAATGCGGAAGAAGAAAATGCGATTGCGGCGCCAAAGGTAATTAATTACAATGTTGTAAAAATTTATCCGCACGACACATCCTCTTATACACAGGGTTTGATTTGGTATAATGACCATTTGTACGAAGGCACCGGAGAATACAATACAAGCAAAATTGCAAAAATTGACATGAATAGCGGGAAACCGGTGATGGAACATAAAATCACGGATCCTTCTATATTTGGTGAAGGCATTACCATTTTTGACAATAAGATTTATCAGCTCACCTGGCAGGCAAACAAGGTTTATGTGTACGATTTGCATAGTTTTAAAAAGATTAATGAATTTAACTGGCCCCAGGAAGGCTGGGGCATTACGCACAACAATAAAAGTCTGATCATCAGTACCGGAAGCAGCAACCTGTATTTTGTAAATCCGGATACATTTAAAATTGAAAACATTGTAGGTGTTACCAATAATTATGGCCCGGTGGGCAACATCAATGAACTGGAATACATCAATGGAGCTATTTATGCCAATCAATATGAAACCAATTATATTTTAAAAATAAACCCGGAAAGCGGTAAAGTGGAAGGCAGAATGGATCTCACCAATATCAGGCAGAAAAACGGCGTTCCCGATGATCCGAATATGCTTCAAAACGGACTGGTATTAAACGGAATTGCTTATGATTCAGCAAAAAACAGTTTGCTGATTACCGGCAAAAAATGGCCTGCATTATTTGAAATAAAAATTCAGAATTAATAAATCCCCGCATTGAATTTCTTACATTATACATTGGGAAAATTCAGTTGTTTTTTTTAGGGTTTTATATATTGCTCAATAAAGATAAAAAGCAGAAGAGTGCGACGCAAGCAAAGCCTCATAGTAGTAATGCTGCCGGGCTCAAAATAAATCTACTCATGCACATATAAGCGCGCTTTTGAATCATCGGATTTAATAACGTAAATAATAGAACTACATTTTTTCGCGTCCTTTAAAGCAGCGATATTCGATCGCATGCCATTCATAATAGCTTTCAACAAATTATTTTTCCCCGATTTATATTGTTCACTCAACATACTCACATAAAAACTATCAAACCACATAGGTTTATAATCTTTAACAACAAACCCATGCTGTAACATAAGCCGGTTCATACTTTCGGGAGAAAAATGATACAAATGCCTGGGAACATCATAGGCAGCCCAATATTGTTTATAATGCGCCGCATCATAACTCGTATAATCCGGCACCGCAATAAAAAGCGTTCCGCCCTTTTTTAATATTTTTTGAAAGCTGTTTAAATAACCATGTAGATCATGCACATGCTCCAATACATGCCACATCGTTATTACATCATAGCAACCCGGATCCAAAGAAAACAACTTATCTGCGGGATGCAATTGTAATCCCTGGTTTAAAGCATTGAGCCGGGCGGTTTCATCCGGTTCCAAACCAGTAACTTTCCATCCCGCATCCTGCATGGCTTTTGCAAACATGCCCGTACCTGCGCCTACATCCAGCAATTTTCCTGCTTTTATTCTGCTGGTTCTTTCAATAAGATTTCTTTTGGACCGAAGGGTATAATTGCGAACAAAATGATACAACTTATTAATAAGGCCCTTTTTGGTATCCGAATGAGAAACATACGCTGCCGACTGATAATACCGGCCAATTTCATCCTGTGAAGGAATATCCTGGGTAAACCGCAGGCTGCAATCCCCGCATTCCCAAACCCCAAATTCTTCCTGACTTACGGTATAATCACGAACCTTTAAAACGGGATTAATCCGGGCCGATTTACAGGATGGACAATGTTGTAAATGAAGTATATTGCTCATTGGCGCAAAGAAAGCAAAGTTTCAGTTAAAATATCTTTTTTAAAGGCATGGAGTTTTATCTGCGCGTCTTCTTTCTTTAATTTACTCTTTCAAACATGAGAAGCCATTTAAAAAATATTCGCAAACAGTTACAAATAGCAGGTTATTATTTTCCATTTACCTGGTATCTTATTTTATTTCTTGCAGGATGTTGGATCGGTTACCAATGGCTGGTCAATACCCCTCCTATTCCCGGTTCTGCTTACGATGATATTTTTTATCTCTTGCTTCAAATTGCAATTTGGTTCCTGGTTGTAATTATAGTAACGGGCTTTATATCAGTTTTAATTCCCTACTTTTTATTCAAATGGAAGCTAAGAAAAAATGGAATAGATTTCAGGATTGAAACCAAAACGGAAAAAGAAAATTTAACCGGTGCTAAAAGAAAAAAGAAATATTCTTTTTCAGATACCGCCGAAATAAAACAAACGGTTCAATTATATATACATCCCATATTGCAGCCTTTTTTGGGATTTATAAAAATCAGGCTGCAATACGATCATTTTCAATTTTCAGAAAAATTTTCTTTGATAGAACAAACTAAAATCAAATTATTCAACTACACTATTGATGGGGTTTATCATTGGTCGCTGCCAGAAATAAAGGAATATAAAATTGAAAAACTGGTCATATATTTTGAAGATTTTTTCCAGTTTTTTTCGCTTACCGCGCTCATGAATACACAAAGCCGTTTTCATACGCATCCTACATCATTAAGCAGGAAAATGATCAATGCCATGCCCCGTAAAACGGAGGAAAACAACATTCGCATAAATGAATTGAAAAAGCTGGAAGGCGAATTTCTCAATTATAAAAATTTTGAAGACCATGACGATGTACGACGTATTGTATGGAAAATATATGCGCGCAATAAACAACTTGTTGTACGTATTCCGGAAATAGTGGATCCTTACGCATCTCATATTTATTTATATGCTTCCTTCTTCTCTTCATTTAATGAGCAGGGAAATGAAATGATTGAAATTCCTTTTTTAAATTATTATAAAACCCAGGTCTGGACCATTTTTCAGCAGTTGACAAAACAAGGACTTGAAGTGCGTTTTGTACCGGACCAGGAAACAGATACCGCTAATTTTTCCGATGGCATTCAACAAATCAAATACAATATCAGCATAAGCAAATGGCAAAAAGAGAAAGATTTAAAAACTTATATTCAGCCTTCTGAAGCATCTGTTGTGGTAATTTCTTCCTTAAGCAATGCAGAGGATGTACAGGAATTGTTGGAACGATATGGTCATGAAATAAGTTTTGTATTTATTAGTTTAACTGAAATTTTAGAGAAACAATATCTTACCGATTGGATACAATGGGTGTTTGTACAAGAGGAAAAAGATGATCTTGCAGTTTACAAAACGAACTGGCGTTTGTCGGGATTAAGATCAAAGATTGTAAAGAACGAAAAGAAGTTAAAAAAACTGTTGCAGTCTTATGAAAAGGCTGTGGAAGTTTAAAAAGCAAACAGGAATATAATGCGGATCGCAAAAGTACATAGCTGGAAAAAAGTAATCGCACAATTGCTGCTGATGGTGGTGCCTACCGCATTACTGGCTTTTTACTTGTTATGGGATGCAAACCGCTTTTACACTATTCTTCAGAACGACTGGATAAAACAGGGTATATATTTTTCAGCAGGATTGGCAATGGCCACCATCTTTTACGCTTATCGTTTCCGGTTTATCACTACTGCCGCTGTATTGTTCCTGTTTTATTATATCGCTTATAAATGGATTGGAAATTTGACGATAGGCGAATTTGACGCTTTTTTCGCATCCGTTCAGTTCTTGATTTTTGGTGTACTTTTTTCTTCAGGATGGATAGCCGGATTTGGTTTTAGCCGGTCAAAATACTTCACAATTTTCTGGAGTGTGTTTTTAATTGTTATCCAGATTATAGTAATAAGTAAAACCGCTGAAATAAAAGCCAATGCGCTGATCAGCGCTTTTGCACCTGTACTGGCTTACGGTATTTATATTATTTATACAGCGGAACTAATCCGCAATATGAATGAAGATGAATCCCGTTTTGGTTTGTTTATTCTCAAACGGATGTTGGGCTTTTTAATCATTTTACTAGTAATGGTTTTATCCATTTTTTCCATCTTTCAAAAAGATTTTAATGCCATTGAAAAAGAATGGGGAAATGCGCAGTCCAATTACGATAAAAACAAGAGCAATAGCGAAAGCATGACCAAAGAAAATAAAGATGGTTCTTTGAGTAACAAAAATGAATCGCGGCTTAGCGGCGCTTTGAATAAAGGCAAACGGCTTGTATTTGTGGCAAAGCTGGATAACTTTTTCCAGGACAATAAAACACCAAACCCACTTTATTTTACATCCTATTATTATACCAGGTTTGATACGCTTACCCAGGCATTTGAAACCGATAGCTTAATGCCATCAAATGACTTGTTTAAACCGGATCCTTCAAAAATGCCATTATATTTTGCAAAAACGGATTCATCCGTTATCAAAAACACAATGGCAACACGCAATAGGAAAGTAGTAAGCGCCGATATTTATAAAGTATTGTTATCACCCGATGAGTACCTGGCGCCTTCCACTGCTTTTTTTTGTCAGCCGATCGGCATTCCGAAAGAATACAAGGAACAATATAAAAGCGCTTACCGTGCAAAGATGTGGGTAAGTGATTTAAACAGCGCCTATTTCATTTACAATCCGGCCGGAAATAAAATGCTGGAATCCTTTCAGCAACAACGTTTCGATAAACTGAGAACGATTAAAGATTTCACGGGACAGGATAAAAAGTTCATGGATTATTATACATACATGCCCAAAGATGCGGAGTATGATAAAATAACAGCACTCGGACGCCAGATAACAATGAATGCCAAAACCCCGGTGGATAAAATGATCGCTATCAGGGATTATTTTTTAAGTAAGGATGAATTTGGCCAGCCTTTATTCAAATATTCAGACAATCCCGGTATTCCGGGAATACCAAGCGCTAACAAGCTTTCTTATTTCCTGTTTGAAAACCGCAAAGGGTATTGCGCCTATTTTGCAGGTGCAACTTTATTTCTACTTCGTTCTTTAGGCATCCCTTCAAGAATGGCTGCAGGCTTTTTAACGGTTGACAGAAGCAGCAAAAATCCAGGCTGGTATTGGTTTTATGAAGACCAGGCGCATGCGTGGGTACAGGTTTATTTTCCCGGGTACGGGTGGATAGATTTCGATACTACTGTGCCGGATCTCAACACACAGCAATCGCCGCAGCCGGATGGTACTCCACCACTAAATTTACAACAAGCTTACCTGGTGGCAGATGGCCAGGTGGTTTCAGTCGATACAACTGCTAAACGCGTTTTAATGAACGTTAACAACCTTCTGTATCATGATGAAAATTATACAACAACCCTTTCAAACGAATTGCTTATTGATATTTCAAGGGCAGATATAGAAGCGGATACAGGAATTGTTTCCCTGAGTAAGCTGACAAAAGGAATGCATATTACGGCGGCATCTTATGCGGAAGTGTTGAAAAATTTAAAAGCTTCCGCCAGGGATAGCCTGCTTTCAATATTTAAAAAATTACCCAATCCGGTACCCGCAGATGAGATTAAGATCATCGAGAAAAACAAGACAGCGCAAAAACAGAAAAAAGCTGCAAACCCGGCTTCTGAACCTGTTGACTGGCTGAAAATATTATCCGTAATTTTCATTATTATCTTGGTCATTATAGTATTGGTATTTGCCGCTCCCTGGGTACTGTGGCAGTACTTTCATTTTAAAGCAAAACAGTCCGTTTCATCAGCTAAACTATCGGCATATTATAAACACAGGGCTGCGTTATTTTATTTAAATCAAGTGGGCTTCAGTCGCGTAAACCATGGTCCGCAACAGTATGCGATGGCAATGGATCAGCTATTCAATACCAATCTTTATTCATTCAGCCAGGTATATCAAAAATTAAAGTACAGCAATATGCCTCTTACTGAAAATGAACAACAATTGATCCAATCATTTTACAAAACCTTTATACAACAGATACGCCATCAAATTCCTTTTAAAACAAGGTTCAGTAATTTTTTAAATATTTATCCGGCTCTTTATTATTTTAAACAACCTCAACATAATTAAGCATGGAAGAAGAAAGCATTCAAATGGAACAGGCGCTGAGCAATATTCAAAAGCTGGTGAACAATATAGAAACTGTAATCCGGGGTAAACACAAACAGATTCAATTCATTGTTACCGCACTTTTAGCAGGCGGTCATATACTCATAGAAGATAATCCAGGCACAGGAAAAACGGTGATGGCTAAAACACTGGCGCAAAGCATTTCGGGCAATGGTCATGAACATGGAGTAGATTTTAAACGCATCCAGTTTACGCCCGATCTGCTTCCAATGGATTTAATTGGTTCCCATATTTTTGACGATATTCAAAAAGAATTCGTTTTTAAAAAAGGCCCACTATTCTGTAATGTTTTATTAGCCGATGAAATCAACCGGGCTTCGCCAAAAGTGCAGTCAGCCTTATTGGAATGTATGGCAGAAAATCAGATCACGATTGGTGAAACAACCTATCCATTGGAAAAATTATTTTTTGCTATCGCCACTCAAAATCCGGTGGAGATGGAAGGCACTTATCCCCTGCCTGCCGCACAGCTCGATCGTTTTTATATAAAGATCCGGTTTGGATATGTGGATGAGGAAACAGAACTGAATATTTATAAAAATTACCTCGGCATCCAAAACAATCTCGATCATATTCAACAGGTGCTTAATATGCATGAAATATTATTTCTGCAGGAAGAAACGGAAAAAGTATTTATACATGAGGAGCTTATTGCCGCGGTAAGAAATATGGTTTGGGATACGAGAAAACATCCGGATATTTTGTTGGGCGCATCTACAAGGAGCGGTATTACTTTATTGAAATGCCTGAAAGCTTTCGCGCTGGTGAATGGAAGAAATTTTGTAACTGAAGATGACCTGCAGCAGGTTAGCTCTGCCGTATTGGATCATCGCCTAATCTACAGGAATAAAGAAGCTAAACAAAAAGCGCTGAATAACATTCTGGAAAAAGAACTGGACAGACTGGCCAAACTGAAAATCAGTTCGGTTTAATTCGTAATTTTAAATAAAACATTTTATGGAAAAGATACTGATTGAAGTGCTGGATGAAACGGCCATGAATGAATTGCGTAAAATGCAGGAAGACAAAAAAATTCTTATCATTGGGGAAGATAAAAAAACTTTAACTCAGGCTGAAAGACGTAAAAAAATTGAAGCATTGGAGGGAAGTTGGAGTAATCATACTTATGAAGAATTAATAAATCAGCTTAATGAAATGAGAAATGAATGGGAAAGAAAGCCTTAATTGATACTAATATTTTTATTGATTTTCTGCTTAAAAGATTAACGGAAAAACAAAAGCTTGAACTAATAAAAATATTAGAAAGCGGTTTTGCCTATTCATTTGTTACCCGCATAGAATTACTTGGATTTAAAAATATTTCCCCGGCAGAAGAAATGGCTGCCATAGATATTTTGGCTTACGGAAATGAGTTGTTTATTTCCGAAGCCATCATTCAAAAAACCATTGAAATCAGAAGAACAAAAGCCGTTAAAATACCGGATGCCATTATTGCGGCCACAGCTATTACAGAACAATATATTTTGCTTACAAAAAATGTAATGGATTTTAAAAACATCAACAGATTGGAGTTGGAAACGCTGGACTATGAATAAAATCTTGCTAATATTTCTCCTTCTTACTTCTTTCACCATTCAAAGCCATGCGCAGGACAAAGCTGCAGCAAGGTATGAAATAGATGCAAAACGGGTTGGCGTAGAACCCACTTCTAAAGATGCACTTCCACGCAGCCGCGAGTTTTTACGCTTAGACAGTACTTACTATGTAGGCTGGATGTATGAAGGCATGTATAAATTTGACCGGAGCGCCGATTACCTGGGTTTTAAAAATGCAATTCCCGCACTTACAAAAGCATTTGATCTGTTGGATAAAGATTACGGAAGCACTTTAAAAAACCTGTATTCTTCCATCATGTATTTTGCTCAGAATATCAACCGCTACCAGGATTTGTTTGTAATATCCAATGCGCTGAAGCAATGTTATGATAACATAGAAATGCCGGACTCTGTTATGGCTTTACTGGATAAAATTGACAGTTATCATTTTCAAAAAGATTATTTTGGCGTGTATTACCATCGCGCCTGGACTTATCACCGCAACAGGTTTTTTACTTCGGAAAAATATAGTTTCCTCAAAAATTCAGTAGAGGAAAATGAAAAAGCTGCATTCCAATGGTGTTACCGCGGATTGGGATTTATTCAGAAAAATAAAATAAAAAACGATTCCTGGTTTGGCCCCGACCAAAGTGATAATGATAAACTATCCATTTATCATTATCTCGCCATGCTGCACTGCTACAATAAAAACTACGACAGCAGTGATTATTATTACCGGCAATTGGCCATGCATGGGGCGGTTTCCTGGAATAATTATGGCAGCATGCAAGCTGAAATCGGGCATTTTGCAGAAGCAACAGAATTTTATAGTAAAGATCTTTCCACCACTTATCAACGGATGCTGCGGGAGCCTTTTTATTATTTACCGGAATTGTATGTGAATGCCGGAAAAACAAAAGCAGCCATTCAAATGGCTCAGCAGATCATTACTGAAAATGGCTCTACACCAGGGTTTGGCTGGTACAATATCGCGTTGGCAAGAGGTTATCTATATGATGGGCAGCTGGATAGTGCAGCCTATGCTTTAGACAAGGCCGCACATTTTAAAGAACTGCATATTGGCACTACGCTCACACAAACCCAATATGAATTTACCATCAACCTTTTGAAAGTGCAGTTAATGGATAAAAAAATTGCGCAGGTAAAATTTTTAAATAAGGGATGGTGGTATTCGCCGCGCGACCTGTACAATATCGCTTCGCTGAAAGTGGAAAAAATGATGGCCGAATATGTGGTGGTAAATGAACTGGCTTTTAACCCGGACAGAACAAGAATGGTGTATGATCTTTTCTGTTCCGAAGCTACCAATTCATTTGATGAAACCTGGTATCTTTTAAAAGATTTTAGCCCGGCTTATTTTCAAAAAAAATATGAAGATTATCAAACAACGGATCACCGCATAAATATTCAACGGTATTTCAAATTATTTGTGGCGAAATTTAAATGGGAAGGCGGGAAAAAAGATGCTGCAAAAAATGATTATGAATGGCTGATGAAAAATACATTGCTCGATACCGCCCGGGAAAAGTTATTCTTAGGACGTTTATATGAAGGCCTTGCAAGATCCTATAAAAGAGATCGGCAACAGGAGAATCTTTTATTTTCACAAAATATGTTTTTACAAACCTTTCCGCAACTAATACCGTTTTCGGATATAGGCATGCAAATGAAATTAACCATTTCCGGAACGGATGACGCCATTACAAAGAACGTTGTTAATACGCTTAAAGATTGTAATATCAGTTGGATGGAATCGGGAAATTTACCTGTTGCAAATATTAATTTTAATAAGCGTGGCGACAGGTATGAAGCAACCCTGAATGTTTCCACTGCTGATGGTAAAAAGGTTGTGTCGGATGAACGTTTAATTTTCAAAAATGCAGCCGGCATCGGTAATGAACTTGCATTACGCTTATTCGGAAAAGGGGGCGCTACTGTTTTTGACTAATCACTGGAAACCTAATGAATTCTTAATTTCAATCTATCATTAAGGCAGATGCATATCTTTAATTTTTTGAAATAGAATTTTATGAAACGCATTCCATTTAGTATCACTGCATTATTATTCAGTATGACCGTATCAGCACAGAATCCAGGCGCTTTTACAGGAAAGTATCCTGCAACAAAAACCGTTGATCAGACAGATGATTTTTTTGGAACCAGGGTGGCCGATCCTTATCGCTGGCTCGAAAATGACACCGCGGAAGATACCAAAGACTGGGTGCAGCGTGAGAACCATGTTACCGAATCTTATTTGGCAAATATTCCTTTTAAAGAAGCAATTAAAAATCGCCTTACCGCCTTATGGAATTATGAAAAATATTCCGCTCCCTTTAAGGAAGGTGCTTACACTTATTTTTTTAAAAATGATGGTTTACAAAATCAATCTGTTTTATACCGTCAAAAGGGAAATGGCAATCCGGAAATCTTTCTGGATCCCAATAAATTTTCAGCCGATGGTACTACATCGCTGGCAGGAATTAATTTTTCAAAAGACGGATCGCTGGTTGCTTACCAGGTTTCGGAAGGTGGTTCGGACTGGCGTAAAGTGATTATTTTAAATGCTGAAACAAAAAAAATTTTGGATGATACACTGATTGATGTCAAGTTCAGCGGGATTTCCTGGTTGCACAATGATGGCTTTTATTATAGCAGTTATGATAAACCCAAAGAAGGCAGCCAACTCTCAGGCAAAACGCAGGTACATAAACTTTTTTTTCACAAACTTGGTACAAAACAATCTGAAGACAAACTGGTTTTTGGTGGCGAAGCTACACCCAGAAGATACATCGGAGGATATGTAACCGAAGATCAAAATTACCTGGTAATATCGGCTGCCAATGCTACCTATGGAAATGAATTATATATACAGGATTTAACTAAAAAACAGTCAACTATAATTCCTGTTGTTACTGGTTTTGAAACGGAACAACAAATTGTATATGCAGAAAAAGGGAAACTCTATATCGTTACCAATCTAAATGCGCCCAATAGTAAACTGGTTATCACAAATGCTGCAACACCCACTTCTGAACATTGGAAAGACCTGATACCTGAAGCCAAGTTTCCTTTAACCGTATCAACAACCGGAAGAAAACTTTTCGCTCAGTATATCAAGGACGCTGTTTCCGAAGTAGTACGATACAACCTGGATGGCAAAAAGGAAAGTACCATTGAACTACCCGGCCTTGGAACTGCATCAGGCTTTAGCGGCAAAAGAGAAGAAAAAGATTTGTATTATACTTATACTTCTTATGTGTATCCTCCTACCATTTTTAAATATGATATCCCTACCGGTAAATCATCCTTATACAAAAAGCCTGATATCAAATTTAATTTAACCGATTATGAAAGCAAACAGGTTTTTTACAATTCAAAAGATGGCACTAAGGTTCCTATGATTATTACCTATAAAAAAGGAATACAATTAAATGGCAAAAATCCTTTGATGTTATATGGTTATGGTGGATTCAACATCAGTCTTACACCAGCTTTCAGCGTGAGTAATATGGTGTTTATTGAAAATGGCGGCATTTATGCTGTAGCCAATTTGCGTGGCGGCGGAGAGTATGGTGATAGCTGGCATAATGCAGGTACCAAACTGGAAAAACAAAATGTGTTTGATGATTTTATTGCTGCAGCGGAATACCTGATCAAAGAGCAAT
Source organism: uncultured Chitinophagaceae bacterium (assembly GCA_963695165.1). GTDB lineage: Bacteria > Bacteroidota > Bacteroidia > Chitinophagales > Chitinophagaceae > CAVOGF01. The sequence goes on from CAVOGF010000002.1 coordinate 246,611, forward strand.
ATACTTCAAAGGATTACCTGGCTATTTCCGGCGGTTCAAATGGCGGATTATTGGTTGGTGCCTGCATGGCGCAGCGTCCGGATCTTTTCAAAGTGTGCTTTCCGGCGGTTGGCGTAATGGATATGCTGCGTTATCATAAATTTACAGCCGGCGCGGGATGGGCTTATGATTATGGCACTGCGGATGACAGTAAAGAAATGTTTGAATATTTATATAAATATTCTCCTGTTCATGCTATTAAAAAAGGAAACTGTTATCCTGCTACTATGGTTACCACGGCCGATCATGATGACCGTGTGGTGCCCGCGCATTCATTTAAATTTGCAGCAACATTACAGGCGGCTCAAAACTGCGATAATCCGGTACTGATACGCATTGAATCCAAAGCGGGCCACGGCGCCGGAAAACCAACTTCTAAAATCATAGAAGAACAGGCGGATAAATGGGCTTTTTTATTGTACAATATGGGACTTGGCTATAAACCTATTAATGGAGGAAAATGAAAAATGAAAAATAAAGAATAAGAAATTAAGAAGTGAAGAACCTGCTAATTTTCATTACTAAAACATAAGCTTAAAATAATTGAAAAAAATGGCAACAAGTTGTCATTTTTTTCAATTACCAAATCCTTTGTTCTGTTCCCCAATCACAATTATATATTCTGGAAAAAACACTGTTTGAACATTTAATTGAATCTTGTAGGTTTGCGCAATGCTAAGGCAACTTCAAATACAGAACTACGCCATTATTGAAAACATCGACATCAGTTTTTCTCCGCAGCTCAATATTATTACAGGTGAAACCGGTGCGGGCAAAAGTATTGTTATTGGTGCGCTAAGCCTTATACTGGGCGAAAGAGCGGACACTTCCATCTTATTAAAGAATGATAAAAAATGTATGATAGAAGGCCGTTTTGCTGTCGCCGACAAAAAAACGGTAAAAGATTTTCTTCAACAAAATGATTTGGATCATGAGGAAGAGCTGATCCTGAGAAGGGAAATTAATCCGGGTGGAAAATCAAGAGCATTTATCAATGATACGCCTGCAACTTTACAGCAATTGAAAACGCTTGCATCATTGCTGGTAAATTTACATCAGCAGTTTGACACGCTTGAATTGGCTGATTCCGGTTTCCAGCTGCAGGTGTTGGATGCATTGGCTAAAAATGAAACCAAACTCAATCAATATCAAAAAAAATTTTACCAGTTTATTGATACGAAAAAGGAACTGGAACAATTGCAACTTCAAAAAACAAATAACAATAAAGAACTGGATTATCACCAGTTTTTGTATGAAGAATTAAGTGACGCAGGTTTACAGGAAAATGAACTGGAAAATCTGGACCAGGAACTGCAATTGCTCTGCCATGCGGAAGCTATAAAAATTGCATTGACGAAAACGAATTTTGAATTGCAGGAAAATGAGAATCCCATTGTTCCGCTGCTTAAACAACTGGTCAATCAACTCTCGGTTTATCGTTCTTATCATCCTGAATTGCCTGCGGTTATTGATCGTTTGCAAAGCGCGCAAATTGAATTGCAGGATCTTGCAGGCGAGGTGGAAAGTATTGGTAATTCGGTAGTATATGATGAAAGCAGGATTGAATGGATCAACGAAAGACTTGCTTCGGGGTATAAATTATTAAAGAAGCATGATGTAAAAACTACAACCGAACTTTTACAAATCCAATATTCGCTTGAAGAGAAACTGCAATCGGTTCTCAACCTCGATGAAGCAATCTCGGCATTGGAAAAACAGGTTTCAATACAGCAGGATGAGCTGGACAAACTTGCTGATTCATTAACAGAAACAAGGAAAAAACAAAGCGAACCATTCATTAAAAAAGTAAACCATTTACTTATACAGGTAGGTATGCCCAATGCACGATTGAAAGTGCAGATAACGGAAACCGGGTTTCACCTGTTTGGAAAAGATACCATTGAATTTTTATTTGACGCTAATAATACGGGCCGTTTTGAACCGATCCGAAAAGTGGCAAGTGGTGGTGAATTGAGCCGCCTGATGTTGTGTATAAAATCATTGGTTGCGGCATCCATAGATCTTCCAACCATGATATTTGATGAAATTGATTCCGGCATTTCAGGCGAAGCCGCCAAACAGGTTGGCATCATTATGAAAGATTTAGCGGAGCAACGCCAGGTGATCGCCATTACCCATCAACCGCAGATTGCAGGAAAAGCACATGCGCATTATTTTGTGTTTAAAGAAATGAAAAACAATGCATTGTTCACCAGCATCCGTTTATTAACAGAGGAAGAACGCATCCTTACGATTGCGCAAATGTTAAGCGGAGAAAAACCAACTGCCGCCGCTTTGCAAAACGCGAGGGAAATGGTAACATCGAACTGATAAAACAGGCGCAATAATTTCAGCAACCAACCATTATCTTTACTGTCTTGTTTAGAGCATTAACTTAATAAAAATTTTAAATTTTTAATATGGCATTCAATTTATTAAAAGGAAAAAAAGGGATCATATTCGGCGCATTGAATGATCAGTCAATAGCGTGGAAAACAGCGGAAGCCTGCTTTGCTGAAGGTGCAGAACTTGTATTAACCAATGCACCTATTGCATTGCGGATGGGAGAAATCAATAAACTTTCCGAAGCCTGCAACAATGCACCGGTGATAGCGGCAGATGTTACAAATATGGATGATCTTAAAAATCTGTTTCAGACGGGCTACAGAGCATTTTGGCGCCCCTGTTGACTTTATATTGCACAGTGTTGGCATGAGCATCAATATGCGCAAAGGCAATCCTTATACCGCATTAAATCACGATTTTGAGCATAAAACATTGGATATTTCCGCACTCAGCCTGCACCGGGTTTTGCAGGTAGCTTATGAGATGGATGCCATCAGCGAATGGGGCAGTGTAGTTGCGCTGACTTATATCGCTGCCCAGAGGGTATTTCCTGACTACAGCGAAATGGCGGATGCCAAATCTTTGCTGGAAAGTATCAGCCGCAGCTTTGGCTATCATTATGGATTAAAAAAGAAAGTACGTATCAATACCATTTCCCAATCTCCTACAAAAACCACTGCGGGAAGCGGTGTAAAAGGTTTTGATGGCTTTATGAGCTATGCTGAAAAAATGAGTCCTTTAGGAAATGCGACTGCACAAGATTGCGCGAATTATTGCGTAAGTTTATTCAGTGATCTTACCAAAATGGTAACGATGCAAAATCTCTATCACGATGGCGGATTCAGCTTTTCCGGCGTAACCCAGGCAGTGATTGACCAGATGGAAAAATAATTACATAAATTAAGATCTCTTTAAAATCCGGAACAGGAAAAGTTCTTTTCCGGATTTTTAAATAACCTTCTTTTCTTAAAGGCTTGGTACGAAACTAAAAAAAGCTATTCAATGTGAATAGCTTTTAAAGTATAATACACACTGGCGGCAAATCCGTTCAGCCGGATTAAAATAATAAATTAATATTCATCTTCATTAAACATGAAGTCTTCCTGGCTTGGATAATCCGGCCAGATGTCTTCAATACTTTCATATACTTCTCCTTCATCTTCCAGCTCCTGCAGGTTTTCTACCACTTCAATAGGCGCTCCGGAACGGATGGCAAAATCTATCAGTTCATCTTTAGTTGCAGGCCAGGGTGCATCTTCCAGGTAACTGGCTAATTCTAGGGTCCAAAACATAATATAGCCTTTTAATTTTTTGGCAAATGTAACCCTTACAACGAAATAACCAAATCAGGTTTTTGCCGGAAACAAAAAAATAGTAAAAAAATCAGGGTTTCCTGCCTTTGTAGTAGGTTTGCGCGCTACAATATTAAAATTTATTTAAAATATCAGCATGCTGAAAGCGGATCATATTCACAAACGATACGGGCAATTACATGTATTGAAAGGAGTAAGTTTGAATATTGAAAAAAAAGAGATTGTTTCAATTGTAGGCTCATCGGGTGCAGGAAAAAGCACTTTATTGCATATTTTGGGAACACTGGACACGCCAGATGGAGGAGAAATTTATTTAAATGAGCAACCGCTTCACCTTTTAAAAGGAAAAAAACTTGCTGCCTTTCGAAATAAATATATCGGTTTTGTATTCCAGTTTCATCATTTATTACCAGAGTTTTCAGCAGTTGAAAACGTATCCATTCCCGGTTGGATAGCAGGAAGAAAGAAAAATGAAGTACTCGCGGAAGCTACAAAACTATTAACCGTTTTAGGCCTTGGCGACCGGCTGGAAAACAAACCACAGGCGCTAAGCGGCGGAGAACAACAGCGGGTGGCCGTAGCCCGTGCCTTGATCAATAAGCCTTCCATTGTTTTTGCCGACGAACCCACCGGAAACCTGGATAGTAAACATGCCAAGGAACTGCATGATCTGTTTGTACGGCTAAGAGACGAGTTCGGACAAACATTTTTAATAGTTACACATAATGAAGAACTGGCTTTATTGAGTAACAGGATCCTGCATATGAAGGATGGGAGGATTGTGGATGGTCATGTTAGTTAATAGGTCATTTTAGTCAGTAGTCAATTGGTCATTAAAGTCATTTCAATCCCCCAAAGACTTCAATAACCAATGACTCCAAATGACTTCCATTAACTCTGATGACTTATGACCTTAATAACTTTAATGACGATTAGCCCCTCGCTTTCCAGGGAATTTCAGCGATTCCCAGTTTATGGCCGGTAAAGCGTGCAAGTACAAACAGGTAATCGCTTAACCGGTTGAGATATTTTATTACAAGCGGATCTATAAATTGTTTTTCTTCCTGCAGATGCACACATATTCTTTCTGCCCTGCGGCAAACGCAACGTGCTATATGCGCAGTGGAAACCGCTACATGACCTCCGGGTAAAATAAAATTTTTCATTTCCGGCAATTCCGCATTCATTTTATCTATTTCATTTTCCAACAGATCAATATCAGTTTCTTTAAGATCAGGAATTTTCATCCGGGTTTCTTTGTCGGGATCACAGGCAAGTGCGGAACCAATGGTAAACAGGCGATCCTGGATTTCTTTCAACATGGCATTGGAGTGCGGATCTGTTAAATAATCATTTACCAGTCCTATATATGAATTCAGTTCATCCACCGTACCATAACTTTCGATACGCAAATTACTTTTCGGTACTTTCGTGCCGCCTATTAAAGAGGTTTTTCCTAAATCACCGGTTTTGGTATATATTTTTATTGCCATTATTTTCTATTTTAATCATTCATCATCAAAAATAGAAAACAATGGTCGTTAAAATGAAAAACTTACGAACTCAACTCCGGTTGATACCAGCGTAAACTAAGGAATGCGGACTGCTGCCGATGCATATTCCGCAGATCCAATGGCTGCGGGATAGAAGCGGAAAACACGGTGAAGATATGTGCGTGGGGCTTTGTGCCGGATTTGCAGCGAATAGCCCGGACAGGTGTTGAATAAAGAACTAAAGCCAGACAGCCCCAAATTAATTTTGTTTAATGAGTAACAAAAAATTAAGGTTGTTGAGTAAATAGTAATTATTTTAATTACCTTTGCCGCCCCAAAAGTTGGGAGTACCGGTAAATTACCGTTACGTTATCACCAAAAATATTTAAATCATGGCAAAAGAAATCTCAGCCTACGTAAAGCTGCAGGTCAAAGGTGGACAGGCAAATCCAGCGCCTCCCGTTGGTCCTGCTCTTGGTTCAAAAGGTGTGAACATTATGGAGTTCTGCAAACAGTTTAATGCAAGAACCCAGGATAAAATGGGCAAAGTGGTTCCCGTTTTATTGACTGTTTATACAGACAAATCGTTTGAATTTGTTATTAAAACCGCTCCCGCTTCCATTCAGTTATTAGAAATCGCCAAAGCACAAAAAGGCTCCAAAGAAAGTAATCGGATTAAAGTAGGAACTGTAACATGGAATGATGTAGAGGCAATTGCAAAAGACAAAATGCCCGATCTGAACTGTTTCACTCTTGAAAGTGCGATGAAAATGGTGGCAGGCACTGCCCGCAGTTTAGGAATCACTGTGGAAGGTACCGCACCCTGGGAAAATTAATTCATTACTGCTAAATTTATTTTGCAATGGCAACTCTTACAAAAAAAAGAAAACTGGCGGAAGCGAAGGTGGATAAAACAAAAGTTTACTCCTTACAGGAAGCTTCCAACCTGGTAAAAGATATTAATACCACTAAATTCGATAGTTCTGTTGATATTCATATCCGCCTGGGTGTAGATCCCAAAAAAGCGGATCAACAGGTTCGTGGTACCGTAACGCTTCCACATGGAACCGGTAAAACCAAACGTGTATTGGTTTTGTGTACTCCTGATAAAGAAAATGACGCAAAAACAGCAGGCGCTGATTTTGTTGGATTGGATGAATTTATCCAGAAAATTGAAGGCGGATGGACAGATGTGGACGTAATTATCGCCACACCATCTGTAATGCCTAAAATTGGTAAACTGGGTAAAATATTAGGTCCGCGTAACCTGATGCCCAATCCTAAAACCGGAACTGTTACCAACAATGTAGCGGAAGCTGTAAATGAGGTAAAAGGTGGTAAAATTGCATTTAAAGTAGATAAAGCCGGCATCGTACATGCCTCTATTGGCCGCATCTCTTTTGCTCCGCAAAAAATTGCTGAAAATAGCCAGGAACTAATCAATGCGGTAATCCGCTTGAAGCCATCCACAGCTAAAGGCGTTTACCTCAGAGGCGTAAGCATGGCCGCTACCATGAGCCCGGGAATTGTTGTTGACACAAAATCAGTTCAAAACTAATTCTGCAGATCCTACCCGGATTTAAAGAATTGCAAAAAGAAGCGTTATGACAAAAGATCAAAAAAACGAAGTGATAGAACTTCTGAAAGAGAAGTTTTCTCAATACAATAATTTTTATATCACCAATACCGAAGCATTAAGTGTTGCGCAGGTAAATAAATTGCGCCATGCCTGTTTTGATAAGCAGGTGGAGATGAAAGTGGCAAAAAACACTTTAATCCGCAAAGCTTTGGAATCCATTGATTCAGAAAAATACAAAGATGTTTATGAATCATTGAATAATGTTACTGCTTTAATGTTTTCGGAAAATCCAAAAGAGCCGGCTTTAATTATCAGCTCTTTCCGTAAAACCAATAATGGTGAAAAACCGGTTTTAAAAGCCGCATTTATTAACGGTGATGTTTATACCGGTGATACAACCCTGAAAGCATTAACCCAGATCAAGACTAAGAATGAATTGATCGGTGAGGTGATCGGATTGTTGCAATCTCCTGCAAAACGTGTATTGGCTGCTTTATTGCACCACCACGAAAAACAGGCAGAACCTGCTGTAGAAGTAGCTGCAGAATAAGATCTTTCAGATTCCTGAAAAAAGATATCTAAGAAAAATAGCTCTTAATTCAATTGAATAAAAATAATCCGTTTAACAAAAGTTTCATTGGATTCTTAGGAAACGGAGCACACAGATTTTTTTAAACCATCCGCCGGAGCGCAATATGCAATGAAGGCGGAAAAAATTTTAAAACTATGGCAGACGTAAAAGCATTAGCCGAACAATTAGTAGGCTTAACAGTAAAAGAAGTACAGGAATTAGCAGATGTACTGAAAGCAGATTATGGTATTGAACCAGCAGCAGCAACAGTTGTAGCAGCAGCAGGTGACGGAGGTGGAGCAGCCGCAGTAGAAGAAAAAACTGCATTTGATGTAGTTTTGGTTTCTGCAGGTGCAAGCAAACTGAACGTGGTTAAAATTGTAAAAGAATTAACCGGTTTAGGATTGAAAGAAGCTAAGGATTTAGTGGACACTGCTCCAAAACCAGTTAAAGAAGGTGTTTCCAAAGCTGAAGCTGAAGAAGTAGCCAACAAACTGAAAGATGCAGGTGCTGAAGTGGAAGTAAAATAATTGAAATACATTCCCAATGAAAAAGGACCTTGTTTTCCAAAACAAGGTCCTTTTTTTGTACCTTATTAAAAGAGCAATAAGGATTTATTGTCTGATTCGGCTTAAAAAATATTTAATTTTTGTTAACTTTTTTTTCGTAACTTACAAGCAACTTGGAATGGATTTATAAAAAATGATTACGGCTCCTGTTTCTACAGGAGCTTTTTTATTGGATGAAATAGTTAAATTCCCAGTACTTCTTTTAGCCTTCCATATCCTGTTTTACTTACCGGTAATCGTACACCTGTTGTAAGTAATACAATATGGCTGTCCTTTTCAGATGGATCTATTCTGCTGATAAGTTGAATATTTGCCATATAAGAGCGGTGAATGCGTACAAATTGATGCTGTATAAGCAGCTTCTCAAAATGAGCCATAGTTTTATTTTTAAGAAATACACCTTCCCGGGTATGAATCTTTACATAATCATCCGCAGTTTCCAGATATTGTACCTGTGTAATGGGAATGATTTTTATTTTGGAACCATCTTTCACTACAATACGGTTGCTTTGCACAGGCGATTGAGCAGCGGTTTCTAAAACAGCCAGTGTGGGAGTTGGCTTATTTTCCATTTGTAAAAATTTTTCAATAGCCTTTCCGAATCTTTCTTTGCTATAAGGCTTTAATAAATAATCAATCGCATGGGCTTCAAAAGCTTTGATGGCGTATTCCTCGAAAGCAGTTGTAAAAATAACCCTGGGCGGTTCATCAATCAATTCCAGCATTTCAAAACCATTAATTTTAGGCATTTGAATATCCAAAAAAATTAAATCCGGCTTATATTGCTGGATAGCTTTTATTCCTTCAAAACCATTGTTGCATTCCGCCAATACTTGAAATTCCGGATATTGTTGAAGGTATTCCCGCGTTATATTTCTGGCCAATGGTTCGTCATCAATTATCAGAGTTTTCATTTTATTAATTTGAAGTTGAATCGGTAGTAATTACTGTGAATTAAGCCTTTTAGTTAAGGGGACTTTATTGAGGAATAATAATATTTGTAATAAATATATTGTCTTTTATTTCTGTTTTAACCAGGTCGTGCCTTGCAAATAATAAATACAATCTTCGCTGGATGGATGATAACCCAAATCCTGTACCGGTAGAAGATTGGGCCGTTTCTGCATCAAATGGATTTTGAACAGATAGGACCAGTTGACCGTTTAAATATTCTGATCTTATTGTTATCACCACTTCGTCGAGTGTATCGTACAATCCAAATTTAATCGCATTTTCCACTACAGGCTGAAGTAATAGAGCAGGAAGCCTTAAATTTTCTGTACCAGGTTCAATATTTGTTTGGGTTTGTAATCTATGGCCAAATCTGACTTTTTCAATTTCAAGATATAATTCAAGGTGTGCCAATTCTTCCATCAGGCTGTTCCACTGTTGATCGTCCTTTTTTAAAGTGCCGCGTAAAAAATCCGATAACTGCTGAATCATATGTCTTGCTTTTTCGGGATAAACACCTGTAAGAGCGCTGATGGAATTCAAACTATTGAATAAAAAATGAGGTTGCAGTTGTTGCCTTAAATTAAAAAGCTCCGCATCAATAGCCAGTTTTTCAGCAGCGTTTTTCCGGTCAATTGTTTCTTTTTGCTCATGTAGGGTGTACCATAATAAACTCATCATCGCCATACATCCCAACTGCAAAAAACCATTTGCAGCCCTTATGGGAATAGATTGTTGCAAAAACAAAATATAATCGGTATTATTTTTAAAAATCAGTACCAAAATCCACCGCGATAAGCTTAACCAGATAATGCAAAACACAATACTTACGATAAGCACATACCAGTATTTTTCCTGCCGGGGAAGATAATATTTCATGTTATTGCTTATAAGCAGGCAACTTCCGGCCAATAATAAATTACTTACCACACTATCAGTTGCAACTATAAGCGGGGAAAAATTATAATCGGATAAAACGAAAGCATGTACTGCCGACCAGCTAAGCCACCAGGCGGCAAATACCAAATTGAATCTGTTAGCAGATAGAGGAGAATAAGCCAATGAATATTTTAATTAATTTGAAAAGATTGCTCCATGCTTTCTTCAAATAAAAACTTAGCCTTTAAGCGAATATTTTTCATATAAAGATCGGCATCTTCCACTTCATTTATACGCGAATAAATTTCGGCGCCATCAATCAATTCATTCAGGTGATGAATTTCACAAACATCAATGAATTTCCACTGAACCAATTTTTGATGCATATTATAAAACGTATCCTGTTCTTTATGTCCTATGCGTTGCGCTTTTTGAAATGCATGGAATGTATCATCTGCTTCTATCAATCTGAGCTGTTCATCAAATTGCGGTGCATGTTCTCCTTCCCCACAAATGATACGGTAAACGAGTTTTGTTAGATACCAGTTCATGTTACAGTAGTTTAAATATTAGTATAGATGCAAATACCCTAATCTATTTGGTTTTGTCCCCGAAGTAGCTAAAAATCATTAATAACTGTTAATTTCAATTCCTCCAAAAACGGCTGAACCACTAATAATAAGCGTCTTTCGGGCATCAAAATTAATACCAGCCTGCAATGGACGTTTATCCTCAACCCCGCCAAAAACAGCCGAAACTTCATTTTTAATATCCCAGTTGGCTGGCACAATTATTTTGGCTCCGCCAAATACTGCCGTTATTTCGAGGGAAACAGGTTGTTGAATATCGGACTGTAAAAGATTTATTTCTGCACCACCCATAAAACAGGTTAATTCACCGCCACGAAAATTTTTAGAAAGTATTGTTCTTTTTACGCCGCCAAATACAGAGGTGGAATTAATAAATTCCCCCTCATTTAAACCCTGTTTTCCCTCTTCCGGTTGATTATCTGCAGTAACATCTTTTATCCATCTTTCCTTAGCTGATTTATAATTATTACAATGTTGCCAGTTACGTTTTGGACGAAAAATAAATACAAGTCCAATACAAATGATAATGATCGGGGCTATGTAATTTCCCAGGTTTATTCCGGGAATCAACTTGTCGGATAAAAAAATAGAGCCTAATATGATCAAAATAATTCCGCCAGGATTTCTGAAACGATTCTGTATGCCAATTATCAAACCGATCGATATAAGCAACACAGGCCATGTAAAAAGCCAGTATGGAAGTGGAGCGCCCATTTTATAAGCCAAAAGCAAGAAACCTGCAACCAGTAATAAAACTCCAACTAATAATCTGTTTTCGTTGTGTTTACGTGCCATATTTTTTCGTTTAATGGGGCAAAACTAATGGAGTATAGATAGCCGGAGAAGTTGATTTAGGTAAATAGTAAGGCAAAGGCGGGTGAATGGGTGGAAATGACCGGTAAAGCTTCCCGTAAGGAGCTTTGAAACTTGCTGATACTTAAAGAGAACTTCAGTGATTTCTTGCCTGGGAAAATCAAAGCACTCCAAATGGAACCTTTGAAAGTAATAAGTTCAATAAAAATTAAGCACTCACATTAAATTCTCTCAATGCATCATTCAAACTTGTTTTTAAATCAGTGCTTGCTTTGCGCTTACCTATGATCAAGGCACAGCTTACATGGTATTCTCCGGCGGGAAATTTTTTAGGATAAGTACCAGGAATTACTACACTCCCCGCCGGTACACGGCCTTTATATTCCACAGGGTCAGATCCGCTAACATCAATAATGCGCGTAGATTGTGTCAATACCACATTCGCACCCAGTACTGCTTCTTTTTCTACCCGTACACCTTCCACCACAATACTTCTGCTTCCTAAAAAACAGCCATCTTCAATAATTACGGGAGAAGCCTGCAAAGGTTCCAGTACGCCGCCAATACCCACTCCCCCACTCAGGTGCACTCCTTTTCCAATTTGCGCGCAACTACCAACTGTAGCCCAGGTATCTACCATGGTTCCTTCATCTACATAAGCACCAATATTCACATAGCTGGGCATTAAAACAACATTGCGCGCAATAAAAGCGCCATAACGCGCAACAGCATGCGGAACCGCACGAACGCCCAACTCCTTATAATTTGACTTCAATAACATTTTATCATAAAACTCAAATGGAGGCAACTCCCAGGTTTGCATTGGCTGAATTCCGAAATATAAAAGAATGGCTTGTTTTATCCATTCATTCACAATCCATTCTTCTGAACCGGCTGAGTTGATATAGGGTGAAGCTGTTCTTAATCTTCCTTTATCCACCTCTTCAATCACCGTTCTTACGGCATCTGAATATTTTTTTTCTTTTAATAATTCCCTATTGTTCCATGCTTCAATAATTAACTCCTTCATTCCATAGATTTTTTGCAAAAATAATAAATGTCTGCCCGCCCACTCCACACCTGAAGAATAATTCATTTACTCATTAGAGAATGGGATTATTATTTTTAAAAATTTCTAAGAGATGTCAAGTGATTGTATATGAATAATTAGGATAATTTTTTAAAGCAGTTATTCATTTAATATGTATTTAAAGTTTTTTTTAACAAAATGTATGTTTATAGATTATAATTTATTAATTTGAATGTTAAATTATCTATAAACATGGAAAACATCTACAAAATTCTATTGGCAGAAGATGAACCAAAACTAAGCCAGGTTATTCAGGATGAACTTTCGCGCCTGGGGTACCCAACAGATGTGGCCTATGATGGACAAGTCGCCGAAAAATTATTCAGGCAACATAATTATTCTCTTGCCTTACTAGACATCAATCTTCCTTATAAAAACGGGCTTGCCTTGTGTAAGGAATTCAGATCTCTTAACAATAAAATTCCTATCATCATGCTTACAGCTCTTGGTGAATTGCAGGATAAAGTAGACGCGTTTAACCTGGGAGCTGATGATTATATTGTAAAACCATTTCATTTTGATGAATTATTAGCCAGGATAAAAGTTTTCCTTAAAAGATCGGAGCACAATCCCGAACCTAGTGAAAAGATAATCGTATCGGATATGGAAATTGATACAGAGGATAAAACTGTAAAAAGAGCCAATAAAAATATCAATTTAACAGCCAAAGAATTTGCCTTGCTGGTGTTACTGGCCCGCAATAAAGGGAAAGTGATTTCCAAACACGAGATCCTCGAAAAAGTGTGGGATCTGAACTTTGACACCGGCACTAATACAATTGAAGTGTATATTAGTTTTTTAAGACATAAAATTGACAAACCTTACGATACAAAACTGATTCATACTAAACCCGGATTTGGATACTATGTAAGAGAAACCGTCATTTCATGAATTTAAGGCTTCGGTTCGCACTATCATTTAGTTTGCTGGTTTCGGGAATATTAATTACATCTCTGTTATTGGTTTATTTATTATATTCTGAATCCCGAAAAGAAGAATATCATAAACGCTTATGGGCACAATCCATCCATATTTATGGAAGCGTTCACGGCAATGATCAATTTAGTGAAGCGGTATTAAAGGAAGTTAAAAACTTTTACCCGGCTAATCTGGTTAATTTTCGAATGGTTATTCTTAATAAAAATTTGAAAATTATTTTCGCAAGAGGCGACACTGCTAAAACCAATTTTAATTTTCAGTTCTTACCCAAAATAAAAAAGGAGAAGGAATATTTTTTTTATAATAAACAAGATGAATGTCTTGGTTTATATTTTAATTACAAGGGAACAGAATCCTATATGATCAGCTGTGCTACCGACCGATTTGGAAAGCAGAAGTTGATAACGCTTCGTAATATCCTTGGAATGGTGACAGCCGGCGGTATTGTTCTCACCTGTTTTTTTTCCTTTTTATATGTAAAGCAGGCAATGAAACCACTGATACAACTGGGGGAACAAATGAAGTACATTTCAGAAAATAATCTGAAACAAAGAATTCACATCAATCCTAAAAATAAAAAGCCGGATGAACAGTGGAAAATCGCTTATCAGTTTAATGAAATGCTGGAGCGGCTTGAAAGAGCTTTTAAACAACAAAAAAACTTTGTGCATCATGCATCACATGAATTAAGAACACCCCTTGCAAGCATGCTGACTCAAACGGAAGCGGCTTTACAAAAGGAACTTACAGCTACAGAGGCCAGGGAAATTTTATCTTCCCTTAAAGAAGATCAGCATGAATTAATTGAATTAACAAACTCGCTTTTAATATTATCCCAATATGAAATAATTAATTTCTCGGAAGATTGGCCTTTGTTGCGCCTGGATGAAATATTATATGAAACATTGACTATGATGAAAAGAATTTTTCCGGACTTGAATGTTTCCCTGGAATTTGTACAAATTCCGGAAAATGAACTTTATATATCCATTCATGGCAATGATACTTTGCTTCGTTCAGCCTTCCGAAATCTTATAAAAAACGGATACTCCTACTCTGAAAATAAAACCGTCACAATCATCATTGATTCTCAACCCGATGCTATTCAAATTGATTTTGTAAATAATGGAAAATTGTTGACAGAACAGGAACAACAGCAATTATTTATTCCCTTTTTCAGAGGCATCAATGCACAACAAAAAAAAGGTTCCGGGCTGGGACTATCCATTGTTCGGCGCATCATTATTTTACATAAGGGATCAGTAAAATATTCGATAAAAAACGATGCGGAAAACCATTTTACCGTCAGGTTTGAAAAATTACCCGCATAGTTATTTTTGAAGATGGATGTATATTTAAACAACTTTGAAAGTTTAAAGTATTTATTTAAAATATTTCAATAAGAAAGAAATAAAGCAAGCGGATTAAATCAGCGCTTGCTTTATTCTTTTATTTATTAGTATCATTTTATAACTTTAATTGACCGGGGTAGTTCACCAGGAATACCAGAGACCTCAACTATATAAAAACCTTTTTGTAAAGACTTTCCACTTAGGTTTAGTTTTTGCACCCACTCACCTTTGGGCACATTGCTAAAGCTTTCCTGATACATCATCTTGCCGGAAAGATCACTAACGATTACATTTAATTTAGGAACATCTTGTTTTAATTTGAGTTTTAAAAGAATCTGATCATTGAAAGGATTGGGATAAGACTGGACTTTCGTTTTACCCGTATCCAAAGTATTACTGTTTAAAATAGAATTTTGAATGCTAATAAGTGGCTTTGCAGTATTATTTCCTGAATTTGAATACGTAAACACACTATCCGGAATGGCAGTAAACGTGTTATTTGTTTGCGGAGTTTTCCAGTAAACAGTCATTGTAGAGCCGCCACCTTGTTGAAAATAAGTAATGGTGATGGGATATTTTCCTGCATTTAGCGTAATAGTTCCATCAGCATTTGCAGGTGAATGTAATCCATCATTATTTACTAAAGAACTTCCATTATAAACATAAGGCGCATTCAGGTATAACCTGCTGCCATCGTCAGAATTCGTTCTGAATGTATAGGTACCGGAAACGGGAATATTTATTGTTCCCTGCCAGTAAAAGGCGAATTGCGTGGTTCTTGTTGCCGGTGTTAAACTAACATTTGGTGTAATTCCTGTAGATGAGGGTGTTAAAGTAGTAAAGTTTGGTAAAGCACTCCAGGAGCCTAAATAATATTTATATTGTAATCCATGTTGTGTAGTAGTAGTACCAGCAGTTATTACGACAGGCGTAGGAGACCAATAAGACCAGGTAGTACCAGATAGAATTCTACAATCATAAGTTCCGGGAGCTGTTACCTGCAATGTATTACCGGATGCCCCTGTAATAACTACGCCATTTTTACGCCATTGGTAGCCATCAAATCCAGCCGTTACACCCATTGTAACATTAATGGAATCCGGGGAAGAAAAATTAGTCTTACCATACAAAGGCCAGGGATTTACTTTATTGGCTCTGAGCATAAATGGAAAATAATCCGGTTCGGCCCAGGCATTGTACCAACAACCATGGTCTACATTGGGATATTCAGTATACCTGTAATTTCCTCCGGCAGCCAGAATTGCAGCTCCTAATTTCCTGCTGTTAAAGGGTCGGGGTGACATGATCGAGTCCACCTTGAAAATGCCAGATGGGAGTAAATTTAAATGAAGGAATATAATTCGAATCCGACAAGGTTGTAGAACTAATTGGTAAGACATGCAGCTACAAGTGTAGGATATGTTTTTAAAAAGGACCAGGTGGCCAATCCTCCTGTATGATAATCCATCAGCATAAATTCTATATTGGATCGACTTTACACTGCAGGCACCAAATAATTTTGAATTAGTTCATTTATTACATCATATGCAGAACTTACCCAGCCGTCATACTGCGATTGCAAGATACAATAAATATCCATCAAACTGGCCATTGTCAACAGCATTCATATGCAATTGACCACCATGATAAAGCTGGTATTCATTATCATAAATTGTTCCCTTTTCTCCTTTGCCATGAAAAAAAACAAATATGGGATAAGTTTTTCCATCCGCAACTCCCTGCTTATAAGATTTCGGGTACTTTAGTCTAAAAGCATACCCTTTATAAAAGTAGCATTTATAAGAATCTGCGTTCCAGGTCATACGGGTTTGTCTTTACCCATTTTGCTACCTGTCCCCAAGGCGGTGTAGTTGGTTTATGTGTGGAATCATAAATTACAATCGGATCGTTTTGATTAAAGATCCCTGTTTGACCTTTAACCGCATTAATCATTAATACGAATAATACATACATTACTAATCGCATCCTGGCGTAAAAAGTTTTCATCTTTAAAATTTTAAGAGTATTAAAAGTATTCACCCGGACCAGGAAGTAAAAAATGAAATATTTCCTATTTAAAAGATAAAATAGGACAGAGAGTCTTGAGATAGGAAGATTGGCTTTATGTTCTTAAAACAAAACAAAATTAGATTTTTTTTTAAAATTCAACTAATAAAAAAATGCTTTTGGGAGTAGAAAATTTGCAAAATTTTACAATGTTTGAAATTCATTTATCTGTTCTAATAAAAAAATTTTAATAAGAATATATAGTCATTTGCTTTTAAATATTCATTTCAATATTTTTTTAAAAATCTATAAAAATAAACCTGCAAGTTATCTTACAGGTTTTTCTTAATCGTAATTAATTTAATTACTGTTTAATAAATCGCTTAGCTTCTCTTCCTTCCTGGGTTTGAAGAATGAGAAAATACAATCCTCTATTTAGATTTTTAATTTCCAAACCCGTAGCGAAATAGTTACTGAAGCTTATTTTTTTCTCACTTAAAATTTTTCCTGAACTATCCACAATTTGAAGAACTGCCGTTTCCTCGCTGTTCTTACCATTTATCTGAACATTTAAAATATCCTTCGCAGGGTTACCAAGTATTTGCAATCTCTCGCTACTGCTATTATTTAATTTAACAGTGACCATATGTCCCAAACTAGTTTTGCCGTTTAAATCAACTTGTTTGAGACGGTAATAAAGAACAATTACACCCAGTTTGTGTACATTCTCATCTATGAAGTTGTAGCTTCTTTTGTTATTACTAAATCCTGCTGCATCTACCCGACCGACCTTTTCGAAATTTTGTCCGTCTATACTTCTTTGTATTTCAAAATGACTGCTGTTTGATTCCTGCGCCGTTTCCCATTTACACAAAACAGATGGCCCTGTTTGTTGAGCACTAAAATTCATTAAGGTTACTGGCAAAGTATTGCCGGTAAATTTCACCACCCAACTATCATAATTTCCATGATTGCCGCTTACATCACCATCATTGGAAAAGACATATCCAGCCATTACATAACCGCCATCAGATGTAGGCTGAACCGTACCTGGATTGTTATAATCATTTCCAGAACCACCCAAACATTGCTGCCATTGAAGTTGCCCATTTTCATTAATTTTTATTAACCAGATGTCATTATTCCCATGGTTGCCTTTTACATCACCATCTTTTGAAAAAGTAAAACCTGCAACAATATAGCCACCATCCATAGCAGGCGTTATTGAATGGAATACATCATTTACCGATCCGCCAAAACATTGCTGCCATTGAATAACGCCGGTTTTATTTAGCTTCACAATCCAACCATCGGATGCACCATGATTGTTACTCACATCCCCATTTGCAGACTTGGTTGAACCCGCTAATATATATCCCCCATCCTCCGATTTACAAATTGAGCCAGCATTGTCTGCCGCTTTTCCACCCAGGCATTTTTGCCATTCCAAAACACCTGCCTTATTCAGTTTCACCACCCATATATCTGAATTTCCATGATTGCCACTCACATCATTATCATTTGAAAGAACATTACCGGATAATATAAATCCATCGTCTTCTGATTGTAATACAGCGGTACCGAAATCATCCTCTGTTCCTCCTAAACATTTTTGCCATTGCAAATTCCCTGTGCTCGCCAATTTTACCAACCAGACATCAGCGCCTCCATGATTGCCGCTAACATCTCCATCATTTGACCGCGTATCCCCAATCATTATAAACCCACCATCAGAGGTTTGCCGAATGGCAAGGGCATTGTCATCATCTGTTCCGCCAAAAGTTTTTTGCCATTCAATAATACCGGCAGTATTGAGTTTAACAATCCAGGCATCAGATGCACCATGATTTCCACTTACGTCTCCCTCGTTTGATTGAGTTGATCCCGCAATTAAATAGCCCCCGTCTGATGTTTGCAGAATATCATGAGCAACTTCCGCCTGGGAACCGCCAATACATTTTTGCCATTCCAGTTCCCCGGCAGATTTTAATTTCAACACCCAAATATCCGATCCGCCATGATTGCCCGATACATTTCCGTTATCAGATAAAGTTGTATTTACCACAATATATCCGCCATCATTTGTTTGCAAAATGGTTGCAGCCTGATCGCTTTCAGTACCACCAAAACATTTTTGCCATTGAATAGAAGGAGCCTGAGCCATTGCAGGGCATAGGTAAAAAATATAAAATATGGAACTAAGTAAAATTGATCTCATATAGCAGTATTTAAATTCACTTTTAAAAGTAGACTTAGTGATGAATATTTTATATTAAAAAAAGATTAGATTTTCGTAACTACAAAAATCGGTAACCGGTTAATACCCATTATTTTCAATAGGCTATAGGAGATAATTATTTTTTTTCATATATTCATTTTTCATAAAAGCTGAGTTCATTATGAAACACAAGAAATTTTCAATAGTTCTGATACCAATATTTGCCTTATTATTCAGTAGTAATGCTCAAACCGCATCCTCCATAACCGGCGCATGGCAATTGCAAAATGGTACAAACGAACAGGTGCTGCAGTTTCAAGACAATTATTTTACACATACTGTTTACGATCTGAAAAACAAAATGTTTGGCTTAACAAGAGGCGGCAGTTATACTTTGAAAAATGGAAAGGAAATCACCACTACAATTGAGTTCAATTCAAAGGAAAATGAAGAAACAGGCAAATCAAAAACCTACACTTTCTCCCTTAATAATGGTCAAATGACGATTGATATAAATGGGAAAAAAGAAACCTGGAAAAGGTTGGATGATAGTAAAGCTCCCTTAAGCGGCGTATGGCGGATAACAGCAAGAATGCAGGACGGAAAATTGACCCCCATCCATCAGACAGGTGCACGTAAAACGCTTAAAATACTTACCGGAACGCGTTTTCAATGGGCGGCCATTAACCCGGAAACAAAAGAATTTTCAGGTACCGGAGGTGGAATTTATAGTTTTGAAAATGGAAAATATACAGAGAATATTGAATTTTTTTCGCGTGACAACAGCCGCGTAGGCGCCTCACTTAGTTTTGAAGATAAAATAGAAAATGGCGAATGGCATCATACAGGTCTAAGCTCGAAAGGAGAGAAAATCTATGAAATCTGGAGTAGAGTGAAGTAGTTGCCGGTTGCAGGTTGCCAGTAACCGGGAACCTGCAACTGGTAACTGGCAACCGGAAACAGGCAACAATTTATTTCCCCTCACATCTTGCAATACCCGCTTTTGCTTTTTGATCTATCGAATCTTTAAAATCATGATCTTTCATTTCTATACATTTTTTATAATATTCAATTGCCTTGGTATTTTTTCCCTGTTTTTCATAAATGTACCCGATTTGCAAAGCGGCTCTTGAAGCATAGTACTCTTTACTATTCTCCCCGATATGAATGGTTACATGATAAGCCTGAATGGCATCCGAATAGCGTTCGAGATCGTCATAAATACGTGCAACCCTGTAAGAAAACTCCAGTTTATCGGAAGGGCTGGCGAAATCACTGGTATTTTTCCCATTCAGCAGAGCAAGGGCTTCATGATGGTAACCTCCATCACTGAGCAATCTTGCTTTTAACAACAAGGCATTGGGCCAGGTATTGTTTTTGGCATCACGACTAGCCTGTTTATCTGCATCCGTTTCAGTATTCCCATACTTAATCAATTTTTGACGTGCATTTTCGGCCGCATCCGTATTTCCCATTAAAAAATAGCACCAACTTAGTTTCTGATACGAATCTTTTACATAAAATTTCCCTTTAAAAGTATTTAAGAATCTTTCAAAATGCAGGGCCGCTTCCTTCAATTCGAGATGATGCAGCTTAATAAAAGCCATTTCATAATCCCAAACCGGGGTTGCTAAATAATCGGCTGAATTATTTTTGTTCAAAATAATACTTTTCGCAAACTCCGTTTTTTTATAATTGATCCCAAGATTTGCAGCGAGATAAGCAAACAAATGATTATTTACCACATCAAGTTTTTCATCTTTGATAAATTGAAAAACTTGCTCGGGCTGATTTTGTATATAAAAAAGAAGATAACAATAATAAAACGCAGACTCATTGAAAAAAAATTTCGCATTCTGATCCTTACTTGAAACAAAATTTTGCATCATTTTCATCCCATCTTTTACGGAACCTCTCATTCCTAAAAGTCCGGCCATCCATTTATATCCATCGGGGATTACACCTACAATAACCTGCATCGGTGCATAGATCATATCATTAGGCAAAAAATCCGGAAAATTTTTCCTGTTTTGTTTTATAATACTGAAAGCCTTTCTGAAATCCCAGCCGGCGCGCCATCTTTCGCCAAATTTTATAGCAACGGTCGCTTTTTGAAGATAAAATACTGCACGGCAATAATTATAATATGGCGATGCTTGCGGGCCCAGATCCAGTTTTTTAATGCGTTGTTCAAATTCCGGTTTTCGTTTCTCATATTCAGCAGGATCTTCATTGAAAAACAGCACGAAGAAATCAATATAACCTTCCAACAGATCAGGAATCAAATTATCAGGATTTTGTTTACGTGCAAGCTCCAGCAATCGTTCACCCGATTGAATTTTAAGGCTTGTAATTTCCTGGTAAGCCTGCTGACAAGTACTATTAAAGTCGTACACTTTTTGACCCAATACATCATTGCCTGAAAAAAACATCAGCCAAGCAAATACACTAAAAATGATTACCTGCTTCATACCTTCGAAAATAAAAAAGGGTACTCAGTTTAGTACCCTTTCAATTAATTTATTTCACATTTAACATGCTTATTTTATTTCCACCGCATTATTCAGATCATCATCTACCAAAATGCGTCCGCAGTTTTCGCAAACCATCACTTTTTTGCGCTGTTTAATTTCGCTTTGTTTCTGAGGAGGAATAGAATTGTAACATCCGCCGCAAGCATCTCTTTCTACAGGTACTACAGCAAGCCCATTTCTGTAACTTTTGCGAATGCGGTCATAAGAATACAGCAGGCGGTCATCCATACCTTTGCGGGCATCGCCAGCCAATTTATTATAACGGGTTTCTTCCTTTTCAGTATCGGCAATAATTTTCTCCAGTTCTGATTTTTTATGATTCAAAACCGATTCTTTACTTCCGATTTGTTTTTTGGCAATTTCCAATCCCTTTGCTTTTTCGCTCAGCTCCTCATTCGCATCCCGGATATGTTTTTCAGCCAGCTTGGCATCAAGCTGCTGCATTTCAATTTCCTTATTAATGGCTTCAAACTCACGGTTATTTTTTACATCCTCGCTTTGCTTTTCATACTTTTTAATTAATGCTTCCGCATCCTTAATAGTATTTCTTCTTTGTTCAATGTATTCAGTTATACCGTTTATTTCTTCCTCAATACGGTTTTTACGGCTGGTTAAACCCTGAATTTCATCTTCCAGGTCGCTTACTTCCATAGGAAGTTCCCCCTTTAAGATCTGGATAGAATCCAGTTTGCTATCTATCTTTTGCAATTTTACAAGTGCAGATAACTTTTCTTCAACAGAGTAATCTTTTACTGTTGCCATATATGAATTTAAAATTTGAAGTTTATCATCAAAAATATTTGAGGCCGGAGAATACTTGCTTTTTAGTATTTAAAGCATTTTTCTGATGTTCAGAAAAAGTACTGCACCGGATTGGTTTTTACTTTTGATTTTAGGACGGCAAAGTTAGGGAATTTTGATTGCAAAATATCAAATAACAGGTCAATGGTAAATTGTTCACTTTCCCAATGCCCGATATCGGCTAACACAATCTGGTCATTCGCATCGAAAAACTCATGATATTTCATATCCGAACTTACAAAAAAATCAGCACCTGAAGCTATAGCGGCCCCAATTAAAAAACTTCCCGCACCACCGCAAAGCGCAATTTTTTTCACTTTTTTTTCTAAAAACTGCGTATGTTTTATTACCGAAAGCTGAAAATTGGCTTTTAATAATTTTAAGAACGCTTTTGCATCAACAGATTCTGGCAACTCACCCACCATTCCGCTTCCTGCCTGGTAATGTAGGTTGTCTATGGTTATTATATCATAAGCTACTTCTTCATAAGGGTGCGCATTTTTTAATGCCTTCACTATTTTATTTTGTAGAAAGCCAGGAAAAACCACTTCAATCCTCACTTCATTTTCATTGTGCCGTATTCCTTGTTCTCCTACAAATGGCTTACTGCCTTTTTCCGCCTTGAAGGTTCCGGAACCCATGGAAGAAAAACTGCATTCACTATAATTTCCGATATGCCCCGCTCCTGCTTCAAATACCGCATTTTTGATTTTTTCGGCAAAGTCCAACGGTGAAAAAGTAAATAACTTTTTTAGAATTCCGGCTTTGGGCTGTAATATTTTTCTGTTGATAAGGCCCAAACGATCGGCCATCGCATTATTTACTCCGCCCAACACATTATCAAGGTTTGTATGAATTGCATAAATAGCAATATCATTTTTTATTGCTGCAATTATGGCTTTCTCCACATAGTTTTTACCATTTATTTTATTCAATCCTTTAAAAATGATCGGATGATGCGTAACCACCAAATTACAACCAAGTTTATGGGCATCAAGTATAACAGCTTCTGTGGCGTCTAATGCACAAATCACGCCGGAACAATTCCAGTCAGCGCTTCCGGTTAATAACCCGGCATTGTCATAACTTTCCTGATACGATGGCGGCGCAACCGCTTCTAAAGTCTGGATAATATCTATAATTTTCATGTGTTCATTTTTATCGGGAGAATTCGCAAAATGATCATTGTGGTTGGTAACCAGCATCGATCATGCTCATTTCATGCATTCAAAGATAAGTAGGAAGAAACAGATGAAGCCTCATCCTAAAAGGAGCTTTAAAAGACGATGATTTTAATGAAAATTAAATCCTTAATTCCAATTCATTATCTTGTACTTTTAAATCCGGATAGCTACATGTCTTTTATTAATTACAATGGAAAAATATATCCTGCAGATAAACGGTTGATTTCAGCGGATAATCGTTCATTCCGATACGGAGACGGTTGTTTTGAAACCATTAAGGTGTTGAACGAAAAAATAATAAATGAAAATTATCATTTTGAAAGATTATTTTCTTCCATCGAAATTTTACAATTTGAAAAGCCGTTAAATTTCACCTCGTTTTTTCTTAGAAAGCAGATCCTTGCTTTAATAAAAAAAAACAACCATCAGCCATTCAGCAGAGTTCGCCTCATGATTTTTCGGGGTGCTGGCAGCTTATTTGAAGTTAGTGACAATTTTCCCAACTATATAATAGAAAGCAGTGCATTAGATCTTGCTCAAAATGAATTTAATAAAGATGGCTTTGTAATTGGTATTTATCCGGATGCAAAAAAAGCTGCCGACCGGTTTTCGCCATTAAAAAATAACAACTTTCTTCCGTACGCAATGGGCGCTTTATGGGTTAAAAAAAACAATTTAAATGATGCCTTGATACTTAATGCACAAGATCGTATTGCAGAAAGCACAACGGCCAATATTTTTATTGTGAAAAACGGAACTGCAATAACGCCATCTTTATCCGAAGCGCCGGTAAGCGGCACTATGAGAAGATATTTACTAAAATGTATGCGTGAAGAAAACATTCCGGTTGAAGAATCAGAAATAAAACCCGAAGATTTAAATGAAGCTTCAGAAATTTTTTTTACCAATGCAGGTTTTGGAATCCGGTGGGTAAGTCAATTGAAGCTACAATCGTACAATAATCAATTAAGTTCTTTTTTGCATAACAAATTCATTAAACCATTGTATGAATGAATAAGGTGATTTTATTCAACTATCTTATTTTTAACCGCATACATTACAAGTCCGGCAGTATTTTTAACGCCGATTTTTTCAAGCAGGCGGGTTCTTATTCCTTCTACAGTGCGTGGACTAAGGAAAATCTGTTTTGAAATTTCAATAGCCGTTTGTTCAGCACAAATTAATTTCAATACCTCAAGCTCGCGATTGGTTAATTCTATTTTTTGTGGGAATAATGGCTTTATATGTGTTTTATGTATCAACTTTTTCAATAAGGCTTTATTTACAAAGTCATTGAAATAATAGCCGGTTTCATAAACGGTAAATATGGCTTTAATGATTTCATCAGCCTCCGAGTTTTTTAATACATATCCATTCGCACCCGCTTCCATTAATTCAATAATATTGTTATCGTCTTCATACATTGAAATAATGATAATTTTTATCGTCTGATCATTTTTCCGTATTTCTTTTATTGTTTGAATGCCATTTAAAACAGGCATTTTTACATCCAGCAAAATAACATCGGGGCTATGTTTGGGTATTCCTTTCAAAAGTTCTTCCCCATTTGCAGATTCCAGTACCAGCTTTAATTCAGGTATAGTGGATAAAGCAAAAATTACACCTTGCCGGAATATGGGATGATCGTCTGCAATGGCATATTTTATTTTCATATCAGGTATTACAGTTTCGCATCAGGCTATGTAATATAAAAATAAAACTGGAAACTTTGAAATAAACCGCGATAAATCACCCACGTATTTATTCGCTTTCTTTTAGGTTAATCTACTCATTTTGCGCAGTAACACGCAAGTTTAAAAATCAGACAATCCTCTCTTGTATGCCGTATGGGGAATAACAACCTTTGTGTTGCAAATGATCATTTACCATTTATCAACTCTAAGCGCGAAAAAAACAAAAGTTTCAAATGCATAAAACAATTAAAGTTCATTTTAAAAACCTCAATCATGAAAACGAATAATTTGAAATTTCCTGTCGGAATATTATTCACTGCAGGAAAAATAGTGCTGTTGATCTTAGCTGTATTGGTTGCATTTAATTTATATGCCAAACCCAAGACCGCAAAATTAAACACAAAAGCGCTCGAACATTTTAAAAATACGCATGCAGGTACTGATGTAAAATGGACAGTTACCTCAAGCTACATCAAAGCGTCTTATATGGAAAATTCGAAGGAAATAAATCTGCTGTACAATGTGGAAGGCGAATTTATCGGCACAAAAAAAGATATAACCCGGTTAGAATTACCTATGGTCGTAAACAAAAAATTAAGTGAGGATTTTGGCTCATATTCTGTTATTGAAGTGGCTGAATTTGTAGATGGCAACAATGATTGGGCATATTATATTTGTTTAAAAAATTCATCCGAAACCAGATTTATCAAAATTGATCCTGACGGAAATGAAAGCACTTTAAAGAAAATTAAGAATAAATGATCTTCTAACACGATCCCGCGCTTAACTATTAAACCTATACCGTTTTCTTTATTGCAAAACGGTATAGGTTTTAATAGAAACAGAAGCTTTAAACAACCGGAAGAAGTAAAGAAACAATAATTTTTAAAATAATGTGAAATAAATTAATCTTTATAACTTATTGATAATAAGTGTATTACAAGAAAATTTTTCATTTTTATAAAAAAAAATTCTAGCTCTGATATATAAATATTTGGAATTTTAAAAACAAGTGGTAATTTAGCACTTCATTAGAAAGCAATATCCTGATTCAATGACCGGAATTGATTTTCTTTTGTATTATTTTCCTCATTCCTGTGACAAAATCCTCAACAAAGTCTATTCTCCCTTGAAATTCTATTGTGTCATCGGTTAACTTTAGTATTCCATATTTCCTATGCCTGTGATAAACTACTGTTCATTATAATGAATTGTAGAAATCAATCACATTAAATTAGGATTAAAGGAATATAATTATGAAAAAAGTATTAATAGTTGAAGACAATGTATCCATGCGTTTTTTGCTGGAAAGAATTTTTAAGGAAAGCTATAATGTACGAACTGCTGATGACGGATTAACTGCCATGATGATTTTGAACAAAGGTTTTATTCCTGATATTATTGTTACAGACCTGAATATGCCCTCAATCAACGGATGGGAGTTAATTTCTTATCTAAAAAAAAGCAGTCTTTATGGAAATGTACCAATTGTCACCCTTTCTTCCCATACAGTGGAGGAATTACAAAGCCAGTATCCTGGTTTACAAATAGAGGATAATCTAAAAAAACCGTTTGAGCCCAAAGAACTTTTATTACGTGTATCAACCGTTCTTCAAAGGGTAAATCATTTGACCGTTATTTCTTAACAACCTTTCTAACCAACAACCCATATGACATTTTCTACTCTCAAATCAGAATCTGCATTATTTTATCGCAAAAAAGATGTAACTTCTTTCTTTTCCCATACGGTTTCCACGGCTTCGCAAAAAAAATTGCTGTTACTTGGAAATTTCAATGCAGTTGAACAGAAACAACTAATGGATTGCGGATACAATAATTGTCAATTATTTTTTAATAAGAAAAAAACCTTAAATACAAAATTAAAAGGCATTGCGTTAAAAGAAATATGCGCAATCATTATTAAAAACGATCATTCAAATGCATTTCTGCAAACGCTTGAAGTAATAAAAAAGCAGGAACTAAACTTAATATTCCCTATATTATTATACAGTGAACCTGCAACCGATTTGCACCAAATTCAGAAATTAAAACTAATTGATGAAGTAATCTATAATATTGATAATAAAAATCTTCTGGATTTTAAGATTGAATTTTTATCAAAGTTCAAGAAACTTTCCTCTGTACAAATAACTTTTCCGGATACCATAAAATCAATAACAAATCAATTTAACCTTTTCATACGCAGAATATTTGACATTGTGGTTTCCGGTACACTTTTAATTATATTGTTACCCGTACTTATATTAATTGCACTAATACTGAAAATCGAGTCAAAAGGGCCCATATTCTATATTTCCAAGCGTGCCGGGAAATATTATAAGGTATTTTCTTGTATCAAGTTTAGAACTATGGTGGTGGGTGCAGATAAAAAATTAAAGGATCTCAAACATCTTAATCAATATGATTCCAATCTTAAAAACATACATTTTGTAAAAATAAAAAATGATCCGCGCATTACGCGTTTTGGGATGTTTTTAAGAAATACCAGCCTGGATGAATTACCTCAGCTTTTCAACGTACTAAAGGGAGATATGTCTTTAGTAGGAAACAGACCATTGCCTTTATATGAGGCATCCACCCTCACCGTAGATTCTTACGCAAACCGCTTTAATGCCCCTGCCGGCATAACCGGACTTTGGCAGGTTTTAAAGAGAGGAGAAAGCGAGATGTCAACGGAAGAACGCATTGAACTTGATATAAAATACGCCAAAAACAATTCTCTGCTTGTAGATATCTGGATCATTATTAAAACACCATTTGCGATGTTTCAAAAAACAAATGTGTAATCGGTAAAAAAATAATAGAATGAAACAAGACCCTTTAATCTCAATTATCACTTTAAATTATAATCAAACAGACGTCACCTGCGCATTTTTAGAATCAACTAAAAATTTAAATTACAAAAATTTCGAAACGATCGTAGTAGATAATGCATCCAGTGAAAATCCGACAAAAAGATTTTTAAGTAATCAATATCCAAATGTTCAAATCATCCGAAGTGAGGTGAACCTGGGTTTTACCGGTGGCAACAATCTTGGAATGCGTGCCGCCAAAGGGGATTATATTTTTATTGTAAATAATGATACAGAAGTAACTCCCGATTTATTAGATAAGCTTTTGGAGCCATTTGAACAGGATCCGGACATTGGTGTGGTTTGTCCGAAAATAAAATATTTTGAGCAGCCGGAAATTATCCAGTATGCCGGTTTTAGCGAAATGAATATGTACACCTGTCAAAATGAAACCATTGGCAATAAAGAGTTGGACAAAGGACAGTATGATTATACTGCCCCAACTCATTGTGCTCATGGAGCAGCCATGCTGGTTAAAAGAGAAGTTCTTGAAAAAGTGGGCATGTTTGCTGAAAATTATTTTATTTATTATGAAGAAATTGATTGGTCTACAAGAATCATCAGAGCAGGATTTAAAATAATATACCAGGGCAATGCCACCATCTATCATAAGGAATCCATTACAATGGGTAAGCAAAGTGCAATTAAAGTATATTATCATACCCGCAATCGCATTTATTATATGCGAAGAAATGCATGTAAAACGCAGTTGGTCGCATTCATTGCATTCTTTACTTTTTTAACCATCCCAAAAACAACCCTGCAATTTGCATTAAAAAGAAAGTTTGAACATTTACGTTCTTTTTTTAATGGGATAGCATGGAATTTCCGAACTTCAACAATTTCACCTCAATAATAAGCAGTTATGAAAGTTAGTTTAATTACCGGCGGTGCTGGTTTTATAGGATCGCACGTTGCCCGTCATTGTTTAGAAGCAGGACAAAAAGTTGTCGTTCTTGATGATTTAAGTGGGGGCTTTGAAGACCATCTTCCTGAAGGAGTCATTTTTGTGGAAGGATCGATAACAGATGAAAAATTAGTTAAAGGGTTATTTGAAGAATATAAATTCAATTATGTTTATCACCTGGCAGCTTATGCGGCCGAGGGATTATCACATTTTATCAGGAGATTTAATTACAATGTCAATCTTATTGGAAGTATTAACCTGATTAATGAATCCGTAAAGCATAAAGTTGAATGTTTTGTATTTACATCATCTATAGCGGTATATGGCGCCGGACAGTTGCCTATGACAGAATCTATGGTTCCGCAACCTGAGGATCCTTATGGCGTATCTAAGTATGCTGTTGAAATGGATTTACGCGCAGCACATGAAATGTTTGGATTAAATTATGTTGTTTTCCGCCCTCATAATGTTTATGGTGAAAATCAAAATATTGGCGATAAATACAGAAATGTGATTGGAATTTTCATGAATCAGATCATGCAAAATAAACCTTTAACCATTTTTGGAGATGGCAACCAGACACGCGCTTTCAGTTATATTGATGATGTAGCTATTCCCATTTCCCGGTCAGTTAATATTCCTTCAGCTTACAACCAGGTATTTAATATTGGAGCCGATAAACCTTATACGGTTAATGAACTGGCAACGGTTGTAGCAGAATGTTTTAATACAAAACCGGACATTAAATACTTACAGGCAAGAAACGAAGTACTGCATGCTTATGCGGATCATGCAAAAGCGCATGAGGCATTTGGAGCAGGATCAAATGTCTCATTAAAAGAAGGTATATCCCGAATGGCAGAATGGGCTAAAAAAGTGGGCGCAAGAAAAAGTAAAGAATTTGGCAATATTGAAATTACTGAAAAATTGCCTGAAGGCTGGAGTATAATTTCCGGTAAGGAAGCTGAAAAAGCTGGAGATTTAGTTAATGCCGAATAAATTATCACATAAGAACTTTCATTTTATTTATCAGATTTTACTTAAAAATAAGGATATTTATACTTGATGGGAATTGGAAGGTTTTTTCCAATTCCCATCAAGTGCCGCTACGATCATTATTAAATTGCAATTCAGCCCTCAATGGAAATTTTAGAAAAGATAATACTAATTATATTTTACTTATTTCAACTATGGATAATTAGTTATTTTATTCTGGTTGTACTCTTTGTACTGGTAGATCTATTTAATATAAACTTATCATCTTTTCCAGCTAAAAAAAAGGAACTTTCAAGAAAGTTTTCATTTGCAGCCATCGTACCACTACATCAGAATATTGATTTTTTAGAGCCAATATTGGATTCTTTAAGAAAACAAAACTATAGTCGTATAGAATTTTTCATTATTGCGGATGATTGTCCTAAAATAAATCTATCGTTTGATGATCATAGAGTTCATATTCTTTATCCTGAAATTCCACTGCATTCCAAAATAAAATCCATACAACTGGCATTAGAAACCATTTCTGAAAATCAGTTTGATGCAATTGCTATTTTTGATGCGGACAATCTTATTCATCCTGATTTTTTTACAATCGTAAATGAATATTTTAATAAAGGATTTAAAGCTTTTCAAAGCAATCTTTTACCTAAAAACCTGGATACGACTTTTTCAAGGCTCGATTCAATAAATGATCAGTATTACAACTTTATTGACCGTCTTTCTCCTTCAAGGTTAAATTTATGCGCACACATTTCAGGCCGCGGAACAGTAGTGGATCTTAAGATGTACAAAGCGGTTTCTTACTCGAGTATATTTGGAGGATTTGATAAAAAACTTCAATGCGAAGTGGCAAAAAAAACAAATATCGGCTTTTCTGAAAATGCAATTTTATATGACGAAAAAGTGAGTAATGGTGCAGATATGCAGGTTCAAAGAACCAGATGGATCAATGCTTATTTTCGCTATTTTTCGGAAGCATTTAAAATTTTTAAACAAGGAATACGCCAGGGAAAATTCAGACTTGCATTCTTTGGATATAATAATATGCGGCCTCCTCTATTTATACAAATCATTTTTTCAATACTTATAGTGATTATCAATGCTATTTATTTTCCAGTTTTATTTAAAATATGGGCGATTTGTTTGGGAGTATACTTTATAAGTTTTATTTATATAACAACCTTAAAAAATAAGGTTTTGGATATCGCAACCAGTTTTAAAACTATTTTTCAGATACCATTATTTTTTGTGAGACAAGTACGGGCACTTTTTAATATAAAAAAGGCAAACAGGAAATTTTTGCAAACAAATAATTATAAAATAGTCTTCATAAATGATATTTTAAAAACGGAGAATGATACCTGATCGGTATTAAACAGTTCTTAACAGCGTATTATAATTATGAAAAAGATTTTCATAATATTACTGATTTTAACGTCCTTACGAGCCAGCTCAAAGACGATTGTTCTTGCAAAATCAGGTACAGGCATCTACATTAAAGATGCATCCACACTAAATTACGCTCCGGGAGATACCTTACTGATCTCAGAGTCTATAGACGGCTTTAGTATTTTTCATTTAGCCGGCAATAAAGAACATCCAGTAGTCATCATAGCGAATCCTGATGTGCTTATCGGAGGATATAATGGATATAGCGCCCAGGTCATGGACAGTAAATTTTTTAAATTGGTTAATTTCAATATAAAAGGAAATAGATCTGCAATAGGAGTTAAAATAATGTACTGCACCGATTTCAGTTTAGAAAACATAAATATTGATACAGCTGCAATTGGAATTCAAATAAAAAACAATCCCAGGCAAAATTCCCCATCAACCTATTATCCAACTGTAATTAAAAATGTTTTTTTAAAAAATTGTCATGTTAAAAATACAGGTGCAGAGGGTTTTTATCTTGGTCATACTTTTAGTTCACCATTATATGATCAAGTTCCTTCACCTATTATAAATTTGACGGTTGATCATTGCACATCTGAAAATACCGGATGGGATGGATTTCAGGTTACCAATGCCCAAAATTGTAAAGTAAAAAATGTCGTTATCAAAAACGCCGGAATAGAAAATCAACCCGGCCAACGTTCAGGCATTACACTCCAGGACGCTGTAACCGGGAGGTTTAGCGACTTAAAGGTTAATGGATGCCCCGGAAGCGGCTTAACCATTTTTGGAAATGGTGAATTCAATGTAAAAAATGTAGAACTTAAAAATGTGGCCAAAAACCCTGACACCGATGCCATTTTTGTAGATAATCGCGGAGACCGGGGACTGGGTTTACCTCCTAAAAAACTCATAATGGAAAACATTGATATAAAAGGAAATGGAACTGGTTCACCCCTCTATATTATGAATGGGGATTTAAATGGAGCAGTTAAAGCGATTCCGGGAATTATTAAAAATTTCACATACGATAAAAATTTTTGGAAAAAAAAGATTAAAGATTTTAGCGGAAATCAATTTGTAGGAGGAACAGGAAAATAGCATTATGCTTGTATGTTTTGATAAGACACCACCATGGCCCTATTAAATAACCTGGTAATGGGAAAAACATTAACATCAAAAAATCAGTCAAATAAAAATTTAGTTGTTACTTCTAACAGGCGTGGTTGGATTGATTATGCAAGAGGAATTGCAATAATAATGGTTGTATTCGGTCATGTAAGCGGAGGATTTATTAGTTCAGGTTTAAAAATTAACTTGTTTTTTCATACTTTGATTCAGGTTATCTACTATGCCAGGATGCCTTTATTTTTTGTTATTTCGGGCATATATATATGGAATAGTTATGAAAAGAGAGGATTAAAAAAATTTATCGAATACAAATTTTCAACAATTTTGTATCCTTATTTTATTTGGGGCGGCTTACAATTAGGTTTCCAAATGGTAGCCTCTTATTATAATCTTTCTAATACCCCCCGAAAAATAACCGACTTTCTTTTTCTTTTGTATAAACCCCATGAAATTGATCAATTTTGGTTTTTATATGTTCTTTTTGGAGTAGCAGCTTTATTTGCTCTATTGAGATCTTATTGCAACATTAGCAAAATTCAATTTTTAATATTGGGATCATTAACTTATATCCTTTTTTATTATTTACCACCTACATTTTATGATTTTGGAATAAAAACGATTTGTAAATTTCTATTTTATTTAGCTCTGGGGGATGTAATTTCTAGCTATGTTTTAAATCCTAAAAATTTTGAGAAATTATCTTCTATAAAATACCTGATAATTTTCGCATTATTATATGCTTCAATAAAAACAGCTATGATTCGTGAGAATATTCCTGAAATGGAAACTGATTTCTTTAGCTGGCAAAATGCATTGTTATTAGTTTCCATCTTTACCGGACTTGGGTTAATCCTGAATGTATCTTTTATTTTGGAAAGATATCAACTATTTCTTTGGTTAAGAAAAATAGGAAAATACTCTCTTTACATTTACATAATGCATAATATAGTAAGTGGGTTCAGCAGAATTGTATTAATGAAAATAACAAATGGACAATATACAAATTTAATATTATATGTGGTTACCGGATTAGCAATAGGCTTGCCTATTGCCATTTATAAAATGACCAATTATTTTGGACTTTCTTTTTTATACACCCCTAAAAAAACAAATATTAAAACTTTTGGTTAAAATGAAAAACTCAATAAAAAGTTCAGGCAGAATAAAATTAACTTTGACGCCTAACCCCAACTTATTTTATAATTTTTAACAATTATCCGACAATTAAAACGCTGAAATTTCATTTTTGGCACGTTTCTTTCTAACAAATCATAACATTTTTTATAGAATTTCAAGTAATGATTAAAAAATCCTCCCATTTTTTATCTTATTTTATTGTTTTTTTAAGTCCATTTTGTCTTTTTTTAGAGGGCATGGTGCTTTCTTTGCCCAGGTTCAGATTTTTTATAAATTTAAAATTCCATTCCAATGAAAAATTTTACAATTCCACAAAGGAAACTTGTGACCTTACGAGTCATTTTTATTTTCTCCTTTCTTTTTTCTTGCTTTTTTGTAGGTCGTACACAAACCCATACGCCTATTACAACAAACATTTCCGATCATATTAAAGGTTATTGGGAATATTTACCAGCAGATTACAAGACTTCAACAAAAAAATATCCACTCTTAATTTTTCTCCATGGAATCGGAGAATCAGGTAATGGCACTACAAGCGATCTTCAAAAAGTTTTAAGAAATGGACCACCCAGAGTTATTAACGATAAAAAATTTCCAAATTCTTTTACAGTAAATGGGCAAACATCTTCTTTTATTGTCATTTCTCCTCAGATTAAAGACAATGCGCGCAGTGTTCCTGAATTAGATGCCCTGATAAACTATGTCAAAGCAAAATACCGGGTTGATGCTAACCGCATTTATTTATCAGGAGTAAGTAATGGTGGTGGCACATCATGGTACTATGGTGTTTATGGTGGAAAAACATTGGCAGCTTTAATGGTAGTTTGTGGCAATTTACCAGCCAATGATAATTATGTTGATAACCTGGCTAAATTAAATATACCTGTATGGGCTACACATAATAGCAATGACCCAACAGTATCCTCAAAAAACACCGTTGACTGGGTAAATAAATTAAATGCTTATGTACCCGCAATCAATCCTAAGGCATTAATAAACATTTTTAATAGTTCAGCACATGATGCTTGGACTCAAACTTATGATCCAAATTGGAGACCCAATGGAAAAAATGTGTACGAATGGATGTTGCAGTACTCAAAGGGTGGCAAAGTGGAAACACCAGCTAACACACCTCCTACCGCTATCATAAATGGAACTACCAATCTCACTTTGCCCCACAATTCTACCATTTTGGATGGATCAGGTTCTAAAGCGGAGGGTACAATTAAGTCCTATTCATGGAAAATTATATCAGGGTCTACACATACTTTAGAAAATGCCAGTTCAGCTAAGGCTACCGTTAAAAACTTAATAGCTGGGAATTACACATTTCATTTAACAGTCACTGATGATAAAGGTGCTACAGGAACTGCCAGCATAAACCTGACAGTAAATAAAGCAATTGAAAACAGCCTGCCTTCTGCTATTATTAAAGCACCGGCATCTATTACTTTACCGACCAGTTCCATTGTATTGGATGGCAGCAGCTCTACAAGTAATGGTAGCACCATAAAAAGTTATCAATGGGAGTTCGCCTCTGGTGTAGGTGGATATTCCTCAGAAGGAACAAGGACTTCAAAACTTACGGTTAAAAATTTGGTTACACCTGGCACACGTACTTTCAAGTTAACAGTAACTGATCATAAAGGAGCTACCAATTCTGCCTTGGTTAGCTTTACGGTCAACAAAGCTAATAGCACGCCGGTAGTTTCTGAAACACCCGTAGCTGTTATCGATGCGCCGGCTTCCATTACATTGCCAACCAGCTCCATTGTTTTGGATGGCAGTTCATCCACGAGTAAAAGCGGTTCAATAAAAAGTTATGTATGGGAATTTGATTCCGGTATAGGCGGTTATGTTTTGGAGGGTACCAGAACGTCAAAACTTATAGTTAAAAACCTCAGTACTCCAGGAACCCGTACTTTCAAATTAACGGTCACTGATAGTAAAGGAGCCAATGCGACAAAAAAGGTCACCTTCGCAGTAAATAAAGCATCCGGTTTACAATCCCTGGCAAAACCAGCATCAGATATTAACGCCATTTCTGATGTTCAAAGTACTTTGCCACAAGCCATTATAAATGCACCCGCATCTATAACCTTACCAACCAGTTCCATTGTATTGGATGGAAGCGCTTCAGTAAGCAATGGCGGATCAATAAAAAGCTATGAATGGAAATTTGTATCCGGTACCGGTGGTTATGCTTTAGCAGGTACAAGAACATCCAAACTTACAGTTGGCAATCTTACTACTGCAGGAACCCGTACTTTCCAACTTACGGTTACAAATGATAAAGGAGCAACAGGAACAGCTCAGGTAACCTTCACAGTCAATAAGGCAGGAGAAGCATCTGCAATCCCTACGGCTCCGGAAGTTATCATTACAGCCCCTGCATCAATCACACTTCCTACCAGTTCTATTTTATTGGATGGAAGCGCTTCTGTAAGCAAAGGTCGCACTATCAAAAGTTATTCATGGAAATTTGCGTCAGGCACTGGTGGCTATTCGTTAAGTGGAACTGCAACATCAAAATTGACCGTTTTAAATCTGTCAACACCGGGTACACGTACTTTTCAGTTAACCATAACCGATGACAAAGGTGCAACAGGAACAGGACTGGTAAGTTTTACAGTTAATAAAGCAACTGAACAAGTAGCAACTCCACCAGTGGCAATTATTAAAGGACATTCTGATTTGCAATTGCCTGCAAATTCCCTTGTATTAGATGGAAGCTCATCCACAAGCACCGGAGGTAGCATTAAATCTTATGCATGGAGCTATGTATCTGGTCCCAGCAATCATTCTTTAAGCGGAGCAACTTCGTCAAAAGCAACAATTAATAATCTTGTAGAAGGAAATTACAGTTTCAAACTGGTAGTAACAAATGATAAGGGATTAACCGGATCTGCCACTGCCAGCTTTAAGGTTAGTAAGGCAACTGAATTACCTACACCTCCTCCTTCCGGCGATTGCGGTTGCAATGTAACTTTAACCGCAGGTAGCGATGGTGGCATTTATGCTGACAATAAGACTTTAGGCGCTAAACCAGGCGATGTTATTTGTATCAAAGCAGGCACATATAAATCTATTCAACTCTACAATTTTAATGGAACGGCAGCAAAACCTTTCATTTTTAAAAACTGTGGCGGACGGGTGATCTTTTCAGGTAATGATAAAAACATTTACATGATCGGAAATAGCTTTTTCAAATTTACCGGTACAGGAAGTTCAGATAAATATGGTTTTAAGGTTACTACTACAACCTCCAGCATTCCAAACAGCAGCATTGGTATGAAGGTTTCCAATCTAAGTACTGATTTTGAAATAGATCATTTAGAGATTGAAAAGGTATCATTAGGATTCCTGATTAAAACAGACCCGGGCTGTGATCCTTCAACCTGGCAGGAAAATTTCACCATGCGCAATGTAAGTTTACATGATAATTATGTGCATGATATCGGTCTGGAAGGATTTTATGTAGGCTACACACATGCATCCACTACTGTTAATTGTAATGGAACCAATAAAACAGTTTATCCACAGCTAATTAAGGGATTGAAAATTTACAACAATGTGGTAGAAAATACCGGCTGGGATGGAATTCAGGTTGGGCATGCTCCAGAGGGTGTAGAGGCATATAACAATACGATTACAAACTATGGAACTAAAATGGAAAGTGGACAACAATCCGGCTTTCAGTTCAATCCAGGTTCAAATGGTAATATTTACAATAACACAGTAATGACTGGCGGCGGCCCCGGCATTATGATCATGGGGCAAGGCAAGCATCACGTTTATAACAATCTTATTGTTGATGCTGGAGATGATAAAAATTCTAACTCAAAAGGAAATTCTGCCATTTTTGTAGATGACAGGCCACCGGTTGAGGGTCCCAAGATCACTGTTTTTATTGCCAACAATACCATTGTAAATCCTAAGAGATATGGAGTTAACTTATTGAACTCATATGGCAATGTAGGTACAGATAATACAATCGTGAATAACCTGTTTGTAATGTCTGGCATCCAGAACTATGATATGGGAAAAGCGATTGCAGCATTTAATAATGTTCCTTATACAGCTACAAACAACATTGATGTAAAAACTATAGCGGAAGCAAAATTTGTTGATGCGGCACGTAGGAATTATCAGCTTACCGCAGCTTCTCCCGCTGTAGGAGCTGGTAAGAATTTGTCTGTGTACAATATTCCTGGATTTAAGTTAGATTTACTTGGCAAAACAAGAACCAAATATGATGCAGGTGCATATGAGTTCGGAGCAACTTCATTTGCGCCGCAATCAAATCCCAATGCTATAGCAATGGCTATGACAGCTAACGATGCGAATAATCTAAGCATTTCAGGAAAAGTAAATGGCTTAGCCCCCAATGCATCCAATGCTGTTACATCTAATAAATTTAAGCAAGGATTGGTTATTTCACCTGTACCTGCGAAAGATCAGTTAAATGTATACTTAAATGATGTCGCCATCGGAAAGGCTATTATAAGAGTAACTGATATGAGTGGCAGAGTGGTTATTCTAAAAGATAACTTTAACAAGGATGGAGCTATATTGCAGGATAAAATAAACGTATCCAGCCTTCCTGCAGGAATGTATTTCTTCGAAATCCTTGTTGGCGGAAAAGAGTATATAGGTAAATCCAAGTTTTTAAAGATTGATTAAAATACAGGTTTAAAATAAAAATCTGCCCTAGGATAAATTAAGGAGACAAGCATTTAATGCCTTGTCTCCTTTTTTATTATTTACCTCTCTGCACCCAACTAGGAGAAAATGCCGGTATTCTAATTCTGAAAAAAAGTACAATAAATTTTTCAGTTACCCTTATTAGAGACAGGGCAGGCATTAAGCCACATAGCTGCATTATTGCATACCAGACGAATTGAAAAATTAAAGACTTTTGCTATTGGCTATCATGAAAATAAATTTAATTAAGCCCCTCAACGTAAATAAATAAACAGAACAGGAATGGAGTTGTTCATACCGTATCACCATCACAGAAGGCAGAACAGGTGTTATTACCGGAAATTATGATGAACTTTTTTGAAAATAATTCAACTGTCCATTCTGTTTTGGTAAGCAAATTCTCCCGCAAACAGATAAAAAGATATATTAAGCGTTGATAAACGGATGAAACTATTGGAAGTATAATAAACTTAACCAGGCGTAGAAATTTAATACGCCTTTTGATGATGTCGTGAACCATAATGAGATTGAGAGATCAATACCTCGAAGGGAAAAAAGTTGTATCAAAAACTTTGGCAGGTATTAATTTTTCAATTATGATACAACAAATCGATAGAAAAATTATAATATTGATCTGGTAAAATCGTTTCATAGACCTCAAATGCATTTTCAAATTACCAAAACCATGTCTATCAAAAAAATTATTTTATCCGCTATTATTATAATAATTGCAGCCCCTGCAATTATATATTTAATTATGAGCTCACGGCAGGAAACTGCTACATTAACTGAAACAGTCAGACATACAGCTCCCGGAAAGTTTATTAAACTCAATAATGGCTGGGTCCATTATTTGGATCAGGGACCTGATACAGCGGAAACCGTTCTCCTTATTCATGGCGGCGGCGTTACAGGTATTGAGGTCTGGAAAAATCAGATCCCGTTTTTACTTGATAAAGGCTGCCGCGTCATTGCGTATGATTTATACGGCCGTGGATTTTCTGACCGCCCTCAAATTAAAAATTCTCCAAAGTTGTTTGACGACCAATTAACTTCTCTACTTGATTCTTTAAATATCCAGAAACCAATAGACATTATAAGCATGTCCATGGGGGCGATCATTGCTGTAGATTATGCAAAATCACATCCTGAAAAAGTAAAAAAACTGATCATGCTGGATCCTGCTTTATCCGGCGGTTCCAACAATAATAAACTTTTGAAATTACCTGTTGTTTCAGATTTGCTTATGACTTTGTATTGGTATCCAAGGGCCGTGGAAAATCAGCGAAAAGAATTTGTAGATCAGCAGGTTTTCGAGAATTATTCTAAACGTCTTGATTATTTTATGAATTTTAAAGGTTACAAACATTCCAATTATTCTACCTGGATGGATATGCTGAATAAAAATAGAGTTGAAGATCTCAACCAGATAAAATCAATAAAAGGCTTATTAATTTATGGAACCAATGATCCATATTTTTCAGCAGACCTGGCAAAGCGCTGCCAGGAAAATTATCCCGGATTACAAGTTGAGGCCATCAGTTCCGCAGGCCATATGCCGCATTTTGAAAAGCCGCAAATAGTGAATCCTATCATAGACTCTTTTCTGTTGCATTAATTGGCGTCTCCTTAGACCAGCCCTCAATAATTAAAAGGGCAGCAGGTATAAAAATCAATACCTGTGGTACCAGGAAAAGCCGGGTTTCCATAGCCATACTTTTTACAAAATGAATAAAAAACCAAACGGGCACGATTAACCAGAACCAACGCTTTAACACAAAAGGAATTCTTTTGAAACCTAATATTGCAATTATTGGCACAATCCCTAATGTTCCGAACAACTGCGGATACATTCTGAAAAAGGTGAAATTAAATTTTACATAATCTTTCATGCTGGTTATTCCACCAATTCCTTTAGCTTCTTCATAACCATAATAGCTGCGAATCAGCATAAAAATCGCTGCAAAGGATACTAATGAAACAACTGTAATTATCCACTTATTTTTTGACATGCCTTCACGGGTTCCGATAAAAGCGGCTGCGATCATGAAAATAATTAATCCGCTCGTTTCCCGGTTGAGTGCCGCCAATATTATAACCGGTATGATCCAAAAATAACGCTCTGTCAAAATCAGCCAGCCAGCCAAAAGATAAAAAATAATATCAAAATAGGTATTAAAAGATAAATCGGCCTGAAACACACTGTTGGCTATATTATAGCACATTAATAACAAGCCGGTTAAAATTAAAAACGGATTCTTTATACCGAGTGCTTTCATATAAAAATAACTGATATAAAAAATGATAAACTTTTGAATGAAGCTAAGAAACAGGTAAGGTACCATTTCAGGTTTACCAGGTAAAACAGTCTGATAAATATCAATCAAACCCTGCAAGAGGAAAGGTGACAATATTCTGTATTGCCATGGATTAAAAAATTCAGAATTCCCCAGTATAAGATGCTTTTGCCGATCAATCTGGGTTGCAAAATCAATTGCAAGCGGACTGGTAGCATGCTGATATAAAATGTATAAACTCATTAAAAAAAAACAAAAAAACCAAATCCATTTATCCCACCGTGAATTGAGTAAAGGCATAAGCATTAATTTATGGAATGTAATTTATTAAATTTATAATCATACCGATCCGTATCAGTATCACAAAAAATATTTATTTCCGGTTTTTTTCAAATTTTTTGTTTTTACGAATAAAATCCTCTGTTTCTTAATCACGGAAAGGTTTATAATAAGCTGTGGATGCTATTTTCATCAAAGGTTTATCGCCACTGCTATCTCCATAAACAATGATGTTTTTATAATCATTTAAATTAAAAAATTTTTTAACCCGGCAAATCTTCTCCCCTCCTTTGCAATTTTTACCTGTTAATTTACCTGTTAGTTTTTCATTTTTTAGTTCAAGAATGCTGGCGATACAATGGATCTGATAGTTATCACAAAATGGTTGCAACCAATTTTGTGCAGATGCTGAAACGATAGCCACATCATCTCCATCCGCAATATGTTTTTCTAACTGTTCAATACCTTTTTTCCGGAGTAATTCCGGTAGTATTGCCTGATTAAAATCAATACATATAGCATTAAATTCATTTACCGGCATTTCTTTCCAGAAATAACTGATTAGTTTTTCTTTCAGCTTTTGCGCATTAATGATACCGCTCTTATATAAAGCGATGTGCGGAATCATCCTAAACATTCCAAAAAAGAATTTCCATTTTCCCTTATGATATTTGATCAGTTCAAGAAAGCTATCTTTAGTTGTCAGTGTTCCATCAAAATCGAAAAGCGCTAAAGTTTTATTCTCCAAGGCTTAATTTTTTATAAATGGATTCAGGAACATTTGATATGGCAAACATGATATAACGCCAGATGGGTTTTACATACACGATGTTTTTCTTTTTCGACACGGCATTATAAATAGCGCTTGCCACAGCTTCCGGTTGTGCGGTCAATGCTTTGGGAAGATTCATTTTATCCGTCATTTTAGTATTAACAAAACCCGGCAAAACAGTGACGACATGCACTTTGTAAAAATACAATCTGTTACGCAACCCCGATAAATAAGCGGTGAGCCCTGCTTTCGCACTGCCATAAATATAATTGCTTTTTTTACCTCTGTTTCCTGCTACAGAACTTAGCACCACAATTACTCCTTTTTGATGTTGTTGAAAAAGATTGGCTACCTGATTGAGAATGCTTATGGCTCCTACATAATTACTATTGATGATTTTGCTGCACTCATCCCAGTTCTGCTCTGCCAAAGCCTGATCTCCTAAATAACCAAAAGCCAGCAACACTATATCGGGTATAAAAGATAACGAGCTTACAAATGATTCATGAACAGAAACATCTAAAGCATCAAATTCCAATACATGTACTTCCGCATTGTGTCTTATTTTCAGATCTGCGGCCTGCATATTGAGTAAATCTATGTTTCTGCCCGCCAGCCAGATTTTAAATCCTTTTTCAGCATAGGTTTGAGCACAGGCGCCGGCAATATCCGAACTGGCGCCTAAAATTAAAATATCAGGCATAGCTTAATTGTTTTTCTTCTTTTGAAATGGCCAATCTTTTTGACTGCAATGAAGTAAATTTATTTTCAGGATCATATTTTTGAATGATGGTTT
This sequence comes from uncultured Chitinophagaceae bacterium, assembly GCA_963695165.1. Taxonomy (GTDB): domain Bacteria; phylum Bacteroidota; class Bacteroidia; order Chitinophagales; family Chitinophagaceae; genus CAVOGF01. The sequence goes on from CAVOGF010000002.1 coordinate 288,863, forward strand.
TAAAAGTCTCAAGTCCCGGATACGATTTACTCAACAGGTCCTTTTTCATCCGCGCATCCTTTGACATATAAATCCTTCCGCCATATTCTGCAACCAAATCATCCAGCTCATCCAGAAATGTAAATAACCCTTTTTTCACCGGAAAATCAAGTGCGAGTGTATAGCCTTCCATGGGGAAGGAAATAAGGCTTTCCTGTTTTCCAAACAGTTTCAATACAGCGAGAAAGGAACCGAATCCCTTCTTACGGATCCTGTACAGCATTTCAGTTAATGCCTGTTTACTCACTTCCAAAGGAAAAACCATCTGATACTGCACAAATCCGTTTTTACCATACATCCTGTTCCAATGATGAATGGCATCCAAAGGATAAAAAAATGGCGTATAGGGAATAATGCTGCTCTTTTCTTTTGAAAATTCTTTCCGATAATACAGTTCATTAAACGCTTTGATGCTAAATGTATTCAATACAAAACCCGGCAGATAAAAAGGCATATTTAACAGAGCTTTAGAATTTACTTCAAGCGGATGTTTTACCCGTTCCGGTTTATCCAGTTCCGATAATTTTGCATGTTCTCCTGCCATCATAATACTTCGGCCAAAGTTTTTACCTCCTTTAAGGCAGTCAATCCAGGCCATAGAATAGGTTGTATGCTTGTATTGTTGAAAAAGATCGAATATTTCATCAAGATTATGAGCAACAACTTTATTTTGTTTGATGAAAGCCGTTTCAATTTTTTTTAATCCGAAACGTACCCTGGTGATAACACCGGTTAACCCCATACCACCACGGGTAGCGGAAAAAAGGTCCGGATATTCTTTTTGCGAACATTTAATAATAGAACCATTTCCAATCATCACATCCATATCTATTACATGATCGCCAAAGCAACCATCCACATGATGATTTTTTCCATGCACATCCGATGCCACCGCACCACCAACAGTAATGAACCTTGTACCGGGTGTAACGGGTAAAAACCAACCTTTTTTCACAATCACATCCAGGATATCACTGAGGGAAACACCGGCCTGGCAATCTAAAATTCCATTTTCGGAATCAAAAGAAATAAATTTATTGTAGTTTAAAGATGATACAATATGATCATTTAATCCAGCATCGCCATAACAACGTCCGAGACCTCTTGCTATTATGGTATCATATTCAATCAGGTAGTTTTTTAATTGTGCAGTGGTTTGAAATGATTCCTCTGTTGCCTGTATGACAGGGTAATTGCCCCAGTTTGTAATTGTTTTTTTCATTAATCAAATATTTTCACATCAGGTAAATATATGATTGCATAGAAACTGATTATCCATAGTATCAGTACAATTTGCAAAAATCTATCTTTATAAAGCGCTTTGGTTGGTGATTCAGATTTTTGATGAATATAAGTGATCTGAAGATACCTGAATAAGCCGGCGATAACAAAAACACTGGTATAATAAAGCCTGTAAGTACCTAACCTGCTTTGAACAATAGGAGAAATGGTATACATGATATAAGCAATCATTAAAATGGCTGCCACTATGGCTAATAAAACATTCAGCAATTCCAAATTATACCCTTTGATGGCTTTTCGAATATCAATACCGGAACTTTGTTTTAAATAAAGATCATCTCTTCTTTTTGTAATAGCTAGGAACAAAGCAAGTAGAAATACCATGATCGTTAACCAATATGAAACACCGACTGAAGCCAGTACTCCCCCTGCTTTTATTCTCAATACAAATCCAGCCGCTATCAACATAATATCAAGGATTGAGATATTTTTTAAACCGAAACTATAAGCCAGGTTCATCAAAAAATAAGCGAGTACAATAAGAAAAAAAATAAATTTTAAATTATAAGCAATTATTAAACCGGCGACTGCACATAAAATTAATAAAAAAATTGCTGCCTGCCTGGATACGGTACCTGCAGCCAATGGCCTCAAACATTTCACCGGATGGATCCGGTCAGACTCAATATCTCTGTAATCATTCAATATATAAATGCTGCTGGCTATCAGGCTAAAAGAAACAAATCCTATTAAAAGGTTTTGAATATCTTCAATTACAAAAAACTTTCCGGCAAAAAATACCGGAATAAAAAGAAATAAATTTTTAATCCATTCTTTTACTCTTAATAATTTTATATATTCCATTATTAAAGAACTTACATTATTTTTCGGCGCGGAAACAACGGGTTCCATATTACCAGATTAATTGTTAAACAATAAGTTATGAATTATTTATTATCAAGGAAAAACTATCTTTCATTGGTTGAAATCCTTTTAATAATTTCTTTTGCTTTTTTACCGCTTTTCTTTTCATTTCCCTATCGTTCGAATATCTATTTATCCTGGGAGGGCGCTTATCGGATGTATTTAGGTCAAATGCCATATAAAGATTTTGGTTTACCTGTAGGCTATGGTTTTTGGATCATTCCTACTGTGTTTTTTAAGATTTTTGGTCCGGATATGATAACCTTAATAAAAGCTCAGGCATTCATCAATATTATATCTGGTTTCGCATTTATAAGTATTTTAAAAAGTTTACGCATTCATCCGGTTATTCGCTTCGTTTCGGTAATCATTTATATTTTATCTTTTTCCTTTTTTAATTTTTGGCCCTGGTACAACAATACCGTTATTGTTTTTGAATTTATTGGACTCTCCTTTTTACTTAAATATCTTCTACCCGCTGAAAACAGAAAAGCAAACTATATTTGGTTACCTCTTTCCGCATTGTTTATTTTTCTTTCATTCTTTACAAAACAGGATGGCGGTGGCCTGGCTTTTATGCTTTGTTCAGCCTTATTGATTTATCATTCCATTATTCATAAAACTATAAAACCTCTATTCCTGTTTTTGCTGTCCTGCATTGTAATAGCACTGCTGTTTATACTCCCTTTGTTGCCTTATCAATTTTCTTACTGGTTCAACTATGGCCAGGCCCCACATAACAGCCGTCTTACTATCAGTGATTTCCTGGGAGATCTGTTAGGAAATTCCACATGGCTTAAATTTTATTTATTATTGTTTCTAATCCTTTTAACGCCATTTTTCCGAAACTATAAATCATGGTTAAGAAATGAAAGATTTATGTTGCTGATATTGGTAACATTTGGTATTTGGGTAGAAGCCACAATCTTTCAGTTTACCAGTTATACTCCGGCTGATAATAATATCTTTTTTCATAGTTTCTCATTCATGTTTATTCTCACACTTTTTTATGAATTAAAAATAATTACGTTTAAAACTTATAAACCTCTTATTGGTTTAAGTCTATTAGTAATATTATGGTGGTCTGATGTCAGCTGGAAATACATTGATCGTAAGATACAAAGATTTTTTCCAGCAAGTACCACCACTTCTAAAGAAAATATTGTTTCACGCCAAACATTCGAAATTAAAATTGATACCAACAATATTCCCCAATCACAATGGACTTTTAGTTCAGTACCCGTTTTTAAAAAGATTTATATGCCTCCTGGTACTGTTGCAGGCATTGACCGGCTATTAGCCAATCCTAAATTAAATACAAAAAATAGCAACCAGAAAGTTCTGAATATGACAGAGCTTACACCACTGGCGGAGGTAATGGGTTTTTCATTAGAAAAAGGATCGGAGCAGCCCTTATGGTATCATTTAGGCGTTGGCATGTTTAACAAGCAGAAAGATATGTACTGTAAACGAATTTCACAAAATTATTATGATCTTGTTTTATTTGAATACATCCCAAACTTAAACAATTTTTATCCTTTTGAAGTGCGGGATAGCCTTCGTAAACATTATCAATTGGTAGATACTTTCATGGCTCCGAGAAGCCCGAGCCTCGCGACTATAGAAGTTTATACAAAAAAGGAAAATTAAACGGGTCTTCACCGTCACATTACCGGGTTGGGTTAGTAGCCCGGATCTGATTAAACGCGTCTGACAATGGCATTCCTATTAAAGCTTCCAATTGAGCTTGGGTCACTTTAAGATCCCTTGTAAGCGTTACTTGTTTTACCTGTTCCGCATTATAAGCTTTACCTGCCCTGGAATAAATATCTAAAGTTGCTTCACCATTTTTAAATTTTTCTTCTGTTTGCGAAAAAGAAACGAGTTCATCTTGTAAAACGTCTTGCTGAAGGGCAAGCAATTTTTGCGTCAATGCATAATCCTGGTAGGTTGAAATAACCTGCATTCGTATGTTCTGCCGCGCAAGTTTTAATTTTTCAATATCTGATTCATGTTTATAAAGATTCGCTTTACTGATTTTCCCATTTGTAAACAACTCTCCCAGGGTCACTCTTATACCCAGGTTATAACGTGGATACAATAAATTTCCATTTGTTCCTGTGTTTCCTTTAATAGAATATTCATTAACATTTCCAGCAACACTCAGATCATTCAAAATATTTAATTTGGATGCCTGCCAGGTATAACCGGAAGATTTTGCGTCCGCTTCCAATGATCTAAGTTGAGGGTTTTGAAGAGCAATATCTGCTAAGGCATCGCCAATACTGTCTATAGCTGTTTTGGCGGTCACATATTTTAATAGCTCCGCCTGGTTCTGGCTAAAGCCATTTAGAAAAATAAACAGGGAGGCAAGAACAAAAAGGAATTTTTTCATATCTAATTCTTAATAATTTATGATTGCTTCTTTTTTTTCAAAGTAATTAATTTTTATAATCATCGCAATCAATCCATAATAAAAAAATGCCTGCGGTACTTGTCCTATTGCGGATTGCGAATATTGAATAACTGTATTACTGAATAAAGCAACAACAGCAGCCAGCAAATATGTTTTTGCAATTTTATTTTTCGTTCGAAAATACCCTTTTATAGCTTGTTGCAGTGTAAAAAAATAGATAACACACAGAAACACTAAACCAACCCAGCCTATTTCGAGCGCTGCTTTTAATAATCCGCTATCTGTGGGAAATCCCGCCAACGGATGCGATGAACTATATTTTGCGCCTGCAGGGCCTGTTGTTCCCAATCCGCCACCAAGCGGATGTTCATAAATATAGGGTTGAATTGCCTTCCTGTTGTTATCCCTCACCTGCATGGAGGCATCTTCTGAAAAATTAAAAGTGGACCGGATACGATTTAATGTAATATTACCGTAAAAAGGTCCATAAATCAATACTACAAAAAGCATGGAGAAAATGGCAGCAAAAACCAGCGTTTTTTTATAATGAATCGTCATCAAAATATAAAATGCTATACCCAGCGTAAAGGCAAATGTGGCAGTTCGGGTACCTGAATAAGACATACCCAGCAACATGAAGAAAATGGCGATAAAATAAACAATTTTATATGCAATTTTATTGGTTGCCAGAGCCATCACCATAGTGAATAATGCAGAGATCGCCATTAATATTCCAAAAGAAGTTGGATCAGATAAAGTTGATACTTTTCTTATCATCCCGGTATTCATTACATATAAAAAAACGGTTTGTTCTGAAGAGTAAAGCCATTTTTTTTCAAAACCTGTCAAACCAAACCATTCCTGATAACAGCCATAAATGGCACATAAAAATGCCAGGATACACCATAACTTAAAGTAAGCTGCAATATTCTTATAACTTTTAAAAATATTCAGGGCTATATAAAATATCACCAACTGCCTGATTACAATTCTCAGATAACTGATATTTCCTACAAAGGATAAGCCATTGGGATTAAAAAATTCTATAATAATATATACCAGATATATCAAAAACAAGATGGAAATGATATCCGGATTTTTCCATAAAGGTTCTTCATGCAAATATTTTTGCAATAAAACTCCGACAAAAGTGATGAGAATTACAATATCAAGAATAGTACCTACCCCCTCATAGAAACTTAGTAACCGGGCAATATAAAAAATAAAAAAAGCTAAAATTGTTGCTACATAAAAGCCAAATACTGGATTAATAAACCCATATACAGTAAAGCTAATTCCAACAATCAATCCTACGATCAGAATACCTACTTTTTCTCCCTGTTGGGCAGTTATCCACGAAATAGTAACAGCCATTATTGCCAAAAATAAAAGCAGGCCTATTTTAAAAATAGTATTCCTTTTTTGAACTAAAATTTTCAATTAAGTTCTATTTTATTAAAAAAATAATGTTTTAATAACTAAGCATAAAAGAATCACTCCAATGAAAATAGTAATAATCGATTCAAGCAAAATATTTTGTGAAACAGGATCAATTTTTTCTTTTCCATTTTTAAAGTCCTTATCTTTTCCCATAAAAGTATTTTTAGGTTCAATTAAGAAACGCGTAAAGAATATTTGACAATTTTAAAAAATTCTGGATAAAATGAAAATGTATTTTTAAATACGTTGGTCCACCTGATTCCAAATTTTCTGTGTAAAATTGTTTGTGTAATAATCAATATTACAAAATAAGTGAAGGCCGTACCTAAGGCTGCGCCAATTACACCAAGAAAATGAACGCCTACAAGGTTGCTCCCTATATTAAAAAGGAATGCAAAAAACATAGTTTTAAAATTGATCTCCGGCTGACCGGTAGCATCCATGATAGTACCGAATTGCTTAATAAAGGGCAAGGTAAACCCAAAAAATGCAGTTACTCTTAAAATGGATGCCCCTTCCACAAAAGCCTTCCCTGCCAAAATCTGGAGAATCAATGAGGGAAATAATTGTAAAATAATTAATGCCGGGATAGAAAAAGTTAATATAGCCCCTACGGTTTTTTCATACATTTTTCGGATTGATTCTTTATCAGCAACATCATATTGTACAACCTTCGGATAAACAATATCTCCCAATACTTCAGATGGCATGTCTACAAGGCTTCCAATTCGTAGGCTGGAGTTGTAATATGCAGTTATGACAGGTGTAAAAAAATTCGCAGTAATAATATTGTCTGTACTTCTGAATAAAGTAGCTGATGCATTTGTTCCGAAAACAAATTTTCCAAAATGCCATAACCTTGGCAACCAAGTTTGGTAATGCTGCAAATCAAATGCTAAATAAGATGATGTTAACTTAAATCCTGCTAAGGATCCTGCTATCAATGCAACCAGGTAATAGATTGCAAGTAACTCGGGAGTAATTTCCCAACCAACTAAAAAATAAAAACCAATAATTGAAAGCAATAAACCTTGCCTAACACAATAGATAATGCATACCCCCCTGAAATCCATTTTGGCACTTAACAACATTTCGCAATGCGTAAAAAAAGTATTCACCAAAATGGCAAGGGCATACCATTGCAACATCAACCTCAATCCTGGTGAATTTAGCCAATGAGAAACCGGTGTTGCCAATAAGAAAAAAAGAACAGATAAAACAAAACTGATACTAAAACTTAAAAGAAAAGCGGCCATTTGTAATTTTGGATGTTCCGCTTTTGAAGTTTGATTCATAAAACGGATGAACCCATTTCTAATGAGAGAAACACGCGCATTTTCTGTTATGGAACTAATAATTAAAAATAATCCCCAAATACCAAACCCACCCGGCCCCAACATTCTTGTTAACAACATGAAAGAAAAAATCCCCATCAATAAAGTAGACAATTTTTGTATAGAAGTGAACTTTCCGGATCGAATCCAATAATCATATTTTCTCATAAATTTTTCTAATTGCCACTTAATTTTTTACCCCAATTTCGTTAATAATAGAGGAATACTAAGATAGTATCTTAGTTAGAAAATGTGTTTCAAATGATGATCTGCAAATCGATTATAACCATGTTATTGTTACAAATTAAGATTTTCTTCAGGAACTTTATTGAGTATTGCACCAATAAATTTTTCTTTATTTTCACGAAGGAACTTAATGGATTCTTTATCCGAAGGTGATAAAGAAGATTCAGATGAAAATACGGCCACTACTCCTTCACTATAATTGATTAGTTCCTTGGTATCTGTATAATCATTGAGTGGAGCTCCTTCCAGGAAAATAAAATCGTAAACTTTTAATAATTCATGAAGATGATTTAAAAGATGATTTTTGGGTAATATTTCAGATGGGGTATAATCACCTTCACCACAGCCTATCATATCCACTCCTTCAACCTCCGATTTTGTTATAAGTTCCTTTATATCTTCGATATCAAAAGGTTTTCCATTTACTGAAAATTTTTCCAACATAGGTTTTGCTGAAAAAGATTTGGAAAGATCATTATTACAAAAGTTAGTATCAATAATTAATACACTCTTTTTCCCAAGGCTCAGGCTGTAAGCAAGTGCCTGTATTAAAGTGGTTTTTCCCTGGCCAGATTCTGTACTGGTGAAAAGAACTATTTTTTTTCCGCTATTTTCTATCTCATATCTTAATTTCCTTAAAAGCTCGCGAAAAGTATTTTCTCTATTAGTATCATTATCATTTGAATGATTAACCGTACCCAAAATATCACCATTCATTTTTATAAAATTGACTGAGCCCAATAAAGGTAAGTAGGTCAACCGTTGAAATTGGGAAGGTGTTTTAATAGACTGATCAAAGTATTCAAGTAAAAAAATCACCATAGAACTTAAAATAAAGGTAGCAACAGCCGCCAGAGCCACAATCAACCAACGACGGGAAGGTTCGGGAGTAATTGCAGGTTGCCCATACAAGGTTTGTTTAAAACTGCTTGAACCTTCACTTAAATTGGAAACAAGGTTTAATTTGTCTTTAGCTGAAGTATACTCTGAAGATGCAATTTGAATTTCCCTGTCAAATCTATCTATTCCCGCCCCCTTGGCAGCCATCCCTGTTAATCCTCCATTCAATTCATTTAAGCGGGATTGCAAAGCATTGCTTTTTGCAATGGATGCTTTTAATAAGCCTTCAGAATCCAGTTTTCTTTGGATGAGTTCATCCAAAGTAATTGACTTATTAGTTCCAGTTACCTCAGATACCTCAACATCAGTAGAAAGACTCAACTTTCGCATACTTTCAGATAATTGATCCAACCTTTTTTTAATGGCCGAATCATTAGATCCCTTTTGAACATATTCCCGGTAAAGATCATTGTACTGCTTTTTGAGCGAAACATATTCATTGTTGTCTGGTGAAATTATTTTATCATTTGCAACGCTTTTTATTCCCTTCGTATTTGCCTCATTAATTAAATTGGTCAGTTGCTGTACCCTAAATGCTAAGTTTTGCTGATTTCCTTTCTCTTCGGCCAACTGGCTTTCAAAACTGCTTATCTGTTGTAGTTTACTGCTTCCTTCAATCCCAACGTCCAAAATTCCCTGAGATGACATATACTTGCTTTTTGCAGCAATAATTTCATCAAGTATTCTTTTTTTCTGTTGGACCAGGCTATCAAGCCCAATTAAAGAACTGTCAGAGCGAGCACGCTTATCCTGACTGTAATACCGGTCAAACTGTGTAATAACATTATTAACAACAAAAGCGGATAATTCAGGATTTTCTGAAATAAATGTTATGTATATATAATCGCTTCTTTCAAGCCGGTCTACATTTAAATTATCATGCAACCAGTCAACTGTATATCCATATAAATTTCCCAGATTTATGAGTTGTTCTTCCTCGGGAATAGCAGGATCCAGCATTTGCATTGCGGCAAGTTTCTCTTTATAAATAACAACAGCCTGCTCACGGTTTACATTTTTATAATCAGAACTTTCCTTTTGTTTTTCATCCAGGATTTTAAAGGGTTTTTTCTCTGTCAAATCATGCAACATCAGTTTGAAAGATAATAACTGCAAAACCTTTACTGAATTAATGTTTTCAATAACATTACTAAATTTCACATCAATTTGTGCTGAATTAAATCTTTCATCGGATAATCTCATTTCTTCACTCATTGTAAATCCGGTGGAAAGCTGGGCAACGGATTTATATTGCTTTCCCTGGTTCATTGTAAGTAAGAAAGTAGTTAAAAACGCCACCAACGTACATCCTAGGATCAGCCATTTTTTTCGATAAAGGATTTTAAAAAAATACAATAATTCCATTGAGCTTTTGATTTTCATTCAGAAAATAAAATTCAGGCCGGTAGAAACCAGCCTGGTTTCTAATATTCATCACTTTATAACCTTAATGGTTGTAGCTTTTTCACCCGGTATTAATACCTGGATGAGATAAATACCATTTTTTAAAGCTTTTCCATTTAGTCCAATTTTTTGCTGCCACACTCCTCTCTTTATATCATTAAATTCATTTGCATGAATTGTTCTACCGGCCATGTCGGTAACCACGACGTTAAATTTACCAATATTTTTTGTAAAATTAACTTTTAAAATAATGTCATCTACAAAAGGATTTGGATAAGCAATAGCAGCTGTGTTATCTATTGTCTTCAAACTATCCGCTTCAGCTTTTTTATTCTGCAAGCTTGTACTTATAGAACTTTTTGTGCCCATCAAACTAGTTGGTTGATAAGTTATTTGATTCTGCAAGGTTGAAGCCACATCCGGGTCTGCGGAATAATACCCCTGAATTACCATTGCATTTAAATATCCAAGAAGCGTTTTATCTTCTGCAAAAACTTTAATATTTATTGATCCAGTGTTATCCGGTACTATTCCAACAATCTGAACGGTATTGGATGTATTGTTAGTACAATTTAGTTTTACGATTTGATCTCCAATCTGATAATTTGTTATTCTATTTCCGCTCAGATTACCTTGACTTCCAAAAAATATTAAATTGTACTTCATCGTCTGGTTCAGATTATTAATAGTGATTTTAGCCGTATCAGAAGGATCTATGAACCAGCAACTTTTCATTACATTATCCGGAAAAATCCCTGTATTGTTACCGGTCGATTTACCTACGTTAAGATAAGTGGTAAACTTTTTAGGCAATAAGAAGTTTACACCGGAACGTTGGTTTTGATCATTCAATAGATTGTTAAGCGCATATCCATTATAAGGAGTAGCATTTGTATTATTCCATGGCGCCGGTTGGGGCGGACTATCTGCGCTGCCTTCATTAAAATTGATGTTAAGCACGTAACTAATGGGGGATGCGGCAACAGTATTACTATATGTTGAAAATATACTGTTGTTTTTGGCTCTCACTTTGTAAAAAAACAAGGAACCATTTGCAAGACCATTATCCACATAACTCGTAATGTTTGCGCCAACGGTTGCTACCAGGTCATATGTACCATTCCGGGTAGCAGAACGCCAAACTTCAAAGCCGGTTTCATTATTTGAATTGTCTTTCCAGCTTAATGTTACAGAAGTTTTGGACTGGGTAACAGAAGTTAAATTTGAAGGAGCTACAGGTCTGTTTACTTCAACCGGATCACTTACTGTTATACTAACGTTTTTACTATCGGAACCTCCAAAATTATCATTAACAGTAATGGAAACATTGAAATTACCCGTTTGGGAAACGATGGGCGACAATTTTAATGTTCCGTTACCATTTCCATTATCAACAAAGGTTGCGAAAGAAGGTAAATTAGAAGCTGATAAAGTAAGCTGTTCACCCGGATCATCAGCAGCTGTAATATTTACGTTAACCACTTCATTGACGTTCATGCTTTGATTTGCAATTGCTGCCAGCACTGGTTTGTTATTAGGAAAAGTTACTCCAGCCACTGTAGCATAAGCTGAGAATCCATAAGTATTGAAAGCTCTCACCTTATAATAGTAAACCAAATTAGGAATAAACTGACTGTTGTCTGTGTATCCAACTGCATTCTGATTTGAAGGATTCGGATTCAATAAAGTATAAGCACCTAATGAATCTGTAGCCCTGTACACTTCATAACCGTCTTCATTGAATGCCACATCGCGCCAGGAAAGCTTATGCTATACCATTCTCATAGATAACAGATAAATCTCTCGGAGCGGCGGGTGGGAATATTGGTAACGATCGTCTTTAGTTATTACCAGTGCATTGATGTAACTATGGCTTGAACCTGGAGCAGCTTTCATATATACAGTAAGACTGCCATCATGATCAGGATGTAAGAGAATTAATTTCAACAGCATTTTGGTATTAGCGCAGCATTTAATGAAACACTTTTTCCATTTACAGTATATACAGCTGTTCTATTATCTAGACGCAGTTCTGGAGCTTCCAAAAAAGGTTAATGAATATAAAGATGAAGCATCAAGGCCAGTAATTTTAAAGGTTTGCTCTGCATGTAATAGAATAATAACCTGAACGCATTACTTTATCAGGATAAATACCAGTATTATTTCCAGTAGTGGCACCATTACATATAATGGCACCACCTCCATTCCAGGCACTTATAATCTTTATCCCTACAGTTGTAATAGCTCCCTGATCATCTTTAAATGACTTAAATTCAGGATTACCAGTGGGCTTTGCATTTGTATTATTCCAGGGAGCACCTTCATTATAGGCTAGCACCATATCCAAAATTCACATATATCTTCTGCGTCGTCGGAACTACGTCCTTTTGTTACAGTAACAGTAAAGGTCTTTGTATCAGTACCTCCTTTACCATCAGATACTGTTACCGTTAAAGGATAATCATCCGCATCGGCAAAACCTAGGATTTATCTGAAGGGTAATCGAATCTTCCATTTATTGTTTTAGTAATAAATCCAGGAAGATTTTGAAAATCCCATGTAAGTACATCCCCTGCGTTTTCATCTGTAGCAGTTAAATTCCAAGCTGTAACATTACCTTCCTGCATGTCTACATTAGAAATATTATTTATTAAAGGCGCTATATTAGGAATATGATATTGAAATAATTGGAGTAAATGCTGAAACTCCAAATGCATTTATTGCTCTTACCTTATAAAAATAAGTGGTATTGCCTTTTAAAATACTATCATTATAATCAGTGGCATTGGCATTTTGCGCATTCGGATTTAAGTAAAATAAAAGGTGCCATTAGTATCAGTGGCACGGTACACTTCATATCCATCTTCATTGAATGCTACATCTCTCCAGGATAAATTTGCAATTCCATTTTCCTGGATAACAGCGAAATCTTTTGGAGCAGCAGGAGGAATGTTAGCAATATCGCCTTTAGTGATTACTAGCGCATTGATATAACTGGCTGTTGAACCTAGAGCCAGCTTCCATATTAATAGTAAGACTGCCATCTTGATCAGGATGCAGAGAATTAATTTCAACAACATTTTGTGTATTACGCGCAGCATCTAATGAAACACTCTATTCCATTTACCGTGTATAAGACGTTCTATTATCTGATACGCCTCGTCCTAGAGCTTCCAAAAAAGGTCAATGATATATACCGATGAAGCATCAAGGCCAGTAATTTTAAAGGTTTGTTGTATCGTATATAGAATAATAGCCTGAAACGCATCACTTTATCAGGATAAATACCAGTATTATTTCCAGTAGTGGCACTCCATTACTATAGTGACCTCCTCCATTCCAGGCACTCATAATCTTTATCCCTACAGTTGTAATAGCCCCCTGATCATCTTTAAATGACTTAAACTCAGGATTACCAGTGGGCTTTGATTCGTATTATTCCAGGGAGCACCTTCATTATAGGCTGCACCATATCCAAAATTCACATAAATCTTCTGTGTCGGCAGCATTCCTTTTGTCACCAATACCGAAAAGGTTTTCGTATCAGAGCCTCCTTTATTATCCATTACTCTGGCAGTTATATGATAAACATCTGCATCTGCAAAACCTGGTTTTATTAGAAGCGTAGCGCTGCCTCCATTTACTGTTTTGGTAATGAAAGATGGAAGATCCGGAAAATCCCATGTAAGTATATCTCCTGCATTTTGATCTGTTGCATTTAATACAAGCGTATAACTACTTCCTTCCTGAACGGTTACAGGAGCAATGGCCCCTATTACCGGGTTATAATTATCATTCACTGTCAGGTTAAAAGAAATCGTCTTTGTACCACCATGGGGATCTGAAACAGTAACCGTAATACCAGTATATACTTTTTCATCCGAAGCCTGGGGATTGAAAGTAATTGTACCGGTACCATTACCAGTAGAAGTAAAGAAGCCAAAGGAAGGCAGACCATCAACCGTTAGCATTAGCTGATCTCCATCAATATCTGACGCAGCTACATTTACAATCAATTGTGTTCCATACCTCATGCTCTGGTTACCAATTGATGCAATAGTCGGCGGATTATTTAATGTGGTATCATAGGCTTCATCTGTATATTCCGAAGGACCCACCAGCCCTTTTGCACGGACCTTATAATAATAAATCGTATTGGCAATCAGATTACTATCAAAATAGTTTTGAAGATTTGCTGCAACAGTAGTTATTAATACATAATTATTATTGCTTGCCTGCGACCGGTAAATCTCAAAACCCGTTTCCTGGCTTGAATTATCGGTCCAGTTAATTTTCATTACAGACGGGCTTTGAGCTTCCACTACTAAATTCGTGGGCGCTGTTGGAACCCCAGATATTTTTAAGGTGGTAGCATTAGCACCAGGCAATCCTAATACCGAATCAGGGATTAATTGTTTTGCAATACCAGGCCCCTGGTAAGCAACTTTTAATACCTGGTCACCGGCAGCTTCAAAGAAGGCAACCCGGATGCTATGAGCCCCTGCAGTAAGGAATATATTTCCAGAGGCTTCAACAGTCCCATGCAAACCATCATTGTTCACTACAAGATTGGATTCAGAGGTTCCATTTATATACAACTTACTACCATCATCACTTGTAGTATAAAAAGTATAATTGCCATCCACAGGAACCCTGATAATTCCATCAAATTTAAATGCAAAATAATCCTGGGCATCAGCTACACTAATATCAAAATTATTGATATCACCAGTTTTCTTAGGCGTTAGCGCATTAAAATCAGGTAAAGCCGCATAGCTTCCTTCATAATAACTATATTTTAAAGAATTGTTTGCGTCATTAAATGCGGACTCCCCATATTTCCCAATCGCACGAATTCTATAATAATAAGTAGTAGCCGCATTGAGGGAAGAATCTATATAGCTGGTTTTATTAGCGCTTGTAATAGCTATTGTTAAATATGGCCCGCTGGAAGAATTAGCCCGGTATATTTCAAAACCGGTTTCATTGTCACTGTTATCTGTCCAGCTTAAATCAATGCGTTTTGAAGAAATTGCCAAAGCCTTCAAATCGGAAGGAGCTGCAGGCGCTGTGCCGGTGACTTTGAAACCATCAGTAAAAGCACTATCAGGAATGGCTACAAACTGATTTCCTGTTTGTGGATTTCTCCAGTATACATTCATACTAGCACCGCCACCAAGCTGAAAAAAGCTAATGGCTATAGGGTAAGTGCCAGCAGTCAAACTTCTTACAACACTATTTGCATCCTGTGATCCATGCAAACCGTCATTGTCCACAAGTGGCGTTGCCGAAAAGCTGTATGGCGAAGATGTGCCTCCATTGGCGCCAAGATAAAGCCTGCTGCCATCATCTGAATTCGTACGGAAAGTGTAGTTACCATTCACTGGTATTGTGATGGTTCCCTCCCACAGGTAAGCATAGTTTTCTGCATCTGAATAAGTATTTAATGTAACATTTGGCACTACTCCTATAGCAACCGGAGTTAACAATTTAAAATCAGGTAATTTATTCCATTCGCCATTATAATAACTATAGTTTAATCCCTTCAGATAAGGAGTAGCAGTAGCCTGATTACTTGCAACAGATACGTTACCGGCAAAATCCCTTGCTTTTATTATAAAATTATAGGTTTTGCCATAAGTAAGATTGTAAACAGTAAAAGCTGTGGTATTACCACCAAGGATATACATTCTTATACCATTCACATATACATCGTAATTTGTTACCTCCACATCATCTGAGGAAGCATTCCAACTTAAACTAACCGAGTTACCTGAAAACGATACCACCTTCAAATTTCCAGGAGCTGTAGGTGCAGTAGTGTCTCTTTGTGTAGTGGCTTGTACAGCGTTTGGAACAGAAGACGCACCATTATTATTAATAGCCCGGACTTTATAAAAATATTGAGTACCCGGATTTAATTTTTTGTCTGTGTACGATGCTGCATCCGGGGCTGTAATTGTAACTAATTGGTAGGGGCCTGCACTTGCCGCCCCCCGAAAAACTTCAAATCCTGTTTCATTATTTTGCGGATTTGCATTCTGGTTCCAGTCAATTCTTATAGAGGTTCTTGATAAGGTTGTGGCTATTATATCAGATGGAGCATCAGGCCCATTGGCACCATTAGCATCGAGTATTTTAAATAATTCTGAATATTCACTTGAACAACCGTAAAGCTCGGTTACTTTCGCCTTGTAATAACCCGGAGTAGTGGCTATATATTCTCTTGATGTTCCAAGTATGGTTTCACTTCCTTCTTTCTGCCATAAATAGCTGGTATATCCTTCAGGAAGCATTAATGAAACAGTATTTCCATCTGGTGCCGGAATAACCTTACTGGTAAACCCACTCAATTGAATGTTGGGTGTAATAGTTTTCTGCTTAAGTTTAATGACAACAGGTGTTGGCGACCAATAAGACCACTCATTTCCAGATTTAATTCTGCAATCATAAGTGCCTATCTCATTTTTAACTAAATATGTATTGCTGTTAGCGCCAGGAATTACAGTACCATTCTTTCGCCATTCATATCCGTCAAACCCTTCTGTTACACCTATAGTAACATTTATTTCATCCAGAGTACAAAATTCCGTTCTTCCATATAAAGGCCAGGGGTTTACTTTATTTGCTCTAAGCATAAATGGAAAATAATCAGGTTCTCCCCACGCATTATACCAGCAACCATGACCAACATTTGGATATTCTGTATATCTGTAATTACCGCCGTGGCTAAGCACTTTATTCCCAAATAAGACACTGTTAAACGGCTGCGGCGACACGTCAACTCCTCCCTGAAAATGCCAGATGGGAGTGTATTTATAAGAAGAAATATAATTGGTATCAGGCATGTAAGTTGCACTAATCGGCAAGCTTGCTGCAATCAATTTTGGATATTTTATTAAAAAGTTCCAGGTAGCCGCACCACCTGATGACAAACCGTCATCCATTATTCTATATGGATCTGCTTTTGCCTCCGGAACCAAATATTTCATTATGAACTCATTCATTACATCATATACAGCATTACTCCAACCTGGATCCCGGGATTGGGGATATATTAAATATCCATCAAACTGACCATTATCCACTGCATTCTTATGAAGTTCCCCCCCATGTAATAATTGGTATTCATTATCGTAAAAGGTACCCAGTTCACCTGCGCCGTGGAAAAATACAAAAACAGGATATTTTTTACCATCGTTAACACCCGGTTGATAGCTCTTGGGATATTTCAATCTGAAAGCGTAGTTTTTATAGAAATAACACTTGTAAGAATCCGTATTCCATGACATACGTTTTGTTCTAACCCATTTAGCCAACACGCCATTGTCCGGACGGGTGGGCGGATTATTTGGGTTATAAGTAATGACCGGATCATTGGGATCCAATACGCCTGTCTGGGCTGAAACAGGTTGCAAAAAGAAACCGGCAAAAACTACCAGCAGTAGTTTCAAGATGCTTAAGAATGCTTTCATTTTTTTTACGATTTAATAGACACAGTTGTGGTTAATGGTTGGGCATAGGAGACAGGATCTTTTGGCATTAGCCAAAAAATTTACTGGTCAGTTCATAGAATTGAATAATAGTGTATCAAAATAGATCAACTGTAATCAAAACAATACAAGATTAGAATCGTAATTCAAAGGATGATAAAAGGATATAAATAAGAAGCTTTTACGCAGGATATAGATTTGGTATTAGATTATTTCTTAAAACTAGGGCAAGATAAATGGTTTTTTGATATATTCAAATATTTAAAAAAAAAATCACCTTAAGATTACCTTAATAAAATTGTTTTCTAAATCCATCAATAGCTATCAAAATAAAAAACTATTATTATTTTTTACTATTTCAGCGGGAAGCTGTTTTTGGATGCATCTGCCTTTCCGCCCGCTCCCATGTTGCAGCCTGTTTTCCCTGTAAATATCTGAAAAGCCCTCTTATTACACAAATATTCATAAACACAAAATAATAAACCGGCTGTGCTAAAGGTATTTTTAAATTAACCCTGGATGATAATTTTCCCAGAACAGCAAGAAAATAAAAAACCAATTGCAACATCAATATAATTTGATAGAATATTTTATTGGAATAAATTGCCAATACGATATTGCTAATCAAAATTAAGACCAGGCAAAACGGACTTACAGCCCATCTTAATACGCGGTGCGAAATATACAGGAACGCAGCTTTTCCATATTTAAACACATTTAATAACTCCGTTAACCGGCTCATAGATTGAAATCCGCCTGCAGCAATCCTTACTTTTCTTTTGGATTCTTCTTTTACAGACGCGGAAGCCGTTTCTGTAGCATACGCTAATGGTTCGTACATGATGCGATACCCTTTCTGAACAATGCGCATGGACAGCATAAAATCATCCAGAATAGAATCTTCCTCAATATCTGTCCATAACCGCGTTCTGAAAGAAAACAATTCGCCAGCCGCGCCAACAACAGTTTCATAAGAAGCATCCAATTTTTTTAAATAAGATTCATATTTCCAGTACAAACCTTCCTGCTGTACCATTCCTTCACCCGATAAAACCCTTTTTTCACCTGCAACCCCACCCACTTTCTCATCTTTATAATGCTTTACTAATTCGCGGATGCAGGATGTATTCAACATGGTATTGGCATCGCAAAAGATCACTACCGGGTTTTTCACAAAAGGCATCGCCCGGTTGAGCGCCGCTGTTTTTCCTTTGCGAAGCGGTTGATGCAAAAGCGTAATATGTTCGTAATCCCGGATGATCTCAGGCGTCTTATCCGTTGAACCATCCGTAATAAAAATGATCTGCAGCTTTTCCGAAGGATAATCAAGAGATAATGTATTTTCAATTTTTTGCCTGATAAAAGCTTCTTCATTATAAGCAGCGATCACGATAGTTACGGCAAGTTCATCATTTTCTGTTATCTGCGTCAGGGGCGCTTTCTTTTTACCTATCTTAACCAGAATCAAAGTAACCAATGCATAGCCGATATAATTATACAACAGGAAAAATAAACTCAGCCAGAATATAATTTTTAGCAATCAACATAAAACAATTAAAGTTTTAGGGAGTAACAAATATCAAGAAAACTTAATTAAAGTCCGCTTTTTAAAAAATTAGCAATTTCTTCATGTTTCATTATAAAATTAATCAGGAATACCGGTACAAATCTTTTTACCATTATCTTCATTCCAAATTTTTTTTTACACATGATCGAAAACAGAAATATTTTATGTATTTCCAACCCTTTATGGGAAAGTGATTATGCGAAAACGATAGTGGAACTGATGAGCGTGTTTGCAAGGGGTAATAAAGTCCTGTACATTGATACTCCTTATACCGTCAAAGATATTGTTCAGGGTGTAATAAAAGGGAAAAAAGATATTCCTTATAAAAAGGTATTTGGCCTTCAAAAAAGGGTAAAAACCATCCAATTACCCGAAGGAAAAGTGTATGTAATGACGCCGCCCATGGCTTTAACCATTAATTTTCTACCAAAAGGAAAATTATATGATTTCCTGTTGGGATTCAATGGTTGGATGGTTCGCCGGAGCATAAAAAAGTATCTGATTCGCTTGAACATGACCGAAAAACTGATTAATATTGTTGCCTTTAATCCCGCCCTGGGTGTGGTAAATGGAAGAAAGTTCAATGAAAATTTATTGATCTATCATTGTTATGATGTGATTGAATCGGCAAACTGGCTCAAAAAGCATGGTGAGTATCTCGAAAACAGGTTAATGAAAATGGCTGATGCCGTTATCGTTACCTCGGAAGGATTACTTGAAAGAAAAAAGCATCTCACTAAAAATTGTTTCCTGGTAAAAAACGCGGCAAATATTGAATTATTCAGCCAGGGATTTAAAGAAGAAATTCCGGAAAAAAAATGCGTCGGCTATATTGGAAGCATTGATGAAAGGCTGGACTATGAGCTTTTAGCTTTTATTATTGAAAATATGCCGGATACCGATTTTGTTTTTGTAGGAAGAATTTTAGATAAAAAAGGAGAAAGCATTTTAAGAAAATATACTAATGTAATATTGGAAGGAGCGAAATCAGTAAAAGAACTTCCGGCTTATCTGAAAACTTTTTCCCTGGGAATTATTCCATTTCTAAAAAATGATTTCAATAAAGGTATTTATCCGTTGAAGATAAATGAGTACCTCGCTGCCGGTTTGCCCGTAGTTACGACCGATTTCAGCAATTTAAACGAATTTCAAGCTGTTGTAAGTATTGTGGATTCAAAGGAAAATTTTCTTCAATCGCTGCTGCACGAATTACAAACGGATAACCTGGCAAAAAAACTGGAACGAAGAACCTTTGCACAAAGCAATTCGTGGGAAAACAGGGTGGAACAATTTTCAACAATCATTGAAACACTGGAAGCTGCCAAACCTTAAAATAAATTGAGACAATAAACTTGAAACTATCCTTAATTTATAAAAACGCTTTCTTTATCAAAATGAAAGCCGGGATGCATTTTTTTAAACACTTCCAATAATTGAAACACCGCATCCTGCCCGGCATTTCCCAACGCTATTGAATAATCATTTACATACAGATCAATATGCTGGCGCATTACGGATTCTTCCATTTCCTGCGCATTTGAGCTTACAAAATCAGTGATTTCAGGGTAATGCTTAAATGCATATTCCACGCCGTTTTGAATAAGACGATCCAGTTTGTTAAGCAATTTTTGAGAAAAATTTCTTTTTGCCACGATTCCTCCCAACGGAATGGGTAAGCCTGTTGTTTGTTCCCAATATTCGCCGAGATCCATCAGTTTCACCAATCCCTTTTGCAGATAAGTAAACCGGTTTTCATGAATAATAACACCAGCATTCATTTTTTCATTCAGGACCGCATCCTCAATTTCATTGAATACCAGAAACTTTTTTCTGCCTGCCTCGGGAAAAGCCAGGGAAAATAAAAAATGCGCTGTAGTATTCTGGCCCGGAATGGCAATATTCCAATTGTTAATTTCTGTTTTCCATCCTTCAATGGCCTTTTTTGATAATAACAAAGGCCCCACTCCTTTCCCCAATGCCCCGCCGCTGTTTAGTACAATATAATCTTCCAACAACCCTGGCAAAGCGCCATAACTGATCTTTGAAATATCCAGCCGGCCATCAGCGGCCCATTTATTTAAGGTTTGTACATCTTCCATGAACACCTCAAATTCAATTCCTTCTGTATCAATTTTATGATTTACCAATGCATCAAAAATAAAAGTGTCATTCGGGCAAGGGCTAAATCCTAAGGTTAATTTCATAAATTCATTTTTGAGGTATGAGGTATCAGGTATGAGCTTTGAGCTGTCAGCTATGAGCTATCAGGCCAAACTTTTTAATATTTCAAGATAGTTTACAAGGCCTTCATTCAGATTTTGAATTGCTGTTTTCATTTTCCAGTTGCTTTTATCCCTTTCACCAACATAATTAGAGATTGCTTTCATCTGAATAAAAGCAATATTGTATTCCAGACACACATAATGCAAAGCTGCTCCTTCCATACTCTCGGTTTGTACGCCATATTTTTTAATAAGCTTTTGCATCCTTTCAGCCCCGGTTGATACTTCATTAACTGAAATTCCTTTCAATTCGGGCAATTGCAAGAGATTGTATTTAGTTAACCAGGGATTGGCTAATGTTTTGTTTTTGAAGGGAAAACGATTTTCATCTTCCAGTTGCAGATCAAACAAATCTTTCCATTCATTTCCTTCCTGAACGCCCAGGTCGCCTAAAGTTTCTTCTTTTATGGTAATTAATTTACCTAATGATACCGATTGGTCAAAAGCGCCGGCAATTCCGGCCTGGATGATTAAATCCGGTTTTTCCGTTATGATTAATTTTGTCAATGAAACAGCCGTGGAAAGCAATCCCACCCCGGAAATATGAAATTGAATTTCCAATCCCTTATCTTATGGATAATCACATGCATGTTGCAGGTTCAATTTCATGCTTTGTGGCGGCGCTGATAACAACTTTCATTGCCGGCAAAGGTATCTTTTATCCGTTCCCTACATAGCATTACCTTTGCAAAAATTTGAGAAGGCATGGTTTATCTCACGCGGCTGGAACATTTTAATGCGGCGCATAAATTATACAATCCCGGTTGGAGCAAAGAAAAAAATGAAGCAGTATTTGGCCCCTGTGCCAATGAAAACTGGCATGGGCATAATTTTGAGTTGTTTGTAACCATCAAAGGACTACCCAATCCAGATACCGGGTTTCATCATGGATGTAAAAAAGCTCAGCCTGCTGATCCGTGAAAAAGTGATCGCCAAACTCGATCACAAAAATCTAAATCTTGATGTGGATTTTTTAAAAGATAAGATGTGCACTACGGAAAACCTGGCAATGGGCATCTGGCAACAACTGGCGCCCCATATTCCTGCCGATGTGCAGCTTCATTGTATAAAGCTATATGAAACACCGCGTATTTATGTGGAGTATTTTGGAGAATGATTTTAAATAGCTTCTATAACTTGCAAGGGAAAATGCAGTTATTTTTCAGAAGGCTTGCACTTTGCTCAATAAAGAGAAAAACGCTCAAGGGTGCGACGCAACCAGGCCGATAGTAGTAATATTGCCGGGCTCAAAAAAAATATTTCCATCTTTTTGCCCATTATAAAGTATAAAAATTACTTACAAATATGTCTGATAAAAAACTTGCTGTGTTTAGAAAAGAGCACTTTAATGCGGCTCACAGATTGCATGTGCCCACGTGGAGCGATGAAAAAAATGCAAGGGTATTTGGGAAATGCAACAATCCTAATTACCACGGACATAATTATGAACTGATTGTAAAACTTACAGGTCTGCCCGATCCGGTATCAGGTTACCTGATGGATCTTAAAATTTTGAGTGATCTTATTCAAAAGGAAGTATTGGAAAAATTTGATCATAAAAATTTAAATCTTGATGTAGAAGCTTTCCAAACGCTAAACCCGACCGCCGAAAATATTGCAATGATCATTTATGATGTATTGCGAAAAAAAATAGATCCGGATTTGGAATTAAAAATAACTTTATTTGAAACTGAACGCAATTTTGTGGAATATCCCGCATAAACATTTCATTGAAAAAATAATTAGCACCTTATAAAATAACAGTTAATGGCTTACAGGAAAATAGAAGAATATGATGAAGATATCACTTCAGATCTGATAAAAAATTATAAGCAAACACTTGCATTGTTAGGCGAAAATCCGCAAAGGGAAGGTTTAATAAAAACACCGGAAAGAGTAGCCAAAGCTATGCAGTTTATGACACAAGGCTATCAGTCTGATGCGAAAGCCATATTAAATTCCGCCAAATTTCATGAAGAAGTAAGTGAAATGATCATTGTAAAAGATATTGAACTTTATAGTCTTTGTGAACACCATATGCTCCCATTTTTTGGCAAAGCGCATATCGCTTATATTCCCAATGGCTGGATCACCGGCCTGAGCAAACTGGCAAGAGTAGTAGATGTGTACAGCCGCCGTTTACAGGTTCAGGAAAGGCTTACTACCGAAATATTGGGCGCCATCAAAGAAACACTGAATCCATTGGGCGTGGCAGTAGTAATTGAAGCTTCTCATTTATGCATGATGATGCGTGGTATTGAAAAACAACATTCGGTAACTACTACCTCCGCTTTCTTTGGTGAATTTGAAAATCATTCAACCCGCAGTGAGTTTTTGAGTTTGATAAAATCTTAATTTTATTTACTTCAATAAACCCTTGATTTCATTCAATTTCATCAAAGCTTCAACCGGTGTTAAACGGTTAATATCAATGGTATCAAGCATTTTCCGGATATTCTGAAAGGTTTCGCTGTGCGCATCAAAAATGGAAAGCTGCATTTGCGGACCGGAGATTTTTTTAACACCGGCACTTAATTTTTCCACTTTCGGACCAGCTTTTTTCTGGTCTTCATCTACATGCTTTTCTTCCAGTTGTTTTAATATATCATTGGCCCGGTCAATCAAAGATGGAGGCATTCCGGCCATCCTGGCCACATGAATACCAAAGCTATGTGTACTGCCACCCGGCGCCAGTTTGCGTAAAAAAATGATTTTATTGCCAACTTCTTTATTGGTAACATGAAAGTTTTTGACACCGGGTAATTTTTCTTCCAGTTCATTCAGTTCATGATAATGCGTGGCAAAAAATGTTTTTGGCGCAGCGGATGAAGCCTGTAAATATTCCACAATACTCCAGGCAATGGAAATTCCATCATAGGTAGAAGTTCCGCGGCCAATTTCATCCAGCAATATTAAACTGCGTTCTGAAATATTGTTGATGATGCTGGCCGTTTCATTCATTTCTACCATAAATGTACTTTCGCCACCGCTCAGGTTGTCACTTGCTCCTACCCTTGTAAAAATTTTATCGGTCAATGGTACTCTGGCAGATGCCGCCGGAACAAAACTTCCCATATGCGCCATCAATGTAATCAGCGCGGTCTGTCGCAGTAAAGCACTTTTACCACTCATATTGGGCCCGGTTAAAATGATGATCTGCTGATCGTGCGGGATTCAGGTAAATATCATTGGCAACATATTGATCACCAATGGCTAAAGTTCTTTCAATTACCGGGTGGCGGCTTGCTTTCAGTTCCAGTTCCAACCCATCATGCAATTCAGGTTTTTTATAATTGAAATGCAATGCATTATTTGCAAAGCATAACAAACAGTCCAATACCGCAAGGATATTTCCATTTACCTGCATGGGTGCAATATAATCCTGCAATTCAAGTATCAACTTATCATACAGCTCCAGCTCAATTGCAAGGATTTTATCTTCCGCACCGGTTATTTTTTCTTCGTATTCTTTTAGTTCCGGTGTGATATATCTTTCTGCATTCGCTAGTGTTTGCTTACGAATCCATTCAGCAGGCACTTTGCTTTTATGTAAATTGGTTACTTCCAGATAATATCCAAATACATTATTAAAGCTGATCTTCAGCGAACTGATACCTGTGTTTTCAGCTTCCCTTTGCTGGATATTGATTAAAAAATCTTTTCCGCCTCTTGCAATTTTCCTCAACTGATCCAGTTCCGCATGAATACCTTCTTTTATCAAGTCGCCTTTATTTGCCGCAACCGGTGGATTTTCACTGATTTCCTTTACAATTTTCTCCACAATATAATGGCAGGGATTCAATGCATCAGCCAATCGTTTGAGATACTCATTTCCCGCCACCTGGCAAAGCTTTTTGATCTGCTCTGTATGCTGCAATCCTTTCGCCAGCTGCAATACCTCACGCGGATTGATCTTTTTCATTGGAATTTTACTTACCAATCTTTCCACATCACCGCATTGTTTGATTAAATGCTGCAATTGTTTTCGCAGCTCCACTTCTTTAATCAGATATTCCACCGCATCCAGCCGTTCATTGATCTTTTTCAGATCTCTTAAAGGCATAATCATCCAGCGTTTCAGCAACCGGGCACCCATCGGACTTACCGTATTATCCAATACTTTCAATAAACTGTTCCCTTCTTCAGTTCCGCTGCCCAGTATTTCCAGGTTGCGGATGGTAAACCGGTCCATCCATAAATAATCTTCCCTTTCAATCCGCTGAATGGCAGTAATATGTTGCAGGTTGGGATGTTCTGTTTCTTTAAGATAATGCAATACCGCTCCGGCAGCAACAATACCGCCATGCATGTTTTCAATACCAAAACCTTTGAGTGAATGGGTTTGAAAATGTTTGAGCAAGATTTTCCGTAGCAAAAGCTTCTTCAAAAATCCAGCTTTCCAAAGTATAGGTATAAAATTTAGCGCCGAATAATTCCTTGAAATGTTTTTGAAAACTGCGCTGAAACACTACTTCAGCCGGTTTCAGGCTTTGCAATAATTTGTCAGCATATTCCTGGTCGCCTTCGGCTACAAAAAATTCACCGGTTGAAATATCCAGAAATGCGATGCCAACAAGATCATCCTTAAAATGTACGCCGGCTAAAAAATTATTGCTGTTGTGTTCGAGCAATTTATCATTGGTGGCAATACCGGGCGTTACCAATTCTGTAACACCGCGTTTTACAATTCCCTTTGCCTGTTTTGGATCTTCCAGCTGATCACAAATGGCAACCCGGTAACCGGCTTTTACCAGCTTGTGCAGGTAAGTATCAAGCGCATGATGCGGAAACCCCGCCAGTTCCAAAGCTGTAGGCGATGCGCTGTTTCGTTTGGTTAATGTAATGCCCAAAACCTGCGATGCAATAATGGCATCTTCTCCAAAAGTTTCATAAAAATCACCCACCCGGAACAACAAAATCGCATCAGGATATTTTTGCTTGATCGCCTTATGTTGCTGCATCAATGGGGTATCTGTACTTGCCTTTGCCATAAGGGCAAAAATAACAGTTTACAGCATGTTTGTAAATGGATTCTTTTAATTGGGGAAAACAAGCTGTTTTGCGGCATAAACCAGAAAGATTTAACTTAGTAAAAAGCCCAAATGAAAAGGGAAGAAATTATTAAAGACACATTAAATACTTTACAGCAATTACCGGATGATAAAATTGGAAAAGTTAAAGCCTATTCCGCTTTACTATTAAGTGAAGTGGAAGATCGGATATTAACAGAAGGTATCCGGTTATTAGCAGCAGATTCCGGAAGTTATGACTTTTTAAATGAGGATGAAGATTTATATACCGTTGAGGACTTAAAAGAAGTGTACCATGCAAAAAGCTGATATTGTATTGGTATCATTTCCTTTTTCCGATTTGTCAGGCACAAAAAACGACCCGCTTTAGTTTTACATGTAAATAAAGAATGAGATGGCTATAATGTTCATTACCGCAAATCTTTTATCAGCAGATTTACATGACATCAACTTGCAACCATCTTTAACAACCGGTTTAAAAAAGCCTTCTATATTAAAAATCACTAAACTTGTTACTCTTCATCAAAGGCTTATTCTTGGGAGATTAGGCAGACTGGAGCTGCCTGTTTATCAAAAAGTGATTGACAATTTGTATAAAGCTTTCTCTCTATAAATCTTTTATTTTTAATACCAGGTAGCATAACAATATAAAACCAGGGCACACTTAATAATTACTCAGTAGTTCTATCTTTGCGGCATGCGAAAATTAAGCATGGATGAACTCGGCCGTAAAACCGTGGCAGAGTTTAAGGAAGCAAAGAAAAATCCGGTTGTTGTGGTATTGGATAATATCCGTAGCATGCACAATGTTGGAAGTGTATTCAGAACAGCAGACGCTTTTTTAATAGAAGCCATTTGTTTATGTGGTTATACGCCGCAACCACCGCATCGCGACATTCATAAAACAGCCCTGGGTGCTACTGAATCGGTGGATTGGCTGTATCTTCCTACGGCTTTGGAAGCCGTACAACAATTAAAAGAAAATGGTTACAAAGTGTATGGAATAGAACAGGCGGAAGGAAGCATTTCACTTGAGAATTTCTCCAAACAACCTGGTGATAAAATCGCGGTTGTATTTGGAAATGAAGTAGAAGGCGTAAATGAGCAAGTATTAAAATATTGCGATGGATGCATTGAAATTCCTCAATCCGGAATGAAGCATTCGTTGAATATATCGGTTGCCGCCGGCATTGTACTGTGGGAATTCGGAGGCAAAATATCTTTTAACTAACAAATCTCTAAGATTTCAGGCATGTCAACCATAAAAAATTATTTATCGCTTGTAAAATTTTCCCATACCATTTTCGCATTACCCTTTGCGATGATCGGGTATTTTTTAGGCGTAAATGCGCAACTATTCGATTTTTCCACCAGTCATCAGCTATTCAAGCTTTTCCTGGTGCTCATCTGCATGGTAACCGCCCGCAGTGCAGCGATGGCATTCAATAGGTATCTCGACAGAAACTTCGATGCAAAAAATCCCAGGACCGCTATCCGCGAAATCCCGGCTGGTATCATTTCTGCCAACAATGCTTTAGTATTTACACTTGTTTCCTGTGCTTTGTTTTTGATTACCTGTTACTTCATCAATCGCATTTGTTTTTATTTAGCGCCGGTAGCGCTTTTTGTGGTGTTGTTTTACAGTTATACCAAGCGCTTTACTCCTTTATGTCATTTGGTATTGGGGCTGGGATTATCTTTAGCGCCCATCGGAGCCTACCTTGCAATTACGGGAAAGTTTGATCT
Source organism: uncultured Chitinophagaceae bacterium (assembly GCA_963695165.1). Classification (GTDB taxonomy): domain Bacteria; phylum Bacteroidota; class Bacteroidia; order Chitinophagales; family Chitinophagaceae; genus CAVOGF01. The sequence continues at coordinate 316,926 of CAVOGF010000002.1, forward strand.
GTTACCGGTTTTATTTTCTTTTGCTGTAATATTTTGGGTGAGTGGCTTTGATATTATTTATGCCTTACAGGATGTTGAGTTTGATCAGTCACAAAAATTATATTCTATCCCTGCGGCATTGGGTAAAAAAAATGCATTAAGCGTTTCCGCATTGCTGCATGTATTAAGCGCTGGCTGCGTGATTGCCGCCGGTTATTATGGTGGATTTCACTGGTTATATTGGTTGGGTATTGTTGTATTTGCAGGCATGCTTATTTATCAGCATTCCCTGGTAAAACCAGATGATTTGAGTAAAGTGAATATTGCATTCATGACCGCAAATGGTATTGCAAGCGTGGTATTCAGCGTGCTGGTGATTGCAGATATTTTATTTTTATAAAAAACGGATATGGCAAGAATTATTTGCATTGATTATGGAGGAAAACGAACCGGAATCGCCGTTACAGATCCGTTAAAAATTATTGCTACCAGCCTGACAACCATCGAATCCAAAGAGCTCATTCCTTTTCTCAAAAAATATTTTTTGCAGGAAGAAGTGGAATTGATTTTAATTGGCGAGCCCAAAAACTGGGACGATTCCGATACGCATGCCACCCCGCTGGTGAAACAGGCGATCAAAAGCATCCGCAAAGCATTTCCCCAGATGCCGCTTCAAACGGTGGATGAACGTTATACTTCTAAAATGGCTTCACAGGCTATGGTGGAAATGGGAATGAAAAAGAAAAACCGCCAGGTAAAGGGAAATATTGATCAGATCGCGGCTACAATTATGTTGCAGGAATACCTGCAAAAAATGGATTAATTATTGAATTTCACAAATTAAATATTGCATCTTACGAAATAGTTATCTTTACTTGAAAGATTGATTATGGGAGTAATATTAACCATAAAAAATACGGACAATAAAAAAAGCCTGGAAAATAAGATTAAAAAATTAAAGAAAATTTCTACGGGATTTCCGGCGCATCGCTTTAAAGGAAAAATTAAGTTTAATGATGATCCGGTTGAATCTCAAAGAAAAATGAGAAATGATTGGGAATAGTCTTGTTGTAGATACAAACATTTTCGGATTTATATTACAAGGATCTGAAACTAACTCTGAATTTCTGGAAGATACCGTTATTCACACAAATAATCTTATTGCAAGATTAGCTGTTAATTTTAGAAAAAGCTATAATATTAAATTACCTGATGCCATAATTGCGGCAACTGCCTCCTTTCAAATTATTCCTCTTTTTACTGCGGATAAGGAGCTTTTTAAAATTGCAGAAATTAATATAATCGAATTTTATCCATAAAATTCCGTACAGGAATACTTGCTCAAACAAGATGCTCATTTTCGTACTTTTGCAAGAATGATTATGGCAGTCATAGTGGAAGTAATAAAAATGATACTAAACAAACAATTAAAGAAAAGATTGCCATGTTGGAATCCTATAGTACTAAACTAAAAAGATTTGATGCTTCAAAATTTACAGGCAAGATTAAATCTTTTGGCGATGGTCTTGATTATCAAAGAAAACTAAGAGATGAATGGGACTAAAGTCATTGTTGAAACCCTTTAGATCAGGTTCACGATTTAAGAATTATTAAGCTCAGTTTATGATTTTACCAATAGTTGCCTATGGCACACCGATTTTAAGAAAAATAAGCGACGACATTTCCCCTGATTTTCCAGGTTTGGAAAAATTGATCTCCGATATGTGGGAAACAATGTATGCCAGTAATGGCGTGGGTTTGGCTGCGCCTCAGATCAATAAAGACATTCGCTTGTTTGTAATGGATAGTGAACAGATATTTGCCAACCAGGAAGATGATGAAAAAGGCACTTATCCGGATGAGCCCGGTATTAAAAAAGTATTCATCAATGCCCACATCAAAGAACTGGAAGGCGAGGAATGGCCTTACAATGAAGGCTGTTTAAGCATTCCTAAAATCAGGGAAGATGTTTTTCGGCCCGAAACTGTTACCATCTCTTATATGGATGAAAACTTTCAGCCACATACCGAAACTTTTAATGGACTTACCGCCCGTATTATTCAGCATGAATACGATCATATTGTAGGAAAACTTTTATTGATTATCTAAAGCCTTTAAAGAAAAAAATGCTGCAGGGCAAGCTCAAAGATATTTCCAAAGGAAAAGTGAAAGTGGATTATAAAATGGCTTTTCCTAAATGAAAGGCTGCATCACATTTCTGTTTTTATTAACTCTTCAGTTTTGCGTGGCGCAGGATACTACGGTCATTTTCGAAAACAACGCCATTACGTTGCCAGAAGTAATCGTGCGCAACAACCTCGATTACCCCGGTATTTTAAAACGCATAAAAGAAGATACCAGCTTTTATAAAGCTTTTAGAAACCTGCATGTGGTTGAATTTTCATCTTACAACAATATCCGTATGCTGGATAAAAAAGGCGATCCCAAAGCCACTTATTACAGCAAAACCATTCAGCACAGGCAGGATGGCTGCCGCACCATGGAAGTGGAAGATCTAAAAACCACCGGGGATTTTTTTGATAAAAAAGGCAATTACAATTATACCACTGCCGATATGTATGCCGCTTTGTTTTTTACCAAAGGAAAGGTATGCGGCGAAACGAATATTGTTAGTGGTACTACTTTTGACCTATCTAATAAATCCGGAATAGAAAAACACAAGGAGCAACTAAAAATGTTGTTTTTTAATCCCGGAAGAAAGATTCCCGGCATACCTTTTATTGGCAACAAGCTCGATCTGTATGATAAAGGCGCGCACCAATTGTACGATTACCGCCTGGATTTTGAAAGTTATAAAGATGGATTCGCTTATATTTTTTCCATCAAACCAAAAGACAACCTCAGGTTGTTCGATAAAAGCGATATCGTAGTGGACAATATGACTACCTGGTTCGACGCAAAAACGATGGAAGTTTTAGCCCGTAATTATTCACTCAGTTACAAAGCCGGCGTATATAATTTCGATGTAAGCATGGAAGTGGAAATGACGAAAATCGGCGATCTGCTCGTTCCCCAAATCCTGCGCTACAAAGGCGAATTCGATGTCATTTTTAAGAAAAAAGAAAGAGGAGAATTTACCGCTACCTTGTTTGATTTCAAAAAATAGTTCCGTTCCATCGCTGGTTATCTGAATGAAACAACCAACAATATAATTCCTGATTTTTTATTTTTATTTTTTTGATATTTTGTACCCGGCTGTAGGATTTCTATTGATCGTCCCTTGCGTCGCACACTGCAACTGTGGAATGTATATCAGCATCAGGCCGCAGTTTCAAATTGCTTGTATAATTTTAAAAGATCTAAAAGAATAGCAGCACCATCACCACATTTTAGTAATCAAAAAAATCAGGAAGAATTATCCAAAACTGCTATATTTACCAATAGATAAAAATTAATTTATAAAAACCAAACTGCTTTACGCTTAGCTTCTTATTTATTCCCTCAACAAAGAAAGATCGATATTCAATTCAAATAAACAATCTCAATTTATTATGGAAGAAAAGAATGGGTCCTTATCGCGCAGGAAATTCTTATTATCAGCCGCAACTGCTGCTATTACTAGCCCCTTTATATTAAATTCCACAGCTAAAGCAGCAGTGCGAAATGGAAAACTAAATCATGCCTGTATAGGAGTTGGAGGAATGGGATGGCATGATCTGCAAACTTTTAAACAACATCCACGCCTTGAGATTGTGGCAATATGCGATGTGGATGAAAACAATCTAAAAAAAGCTGCTGAAGCCCTTCCCGGCGCCCGTACCTACACAGACTGGCGTGAACTGCTAAAAAAGGAAGGAAATAAAATTGATTCTGTCAATGTAACGGTACCGGATCACAATCATTTTCCCATTGCAATGGCAGCCATCAGAAATGGTAAACATGTTTATTGTCAAAAGCCCATGTGCCACGATGTAGCCGAAGTTCGCGCACTTACCCTGGCATCCATTAAAGCCGGGGTAATTACACAGCTTGGAACGCAGGTAGCATCCACCATTGGCGACCGTACGGCCGTTCGTTGGATCAGGGAAGGCGCTATAGGGAAGGTAAAACACGCATATCTCTGCAGCAATCGCCCGGGCGCCGTTGCTACTTACCGGCTTGTAGGGCCACGTCCTGAACAGGCAGAAGATGCACCGGCAAGTTTAAACTGGGATTTATGGACTGGCACTGCACCCATGCGTCCTTATGCAAAAGCTATTTACCATCCTGCAATATGGCGTTCGTGGCAGGACTTTGGAACAGGGTGGTCCGGTGATATTGGTTGTCATATATTCGATGCTGTATGGAAGGGATTGAATATGAAACCGCCCAAGTCTGTAATAGCGAAAGTTCAACAATCCTGGCAGGATTCCACTGAACGAAGAGCGGATACCTGGCCACAGGGCAACCATATTAAATGGATGTTTCCCGGAAACAATTTTACCGAATCAAATGTGCTGCCGCTTGAATGGTTTGATGGGGAATTTTATCCACCGGAAGAGGTGCGCGCATTGTATTCTATAGAAAAATATCCTGCAGAATCTGCGATGCTCATTGGCACTGAAGGCGCATTATTGATACCACATGGCGGCATGCCTGTTCTTTTACCTGAAAACAAATTTAAAGATTACACCCATCCCAAACTTGAAGAGCGCAATCATTATCATCACTTTGTGGATGCCTGTCTGGGTGGTGAAAAAACTGAATCCCATTTTGCTCAATCCGGTCCAATGACCGAAGCTATACTTCTTGGTACTGTTGCTATCCGCGTACCAGATAAATTACTGGAATGGGATTCGGAAAACATGAAATTCCCCAACAATCCGGATGCTGAAAAATATCTTAAACGCATCTACCGCAAAGGCTGGGAAGTGAGTGGTTTTTAAAAATCGATTTATATTTTTCAAAAACTATTGAGCTTAAAAAAATTATGTTTAAAGTATCAATTTGATGGCTCATAGCTGATGGCTCATAGCTGCATAGCTGATGGCTCATAGCCCCTCACCTCTTCACCGGTTTCACATTTTCATACACATCAACCGGCAAGATTTTGCCGGTTTCATCGAAACGCATCGGACTGATACAGGTTTCACGGTTGTATCCGTTTCCATCCGGGATTTTAAAACGGTGATAGGCAATATACCATTCATCTTTACCAGGCAGTTGTACAACTGAATGATGACCTGCACCTTTTACCAAACCATTTCCTTTCAACACCGGATCGCCGGCTACTTTTACATAAGGTCCCAATGGTGCATCAGCCATTGCATAGGCAACTGAATATCGCGGATCACGGGTATCATATTCCGACCACATGAGATAATATTTATCCTTCCTTTTGAATACAAAAGCCCCCTCATTATATCCATCAGGTTTTATGGTAATGATCTTATCCTTATCAAATGAAATCATATCATCATTTAATTTAACCATATTACAGGTTCCCTGTCCAAAATAGAGATAAGCACTGTTGTCGTCATCCACAAAAACCATTGGATCAATCACCTGCGCATTTACACTTCCTTTAGCAACCAGCGGTTTTCCCAGCGGATCTTTAAAAGGCCCGGTCGGTTTATCTGCAACCGCTACGCCTATATTTTGATTGGCGGAAAAATAGAAATAATATTTTCCATTTCTGTAAGCGATCGCCGGCGCCCAGGCCCGGTATTCAGCCCAGGACAAATCTTTTTTAAAATCAAGAATGGTTCCTTCATTTTTCCAGCTTACCAAATCTTTTGATGACCAGCAGGTAAAATAGGTGGACATCCAGTTTTCAGTACCATCTGTTGTGGGATAGATATAAAAAGTATTTCCGAATACCGCTATATGCGGATCGGCAAAGACGCCCGGCAGCACAGGTTTTGGAGCAATAAGCGGATCGTTTTTTCTTTGACCAGCAGATAAAAAAACGGAAGAAAAACAGATCATCAATAAGACTAAATACTTCATATTAAAGTTGGTGAATGAATCAATCAATAAGATAAAAAATTTTAATCATCAACAATTTAGGATGAATTGAAATAGCGAACCAAATAAAAATGGAAAGTAGTATCCTTTCAGGCTTTTTTTAAAAATGGCACATAATTTATTAGAATACAAGTATGCCGCTAAATGAATACAGAAAAAAAAGGACATTAAAAAATACGCCGGAACCCGCTGGTGGAAAAGCTACCGGAAATCAATTGAGATTTGTAGTGCAAAAACATGCCGCATCGCATCTGCATTACGATTTCCGGTTGGAAATGAAAGGCGTGCTAAAAAGCTGGGCGGTTCCAAAAGGCCCTTCCATGAATCCGGATGATAAAAGACTTGCTATGCTAGTTGAAGATCATCCTTATGATTATAAAGATTTTGAGGGCATTATTCCTGAGGGGAATTACGGAGCCGGTACTGTGATCATTTGGGATGAAGGCTTTTATGAACCTGTTGAAAAAGGGCAAAATAAAGCCTCAGAGGAAAAAGAATTATTAAAAGAATTCTTTAAAGGCAATCTAAAATTTACGCTTAAAGGTAAAAAGTTAAAGGGCGATTTTGTGATTGTAAAAGCCCCTCAGCGCGGCGATAATTCCTGGCTACTGATAAAAAAACAGGACAAATATGCCAAACAAACAGACATTACATTAAACAATAAATCGGTTGTTTCCGGCAAAACGATTGAGCAAATGGCGGCTGATAAAAAAGCTAAAAAATGGATCAGTAACCGCGCATCGGATAAGCATCCGGAAACCACAACAAAATCAACGAATATAAAAAAAGCGTCTCCGGCACCGAAGGATGAACCTGTAATTGATCAAAAAAAGCTAAAAAAAATCATTAAAGATTTAGGAAATAAAGAGCCGGAAAAAATGCCGGAAAATATTTCTCCAATGTTGGCAACGCTGGTAGACAAGCCTTTTGAAGAACCTGGCTGGCTTTATGAAGTAAAATGGGATGGATACAGATGCATGGCCTATTTGAATAAAGGCGAAGTAGATTTACGATCAAGAAATAATAAATCTTTCAATGAAACTTATTATCCTATTTATGAAGCACTAAAAACCTGGAAACTGAATGCCGTATTAGATGGTGAAATCATTGTAACAACAGAAAATGGCAATGCCGATTTTGCAGCCCTGCAAACATGGCGCAGCGAAGCAGATGGCGAATTGGTGTATTATGTATTTGATATGGTATGGCTGGAAGGATACAATTTAATGAACAGGCCTTTATCTGAAAGAAGGCAGATATTAAAGCAACTACTCCCCTCCTCAGGCAATATTAAACTTAGTGAAGATTTTGAAACGAGCGGTAAAGATTTTTTTGATCTGGCCGCAAAACTCGGACTGGAAGGGATCATGGCTAAAAAAGCAGAATAGCATTTATGAGACAGGAATAAGAACTAAAGATTGGGTAAAAATAAAAACGGAGAAAACACAGGAAATCGTTATTGGCGGTTATACCAAAAATGAAAACACTTCGCGGCAATTCAGCGCATTGCTGATGGGTGTTTACGAAGATGGCAAACTTCATTTTACCGGTTCAGTAGGTACCGGATTCAACCGAAAAATGCAGACGGATCTGTTAAAAAAGTTAGAACCATTGATCATTGAAAAATGCCCTTTCATTGAAGAACCCGATTACAATAAACCATCCAGGTTTCGTCCCAATCCGCCAAAAGCGGAAGTAGTTTGGGTAAAGCCAGAACTGGTGGGAGAAATAAGTTACCGCACTATTTCACCAAATGGAATTGTAAGACATCCGTCTTTCAAGGGTTTGCGGGAAGATAAAAAAGCGAAAGAAGTAGTTTTAGAAAAACCCGAAGACACAATAGCGGTAATTGATCAGGATAATACGATTTCGAAGAAATATGCGCATTCATCCTCAAAAACGGAGCGTAAAACGCTGCTGAATCCGAAAGATGAAATGCAGGTTAGAAAAATCGGCGGCCATGATTTAAAGTTTACCAATCTGAGTAAAATTTATTGGCCGAAAGAAAAAGTGTCCAAGCGCGATATGATCAATTATTATTACCAGGTAGCGCCATATATGCTTCCTTATATGAAAGACAGACCGCAAACATTAAACCGGCATCCGAATGGCATTAACGGAAAAGCTTTTTATCAAAAAGATGTAACGGGTAAAGTTCCCGAATGGATCAAAACTTTTGAATATTACAGTGAAGGCGACCAGCGTGAAAAGAATTTTTTGGTATGTACCGATGAAGCCAGTCTTTTATATATGGCCTCCTTAGGTTGCATAGAAATGAATCCCTGGAGCAGCAGGATACAATCACCGGATAATCCCGATTGGTGCATTATTGATCTTGATCCGGATAAAAATACTTTTGACCAGGTAATAGAAGCCGCACAGGTTACCAAAAAAGTTTTGGATGCCGCAGCCATACCATCTTACCCCAAAACATCCGGCTCTACAGGACTGCATATTTACATTCCACTCGGTGCAAAATATACTTATGAGCAATCAAAGGAATTTGCAAGGATCATTGTAAAAATCATTCATGCAGAAATACCGGATTATACCAGTATTGAAAGAATAACTTCAAAAAGGGGCGGAAAAATGTATCTCGATTTTTTGCAAAACCGGCCGCAGGCAACCATTGCAGCGCCTTACTCCCTTCGGCCAAAACCGGGCGCTACTGTATCCATGCCGTTACATTGGGAAGAAGTAAAAAAAGGATTGAGCATGCAAGACTTTACCATTTTTAATACCATTGATCGATTAAAAAAAGAAGGCGATCTTTTTAAAGGTGTATTAGATAAAGGTATTGATCTGAATAAAGCAATAAAAAAACTGGAATCATTATTATAAAGATTATGAATACAGCCTTATTGAAACTTTTAAAAAAAGGGCAAAAATCCCCGATGCCGGAAAAGGTAAAACCCATGCTCTGCACTTTAACCAAGGAACCTTTAGACAATCCGGATTATTTGTATGAGATCAAATGGGATGGTTACCGGATTGTATCTTATGTACAAAAAGGCAAAGTAAGGATGGATTCCCGGGGCGGACTGGATTATACTTTGAAATATCCGCCGCTCGTAAATGCACTTAAAGCATTAAAGCACGACCTGATCCTTGATGGGGAAGCGGTAGTATTGAATGAAGAGGGCAAACCCGACTTTGATGCGTTGCAAAAATTTAATGGCCACAACAGCGCTATTTGCTATTATGTTTTTGATATTTTATGGTTGGATGGTTATAATATTGAAAATTTAAGGCTTACAGAACGAAAGCAATTATTACAAGAAATTGTAAAAGACAATCCTGTAATCCGCTACAGCGATGATTTTGATAATGGACCTGCACTGTATGAACAAATAAAAAAAATGAACCTGGAAGGTATTGTTTCAAAGAAAAAAAACAGCGCTTATCATGAAGGGGAACGCGCGGATAACTGGTATAAAACACCTACTAAAATAAGGCAGGAGTTTGTGATTGGCGGATGGGCGGAATCTGAAAGAGGCCGGTCTTTTCGTTCGCTGCTTTTTGGCGCTTATAAAAATGGGAAACTGGAATGGATAGGAAGATCGGGTGGCGGATATAAAGAAAATGAAATGCCCGGAATACTCAAAAAATTACAGGCAATTGAAATTGAATCATCACCATTTATGAATCCTGTTTTGGATACAAAAGGAGCCATCATTCACTGGGTGAAACCGGAACTGGTAGCCAATTTTGAGTTTTCCACCTGGACCAAATCCGGCCGCATCCGTAAACCGGCCACATTTCTTGGTTTTAGGCTGGACAAAAAGGCAAAGCAGGTGGTTCGTGAAATTCCGGTATAACGCCCGAAAAAAATCTTCATTAGTACCGTTGACTAAAGTCAACGGCAATGGATGATTGAAATTTAAAAATGTTCAAATCAATACAGTTGGAATTGTTTAAGTTAAACAAGCAATTACCGTCTGCTTTAGCAGACGGTTGAATAAATTAATGTGTTTTCGGCTTTAGCCGCATTAAATGGGAACAGGTTTTTTTTGAGCAAACTGGAAAATGGGGCTAATAGCCGCACATCAATCACAATAAAAATCTTTCTTAGGAACAGTTTAAAAATCAAAACTGTTCTTTTGAATTGAAAACTGAAGCTGCCCAATGTGATACAGACGAAGTGATTGCGACGCAACGAAGATGACATGAAAAACCAATGCCGGTATTCAAAAAAAATAACCATTCCTAAACAGCTTAGATGCTACTGTTTAAGAATGGTTTTAACACAATAAAAAACGAGTTTTTATGCAATAATCTTATGCATTTCTGCCGATGCAATTGAGATCTCTAAACGCTTCTTCCAAACGCTTTACAAAACTTTCCTCTCCTTTGCGTAACCAAACTCTTGGATCATAATATTTTTTATTGGGCTTATCAGCTCCTTCAGGGTTTCCAAGCTGGCCCTGCATATAATCCTTGTTTTTAGTGTAATAATCTTTCACTCCTTCCCAGAATGCCCATTGCATATCCGTATCAAGATTCATTTTAATTACACCATAGCCCAGAGTTTCCGCGATTTGTTCCTTAGGTGAACCACTGCCGCCGTGAAAAACAAAATAAACAGGTTTGGAACCTTCTGACAATCCTAATTTTTGGGATATATAGATCTGGCTGTTTTTTAAAATATCCGGTGTTAATTCCACATTTCCGGGGCTATATACACCGTGCACATTTCCAAATGCGGCGGCAACAGTGAATAAAGATCCTACTTCACTCAACGCCTTGTATGCTTCATACACTTCTTCCGGCTGTGTATATAATTTTGAATTGTCGATACCGGTATTATCCACACCATCTTCTTCACCGCCGGTAACACCGAGTTCAATTTCAATACTCATTCCCAGCTTGTTCATTCGTTTAAAAAATTGAACGCTGGTACTGATATTTTCTTCCAAAGGCTCTTCGCTCAAATCGAGCATATGCGAACTATAAAGCGGCTGGCCATTTATTTTATAATATTCTTCCCCTTTTGTAAGCAATGCATCAATCCAGGGCAACCATTTTTTTGCCGCATGATCCGTATGCAATACAACGGGTACGCCATAATACTGTGCTACATTATGAATATGCAGGGCGCCGCTCACCGCGCCGGAAATATTAGCCTGCAACTTATCGTTGGGCATTCCTTTTCCTGCATAAAACTGCGCTCCGCCATTACTAAACTGAATAATTACCGGAGAATTTACTTTAGCTGCGGTTTCCAGCACTGCATTTACAGTATCTGTACCCGTTACGTTTACCGCAGGCAATGCAAACTTATTCTGCTTTGCATCTTCATATAATGCGGCTAACTCTTCACCATGTAAAACGCCGGCCCTGTATTTTGCCATTTTTTATTTTTTTAGTTTCAAAATAATTTTCAAAGAAGGTTTGCAAAAATAAACACTTAAATCAAGATGACCGAAATGAAATTAAATTCCGTCGCTTCTTAACTGATTCCACAAACTCCTTATTTTTGCTACCTTCAATGACCCAATGAGTGCAATATGAAAAAAGAAGAAGATTTTGATAGCCGTATTACAGGAGATGAAGAAGCAACTCAGCTACCTGGTGAAGGAGAAGCGAGGGAGCGTTGGTTCAGACGATTCCGGAAAGGCATTCTTACATCCACGGCCGAGAAAAAGGAAACTCCGGAAGGATTGTGGAATAAATGTCCCGAATGTAATTATATCTGTACCGCTACCGAACTGAAAGAAAATTTATTTGTTTGCCCCAAATGCAGTTATCATCATCGTATCGGAAGCGAGGAATATTATGCTATTTTGTATGATAACGATGAATATACAGAGCTATTCGATAATATCAGAAGCAAAGATTTTCTCGGCTTTACAGATTTAAAACCTTATCAGAAAAGACTGGAAGAAATACATGCAAAAACAGATCTGAAAGACAGTATGCGGGTGGCAGTGGGAAAAGTACAGGAACAACCCATTGTGATTGCCTGCATGGATTTTGAATTTATCGGCGGTTCTTTAGGAAGTGTAATGGGTGAAAAATTCAGTCGCGCAGTGGATTATTGCATCGAGCATCGCCTGCCTTACCTGGTGATCAGTAAAAGTGGCGGGGCACGTATGATGGAAAGCGCTTTCAGTCTGATGCAACTGGCAAAAACCAGTGGAAAACTATCACAGTTAAGCGATGCGAAACTGCCTTATATTTCATTATTAACCGATCCTACCTTTGGTGGTATTTCAGCAAGCTTTGGTATGCTGGGCGATCTGAATATTGGCGAACCGGGAGCTTTAATTGGCTTTGCCGGACCGCGGGTAATTAAGGAAACGATTAAAAAAGATTTACCGCCCGGATTTCAAAGAAGTGAGTTTTTACTGGAGCATGGATTTTTGGATTTTATAATAAACAGGAAAGATTTAAAAGAGAAGCTGGCGGTACTTATCAAATTATTCCAGAATTAACAGCAAACAATTTGAACTTATTTTTTTAAACCAATCAAAAAATATTTTTAAAACAGCAGATCATTTTTAGCTTCGTACTTTTGCCAACTGTATAAAAACAGTTGGCATTTTTTTATGGCAAATGAGATGAATAACCGGCAAGCCTATTTCAACTACCTCATAGAAGATAAATATGTGGCGGGCATTGTATTGCTGGGAACGGAAGTAAAATCCATCCGGCAGGGCAAACTAAGTTTTAATGACAGTTTTTGTTTTTTCGATAAAGGCGAATTATGGATAAGAGGGTTGTATATTGCAGAATATAATCTGGGTACAACCAATAATCATATTGCTGTTCATGACCGTAAATTATTGCTGACAAAAAGAGAATTGAAACGGCTTCAAAACAGTATAAAAGAAAAAGGGTTTACCATTGTGCCTTTGAAGGTTTTTTTCAATGAAAAGTTCTTAGTAAAAATAGAGGTTGGATTGGGCCGCGGTAAAAAATTGCATGACAAAAGAGAAACCATTAAGAAAAGGGATACAGAGAAAGAAATCAAACGTTTTTTAAAATAAATTTTACCAGGTCGCGTTAAAATTTGCAAATCAAGGTTGAATCATGAGATCATTTGTTCAGAGAATTATTTTGTTATTGTTTGTTGCAGGTATCACCAGTTATTCACTTTCGGCACAAAATGTAAATGGAAAATGGTACGGTGTAGGAAATGTAGATGTAAACTTTGGAACAAATGGTTATTTATGTGAGTTCATCCTGAAGCAAAACGGTAATTCCGTAACCGGATATTTCAACTATTTCTTTCGCGATGGTTATTTCAGTAATAAAGTGGTGGGAACTTTTAATGCAAGAACGCGCGAATTAAAATTGCGCCCTATTCCTATTATCTTTTATAAATCCGTTGACCTTGGTACCGGTGTGGACGCGATCATGACAGCTTCTTTTATTTTAAAAGTTTCACAAACAGAAAGTACTTTAACCGGAAGTTTTTTACCGGATGCTTTACATGCTTACACTGCGCCGCCGATAAATATCCGTTTCAAAAAATCAATGACCAATGAACCGGAACTTAAAGATAGAATTGTAAAAAAAGAATTGGATCTGGAAGCTTTTACACCTGCACCGGAACCTGTTGTCACTGCTCCGCCGGCAAAAGATACCGCAAAACCAATAGTTGCATCAGTTCCTACACCCCAAAAACCTGTACCACCTCAACAGCCGCAGGTAAACATTGCAAAAGAAGCGGAGAAGCTTGTAAAAATGCGCTCCAAGGATATTGTTCGTATTTTAGATGTTACGGATGATTCCGTTAGAATAGACTTGTATGATAATGGTGAATTTGATTATGATACCGTCTCTGTTTTTTATAACAATAAACTTGTACAGTACAAACAATTATTAAAAACAAGGGAACCAATTCAGTTTTATGTGCATGTAAATGACGATGAAACAAATAATGATCTCTCCATGTTTGCAGAAAACATGGGCCTTATACCGCCCAATTCCGCATTAATGATCATTACCGATAAAAATAACCGGTATGAAATTACACTAAACAGTACTTATCAAAAAAATGCCGCGGTTCGTCTTAGAAAAGTTAAGAAGAAGGAATAATGGATTAATTGTCTAATGGTTGCATTGCTGTAGTGAGGGACTAAAAGGCCAGTAAAATTCTTTTTGAGCCAAACTGTATTACTACTATGAGGCTTTCGTTGCGTCGCACACTTCAACGCCTTTACCTTTATTCAGCAATAACAAACAACCTCCCTTTATTTAGAATGTTTTTTTCATGCCTTTTAATGTGGCTAAAGCCGGAAAATCACCATTTCCATTATCCGTTGACTAAAGTCAACGGCAATTGATATTGCAAACTCTTTAATTATCCGTTGAATAAAGTCAATGGCAATTGATAGGGAGAGTTTTTTATCCATTGACTACAATGGTTATCCATTATTTGTTAACTAAATAAATGGCAATTTGAAAATTCTTTAACCATTATTCCACAACAATAATTGATATTGCGAATTCTTTAACCATTGCCGTTGACTTTAGTCAACGGTTAAAATAAACAAGCCAAGCCGGCTTTAGCCGCATTCTACAAAGCAATCTATCTTCTTTTATACAACTACCTTCCTGACTGTACCGTTACTATTTCAACGCCTTTATTTTTATTCAGCAAAATGCAATACCAAAACAATGTAACAATTCAACAATGTAAACAATTAAGATAAGTTGTAATAAATAAGCCCCGCTATACCGAGCAGAGCAAGAATGATGGCATAAATCCACCAATTAGCATCCGCAGATTTTTCCTTCAGTCGTCGCTTGATTTTGGAGGGATTGTTGATATCTGTTTCCTGTTCCGTAGATTGATAAATTTGCGGGTTCACATATCCTGCGGTAACAGGTTGAAAATAATCATCCAGTGAATAAGCCGGATCAAAAGAAAATGTATTGGCAAACTCCTTTTTCAATTTTCCTATTCCTGGTAATTCGGCCATACCCTTTTGAGCAATGGTTTCTTTTAGCTGATAGGTAAAATCATTGAACTGGCCGATGGCATTTACTTCATTCAGTGCAAGATCGGATGCAAGAAATTTATAGAACTGCTGATCCGGCGCTATCATTTCTGCCTGCCAGCGGATTACAGGCAAAGGCGGATAGATCTTTTTATTGGCAAAATCATGTTCTACCGGCAGGTTTTCTACTATCAGCGAACCCATTCCCGGAAAGCCCAATCTTCCATTTAATATTAAATATTTATACAACGCTTCAAACATGACTCTGATCATTTTTCTCCAAACGAATATACAATTCCTCCCAACACATTAAAACCTAATACTTCATACTGATTCCAACGTTGATATTTATTATTAAATAAATTATTGAACTGCAGCCAGAGATCAAATTTTGGAAGCACTTTAAATTCAATACCTGCATTTAAATCAAACGCTGGTTTCAGTTTTTGGCTGGATAAAGATTTATTGCGGTACTGAGCCCCATCCCAAAAGAAAACATCGCTTTTCAACATAAAATCCTTAAACAGATTCCATCGTAGGCCGCCATTGATTTCCAAAGGCAGCAAGCCCCAGGCTTTTTCATTGTCTTTAAGGTCGCTGTATTGATTAAAAGTAATTCCGCCCAATAAGGAAAAATTTTCCTGTATGGTATATCCCAGTTCACCATGAATGCGGATAGCTTTCATCCCCGATTCATTCACTATATCAAACGATCTTCCCGTTATTGTATCATTCACAAATAATGGCTGGTTGCTGAAATTTAAGTAAGAAACCCTTGCATTGTAGGTGATATGACTTCCGGCGGAACCTTTGAAACCGGCATATTGCTCTCTAATCCTTGTATTCAATAAAAAAGAAGGCTGCGCCAGCCAGGGATTGATGCCGGCAAGGGATTGATAAGTTGTTTTATTGAAATAACCTACCCAGCCAGCCTGAATAATGAATTTCTCTTCATTTATTTTGGCTTCCGCAGTAATATCAGGAAGCACTTCAAAAACAGAATTATCCCATGAAGGAGTGATACCCGCAATTAATTTAAAATTCGGCGTTTTAAATTGAAGAGCTGGCGCCAAATAAAAAAGATTGTTGTTGATAGCGCCGTACTGATCGGTTTTATAATTGGTAAGATCCGCAGTTACTCCAAGATTAAAAGCGAATATTTTTCCAAAAGATTTAGAAATCGGCGCATTAAGAACGAGGTTATTTTCCATTGCGCTTCTGTTATCCGCAAAAACGGAATAAGAAAGATTGGGCGAATAGGAAATTCCAAAAGCGTTCTCCTGTTTATTACGCAGTCCAACCTTTGCGCCAAAACTTGTAAAACGCTGCCTGAGATCATCTTTTGAAAATTTTAAAGAATCCGGCTGATAACCATACAGATATTGATTGCTGTTGTCGAAATAAACTTTACCTCCCCATTCAATGGTTTCATTCGGATTGAAAATTCCGATTACCTCGAGATTGGATTTGCTGTATTGCTGAAATGGAAGACTGCCTTTTGAAGAAATATGTTTTGCATGTACATTTACTACAGAGGTTTCTCCATCGCCTAAAGAAAGTCCTGCCTGAAAGTAAGGCGTGGAATAATTACCAAAACCAGCTTTTACATAATTCTTATTTTCCCAATGAATCGCCGTATCAATATTAGCTGCTAATGGCTGTAATGGAGTAGGCTGAAATGTAAAAATTAAATTTTGTGCCGGCACATTGTATTCCAGTGATGGCCGGGTAGAATCAGGAGCCGGGGAAGCAGCGCTGAAATTAATTTTGGCCGCCGTTTGCAATGAAGGCTTAAATGCGGAAGTAACAACCACCGTATTAGGTTTTGTAGTATCCGCCACAGGTTCTCTTCTTTGAGCGGCTGCGGCGGGGACAACCGTCTTTTTCTTTGTTGTAGTGGCTTTAGTTGCCGGTTTGCGTACCGCCTTCTTTTTCTGTGCATGCGATAGCTGAACAAATGCTACCAACGATATAATGATAATGGCTAATTTTTTCATGGAGAACATAAATTTTCAGTTATTGTGCTACCTTACTGTTTTTGTTTTTTTCTGTGATAACTGTATCCAGCTTTTGTTTTGCTTCCTGCTGCAATTCGGGATTGGTTGCATTTTCAGAAACGCTTTTCAACGTAGCTTCCGCATTGAAATAATCTTTTTGCTGAAAGTAAATTTCTCCCAATAAAATATAAGCTTTGGTAATCCAGTAATCATAGGATCCTGCTTTATTGATTACATCAAAACCGGCTTTTTCGGCTTCTTTTAATTTATTCTGAGCAGTAAGAATTTCAGCTACCCGATAACGCGCTTCAGCCGCATATTCCGATTTACCTAAAGCAATTACGGATCTGTAAACATTCAACGCTTCATTCAAATCGTTATTTGCCTGGTCATTTTTGGCAATCACCATATTGGCCATCATCTTATCATCGGTGGCAATACCTTTTTGTAATAACAGATCCTGAGCATTGGGTACAGCATCGGTCCATTCGGCGAGCTTGTACTGGCAACGCAATAATCCGCGCATACTTTCCAGTTTATTACCGGCATCTGTAGCAAGCGATCTTAACTGGTCGAAATATTGTTTGGCTTTTGCATAATTTTTTTCTTCAAAATAATAAATGCGCGCAGCCTGCAATACGGAAGGTTCCGCAAATTTATTAGGCGCTTTCGCGGCAACCGATTCATAATGCGGTAATGCTTTGGCAAAGTTTTTCTGATCCGCAGCGATTTCACCGCAGAAAAAATGTGCATCAATGGAATAGCGGCCATCAGGAAATTTGGACAAATAATTTTCAAATCCTTTTAATGCATTCGATCTGTCATTATTCAAATACTGAAGATTAGCAGAAGCATAAACCAGGGAATCTTCTTCACTGTAACTAACATTTTTTCCATTCTGCCGCATGAAAGCAACAAACTCAGATGGTTGCTGGCGATGTACAAAAATACTTCTGATATATTCCACCGCAGCATCGCTTTCAGATGAATTTTTATAAGCTGTTATCAATGTTTTAAAGCTGTTTAATGCATCCGTTTCCTGGTCAAGATTGAAATAGCAGATACCTTGTTTCAGGTATGCCTGTGGTTTCAGTGATACCGAATTCTTATTATTAATGATGATGTTTAATGGTGTAAGCGCCTCTTTAAAATCCTCTTTAGACATATAACTATCCGCCAGTTCCATATTTATTTCCCCAACAAGATTGGAGGAAGCATAGCGCTGCGGAAATGATTTTAAAATATTTATTTTTTCCTGCGGCTGATTGTTGGCTCCGGCGATGATCGCTTTTTGAAAATATGCATAGTCGGCAGATGGATAATTATTATTAATTATCGTTTCATACATCTGAAGCGCTTTTGGATATCTTTTTTGCATAAAATAACAATCCGCTGCCCTTACAAATGCATCATATTGAATATTGGTTGATGAAGGAGAAACAGATGTAGCAATTTGTTCAAAATTGTTGAGCGCCTGCTGATAATTTTCTGTTCTGAGATAGCTGTAACCTAATGTATATCGGGCACCCAGCTGGATTTACTTCACCATAAGAAACCGGTCTAAGCAGGTATTGGGTTAAAAAATAAATGGCGGAATCCGGTTTGTTCATGCGATAAGCGATCTCGCCTTTCCAGAAATAAGTGGGTTGCCAATTGTGCTTCATTAAATGGTACAGCGAATACCCGGTTCAAAAGGTCGTCTGCCTGCTGCAGCTGCTGATCATTGATCAGTTCCACAGCCCTGCCATATAAGATCCGTGGAAACACCCGCTTTACAGTTTGACTTTGATTGGTCAGACTCTGAAAAAGATTCAGCGCATCTTTATAATTATTTGTATTCGCCAACACATTTACCAATAATTCTTTTGCCTCCGGTAAATAAGTTGATTTTGGATAATTCCCGATAAAATTCTGCAGTTCAGTTAGTGCGGCATCCTGGTAGCCGAGCTCATAGGATAATTTGCCATAATTAAAAGAAGAGATTTCTTTTTGCACCTGGTTGCTGCTATTTAAAGCACAAAATAAAAAAGCGCTTCTTGCACTTGGTTTCTGTCCTGTGCGCAGATAGGCATCGCCAAGCAAATACATACTGTTTTGCGCAAGGGAATCCTCTTTTCCACCCAGTTCTTTAAAACCGGCGATGGCTTTGCTCAATTGTTTGGCTTCGTAATAACAGTAAGATAATTCATACAGATCTTCCCTTCTTACTTTTTCCGTATTACTTACATATTGTTCCAGATAAGGCAATGCTTTTGCATATTGCTTTTTTTCAAATAAAGCATGGCCGATCAATTGCCGCAACTGCAGATCGTAATATTGTTTCCCTTTACTCAGTGATGCTTCCCCGTATTCAACGGCTTTATCTTTATCACCGTTGAAGTAATGAATTTCAGCAACATAATAAGGAACGATAGCCTGGTATGCCGGTTGATTTTCAACAACTTTAAAAGATTCCAATGCCCCTTTATAATCCTTATTATTAAAAGCTATGAAGCCATAATAATAATTGGCATCTATATAATTAGGATCTGAAGGCATTTGCCGAACCGTATTGAATAATGGTTTCGCATCATTAAAACGCTTCATGGTAAAATAGGCATAGCCCTGGTGAAATTTCATTTCAGCGATCTGGCTATTGCTCAGGTTATCAAATTCAGTTCTTTCATAATAGGCAACCGCATTAATAAAATCTTTTTTCCGGTAATAATATTCACCCAGAAAAAAGCTCATCATTTGAATGCGGGGAGTATTGTGTTCAAGGTCTATAAATTCACGTGCTGCCTTTTCAGCGATCACATCATTTAACCGCAGTCCGCATACGATGGAATAATATTTTGATTCCAGTTGAATGGTAACGGGAATACTGCTCTCAGGGCGGCTTTCGCCATAATAGAGCATTTTGAATAATGGATACGCGAGGCTAAACTGATCTTTCTGATACAACTCCTTAGCCAGTTTAAAGTCTGCATCCGGATCATTGTTTTCTTTGGTGGCCTGGGCCTGCATTTGGGAGGAAACTAATATAAGCGCCAATGCAAGACTATAAGTTTTAACTTTTAGAATCATATCGAGGTTGAACGATTTTTTTTTACAAATATTTGAAAAAATTCCTTAATAATAAATTTTGGATCCATCAATATAGGCGCCGTGAATGCACGGATTTTATAAACCTGCGATTCATTAAAATAACAATCAGCAAGCATGACTCCTAATTCCGGAATATTGTTTTAAGAACCGGTTAAAGATACGACCCCTGGTTTTACAAACATCATTCCACATATTTGCTGATAAGAAATGATATGAGTTATTTTTGTACAAAGCTTGCAAATGAAAAAGATAGTATCTATTAATTACAGCAACTGGCAATTCAATTTAGTCATGTTGCTTTTACGCGTAATTTTTGGCGGCGTATTATTATTGAACCATGGACTGGTAAAGCTTATGAAGTTTTCTTTATTACAGGATCGGTTTCACAATTTTATGGGTATGGGTTCAAAGTTTTCTTTGATATTAGCCATCTTTGCAGAATTGTTTTGCAGCCTTTTTGTAATCCTGGGAATGTTTACCCGCTTTACAGTTGTTCCGCTTATCCTAACGATGCTTGTAGCCATTTTCAGTGCAGATGTCAGGAAAACCGTTTTTGCAATCAGAACTGGCGATTTTATTTTTAACCGCTTTTTTTTCCATTTTATTATGCGGCCCGGGAAAAATAAGTATTGATGGAATGATCAATAAATAAGCCTTTCACTTATAGAGAGAAGCGTTAAAGTTGCCGGAATTGTAATGACTCTATTGACTTTAATGACCAATGACTTACAATGACTTTGATATGACCTAAATGACTTTTTAATGTACGAATCAACCACACAATTAAGAGTGCGCTATGCGGAAACCGACCAGATGAATGTTGTTTATTATGGTAATTATGCGCAGTACTTTGAAGTAGGCCGTGTGGAAAGCATCCGGCAGTTGGGAATGAATTATAAGGATATGGAGCATTCCGGCGTTATTCTGCCGGTAGTGGAAATGCACATAAAATACCTGCGCCCTGCCATTTATGACGACCTGATAACGATCAAGACCACTCTTCGGGAAATGCCCAAAGACCACCGGATAGAGTTTTTCCAGGAGGTTTTTAATGAACAAAATAAATTGCTCACATCGGGAAAAGTAGTATTATATTTTTTGGATGCCGCAACGCGACGGAAAACAACGATTCCTCCGGAAATGAAAGAAAAGCTGGAGCCTTATTTTGAGCAATGAGCCGTCAGCTGTCAGCTATCAGCTATGAGCTATCAGCCGTCAGCTACAGTAGCCCTGAAAGGGCGGATTTATAATTAGTAATGAGCTCAATGTTGATACTGATAGCTAACGGCTGATGAATAGATTCACCCTTTCTGGACTTCGGCTCATTTTCATCTTCATTATTCATTTTATCTTGTTTAGCTGACGGCTCATAGCTGACAGCTGACAGCTTTCCCCTCAATGAAAGAAAATATAAGCAATCAATATAGCAGAGATAACGCCCAGCATATCCGCAAGAATCCCGGCCCATACAGCGTATTTCACTTTTTTAATGCCTACGCTTCCAAAATATAAAGCGATAATATAAAATGTAGTATCCGAAGATCCCTGGAAAGTACAAGCCAGTTTTCCGACAAAAGAATCCGGACCATAGGTTTGCATAATATCAATCATAAGGCCGCGGGCGCCGCTGCCGCTAAATGGTTTCATAATGGCTACGGGCAACGAAGGAATAAAATCCGTATTCACTCCCGTTCCTTTGATCAGGTAAGTCAGTGCATCCACCACATATCCCAAAGCGCCGCTATCCCGGAAAACCCTTATTGCCACCAACATGCCCACGAGGTAAGGAATGATCTTTAAAACCACATCAAACCCGTTTTTCGCGCCTTCGATAAATGCATCGAATATGGATACTTTTTTCCATACCCCACCAAGAATAATAACTACAATTAAAAGCAATAAAATAAAACTGCCGGCCACTTTGCTGAACACTTCTTTTTCCATTGCAGGCAACCCATTTACCCACCACAACAGCAATCCTACCAGCACACAAAGACTGAGTATCCAAGCCACCATTACAAAATCCCAGCGCAATTTTTGCCGGAGGCCTACAATAAAAATGGAGGCAAGCGTAGCACAGATAGTAGCGAGTACGCAGGGAATAAATATACTTGCCGGTTCCGTAGATCCTGCGGCCAGCCGGTAAGAAATGATGGACAGCGGAATAAGTGTAAGTCCGCTGGTATGCAATACCAGGAACATGATTTGCGCATTCGTAGCCGTTTCTTTATTTGGATTGAGCGATTGCAGACTTTGCATGGCTTTTAAACCGAAAGGCGTGGCAGCATTATCGAGCCCGAGCATATTGGCGCTGAAATTCATTACCATTTCACCCATTGCAGGATGGTTTTGAGGCACTTCGGGAAACAACCTGCGCATAAAAGGATTCAATATCCGGGCGAGCTTGCGGATGGCGCCGGCTTTTTCAGCGATGTTCATTATTCCGAGAAAAAAAACCATGGTTCCCGCTAAAGGAAAAGCTACATCTATTACAGAGCTTTTGGCGGAATCGAAAAGGCCATCAACCAAAGTCTTAAATATCTCCGTATCATGAAAAAAAATGAATTTACATAAGGCAATAACAAATGCAATGACAAAAAAAGCAATCCATACGATATTGAGCGCCATACCAATTAATTTATTGAACCAGGTTTTATAAAACAGGTAAAAATAAATGTTTCTTTTTGCAACGCCGCGAATTACTACTTTTGCGCCGCGAAAGGTTCCGGGCAAAAGGAAAACCCGGATTTTCATGAACCGGATTTTGTAATAAAGACGCTGGGTTAGCAAAACTATGGATGCAATCGAGGGTTTATGTGGTATTGCTGAATAGAATAACTTCAGTACAAGAGTGCGACGCAACGAAGATGCTCAAAGATCTGTTGCCGGGCTCATAAATATTTATTGCAATTTCCGGGTTTTAAATATTGAATTTTA
The DNA here is from genome assembly GCA_963695165.1 of uncultured Chitinophagaceae bacterium. Taxonomy (GTDB): domain Bacteria; phylum Bacteroidota; class Bacteroidia; order Chitinophagales; family Chitinophagaceae; genus CAVOGF01. Next base: position 339,841 of record CAVOGF010000002.1, read on the forward strand.
AAGAATAAATATGGCATTACAAGCAGGTATTGTGGGATTACCGAATGTGGGAAAATCAACGCTTTTCAATGCATTGAGCAATGCAAAAGCACAGGCGGCGAATTTTCCTTTTTGTACCATCGAACCCAATGTGGGCGTGATTACCGTACCGGATGAACGATTGATTGCGCTGGAAAAAATCGTACAGCCACACCGGGTATTACCTACCACGGTAGAAATCGTGGACATTGCGGGATTGGTAAAAGGCGCAAGTAAAGGTGAAGGTCTTGGAAACCAGTTTTTGGGAAATATCCGCAGTACGGATGCCATCATTCATGTGCTGCGCTGCTTTGATGATGACAATGTAATACATGTGGATGGTAAAATAAATCCCATATCTGACAAGGAAATTATTGATACTGAACTTCAGTTAAAAGACCTGGATACGGTTGAAAGAAAAATTTCAAAATCGGAAAAGCAGGCAAGGAACGATAAAGAAATCGCGCGTGGACTGGAGCTGTTACAGGCATTGAAAGCGCATTTGGAGCAGGGGAAAAATGCAAGATCATTTGAAGTGAGTCCTGAAGATAAGGAAAAGCATTTTGGAGACATGTTTTTATTGACGATAAAACCTGTGATCTATGTATGCAATGTGGATGAAAAATCGGTAGTTAGCGGCAACCAATACACGAAAGCTATTGAAGAAGCCATTAAAGATGAACATGCGGAAATATTACTGATAAGCGCGGCTATTGAAAGTGAGATAGCGGTGATGGAAAGTTTTGAAGACAGGCAACTGTTTCTGGAAGATATGGGATTGCATGAAAGTGGCGCTGCAAGACTTATTAAGAGTACTTATACCACATTAAATCTTGCCACTTATTTTACGGCGGGCGTTCAGGAAGTACGGGCATGGACGATTACCAAAGGCATGCTGGCGCCACAGGCTGCCGGCGTTATTCATTCTGATTTTGAAAAGGGATTTATTAGGGCGGAAGTAATTAAATACACGGATTTTATTCATTATAAATCGGAAGCCGCATGCCGGGAAGCGGGAAAATTAGCGGTACAGGGAAAGGATTATGTAGTGGAAGACGGCGATATTTTGCATTTCAGGTTTAATGTATAAAAAAGTTATCTTCTTTTATAAAAATGAATAAGGATATCCTGAAATTTTCTGATGTTATGGTAATTAGCTTTTATTGAATAGTTATAGCCATTAGATTCAAATTTTGCTAAAAATGCTGATAGTGCGGATGCATCATTATTTATATTATGATGATACTCTATAATGTACTGTTCGGTTTTTTTTATTAATGAAGATTCAATCAGATCATTCAGGATATTCAATTCTGCTCCTTCAACATCTATTTTCATCAAATCTATTTTTTCAATATTTTTTATATAACCTGATATTTTTCTTGCGTTTACTTTCAAATGCTCGCCTTTACCGCGGTCATTTCTTATGGATCCCAAAAGAGATCTTTCGCCATGCACGAAAAAACTAATCTCTTTTTCCTCATCATATAAAGCAACATTGTAAACTTCAACGTTCGTTAAATTATTTCTTTCAATGTTTTTTTTCAGTAGTTGATAAGTGTGAGGATTTGCCTCAAATCCAATTACTCTGGCATCCGGATGCTTTTTTTTAAAATAGATTGTTGCCATTCCAATATTTGCTCCACAATCCACAATAACAGGATGACTGGAAGATGTATTAAAAAAATAATCATCAGAGCAAAAAATTTCTTTAAACATATAATAAAGCGAATCATAGTCGAAACCGCTTACGTTATAATCAAAGAATTTTTCAGAGATTTCTTTAGAATTCTTTTTATAAACTCTTTTTTTCACTGATAGTTTCATAAGTAAAAAAAAGAAAGTCATTTTTTCACGAGTGGTTGCAGTAGTGCGATATGCATAAAATAGATTTCGAAATAATTCCGTGATCATACAATTGGCTATTTACACGATGGAGTAAGCGTTTTCAATTAATGCGATTTTATATTATTTATCACTGCATATTGCTCAATCCAGTGTTGCATAAATCCATTATAAGACAAATATTCCTCCCAGATATTCCTTGCTTTGTATTGCAGATCAACAAAATCGTGGTTGCTTAGTTGGGAATGGAATAAAGCAACTGATTCAGCTATATTTTTAGAATGCACCTGATCAATTACAGGAAAAATTTTCCAATCAATTTTTTCTTCAAAAGGAAGATTATTGTCTGAGGAAATTAGAACAGGAATTTTTCCCGCAGCCATTGTTTCATATAGCCGCAATGAATAATTTCCCCATCCCCGATAACAAAGTACATAAACAGATTCCTTCATGTTTTGATAATAAATTTCTTTCAACTTCTCTTTATCACCTGAGCTTCTATTTCCCCCAAATTTCCTGTAACGGATAAAATTTGTTTCAACCAAATCAGATTTTTCCAGTTCTTTCAACATTTTAAACCGTTTAAAAGATGTGCCATAAACATTGTCTGTATCCTCATGCCATAGTCCCATAATTCTTAACACATCTCTTCTGCGATTTTTTGCTATATCCATACATAAGCTAAATAAATCGGCGGATGATCTTCCACAAAAACCAATTACGGGTTTATCGGGTTTAAAGCTGTGCACAGGTAACTGGCCTCCATAATATTTATAAAGAGGATCCATTACAAAATAAGGTATGCAAAATTGATTCCCGTCATTTTTAGATAAATACCCGCTATACCTGTATAAATGAAATTTTTTTAATGAAGGAGTGATGCCCCAATCTCCGTTTGTCCAACAAATAGTAAGCTTTGAAGCATTATTTGCTGATTGATTAATTTCTAATAAGGTCTTAACTTTCTTATTGGTATAATAATAATTCACGTAAAAAGCAGGCATTACAATATCACATTCATCAATTGTATCAACCATTTCAATCAGAGCAATCCAGTTTCCAAAACGTTCAATCCGTTGTTCAAAGCTTAAATTATTAGTTACAAAAGGATGCAGTGGAGGTACACAAATCTTTCGTTCAATTTTTTCTTTAAAGTCAGGAATAAAAATTTTGAGTTTCATCTTAAAATAAATCTTCCATGAAAATCAACAGAATGAAATCATTTTTTGTTCTTTGGCTAAAAGCCTAATAATAAAAAAATGATAATTGCTATCTGTATGGTTTGCAATAACATTTTGAGCATTAATACATAATTCCCGGCTTAAACGCTTTGGAATTACAATAGTATAACCTTCCACAATTAAGTCATTGTTGTTGGTAATAGAAATTTTGTTTTCCGCCAGGTAATTGATTTTAATGTTTTGGAGTAGTAAAACATACCGGGCATATTCGCCCATAGTGGGATTCCAGATTATTTTTTCTTTTACATAATCGCTGATTGCCTCCAAAAAACACACCCATTTATCCGCCAAATAATATTGCTGATCCCTTTTTGTAAAAATGGAATTTATATAAGGCAAATCATTTAATATATAAGTATGCCCGATATGCGTTCCATATTCCGACACGAGGTTTCTTAAGGCTTTTTGTTGATATATATCTAACAAATGAGTTGCTTCAAAAGTATAAAACATTAAAAGATCATTCTCTTTCCATTGACTGATATGTCGTTTATCTTCCGTGTATAAAGCACTTGAAAACTTCAAAACATCTTTATTTTTATAGGGAACAGGAAACTTGTTGTGATAGGAATTAAACGAAGTGAGTTTTTTAATATAGATGGAAATATCTTTAAAAACCTGTTTTTTGTTTTTTTTCCAATTAATAAAAATACTTTTTGAACCCGCCATTGCATACATCAGATACTCAATAAAAATATTTTTTAAATAGTAACGATGAACGACACTTCTCAAATAATGCGCTGAAATAAGCCACTTGCCCAAAACAAAATATTTCGCTGATTGTCGCAGAATTTTCCAGGGACCAAATTTATTTGTAGTGAAAATGTTGAGCGTTTGATTGGCATCAATATTTACATCATGAAATGACCAAAGGTTATTAAACTGATACTTTTTGAGCATATTTACAAGTAAGTATTCCGGATTATCTTTCGCACCCTGGCTATAACAATATTTGAGATAGCAACCATGATCAATCCAGGTTTTTGGCTTAAACCAACCAGATAATTTTTCCGCTGCTTCCTGAAATTGCTCCTTCGTAAGCTGCCCTTTACTTTTAAAAGCATGTGGAGCTATCTCACTTCCCTCTTCGGCTAATAGTTTAATTAACTCAAAATATTTTTCTTCTTCAAGCGAAGCATTTTTATGCGGTTCCCCGGCTTTAGGTCCAATGGTAAAAACGCCTTTTGTAATTTTCAATCCTCTGCCCAGCCATCCATTATTATTATTTCCGTACAAAAAAACTTTCAACTTTTCTTCGGTATCAAAATCACAATGATCCGTAAGTATAAAAGCTGATTTGTGCGCAAAGGGATAAGGAGATTGTTGTAGTGGAATAATATTTTTTTGTAGCGGGTATTCAACAATTTTTACTTTAAAATGAAAAGCGGTTCCAGAAGGTTGAACCGCCGCTGCCGAAGAGCGTCGTTGCCTCAACTGGTAATCCCATGCAGGATGAAGAAACGGAGCCTCAATAATAAACAGGATCGACAACTTATTTCCTTTTTTAACCTTATTCAGCCGATAAGGAAAAGATCTTTCACAATTTATTACCACTTGTTTTTTACTTGTACAAAATATGAATGATTGAAGGACAAAAAGACTTATACGAAAAATGTGGAAAATGGTCAGCAACAGTTTGAAGGGTTTCATCTTCATCAAAAATAATATCCAATTGATAGGCAATATTAACGGGCAATTCACGGGTTGTAATAATGTCCAGCTTAATTTCATTTATATTATTTGTTCTATCAGAAGCAAAATCAATATCAAAACTTTCTATCTTATCCTTTAAATGGTAAAGAGGAAAGGCGGAATACTTTTGCTTAAAATCCTTTTTGCAAAGAAAAAATGATTCAATCATCATACCGCTTCAAGTATATTTTTATGCCAAACAATCTTACTAATTTAAACCTATAACCTTTGGTGTAGCCCGCTTTCTCCAGTCCTTTTATAGAAGCAATATTCGATTCTTTTACAAAACCCAAAAATTGAACATCTTTAAAATCGTGTAAAATCTTATTGAGAACAGCGGAGAAAATGCCTTTACCTCTGTAGTCAACATGTGTAGAGGAGCTTACTGTAAATTTTTCGTGATAACCCAATTGTTTCAACATTAGATTTTTTTTTATCACCCAGCTTGTATGTATTAATTTATTTTCATCAAACACTTTATAGCAAATATTATTTCCCTTATTAACGCTATCAATTAAATTGATACCAATTGTTTGCTTATCGTTGAGTATCTTAAGCTGGTATGAGGATGGAAATAACAAGGTCGGAAGTTCCTTCTGGGGTTTACTTCTATACACCCAATTATCAATTTTTTTAAGCTTTAATCTCTTCCATATTTTTTTCATCACTTAAAGGTTTTAGTGATATGCCGAAAAAAAGTCCTTATTGGTTTTAACCTGTTTTTATGCAATAATTTTACTATCCCTGCAACCTTTTCATTGATTACATAAGTATAAAAACCTGGCTTCTCCTGAACCTTCGGATGAAATGAATCTTTAAACATATGAACCCCTGAACCGGGAGAGGAATAACTTAAATTATACCTGGGTTTATTTTCTTCATAAAAACAATCTTTCATGATCAGGTATTGCAATTTATTGGATGGACTGTTTTTAGGTTTAATATCCCGCAAGGATAAAGCGCCGGAAAAATAATTGTACGATCCGGCATCTTTCACAACAAATGCCGCACATACCAGGCGTAGGTTTAATTTAACTGTATAAACTGAACATAAATCATGTTTTAATCCGTTAACAAATATTTCCTTATAACTATTATAAGGCCGGTATTTAAAATTTTTATCCTTACCCAATGATTCAAACAATTCGTATACTTCTTGTAAATCCGCTTCTGTTTTTGCTGTTGAGTAAACAAATTCCAATTCATCCGCAAACTTTATTTTTTGCCTGCAATCGCGTCTGAAACCGGGCACCAGATTTTGTTCACAGGTATGGTTTACAATAAAATCTTTTGATTGGGAGCCTTTATATGATGGAAAATAATCTTTTTGCTGAAATTGAATGTCTGCTTTTAAAATTTGCTCAATGCTTTGATTATCAGGATTAATTCTAAGGAATAAATAACGATTTTTTTTTGCAAACAGCTTAAGCGATTCAAGAATATGTGAAGCCGAAATGTTATTATTTAAAATTACAGGCCCCCGTATAATCAAGCCTATTTTAAAAGGCCAGATTCCTATTTGCAGGATTGTGCAAAATGCATGTTCCTGCCCGGCTGAATCTGAAAATTTTAAGTGTACCGCCTTTGATAAAAAAAAATGTTTATATCCTGAAGCATAATATGGGTATTGAAAAAAGGATGCATCCGTAAGTTTTAATTTTTCATTCCACTCCCCAATTTCATTTTTCCTAATACGGGTACAGTTCATTCTATTATTTTTCAGAACAGATAGCAATTACGACTCTTGTCAAATTGTGCGTAGAATTGGTTTGTGAGCAAGGCATATTTCTGCCGAATAAATATTCTACTGCTAAAAGGCTCAGGGATGGAAGCGGAAAGCACGGTGAAGACTTGTGCGTTGGCTTATGTGCCGGACTTGTAGCGTACAGCCCGGACTACAGTTGAACAATGAACCGCACGCTGAAAGCCCCAAACATAATCCCATATTTTTTGACGATGTGCCCAATATTTTTTGTTGATAAATATTGCCAGGACGTGGAATAAAGCCATCACTTTATTTGTGCATCATTCATTAAACCATTCAGGAAAGGAGCGCCTTATTTTTAATATTCACATTTTCCCATCTTTTGTAAAAATCCTTTTGTGAAGCGAGCGATTTCAAGGCGCCTAAATGATTGCGATGATGCATATCGGTTCCCAACAAATCAATCATTTGATTTTTTAATAATTTTTCGGCCACCATTTTCACGGGTTTACCATAATAGCCGCTTAAAGATAACAGGTTCATCTGCAAAAGGCATCCAAGATCAACAAACCTTTCGTAGGCGCTGAATTGCTGATGATAAAAATTATATCTTTCGGGATGCGCCAATACCGGCTGAAGCCCTTTCATTCTTAATTCAAAAATAACCTGCTCAATATTCGGCGATGCAGCCATATAAGACATCTCAATAAGTATCAGGTTTTTTCCAAAACTCAATAAGGGTTTTCCTTCTTTAACCGTCTGCTCAAATTCTGCATCCACCATATATTCTGCGGCAGCCTCTATTTGCATTGCAATACCATTTTCCTTCAAAGCCTCCTGCACGATATTTAATTTTGGCAAAATGGTTTCCGGCGTATTCGGATACATATCGGAGAAAATATGAGGCGTACATATTAACTTGTAATAACCTAATGATTGAAGTTCCTTAATAAATTCAAGGGTTTCATCCAAATCTTTTAAACCATCGTCAAGACCTGGCAAAAGATGAGAATGCATATCTACTCCAATAAAAGAAAGATCGGGAACAACTTTTGAAGAACCGAATAAGGATGAAAACATGTATGCGAAAATAAGGCAAGAATTTATAACAAGGGGCAATGAAAAAATTAAACCCTTTGTGCGAATCCATCACCAGAATCTTCATTTTCAAGTGTACGATATACTGTATGATCCGGGAATGAAAAAGCAGGCGCCATTTTTTTAATCTGTTTCAGCACAGCTTCATCATCATGAATATGAGCAAGTTTCAGCAAATGATCCAGATTGGTCATGATCCAGGAATAATTGCATTTTCTTGTTTTTACTTTCATCAGTTTTTTAAAATTTGTCGGTAAAAGCTCTTCTTCATAAGTATGAGATGCATTGAAGAATGTTTCCTCCTTTAAAAAACTGCTGAAATGAATTTTAATATGATCGCCTGCTCCCCCACCTCTCTGATAAATCATTTTTTTTGCAAGATCAACGGTCTTCACCGGTGGGCCTGCATCAATAGAAAAAACGTCATTTATATTTCCATTTGTAAGCGCTTCCAATAAAAATGTACAGGCTTCTTTTAAGGTAATAAAATGATGCGCTGCCTCGGGATGAGGAATGGTAAGAGGTCCTCCGTTTTCAATCTGATAATTCAACTGGCTGATCACAACATTTCTTTCCGAGAGAACCGGACATAAACGCGCGGCAATGAATTTAGGCCTTATTTTCTTTGAATTGATATTGTAAACCATCGGATCTCCATCTGTTGCGATGGATTTATTTTGCAATGCGGAACAATACAATTCCGAAATTCTTTTGGACGCGCTCAACAAATCAGATGATTCCTCATTCTGCTCCGTTGAAATTAAAAGAAAACGTTCCACCTGGTGAAAATCTGCAAGGTCTGCAATGATCTTTGTGCCTTCTACATTATTACAAATGGATTCAGACGGATGTCTGTCAAGAATATTACCGTGTGTATAAGCGGCGGCATGAATAACAATTTCAGGCTGATACAATAAAAATAGCTGACTCATTGAAAAACGGTCTTTAATATCGCCCAGGTGCACTTTTACAATATTTTTAAGTGTGTAATCATGCTTCAATTCATGCTCGAGATTGAATAAACCGGTTTCAAAATTATCACATAAGATTAATGAAGCCGGCTCAGCCGAGGCAAGTGACCTCGCAAGTTCTGTTCCGATAAGGCCGGCTGCTCCGGTTATTAATATTCTTTTTTTGAATAAACAATGAAGTTGTTTATTGGGAAATATTATCTCCTTACGATCGAGTAATTCCTTCATTATAATCTTTTGCTCATTTGTTTTCGATTCACCCTGCATCCATTGTTGAAAAGCGGGAATCTGCCGAACCTCAACATTACTTCTTAAGCATTCACTGATAATTTTACTATTTACCAATAAATCCAAATCCGGGGTTGCGAGGTACACTATTTTTGCTTTCACCTTTTTTATAAGAGCGGTGATATTTTCCATATTGTAAACACGCACATCATCAATCGTTTTTCCCACCAGATTTTTATTATTTTCCAAAAAAGCTATCACTTTATATTGCGGATTAATGATTTGCTGAATTAATTTAATAAACAAAGAACTGTTTATTCCGGCGCCGCAGATGATCACATGCGTAAATGCTTTATTTCGCACACTTAAATTATAAAACAATTTTATCAGCAACCGGTAACCAAACATGATAGCGAAAGCAACAAAAAAGAAAACGATAAGCGAAGCGAACTTAAAATAAATGCCTTGTCCGATCACATGAGTCATCAGATTTATTGCCATCAGAGAAAGAAAAGAAAAAAAGACGGATATAAAAATTTTAAGCGCTTCATGCACATCCGAATACCGGATAATGCCATCATAAGGTTTGAGAATAAAAAAGAAGAAGGAACTGACACATGCTGTTAAGGCAATGCCTTCGGGAAACTGGTGATTCATAAAATTATTATCCGACAATAAATAACCAGCATACGAAATTGAGAATATGCAAACCAACAGGTCAATTAAAAAAATGCTCCATTTGGGTGTAATGTTATTGCGGATAAGAAATTTGCGAAAATCTGCAAGTGAAAACTGTGTTCTGATGATTACATTAAAATACTCCTTTAAGCCATAATGATCCAGGAAATATTGATTGATCTCGATTTTGCGTGGCATTATTGATTCAATATAATATTGATGTGGGTCCGGTGCTTCTGCGAGCATTTCGCTTTCATTGCGGAATTCAATGGATGCGTAATCAGTGATTCCTGGTTTTATACGCAATACCTGCTTTTGGTCTTCATTATAGAGATTAACATATTTTCTTACTTCAGGTCTTGGACCAACCAGGCTCATATCGCCTATAAGCACATTTAAAAATTGTGGAAATTCATCCAGTTTATATTTGCGCAAAAAAAATCCGAGACTGGTTATGCGCGCATCTCTTTCCCCTACCGTTAAAAAACCTTGCTGTTGCGCATTTACAAACATGGTTCTAAATTTATACAACATAAAATCCTTTCCATCTTTTCCAACGCGAATTTGTTTAAAAAAAATCTTCCCTTTAGATGACAACTTAACCAGTACGGAAATAACAAGAAAAAATGGGAAAAAGAAAATAAGAACGAGCGCTGAAAAAAGCACATCAAACAATCGTATCAGGACTCTGACACTTGCTTCATTTTTTTGCAACAAAACGTTTTGAAACTTTCTCAAGTTGCAGCTTTAACAGGGGTTACGTAATTAAATGGTTTGGTACTAAACCGTATAAAATAACATAACATAATTACCATTAATTTTTTAAAAAATAAGCATCAGAACATACACTTTAAGGATATCTAATTTTAATTTAACTGGTTTTTAAGTAAGACGTTAGATTGTTAAAATGGTTACATTATTGCATGTCCGATGACATGAAATTCCGAATGTTCATCGGTTGTTAAAACCCATATTCAACCCCGTTGGGGTTTCGTAACACATTGTATGGGAATCCCCCGGTTTTTACCGGGGGCTATCGATAGTTCAAGCCCTTTGGGCTTATTTTAAAAGCAGCAACGGTTGCTAATTTAATCTCCGATTCAGATTCCATATTTGATGATTCCACGAAAAGCCTGAAAGGCTTTAATGTTAATAGCCATAGGTGAAACCTATGGTAAATCATGCAATGAATTCGAACCCTGAAAGGGTTGAATATGCAATCAACACAACTATTTCTCATCGGATTTAATTCCGTTTTCAAATCACACATTATGCAGCCGGTAATAATTTATTCCGGGCAACTTTATCTGCTACAGCTTCTTTAACAACAAGTGCGATCCAGCAACAGATTTCATCCGATAATTGGGGATAAATTGGAAGCGAAATTTCATTCGCATACTGCTGATAGGATACGGGGTACTCATCCAATATTAAAACCCAGTTCCTTAAAAATTGTCAGCATGGGAAGCGGTGTAAAATGCACGTTTACAGCAATACCATGCGCGGTAATTTTATTAATGACCTCATCGCGCTGCGATTCTGAAATGCCTTTAATCCGCAGCGGATAGAGATGGAAGGATGGCTGGCAATCCGGCTGATGGAATGGAGGAGATATGGCCCAGTCGCAACCAGCGAATGCATGATCATAAATATCAAATAAGCGCTTACGCTCTGCCAGCAGTGTAGTTTTGTATTTGCGGAATTGAGCCAAACCTATAGCAGCAAGTATATCCGGTAGATTCATTTTAAATCCGGGATATACGATATCATATTTCCATGATCCGGCCATGCGACTTTGTAAATGCATCTTTTGTTTGACCATTTAAGGTCCATAAACGCAGTGTTTTATAAAGTTCTTTATTATTAAAAGGAGCTGGAAAATTCAAACAGATCATTCCGCCTTCTGCGGTGGTTAAATTTTTAACCGCATGAAAAGAAAAAACACTTGCATCGGCAAGTGAGCCTGTCATTTTATTTTTATAAACCGCTCCGAAAGAATGCGCAGCATCGGCCAAAATAAATATTCTGTTTAACTGTTTTTGAACGGTACCGAAAGGCTTGAATTTTGCCTGGATTCTTTCGCTTTTAACCAATTGATATACCCCATCATAATTACAGGGCCATCCCGCAAAATCCACCAGAATGATGGCTTTGGTCCGCGATGTAATTGCCTGTTCAATTTTATTAATATCTATATTGAAATCATTGCCCACATCCACCATTACCGGCTTTGCTCCCGCATGCATTACCGCCAATGCAGTAGCGCAATAGGTGTAAGCCGGAATGATCACTTCATCGTTTTTTTTAACACCAAACCAATGCAGCATTAACATCAAACCTGAAGTTGCTGAATTCACGGCAACGGAAGCTTCTACATTGCAAAATCCGGATATTTCCTGTTCCAGTTCTTTTACTTTTGGTCCGGTAGTTATCCAGCCGCTTTCCAAAGCCGACAATACTTCCTGTTTTACATCATCATCAATAAAGGGAGGACTAAATGGAATGTTCATGGTATAAAAATTAAAGGGTGAAATAGTTAGCCGTTGGTATCAATCAGTTAGTTTTTTAGGGAGATTGTATCTTGCTCAATAAAGATAAAAATGCAGAAGTGTGCGACGCAACCAAAGCCTCATAGTAGTAATACAGTTTGGTTCAAAAAAAACACTTATTTTTTACCCTTCTGCAGTTACTAAGCTCTTTTTATCGCTTTTAAAATGGCAAAACTTTTCTTTTCTTTTAGTTTCTGAAACAGTTTCAACCATTTCTCCAAAACCGGTTTTTCATCAAAGCGTTGGGAAAAATTATAAGCATTTTTTGCTATTGTGGTTCCTGTTTGAGGCTGTTGAATAAGCATTTCTATACGTGCAACCATGGACGCATCATCGTCCACATTTACAAGAAAACCATTATATCCATCTGTAATTAAATCGGGGAGGCCGCCGCTGTTTACAGATACAACGGGCAAACCAAGCGCCATAAATTCTATTACAGAAACAGGAGCATTGTCTATTTTATTGGTATTAATATAAATATCATATTCCCGGGCCAGGGCTATTTTTTCCTCCATACAGATATAACCAGGCAGAATAATGTTTTCTTCCAGTTTATACTGCTTAATCATTTTCCTGATTGCAAGCAATGATCCGTTATCCGCGCCGGCCATCACCATTTTGAAATCATCATATTTTCTTGCAAGCAATATGGCGACGCGTATGGCCATTTCGGGATTGTAGATGTCTTCAAAAGCACGCATCCAGATAATTTTTGGACCAAAACTTCTTTTTTCCTGGAAAAAGTATTCATCCAATTGTACCACATTTTCAATTAACAACGCGGGAAGCTGATACTTTTTAAGGTAACGCAATAAATAAGCTGAAGGACATACAATCGCATCTGCGCGCTTCAAGGCTTTTAAAAACCATTTAGGATCTTTTTCCATTCGTGCAGGAATGGAGCCGCCATTAACGGTAAGTATCAATTTTTTATTAAGCTTTTTTACAAAAAAAGAAACAATTTCCTGCCAAATAAAACTGGGCCATGTACCGAACAAAGGAACTATTACAATTTGGTAAGAATTCCTGTATTTTAAAATATCGGTCAGGTTATCAATCAACCTCGCCAATCTTCCCGATTTGCAGGATGAAACACGTGTTGCAATATTATTTTTATTAAATAATCCGGCGATCCGGTCGGCTGAAGTGCGGATATTTTTTTTAATATTTTTTGGATCTACAAATAATCCAATGTATAAAATGGAAATGCTATTTTTCATTGGCATGAATCAGCTTATACATTTTTAATTCGCGTTCATTAAGCAAGGCCGTTTTCCATCCGGCTTTTTGATAGGCGGAAATTGCCCTTCTGTTTTTGGCTTTTACACTTAAAGTGATTTTAACTGCATTTCTTTCCAATGCTTCCTGTTCAAACTTTTTCATCAGCATTTGAAAAACTCCTTTTCCGCGCCAGGAAGGATGCACTCCAATGACTACCAGGCCAACTTTTTTTTCATTTTGGCGTGCATTGCTTAAATGGATTTTTTTTTTAAATCTAAATCCTGAAAATTTATGATACAGGTTTTTAAAAATCAGTGGGTAAAAATGTATTAGTTCCCTGTTTAACAGTAGTTGAGGTTTTTTTAAAATTCCAATACCTGCTTCCTTCATTGCATATTGTAGCATCCCGCTTGCCGAACCATCACCCATAAATTGAGGCGCCAGTCCGCCGCAGTATCCAATAACCATATTGCCATCGCAAACATGATACAAAAATCTGTTTGGATCAACCAAAAACCACTCAAATGTTTTTACAGAATAATCTAGTCCTAATCTTGTAGAAAAAGATTTCTGAAAGCATTCCTTATGACAAAGTGCGATAGATAGGAGGTCGGCCGGTTTGCTCAGGTATAAGCTTGGCATAATTCTTTTTTTTGTATAAAACGGAGGGTGTACCGATGGCCATCAGAAGCAATATTGGCTGAAGAGAAATTTTCAGTCCGTTATGAATGGTAATCATACAAAAGAAGGCAAGAAAAGTAAAGGGCGTATTCACGTTCAATATTTTTCCGGCGCATGATTTCATACCCCAGAAAAATAAAAAATGTCCAATAAGTAATCAAACCCAAAACGCCATCCTCAGCAGCGATTCGTATAAACTCATTATGCGCTCCGGATTCCACTCTGTACAAGTTCTGCTCCTTTATTTCACTATTAAAATTCCCTGTACCTACGCCCGCTAAAGGCGAGGAAAGAAACAGCTTCCAGCCATTTTCCACCAGTTTATCACGGCCGGAACTGCCTTCTGCTGTATAACGTTCTTCCAAAAGGCCATTGGTTTTTACGGATAAAAAAAAATAAACAAAAATCACCACGGGAATCAATACCATAAACATCATATAACTTCTTACATTCTGCAAGTTGAAAAAGAAATATAAAGCCATTATTGCCGCTAAAAAATACAATCCCCCTCTTGAAAAACTAAGTAACATAACAATGGTAGAAACAGCCAGAAGCAGAATATTCAGGAACAGACTTTTTGGCTCTGAATCATTTAAAATAGAGAGCAGAAAAACAGTACAGGAAAAGCCAAGATAACCACTGATCTGAACTGGCGCCAGCCCATTGGTGCCCTGGATGGACGAAAAGCCTTCCAGCTTAAAATCTCCAATCAAATATGCTGCGAGAATGATTCCACAAAGATAAATACCCGCATACTTAATACTGTTAAGTAACACATTTGCCAATGAAGCTTTAATCACATTAAAAGAAGCCCAGCAGCAATTACAAGCAGGCAGAATGAATTTAAAATAAGTCCACGCGCCATATTGGGATTTACCGCGCGAAACCCATTCAAAAATTCAATAATCATATATATGGCGAGTAAAATAAAACTCTTTGAATGCATTTTTACCTTGTCGCCATTTCGCAATAATAAAATTCCAAAAATGGCAATAAGCAGGTAGGGCATAAATAAATAAGGTATTATTCTTACATAAGCCCGCATTTGTATTTCGTTGTAAACAAGAAAGGGCAACAGTTTGAACAATTTGATAACGATCATTCTGAAAGGCGAAGTAGATACAGGCCAAGCTTACTAATATTACCGGTACCGCGAGAAAATATTGTGGTAAGCAGTTTTAAACCAATTATAAGACCACAAACAAATGCAAGCGCATACCATTTAAAAGAGTTTTCTGTGTTTCCAGCCACGTTATTCAAAATATTCGTTTACTGTTTTAAAATAATCATTTGCCCAGTTTTCCAGCGTTTGATTGAAGGCATATTTTCTGCCATTTACTATCATATTTGAAAGGATGGATCGCTCCTTTTGAATCCTGACTATTAGGTTTACAAGGTTCAAAGGATCATTGGCTGAAAACAAAAATCCTCTTTGTTGATTGCCAGTCATTTCTGTAGCCATCGCGGTGCGATTAAGGAGGGGAATTACGCCATGAAAAAATGCTTCAACCGGCGCTTTACCAAAACCTTCCGCAAGAGGAGCCTGGATTAAAAAATCTGCTTTCCGGTAAAGTGAACGCAATTCAGCAACTGTTTTTTTACCGGTTAAAAAAACATGCCGGGAAAGCCCGTAATCAATAATAAACTGTTGAAAAGTTGTTTTAAGCGGTCCATCACCTACAAGGTACAATGGATAGGCAAACCCAAGATCCAGCAGGATCTTAAAGGCTTTCAGAATATATAACTGGTTTTTATTTTCCACCATAGCACCCACTGAAATGAACACAGGTGCAAAATCCGGATTATCCTTTATCCGTTGTATTCTCAAAGCAACCTGCTGAGATTCCTCTGCCCATTCCATACTGGTATAAGAAGGGCTAAAGCCTTTTCGAATATGCGTTTGAGAAATTTCTTCAGCAGAATAAGCCCATACAGGCCCCTTAAACCAATTTTTCAACAACCATTTTTGAAACCGGTATGTGGCAGGTTCATTCCTATAATTTTTCCAGGTACCTGTATAGGTAGCAAAGGTTTTTGCTTTTGAAAAATAAAAATAAAAAAGGCCGGGCAAATTGAGATTATTTGGAAATCTCTGATAGATAAAATCAGAACTGTGATTTAATTTTTTAAAAGCGGAAAACCATACAGGCATTGTTTTTATCAACTGCAATTTGTGTTTGACGCTATTACCACCAACCTTTGGCAAAGGCAAAAAACGGATGGAAGGATGTGTGTAAGTACTGATAACTTTATCTGCTGAAAATTCCACAAATGGGCAGCAGATAATAGTATCTGAAAAATGATCGGCTAATGCCTGCATTTGCCGGATAAAAACATGATTCTCTGAAGCGACATTCCCATTTTCATCTTTCATATGTATGCAGTCGCTTATAATAGCCAGGCGCATGATCAGGTTAATATGTTTTCTTTACCAGTCAAATACTTTATTGCATTCTTATTTTTTAGCATACGGTTCGCAATAATCTTTGATCTTGAAAATTGAATCCATAATAACGGCGCTTTCACTACCGTTAAAACAATACTTAACAACAGCATCCTGCTGCTGCTTTTATGTTTATATGGAATGTTGGAAAGCATTATTCCTATCAATAGTGCATTATTTGCAAGATCGGAAGGAAGATATTTTTTGTAGAGGTATATCACGCTTGGAACCGGCTTTGGTGCAAACCATTTCATTGGTCTGAATCCATCCCAGCTTCCCATTTCACGCAAACCACCACTTTGAACTTTTAAATGTATCCGGCTTGCCCGGGGATTTGAAATACTATGCAGCCCATTTATATATGTTCTGAATCCAAATTCCTTATCGCCCATGCGCTGGCCATTGAACTGTTCGTCAAACAAACCAATGTTTTTAAAAACCGCCCGTTTCACCAAAGCATTTCCTGAATCAAATTGATCGGCCCAACGGAAATAATTATAACTCTCTGAAATTTTTTGACCGACAGCCGCCAATGAAATACCGGCGGATATATCAGCTCCAAAAAAATCCAAACATTTTAAATGTTGAATAATCCAATCTTCCTGCACGCGCGAATCATCATCAAAAAAAAGCAGGTATTCCGCATCCGTTAACTCAACCGCATTATTTCTTGCCGTCCATAACAGTTTTTCCTTTTGATGCAGTATTTGAAAATCCAATTTAAATGCTTCATAAAAAGAAAGGCTAAACGGTTCGGACTGATCCACAATAATCACTTCAAAATTTGCATAAGATTGATTTTCCAAATCACGCAAAACATCCTTTAAATATTCATACCTGTTCAATGTTGGAATGATTACCGCTACTTTAGGATTGGCTTTGATCAATTCAGAATCGAAGTTTTCATAGTCATCAATTCTTGCAGGTGACTGATATGGATTTATTCTTTTTACAGTTCTTGTTTGCCAATAACATTCTATTTCTTTGATTGGGTTTTTCAAAGAGAATAAGCGAATCAACAAAGCAAAACAGGCCCAGGCGGTTCCCCAATATTTTCTTATAAAAATATATTCATCTTTTAAAGAGGGCCTTTCCATTTGATGCAGCCTTTCCACATCATCAGAAGCAGACTCCAGTAATATTCCCTGGTTCCAAAGCCGGTATCCGGCATCGGCCAGTTTAGCAGATTTTGTTTGATACCGTTCGTCTAAAAAATTTTCCGGCATTTTATCTTCATTAATGTAACAGGAAGCAAAACTGCCGGGCGTTTTTGGTAACAAATTAAATTGCCACGCAGGTTGAGTATAGCGGATAAATTGAAAGATCAATTGTTTATTATAATTGTATAATTTAGAAATAACAGGTATGACTCAATCAAAAAAGTTGGTTATTGATTTGCATATTTTTTCGACCTGTTCCCTGGATAATTCAAAATATAATGGCAGTCGCAAAAGGCAATCAGAATAATAGTCGGCATTAAGGCATTCGGGAAGAAATCTTCCTTTCATAAAACCGGATTTATGTAAGCTTTGATAATGAAAAACAGATAAAATATTCTTCGCTTTTAGATATTTAATCATTTCCTCCCTTTGTAATGCTGACGAACAAATTATATAGAACATATGGCCATTATTTGTGGCATGATTTGGAGTAACAGGCAATTTTATTTCATTTGGGGTTTGTGATGACAGATGACTATAATATTGATTCCAAATAGATATTCTTTTTTGCTGAATTCGTTTAAGCTGTTCCAGTTGTGCCAGAAGAAATGCGGCTAAAAGATCTGATGGAAGAAAAGATGAACCTATATCCACCCATCCATATTTGTCAATCTCACCTCTGAAAAACTTTGCCCTATTCGTTCCTTTTTCCCACAAAATTTCCGCTCTTTCATAAAACGTTTCGTCATTTATTACCAGCATGCCTCCTTCACCACATTGAAGGTTTTTGGTTTCATGAAAAGAAAAGCAGCCAAAATGACCTATACTACCCAATGGTTTTTCTTTATAATAAGAATCTATTGATTGCGCAGCATCTTCAATAACATACAAATTGTGAACAATAGCAAGTTCCATTATTTTGTCCATCTCACATGCCACACCGGCATAATGTACAACTACGATGGCTTTTGTTTTAGGCGTAATCAATTTCTCAATTTCATTTTCATCTAATCCTGGGCGGTCGGCACGACTATCAACAAATTTTATAACAGCTCCCTGGCGAACAAATGGCAGTGCGGAGCTTACAAAAGTGTAAGATGGCACGATGACTTCATCACCTGATTGAACATTTATCAGCAATGCAGCCATTTCTAAAGCATCCGTGCATGAGGTGGTAAGCAGGCATTTTTTAAATCCGTATTTCCCGGAAAAAAACTGCTGACATTTTTTTGTAAAATCCCCATTACCCGAGATATGACCAGTTTCTACAGACTGGTGCATGTATTGAATTTCCTTGCCGGTTAAATATGGTTTATTAAATGGTATTTTATCTATTTCCATATATGGTAGATAAAAGTCTTTTTGCTGACTTCGAATCCATTTTTTCTATAAAACTCCATAGCCGCGACATTCGCTTCCTGAGTGGTTACGCTTATTTGATTATAATTATTTTCTTTGGCATATACCAAAATATATTTCAGTAATTCTTTGCCTACTGACATGCCTCTGAAGGGAAAATCCACAGCAAACAAACCAATATCGGGAATACTATTTTTCAACGCAATAGTAATTAAGCCAATTATTTTATTGTTCATTTTATAGCCTATTACTTTTTCAGCCAACTCCCTGTTAATTGATTTAAGTATCCAATGAGAATAAAGCCTTTCAAATTCCTCTTTTTTAAAATTCGGGTCCATAACGAAACGGGAATAAATTCCACTTTGCAGCGCAAGAGCAATGATGGATTTATTTGCCTTAATTATTTGAACAATATTGTCATTGATCTCAGGATTTATCAGATTGACTGAAATGGATTTGAGTAGATTGACTTTTACATCAACTAGTCTTGCATTTATTATCTGTAAATAATAATCATCAATTTTTTTTTCTGAAAAGATGTACAACAGCCGGCTGTTGTTTGCAATAATTAAACTTAAATTTAGTTCCTCATCCTTACTTATGATAAGTTTATTTACAGAATAACCAAAAAAACTACTATCCCAAACAGCCTTTACTATTTGCATCAAAAGTAGTTTTGTCAATCAGGTATAAGGGTCTGTTTTTTACACCTTCAAACGTTTTTCCAAGATAAAGACCGATAATCCCGAGAATAAAAATAGTAAGACCAGATAAAAGCCAAAGAGAAACTATCAGGCTGGTATAGCCACTCACTGTTATTTTTCCCAAAGAATAAGCAATCAGGATATACAGTATATACAGTACAGAAAGAAAGGAAATCCCGAGTCCTAATTTTATAACAAGTTTTAAAGGTTTATCAGAATAAGCAATGGCAATATCAAGTGCGAGGTTAATTAGTTTATTCCAATTGTAAGTTGTTGTTCCTTCAAACCTTTCCGCATGTACTACATTGATGGAAGTAGCAGTAAAACCAACCCATTTGGCCATTGGAGAAAAAGCTCTCATCGGTTCCCTGATTAAATTTATTGAATCAATTACTTTTCTGCTGTAAATACCAAAATTTGCTATTGTACCATCTTGTTCCAATCCGGATAAATAAGCAAAAATTGAATAAAACAATTGAGAGGTTTTTCTTTTTATAAATGAATCTTGCCTTTGCACCCTCCGTGCAAAAACTATGTCAAATCCTTTTTGCGATTCATTGTAAAGATTGATGATTTCATCCGGTCGGTCCTGCAAATCGCAATCCATTACTATTACCCAGCTTCCTTTCGAATAATCAAGCCCGGCAGTAATGGCATAATGCTGACCAAAATTGCGGCTTAACTTTATGCCTTTAACCCTTTTATCTCTGTAAGAATGTTCCTCAATTTTTTTCCAGGAGTTATCAAATCCGCAATCATCCACCAATATAATTTCATAGTCTGGAGTAATTTCATTTAGAACAATCGTCAAACGACAAACCAACTCATCTATTATGTTTTCAGCTTTATATACCGGACTAACAACAGATAATTTCATGATATCAAAAGAGTGTTTGAATTGGTCAATTGTAGTATTATTGATGGATATTTTTTTTGATTAATGTCATTGCGAATCACTAATGGCCATTAAATTTTCAAAGGACAAGGCATTTATCTTTTTTGAATAACAATTTTCCAAAGCCCCAGGCTATCGCTTCGCCCGGAGATAAACCGTTTAAGTCCTTTTACTTCAGGAACAATTTGTTGCACAATAACCGTATCCTGCTCAGTTGCGAATTCTTTGATCTTTGGTAGGTAACGAGTGGATTCCATTAAAAATATATCATTATTTAAAACGGGCTTACTGCCGGTTGATTCAATATAATGCTCATGAAACAATCTTCCATTAGGTAAATCTATAACAGCCATGCCGGTATAAGGAGCGACCCAAACTTTTACTTCCGGGTTTTGTAAAGCGATCTGCCTTTCAGAAAAAACAATGTCTTTAAACGTACTTGCATATACAGAATTTTCACTTATCTGATATGCAGGGAAAAGGAATGATGTATAAAAACCTACAATTGAAAAAACAACAATTAAACCCTTCTCAATAAAAACAAGTTTTACAGGTGGCAACTTAACAATGCGCCAGGCTAGGAAATGCAACAAATAAAAGTAATAATAATACCGGCCAAAGGGAACCAGCAATGTTATCATAACAATCCAAATAATCAGTTCAAGAACAAGTTTCCTTTTTTTAATGTAAAAAAAATACAGAATAAAAATTGGTATAAAAGGAATAGCATACCATAAAAATTTTACAGCATTTCCGAAAGTCATATCGCGGTTCTCTTTTACAAAAAATGTCTTATAGAGATTTTCATTCGTACTATTTAGACTTTTAAATAATACAGGCAGATAGAGTATTATAAATATAACAGCAGCAACGGCACAAATTTTAAACCATTGGGAAAAAGAGTATTTATTCTCAATAAAAAAAAACGTCAAAAAGGCTGTTGCGTATATTCCACCGAAAGGATGAATCTGATATATAACACCAAGCAGAATTGCAGAAAAATAAACATTAAAGTTTTTATCGCGGTTCTTACCGGCAAGAAGCAAATGCATACTAATGACAAGAATCAAACAAACAAGTTCTGGTCTTTGCAGGTAAGTAGCAAATGATGATAATAATGCAAGGATAAAAAAGGTAAATAAAAAGTTGTTGTTCTTTCCATATTTAATCCACAACTTAATAAGAAGAAAAATTAAAAGAAAAACTTCAAGTGCATTTATAAAAAAGATGCTGTAAATATTAACAACATTATGTACAAAAAAATAATAAAATGGAACATTAATAATTCCATATCCATAAGGCAAATTATAAACAGACATAAACTCATGAGCAAAATTGCTTTTATAAAAATTTCCGTTAATAATAGAAAATGTATGGCTTAAATACCAAGGTCCATCTAGTGCTGCTACAGGCATTATAAAGTTTAAAATAAGATGGCAGACTATTACTGCGCAAGAAATTATTAAAATATTTATACGCATATAAATAAAGAATGACAATTTTTATTTTATTAAATCCGAATATTCCTGTTCAAAGACAGAAATATATCGCTTAACATCAAAATTTTCTTCTATTAATTTTCTTGCTTCCGTACCGAGGCGTCTTCGCTTTTCAACGTCCAAACACAAATCAGATAATTCACTGCCCATTTTTTTAAAATCATAGCTTTTACACAATATGCCGTTTACATTGTGATTAATTACTTCTGACAATCCACCACAATCCGAAGAAACGACCGGAAGTTGCATCGACATTGCTTCCAAAACTACATTCGCAATTCCTTCGGATACACTTGGGAGAAAAAAGATGCTGGCTTGCTCATAAAGGTCGAGTATTTCTGGTTTTGTTTTTTTTCCAATCAGTGTCACATTGGTTTCAAGCTTCAACAAGTGAATTGTAAAGGAAAGCTCCTCCCATTCAGGTCCCTCGCCCGCTATAAGCCATTCAAAATTGGGATAACTTTTTTTTAATTCCGCCATTGCTAATAACCCTGTCATATAACCTTTCTGAAATACCAATCTGCCAACAGATAAAATCAAAACCTTTTGATTGGATGTTTGAAATCTTTTTCTTGAAAAAAAACATGTATCTATTGCAGGTTGATTTACAAAAATTTTATTGTCATGAACCGCTAAATGGCTGATCTTCTCCTTCATGGCATAAGAAATACAATGAATCGAATCCGCCTTTTGAAATAATTTTACTAATCTTTCAGTACGCCCTTTTTCTGTAACCAGTTTTACATTTTCAGCTGTTCCCAAACAGCTCACTATTTTTTTACCAGGGATAGCATCAAATATATTAAGATATGAAAGCGCTATTCCGGAATATCCAAAATGATAAATATCGCAGCGGTATTTTAAAAAATAAGATTTGCACAAATGATTAAAAACCGATCTTCTTATATTTTTAATATCCATCCGGATATGCCGAAAAAAAACAAAGGGATTTGTAAAAATATTTTTCAGAACAGACAAGGATAAGTTGGAAAAATCAAAGCTTACCAGGCGCAGATTTTCAATTTTTTCCAATTGATAAATACTTCTCAAAGTCTTGTCGGGATTTATGGTATTACAAAATACATATACCTGATGCCCCTTCTCGCAAAAACCAATTACCTGGCTTAAAAAAAAAGTTTCAGTATAAGTTGGAAATTGAGGAAAAATAATTCCTAGTGTCAGTTTTCTTTCACTCATTTATCAGCTTTTCGCGGGAAAAGAGCCCGTGTTGGCAAGTTGATGATAAACCGCTTCAAACCTGTTTGTTTGCAACTGAATATTAAATTTATCCACTGCTTTTTTTCTTGCATTTTCAGCAAGCAGCTTAGCCAGTTTTTCATCAGTGCAAAGCTTTAATAAAAAATCAGCATGGCCGCGATAATCATGAATATCCGCTAACAAACCATCCTTTTCATGAGTGATCACTTCCTGCATGCCCCCGCTTTTGGTTGATACTATAGGAAGCTCCATACTCATAGCCTCAAGCACAACGTTGGCAATGCCTTCATACACACTAGGCAAATAAAAAATATCCGCTGTCTCCATTAGTTTTTTTACTTCATCTCTTGTCTTTGGCCCGGCGAGCAAAACTTCATTAGAAAGTCCTAATTGATCAATTTTAAATATTAGCTCCTCTTCTTTGATACCATTTCCAACAATGATCCAGTTAAAAGCTAAGCCTGATGCTTTTAATAACTGCATCACATGCAGTCCATTCGTATAACCCTTTGCAAAAATCATTCTTCCTATACTTAAAATAATCTTACAATCTCCACCTTTGGTTTTTCCGGATCTTCTTTCAAAAAATCCGGTATCAATACTGGGAAAATTGATAAAAATTTTTTTTTGCTCATCACAATAAGGAAGAATGGTATCTGCCATATCCGCCGACACACAATGAATTGCATCAGCCTGTTTTAAAATTTCTCTGAACTTAATTTTTCTTTCTTCATACAACAACAGCTTCACTTTTTCCGCAGTACCTCTGCAACTCACTACCTTTTTAGCTTTCAAAAACGACAGCTCATTTAAATACCCAATACCAACGCCTGAAAATTCAAAATGAATGATATCGGGAGTAAACCTATTAATAAGACAGATGCGGAATCTTTGGTACAACTGCTGCTTCAATTCTTTACCTTTTTTGATTGATCGCAGTACTGCCAAAGGATGAGCTGCAATAAAAAGTCCCAGTGTCATTAAATTAAAAACACAAATCTTCAAATCAGCATCATCCGGAAATAGTTGCTCATACAATTTTTTATTTTTCTTATGGCAAAAAACGGCAACTATATGCCCGCGCAAACACAATTGCTCAACTTTATTAGATATAAAAGTTTCGCTGATTGAGGGAAAAGTTTCCGTTATTATGGCAATTCTCAAGAAATAAATTTAGAGTTTTTCCGATGATGTTCATACCAGTTGACAAGCGAATAAAGCGCCCAAATAATACCACTGAAATCTTCTTTTGTTTCCATATGGCGAAATAATAATTTCTCCAACTGTTTTTGATTAAAAGCAATCTTTAACTCGACTGGCATATTCCAAATTTTTTCCTCAACATCCATTCGTATAGATTCCCTTAACCATTTTGCCATAGGCACGGAAAAGCCTTTTTTAGGTTTAAAAGCGTAATCCGCATTTAACTTCCCTGATAAAACATTTTTTAAAAAATATTTTCCACTTCCGTTTTCTATATGTTGCTGATGACCGGACGAAAAGGCGGCTTCTACAACTTTATTACTCAAAAAAGGAACCCTTACTTCCAGGCTGTGATACATACTGGCGCGGTCGACTTTTAACAATATCCGCTGCAAATGAATATTCATTTCCAGATCGCGGACGATGTGCATATAATATTCTGATGGGTCTTTATCGGCGTATTGCTCCCTGATCAGGTTCAATGCAAAAGCGTTTTTACATTCAGGTTTGTAAATAGCAGGCACCATCCGGCTTCCATATAAAAAAAGCGATTGATAATAAAAGGAGAAAAAATCTTTAGTTTTAAGCATCCTTCTGCTAACAAGGCTTTTTTTACCAGTCAGCTTAGAGCCCGCAACTTCAAAAAATAATTGCCAGCCCGGAGTAAAAAACTTTTTCCCCACATTCAGGAATTTTACATTCCGTTCATAACCCCAAAACATTTCATCGGGTCCATCACCGCTTAAAATCACTTTTACAGACTGGCTTGCAAAACGGGATAACATTAAAGAAGGAATGGATGAAAAATCAGAAAAAGGTTCTGAATATGCTTTAATATTATCAGTTATCAAGTTCCAACAAATCCTGCTCCTGTATTTCATGAATCGGAGGATGGAATCCGGAAAGTATGTGCAAAGGATTCAGCGGCTTTCCTCTCATCAGTAAAATGATCATTCGCACCTATTGTAAACGCTTTTACTGATTGGTGCTGATTGGCCCAAAAACTGATTAACGAGCTATCTACCCCACCGGATAAAAAAGTTCCCAATGCCACATCACTCACTAATTGTTGTTGCGTGGCATTGTAAAAAAGTGACTCATTGAGTAGTCTGTTGTCGTTCTTAATGGAGGTCGCATTGAAAGCATATCTTTTCAAATGATATCCTTGTTCATTAATCACCGCATAATGCCCGTGAGGAAATAAAACCGTGTTTTTTACAGCCCCCATATTGGCGCTCACATATCCCAGTTGAAGATAAGATCCTATTGCTTCATAATCCAATGCTTCATTGCGCAATGAAGCATAATTGATCACATGATCGTATTGCGAACTGAAAATAATGGATTCCTGCTTATCGAAACCTATATACAGTGGCTTTATGCCCAACCTGTCGCGAGCGAGTACCAGTTCGTTTTTTTGAAGATCATAAAACGAAAAAGCATACATTCCATCAAATTCCGCCAGCACTTTTTCAATACCAAAATGTATCAGCGCATACAATAATATTTCAGAATCAGATGTGGATTTGAATCGAACGCCTTTTTTTTCAAGTTGCCATTTAAAATCGCCCGCATTATAAATTTCGCCATTAAAACTGATACAGTAATTTCCGCAATCCGAAACCATCGGTTGATTGCCGTGCCTACTTAAATCGCGAATGGCCAACCTTACAAATCCGGTGATGTAATTTTTATTATTCTGCCAGATACCCTCCGCATCAGGACCACGGTGCGCCATAGTTGTAAGACATTTTTTGATATAACTGATTCTGCTATCAATTTTATTGTGGTAACAATATATCCCTACTATGCCGCACATGGTCTAAAATGTTTCAGCCTTTTTAGTTTTTTTTATACCCAGCATTTTTTTTATTTTGTATTTTACACGATAAGGGCTAAAAAAATAAGGTATATAACCGATGTAAGGAACAATAATTCTTTTTCCGCAAAACTTGTTTATCCTGATAGAAATCTTATTCATCTGTTCGAAAGAAAGCATTTTTCTGGTTAGGGTATTCCATTTCTCACCGAGCCGGTCGTGAATTATTTTTATTTCATTATGCACAAATCCAAATGAAAGGGTGCCGTGATAATTATATTCAAATGGTAAAGTTGCAATCCTTACTGTTGTAGCATTTAAAATAAAAGCTTCTCTAAAAGCGGGCATATCCGCTTTTACATGAATGTGGTTATAAACTGTCAGCCAATCGTCATACAACTTCTTTACACCGTTATTCATTTTGTAAACTATGACTCCTGTATGGTATTCAGGCAGAACATTTTCAAATCTCAAAGTATAGGAAGGATTATACCTTTCAAAAAAGGTATAACTATGATTTCCCCTTTCAATCGTCATAGCCATATCAAAAAGATCAAGAATTTCAAAAAGATTATCAACAGACGAACAAACAAAAGTATCGGTATCCAGGAAAACAGTACGCTCGTAAGGCGTTTTAACCAGGCCCAATATTTTGGTTACAAAATCTGATGCCGCTGGTATTAAAATTATTTCATCAAACACAGGATTTTGATACAGGCCGTCATCTGTAACCAGGCAAATAGGGAATTTTGTAAAACGCTTCAAAGACCTGGCAGATATTTCAGCTTCGAGTAAATATCTTTTGCCCATTGCGATGTACAGATATCCTTTTGTCATAAAACTTTAATTTAAATGCAAATTAAAAAAGCATGTTATCCGGCTATTTGCAGTTATGTGACAGCTCCTATTTTTTAGAATCCGATACGTTTATTTGCGGTGAAGGATTTTCTTTTGCTTTTATACATATTTCTTTAAAATGCCGGGATACAACATCCCATGTGTAATTTTGCATCAGTTTTTCAAATCCGCATTCATCCATTCGTTTTCTTTTTTAACTCATCATATATTTTCATTATCACTTCCCTTTGATGATTACAATTAAAATCGTTTCGCAACTTCTCATATTTGCAATAATCTATCTCATACAAAATTTTCTTGTTTTTATCCTCAATCATTTGTAACAAAAGTGCTGCAAGAGCCCTTTTATCTCCAGGCTCAATTAAAAAACCACCATATTTTTTTACAATTTCCGCTGCACCTCCGGCATTCGATGCAATCACCGGCTTTTCGCAAAGTAAAGCCTCAATAATTACCAATCCCTGTGGCTCCGGTTTGAGCGCAGTATGCACGATAACATCAGAACAATTAATAATACCTGGGACATCACTTCTGTTTCCGGTAAAAAAAATATAATCCTGAAGCTGATAGCTATCTACCAATTTTTTTAACCGATGGAAATAATCCGCCGAACCAATTCCATTTTCCCACGAACCAACAATCAAAACTTTAAAATTAATTATTTTGTCTTTTATGAGGTTGATTGCTTCTATCAAAATATGCTGGCCTTTCCATTCCGTAATCCGGCCAAGATTGGTTATTACAAAGTCATTTTCATGAATTGCGAATTCATTTTGAAGCTTCAAATCGGGTGGTTGTTTATAATAAACTTCCTGATCTACAAAATCGTGCAAAACGATAGCGGATGATGGGTTAAGATGAAACAATAGCTCAGAATAATTTCTCACAGCTTCGGTGATGTATATTCGTTTTGATATTTTTCTGATCAAAAAAAAATCAAAGAAATAGTTAACCAAACTCTTTCTATAAGACCAAATAGACCGGCAGTGTAACACCTGCAATACATGCGCTTTGGAAGCCGCCCGGATTGCTACACGATTGACCGTAACACCATTATTATGATGAACAATGTCTGGTTGAATTTCAATTATTAAATTATATAGTAATTTAATAATTGCTTTGTCTTGAATAAAGTAATTTTTTAAGGCATTAATTTCAGAATTAATGACATTAAAAACCCTTGAATTATGTATTTTTTTATTATTGGCCTTTACTAAAGTAGATTGATCGTCGAACAAATAAAACACCTTGGAGGGGCAAACAGTTTCCAGCATTTTGCTGTATTGATTTTTGTGATTACATATAATCACAGGTTCAATATAATCTACATTTATTTTTTTTAGAAATTCATACAACGCAATGAGGGAGCCACCTCCGGGCGGCCCTTGTATGTATAAAACTTTTATTTTATTGTATTGCCGTTGTATTGAGATAACGAATACTTTAATTTATAATTAAGAATGATTTCAAATAAGCTTCCTTTCCAAACGCATCCACCCTGCATTTTAAGATTTCTGTACAGGATAAATTAAATGGCGGCTTGTTGATGTAAACACCCGAGTTATCAATTAATCGTATATCGGGGCCCGTAGGCTTATCTTTATTGCAGCTTTTTACAAATTCATCCTTATACAATCGTTCTGTAATGATTACATATTTGTATTTGTGGATTTTATTTAATATTTTTTCAATATTGCTGTTTGAAAGATGTTGCAAAACCTCTCTTATTGTCAGTAACTCTGCATGAGGTAGCACATCAGTGGTTGCATCCAGATGATGAAATTTTATTTTTTCTGAACCAAATTGCTGTTGATTGTTTTCTATTAATTCTCTTACCACATCACACCCGTTATACAGTAAAAAAGGATTGCTACTTGCTATTTTGTGTCCTAATGCGAAATCGCCACAACCGATGTCCGTTATAGAAGTTATATTGTTTTTTTTTATAAAACTGTTGATTAGACTTACATAGCTTTCCGCATGCTCACCATAGGAACCGTCACCACTATAAAACCGGGTTTTGGCAGTTGTATTACTAGCGCCCCAAACCTTGGTTTTATAAATTTGGGTAAATATTTCTTCATTTGATAAATTGAGAAACGGTTTTCTTTTTTTCCATTTTCTGTATTGTCTATAAATGTTTTCAACAAGCTGATTTGATTTTACAATAGCAACGAGCAATGAAGTTTTCATATTAATTTATAGAAAATAAATGATTGAAGGAGTCATTCAGCTATTCCTATAGTAAGAGTACTATTAGCCTTTTAAAATCTCAATAATTTTTTAAAGTAGTTTACAGATCGCTTCCGCCACCCTTTTGGTGCTTCTTCCATCTGCATAAGTAATTATTTCATCAAGAATATTCCGGCATTTTTTATTGAAGAGATCCGGCCTTTCCAGGGCATCATTTACGTATTGGATCAATTGGGCCTTCGAATTAGCCAAAGTCAAGCCGTTCGTTTCAATAATAGGTAAAAAGTGATCCTGTAGATACATGCGCCGAAGTAATGACTCACCAAAAGGATTTATTTCATCGTAAGCTGGGCCAATTTGTGGTTTATTAAAAGTACTTCCATCAACTGTCATAGTTGAACACAAATTTATATGCACATCTGTATAGGCAAGAGTTGAACACAATTTAGTAATATCCTGGCAAGTGACATTCGCATTGAAAATATTTTCCTGGCCTGTCCACGAAGCATCAAATACTCCTATCATATTATTTCCGACCGCATCTTTCCATCTTTCAATATTATCTGTAGGATGGCAACGCAGCAGGATAACAGGATTATTCCTTATTTCCCCGGCTTTAATAGCGTTGATAAGATGAATTAAATATTGTGGTTCATTGGGGAATAAAATAGAAGGACCACCCGCATATAAAATTACTTTTTGATTCGTTGCAGGCAATCCCATTTGCTTTTTCCATTGTTCAGCAGGCATTAAATATCGATCATTAAAGTAAAAATCAAACTGTGCAGCACCGATAATATGCACAGGTTTATTTTTAGTGAAAGGATAAATACGGTAAAGCTGTTTTTTGTTGTGCGCATTCCATACCAGGTAGGCATCATATTCTACTGGAATCCACCCTCTTTTCGTTATATTATCAAACGAAAGAATTGAAGTAAGCATCAACTTTCCCTGATTTTTACAAACCTGTAACAAAACATCCTCCTGTTTATGAAAAGGTGTAACGGTAAAAACCGCATCAATATTTAAACCGTCCACAAGTGAGAACAGCTTTAAATAATTTGTATCAGATAACAATAACGCTTGTTCAGTTTTAAATAATTTTTTTGAATATCCGGGCAAATAAAACTTAAACAGATTAAACCACTTTATTACTTTACGTCTTATTCTTTTTCTTTTAGGAATAAATTGGTTTAAATACTTCTGTTGAATTCCTTTTGATTGACTTTTTAAACGGAAATGACTAAACCATAAATCAATTTTAGTGCGAAGTCCTGAGTATGCAGTTCCCCTGCTGCTTTCTGGAATAATAATCACTTCTAATCCATCTTGTTTTAATTCATTTATAAGATCTTCCTGGTCCCAGGTAATTGCAATAACCGGTTCACAAAAATCCTTCATCATGGATAATAAGCCAGTCCTATAGATATACCTTACAGAAAAGCTATAGGAGATTGTAACAAGAACACGTTTTTTATTATTCGGCATTACTTATGCTTAACGCTTGAAAATATAAATAAAAATTGTTTTTGGAGGTATCCGAAAATATCCTTTTCGCATCAGATATTGGATTAACCCTGGATAATAGGACGACCTGTGCGCAGCCAACATTTTTAAATATTGGCTGATCTTATTTTTCAACTTTGTCTTTATACGGGCATCGTCAATAAATTTTAACCCCTGGTGGTTTGATAAAATTCTGTCGCTATAATAACGTTCCTTGTTGTTTTTTGTCCACTGCTCGAAAATAGGAGACACTGTTTTTATCCGGTATACCAGGCACGGATACTCGCAAAATTTTACTTTGTAACAGGCAAACAATCTCAGCCAAAAATTATAGTCTTCATACAGCATTCTTTCATCATAGCACCCAATCTTTTTATATACGCTTGTTCTGATTAAACTGGAAGGCGTGGCAAAAACAAGTTGTTTATTTAAATATTGTTCTAATATATCTCCTTCATAAAAAGAAGTTATTTCTTCATTTATAAAATATCCTTTTCTGCTTCCTTCCTCGTTCATTGTTTCCACGTTCGCATAGGACATTCCATATTCTTCACCGGCTTTTTCAAGCAATTCCACTTGCCGTTCGATTTTTTCCGGCATCATAATATCATCGGTGGCAAATAAGTTCAGGTATCTTCCTTTTGACAGCTTTACAATCTCATTGGAGGTTTTGGTGATGCCCTGGTTTCGATCGTGTTTGACAAAAGTGCAATTAATGTCATTCTCTTTTATCCAGCTTTCTATAAGCGCTGGACAATCATCAGTTGAGCAATCATCGATTATAATCAGCTCGATATTAGGGTATGTTTGCGTAAGCAAAGAGTTTAGCGCATCTACAATGTACATCGAATAATTATAGGATAAAACGCCAATAGTTACAAGGGGAAGATCGGTATTAATATTGTTTTTCCGGAAATCCACGTTTTATTTTTAAAAAAGTTCTGCTGTCTTTAAATTCCCCATTGTATCGCTTAAATTTTTCCAAGAATCAACTTAACAGAAGCTTTTAGCCGGTTCTTTTTAATATAATCTACAATAGGTTCATTTTTTATATAGTATTCCACAAAATAGGCCGCATGCTTTTTAATAACATACTCTTTGTTTTCAAGATTGTAATTTTTTTTGGCAACGACTCTCATGGAACCATCCGTGATCCTGTAATAAAAACATATTTCATTCAAATAAAAAAAAATCGCTCCATTCAAATAACTGTTAATCCAAAATTCCCAGTCTTCGTATCCCATCCCAGGCATTGCCGGGTCGTACCCTCCTGTTTTTACCCATAAAGATTTACGAAATACAGCACAGGCATCTATGTAGTTATTTTTGATCATTAAACGAAGTTTAAATCGTTTAGATGTTCTTAGACCTACTTCATTTCCAAAAACCATTTTATCACCATACACGACATCTATCGACTCATTTTTTTCAAGAATATCAATCGCTTTTGTCAGGTAATTTAAATGCAATTTATTATCGCTATCAAGCGGAATGATGTATTTGCCTTTGGCCATTCTTATAGCATTGTTTCTTGCGGCAGCCAACCCCTGGTTGTTTTGATGAATGATAAAATGACCTTGCTGCTCCAATTCATTTAATTTTTCAATGGTGAAAGGATCTGTAGAGCCATCATTAATAATGATATGTTCAATCTCATAGCTCTACTTCGCTGTATGGAATACTTGCAATTGCATCATCCAGGTAAATTCCCTGGTTATAACAAGGTGTGATAATGGAAACTAAAGGCGGCATTTCTTTTTAAAAAATTGCTTTAAAAAATAACAATAATTTCTAGATCAAAGGATTTTACCAATGAATCTTTTACTTAAGAAACAAATTCAGCACCTGGCAAACCAACCGGCTTGTAGCATAAGGATAACAGGAAAGCATTTTTCTAAAATCAGCATTACTGATAACTGATTGATACCCTAAACATTTTTTTATC
Source organism: uncultured Chitinophagaceae bacterium (assembly GCA_963695165.1). Lineage (GTDB taxonomy): Bacteria > Bacteroidota > Bacteroidia > Chitinophagales > Chitinophagaceae > CAVOGF01. The sequence continues at coordinate 372,573 of CAVOGF010000002.1, forward strand.
CATAGCCGCAATGCCTTGTTTTTCTCTATTCTTAATGCTCTTTCCTTAACATCAATTTGTTGAATCATCAAAGCAATTTTTATAAAGCAGGTTTTGCGCCTTAGTACCTGCTTTTCAAACATACGGTAAGCAGCAAGCATATCGTTTGTACTAATAAAAGTTGAACCGTTTTGCAACATCCTTATCCACAAATCGTAGTCTTCAATATACTGTAAATCATATGATTCTGAAAAGCCATTTACATGAAGCACAGCGTTTTTTTTTGCCAATACCGTAAGCAATGGTATTTTATTTGACTTTAAAAAAGATACCAGGCTATTAACGCCATCATATTTTTGTTGCTCCACACCCCATGTATTTCGAATTTGAATTCCCTTTTCATCAATAACAGAAACATCCGAAAAAACAAGGTCAACCCCATTCAAAATAAGGGTCTGCAGTTGTAATTCAAGTTTTGGGGGCATCCACAAATCATCAGCATCCAAAAAAGCAATCCAATCGCCGGAAGCGTATTTTATTCCATGATTGCGGGCTTTCCCCTGTCCACCATTTGATTGATAGAAATATTTTATCCGCTTATCTTTCTCAATATTTTGCAAAACTATTTGCTTTGTGTTATCTGTTGACCCATCATCTACAACGATCAATTCCCAGTGCGGATAAGTTTGATTAATTACCGTTTCAATACTTTGCGCAATATATTGTTCCGCATTGCAGGCCGGCATAATTACAGAAATAAGTACAGGTGCTTCCAATGATCAACTTATTTTTCGTAAGGATGAAATAGCCAACGTTTTCATATTTTCACCTTTGATCCTTTGCATAAAAATGCACATGGCTTGAAAATCCTTTTTAATGGTTTTCTTATACTTTATGGCATATGCGATCTTACTTATTTTCTTTTTAATATCTATTTCTTTCACGGATCCGGGCTGTGATATTAATAGACACTTTATGGCATAAGCAATTTTTTTTACTCCCCTGCAATCACGCAAAACACTTTTGACATGTTTGAACCAAAACTGCCTGAATGCATAATCAAAATCCATCTTTTTTTCTTGTTTCAGGCATTGATAGCAATGATTGTAAAGCGTGAAATATACCTGAAAACCGGCATGTGCCTTAATCATTGAAACACAGTATGGCCAGGACAGCCGGTTTGCAGGCATAAAATGAATAAACATCAGCCGATCATCATAATACAGATCGTATCCCAGGTACATTGCAAGTAAACATAACTCATAATCTCCGCCGGAACTGAGCGTTGTTCCCCGCCTGTCGGTAAGCAATGGTTGAAAGAGAAAATTGCTCAATAGCTCAAATAATGATCGGCGCACTACCATACCTGCCCCACCGAGCATTCTTTTTTCATTTGCAATACCGGAAGCAGCCATTGGTGCTCCTACAGCATAAGCTTGTTGAAAATCATCGAACCAAAATGGCATATCCGCGTTAAAAAATGCTGTTGAGCGACCGCCTAGTATCGCAATTTTTTCATTCCCGGTCATTATTTCATAAGCATAACTGATATAATTTTCTTCAAGCCAGTTATCATCATCACAAAAAATCAATATTGAATATTTAGCCGCTTCCGCGCCTTTAAATCTTGCATAGTTTAATCCCGGCTTCGTTTCATTGACTATTTTGAATGGAATATTCCGTACATATTTTTTCCATATTGATGCGGCAATCTGTTCTGTGTTATCTGTGGAATTGTTGTTTACTAAAATCAGTTCGCAGCTTAAATATGGTGGGATATTTTGCTTTGCTATATGCCTTAAGGTTTCGGGCAATCTTTTTGCACTATTGTAACAACAGATTATAATAGATATCCCGTTCACTTTTATAAAAAAAAAATCTTAATAATGCGCAGCAATAATTACTTAGACCGCCTATAAATTTTATTCAAAAAAACCTTTTTTAATAAGGGGAGATAGGTTTTTCCTGAAGCTTTTCCTTCAATAATTTTATTAAGTTTATTCTGAACTGAATCTTTTTGTTTTGCAATTCTATTAAATATATCCGGATGTACATATTGACGGATATTTTTTGAAGTATCAATATCAAAACCATAAGAACCCAGGTCAAATTTTTCTGGTACTATTAAAAACATATTCTGTTTGTACCACCCATTTATTGATGAGTTATTCCAAAAATATTCCCTGAAAACATCATAAAACCGGAAACCTTTTTTAGCGAACTTAATCATCCAATAATCAAAAGGTTGTTCATTAATATGATTTTGTCCGCCCTGGTTTATAATGGCGGCAGAGAAAACAATAATATCTCCCAAGCGGATTAAATTATCCACTAAAATATCCGCTGAAGATTCTGAAAGATGTTCCGCAACTTCGAGGCACAAGACCAGATCAAATTTTTTATCCATTGAAAAATTCAACTCCAAATCCTGCACATAAAAGCGGTTTTCCGGAATATACAGATCTGATTTATTCACCCAACTCCCATCAATTCCCATAATTTCTTTTATTCCATTTTCCTGGAAAACATGTAAGAAAGTTCCCAATCCGCATCCAACATCCACAACTGATGCAGGATTAAACTTATTGATAAGATAAGGCACAATCTCGCGCTCAGCGTTAAGATTATGATCTTTTGGCGAATGCTTATACCGCAATGAATTTCCTTCCATTTTTATACGTTTATACATTTTGAGGATTGGGTAATAACAGTGTTTTTTTCAATACTCCATTTCACATCTTCGATAAAGATTTTATTCAGCCTGGCGTCAAAAGGAGTCGCGGTTTTTGTGATGGGGATATTTTCAATGGTAAACCATAATGCATTTTCCAAAAATTCAAAATCTACAATGGAATTACCCAGGTAAAGATCAATCCGGTAACTTCCGGGCAATAAATTCACCTTATTAAAGTGTACATTGATTTTTCCATTTTTCAGTTCTTCTCTGTTTAGCGGTTCGTTCAGGTAATGCTTATTATTTACTCCTATCAAAGGCGTTTCCAGTGTATCTTTTATTACAATTCCCAACACCAGGTTTCTGATAGGATCAATGGTTGAAAAAGTTAATTCAAACTTTAGATCCGACTTATAGGAATCATTGCTTTTTTCCAAATAAACAACCGCTTCTTTAATGGCTCCTTTACCAACAAAATTCTGACCTGTATCTTTGGAATTCAGTTTAATATATTCCGATACTGCACCGGATGCATCTGATGCATGAATGATTTTTCCATGATTTAATAAGATTCCGCGGTTACAAAGATTTTCAACAGCAGTTAAATTATGGCTTACAAACAAAACCGTTCTTCCTTCATTAATGCTTGCATCCTTCATTTTTCCCAGGCATTTTTTTTGAAACTCCACATCGCCTACTGCCAGCACTTCGTCCACAATTAAAATCTCAGGATCCAGGTGCGCGGCTACGGCAAATGCAAGGCGTACATACATTCCGCTGCTATAGCGCTTTACAGGCGTATCTATGTATCTTTCAACACCCGCAAAATCCACTATTTCATCAAATTTTCGCTTTATTTCCTTTCGCGTCATACCAAGTATTGCTCCATTTAAAAAGATATTATCGCGGCCGGATAATTCGGGATGAAAGCCCGTACCCACTTCAAGTAAAGACGCAATGCGCCCTTTTATTTTAATATGTCCGGTGGTAGGGGCGGTAACTTTTGACAGTATTTTCAGCAGCGTTGACTTGCCTGCACCATTTCTGCCAATAATACCCAATACCTCACCCTGGCGCACTTCAAAATTTATATCTTTTAAAGCCCATACATATTCACTGCTCCCTTTCTTTGAACGGTCATTTTCTTCCCCGATTTTTAAATAAGGATCTTCCTTACCCAGGATCCGGTGCATCCACCGGTTGATATCATCATGCAAGGTTTTTTTCCCCACCTGCCCAAGCCGGTATTGCTTGGACAAACCTTCAACTTTTATTACGCTATCAGCCATATTGTAAGGAATCCGATATTAAGCTTGAAAAATATATTTTAAGATAATGTATGTATCCGTAGTGCTTTAAACCGTATCCATAAAACTGCGTTCCACTTTGTTGAATGTAAGGAGGCCAAGACAAAGGACACTAATTGAAAACAGGATACTGTAACTAAAAAAGTAAATATTGAAGCTGCCTTCACCAAATAAACCATAGCGGAAACCCTCTACCATTGATGACAAGGGATTCCATTCTATAAAAATTTTATACTTTGATTTTTCCAGAAATGAAAGTGGGTAAGCCACGGGCGTTACATACATGAGTAACTGCACACCGAATGTAATCAGCACAGTCAGATCGCGGTATTTGGTTGTTAAGGAAGAAATAAAAATACCAAGGCCTAAACCCATTGCCGCCATGATGATAATAATGAAAGGAATAAGCAAATTATACCAGCCAAAATGAAAGCTGTACCGCCCGGTGAGGACATAGTACAATATTACAATTATCACAAGGCCAAACTGAATGGAAAACCGGATCATGTTAGACAGAACGGTTGATAAAGGAAGCACCAGCCTTGGAAAGTACACTTTTCCAAAAATACCGGCATTCGTTGTAAAAGTGGATGAAGTGCTGTTTAAACAGCCTGCAAAATAATTCCAAATGGCAATGCTACTCATATAAAACATTACAGGTGGCAATTGACCTGTACTAATTTTAGCGATTTTATTAAACACGATCAAAAACATGCAGGAAGTAAGCACAGGTTGTATAACATGCCATAAAGGACCTAAAATTGTTTGCCTGAATTGTGATGCAAGATCGCGCTTGACAAACAAAAGAATCAGGTCGCGGTAATGCCATACTTCATTCAGGCGCAAATCCAGCAGGTTTGTTTTCGGTGAAATGACTTCCGTCCAGTATTCCTTTGTTGTTATCCCTTCCACAAAATCAGTATGAAATTTTATTTATAAACAAATCTTTCCATTCTTACTTTACGAAGAAAAAAACGGGTTTTCTTTTGCAAACCAGTGCTTTTTATTCGACAAAAATACCCGTATAAAATAGGCTGATTTAAACAATTCGTGATAATCGGTTTTCCTGTTTTTTTTATACTTCTCATCAATGGTATGCGTTTTTAATTGCAAAAGGTTTTGTCTGTACATATTCCGGCGAATTTTTATCAGTCAATAAAGCCGTTTCAAAAAAAAACCGTTTGTTATTTTCAGGCTTGTGGTTGTCTACTTCTTTTCGGCCGATGATTGCATCTCAATGCTTGTTACAAGATCATTTGGAGTATAAACCTGTGTGTGTGGGTACGGAGTTTGCGAAGCATTAAACCGCATTCATAGCAGCTGGAATATTCAAATTGAACCAGATTTTTCCAACCTTTTTTTACAACTTTCCGGTTTTCCTTTCTGATATGATGCAGTTTTTTCCCTGTGTTTTGCAGGTATGCTTTATTGCACATTGCATTTCCGATCAATGGGCGGTATTCATTGTCAAAATCGTACCAGTATCTTTTGGTAGGAACAACCAGCAGGCCATTTTTTGCGCGATTCATCTGCTTATACAATTCCATTTTCCGGTTATTATTTGTAAAATCAATCATTTCATCCACATCCGAAATCATGATCCAGTCTTCTGCAGCATAATTTTCCATAAAATATTCATAAGCGAGGTTTCGCTGCCAATATTCAACCTTAAAAGCCAAATGATCTAAAAATTCATGCCGGGGCAAAACCTGTGTTTTTTCTTCTTTTGAAATGATTTTTATCTTATTTAGATACGGATAAAACCGCTCATCTCCAGCAAGCATTTTTTGGGCGTGCAGGCCGGTATAATCACCTTGAAAGCTATACGCATTTTCCAGTAAAACCCATTCATCTACACCATCATTTTCTAAAATCAATTTGAGTAATAGCAGCTCTTTTTCATAAACTTCACTAAATAAGAAAGAATCCACTATCTTATAATTCCTTACTTGCATCACTATTTATTTCAATGGAAAATTGTTCTAAATAATCTTCAGCCATGTTTTCCGCTTTTTCCCAATCTTCAGTCGTATCAATATTTACATACCATTTAAGATCGTTTTCAACAAAGCCGGTTCGTTCATTAAACAATGTGCTTTCCTGCATCAACAGATCGGTTTTACAAACATATATGGCTCCATCCCTGCAAAAAGCATCCGGCAATAATTGACGGGAACTTACCAGGGACTGATCGCCGGTGGCAGATTTTAACCAGCCATCGTTTCCTTTCTCAAAAACCCAATGCGGATTGTAGGCAGAGGGAACGGGAACGACGGTAAATAAAGAGTCAGCGCCGGTATCTATAAAGGTTTTAATACAATGGTCAATCATTCCCGGAACGCGAAATGGATAAGTGGGCTGCAATAAACAAACCGCATCATATAGTATGCCCTGGTCTTCATAAAACCGGATGGCATGCTGTATAACTTTTATAGACGAAGCATTATCCGTTGCCAATATTGCAGGGCGGATAAAAGGAACTTCAAGTTGATATTGTTTCGCGAGTTTAATAGAAACAGGATCATCCGAACTTAAAATAATCTTTTGAAGCAAGGATGCTTTTTGAGCAGCAAATGCCGTATAGGCCAGCAAAGGGAATCTGGCTAAATTTCGGGTGTTTTTTCCCGGCACTCCTTTAGATCCGGCCCTGGCCGGAATGATACCTAATATTTTCAATTTTAAAATCCGTTTTTTTTATGATACCGCAATGGAATATCTTCTAAAATAGCTGCCATTTGTTTGCCGGCCATTCCACCGCCATAAACAGAGGAAGAACAGGGTCTGCCATTCTTCAGCCACTTGTGTACAGCATTGATCATTTCATCTTTATCATAACCCACATCCAGCACATTGTAGCCCCGGTCCCGCCCATCCTGCCGGCTTCCTACATTTACAACGGGAACGCCCATATAAGCGCATTCTCTTATACCCACACTCGAATTACCGATTAAGCATTCCGCATTGTATAGTAGCCGCAAAAAATCCTCAGGTTCCATGTTTTTAAAAAAATGAATATGCAACAACTTATTTTCTTCCCTGAATGTCCGGATCGCATTTGAAACACCATCGGCTCCTGCATCTATATTGGGCCAAAACCAAAGCGCGGGGATATTCAATTCATTCACCGCGTGAAGCGTTTCTTTTATTTGGCATCTCGATTCCCCATATTCCGTTGTAACCGGATGCTGCATTACAATAATATACCCGTTAGAAATATCCGGTTTATTTCCCACGCCGCCATATTTTTCATAAGGATCAAAATTCAACTGCGGCTCGTTTAAAATATGCACTACCAGGTCTATAGAAGGACAGCCGGTATTAAACACATAGGCCGGATCTTCGCCAAGGCCAATAACTCGCTTATATGCGCTTTCGCTGGCTACAAAATGTATATCGGCAAACTTGGTATTGGCATGCCTTACTTTTTCATCAATATTCCCGGTAAGCTCTCCGCCCTGAACATGTATTAATGGAATATTCTGGTAAGCCGCAGCAATGGAAACTGCTATGGTTTCGAAACGATCAGCGATCACCAGTACCATATCCGGAGCAAGGTTGTGAAAAATATCAGTAAATTCCAGCAAACCCAGACCGGCGGTTTTTGCCATAGACATCGCATTTTCACCTTCCAAAACCATGTACACTTTTTTATGAATGGTAAAACCATCATTTTCCATCGTTTGAACAATACTGCCATAACGGTCGAGCAACGCAGCACCGGCCAATACAATTTGAAGTTCCAGGTATTTGCTTTGCTGAATGGCTAATAAAGCGGTTTTAATACGTGAATAACTGGGGCGCGCCGTTATCACCACACAAACTGTGCGAATTGCTTTCATCAGGCTAAATCATCATAATTTAAGAAGTCCCACTGCCGTTTGTCCGTTATTAATTTTCTGCCTGCAATCCGTTCAAAATCCCTGGGCGCTATTCCATAACCACTTGGTTTTTTTGCTTCCAGATGATGAGCTGCAAGTACAGTACCTTTTGGCAGATCCCGGTTTATGGCTAATGATTTTTCAAATGCCGGTTTAATTGCTGCTACTTCCTTGCTTTCATTTTTATTAACCGGAGTGCTCAATGCAGTTTTAATCTGATTAATACCTTTTACCAGCATTTTTACTTTGTCTATCGCAATGGAAGATGTTGTGTCGGGTCCAAACATTCTTTCATGAAATACAACATGAAATTCAAATAATTCTGCGCCCAGCGCCGCTGCTGCAAGGCAGGCATATATATCGCCACTGTGATCGGAATATCCTATGGCAACCTGGTAACGGTCTTTCAATTCCCGGATTAAGTTCAGGCCCCATTGTTCGGGCTTAGATGGATAAGCAGTAATACATTGGAGTATGGAAAAATCCGTTCCTGATTTTTTAAATATTGCTACAGCATCATCCAGTTCATTCCAGTTGCTCAAACCTGATGACAGTAAAACAGGTTTGTTTAAAGATGCAACTCTATTCAATAAAAGATGGTTGGCGACTTCACCAGAGCCAATTTTATAGAGCTTAGTACCGATATTTTCCAATAAATCAACCGCTGCATTTGAAAAAGGAGAACTTATAAATTCAAGATTATATTGTTCGCAATGTTGTTTAATACCAGCCCATTGTTGCGGCGAAAATTCCATTCTTTTCCAATAATCAAAACGGCTGTTGTCTTCGTAACTGAATGCAATTCTAAAGGGTTCATAACTGCTACTTTCCGCATCTGCAATATGTGTTTGAAATTTAACCGCATCCACTCCGCTATCTGCCAATGCATCAATATAGGAATGCAGTAATCCAAGACTGCCATCATGCGCCTGTCCTATTTCAGCAATAATCATATATGGGCCGTTACATATTCCTTCGGAAACTCTACAATCATTACCTGACCAAGACTTTCCAACCTTACGAATATTCTTTTTTTGGAAGAGCGAACAATGGTGCCTGTATTATCCATAAAAACGCCATGCTTTATCTTTACTTTCATGTCTTCTGATAAGGTTTCCCAGGATTGAGTACTGATAACAGCTTCGTTTTCGTGCAAATACGATTTGATCAGATCAATTTCCGATTCCCGGATGACAGCAGGTTTGCCTAAATAATATACAAAATTCAATACCCCGTCGGTTTGCAGAACCTGAAGGTTTTCTTCCATGTTTATTTTTACAAATACATAAGATTTAAACAGCGGTTCCTCTATTATCTTTTTACGGTCACTCCATTGACGTTCTACTTTTTGTAAAGGACACCAGCTTTCAACATGTTTACTAATCAATAGCTTATCTACCTTTTTTTCCCAACGGGGTTTGGTATATACCGCATACCAGTTCTTTGTTGTTTCCTTTATCATTACTGCAAATTTATAGCTCCGCCTCCTCACTCACATAAGTGAACAAAAGAATGCTATCCCGGCTGTTTTTATTTTTTAAACAGGGAAAACATTTTATCAAAAAAACTATTATCCTTTTCGTAATAACTTCCGCCATAATTATAACCATAACCATAACTATACCCATATCCATAACCATATCCGTAACCAACTCCCTGCAGATCACTTATACCGTTCACCACGATACCGATGTTGCGAAATCTTTTATCCTGATAAAGCTTTTCTATATACTTAATGGTTGTTTTATAAGAAAATTTATGACGCAGTATAAACAGGCTTGCATCCGCAAGCTTTTCAAGGGAAAAAGCATCGGCCACAAGCCCTACAGGGGAAGAATCGAAAATGACATAATCGTATTTCATTTTTAATTCCTCTATAAATCTTCCCAGTTTATTACCCATTAATAATTCCGTAGGATTGGGCGGAATAGGCCCCGAAGTAATCACATCAACATTCTCCAGTTCAGGCACATTCACAATTACACGTTGCAAATCAACATTGGAAACGAGATGATCTGTTAGCCCATATTGCGGTTGAATATTCAGGTATTTTGCCAACTTCGGCTTTCTCAAATCCAGTTCCAATAACAATACGCGCACATTCCCGATGGCAAGACTGCTGGCAAGATTAATGGATAAAAAACTTTTTCCCTCACCACTCATAAACGAGGTAACTAAAATAGTTTTAATGGGTGTTTCACCATCCATATAGCGCAGGTTGGTACGCAATAGGCGGATCTGTTCTGCCAGCACGCTTCTGCTCTTGGTAGTGATTGCAATACTTTTTAACTTTTTTATCCAATGAAATTTCGCCGATAATCGGCACATGGGTACCTTCTTCGATCTGTTTTTTATCCAGGATCTTGTTGTTGAAAAAATCAATCAGCAACATCGCAATGATCGGTATGATGACACCAATCAATAAGGCAAACGTTTTTATCTGCGAGGCCTGAGGTGATATAACGCCCTGGTCAAAAGCATCATCTACGATACGTGTATTGTTGATATTGGAAGCAAGAGACAATTCAGATTCTTCTTTCTTTTGAAGCAGGTATAAATACAATTGCTCTTTTACGCCAATTTGTCTTTTAAACTTTATCAGCTCTCTTTCCTTTTCAGGAATGCTTGCAAGTACTTTATCAACATTTAAATGATTGGATTCAATTTGAGAAAGACGGGTATTAAAACCGGTTTTTACGCTTTGAATGTTTTTAATCAGATTGCCTTTTAGTTCGTTTAAATTTATTTTCAGTCGTCCAATTGTTGGATCCTGCTCGGTACTGATCTGGGTTTGATTTTGAAAAGTTAATACCGCCTCATTGTATTGATCTATCAATTTACTCAAGGTAGGTTCCTGCAATCCATTAACAGCCGGAATAATGTCGGTGAAGCGGGTGGAATTAAGGATATAACGTTCCAAAGATTCCAGTATTTCTATCTGACCTGTTTGTTCCAGTCTTTTATTGTCGGCAGCCAAAGCCTGCGATAGATATTCAGTGGCGGCCTGTGAAAAATCACCCAGCTTATTGGAGCTTTTGAATAACTCGGCTTTAATTTCTATTTCATCGAGCTCCTGCGATACGGCATCAATGCGATCATTTAAAAATACAATGGTTTTATTACCCACCACATTTTTATCCGTTACTCCTGCCGTATTATATGCCTGGATAAGTTTATTGATAATATTAGCCGCACGCTCCGGAACTTCATCATTCATGGAAATGACGATTATACCACCCATGTCATGCATTTTACGCACATCAATTGAAACGCGTAAACGCATGGCTATTGACCTCGAATCGCTAATAATCAAATTATATACATCCTTAGGATCAATTTTGAAATTTTTGTTCTTTGCAAAAATCATGGGATGGCCATCGAGCAAAAACGGCTCATTGTATTTATAATAAAGTGACTGTTTGCTTTTGGTGATCGAAAATTTATCTTCCCATAAATTCAATTTAAAAGAAGCATTTTTATAAACGGCTGTATCACCCGGCAGAAATTTTATAAAAACAGGCGCATTTTCACCATAGAGCGCGTTTGAAGCTATACGGGCTTCGGTGGTAATCTTTACCTGCAAATGAAGCGAATCCACCAGGCCCTGCATAATATTGTAAGACTGTAAAATATCAATTTGGTTTTGTACTTCTTTGCTTCCGGGCATCACACCCAATTCGCGTAATACCTTGTAGTCAGCCGAATTCTCATCTGCATCCTTTATTAATACATAAGCTGAAACCTGATGCAACTGTTTTGTATAGCGCAGATACAAAAAGGCAACACTATAACACAGCAAAACAGATAGTACGATCCAGGGAAGAAAAACGATGAGTTTGAAAATAAACTTCTTTATATCAAACTGATTATTTGATCCTGCTACTATTTCCTGTTCATTATTGCTGCTTGGATAACTCATATTATCTTCTGAAAAGGGCAAAAAATAGGGCTACAATTCCTGTTGCTGATGCTATTAAACTGGCTGTACGGGTGAAATTTTCATTGTTTACTTTTACCGGTACAGATTGCACATAAATAATATCATATCTATGGATATAATAATATGGAGAGTTTAATATTTGTTTGTCATTAAAATTGAGTGTAATAATTTCCCGCTCATTGTTGATTTCCCGGATGATATGGACGCGCTCTCTTTTGGCATATTGGGTCATATCACCAGCCTGGGCAATCGCTTCAAAAAGATTGAGCTTTTCGTTTAAAACCGTGAAATAACCAGGCATTTTCACTTCTCCTAAAACGGCAAACCTAAAATTTCCAAACTTCACCGTTACCATTGGATTTTTTAAATAAACCGCATATGCAGCCGTTATACTATCCTTCGCTTCATCTCTCGTTAAACCAACCAGTTTAATTTTTCCGATTTGTGGCAACTCAATATTCCCGGCCACATCTACTACACTCTGCAAACTGCCGCCGCCAAAATATTGATTGATGTATTGAACATTTTTTTCATTCTCCCCGCCTATTTTTATATCAATCAAATCATTTACCTGTATAAACTGTGATGGCGGTTCCATTTTTGCCAACTTAATTAATCCGGAATCCGGCAGGTTATTGAAATAAGTAATGTTCTTAGAATTTATACAGGAGCTGAAGAATAAACCTGTAAAAAACACCAGTGTTAGCAAAAGATGGGAGCCAAAACAATCTCTTCTCATAGCAACGGAAATAATTCTTTAATACTATGAACTTAGGACAAAAAATAGTATATGGAATAATTGTCATACTATTTTAATAAGAAGTTAATCTGCTCTATTCATAACAAAAAAAAGGTCTGCATTAGCAAACCTTTCTTAATCTTTTTTTAATATACTTTTTTATTTATTGCCGCACCGTTGTGCTGTTTTTGCTTTTTATCATATCCATGATCACCTTTGTCGTTTCATTTATGTACATATCCGATTGAATGGCTTTTAACCATTGCTGGTAGCGTTCGCCTTTTGCTTTATCCGGATTGTTGAAATATTTATCATTATCCTCCGGAAGGGGTTTGATATCCATTGTTTTCTTAAGCTTTACAATACTGTCATCCAGCCGGACGGCATTTTTTATAAGCTGCTGTTGCGATTTGTATTTTTCCAAATTAAGGTTGTACTCCTTATCCAGATTTTCGCTGAGCCACAATGTATTTTTTTTGATGGTGGCAAAAGCCGCGTTGTTTTTAATGCTTTGATCTGCATTGGCGATCACCTGCTTCCAGTCAATATTACTAGCCCAGGGTGTATATACGGCTTTAGGAATCTGATCCCAGCTCAATGAAGCCGGATTATCTTTTTCCCTGAATTTCAAATACTCATAGGTATCCGGAATAACTATATCAGGAGTAACACCTTTTAATTGTGTAGAACCGCCATTGATGCGATAAAATTTCTCAAAAGTTAGTTTAAGCGCACCATATTCCGTAGCACCTGTAAATGCATCCAAAGGTTTGCCGAGCGGTAAATTTTTCTGAACCGTTCCCTTTCCAAAAGTGGAGGTACTGCCAATAATAATTCCGCGTTTATAATCCTGGATGGCAGCTGCAAAAATTTCAGAAGCGGAGGCGCTCAATTCATTTACCATAACAGTTAAGGGTCCGTTGTATAATACGGAATCATCATCATCGGTAAGCACCATGGGTTTCCCATCCCTGTCTTTTACCTGTACCACGGGTCCTGTTTTAATAAACAATCCTACCATCTGCACCACTTCAAACAAGGAGCCGCCGCCATTCATTCTCAAATCCAATACAATGCCATCTATGTTCTGCTTTTTCAATTTAATGATCTCTTTTGCTACATCGGCGGAGCTTCTGGCTCCATTTGGTCTTTCAAAATCGGCATAAAATTCCGGCAGTGAAATATATCCTATTTTTTTTCCGTTTTCATTTACCACCAGGCTGCGGGCAAATGTTTCATCCTGCACTATTTCATCCCTTACCAAGGAAACCACCTCAGAAGTTCCATCCTGCTTTTTAAAAGTCAGCCGCACTTCTGTTCCTTTATTTCCCCGGATCAGTTTTACCGCATCTTCTACAGCGTAACCGGAGATATCCACAGGCGCCGCATCTCCCTGCGCCACTTTAATAATAATATCATTTACCTGCACTTTTCCACTTTTCCATGCCGGGCTTCCTGTTATAAGGCTTACAATTTTAATGTTTCCATCCTCTTCCCGAAGCTGCGCGCCAATGCCATAAAACCTGCCGCTCATATCTTCATCAAAACCTCTTTTTTCCACCGGTCCAAAATATGTGGTATGCGGATCCATAGCCTGGGTAATCGTATTCACAAAAAGATTGAATTGCTCCTGCTCATTAAAAGTTTTTTGCAAACGGGTAAATGTGCGATCCATCATTTTTAAAACCTTATCCCTGGCATCTTTTTCCAGATCCCCATCGGTTTTCTTGCGCAAACTGTCTGTAGCAGCGCTTTTTTCTTTTTGATTCTGAAGATCCACAAAACGCTCAAGGGTAAGATATTTTAAACGCTTGCGCCAGGTTTCATTTCGCTCGGCTTCTGTGGCAGGATACTTTAATTTATCGGTATCCAATTGCACTTTTTCATCTGTTTTAAAACTGAAAGGGCGCGATAAAAGATCTTTATAAATAACAGTAGCTTCTTTCAAACGTTGCTGGTAAATAACAACAGCTGCAGGAAAAAACCGGATGGGAGAACCGTGAATTTCATCATCTATCGTGAATTCATATTTTTTTAAAGAATCAATATCCGAGGTTAAAAAAAGATATTTATTTGGATCCAGATCTTCCAGGTATTTATTAAAAATGAGTTGTGAAAATGCGTCATCAATTTTTTTGGGGCTATAATGTCTTTGCTCCAAAATCATACCCACCGCCGATAACAACTGTTGCTGTTTGAGTAAACGGTCATCCTCATTTTTTTTGGTGGTGAATGCCCAAAAGATGGCTCCGAATAAAACCACCAATACCAGTATCAGCCCTTTTTTTCTCATCATATATGTAAATATTTTACGTAACATCTATCTCAAAAATAAGTGAAAATAAGTTGTGCAGTTTTTATGATCTTCTAATTAACAAAGGTTTTCAGCCGGTTCACCAAAACTGCGTTTAGGAAAAAATAAAAATTTTAAAAATGAACTTTAAAAAAGGGCTGGCTGCTCACCGGCGCCAATTTTTCCAATCATTCTATTATTGCAAATCGGCTTCTAAATTATTTATTATTCATCAATTAGAATTTATTTTTGCGTAATCGTTGTTTTTTTCTAAGTTTGCGCTCTGAAACGGAGGCTATAGCTCAGTTGGTTAGAGTGTTGGATTGTGGTTCCGAAGGTCGTGGGTTCGAGCCCCATTAGCCTCCCTCCTTTTAATAAACCTTGTAAACAAATCGTTTACAAGGTTTTTTTTGAACTATGACAACACATTCCTGGTTATTGATATTTATCCCCATTATTTCCGCATTTATCGGATGGTTTACTAATTGGATCGCTATAAAAATGTTATTTCATCCACGCGAACCTAAAAAGATACTGGGCGTGGTTTTTCATGGCATTTTTCCTAAAAGACAAAAGGTTTTTGCTCAGAAACTTGGAAAAATGGTTGGGGAAGAATTACTTTCCTTTAATGACATAGAACAAAAAATCACCAGTCCTGATAATCTTCAGAAAATAATGCCGGTGGTGGAAAAACATATAGACAACTTCCTTCGTACAAAACTCAGCCATACCATGCCGGTTATCGCCATGTTTATTGGAGAAAAAACAATTGTACAGCTAAAAGAAGTATTAATGGCTGAACTACAGGTACTTTTCCCCACGCTGATGCATAACTATATGGCTCAGCTTAAAAATGACCTGGATCTGGAAAAAATTGTGATTGAAAAAGTATCCTCCTTTTCTTCAGAAAAGCTGGAATCCATTCTTCAGCAGATTATGTCCAGAGAATTCTTTTTTGTAGAAATAATCGGTGGCGTGCTTGGATTTCTGATCGGGCTTTTCCAGGTTATGCTTACATTACTCGCCTAATGATATTCGGTAATGACCGAAATAATCCCATAATTCATTAAACCCGCTTCATTCTTGCAAGTCGTTCATGTGTACAACATGAAATTCCGCATAAAAAAAAATCATCTCCGGTTGATATAAGTTATTCGCATTTTTTTTGCCCCATTTCATGTTTCAACAACAAATCTGTTAGTATTTGATTTACGGAATCATTTACAACAATTTGTTAGTACTTGATTTGCGAAATTTATACTGCAATCATGAAACATCATATACTTTTTGTTTTTGCATTGTTCACAATATTTACATCTTTGGCCCAAAATCCCCGGGCAGCAGGCGGAGGATTAACAAGAAACCCCCAGGCACTGAATATTGGTCATTTTTATGGTAAAGTAGTAGATAGCAAAACCAATAAAGGAATGGAAGGCGCTTTTGTGCAATTGATCGGAAGCCGGCACGACAGCGCTACCAATACAATAAAACAAGTGAATATAGCCACCGTATTAACTCAATCAAATGGCGATTTCAGTTTAAACAATATTCCATTATTAGGCAATTTTAAGTTAAGGGTAACCACTGTAGGCTATAAAGACTTTCAACAGGAGGTTTCATTTGGAATTAAATTTCAAAATGGAGGAGCAAACTCTGACCGCATGCAACAGTTAATGAATAATGCGGATAAAGATCTCGGCAACCTTAAAATGGAACAATCTGATGCCACACTTGCAAATGTAACGGTTACCGCTTCCCCGCCTTTATATCAACTTGGGGTAGACCGCAAAATATTCAATGTGGACAAGGATCTTATAAGCGCCGGCCAAACGGCTACTGAAGTCATGAAACAAATTCCGTCGCTCAATGTTGATATAGATGGCAATGTAACATTAAGAAATGCCACTCCTGAAATATTTGTTGATGGCCGGCCTACCACTTTAACCCTTGACCAGATACCTGCGGATATTATTGCCCAGGTGGAATTGATCACCAATCCTTCTGCCAAATATGACGCATCCAGCGGAAATGGCGGCATTTTAAATATAATTTTAAAGAAAAATAAAAAACAAGGGTACAACGGCGGTATAAGAGCAGGTGTGGATACCCGTGGAAGGTACAACCTCGGTGGTGATATTAATGTTCGCCAAAACAAAGTGAACTTGTTTGCCAGCACCAATTTTAATCAAAGGGTTTCAAAAAGCACATCTACTTTAACGCGTCATAATCTTACCTCCCCGCCAACAGATGTAATTCAATCCATAAATGGAAAGAATAAAGGTTATTTTGGTTTTTTAAGAGCAGGGCTGGATTACCTGCCTGATATCAGGAATACCATTTCGGTTAACGGTAGTTTCGTGCGGGGCAATTTTAATAACAACCAGCCACAGGTTGCAGACACTTTACTCAACAATCAGATGATTTCATATAACAACGTAAGCTCACTTACGAAATATAACTTTAAGAATTTTGGCGGTCAGTTAAGTTATAAACATCTTTTTCCGAAAAACGGCCACGATCTCACTGCGGACCTCAATTATAATTCCAGTAAGAACGACAATAATTCAAATTTGAATACTTACACTTATTCACCGGATAATAATCTGAAATTCCAGCCTTTGCTCAGGCAAACCATGGGCAATGGATATAATCATTATTTTACTGCGCAGAGTGATTATGAAAACCCCATTACGGACAATGTAAAACTTGAAGCCGGTGTAAGGGCCGCAATAAGGGATTACAAAAATCTGACGGATCAATATGTATATGACTATGCGATTTCCGATTATAAACTGGATCCTTACTTCAGTAGCGAATATAAATTCTTAGATGAAGTATTTGCTGCTTACGCTACTTATACGCTCAAGCTAAAAAATTGGAATTACCAACTCGGATTACGCGCCGAAAGCTCCAATTATAGTGGCACCGACCTGCAAAAAGATACTACTTTTAAAATAAACTATCCAATTAGTTTATTCCCAAGTGCATTTATTTCTTATAAATTAAATGCCATCCAGGATATCCAGTTGAATTATACCCGGCGTATCAACAGGCCGAATTTTTTCCAGCTTGCCCCGATTAAAAATATCAGCGATCCGCTAAATATCAATATTGGCAATCCCGGATTAAAACCGGAATTCACGCATTCTTTTGAATTTAATTATAGCAATAATTATACTGCAGGCGCTACTTTTTTGGCATCTTTCTTTTTTAAATACAGTACCGATTTAATTACCCGTTATACTTATAAGGATTCAACCGCTGTATCCAATCCGAATGCATATTTAAATACTTTTGTAAATGCAAACAATAGCACAATATATGGCCTTGAACTCACCAATAAAATAGCCCTTGCAAAATGGTGGGACTTTACTTTAAATGTAAACCTATTCCGTTCTAAAATAAACAATACCAATATAGAAAAAGGATTGTCTAATGAAGGAACGAGCTGGTTCGCTAAAATGAACCAAAGCTTTAAACTTTCCAAAGGCTATTCCATTCAGTTTTCAGGAAATTACCAGGCAAAAACAGTATTACCACCAAATGCCGGTAATGGCGGCGGCGGCTTCTTTGGCGCTCCTACCGGAAGCGCGCAGGGATATATCAACCCGACCTACGATTTTGATATCGCTTTTAAAAAGGACTGGACCTGGAAAGGCGGCAACAGCGCATCGCTTATGCTTAGCATGAATGATGTTTTTAGAACACAGATTAACAGTACTTTTTCAGAAACCTCCTTTTATACCCAAACCCAGGAAAGAAGAAGAGATCCACAGGTTGCAAGATTAAATTTCACATACCGTTTTGGAAAATTTGACATCAACTTACTTAAACGCAAGAACAACCTGCCTGCTGACCAATCTGGTAACATGGATCAAAATATTAACGGGGGAAATTAACCCACATAAATGGCTAAGGAAACAAAATTTATCATAAGGAAGGAAATTTATGTTATAATTCATGAATGAATAAAATTAGTATCTTTCATACCAATAGTGAACCATGAAATGAAGCGTAAAAAATAAGAATTAATTATATCAATCGGAGATCATAATTTTTACGCGGAATTACATGTGACAATCAGAAAAATAAAAATGACCACATGAAAACTTTAGAAACTACCGGTTACTTAAACGAAAAAGGAGAAATAAAATTGGATATTTCTCCTGGATTAAAGAATAAAAAAGTTAAAGTATTAATAGTGTTTAATGATGAGGAAAATGAAGATTGGCGTCTCCATTCATTAGAAAATTTATCAAAAGCTTACGGAGATGAGGAACCGGACTATGAACTTTCAACAATTAAGGAGCCTAATACTTTATATCAACCATGAAAGAAGGATCAATTGTAATAATTAATATCCCTCAGTCAGACAACAATTTAAAACTACGACCGGTATTGTTGTTAAAACAGCTTCCTAAGTTTAATGATTTTCTGGTTTGCGGTATTTCGACACAACTAAATCAATATGTTAGAGATTTCGATGAAATTATGCTAGACACCGATCTGGGATTTTCTAATACAGGTCTAAAACAATCCTCTTTAATAAGACTGGGCTTTTTAGCAGTAATTCCTATTCAAAAAATACCCGGAAATATAGGGTTTATAAATTCCTTCACCCATAAAAATTTATTACTCAGATTAGCTCATTACCTTACTACTGATTAAGTGTAAACTATCAACAAACTTTTACTTGGAGATTGGTGATTTCCACCACCACCAACCACCAACCATCAGCTATTCTTCCCCTGCAACATCGGTACAAAAGAAAAATTTGCAAAAGATTCCTGGCTATAGGTACCATCCTCATTCTTGGTAATGCGAAGCATCTTTTGACTACCGCCTTTGTCATCAACAGGAACTACCATTATACCACCTGTTTTCATCTGTTCAATCAGTTTTGGCGGAATAAAAGGTGCGGCGGCTGTTATAATTACTTTGTCAAATGGTGCATAGGTGGGCAATCCTTCAAATCCATCGCCGTAGAAAAATTTTATATTGGGATATTTATTTTTATAAAAAAAGTTTTTGTTCAGATCAAACAATTTTTTCTGGCGTTCAATGGTGTAAACGCGGGCGCCCAATTCGGCCAGAACAGTAGCCTGGTAGACACTTCCGGTACCTATTTCCAACACTTTATCTCCCTTTACTATATTAAGCAATTGAGTTTGATAGGCAACCGTATAGGGCTGCGATATGGTCTGACCTTCTGCAATAGGAAATGCACGGTCTTCATAAGCAATTTTATCAAATGCGGAATCTAAAAAAAAATGGCGTGGAATGGTATTGATGGCATCCAATACTTTTTCATCCGTAATACCTTTTTCCCTCAAAATATCTACGAGTTTTCGTCTTAATCCTTTGTGCCGGTATGTATCTTCAAGCTGTCTCATATCAAGCCTGCAAGATAATGAGTTGAAATGTGTATAGATACATTTTTCTTTCGTAATTTTTCGCTCTTTCTGCAACGCTTTAAATATCATTGCTATGTCATTACAACTTAATTCTGAAGAAGTACAACAATTTCACCGGGATGGTTATATCATCAAACCTCAATTTTTCTCCGAAAAGGAAATCAACAAGTTATACCAGGTTGCGGTTGCCGATAAGGTGGTAAAACAAAACGCGCTCGACTTAAATGATCAGACCGGCAAAAAAACAAAACTCACTTTATGGTTTACTCCGGGCAATGATATTTATAGTTTATTGATCCGCAGTGAGCGAATGATAAAATCTGTTGAAAAAATTTTAGACAGCAATTCACCGGTTTGTCATTTTCATACAAAGCTGATGCAAAAAGAGCCACAGGTTGGGGGCGCCTGGGAGTGGCACCAGGATTATGGATATTGGTATAAAAATCAGTTCCTTTTTCCCGACCAGCTTACAAGCGTAATGATTGCATTAACAGAAGCTAATAAAGCCAATGGTTGTTTACAGGTAATAAAAGGATCGCATAAAATGGGCCGCCTCAATCATGGCTTTGCCGGCGAGCAGGTAGGCGCTGATATGGAAATGGTAAATCATGCCCTTGCTACAATGCCGGTTGTATATGTAGAACTGCAGCCGGGAGATGCCCTATTTTTTCATAGCAATTTACTGCATCGCTCCGAAGCAAATACCTCCGACCATGCGAGATGGTCGCTGATCTCCTGCTATAATTCCCTGTCAAATCCCGCATATAATGATGAATCCAATTCGTGGAAGGAACCGGTGCACATCGTTTCAGATGAAGCCTTACTTAATTCCGAATCAACAGGTGCATCAGAGGAAGGAGATTTTTTACAAAAAGAAAAAGATCCCGCGTTGAAAGAATCCGGTTGGGAAAAGGAAGTAAAAACATTGTAGATTATTCAGGTTGCTGATTGACCTATTGACTAATTGACTAATTGACCTATTTGACTTAATGCCTAATTATTATGAAATCAACAACACGTATTCAGCTTTCGGCCATGATGTTCCTCGAATTTTTTATCTGGGGAGCATGGTATGTAACCATGGGAACTTATTTAGACAAAGTGTTACATGCTGATGGCGTGCAGGTTGGCGCAGCTTACAGCGCCCTGGCAATTGCCACCATCATTTCTCCTTTTTTTGTAGGTATGATTGCAGACCGCTTTTTTGCCGCTCAAAAGGTTCTCGGCGTTTTACATCTTGTTGGCGCACTGCTATTGTATTATATCACAAGCATTACAAATCCTGATACATTTTACTGGATTCTGCTTTTGTATTCACTTATGTATGCGCCTACGCTTGCATTAGCCAATTCAGTAGCATTCCGGCAAATGAAAGATCCGGGAAAAGAATTTGCTTCCATCCGCGTATTGGGCACAATAGGATGGATCACCACAGGATGGCTGATTGATAAAGTATTTCATATTACAACCGATCAACTGGTATTCACTTTCAAGATGGCGGCCATTGCTTCTTTAGCATTGGGATTATTAAGTTTTTTCTTACCACCCACGCCTCCAAAAGCAAAAGGACAAAAAGCATCTTTCAAACAAATACTTGGCGCCGATGCTTTTGTTTTATTTAAAGACAGTTCATTCACCATCTTTTTTATTGCCTCTATATTAATTTGTATTCCCTTATCATTTTATTATAGCCTTACCAATCTTTATTTAACGGAAACCGGAATGAAAAATGTGACGAGCAGTATGACATTCGGACAATTTTCAGAAGCATTTTTTATCTTGCTTATTCCTTTTTTCTTTCGAAGGTTTGGTGTAAAATGGATGATTGCCATTGGCATGATCGCATGGGTACTTCGTTTTTTATTTTTTGGCTATGGAGATGCGGATATCAATCTTTGGATGCTGTACGCAGGAATTATACTGCATGGCGTTTGTTTCGATTTCTTTTTCGTTACGGGGCAGATTTATACCGATAGCAAAGCCAATTTAAGCATTCAAAGCCAGGCTCAAGGTATGATCACAATGGCCACTTATGGTATAGGAATGTGGATTGGAACCATATTATCCGGTTATGTTACACAATATTTCACAAGCGCTGATGGTGTACATCATTGGAAATCCATCTGGATGGTACCTGCGGGCATTTCTGGCGCCGTTTTTATTTTGTTTGTTTTATTTTTTAAAGACAATAAAAAAACAGCCGCACATTTGGAACCGGTTGAATTGGTTTAATTTTTTTTATGAGCCCGGCTTTGTAATTTCATGGCAGCTTCGTTGCGTCGCACACTTGAACTTTTGTACTAAGATCAGCAGGCGTGCAACCATCAAAATTAATTTTCTAACTGCTCCATTAAGAAGAGCACAATAAAAATAGAATATGACAAAAATTGCTATGTTAGGATCTGGTTTTATCGGTCGTTTTTATGCCGATTCTATCCAGGGTTACAGAAGTAAAGACAAAATTGTAAGCATCTATTCGCGCCGGGAAGAAAGCGCTAAAAAATTTGCGGAGGATTATCAGGTTGGCCATCATACGACGGATATGGAAACTGCAATTGCCCATCCGGATGTGGAGGTCGTATGTATAGCATTACCCAACGATTTGCATGAACCAGCGGTAATGCTTTGTTGCAAACATAAAAAAGCGGTGATCACTACAAAACCGCTGGGGCGCAATGCTGAGGAAGCAAAGCGTATGCTGCTTGCAGTGGAAGAAGCAGGAATTTTTAATGGTTACCTCGAAGATCTTGTATATACGCCTAAATTTATCAAAGCCTCCGAAAGCGTACGCAATGGCGCTTTGGGAAGAATATTATGGGCAAAGTCAAGGGAAACGCATCCTGGCCCGCACAGTGAATGGTTTTGGAATATAGAACAAGCCGGCGGCGGATGCATTCTCGATCTCGGCTGCCATTGCGTGGAAATAACCCGCAGCTATATCGGTAAAGATATCAAACCGGTAGAAGTAATGTGCTGGGCCGATACGCAGGTAAAACCTATTGATGCCGAAGATCATGCAATCGGTCTTGTAAAGTATGAAAACGGCGCCATCGGGCAGTTTGAAGTAAGCTGGACCTTTCGCGGCGGTCTCGATCTGCGCGATGAAGTAATGGGTACGGAAGGCACCATCTGGATCAATAGTTTTTTACGCACCGGCTTCGAAATGTTTACCACCGGCAAAGGCGGCGATTATATTGCCGAAAAAGCTGAAAGCAATACCGGCTGGCTGTTTCCGGTCGGCGATGAATTAAATGAACTTGGCTACAATCATATGTTCATGGATATGTTCAATTCAATTGAAGCAGGTACACATCCCAAAGAAACTTTCTACGATGGGTATGTGGTAAATTCAGTTTTAGATGCTGCATACCGTTCTGCAAAATCAAAAAAATGGGAACCTGTACAACTGGATATCTGGAGAGGACAAACCGGGCTGAGCAAAGAAAGTCATCTGGTAGAATATGATGCCGATCATTACCTTATTAAAGAAGAAATGACTCATTACGGAACAAAAAAACTAATCCTTAAAAATAAGCATACCGGAAAAATAGAAGAACGTGTGATTAGTTGATGGTTGGTGGTTGATGGTTGATGAAAAAAACTTTTCAAAAGGTTCTTAACGTTTTGAAAAGTTTTTCATTTTCCATTCCTTATTCCTCCCTTATTTTTCATTTTTAATTTTTCATTTTTAATTTCTTAGCTCATTTTAAATAATAAAATTTATCGGTTCCTTAAAATCCTTTCTGTCATTTATAACCGTTTCATGTCTTTGATATACAACACTAAAAGCCGGAACCGTTTGTGTTAGCCATGTATTTCCTCCAATAATACTATCGTGGCCAATAGTGGTTTTACCTCCTAAAATTGTGCTGCCCGCATAAATAACCACATTATCTTCTACCGTTGGATGCCGCTTGATTTCCGCATCTTTTTTGCGCACGGCAAGCGCCCCCAAAGTAACACCCTGGTATATCTTTACATTATTCCCTATTACTGAAGTCTCGCCAATCACCACACCCGTACCATGATCAATAAAAAACGGGCAACCAATATTTGCCCCCGGATGAATGTCAATGCCGGTTTTACTATGTGCCCATTCGCTCATCATTCTTGGTATGACCGGCACCTTTTTGAGGTATAAAGGATTGGCCAAACGATGAACTGTAATTGCCTGAAAACCAGGATAAGATAAAATAATCTCTTCAAATGATGTTGCAGCCGGATCAAAATCCAATATCAATTGCGCATCCTTTATTAAACAATCCTTCAGGGCCGCCAGGTTTTCAAAATATTCTTCTACCAAATGATCATAATCCAATACGGTAGCCTGGTCCACAGAAGTGAGCAATGCGCGCAGCTGTCCCCTTAAGCGATATTGAATTCTATCATGACTGCGTAAAAACTCTTCCGGATAATGGGTCACAGGAAACAGGTAATGAATAAGATCTTCTGTAAAATGATTAACGCCTTCCTTTGATGGTAAAATATTGCTTAATATAAATCCCGGGTATTGCATTCGATAAAATTAAGTAACAATCAGATATCAGCAAGCAGGTATCAGCCTTGACTGTCAGCAATGAGCCTTGAGCTTTCTGCTGTCAGCAATATAACAATGCAACAATATAACAATTAACGAATGAAACATTCTCCTATTTTCGCCGAATGAAAATAATATTTTGCTCCGTTGGTAAAACACATGATGCTTTATTAAAAGCAGCTATAGTAGATTTCACACAACGGATTAATAAATATTTTCCAGTTGACTGGCATATCATTTCACCACCCAAAAATGCGGCATCATTTCCGGAAACAGAATTAAAAAAACAGGAAGCAAAAGCCATTTTACAATGGCTGGAACCGGATGATCAGCTAATTTTATTGGATGAAAGAGGAAAACAGTTTAGTTCTCCGGAACTTGCGGATTTCATTCAACTAAAAGCTAATAACAGTATAAAAAGAATGGTGTTTTTAATTGGCGGCGCGTTTGGTGTAGATGAACAAATCACAAAACGGGCAAACTTTTCCTGGAGTTTATCTAAACTGGTTTTTCCGCATATGCTGGTAAGATTGATATTGGCCGAACAGATTTATCGTGCCTGTACTATTTTACGCAACGAAAAATATCACCATAATTAAGAAACATTTATCTTGCCATTTACTATGAGTATTACCCTGATTATCGTCATCGTTACCTGTATCATTTCTTTTACCGCTTTTTCTAATCAGAAAATTGTTGATGACCTTATTTTTTATCCGCCTGCCATCACACGCAGAAATCAATGGTACCGCTTTTTTACCTGTGGATTAATTCATGCCGATATAATGCACCTGGCATTCAACATGTTTTCATTTTATATGTTTGGCGACTTTGTAGAGGATGCATTTAAAACCATTTTTCCTCAAAGTGGTAAAATATTGTATTTGGCGCTTTATGTACTAGCCCTTGGCGCCTGTTTATTACCCACTTATTTTAAGCATAAAGATGATTATTACTATAGAAGTCTGGGCGCTTCCGGGGCCGTTTCTGCTGTAATCTTTGCGGGAATTTTTCTTATGCCTCAAATGAAGATCGGCTTATTCATTATACCACCCATAATACCCGGATTTATTTTTGGTCCGCTTTACTTAATCATTTCAGCATACATGGGCAAAAAAGGCGGCGACAATATCAATCATTCCGCCCATATCTGGGGCGCAATTTTTGGAATTGCATTTTTAATTGTAGCCGCTTATGCATTAAGTGATTTTGATGTACTAGGAAGATTTGTTGTTCAGATACAAAATTATTTTGGGTTCTGAATCAGTTCAAATAGCAGTACAATTTGATAAAATAATAATTAGCTTAATCTTAATTTTAAAACATTCCTTGTAGAAGGAATTACTTTAAACCGGTTATCAATCCGGTAACCTATTACCCAGATTATTTTTTTATTCATCTCCAAAACCCAAAGTTTTTCCTTTTCGGTTTTAGATAATTTAAGATCAATCAGAAACCTGCTCAGTTTCTTTTTTTTCTGCATGCCTAATGGATAAAAATAATCGCCTGTTTTCCATTTGCGGAGTAGTAACGGAAATTGAATTTGAGCCGCATCAAGCATTGCAATATTAGCGCCGCCATCCAGTTTTATATGATCGGGTTTTAATTGATCTATTTGCAACTTTCCAGCTTCAAAAAATATTTCCTGATCTTCTTTTTCAATTACAATATGAAACGCTGTTTCGGTTGCGTTGGGCGCAACAATAAGCCAGTTCCTGTTTTTTATAATCCGGTGTGATGCAGATTGCACGAAACTTCCATTACCTGCATTCAATAATTTTTTAACTTCTGTTACCTGCGCTGAAGTAAATCCAAATGGTTTGATAATCTCCCAAATGATGGAATGCAAAGGTTGTGCTTTTTGCAATTTCAAAACAGGAATATGCAACTCGTTTCCTTTTTGTTCAACCAGTTTTTTTATATGAATGGAAATAGCCTGCTGATATAAAACTTCTGCTTCTCCAAAGCGATCAATATTTTGAACCAGGTTGTCTTCCACATTTGGAAACACTTTTTTAATGGCAGGAATAAGCTGAAGTCTGAAAAAATTTCTTGTATATTTTTCTGATTCATTGGAAACATCCTCTACCCATTGCAAATTATTTTCCTTTGCATATTGCTGTATTTCCTCCCTGAATGCAAACAATAATGGCCGGATAATATGCCCCTGTATGGGTAAGATACCGTGCAATCCGCTGATGCCCGTTCCGCGGAAAAAATTCATTAATAAAGTTTCAATGTTATCATTGGCATGATGGGCGGTAAGTAAATACCGGAAATCATTTAAGTGTTCAGTATTAGTTACGACCTGAATTTGATCGGATTTTTTTATCAATGCACGAAACCAGGCATATCGCAGATCCCGGGCGGCTTCCTCTATACCCATTCTGTTTTTCGATGCAAATCCGGCGGTATCAAACCGCTTTACAAAAACCTGTTTTCCATATTTATGGCCCAATGTGTTTACAAAAACTTCATCTCTTTCGCTGTCGGCGCCACGCAATTGAAAATTGCAATGTGCTATTGCAAAATTGAAATTCATTTTGAATAACAGGTCGCACAATACCACACTGTCAACTCCGCCGCTAACAGCCAATAACAACTGGCAATCATTTTCTGTTTTCACCGGTTGATAGTTGACTCAACCGCTGATATCCAGTTATGCTTAAATTTTTGAAATAAATCCATGGGCAATTTTTGATTAAATCCGGAAATGTAATAGCGCCAAAAACTTTCTACCGCCAACTTGTTTTTAATTATTAGTACACTCTTGAAAATGCATACCAATGATGACCAATGGTATGCAGATGAAGTGATTGCGACGCAACGAAGACGCCATAAAAAACTGCTGCCGGTATTCAAAAAAAAATAAAAATTTGTGCGCGATTTAATTTTTCCGTTGCTCTTTTGCCCAGGTATCCTTTAAAGTTACGGTTCTGTTGAAGACAAGCTTTTCTTCACTTGTATCCTTATCCAATGAAAAATAACCTTTGCGTAAAAACTGGTAGCGTTCATCAAATTTTGCAAATTTCAATGCCGGTTCGGCATAAGCATTTTGAATCACCTGCAAAGAATCCGGATTGATATAATCTTTAAAATCTCCTTCCGCGGCATCCAGG
The DNA here is from genome assembly GCA_963695165.1 of uncultured Chitinophagaceae bacterium. Lineage (GTDB taxonomy): Bacteria > Bacteroidota > Bacteroidia > Chitinophagales > Chitinophagaceae > CAVOGF01. The sequence continues at coordinate 400,453 of CAVOGF010000002.1, forward strand.
ATCTTCCACTTTAAACAAACGGTCGTATAAACGTACTTCAGCAGTTACAGCATGTGGTATGCTTACCCAATGCAGGGTACCTTTCACTTTTATGCCCGAAGTATCGTCGCCGCTTTTGCTTTCCGGAATATAGGTACAATGCACTTCTGTAATATTTCCGTTTTCATCTTTTATCACCTCATCACATTTAATGATGTAAGCGCTTTTCAAACGCACCATCTGCCCGGGAGCAAGGCGAAAATATTTCTTAGGCGGATTCTCCATAAAATCTTCTTTTTCTATATACAATTCTTTGCTAAATGGTATATCGCGGTATTTTGATAGCGGATCTTCCGGATTATCTTCACTCGGAAAATTTCAAGCTTTCCTTCAGGATAATTGGTAATGACCAGTTTTAACGGATCAAACACGACCATTCTTCTTAATGCAATTTTATTCAGATGTTCGCGCACACAAAATTCCAGCAAACCGACATCAATAAGATTTTCCCTTTTTGCCACACCTATTCGATCACAAAATTCACCAATACTTTCCGGTGTATATCCTCTTCTGCGCATACCACTGATGGTAGGCATTCGCGGATCATCCCAACCGCTTACATGTTTTTCATTCACCAGTTGCAGCAATTTTCGTTTGCTCATTACGGTATATGTCATATTTAAGCGTGCAAATTCATATTGCCGGGATGGAAATATTTCAAGATTTTCAATAAACCAATCGTATAAATCGCGATGAGGAATAAATTCCAGCGTACAGATGGAATGTGTAATATTTTCAATGCTATCACTTTGTCCATGCGCAAAATCATACATCGGATAAATACACCATTCATCGCCTGTACGATGATGATGCGCATGTTTGATGCGATACATTAACGGATCACGCATAATGCATGTTGGGCGATGCCATATCTATTTTTGCACGCAATACTTTTTCGCCATCTTTATATTTTCCTGCACGCATTTCTGCAAACAAGCTGCAGGTTTTCTTCAATGCTGCGGCTGCGGTATTTATTTGCAATTACCCGGCTGAGTAGGTGTGCCTTTTTGCTGTGCAATTTCTTCGCTCGTGCTGTCATCTACATAAGCCAATCCCTTTTTTATCAGCTTTACGGCAAACTGGTATAACTTTTCAAAATAATCTGAAGCATAACATTCCTGGCTCCATTCAAATCCCAGCCAGCGTACATCATCTTTAATGCTTTCTACATATTCGGTTTCTTCAGTAACCGGGTTGGTATCATCAAAACGAAGGTTTGTTTTACCACCATATTTTTTAGCAAGACCAAAATTTAAACAAATACTTTTTGCATGGCCAATATGCAGGTAACCATTCGGCTCAGGAGGAAAACGTGTAAGGATGGAGGTATGTTTTCCTGAACTTAAATCCTGTTCAACAATTTCTTCTATAAAATTCAATGATTTTTCTTCGCTCATGCATTATTTTTTAAAAAAACAAAGGTAATGAAGTTGGCGGCTTCCGCATCAATGGTCAGGCCAATGTAGTTTTCTAAAATTTGATTGACTGTATCTTATCCATACATAAAAAAAGACTACCGGTTAAGTAGTCTATCAGGCCGCTAAAGCAAAACTTTAAAGGCAGTAATTAGTCTAAACGTTACTCAAAATCTTCCACATGCACCGCTTCATTAATTTTTGCATCTGTAACATTCATATCAAAAGCCTGTTCCTGACCGGCCGAAGAAACGGAAACGCTTTGTTTATAAGGTAATAAAATATTGCCTGCTTTCTTATACTCACTCAATTCGATTGTTTTTAATAATTCCATATTATTGGTATGAATTGTTTCCTCTTCCTTTACAAGCAGCTTACTGTTTACATCGTAATATTCGGTTTGTGTTTTGCCGGAAGGCTTGGTTACGATCAATTTATAAACATCATTGTTGTTCAGTTTTTCAATACCCTTAACTTCAATTTTAAAAGCATTGGATAAATAATCAACTTGCGCAAAAATGCTGGTTTGCACTTTTTTATCATTGAGGTCGTCGCCTGTGATTTCCACTTTATTACCCATTTGTTCCTGGTATCCTGTACTGCCATTGAACAAAGATTTACTTACAATATTTCCCTGCATGGAAACTGTTGCCAATTCCTTGTTTGGAGTCATTTTCTTTGTCTCAACATTTAATTCCATTCCCTGCATAGACATGGACATTTTTGTATACAATGTTTTTATTTTCTTCAGTTCATCTATGCCTCCTATTGCTTTCAGATAATCATTAATAATTGTTTTTGCATCAGTATTCACTTCAGACTTTACAGCTGAAACTGGCTGGGCATATTTATCAAAATATTTTACAGGATGGTTCAAAGCTTCAAGGCCTTTACGGATTTCATCCGCCTTTCCGGCTATCACTATTCTTGTGTTGTTATAATTGAAATATTTTTGAGCCACACGCTGAATATCATCCACGGTTACGGCATTGATCTTTTGAAGATAGGTGCGGTAAAAATCTTTAGGAAGATTGTTGATTAAAATATTACTGGCAAATGTGGCGATACGTGCAGGATTTTCGAGGCCTAAAGCAAAATTCCCATTGTACAATGCTTTTGCATTTTCCAATTCATCTTTCGAAATTTTTCCGGTCCGCATTTTATGAATTTCATATAAAAACTGGCCTACTGCGCTGTCCGTTTTTTCATTTCTTACAGATGCTGTTGCATTAAATGCCGTTTGAAATCTGCCTGATCCGATGCTGGAATAAGCTCCATAAGTAAATCCATGTTTTTCGCGCAGGTTCATAAAAAGACGGCTGTCTGCCCCTCCGCCCAAAACCTGGTTGGCAAGCAATGCCGCAAAATAATCCGGGCTGCTCAAAGGTAAATTCACAAGATTAACTACCTTGATTTCAGATTGAACCGCATTGGGCACATCTACCACATCAATTTCAGTGACAGCCGGATTGCTGACTACCGCAAGTTTTTCCAGTTGCAAAGAAGATCCTTTCCATCCTCCAAATGCTTTTTCTGCCAATGCTTTGGCCTGTTGCGGATTAATATCCCCTACGAATGTGAGATATCCACGCGAGGGGGTAATGTATTTTTTATATGCACTTTTTACATCATCCAGTGTAATGTTATTAATGGTTTGTTCTGTTTGCATTTCGCCATTGGGATGATGCGTTCCATACAATAAAGCATTGGTTACTCTTGATGAGATCGCTTTTACGCTTTTCTCATTCGCTTTCATCCCGGTCAACGTTTGTGTTTTCAGCTTTTCAAAAGATGCCACTGAAAAAGCCGGCTGCTTCAAAGCCTCAGCCATTAACAGAAATGCCTGGTCGAAATACCGCGTTAATGCGGAAGCGCTGCCTCCGGAAGCATACAGGTTTACATTAGCGCCTATCCTATCCACCGCTTCATCAAAATCCGCTTTCGATTGAACTGTGGTACCCTCGTTGAGCATTTCACCCATCAGGTTTAAAACACCTGCTTTTTCACCTTCTGTTACCGGCCCGGCATCTATTGAATAAGTAGCTGAAACTTTGGGAAGTTTATGATTTTCCACTACTAACACAGTAAGACCGTTTGCTAATTTATAAATTACCGGATCGGCAATTTTTATAACAGGCGCCGGACCAGCCTTGGGCGGCTTGCTTCTGTCAATTTGTGAATAGGCTGGATAAATAAAAAATATCGCTATTATGATAATCAGAATTTTTTGCATACAATTATTGGTTAAATGTTTTAGTACATTTTCTATTTTCTGGGAAGATAATACAACACCACTCTTTCATTTGGGTTCAGATATTTTTTTGCCGCATCTCTGATCTCTTCTTTTGTGATGGATCGGATAATGGATAACTGTTCATTGATGTTATTGGTATTTTTATTATAAAATATATATCCATTCGCAAGATTCTCTGCAACGCCGAGCATGCTGGAATTGGCATTCACGAAGTTATTTTCAAACTGGTTTAATAATTTTTTATAATCTTCGTCACTGATTAAATTTTCCTGTAAGCCTTTTACTTCTTCATCTATATCCATTAATAATGAATCTAGGCTTGCATTATTATTTGGTAAAGCAAGCGTAATATAGGCTCCATAATCTTCGAGGGAATAATTAAATGCTGCAACCTGGAGAGCATTCTTCTTTTCATCAACCATCTTTTTATACAACCGCGAACTGGCGCCTCCTGACAGCACAGATGAGATCATTTCCATAATTTTCGCATCTCTTGTATTTTTTCCAGGTACACGGTAAGCAGCAAAAATTGCAGGTATCTGTATATTGGCATCATAAGCAGTATCAATGATCTGATGAGCAACCGGCGTTTCTTCTATTTTTTTATATACCACTGTATTTCCTTTTGGGATAGGCCCAAAATATGCCTTTACCCAATCTTTGGTTTTCTCTATATCTATATCCCCCGCAATGCTAAGTACCGCATTATTGGGCACATAATATTTTTTGAAAAAAGCGATGAATTCATCCAGTTTAGCCGCATCAAGATCTTCCATTGAGCCAATGGTCTGCCATCGGTAAGGATGGTTGATAAATAAACGCTTAAAAATTTCCTCGGCAAATTTTCCATAGGGTTGATTATCTATTCTTAAACGCTTCTCCTCTTTCACCACTTCATTTTGCGTTTTAACACCAATTTCATTGATCACCGGATGCATCATGCGTTCACTTTCGAGCCACAATCCCAATTCCAATTGGTTGGAAGGAAAGACTTCATAATAAAAAGTCCGGTCCTGTGTTGTATTTGCATTATTCTGGCCACCATTGGAGGATACTATTTTCATGAATTCGCCACGTTTTATATTCTCGGAACCTTCAAATAAAAGATGCTCAAAAAAATGAGCAAAGCCGGTTCTTGCCGTATCCTCATTTTTAGAACCCACATGATACATTACTGATACTGCTACAACAGGTGCCGTCTTATCCTGATGTAAGATTATATGCAGGCCGTTATCGAGATCATATTCTGTAAAATTCACGTTTTGTGCAAAGGCGGCAGCCATAAAAAAAAACAATGCCGATGTTAAACACAAAATTTTTTTCCGTTTCTGCATATACTGATTTTTGTTTTTATTAATTGATAGAAGAATAAAAATATGGGAAATTATAGGAAGATGCAATATTTCTGACTTCATTTTAAAAAACCCAATACATTGGTAAAATTATATTCCGCCTCCGGACAAGCGTTGCTAGTCATCCAAGTTGTGTGAGATTCAATTCCTCCGAAAATTATAGAATCAGAATTAGAAACGCATAATAATTTAAAATTTATTTAATCATAACATGCAATTAATCAAAATTAATCATATAATTTTTTAAAAAATATAGGTTTATAGACCTATATTAATACATTATAGGCCTATAGACCTATATTTGTATATTATAGGCCTATAGACCTATATTTTTATTATAGAAAATAATTAATAAATGGCTCGAACACACACCAAAGCAGTTGTAATAACTGGGGATATTGTCCGGTCATCGCATTTAAGAATCGCGGAGCGGAGAAAGCTGCAACGCTTATTACACAATTTTTTCACCCATACATCAGCCCTGTTTCCAGATTTTAAGGCCGAGCAATTCAGAGGGGATAGTATCCAGGCTGTTTTTAGCATCAATCGTACGGTGGCTTTACATACATCAATCTCCTTGTTAACGCAATTGATGAGCGCCGGGTTTAGAATACGCTTATCCATTGGAGCAGGTGAAATAAGTTTTACCAGCTCCAGCATCATCACTTCTGATGGCTCTGCCTTCAGACTATCGGGCATTCTTTTGGATGAATTGAAAAAAAGAAACGAATACTTTGGTGTAACAGGTACCGATATTGGCTTTCAGGAAGAATGGGAAGTGCATAACGCTATGCTTAATTACCTGATAGGGCGGTGGAGCACAGTACAGGCGCAAGCGCTCTATCTTCAGTTACAAAATCTGACTCAGGAAGAAATAGCACGCAAATTAAAAGTATCGCAACCATCTATACATCAGCGGTTACAAATAGCCGGATGGCCGGTAATAAATATTATATTACAGCGATTTGAGAAAACCATTCAATCATTGTAATATATTTATGGCATGCAGATATTATACCAATGGATCTTTGTTCATCTTGTTGCGGATTTCCTGCTTCAGTCAAAAGAATTGGTGGAACAAAAAAGATGTTTAAAGTTTCGTTCACCATTCTTATATCTGCATTGCTTTTTACATAGTGCAGGTATTTATTTATTTTCACCAAATAAAAGCTTGTGGCTTATTCCCGTCATAATTTTTATTACGCATTATTTTATTGATTTATGGAAATTATATCAAAAAAACAGTTTAAAATCCTTTATAACCGACCAATTGCTGCATGGAATCGTACTTGTTTTGTTATGGGGGATTTTTTATAAGCCGGATTTTTTTCAACCAGATCGTTTTATACCGCTGCTAAACAGCAACCAGGTTTGGCTGATTGCAACAGGATATTTATTCATTACTTTTCCTTTGTCTTTCTTGTTAGGTTATGCAACCGAAAAATGGCGCAAAGAAACAGAAAAAGATTTCAACCGCTCGGCCGTTAGTTTAAGTGAAGCGGGAAAATGGATTGGCATCTTTGAAAGATTACTTGTATATACCTTTGTATTAACGAATCATTTTGAGGGAATTGGATTTCTTATTGCAGCCAAATCCATTTTACGTTTTCCTGAAATAAAAGGGAATAGCGTAAGAAGGGAAGCAGAATATGTATTAATAGGAACACTGATGAGCTTTGCTTCTACCCTTTTAATTGGATTACTGATCACTCAGCTTTTGCAATTATATAAATGACATAAAGCAATGTAAAATCCCAGCATTTGATGTTTAATTATTCACGATTTCATTTAATAAACCACCAGAAACCATGACAAAATTATCTGTCAATATCAATAAATTCGCTACCCTGCGCAATAGCCGCGGTGGCAACAATCCGGATGTAGTAAAAGCTGCAACAGATGCGCAAAAATTTGGCGCTGACGGCATAACCGTGCATCCCCGCCCTGATGAAAGACATATCCGGTATAATGATGTAAGAGCAATAAAAAAAATAATAACTACGGAATTTAATATTGAAGGAAATTGCAGAGAACAAAAATTTATAGATCTTGTGCTCGAAACAAAACCAGACCAGGTAACACTGGTGCCTGATGTACTTGGACAAATAACCAGTGATCACGGATGGAATACCATCGAGCACAGGGAATATCTTACAAATACGATTAAGATATTTAAAGAGTCCGCGATACGTGTAAGTATTTTTGTGGACCCCGTTATTGAAATGATTGAAGGAGCCGTATCTACCGGTGCAGACAGAGTAGAATTGTACACCGAAGGGTATGCAACGCAGTTTTTGATTGATAAGGAAAAAGCAATTCATCCTTATTTGGCAGCTGCAATAAAAGCAAAAGAACTTGGATTGGGCTTAAATGCAGGACATGATCTTGACCTGCAAAATCTTCATTTTTTCAGTAAAAACATTCCCTGGCTGGATGAAGTTTCCATTGGCCATGCACTCATTTCGGATGCCCTGTATCTTGGATTTGAAAATGCCATTCAAATGTATAAAAGACAATTAAAATACGATACTTTAAATAAATTCTATAATTCCGGAAAGATGGAATAAATTTTGACGCAAACATCAAACTTGTAACCAAAAAATCATCGCATATGAAACGCTTCTTCACAATCACAACTATGTTAGCAGTTCTTTTTACTTCAGTAAATGCATGTGCTCAAACTGATAAATCACAAAGGGCCAGTCCGCCTGCTACAGCATCAGAAACCCTGACTAATGGCGCTAAGATTACAATCAATTACAGTCAGCCTTCATTGAAAGGAAGGACTATTGGAAAAGATGTAGAACCCATGCAGGGTAAGGTTTGGCGTGCAGGAGCCAATGAAGCAACTACTTTCGAAACCAGCAAAGATGTAACAGTGCAGGGTAAACCCTTACCAGCAGGCAAGTATTCGATGTTCATGTTGAATAACGGAAATTCCTGGACAGTGATCTTTAATAAAAAGTCTGATATCGGGGGCACAGATTATGAAAAGAATAAAGGCGAAGATGCATTACAGGTATCCGCAAAAGGCAGCAATTCATCTACTTCTTCAGAACGTTTGACTTATACCATAAATAAAAATGGAAAAGTGAGTCTGCTGTGGGGAAATCTGATAGTTGACTTCAATGTTCAATAAATAGTCGTTCCATTACAGAGGAATAAAAAATCAAATTAGTAATAAAATGCATCTGGATTACAGGTGCATTTTACTTGAACACATTATTCCCTTTAAAGAAACACATGTTCAAAAAAAAGAAGCCACTGTTAAATGGCTTCTTTTTTTATAAAAAATATTCACAAACACTCATTTCATTAAATTCCAGGATAACGTGTAACGCCAGGAACAGCTACAGGATAGAAACCATCAGCGTTAGGCAATATTGGCGCCTCAGCATCCCATGCGTAAGTTTTTGGATGAATATCCAGTCCTGAATTAATAGCCTTATCCCATGTTACAATCTGGCCGGTGTAAGTGGCAAGTCTTCCTAAAATTGAAGTCATTGTACTGAAGGCTCCATTTTCGGCATCAGCAAATTTGTATTCACCTTTTGCAATAGCTGCAAACAGTTCATCATGTTCGGTTTGATAAGGATTGTTTTCTGTTTTTTTATCAAATTGATACAATACTTTTCCTTTGTGATCCACAATATTGGCGGCTCCGGCAAATATTTTTCCTTTGGTTCCGATAAGCAGTTCATCCACTTTACTCATGGTTTTGGGCTGATGGCGGCACTGACTGTTGAGTATGGAACCATCTGCATAATGAAACTCTACATAGTGATGATCAAATATTTCACCATGATCTTTTCCATTTCTAACTTCTCTTCCACCCATGCCCTGTGCCTTTACGGGATAACCACCCTTGAACCAGTTGATCACATCTATATTGTGAATATGTTGCTCATTAATATGATCACCACAAAGCCAGTTAAAATAATACCAGTTACGCATTTGATATTCCATTTCGGTTTGACCGGCTTTACGCGGACGAACCCATACACCATCATTATTCCACCAGGCCTGCGCTGAGGTAATGTCACCAATCATATCCTTACGCTTGAATAATTCGCGATAAGAATTTTGATAATGCCTTTGAAGACCTACTACCACATTCAGTTTTTTTTGCTTTGCCAATTGTGCGGCAGCAAGTACCTTTTGAACTCCGGCAGGGTCAGTGGCTACAGGTTTTTCCATAAAAACATGTTTTCCCTGTTTGATAGCTTCTTCAAAATGAATGGGCCGAAAACCCGGAGGTGTGGCAAGTATCACAACATCAGCCAATGCAATGGCTTTCTTATATCCATCAAATCCGGTGAATTTTCTGTCCTCAGGAACGTTTACACGCTTTGGATCTATTTCACCGGAAGTAAGTTCTTTATAGGCGCTATCCAGCCTGTCCCGGAAAGCATCTGCCATAGCTACAATCTTTACATTTTGTTTTGTTAGCAAAGCCTGCGTAGCAGCACCGGTTCCACGTCCGCCACAACCTACAAGAGCGATTTTAATGGTGTCCTCGGCGCCGGAAAAATAATTGGCTTTAGAAAATAATGGCGCTGCCAACAATCCGCCGGCCAATAATGATGTGTTTTTTACAAATTCCCTACGGGAAGAATTGTTAGATGATGGTGTATCGTTTTTGTTCATACGACTGTTTTTTAAAAATTATGCAATCATTTTTGTAAATACTTATTATAAAATGCTTCCGCTTCGTTTGCATCGGGTTGCTCTAAAGGACGAACTACACGAAATCCTACAAACATAGCATCCGTTAACCACCAGCGGCTCTTTGGTATTTGCGGATCTCTTACATTCCAGGCAGGAACCGAATGATCCCTTCTCGCACTGCGCAGATCAGTTGCTTCATCCAGGTAACTTCCACCTCTTACGCTTCTTGGATAACGAGCGCCGGGTTGGATAAGCGGGTCAGCAGCATCGCCTTTTAATTGATCAAAATATTTTTCCTCATATTGATCGAGGGTCCATTCCGCAACATTGCCAATCATATCGTATAAGCCCCAGGCATTCGGTTGTTTTTGCCCTACTTTATGGTACTTGTTTTCACTGTTTGCTTTATACCATGCATATTTATCAAGCTCTTTTGGATTGTCGCCAAACGGGTAAACCGTAGTACTGCCGGCACGAGAGGCATATTCCCATTCCGCTTCTGTAGGCAAACGGTAAAAAATTCCTGTTTTCTTGTACAACCACCTGCAAAACATTAACGCCGCATCCTGGCTCATACTATTTACAGGAAATCCTCCGGTAGTGCCCATTCCCCAGCTAAGATCAATATATTGCGGAGTAGGTCTTGTTACCGCATCAACATCGGAACCTGCAGTAAAGTTTTCATCGCGAAAAAATGCATTAAATATATCATGTGTTACCTCATAAGCTCCCATCCAAAAAGGTGATATGCTTATTTTTTTGGCCGGTGTTTCATTGATCTTTTTAAGTTTATCAGATTCTTTGCTGCCCATCACAAAACTTCCTGCCGGGATGGGGATCATAGGGAACTCCAGTGTGGTACCCGGAACAGCTTGCTGATATAATTTAAAAGAATCGCCATTTTTTTGAGCCTGCAAATTGATAAAAGGAAAACAAAGTAATAGAACTGAAAAATTTAAAAATCTCACTAATCTAATTTTTTTGAATGAAAGTTATATTATAATTGTCAAACACACACGAATTTATAATAAAATATCTGATTCAAATATAATCATCTTCCTTAGTCCATCGATTGAAATAAAATTTTTTTTTATCTTATTCCTTCAATTTTTAATTGCTGGTCATTTCGCCTGAAACAATAGATGCAATTTATAGTCCTCATAAATATTCTATAGCTGAATGGCTGAGGGATGGAAGCGGAAAGCACGGTGAAGCTTTGTGCATGGGATTTGTGCCGGCCTTGCAGCGAACAGCCCTGACTGTTGTTGATTAATGAACTGAACGCCGAAAGCCCCAAAATATAATTCACTGCTTTTTTTGGAAAAATCAAATTCTATTTTTGCATCCCAATCATCTAATGCCAGTATTGCGAAAAAATTTTATTGTACATATAAGTGATCTTACCGCCTTTTTCATAAGTAATTAATAAACCCGCCTTCAGCTTACCGGCAATTTTTTTTGCTTCAGAAAGCGAAAGCACACTGCAGGCCGAAGCAAGCCAATCCGCAGTGACGCCATCATCGGCTATTACGGTTACATTTCGCTGTGATGTAATGCCATAACCGGTTTTAGGATTGATAATGTGCCCATATTTACGGCCATTGTGTACAATGTATTGATAAATATCACCCGAAGTGGCAACGGCTTTATTTTGTATCAAAAGATTTTTACTTAAAAACGCTTCTCCATTCTCAGGTATGTTCACTGCTACTTTCCATCCTGTTGCGTTGGGTGGAGCTTCACTCATTGCTATATCCCCACCAGCATCAACCAACGCATGCCGCACACCCTTATCGCGGAGATAGTCTACCAGTTTTTGAGCTACATCACCTTTTGCTATACCGCCCAAATCCAACTGCAATCCTTGTTTTAGAATTTTAACTGAATGTGTGATTGTATCTATTATAATATTTTGGAGCCCTACAAAAGACTTTGCATTTGTAACTTCTTCTGTTGAAGGAAACGTATTTGTTTTCCGGGCTTTACGCCATAGCTGACTAAGCGATCCTATAGTAATATCAAAATTATGGTCACTTAATTCCCATGCCTTTTTACCCGTTAAAATTATCCCGTACAATTGAGGAGACAGTTTTACAAAACTATCCATACCCGATGTATTGGATAAACGGTTCAATTCACTGGCTGGTAAATAATCACTATAAATGGCATTAAGCGAATCCGTTAATAAAAAACATCCTGCAGCAAGCTTTTCCGCTTCCAGACTATCCGTTGTATAAAAAATAATGTTTAACGGTGAGCCCATTTTAGGTTGGAAATAATGAAACCGCTTCAATTGCCCGCTCGCAGAAGACATTAAAAACAGCAAAAAAGCGCCCAGTAAAAATTTGTATTTAAAATCCATAGAAATAAATGCTCGTTTCAAAAATTGCAATTTTATCTTATTATAAGAACCCATCCGCTCAAAATGGAAAAATTATTTTTAAGATCAATCTTATAATAATAAGTTCCTACAGGAAGCGGAATTCCATTCAGTTTTCCATCCCAGGGTTTATTATAACCGGTGGAATGATAAACGACTTGCCCATAGCGGTTGAATACTGAAACATTACTCTCGGGATAAGTTTCAAGCGCTTCTATCTTCCAGGTATCATTAATACCATCATTGTTTGGAGAAAATGCATTGGGAATAATAACCTTTTTGAAAACGCGGATAAATACATCATCCGTTTGCATGCCACATCCAACATTGGATTGTACATGCAAAGTATAAACAGTATCCTGTTTTGGATTAACGACCGGCTGGAGTCTGGCAGCATCACTGATTGAAGAAAAAGGCGTCCAGTAGTAAGGATATCTCCGTACCTGCTACCATTCCATCTAATTGCACGGATTGACCTTCCATAATTTTTTTATCCGCGCCTGCATTGGCAATTGGCTTCTTTAAAACATTCACCATTACAGATGCCGTATCGGTGCAGGATGCGGCATTTGAGACGGTTACAAAATACCGGGTGCTATCAACAGGTGAAGCCACCGGATTAAAAACAGCAGTATCAGACAATCCTGTGGCAGGATGCCATTGATAGATTGCTCCACCCGAGGCAGTCAGGGTCATTTTTTCGCCTTCACAAAATGTTACATCATTTATTATTTCCGCTTTGGGTTTCGCAACTACCTGTACAGTAACGGAGTCCAGCGCCGCACATTTTTTATCTGAAACAACCTCTACATAATATTTACCTGCCTTATCAAATCCGGCATTAGGAATGTTTATTTCAGCAGTATTTGCGATAAAGCCATCCGGACCTGTCCAGGTATATTCCACGCCTTGCGAGGCTTTAATTATTAAACCGGCTGATTCACAAACCGGGCTGTTGCTGGTGGCCTGTGGTTTGGGAAAGGGATTTACATTTACCGTTACGGTATTCGATGCAACCCTGCAAGTGGTTGTAAAAATATTAGTCCCGTTGGCAACAGTCATCCGGTATAAATACCTGTTAACCGCAGAAGGCTTTATGGACAAACTGGTATTTGTAGCGCCTGTGATATCATTCCAGCTTACACCGCCATCCATACTCAACTGCCATTGATAACGCGGGTCATCATATCCAACAGAGATGTTACCATCCAATACAAACGTTGTTGTGTTTGCTTCGCAGACATCAATAACTGACTCGCTCCGGGTTCCATGAACAGCAGCGCTTACCTTCGGACCACAAGGCCTGAAAGTAATATCATCCACGGCAAGATCATTTCCACAACCACCGGGAGCATTGTTGGTCATTCTTAAAACAACGGTTGATACACCAGGAGGTGTAATGAAGAAAGATCCATACTGTTTCCATGCAGGCGAATATTCTGATTGAATATCCCCGGAATTAAAACTTTGCAATACCGTGCCATCGCTTTTTTCAATACTAAATGTAATATTGGGTTTAATGCCATTATTATTACAAGACGCAGGAGTAAGCATGTTTAGTATCCATGCGGCAAATTCATAAGTAGTGTTTGCACACAATCCTTTTACAGTATCAAGATAAAAATCACCGGGATCAAAAGACGCATTGATCAGCATAAAATACCCGTTTGCATCGCCTGTATGATCCTGTGCAATGGTATGCCATGAATCGCCAAAACAAGCATTTGATTTATTGGTAACCGTATAAAATCCATCATCCGGACAATCTTTATTAGCATAGCGGTAGGAAGTGGTTGCTGCTTTTAACGGACTACCCAGTGAAGTACCGGATCCAAACGTTATGTTTACAACAGGATCGCCCAGGCTCCCTTCACATAGCTGCGCTTTCAGTACTGAAAATGGAAAAGCCAGAAATACGATGAAAATGATTTGAAAATAAAATCGCCGCAATGTTTTCATTTTAAAATCTTAAAATTAGTGGTAAATCAGATGCAGCCAACGATTTGTTTATTTTGGTTACCTGCAAGACACCAATGATTATATTTGCGCCTTATAATTTAAAATTGATATCAAAATAAATGGCAACACTGATTGATCAACTGAATGAAACCGTTCAATTTATAAAAAATATTTATCCTTACAAGTCCAATACCGCAATCGTACTTGGCAGCGGTTTAGGAAACCTGGTGGAAGAAATGAAAATAGAAAAGGAAATCAGGTATTCAAATATTCCGCATTTTCCACAAAGCACTGTAAAGGGGCATGAGGGAAAACTGATATTCGGTATTATGGAAGGCAAAAGGGTAATGGTAATGGCGGGCCGTTTTCATTATTATGAAGGATACAGCGCCCGGGAAGTTACTTATCCTATTCGGGTAATGAAAATGCTGGGGGTACAAACCTTATTGATATCCAATGCCGCAGGATCAGTAAATCCTGATTTCAAAGTAGGTGACCTGATGATTATCACCGATCATATCAGTTTCTTTACTCCAAATCCTTTAATAGGAAAAAATGAGGATTCCCTTGGAACCCGTTTTCCGGATATGAGCGAACCTTACAGTAAAAATCTTATTGAACAGGCAAAACTGATAGCAAAAAATTTGGGATACCCTGTAAAACAAGGTGTTTATACAGCTGTTACAGGGCCAACATTTGAAACCAGGGCTGAGTATAAACTTATAAAAGCAATAGGCGGTGATGCGGTAGGAATGAGTACTGTACAGGAAACGATTGTAGCACGGCATGGAGGCATGGATGTTTTTGCCATAAGCGTAATTACGGATATTGGAATAAGGGAAGATGAAAATATAATAACACATGAAGAAGTGCTGCAGGCTGCAAAAGAAGCGGAACCCAAACTGACCCGGCTTTTTAAAACGTTGATTGCGGCAATTTAAATTATTTTTGATTTTTTAATTTTAACTCCTGTGATTGAAATAATTAGGGCAAAGCTTATAGCTTCATAGCTTTTCATTCATTCACAGCTTTCACTTATTTTGCAATTAGTATTGTCGTCTCATAATGATCATTAACCGGATTTTTTCATATCATTTTATCGCAATATTGCTTTTGTTGTTCATTTCAATGAATGGCTGGGCGCAATCGGTTAATGATTTGAACAGAAGGCTCAATCCTGCCAACTCACAAATGCAATATGACAGCCAGGGAAGACCTATTAAAAAAAATTCCGGTAATGATTCCTTGCGCCACCGCAATCCGCTGGAAGATTCCATTACCATTTATTACCGCTATTTCGATTCTTCGCGCATCCGCCATATTGATTCTTCCATTAGTGATTTTTATACGCGCTTTCCGGTTCCTCCCTCTTATGTGGACCTGGGAAATTTTGGAAGCGCCACACATTCGCTTTTCTTTAACCCGGTAATGAAACCCGGATGGGATGAAGGTTTGCATGCCTACGATATTTATAAATACAGGATCGAGGACACGAAGTTTTATCAAACCACAAGGCCATATACAGAAATGGGTTATATGCTGGGGAGCAAAGGTGAACAGATGATCAACATTCTGCATACGCAAAACAGGAAAAGCAATCTGAACTTTGTCTTTGATTATCGCTTTATTAATTCACCGGGAACATTCAAAAACCAGAACGCAAGTCATAATAATATCCGGATAAACTCCGTATATCAAAGTACCAACAAAAGATATGGCTTGTATTTTATTTTCATCAATAATAAATTACGGGCTTCAGAAAATGGCGGTATAATAGATGATCGCAAACTGGATAGCCTTTCGCTAAACGATCCGTTTGAATTGAATACAAGGCTCGGAAGTAGCGCGGTAGCATCAAGGAATTTTTTTAATACCAATATCATCACAGGGTCTGCATATTCGGAAAATATTTTTTTTCTGAGGCAATCTTATGACTTTGGTCAAAAAGATTCGCTTGTAACCGATTCCGTTACATTCAAATTATTTTATCCACGCCTTCGATTGCAGCATAGTATTAAATATGCCAATTATAGTTATGCCTTCCAGGATTACAATGCTATTGACAGCAACTATCTTCAGTACTTTAATTATTCCACATCAAAAGATTCTATTTTATTTAAAGACAAATGGTCGGAAATAACCAATGAATTCAGCATCATCACATATCCGGAAAAAAACAATCTCAACCAGTTTTTTAAAGTAAGCGCAGCATATCAGCTGCTCCATGGAACCTTTGATACCAGTATTAACAATGTGAGTTATGGTTCTAAAAACCTTAACAATATCTATGTTTCATCCGAATATCGCAATCGCACCCGAAACCAAAAATGGGATATAGAAACATCGGGTCTATTGTATATGGCAGGAAATTATGCCGGCGATTATGCAGCCTTCATTAGTTTAAAACGAATGCTGAGTAAAAAGCTGGGCTGGCTTGAAATTGGATTTCAAAATGTAAACCGCACACCTTCTTTTATTAACCAGTCCATCTCAGCTTTTCCGGTGATTGCAGAAGGCAATTATAAAAAAGAAAATATTGCGCGGTTGTTTGCTAACGTTGAAATTCCGCAACAAAATTTGAGGTTAACGGGTAATTACTACCTGGTTAACAATTATGTCTATTTCGATAGTTTTTTTACTTCAAAACAGGAAGCCACTTTATTCAATGTGCTTGATATCGGCCTTGAAAAAAAGATAAGACTAAACCGGAGGTTTAACTGGTACACAGAAATACACCTGCAACAAACCACAGGAAATGCGCCTGTGCACATACCTTTTATCTATACCCGCAACCGGATTGCATTTGAAGGTAATTTTTATAAAAACCTTTTTCTATCCACAGGCCTGGAATTTAGATATTATACCTCTTATAAGGCTGATAATTATTCACCTTTTAACGGACAGTTCTTTGTTCAAAATATATTGTCTATCTCTAACCGGCCAGATTTGAATGCTTACCTTAACTTCCGGATAAAAAGTTTTAAAGCATTTGTAAGAGTGGAAAATTTAAATACTTTAGGCAAAAGCAAAAATGGAATTGGTTTTTCTAAACATAACTTTACTGCTCCTCATTATCCTACAGAAGGAATTTGGGTAAGATTAGGCATCTGGTGGAATTTTGTAAATTAAAACCCAATGTCGCTTAGATAAGCGTTTGTTCCGTAGAAACATTTTGTGGTGAGCCGCAAAATTGTCATTTTACTGGAACGCTTTTGTCAAAATGAATTGAGATTGCACCAAACGAATGCCCTTTTATATCGTTAATTAACAACAATACGTTCCTACGGAACGGATTTATCATACTACCCCAAAAGTATTGCACTCCATTTTTCTCCTTGCTAAATCGATTGTAAATTAATACCACTACTTTAACAACTGGTTTTCCGACTCTATTCTTTCTTTTGACAATAATCCTAACTTTGCAAAGGATTGTATGAAAAGTTTTGTAGCCATCATATTAGCGGTTTTATATTTCAGTACCACTTCAGGAATGGTAATGAATATCCATTATTGTATGGGAAAAATCGCATCCGTAAAAATGAAAGAAACGGATAAGGATGGGTGCAACCGCTGTGCTTCAAAATCAAAAAAAGATTGCTGCAAAAACGAGTTTAAAGTTGTTAAATTAAACGTAGTACATGAGAAGGCAGCTACAAACAATGAAATTAAAATTCCGGCAACAAATTATTATTCTCTGGTAACAGCATATTTAATTCAGGATATTAAAATATCTGATGTTAATCAGTTACTTCCTGATATTCCTCCTTTATTGCCTGAAACCGGTATTTATATTAAAAACTGCGTTTTTAGAATCTGATTTTTCCAGTTCCAATCCCGGATATTTTGTAATTTAATGCCTTCAATTATTAAGGCTTTAAATTTATCTATTCCATTTTTTTACCGTTAATAGAAATATAATGAACCCACAATATTTTCTGCTTTCAGCAGCATTTAGTTTAATATCGTTGTTTTCATTTGCCCAAACAAAAACCGATTCAATGCGTGTATCGGGCAATTGCGAATCCTGCGAATCGCGAATTGAAAAAGCGGCCAAATCTGCCGGCGCCATTTCAGCAAAATGGGATGAAAACACCTCTATGTTATTGGTAAGTTATGACGCTTCAAAAACCAGCAATCTTAAAATCCAACAAAGCATAGCTGCAAAAGGCCATGATACTCCGGATGTAAAAGCAACAGATTCCGCATATAATCAACTACCCGAATGTTGTCAATACGAAAGAAAGTCAAAATCTTTGGCTGAACCGGCAAAAAGCGCCTGCTGTATGGATAAAAATACATCGAACGCCAAAAATTGTTGCGCTACTGATGCAAAAAACGGGCAAAAAGCAGCTTGTTGTACCCAATAATTTATAGAGCTAAATTCGATCAGATTAAAAAATATTTCAATAAAAAAAACATGAAAAAGATAATCATATCAGCTATAATACTGATCTTTTCAATAGCAAGCACTCATGCGCAAATTTCCAAAGCTACCATAACCGCCAGCGGACTTACATGCTCCATGTGTTCGAAAGCTATTTATGAATCATTAATTAAAGTTCCTTTTGTTGAAAATGTGAAAGCCAATATCAAAGAATCGAGCTACAATATTAGTTTTAAGAAAGATGCCCGGGTAAACCTGGATGCGCTGCAAAAAGCAGTGGAAAATGCGGGTTTTTCAGTGGCTAAAATGAAAGTGCAGGCTCAATTCAATAACACAAAAGTGAAAAACGACTTAATGTTGAATCTGGATGGTCAAAATATTCATTTTCTGGATATTACACCTCAGACCTTAAATGGCGATCAGCAACTGACCATTGTTGATAAACATTTTATCAGTGATAAAGAACATAAAAAATTCGGTGAATATACTTCCATGAAATGTTTTAAAACCGGAAAATTGGAAGCATGCTGCAGCCAGGATAAAAATGCCGGACAGCGCATTTATCATGTTACGATTTGAGGTATGAGGTTTCAGGTATGAGGTATGAGTTATGATTTTGAAATTTCTGGATTTTTGGATTTTTGGAATTGGAAATGCCCTGTAGGGGCAATATGTCGGTAGAAATAGAATGCCCATTGGAATTCTTGCCCTGTAAGGGAAAAACAATAAGAATTGGGATTTTGGATTTCATGACACCGAATCTTTAAAACAGTAATTACCGGCGACTCAAATCATCAAATTAAAAGCTGTCAACTTTTTCAGGACAAGACAATGTGGTTGTAAAACAATTCAACAATATAACAATTAAACAATTCAATTAAATTTAATTAACCATATAACAATACAATAATGAAACTGATTGTTTCTGCAATTTTCAGCTTATTCTTTTTTACATCCGTTTATAGTCAGCCTAAAACCGGGGCCAATTCCCCGGATATTCAACTTCCGGATTCAAAAGGCGTTAATATAAGTTTATCCTCTTTAAAGGGTAAAGTAGTGCTTATAGATTTTTGGGCCAGTTGGTGCGGCCCTTGTCGCCGGGCTGTTCCTGCTATGCGGGAGGTGTATAATCATTATAAAAAGAAAGGCTTTGAAATATATGCCATATCGCTCGATGCGGATAAAAATGACTGGAAACGGGCCATTTTTGAAGACAATACCAAATGGTTGCATGTAATAGATCCGGAAGGAAAAATAGCCACGGAATGGAATGTAAGGTTTATACCCAATACATTTTTATTGGATAAAGAAGGCAAAGTGGTTGCCATCAATGCCAGTGAAGCGGAATTAAGCAACTGGTTGCAGAAACTTTTGGGATAAAAAAGAGTCATATTCCATGAAAATTATCTTGTTTTTACTACTGCTTGTAAGCGCTTCCTTACAAGCCCAGGAATTATTTGTTTTTACCGAACCGGCCAGCACCATGCCTGCGCATTCATTAAGCGCACGGCTAACATCTCAATTTATAAAATCGGATCTCGAATAAAACAGAACAAAGGCTATCACCGGAATTAATGTTTGGATTGAATAAAAACTGGATGTTGCATACCTCGGCTTCTTTCTCAGATTTTTATAGTTCCGGTTTGCGTTTTGAAAGTATAAACAGTTATGCGCAGTACCGCTTTTTTTCAAAGGATGCCTTGTATAAGCATTTCAGGATGGCGGCATTTGCGGAAGCTGCTTATAGTGTGAACAAACCCTTTTATGATGAGTTAAGTTTAAAAGGCGACCAGACTGGTGTGCAGGCAGGATTGATAGCCACTCAATTAATTCATAAGCTCGCCATTTCTTCTACAGTTGGCATTGTGCAATCTTTGCAAAAAGAAAGATGGCAAAAAGAGGAAAGTGAATTTCCTTACCAGGCATTTAATTATTCAGTTTCCGCGGGATACTTATTATTACCAAAAGAATACACCGATTACAGACAAACGAATCTGAATATATATGCTGAATTTTTAGGTCAGCAATCTCTTGACAAACAGAAATATTATTTAGATTTTGCGCCCGGCATACAACTTATTTTTAACAGCCAGGCAAAGCTCAATGCTGGTTACAGATTTCCTGTTAGCAGCAATATGCATCGCATGTCCAACAGCAGCTTGCTACTCAGCTTTGAATGGCTGTTTTTTAACGCATTGAAAAAAAGCTGAAGCCAAAAATAGAATTAAAACCAAGAAGGTTGTAGAACCCTTCTTAGATTACTCATCGTCCCTCGTATGTAAGTTGTTTTATTTATTCCAAAATATTTTCAGGAACAGATTTATCCTAGCCTTTTTATTAGAATTGAAGTTCAATGGTTCACATCATTCGTATGTCGATGTTTTAACTATTTAATTATAAATCAATTAAATTTAGATTAAAAAAATATAAATAATCATTAAAAATTTAATTTCAATTTAATGTATTTATATAAAATATACACATATGAGATCATTAAAATCTTAGACTGACCTGTTTCTTTAATAAGAAAAATACGACTACTACGCCTTTATTTACCTACAAGGTTTATTAAATTAAACTATTTTTTACTTGAATCATTTTCACTTAAATTGCAGTATTTACAATAGTTTCAGACTGTTTTACCGGCTAATTTCCGAAATAAACTTATTCTATTTTTTACTCAGGAAGTGATTATATAATTGTTACCCATAGCCATTCAGCTAATTAAATATTATTAAAAAAAGCATAACAAATAGAGATTAAAAAATTTAATCAAAATTTAATTGGTTGATAACATAATTATGCATATTTGCATATAATACACACCCTTTTTAATTAACCAAAAAATTAAGCATGAAAAAAAGCAGAATTTCATTTTGCGAGGCAGGCTTTTATCAATTAAGGCCTCACCCCGCATTTCTTCATCTCAAAGCTTATCTTTTGCTGGTAATGATGTTTTTAAGTTTTGGTGCAATAGCCCAAAATCAAAAACAAATCAGTGGAATTGTTAAGGACAACAAAGGCGCTTTCCTTTCAAATGTAAGCGTGGTGGTAAAAGGTAGTACCAACGGTGTAACTACCGATGACAATGGAAAGTTTTCAATTTCAGTACCCGGTTCCAATTCAGTTTTAATCATTAGTTATGTTGGTTTTGCAGAACAGGAAATCACTGTTGGCGAGCAAACTGCTATCAATGTAAACCTGGTTCCGGACGCATCCAAACTGGAAGATGTGGTGGTAATCGGTTATGGTACCGTACAAAAAAGGGACCTGACCAGTGCTGTAACGACTGTTACCAGCAAAGATTTTTTACAGGGCGCTGTAAACAGTCCTTTGCAAATGATTGATGGCAAGGTGGCCGGTTTAACCGTTTCCAATCCGGCTGCCGCAGACCCTAACCGCAGTACTGATGTTCAGGTACGTGGGGCTTCCTCCCTTTCCGCCGGCAACGGACCTTTAATCGTTATTGATGGCATGCCAGGCGGCGATCTCAGGAATATTGCTCAACAGGATATTGAGTCAATAACCGTTTTAAAAGACGCTTCTGCCGCATCTATTTACGGTTCCCGCGGCGCTAACGGCGTAATCCTGGTTCAAACCAAAAAAGGAAAAGCCGGCAAGGTATCCTTGACTTATGACAGTTATGTAGAAAAAGATTACGTGGCTGCAAGGCCTGAAATACTTTCAGCCGAAGAATTTTTAGCCCATAATAGGGATACAGACCGTGGAGCAAGAGTAGATTGGTATGACGCCCTATTGCGTAATAACAATTTCGGACAAAATCATTTCCTGTCACTTTCCGGTGGAAATGAAAATACTTTATTCCGAATTTCCGGTAACTATAGGAATAAAACAGGGATGGATATAGCGACTTCAAGAAAAGAATATGGATTTCGTGCAAACTTCCTTCAAAAAGCGCTGGATGGCTTTTTGGAAATTGGAGGAAATGTATCATACAGAGTTGCTGGTGAAGAATATACCAACTACGGCGCATTCAAACAAGCGGTTAAAATGAATCCGACCATTCCTATCATGGACCCTAATGATCCGTCGAAATACAATTATCTTCAGGGTTACGATACTTATAATCCTGTAGCAGATTTAAAAGCAAGGGAAAACGGATCAGACCATACTTATTCTATCGTTGATTTCTCTGCAAAATTAAACCTGACAAAGGACTTAAATACGGAACTGAAAGTTGCCCGCCAGGGACATGACCAATTTAAGAGAGAATATTATACCTCAGGAGCGGCAGAATCTATTAGTAATGAACGTCTCGGCCGCGCCAGGTTACAGGATGAGAAATGGATTGATTATACTCTGGAATGGCTTGGAAACTATGCCAAACGCTTTGACAAACATGATTTAAAGCTAATGGGTGGCTATTCCTACCAGGAATTTCACAACCAGGGTTTTTCGGCGGAAAACATGAATTTTCCTACGGATGTTTTGGGCTATAACGATCTTGGCTCAGGGCTTTGGAATCTTGAAAAGGGCCGCTTAGGAATGGGTTCATGGAAGAGCAAGGAAAAAACCATCGCCTTTCTTGGACGTGTAACTTATAATTTCGATGATACCTATTTCCTCACCGCTTCATACAGGCATGAAGGAAATACTAAATTCGGAAGAAACAATAAATGGGGATCCTTTCCTGGTATTTCCGCAGCATGGCGTATTTCCAAATTACCGGCTATTGCAAATATTGAAGCAATTAACGACCTGAAATTACGTGCTTCATATGGTGTAACAGGGCGTTCAGGATTTCCCCGTTATACAGCTCTATCCAGGTACACCGGATATGGAAGATATCTGAATGATGATGGCCAATGGATTCGGGTGTATGGTCCGGCAAACAATTTTAATCCCAATTTGCGCTGGGAAAAAGCGATCTCCTATAACTTAGGTTTAGACTTTTCTTTATTCCAAAACAAACTAAGTGGTAGCATTGATGTTTTTGACAGACAAAGCAGCGATATTCTTTCAAACTATGATGTACCCGTTGGTCCTTATGTTCATGAGCAAATGTTTGTTAACGTAGGTAAAACCAGTTCAAAAGGAGTTGAATTAAGTCTCAACTGGAACGCAGTGAATACACAGGATTTCAGCTATACCACCAATGTAACTGGTTCTTATATAAAAGCTAAATTGAATTCATGGTCTAACGATCAATTCCGTGCTAACTATGCTGAATTAGGAAATCTGCCTTCTCCAGGTAATCCTGGTCCGGCATTTCGCCTGGAAGAAAATACAGAAATAGGCAGTTTCTATGGGTATAAATATGCAGGCGTAGACGAAAATGGTAAAATTCTTATTTGGAAAGACGGCAAAGAAGGCACTGAAAAAATAGACGCTATCAATGCCGGTAGTCAGAATGACAGGACTTATCTCGGTCATGGCGCTCCACATTATGAACTGGCCTGGGGTAATTCTTTAAAATATAAGAATTTCGACCTTACTGTATTCTTCCGTGGACGTTTTGATTATAAAATCCTTAACCTGTATCAAATGTATTTTGGATTGCAGGCAGAACCAGGAGTTAACTTGCTGAAAGACGCATATACCCGTAATGGAAATATTACATCTGGTAAAGTAATTACTGATTATTTCCTTGAAAAAGGTGATTATTTCAAATTAGACAACCTGACGTTAGGCTGGTCTCCGAATGTTAAAATAAATAAAGTTAAGAACGTTAGGATCTATGGAACTGTTAGAAATCTGTTTACCATTACCAAATACAGTGGTTTAGATCCAACTACAGTAGGTGTTACCGGTTTGGAACCCGGTCTTGGCAGCCTGGATTTGTATCCTATTACCCGCAACTTCTCTTTTGGAGCGCAGATCACCTTATAACATTTAAAAAAGTAGTGAACATGAATAAATTAAAATTTTTATATACTTTGATACTCGTTGGTTTAATGGCGCCGGCCTGTACCAAATTAGAGGAAGAGGCATTTAATGTTTTGCCATCGGAAATTTATTATCAGGATAAAAATTCAATTATAGCAGCATTAGTACGTCCTTATGAACACGGCCATTGGTGTGGCTGGGATGGCGATCGTTGGTTGCTTTCCGAATTAACCGCCGATCAGCTTGTATGGGCTCAAAAAGGTAAACATGGATACGATGGTGGCGACTGGGTACGTTTACACGGTCACTCCTGGAACCCCGATGATGGACATATTAATGGCGCCTGGGTGGGCCCCTACCAGGGAATTGCTCAGTGCAATATCATTATGAAGGATATGAAGGCGCTTGATTATCCTAAATTCGGACTTACAGAAGCCGATAAAGCGCAGCATATTTCCGAATTACGGACATTGAGAGCTTGGTTTTACCTGTTTTTAATTGATTACTTCCGTGAAGTACCCATTATTGAAAATCCACAGGAAGTTAAACCTCAATCTTCTTCCGCTGAAGTATTTGCATTTATAGAAAAGGAATTGAAAGAAGCGCTTCCGGGCTTACCTAAAAACGGAAAAGTTGGTCGTTGGGATCAGGGTGGCGCTGCAGCATTGTTGGTACGTCTTTATCTAAATGCCGAAAAATGGACCGGCACCGCAAAATTCACTGAAACTGCACAATGGGCCCAGGATATTATTGATGGCAAATATGGCGCTTATTCAATTGATCAGGATTACAGAGGACCATTCAGATCGGGCGTTAAAGGTTACAGGTCTCCTGAAAACATTTTCGAATTCCCACATGCAAAAAATCTTTATGAATTTGGCTGGATTTACAATGCTACCATGCACTACCAGGCAAGATATTCTTTGGATAATGACTGGGGCGGATGGAATGGTATTCATTTAACACCATCACGCGATCTTGAAGGCAATCTTTACAATGATAAATTGGGCATGCCTTACGAAAGATACTCCAATGATGATAAGCGTAAACAACCTTTCAGAACAACAGCCAAAGGCGGCGAATATGAAGGATTTTTCCTGATTGGCCAGCAATATGAATTTAATAAAGCAGATGGTTTTGGATTCGACAGTACCAAAAAAGTAAATGGAACAGAAGAATACAATGGCAAACCATTATTTTATGTAGATCAGATAGGTCGTTTTTCAGAAAAACCAGGCGGTCGTTGGGCAGAAGGTTCCCATGTAACAACAGGTGAAGAAAACTCCGGTGTACGGTTAAGCAAATTCCCCTGGTTGCCGATGTCTCAGGAACTTTTCCAATTCAACAATGCTACTGAAATCCGTTTGGCAGAAATTTATTATGCCTTGGCCGAATCTAAATACCGTGCCGGCGATAAAGCTACAGCTGCGGAATTGATGGATGTCGTTCGTAAAAGAAATTTCCCGGAAGACAAATGGACAGCCAACAGCTTTGCTCAAAACCTCCACAAACTTACAGATGATGAGTTTGTAATAGAACTGGGCCGCGAATTTATCGGTGAACGTCATCGCAGAACCGACCTGGTTCGCTGGAACAGGTTTGGAGAAGCATGGTGGGATAAACCAAAAGATACAAAAGACCGCAGTGTATTCCCAATACCTGCAAGGCAATTAAATGCCAATCCATTGTTGAAACAAAATGGATATGAATAAAGCTTAAAATACATAAATTTTAAAAGGGCCGGCTATACTACAGCCGGCCCTTTTTTTATAAATCCTCCTTCAACTAAGGCTTTACCCTTAAAGGGGAGAAAACACCCTAATGTTATAAATTTTTGAGAAAGCTATAATACCAATAATATCTGCAAATCCTCTGTTTTACCCTTACATGGTTAAAAGCAAAAGCCGATAAAAAATCAAAACAATTTTTTAAGTATTTCCCCAATAGTTTTGCGAACTAATTTTAATAATGACCCCATCGAATCAGCAATAACTAAAAAAACGACTATGTACACCGTTTATGGAATTCCTAACTGCAACACCGTAAAAAAAGCAATCTACCTGGTTAAAACAAAATGAAATAGCTTTTGAATTCCATGATTATAAAAAGAAAGGAATTACTGAAGACCAGCTGAAATCCTGGACAAAACAGCTCAACTGGGAACAATTGATCAATAAAAAAGGCACTACCTGGAAAAACCTGGATAAGGAAGTTCAGTCCTCAATTGAGGATAAAGAAACTGCGATCGCATTAATGATGGAAAAAACCAGCGTTATAAAACGCCCCATCATTACCCGCAACGACAAGATCATTACATTGGGTTTTGATGAAACAACTTATGAAGAAAGCTTTTTAAAAAATTAAATTATTTAAGCAATTGGGCAAGCTTCTGAAGCAGGTCTTCACCCCGCAGATTTTTGGCGATAATAATACCATTGGGATCTATTAAATAATTCTGTGGAATGGATTGAACCCTGTAAGCCTGTGCCACTTCATTATTCCAATATTTAAGATCGCTCACCTGGGTCCAGGTTAAATGATCGGCTTCAATGGCTTTTAACCAGTTATCCTTTTGCTGATCGAGTGAAACGCCTAATACGGTAAAATTCTTATCCTTAAATTGTTGAAAAGCTGCTACCACATTCGGATTTTCCACCCGGCATGGTTTACACCAGCTCGCCCAAAAATCAATCAAAACATATTTTCCTTTAAACTGTGCCAGGGAAACCGGTTTTCCTTCGGTATCATTTTGAGTAAAATCAATGGCCTGCGTTCCTACAGCGCCGATTTTATCATTACTGATCACCTGTTCAATATTTTTTGCAAACTGGCTTTTTAATGCATCGCCACCCAATATTCCAAATCTTTTTTCTAATTGCATCACATCCTTATTCGGATCGGTATCATAGCTATAAGCCAGTAACAAAGCGGCTACAGGAGAATTCCTTTTCCGGTGAATAAACCGTTCAATACTTCCTTCATAAATACCATAAGCGGTATTCAAAGATATCATCATGGTATCCCTCAAACCTTGTGAAGGCGCGTTTTGAACCTGGTTGCGATAATATTCCACATAATCATTCAAAGGTTTCACCTGGTACAAAAACTCTTCATAATCCAAATGTGTGGGCGAACCTGAAATAACTACATCACTAAAATCTTCCTGGTCTCCTTTGATCTTTATTTGATCATTTCCCATAAACAATACCATCTTCCTGTTTATTGCGGGAAAATTCAGAACACGTGAATCTGTAGTATTTAATTTTCCTTTTAATACAAATATTCCTTTCTGTACTTTCCCTTTTACCAGTGTATCGGTACCACTAAATCCACTTAAAAACACCAGGCTATTATCCGGAACGCCTTTAATCTTTCCTTCAATCACAAACCCGTTTGAAGATGTACCCGCAGATTGTGCCATTGAAAAAAATGGCAATCCCAGAAAAAGTAAAAAATATAGCTTCATTGCATTTATTTTGAATGACGTGTTTTCAGCACCTCTAATACATCTTGCAATTTATGACCTTTCGCGTTAAGCAAAAGTAAATAGTGAAAAAGCAGGTCAGCCGCTTCATTTATAAACAATTCGCTGTTATTATCCTTGGCTTCTATTACCAATTCCACCGCTTCTTCCCCAACTTTTTGCGCTACTTTATTAATACCTTTTGACAACAGGCTGGAAACATAAGATTTCTCCGGCGAAGCCTGCCGCCGCAATTGAATTATTTGTTCGAGGTACAATAGAAAATCATCCTTTTCATTTTTTTCGCTCCAGCAGGTATCGGCCCCCGTATGACAAACCGGCCCCAAAGGCTCCGCTTTTATCAATAAAGTATCATGATCACAATCCACTAAAATCTGTTTCAACATCAAAAAGTTACCACTCTCCTCGCCTTTCGTCCATAAGCGTTGTTTACTGCGGCTGAAAAAAGTTACTTTCCCGGTTTCTTCCGTATGCTTCAAAGCCGTTTCATTCATATAACCCAACATCAGCACTTTGGAAGTATTATAATCCTGAACTACAGCAGGAATTAATCCATCGGAGTATTTCAGGCTTCCAGCTCCTAAAGGGAGATTTTCAAAAAGCCGTGGCTCTGATGCCGGTATGTTTTCTAATGGAAATTTAGTTTTTTCAACACTCATATTAAATCTTTAATCTGTAAGTTTTATTTTGTACCCGGCTTTTAATCATTAATTAAGCTTCCGTTGCGTCGCACTCTTTTACTTTTAGTTCGCTATTCAGTAAATCGTTTGCAATTTCGGACTAAAGTTCATTTTAGATGACCCTAGATATATTGCCCTACAGGGGGCATTCCAATATATTTATAAGTTATACCACACACCTGATACCTCATACCTGATACCTCATACCTGAGACCTCATACCTCATACCTCATACCATCCTCACTGCAATTCCCTTTTCATTCAAATATCCTTTTAGTTCCGGAATCGAAATCTCTTTAAAATGAAAAATACTTGCAGCCAATGCAGCATCCGCTTTTCCTGTTTCAAAAACATCCACAAAATGTTCCATCGTACCACCGCCACCGGATGCAATTACCGGCACAGGCAATTCGGTGGCCAAAGTGCGGGTAATATCCAATGCAAATCCCTGTTTGGTTCCATCATGATTCATTGAAGTCAGTAATATTTCACCCGCGCCCCGATCCACTCCCTGGCGGGCCCAATCAATACATTTCATATCCGTTTTCACCCTGCCGCCATTCAGGTACACATACCATTCACCATCATCTTCCATTCTTGTATCAATGGCCAAAACTACGCACTGGCTGCCAAACTCCTTTGAAAGGTCAGACAGCAATGCTTTATTTTTAAAGGCCGCTGTATTCACCGAAATTTTATCCGCGCCATTTTGTAATAAAAAACTTACATCCTCCACGCTGCTGATACCACCACCTACCGTAAAAGGAATATTAATATGATGCGAAATCTTTTTTACCAGTTCACTCAATGTTTTTCTTTTTTCATTGGTAGCGGTAATATCGAGAAAAACCAATTCATCCGCTCCCTGCGCTGCATAAAATGCACCCAGCTCCACCGGATCACCCGCATCGCGGATGTTTTCAAAATTGATGCCTTTTACGGTACGGCCATCACGGATGTCGAGGCAAGGGATAATGCGTTTGCAAAGACCCTGAGGCCCCCCCGCCCCTAAAGGGGAGCTTGTAAGAGGCTGAGTAATTTTATAATCGTTCATTTTTAGTTTTTTTATTTTTTAGTTTATCACCTTTTTCCATTTTTAAAGTAAACATTGTCTATTCTGCTGCATTTCTTCATTAAAAATTTCAAACATTTTATTTAATCAGGGTTTTTATAAGCTCCCCTTTAGGGGCGGGGGGGCGTGGCCTGGCCTTTCAGTTGTTTTAATGAAATCCTGTTTTCATAAATTGCTTTTCCTACAATTGCTCCTTTACAACCTGCAGCCTCCAGATCTTCCAGGTCTTTCATGCTGCTTACGCCTCCGCTGGCAATAAAAAACAAATCGGGAAACCGGGTTACGATCTCTTTATACAAATCAAGAGATGGGCCCTGAAGCAAACCATCTTTACTTACATCTGTACAGAATATTTGTTGTATTCCGTAACCTATATATTTTTCAATGAAATCATATATCCAGATATCAGTAGTTTCCAGCCATCCACCGATCGCAATTTTTTCATTCTTCACATCTGCACCCAATAAAAATTTATCCGCGCCATATTGCTTTAACCACTCCACAAATGTAGCTTCATCTTTCACTGCCATACTTCCTATCGTAGCGAATGCCGCACCCGAATTAAAAACAATATTCAGATCATCCTCCTTTTTGATACCGCCACCAAAATCTATTATCATTCCCGTTTTAGATGCAATGGATTCCAGCACCTTCCAGTTTTTTACAGCGCCCGCTTTCGCACCATCCAGGTCAACCAAATGCAACCGTTTCAGTCCTGCATCTTCAAATTGCTTAGCAACTTCCAATGGATGTTCATTGTATATTTTTTTTTGTTCATAATCGCCCTGGGTAAGGCGCACACATTTTCCATCTATAATGTCTATTGCCGGAATGATTTGAAGATGCAGCCCCCCCGCCCCTAAAGGGGAGCTTGTAAAAGGCTGAGTATTTTTTAAATGATCTTGTATCAATGATTGAATTTTATTTATTACATATTCACTATTCTGTATTACTTCCTCATTTGAAAATCTAATGACTTTTAAACCTAAACTTTCAAGATTTTTTTGTCTTTCAATATCATTTTTCTTTACGTCTTCTATCTCATGAATATTTCCATCAATTTCAATTGCAAGCTTCAGCTCATGGCAATAAAAGTCCAGTACATATAATGAAGCCGGATGCTGTCTTCGGAATTTAACTCCCAATTTGCCACCTCTTAAGTAATTCCAAACTATTTCTTCCGACTCAGTCATTTTATCTCTCAATGCCTCCGCCTTTTCCAAAATTATATTCGTAGCTCCAAAAAACATTTCCTTCTTCATAAATTTAAATATTTTAGCCTTCCGCACCTAAAGGGCTTGTAAGAGGCTGAGTAATTTTTAAATGATCTTTTATCACTGGAAAATTTTCAACATTGTGTTTTATCAGGGTTTTTACAAGCTCCCCTTTAGGGGCGGGGGGGCTTGCACAAAGTTCTTCAGTATCATTTCGCCAACACCGGCGCTTTTCTCCGGATGAAACTGCACACCATAGAAATTATCCTTTTGCAAGGCCGAACTATAGGGTTGAATATAGTTGGTAGTGGCAATGGCATGTTTTCCCAATGACGCATAATAACCATGAACAAAATAACAATGACTATTATCATTCACGTTTTTAAACAAATCCGATTTTAAATCATATATCGCATTCCATCCAATCTGGGGAATTTTGAAGCTGCTCTTTACGGCCGGGGAGATAAATTTTTTCACCTGTTCGTCAAAAATCCCCAAACATTCCGTATCATTTTCTTCTGAATATTTGCACAATAACTGCATTCCCAAACAAATACCCAGCACCGGTTGTTTTAAACTTTTTATTAATTTATCCAATCCTCTTTCCCTTAAATACTTCATAGCGCTGCTTGCTTCACCAACACCGGGAAAAATAACTTTATCCGCTTTTTGTATTTCGTCAGGATCATCTGTAACCCTGGCCGCAATTCCAATCCTTTCCAAAGCATAAAGAACAGATTGAATGTTTCCGGCATTGTATTTAATAATTACAATACTTTGACCTTCTCCTGATGAATCTGAAAAATTACTTTGATTTATTATGGAGCTACTATCCTCAAAAGAATTCATTCTTTTTTAATCTTTTATCATTTTTAAAAATGCTTTGGTTGACTGTTCCACATCTTTTGAATTTTCCAATGCACGGATAAAAGCACTTCCTATAATGGCGCCCTGGGCATATTTACATGCCGATTCAAATGATTGTTTATCCTTAATTCCAAAACCAACCAATACCGGATTTTTTAAGGACAGTTTTTGCAATTTTTGTAAATATTTCTCTACCGCATTAAAATCCTGTTCATTACCGGTAGTTGATGAGGATGATACCGCATATAAAAATCCGGTACTTAACGCGTCTAATTGCATTATCCGCTCTTCGGAAGTTTCGGGAGTAACAAGAAAAATAAAATCCAGCCCGTATTTTTTAACAACAGCGCCATATTCCGTTTCAAATTCATATTGCGGCAGGTCGGGCAATATCAATCCATCAATACCAACCGATGCAGCGTCGGCACAAAATTTTTCAAAACCGTATTGCAAAACAGGATTCATATAACCCATTAATATCACTGGTACAGAAACATCTTTTCTAAAGTCTTTTAATTGGTCAAACAATTTGGCGATCGTCATTCCGTCTTGTAATGCAACCATATTGCTTTGTTGTATTACCGGCCCATCGGCTAATGGATCGCTGTATGGCATCCCCAGCTCTATTAAGTCGGCCCCATTTTCTTCCAAAGCTTGCATGATCTTCAATGTACTGTTAAAATGCGGATAACCTGCTGTGCAATAAATGTTTAATACCTTGCCTGCCTTTCTTTTAAATACTTCTGCTATTTTGCTCATTACTAATTATTTTTTCCATTCCCTTTCCAATTAAACAAGGAAATAATACATGTATATATCTAAAAATATTTTCAAAGATATTACAGATAAAATTTTTGCCTCATAAAAAGAATGATCAGGTAAGTAAACGGATTTAAAATAAAAAAGGCCGGCGTTGAAGCCAGCCCGTTTTACTGCAATATTTTTTTAAGAGAATGCCTCTTTTACTTTTTCAAAAAAGTTTTTATCCGTTTTAGATGGCTGAGGATGAAAGTTCGGACTTCCGCTTAATTTCTCCAACAATGCCTTTTCTTCGGATGTCAGTTCCTGTGGAGTCCAGATATTTACATGGATCAACTGATCACCTTTTTGGTATCCGTTCACTTCAGGAAATCCCTTTCCTTTCAACCGGAAGATTTTACCGCTTTGAGTACCCGCAGGTATTTTTATTTTAGCCCTGCCATCTATTGTAGGCACTTCTACGGTTGTACCAAAAGCTGCATCGGGAAAAGATATATGCAACTCAAACGCTACGTTTAATCCATCGCGATACAATTCTTTATGTGCTTCTTCTTCAATCAGTATGATCAGATCACCCGGAGCGCCGCCTCTTTCACCGGCATTACCTTTTCCACTCAGGCTGAGTTGCATGCCTTCCTGTACACCGGCAGGAATATCAATGCTAACCGTTTCTTCGCTGTAAACCCTTCCTTCACCTTTACAATTTCCGCATTTTGAAGTTATAGTACTCCCTTCTCCATTACATGTAGGACAGGTAGTAACTGTTTGCATCTGCCCAAGGAAGGTATTGGTAACTTTTCTTACCTGGCCGCTTCCATTGCAGGTACGGCAGGTTTGCACACTGCCTTTATCTTTGGCGCCCGTACCGGAACAAACACTGCAGGTAACATATTTTTTAACCTTGATGTTTTTGGTAACACCTTTGGCCATTTCTTCAAAGTTAAGCTTCAGTTTCACGCGCAGATTGCTGCCACGTGTGCCTGATGTGCGCTGACTGCGGGAACGTCCGCCGCCACCGCCGCCAAAAAAGCTTCCGAAAATGTCTTCACCGAATATATCTCCAAACTGGCTGAATATATCATCCATGTTTCCGGTGAAACCACCTTGCCCACCGCCAGTACCAGGACCAAAAGCCGCATGGCCATACCGGTCATACTTGGTTCTTTTATCACCATCACTTAATATTTCATAAGCCTGTGCCGCTTCTTTAAATTTCTCTTCCGCTTCCTTATCTCCGGGATTGCGATCCGGATGATATAGCATAGCCACTTTGCGGTATGCCTTCTTTATTTCATCTCCCGATGCAGTTTTGGATATTCCTAGTACCTCGTAATAATCTCTTTTTGTCATTCCAATAGGACCCCACAAAGGGGATTTTATTTTTAAATTATTATGTTATTGCTGATAGCCTTTAAAGTTGAAAATAAGTCCCTCTATTTTCCAACCACTACTTTTGCAAAACGGATTATTTTACCATTTAAATTATATCCTTTTCTGATCTCATCCACCACTTTACCTTTTAGCTCCGGAGAAGCTTCCACTTCAGCAATGGCTTCTGAAGTTTCCAGATCAAATGGAGCATTTAGCGTTTCTATTACTTTTAATCCTTTTGATTGCAAAACAGACCATAACTTATTATAGATCAAATTCACGCCTTCTTTCATCGCTTCAAAATCTGATGTAGTTTCCATCTGATTTTTTGCGCGGTCAAAATCATCCAATACATCCAAAAGTGAAGCTATCACATCTTTTCCGGCAGTTTGAATGGTTTCCAGGCGCTCTTTCGCTGTGCGTCGTCTGAAATTGTCAAACTCCGCCATCAGACGCAGATATTTGTCCTTCTGTTCTGCCAATTCCGAATTTGCTTTTTCCAATTTATCTTCTTCTTCCAATGGTGCATTTAAATGAGTTGTACCGGCTGCATTTTCGTCAGTATTAATATTGAAATCGGCCGTTTCAGCAGAATTCTGCTCATTTAGTTCCTTTTCGTTCTCTTGCATTCTAATAGAATTATATGAATGATTAAATAAGTCAAATTTTTTGCCAAGCCCGGAAAAGGGAAATATTGGCAGTTTGAACTTTTTTCTGATTTTCAAATTCTGAAATTTAGTATTTAAAAAATTCAGCTTTTGTTAAAATAAGCAAATAATAATGCCAAAAAATAAAACTTTTAATTTTAAAAATTTCCGGCAAACTGTTTATCATCTTCGGGATAATAAATTCCTGCTTTCAAACGGATTTGGTCCAGGGTTTCCATTAATAATAAGGTATCGGCATGTGTCATAACCGGGCTTTCTGTTAATCCTTGTTGTAAACATTCGGTCACATGCCTTGCTTCATATTGATAACCGCTACCATCTGCTTCTTTATCAAAGGGAATGATGGTTTTAGAATCTACTTTATCAGGATAAAACTCAATTGTTGTCTGAGGCGCATAAAAACGGTCCGTTAACCGTATTCTGCCCTTTGTTCCGTTTATATAAGCTTCTGTAGCCAGGTTACTGCAAAAACTGGAAAAAAGCTGAACCAAAACTCCGTTTTTATAACGGAATAATACTGAGCACTGCGCATCTATTCCGGTAACCGCCGGAGTCATCACCGCTTCAATATTGTCCGGTTTTCCCAAAACACTCAAAGCCAAAAAAACATTGTAAATTCCAATATCCAGCATTGTTCCTCCACCCAGCGCGGGATCAAATATCCGCTTATTAACCGGCTCCAGAGGTCTGAAACCAAAATTGACCTGCATGCTTTTCATTTCACCCAACAATCCTTCGTTTACAATTTCTTTGAGTTTATTGTAGTGGGGTAAAAATTTTGTCCATAAGGCTTCCATCAAAAAAATACCTTTATCCCTTGCCAGATCTATCATTTGTTTCGCCTGGCTATAGTTGATCGCGAACGCTTTTTCACAAAGCACAGCCTTGCCATTATTTAAACAAAGCAATGTATTCTCATAATGAAAACTATGCGGAGTTGCAATATAAATGACATCTACTTCCCGATTAGCTACCAACGCTTCATAACTATCATGGCTGTATGGAAGATTGAATTCCTTTGCAAAATTATCTGCTGAATGTTTGGTCCGCGATCCAATAGCAATTAACCGGGCATCTTTTACCCATTTTAAATCAGATGCAAATTTGTGGGCAATGTTTCCGGAACCCAGTATGCCCCAGCGGATAATTTTTGACATAAGAATAATTTTGGGTACAAGATAAATAAGTAAACGGGATGTATAAAAGAAAAAAGCTCACCCGTTTGGGTGAACTTTTTCTCATGTACTTTTCTTAAATTGTAAGAAAACTGTTAAAGCATATTTCTACGGGAATACAAGGTTCTTCTTCTGCGTTGGATATTCCATAAATCCACTGCGCTGAAAGTACCAGCTTCAGCAACCACCTGATGGGATTGTAAATCTGTAGCTACAGTTTCCTTTACTTCGTTTACTAACTTTTTTAATTCATCCGCCTCTAATTGTACAATTGAGGTCTTTTCGTTGCTTGTCATCTTATTCATAGTTTTAATTCTTAATCAAGGCTCCTGAAATGCAGGCATCTTCAATGCCATTATCGTTAGGGGAGAACGGATATTATTGAAAACTAATCCGTTAAATATTCATCTGGCCTTCAGAATTGAATGCAAAACTACAACGAAGCAGGATGGATTAAAAATACGGGAAGCCAAAACGATGTTAATATGTAAAAACTACACATTGCATCAGAAATACTGAAATCGCTTCTAAATTTATTGTCCTTCCTTTTAAACTGGTAACAATATATAGCCTTCCGGATATTTCTGAGTACTAATTTAATTCGAGAATAGCAAACACCGGCAAATGATCAGAAGCATATTGCTCATCTATCACCACATGTTTTTGCACATTAAATGCTGATGAAGGAAAGAATGAAATAAAATCTATGGTTTTGTTGGGATTGACCTCCGGAATAGTGAAACCGCAATTTTGTATACAAGTTCTTGTAAAATGTTGATCCAGGATATTAATTGTAGCAGATCCGGGCTCTGCATTAAGATCACCGGCAAGTACAACGGGTAGCGTTTCTTTACTTAATATTTCCGATATTTTTTGAATTTGCAATACCCTGTTGGCATCATTTCTTAAAGCATCCAGGTGTGTACTCGCAAAAACGATTTTTTTGCCTGAAGGCAATCCGATCTCTGCCGTTGCAAGTACCCGTGGTTCGCCTTTTGTTTCTTCAAGAGTTGGCAACGCATGTTTCTTCAACCCGGTCAACGGATATTTTGACAAAATTGCGATGCCATATTCGCCGCCTGCATAATCAATGGATTTGGCAAAATAAGCTTTCATTCCGGTTTTTGCGGCAATCGCTTCGGCCTGGTTTAAATTTTTTCCGGATCTTTCTGTAAACACATCCAATTCCTGTAAAGCCACCACATCAGGCGCCGCAGCATTAATTACCCTTGCAATAGCATCTATATCAATCAATCCGGATTTTGAAGGCGGATTGGCATGATGAATATTATAACATAATACCCGCAATTGAACTGCTTTACTGTTTCCGGCGGCGGCAGATTGAATTGGCTTTTTAGCACATCCCGATATGAATAAAATAACCAAAGCAAAAAACAAAAATTTCTTCATAATACGTTTTTTAAGACCTCACAGGTTTTAAAAACCTGTGAGGTCTGCTATTTAAAATCCTGTGAGATCTGTTATTTAAAACCTGTGAGGTTGCTATGAAATTCCGCTTAAGCAGAATTTCTACCTGCGTTGATCAATCCGAATGAACAACGCATGACCAGTTTTTCATAAACTTCTTTCAAAGGAGCTTTCCCCTGCTGATCTTCCATTTCACGAACCTTGGTAATACCATATTGTTGAATGGTTGCCAAAGGCAATACTATTCTCTCCCGCATTTGAATGGAGAGCTGATCAACGGGATAATCGGCCATCAGTTCGGTGTTTCCGCTCAAACGCAATACCTGTTTCACCGTAAGTTCATACTCTTCATAAATCATTTTCCAGATTTCACCATAAACAGGATCTTTTTCTAAAAATGCAGTTAAGGGAAAAAAACTTTTTTTCATAGCCATCTCACAATTATCCATGAGGGTTTTGAAAAATAATGAATCATGGTATAAATTCTGTAATTCCTTCCATTTGCCAGCTTCTTCCAGCTTTTTCAGCGCGGTACCCACGCCATAATAACCTGTAACATTTTGCTTCAACTGGCTCCATGATCCTACAAAAGGAATGGCACGGAGATTATTAAGATTTAATTTTTTAGAACCACCCCTTTTTGCAGGGCGGCTGCCAATATTGGTTTCGGCATAAAATTTCAATGGGCTTACAAAGCTTAAATAAGCAAGAAAATCGGGATTATTTTTTAATTCAGCATAAGCATTAAAACTTTCTTTAGAAAGTTCTGTCAGTAATGCTTCCTCCGTTTCATTCAGTGTTGGTTTATGCGGCGTCAATAAATCATTGGATACCCCGGCATGCACCAGTTGTTCTATATTAAACTGAGCCGAATCAATGGTTCCAAAATTGGAGCTTACCGTTTGCCCTTGTACTGTTAATTGAATTTGTTTGTTGGAAATATTTGTACCCATGGAAGCATAAAACTTATGCGTTTTACCACCACCACGTGCGGGAGGACCGCCGCGGCCATCAAAAAACACCACATCAATACCATGTTGTTTGGAAACCAGTGTAAGCGCTTCTTTAGCTTTATAAATACTCCAGTTAGCCATTAAATAACCGCCATCCTTAGTGCCATCGGAAAAGCCAAGCATGATGGTTTGGGTATTATCGCGCAGTTGAAGATGCGCACGGTAGGTTTCATTGGTATACAATTTCTGCATTACTTCCCCTGCGCATTCCAGGTCATCAATGGTTTCAAATAATGGAATAATATCAATGTCCAGTTCTTCTTTTTTCCAGCCGGCCAATAAAAACAGTCCAAACACTTCTATCATATTCAGTGCACTGGTATTATGGCTAATGATATATCGGTTGCATCCTTCCTCGCCATTTTGCTGCCGGATGGTTTTAATCGTGTTTAATACTTCAATCGTATCCTGGTATAATTCATTTTCCAGCGCCGCCGGATCTATTGCCTCATTAACCTGTAACAGGGTTGCGATTTTTTCATCTTCAGATAATGCCGTATAATTTTTTGGAAGACCGTTTGTTTTTGCGGCAACCGCTTCCAAAACTTTTTCATGTATTGAACTATCCTGGCGGATATCAAGTGTGGCGAAAAACAAACCAAATATCTCTACTTTAGTGATGAGATTTTCTACCAAATATAAAAATAAGCCATTGTGCTCGGTAGAAAGAATCGCTTTTACCTCATTTAAGGTATCTAAAATTTCATTCTTGGTAAGTGGTGTTTTTTGTTCAGGATTAAAAAGATTCTTATATAATTTAACTTCCAGTTCTGCTATAAGATTTTCAACACCTTTAAAAGTCAAACGCCGTTTCAGATGCCGCACATCCTGATAATAACACCGGATAATTCCTTTACGCAATTCCGCGGCAACCTGCAAGGTTATACCTGAATTCACAAATGGATTTCCATCGCGATCGCCGCCGGGCCAGAAACCCATCCGAATAACAGGATTGTGCGTATCCTGGTCTATCAGGGTTTTTAAACCGGATAAAATACGCCCGGATGCCGGGTAAAAAATATTTTCCAGGTACCACAATAAACTCACTGCTTCATCAAAAGGTGTGGGCTTTTGCTTTTTAAGGAATGGCGTTTTACCCAATTGCTGTAAATACACATTCACCTTAGATGCATTATCATCAATTAAAGCTTTGGATAAATCGTGTATGATCCCTAAAACTTCACCTGGATAAAATTGCGTTGGATGCGCCGTTAATACAAGGCGTACTTCGAAATTCTTTATTTTTTCTGCAAGCTGTCCTTCTTTTTGTGATTGCTGAATTTCTGATTGCAGGTGTTTCAAAGTTCCGGCGCCATTCATATCATTCACTTGTGTAAATGCCGCGTCCTCCAAAGCATCAAACAATACTACCTGGCGTTCGGCATATTGCACAAAACGAAACAACAGATCCACCTGATCCTGCTCCTTTTGATAGGAGGTATATTGATTTAAAAAAGAATCAATAATTTCAATCGGGCTTTTCTTTTTGGTAAATCCTTCTTCGCAATGGATCAAAAACAACGACAATAAAACACCGGTCTTTTCAATCCGGTGAAACGGTAAGGAAGTAAATAAACTATTGTACAACTGAAACCTGATTCCAACGAGGTTTTTAAATTGTTGCAAAGCATAATTGGCGGTCGTATTCATCTATCAAAAAATTATCAACTTATGAGGGCAGGCAATCACCTAACATATTTGATGCGCTGAAATTACGGTAATTGCGCGTAAAATATTTCTGTTTGAGTAAAGGAAAAGTATTTTACAATAAATAGACAGCAAATTTTCATGAAAAGTTGAATGAGTAGAAATTGAGAAATGCCGTTTTATGTACTATTCTCATGTTCATTTTTTATTTTTCTGATGCCACATGTAAGTGATAATTCCACTTAAATTTTTATGGTTTGGTATTATGGAACTTTGTTCCGCCATAATAATCATCACCGTTGATGGCAAACATTTTACTATCTCATTTCATAGTTACAAAAAGCCCTCCGTATCGGAGGGCTGCAAAATTAATATAACAATAATATTATTAAACGGCTTCTGCCATATCAGGAATCGCTTCCACTTTATATGCGCCGTTATCCAATTTCTGTTTTGTTTCATCAAAAGCGGTCAGCGTTTGCTGAATATCATCATCCGAATGCGAAGCGGTAGGTATTAACCGATAAATAATATGTCCTTTTGGAATTACCGGATAAACCACAATGGAACAAAATATATTGTAGTTTTCGCGCAGGTCCATTACCATAGCAGTTGCTTCTTCAATTCCCCCTTTCATATATATCGGCGTTACCGGTGTATTGGTATTTCCAATATCAAAACCTTTTGCTTTTAATCCATTCTGAAGTTTCAACGCATTGCTCCATAATTTTTCTTTCAATTCGGGCTTTGTGCGTAATAATTCAAGACGTTTCAAATTTCCTACTACAAAAGGTAATGGTAAACTCTTCGCAAAAATTTGCGAGCGGATATTGTACCGGATATAATCAATGATCAGTTTATCGCCCGCCAAAAAAGCGCCTATTGATGCCATGGATTTTGCAAAGGTGGAAAAATACAGGTCAATTTCATTTTGGCAATCCTGTTCTTCACCTACGCCCGCACCTGTAGCGCCCAAAGTACCAAAGCCGTGTGCATCATCTACCAGCAGGCGAAATTCAAATTTATTTTTGAGGGCACAGATCTCTTTGATTTTGCCCTGATCGCCAGCCATGCCAAATACGCCTTCAGAAATGACTAAAATGCCACCGTTTTTTTGCTTCGCAATCAATGCGGTAGCACGTTCCAGTTGTTTTTCACAATCAGCAATATCATTGTGTTTGAAAACAAACCTGTGCCCGGGATGCAAACGCAATCCATCAATAATGCAGGCATGACTTTCGGCATCATACACAATTACATCGTGCCTGCCCACCAATGCATCAATGGTACTCATGATACCCTGGTAGCCATAGTTGAATAATACTGCATCCTCTTTTTGTTCAAACTCCGCCAATTCCCTTTCAAGCTGTTCATGGTAAGTGGTATTTCCACTCATCATCCTGGCTCCCATAGGTGTGGCAAGTCCGAACTGCGCTGCTGCATCTCCATCCACCTGGCGAACTTCCGGATGATTGGCTAAACCCAGGTAATTATTTAAACTCCATACGATCACTTCCTTATTCCTGAAATTCATGCGTGGACCTATGTCGCCTTCCAGTTTTGGAAATGCAAAATAGCCATGCGCTCTTTCACGATGCTGACCCAGGGGACCAGAATCCCGCGTTAACCTTTCAAAAATATCTGCCATATTTATTTCAGATTTAATTTACATTTTTAGATTGTTTTGCTTCCAATTCATAAAAACAGATCAAAACAATTTTTCGATATAAAGGATTTCTTTTTAATGAACATTACTTAAACAGGAATCAACAATTGACAAACAGGCATTCTTCTGATTGATAATAGAATTCGAATGTTATTTTTTTTATTCTGAAAATCCTTTAAAATGATGCAAAAGTAAATCATTCAGGCAAAAAGGACAAAGTGAATTATCTTGCCGGCATCGATTGTGGAGTTCTGTACCACTCAAATATTACATTTGCTTAATAAATAATCAAAGAGAATGAAACGTAATTTTTTATTTGCACTTAGTTTTTTTATCCTCTGTTCAGTGGTAGGTCAGAAACCAACAGTAGTCACTCAAAAGACGGATGGAGTGAGCCGTCCTAAGCTGGTGGTAGGAATTGTTGTTGATCAGATGAGATGGGATTACCTGTACCGCTATAATAATTTATATAAGCCTAATGGCGGTTTTAAAAGATTTTTGAACGAAGGATTTACCTGTGAAAATACCTTTATCCCATATACTCCTACCATCACCGCTGCAGGGCATACCTGTGTTTATACCGGTTCTGTTCCATCCATACATGGCATTGTAGGAAACGACTGGCGTGATAAGCTAACCAATAAAACCGTTTATTGTACGGAAGATAAAACGGCAAAAACCGTAGGCAGCAATACAGCAGCTGGCGAAATGAGTCCGCGCAATATGCTTACTACCACTATTGGAGATGAATTACGCCTGGCAACTAACTTTCAAAGTAAAGTGATTGGTATTGCCATAAAAGATCGCGGCGCTATTTTACCAGCAGGCCATGCAGCCAATGCGGCTTACTGGTATGATTCCAAAACAGGTGATTTTATTTCAAGTTCTTATTATATGGATGAATTACCTGTATGGGTAAAAAATTTCAATGACCGTAAATTGGTCGATTCTTTATACGGTCTGAACTGGAACCTGGCGCTTCCTAAAGAAACATACCTGAAATATAGTACAGAAGATATTAAGCCATATGAAAACAAACCTTTTGGAAATGACCAGCCTGGTTTTCCTTACACCCTGGAGAACTTTAAAGGAAAAGATTATGGAAAAATATCTTCCACTCCTTATGGAAACACGCTTACGGCTGCTATGGCAGAAGCAACGGTGCTTGCAGAAAACCTGGGTAAAACCAGCGCTACGGATTTCCTGGCCGTAAGCTTTTCATCTCCCGACTATATCGGCCATGCTTTCGGACCAAATTCCTGGGAACAGATGGATGATTTTGTAAGATTGGATGAAACACTGGGAAACTTTTTTTCCTTTCTCGATGCAAATGTTGGCAAAGGAGAATACACTGTTTTCCTGACTGCCGATCATGGGGCAGCGCATTCTCCTGGCTTTAGTGAAGAACACCTGTTGCCTGGTGGCGCATTTCCTACCGGCAACCTGATTAAAGAAATGAATGCCCAATTAAATGTAAAATTTGGAAAAGACAATATTATTACCGGCATGGGTAATTACCAGGTGCATTTGAATAATCCGCTTATAGATTCCGCCGATCTTGACCGCGAAGGCATAACCAGGTGGATAATTAATTATTTACAAAAACAAGATGCAATATCAAGGGTATTTGATTTGAATAATTTAATGCTTACGCCGCTTAACAGTAAGGTAAAGGAAATGGTGGTAAATGGTTATTATCCTACCAGGGGTGGAGATATTCAGATGATTTTAAAGCCGGGATATGTAGGAGGAAGTGGAATGGGCACATCGCATGGACTGTGGAATCCTTATGATTCGCATATTCCTTTATTATGGTATGGCTGGGGTATAAAACAAGGAAAAACCAATCGCGAAACTTATATGACTGATATATCGGCTACCCTTGCCGCTTTACTGCGTATTCAAATGCCAAGTG
The DNA here is from genome assembly GCA_963695165.1 of uncultured Chitinophagaceae bacterium. Lineage (GTDB taxonomy): Bacteria > Bacteroidota > Bacteroidia > Chitinophagales > Chitinophagaceae > CAVOGF01. The sequence continues at coordinate 443,710 of CAVOGF010000002.1, forward strand.
GTTGTGTGGGCGATGTGATTGGTGAGGTGATAAAGAATTAGAAAAGCTATGAGCGAGGATAAGGGACTGAAATTTGAACAATAAAAAAAGGCCTTCCAAAATTTTAAATTTTTGGAAGGCCTTTTTTGTACTTGATAACTTTTTAATAATTGATAATAAGACAGAGGTCATTTATAAAAAAGATACCGGTAAATTTCAAACGAGCTGTTTTTCTCGGATACTCTCAATTATTTTAATGGCATGCTCTCTCGAGTTTTCAATAAACCATTTATGGGTTTCCATTCCACCGCAAACAACACCGGCAAGATAAATACCCGGCTGATTGGATTCCATGGTTTCTGTATTGTAATACGGACATTGTTTTTCATCCTTCGAAAGTGATACTCCAAGTTTTTCGAGGAATTCAAAATTAGGGCGGTACCCGGTCATTGCCAGTACATAATCATTTTCTATGCTTATGATACCATCCGGTGTTTGAATAATGATTTCTTTTTCTTTGATCTCTACAACCGAAGAATTAAAATAAGCTTTGATGCTTCCTTCTTTAATCCGGTTCTCAATATCCGGTCGTACCCAGTATTTTACCCGTTCACCAATTTTATCCTGCCGGATAATCATGGTTACCTCCGCTCCCTTGCGCCAGGTTTCCAAAGCTACATCCACCGCCGAATTATTTGCTCCTACAACGGCTACTTTTTGAAAAGCATAAAAATGCGGATCATTGTAATAATGTTTCACTTTAGGCAAATCCTCACCGGGAACATTCATATAAATCGGGATATCGTAAAACCCGGTAGCGATAACGATATTTTTAGCGGAATAAGTTGCTTTTGAAGTTCTAACCTGGAATATTTCATCTTGCTTATTCACATCCTTCACTTCCTCAAATAAATGAATATTCAAATGTTGGTTTTGGGCAACCCTGCGGTAATATTCAATGGCTTCCGGCCGCGTGGGTTTTGGATTTAAACTCATAAAAGGAACGCCACCTATTTCAAGTCTTTCCGAAGTGGAAAAAAAATTCATCCATACCGGATAATGAAACAAGCTGTTTACCAACGCGCCTTTTTCAATAATCATGTAAGATAAACCCGCTTTGCGGGCTTCTATTCCACAAGCCAAACCAATGGGGCCGGCGCCAATAATTATGATATCCATCTTCTGCCTCCAAACCCCTAATGGGGATTTTTTTTACCACAAGGAAAACAAAATTAACGAAAGCCCAAAAAAATGATTCAAAGAAATCAACTTTGAATCATTTTTTATAAATTTATATACCTGATCTGAAATTCAATCAAATTATCTCTTTGCCCAATAATCCACTACGGTAGCTTTTTCCAAAAACGGTTTCAATACGCTTCCGAATTCCTTGTGTGCGGGATGAACAAGATAATCATCACGATCTTTTTCACTGGTAAAAGTTAAGAAAAAACAATGCGTCAATCCGCCGTTCAATCCTTCAGGACTATTATTGGTTCCCCATTCAAAATTTCTGATCGTGGTAATCTTTGTCGGCAATTCTTTAAAAGCGTTTTCTACTTGCTGAATGTCTTTTTCGGTAGCATTGTCTTTAAATTTAAACAATACCACATGCCTTAAAACCTGTCTGTTCATAAATTGTTGTCTTCGTTCATTTGATTGCGCATTCAGAATAATTCCACTGGCACAAAAAATGATGGTGAGTAAAAGAAATTTTTTCATACTAAAATTTTGATAAAGCTATTTAATAAAATAATAATGCGATTAACTGATTTTTCTTACTTCATAAACCGGGCTGAATAAATAAACCATCCCGGTTTTAATCTCCCTGCAACGATACCGTTTTCTAAGCTTCTCCCCTTTTTGAAAAATCCTTCCGTCATGTGTACAAAATGAAGCGTTTTCCTGTAATTCTTCAATAAAAAAAACGCCTTCTTTTCTTGCATCATAATTGCGTAAAACCCGCATCAGATCCTCTTCTGCACAACTGCTGGCCGCAGGATTGGATAAGGATTTATGCAAAGCTTTTGCAATATCCTGTGGAAAAATTTTCTTTCCTAAAAATGCCGCCAGCAAGTCACCATATATTTGTTTCCATTCCTTTCCATGCGATTGCACTTTATGGCCATATTTGTCGAATGTAAGTAAATGGGCCAGTTCATGTAATAAAGTGATCAAAAAAGAAAATTTGTTCAGATTACCATTTACGCTGATGCGATGATTTTTTCCATGCACCGCATTGCGATAGTCTCCAAGAATGCTTTTCCGTTCGCGTGTAACCGTAAGATGAACTCTATATTGATTCAGGTAATTTACTACCAAATCAAAAGTATTTTCCGGCAAATAACCGGCCAGCGCCTGCATGGGATGTTCATTTATTGCCATTGGCCTGCTTATTTAGTTTGGAAGCGCCGGTTACTTCTATCGCGGTATAAACAATATATAATCCCATGCTTAGCAATACCGCATTAATACTGCGGCTTTCGCCTGCAACCAGGATATATCCGAATACGGAACCTGCAATTACAAATAATTTTAATACTGTAGCACTCAATACACTTCGCACAAAAGCATGCGGATTCGAATTTTGCAATGCTTTATAATGCCTTAATGCGCCAAGGGCAGCCAATAGAAACAAAATAAAATTTGCAAAAAACACCACCAGGTAATCAATCCCATTTTTTGCTAAAAAATCTTTTAGTACCAGGCAGGATGTATTTACAATTATAAAAACAAATAGAAGCGGTACAAGAGTTTTCCGGAGTTTCGATTTATTCATGAAAATTAAAAATGAAAAATGAAGAATGAAGAATTAAAAAGTAAAAATGAAGAATTAAAAAGTAAAAAGTCAGCCATATTAAAAATAAAAACCCAATCATAAAAATCTAAAACATTATCTAAGTCTCAGTGTTTTTAAAAGCCTCCCTTTAGGGGCGGGGGGCTTAATCATTCGACAATTCTGGTTTAGGCACTTTTATAACCGTAGTATCCCTTTGCGGATTGGTATTGCCAATAAGAATTGTACGGATATTGTCAATATATTGTTGTTTTAGCTGAATAGCCTGTTGCAACGAATCGGTTCGCATTTTTAATGCCTGCAATTCCGACCTGTTTTGCCGGGTTCCATATCCTGGAATATAGTATTTCAGCGGGGTCAGCACCAATAGTGCGATGGTTAATCCAACCAAAAAAACAAAAATGGTGCTGAAACCGATATACACCGATAACCGGGACAATTTAAAAGTAACTACCTCTTCAAAAGTATCGTCGTTCATAATAACCAACCGGTATTTGCTTTGAAGACGGGTAAATGTGGAATCACTCTCTGCTTTAGACATAACTGCTAGTTAAAAAAATAAAGGTAATGAACTAAACGTATAGGGATTATGAGCGGATTAGAAAATAACTGTATTTTTAAAATAACTTTACACGTTTTACTGTTTATAACAAAATGGGTTGTGGAATGATGCATTTATTAAAAAAAATCCTGTTCGCGGTATTTCTCCTGCTTTTTGCTTATGAAGCAATAGCACAACCCGGATCCACCGTGGAACTTAAAAAACCGCCCAAATATGAGAAAAGGACCCTGGGTTCGGAAAAGACAGGGCAAAAAAAATTCACCGTACCAAGGCATCTTTATCAAAATATGGTGACTCACTACAATTATTATTTCAATGCCGAAAATAAACTCAATGCAATTGTAGATAAAGCAAAGGGAATTTTTAAAGATGATTATACCAACCTGCTGCCATTTTATAATTATTCACTGGATTACACTGCTTCGGACGGCTCGGAAATTGATTCCATTATATATAAATGTACGGCCGGCGTATTACTGCATGACCTTAGAAATGACTGGATAGACAACCTTTATTTATTATTGGGCAAAGCTTATTATTTCAGAAAAAATTTTGATTCAGCCGCCGCCGCTTTTCAATATATCAATTATGCCTTTGCGCCAAAAGATGAAGGATACGATATTCCGATAGGAAGCAATGTGAGCAACACCGATGGCGTATTTAGCATCGCAACAGTGGAAAAAAGAGGCTTTTTAAAAAAAATCAGTTCCCGCCCGCCAAGCAGAAACAATGCGCTTACCTGGATGGCGCGTAATTATATAGAAGCCGGCCAGCCCATACAGGCTAAAGGAATATTGGAAATACTGCGCAGCGACCCTAATTACCCGGAAAGATTGCAAACGGATTTGCAGGAAACACTTTCCTATTGGTATTATACACAGAAACAGTATGACAGCGCCGCCCCGCATTTGGAAAAAGCACTGAAAAATGCTTCCAACCGCTTTGAACAGGCGAGATGGGAATTTCTGATTGCACAGATGTATCAATTAAGCGGGAATAATGAACAGGCAGTAAAATATTATTCCCTGAGCGCAGCCCATACCACTGATCCGGTAATGGAAGTGTACGCCAATCTGAACAGCATTGGGATTAGCAGCGGTAATAAAGAAGATGTTTTGAAAGAAAAGTTGAATAATCTCTTAAAAATGGCAAAAAAAGACCGCTACCAGTCATATAGAGATATTATTTATTATGCCGCGGCACAAGTTGAAATTGAAAGAGGCGATACAAGATCGGCTGAACAATTATTACAAAAAAGTATTAAATACAGCATTAATAATCCGCAGCAAAAAAACCAGTCGTTCCTGCTATTGGCCGATGTGAATTATAAAGAACGTCAGTTTGTGCCGGCTCATAATTTTTACGACAGTATCGACATAAACAATATCACCAAAAAGGATGATCTGGACCGGATTGCACTTCGAAAACCGGCCCTTAAAATTATATCCGACAACCTGGATAATATTCATTTACAGGATAGCCTGCAACAAATTGCAGCTTTACCAGAGGCAGAAAGAGAAGCTTTTTTGAAGAAAACAGCAAAAAAACTGCGTAAAATGCGTGGCCTGTCTGAAGAAAGCGATGAATCTTCCAATCCTGCGGTACAATTGAAAACCGGCGGCGAAGACCTGTTTTCCGCGCCTTCAAAGGGTGATTGGTATTTTAATAACAACGCATTAAAAAGCAGCGGCTATGGAACTTTTAGACAGCAGTGGGGAAACCGCCCGGATGTAGATAACTGGCGCCGAAAATCCGAGGTAGATAAAATATCCCAGGCTGCAAAACCTGCAGGTGAAGGTGCGATATCAAAACCCGGCAGTACGCTTATAAGTCCGACGATTACAAACCCGACCGAAAATCAGTTGGAAAGCAGCCTACCATTAACCGAAGAACTGCTTCAGAAATCCAATGATTCCATAGCAGGATCTTTGTTTACCAATGGCCTGGTGTTTCAAAATCAACTTGAAAATTATGGAGCGGCTATAGAAACGTATGAAAACCTCAATCATAGATTTCCTTCCAATGTTCACGAAGAAGAATCTTTGTTCAATCTGTATTTCTGTTATCATCAAACAGGTAACGACTTAAAAGCCGATTCCTGTCTGACTGTGCTGAATAAAAATTTCAGTAAAGGAAAATGGACGGAGCTTCTGAATAAAAAACCTGAAAAACAAACCGGTCCGGATGCGGCTACAAAAGCCTACGAACATGTTTATAATTTATTTGTAGAAGGGAAATTTGAGGAAGCTAAAGCAGAAAAAATAAAAGCCGATCAATCCTATGGCAAGTCGGCCTGGACGCCACAATTGCTATTCATTGAAGCTATTTATTATGTATCTGCAAAGGAAGACAGCGTGGCAATAAACCGGTTAAATGATCTAACTGCATTATACCCGGAAAATCCGCTGGCGGCAAGAGCTAAAACAATGGTGGATGTATTAAAAAGAAGAAAAGAAATAGAAAGCTATCTAACCAATTTGCAAATCACCCGCAATGAAGAAGAAGCTTCGCAGGTTGTAGATCTGAATCCTTCAACATCGGTAGTACGACAACCGGAAATAAAAAGAGATTCAACTGCTTCCAAACCCGTTGTTAAAACAGCACCCATTAAAGTAGATACTGCCACCGAAGCCCCGGTAAAAGTAAAAAGCTTTACGTTTGATGCAAATCAACCGCAATATGTGCTGGTAATATTGGACAAAGTGGCTCCGGTATTTGCCAATGAAGCTAAAAATGCTTTTACAAGATTCAATAGTCAGACTTATTATAATCAAAAAATGAATATCCGCTCCGAAACGCTTGACGATCGCTACAATCTTCTTTTAATCGGTCCATTTGCCGGCGCATCGGAGGCGAGTGATTATGTAGATAAAACAAAACCTGTTACTCAAACCCGGATCCTGCCCTGGCTGACCGCTGATAAATACAATTATATCATTATCAGCCAGGCCAATCTTGATCTATTAAATGAGAATAAAGATCTGGAAGGCTATCGCAGCCTTTTACAAAAGGCGCTTCCGGGAAAGTTTTAATAAGCTCATAACGCATTGGTATGATCAACTTATATAGCTTTACCGCGCGGGGATAAGAAGTTTTTTAGCGGTACAAATTTTGCCAAATAGATTGCGAAGTTGCAATGAGGCGAAAGTTGTAATTTTTGCAAGCTGCTTTGAAATGAGTACTAAAGCTGCTCAATGATATGCAGTTGAACGAAATACTTCGGTCATTATTTTTTATTATTGTCTCAGTGAATGCTTTGCATTTTGCGACGCAAGGGACGATGCGATAAAAAAGGGATGCCGGCATCAAAAAAATAAATTTCAACCAGCTTATTTAATAAGCTTTAAATAATATGTTCGTTGTATGAAATTTTCTGTAAAAATTCTTTGGAGCGCTTTTTTTATTGGAATCGGCTCAATTATTTTAATTATTGTAATGGCCAACTGGGGCGTTTTTGGCAAAATGCCTTCGATCCAGGAATTGGAGAATCCATCGGCATCGCTGGCAAGCCAGGTTTATGCCGATGACGGAACGCTGATGGGAAAATATTATCTGGAAGACCGGGTAAATGCGGAATATAAAAACATCAGTCCGCATGTGATTCATGCATTGATCGCTACGGAAGATGAAAGATTTTATGAGCATAGCGGAATAGATGCCCGTTCATTGGGGCGTGCATTTTTTTCATTAGGCAGTAAAGGCGGAGCAAGTACCATTACTATGCAAACGGCTAAAAACCTGTTTACAGATTATGCAAGCAGAAATCCGATCAAGCGGATCATTCAGAAAGTAAAAGAAAGCATTATCGCCATAAAACTTGAGCGCAATTTTACAAAACAGGAAATTGCCACTTTATATCTCAATACCGTACCTTTTAGTGATAATGTATTTGGCATCCGCAATGCCTCCAAAACATTTTTTCAAAAAGAGCCGGATCGTTTGAATGTGGATGAAGCCGCGGTATTGATTGGAATGGTAAATGCCCCCGGGCTTTATAATCCACGTCGTAATCCGAAATTATCGCTGGAAAGAAGAAACATTGTGATCAATCAAATGGTGCGGAATAAATATCTGACGGATTCAGAAGCTGCCAAGGTAAAAAAATTACCTATTGAACTTAAATTATCAAAAACTCGATGAATCCACCGGGCTGGCTCCTTATTTCAGAATGATCCTGGGAGAGGATATGAAAAGATGGTGTAAAACACATAAAAGGCCGGATGGGAAAAATTATGATCTCTACCGCGATGGTTTAAAAATCTATACTACGGTCAATCCGCGAATGCAGTTGTATGCTGAGGAAGCTGTGGGAAAACATATCAGCTATATGCAGCAAATCCTCAATGCGCAAAGCAATATTAAAAATGGTTCGGTATGGAAAGGCCGCGATAATATTCTGGAAGCCGCTATGAAGCAAACCGATCGCTGGAAAAACATGAAAAGGGATGGCGTGGATGAACAGGAAATCCGGAAAACCTTTTATCAAAAAATACCGATGAAAGTATTTGCCTGGAATAAAAACAGAAGTAAGGATACAACCATGACTCCTTTCGACTCTCTTAAATATCACAGGCAAATGCTTCAGGCCGGATTCATGGTGATGGATCCGCTGGGCGGCGAGGTAAAAGCCTGGGTTGGCGGAATTGATTTTAAAACGTTCAAATATGATCACGTAAATATTAATACCAAAAGACAGGTAGGTTCTACAATTAAACCCTTGCTGTACAGCCTGGCTATTGAGGATGCAGGATTTACACCTAATACCCAGGTACAGGATGAGCAACAAAATTTTCCGGGTTATGGCATGGTACCGGCATCGGCAACCACTTGCTCTGGTAATACCATTCCTATGGCAATGGCGCTTGCATTGTCCAAAAACTGCGCTACCGCTTATATTATGAAACAATTAGGCAGTCATGGAAATGAAGGTCCGAAACGCTTTGTTGATTTTTTGAAAAATTGCAGCGTAACAGCGAAGATTGATCCTTATCCTTCCATTGCGTTGGGAAGTGAAGAAATATCATTATTTGAGATGATGCAGGCCTACAGCATGTTTCCCGGAAGAGGATTTAATGCAAGACCGCTTTATATTACCAGGATTGAAGATAAAAATGGCAACCTGTTACAAAGCTATCTTCCCCAGCGCAAAGAAGTAATCAGTGATGTTACGGCTTATTCTATCATCAGTATGATGGAAGGCGTAATGCAGTTTGGTACAGGCAGAAGAATTTGGAGCTACGGAGTAAAGGGTGAAATAGCTGGCAAAACCGGAACAACCAATGACAACAGTGATGCCTGGTTTATGGGATATACGCCCCAATTGCTGGGTGGCGTGTGGGCAGGTTGTGATGATCGTTTTATCCGTTTCAACAGTACCAGTGTTGGCCAGGGTTCATCAGCGGCGCTACCTATCTGGGCTTATTTTTATGATAAAGTAAGTAAGGATAAAACGCTGTCAATAGATACCAGATCCACATTTGTGAAACCCGAGATCATGCAGAATGATATTATTTATGACTGGATTAATGATGTACCTGAAAAATTAGCTCCGGAAGGCGGAGATAGTGGCAATGGATCTGCGGAAGATTATGGCGACCAGGTACCACAGAATATAAAACCTGAAACCATTGTACCGGAAAGTGAAACAACCAATATAGACCGGAATGATCAGCAACCCATTGTTCCCATAAAACCACAGCCTCAAAAACAAGGACCCGAAAAAATACCCAACAACAATAATAATAACTTACCTCCCAAAGCGGTGATGCCTAAAAAGCCAGGGAGATAGATTGGGATTTATGATTTATGATTTGGGATTTGAGATTGGGGATTAGTATAACATTCAATTTGGGAATTAGATGTATTATAATCTAATTCCCATTTATTTCGCATCCATTCACATTCACTTCTTCATTCCTAATTCTTCACACTCACTTCTTAATTCTTCATTCCTAATTCCTAATTCTTCACTTCTCACCACTCACTTTTCACTTCTCACCTCTCCCTCATCACTCCGATCCGGTTTTCTCTTTTACAATTTTATTCAGGAATTTCAGTTTGCTGAAAATTAAAATCCCACCTAGAAAGGCAGCAATTACCAGTATAAGGAAAAATATTTTTTTGTCAGAAAAATCATCCCAGAAGCTTGTCATTACACCGGCAATTTTACCTCCTATTGAAGTGGATAAAAACCATCCGCCCATCAGCAATGCGGTAAGCCTTGCAGGCGCCAATTTTGAAACAAGCGATAAGCCGATCGGACTTAACAGCAATTCACTTATCGTAAATACAAAATAAGTTCCCCAAAGCCAGTATGGTGAAGTTTTAAATTGATAAACGGATGAAACAGACATGATCGCAAAAACCATTACGAGCGCCGAAAGTCCGGATATAAACAATGCCATACCAAATTTAGTTGCGGTGGTAGGTTCTTTATTCCGTTTTCTCAGATAACTGAAAAAAGGAACAATGATCAAGGTAAGCACTATGATAAAAAGCGGATTTATGGATTGAAACAGTTCTGTATTGGCTAATTTTTCACTGCCTTTTGGCCATTCCTTTTCCGGCACATTATTAAAGTATGGATCCGGCCCCATCACCTGAACTACCCGGGTTTGTTTATCCACAATGTTTCCATCTTCAAGGCTATCATACAAAGGAAGCGAAGCCACAACTTTGGAGTAATCTTTTACATCCACAAAGTTGGCATCCACTTTATTTACCAATCTGGGCGAATCATTTACCGTTTGCAAAAAGCCTAAGCTTCCTGCAATATTTTCAGTGGTAGGCGATACAGTTCTGTCGGTATGTTTTTGGGCCCACAATGTTAATCCGGTGGAATTTTGATTGTAAATGGTCCAGAAAACAATGGAAATGGCAAAAATAAATAACAAAGCGCCAATTCCTTTTTTATCCTGTCCCTTAGCTCTTATATAAAGAGAAATGTAAAAAGCGATGATGGGAAGACATGCAAAAATAAATGCATCATTCGATTTACTTCCCATAATAGTTGTACCAAACAGCGTGGTTGGTAAGATCCATCCGATTATTGCCGCAATGATTGCGGGTAAAAATACATAGCTAAATATTTTACTTAAAGGCATATCCTCCGCTCTTCGCTCCTTTTTCACCTCTCCTACGCGCACTCCCTTAAGCGAAGAGGCAAAAATGAGCAATCCTATTACAAGTCCCACGCCTGCAGCCGCAAAAGCATATCCCCAGCCATATTTGTTTCTTAAATAAGCCGCAACAAAATTGCATACCAACGCACCAACATTAATTCCCATGTAAAAAATATTGTATGCATTGTCTTTCAAAGGTTTCAGGTCTTCCCGGTTATATATATTACCCAGAATGGTTGAAATATTTGGTTTGAAAAATCCATTTCCAACAATGATCAAAGAGAGGGAAACATATAATGCGGTATTTCCGGGAAGTGCAAGGCCAAAATAACCCAGCGCCATTAATGAACCACCCAGAAAAATTGATTTAATATAGCCCAGGTAACGGTCAGCTAATAAACCGCCAATGAAAGGCGTTAAATAAACAAGCGCGATAAAACTTCCTACTACATCGGCGCCCATTTTTTCGGTCATTCCCTTTCCGCCGGTTTTATCGTCAATCAAATAAAGCAATAATATTCCTACCATTAAATAATATGCAAACCGTTCCCACATTTCAGTAAGAAAAAGGACAAAAAGCGCCTTTGGATGTTTCGGACCTGAAGCTATTTTATTCATACAATCGTTGTTTTATTAGGGCAGATATACTATGAGCGCGCCTGTTTTATGGTAAATACAATTTTTAATATGACTGATGAAATAAGTTTTATGATTGATTATCAATCATAAAAAAAACCTAAATCATAAAATCAACAAAAAAGTTGAACCTTAAAGACACCGCTAATTACAATTGAGCGGCTCAAAATACACAGAAATTCTAAATACTAAATTCTAAATTCCGAATCCGGGCTTACTTTCGCCGGGTGAATGGTTCATAAATTTTGAAATAATTAATATAAAAATGAAAATTCTTTTATTAGGATCGGGCGGACGGGAACATGCACTGGCGTGGAAAATGAAAAAAAGCAAACACTGCTCCCAGTTATTTATTGCACCAGGGAATGCGGGTACCGACGCATGTGGGATAAATGTAAATCTCGCCATCACTGATTTTGAAGCCATCAATACTTTTTGTTTGCAAAAAAAAATAGACATGATGGTAGTAGGTCCTGAAGAACCTTTGGCAAAAGGAATTACAGATTATTTTACAATAGCTGAACCGAAAGAAAGCAGATGGAGCGGCATTGTCATTGGCCCTTCCGCAGCCGGCGCGCAACTGGAAAGCAGCAAGGATTTTTCAAAGGCATTTATGCAACGGTACAATATTCCCACAGCCGCTTATGCCACATTCGATGCTTCAAATTTTGAAGCAGGAAAAAAATATATTGCCGCACATTCACTTCCCGTGGTTTTAAAAGCCGATGGTCTTGCCGCAGGTAAAGGCGTTGTAATTGCATCAACCCATGAAGAAGCATTGTCGGTTTTCGAAGAAATGATCATTCATAAACAATTTGGCGATGCATCAGCCAGGGTGGTGATAGAAGAATTTTTAAGCGGGATAGAATTGAGTGTTTTTGTACTGACCGATGGTAAAGATTATAAGATCATAGGACATGCAAAAGATTATAAAAGGATTGGCGAAGGAGAAACAGGATTAAATACCGGTGGAATGGGATGCGTAAGCCCGGTTCCATTTGCGGATGATCTTTTTATGAAAAAAGTAGAAAAGAAAATCATTCAGCCAACAATTTCCGGTATAAGCAAAGAAAATATGAACTATAAAGGCTTTGTATTTTTTGGATTGATCAATGTGGGCGGTGAACCTTATGTAATAGAATACAATTGCAGGTTGGGCGATCCGGAAACGGAGGTTATATTGCCCAGGTTAAAAAATGATATTGTTGAATTATTTCTGGCAACAGAAAATGGAACATTACAGAATGAAATGATCCAGTTTGATAAAAGATCCTGTGCAACTGTAATGGCCGTATCCGGGGGATATCCGGGCGAATATCAAAAAGGAATTCCTATTCGTTTTGATGTAAACAATCTTCATGGATTATTCGATTCTTCCCTGCGCAATGAACAGTCCGGTTTTATCTTTCATGCCGGCACTTTACAAACCGATCGCGGCGTTGTTACCAATGGAGGAAGGGTACTTGCAGTCAGTGCTTTTGGCACTAACATTGCAGATGCGGTGCATGAATCAAAAAAAATCTTGCATACCATTCATTTTGCAAACATGTATTACCGGCAGGACATTGGTTTTGAATTCATGTAAATAATGTATTTTCAGGATATGAGATTAATAGCAACATGTATTATCAGTTTGTTTTTTTGTTTTTCAGGATTTGCACAACAGGAGGATGTTAAGAGGGATCTGGAGCGGGCGAAAGCGGAAATGAAAAAAAATAATACCGAAGAAAAACCGGATTATGTAAAAGCCGGAAAACTATTGGAAAAAGTGGTGGCAGTTATGCCGGACAATCCGGAAGCATGGTATTTTTATGGGTACGCTATTGACAGATACAATTCGGCCAGCGGCGAAACCATCCCAAATGCACAGTTGTCATTAACTCAAAAAGCAAGTGAAGCATTTGAAAAAGCAATTAAACTCAGTAATGACCAATACAAAGGTGAGCGGCTGGTGCTGGACCCACATACAAAAATCCTGACTGTTTGGGGGTCCCAGGCGCTACGTTATCAGTATGAAGGAAAAAAAGATTCCAGTAACTGGTGCCTGCGGGAAGCATATTTAAAAGGCGGCATCAACAATACGGCGCTTCAATATTTCAGGCAGGTACTTTCCGATTGTTCCAAAAACGCTTATCTTTTTACCAATGGAGATATGTACCTGTATTATTTTGCTTATTTACAATCACTGGAACATTTTAGAAATGATGTAACATGCATAGATCTGAACCTTTTAAATACCAAATGGTATCCCCAATCCCTGGTTAAAAAAAATATACTGCCATTATCCTTTTCGCCTGAGGACCTTCAAAAATTGGGTATGATAAAATGGGAAAAGCAAGACATCAATATTCCTGTAAAAACAAATTCAGATTCTATTTCAGTCATCACCTGGAATCTGCCACCTAGTTTTGATCAAAAATTTTTATTACGCTCAGACAGGATTTTACTTGATTTTCTTCAGCACAATGCATTTAGAAGCAATGTATTTTTTGCAAATGACGTACCGCAGGAAATGTATCTTTTCCTGGATGATTATCTACAGTTCCTGGGCCTGACCTATAAATTGGTTCCAAAGAAAAACAGCACCGATATAGATGAACTGGCAGTGCATCTGAGAGAGCTGAAACCATTGCCGGAAAATGCTAAAAATTATTTGAATAACCCGGACAACATTCAGGTGCTCAATAATTATCGTTTCGCGTATGCGATAGCTGCACAAATAGCATTGAATAAAAAAAGATATGACAAAGCATTGCAATTGATAGAAGCGGAAGAAAGAAAATATCCGGAAAGTGTATTGCCTTTTTTTGCAGAGGCAACAAAAAAATGGTACTATCAATTAAAAGAAGAAGTGGGTAAAAAACAACCTGTTCAATAATTTTTTGAAGTAAAAAAAAATTTTGTGAGCTGTTATTGAAAATTTGTTGTTAATTCACCTATACCTTCAAAAATGTGGAATTCATACTTTGTTTATTCGGTTTATTTCTTTCACTTTTGCAAGCATTTAATAACCTAGGAATAAGAGAAAATGGGACTTTTCAACTTTTTTACACAAGAAATAGCAATGGATCTGGGTACCGCTAATACCCTGATCATACATAATGATGAGATTGTGGTAAATGAACCCTCAATCGTTGCTCTAAACCGCAACAATCCAAAAGAAGTACTGGCCGTAGGAAAACGCGCCTTAATGATGCACGAAAAAACGCATGAAAGCATCCGCACAGTCCGCCCTTTAAAAGATGGTGTAATTGCCGATTTTAATGCAGCCGAACTGATGATCCGGGAAATGATCAAAATGATCTATCCCAAAAAACCCTTGTTCCCTCCAAGCTGGCGTATGATGATCTGTATTCCATCCAGCATTACCGAAGTGGAAAAACGCGCGGTAAGGGACAGTGCAGAACAGGCCGGTGCAAAAGAAGTATATCTGATTCATGAACCCATGGCAGCCGCCCTTGGTATTGGAATAGATGTGGAAGAACCTGTTGGTAATATGATCATTGATATTGGTGGCGGTACAACGGGTATTACGGTTATCGCTCTGGCGGGTATCGTTTGTGATCAGAGCATTCGTATCGCCGGTGATGAATTTACCGCCGATATTATGGAAGCGCTGCGACGTTACCATAGCTTACTGATAGGTGAACGAACTGCCGAACAAATAAAAATCCAGATTGGCGCCGCCATGAAAGATCTGGAAACTCCTCCTGATGATATTCCTGTAAATGGTCGCGACCTGGTAACAGGTATTCCAAAACAAATCATGGTAAGCTACCAGGAAATAGCCGAAGCATTGGATAAAAGCATTTTTAAAATTGAAGAAGCAATTCTTAAAGCGCTTGAAACCACTCCGCCGGAACTGGCAGGCGATATTTATCGCCGCGGATTGTATCTGACCGGTGGTGGCGCATTGCTTCGCGGACTGGATAAAAGATTAAGTCAAAAAATAAAATTACCGGTTCATATTGCCGACGATCCGCTGAAAAGTGTGGTACGCGGTACCGGTATTGCACTTAAGAATTATCAGCGTTTTCCTTTTATAATGAGATAAATTACAGTTACCGGTTGCCAGTTATGGGTAATCTTTAAAACTGGCGACCGGTAACCAGAAACCTGTAACTTCATTTCCGTGCGTAATATATTCTTATTTATCAGGCGTTTTTTTACCTTCTTCATGTTCCTCGTGTTGCAGGTTGTGTGTTGGGTTATCCTGGTGAACTATAATGATACCTATGAAGCCGTATTTGCAACAACTGCAAATGAAATTACCGGCGGCCTGGATAAGAAATATAATAATGTAGAATATTATTTTAATCTAAAAAAAACGAATGAACAGCTTGCCGAAGAAAATGCGCGGTTAAAAAATATGCTTCGTTCAGACTATGCTGAAACTGATTCTACAAAAACAATTCATATTGATTCCCTTTTGCGTGACAGCCTGAAACGTTTTCAGAAATTCGTTTTCCTGCCTGCCAAAGTGGTGAATAATTCGGTATCGCAGGAAAATAATTATATAACGCTGGAGAAAGGCGCTTTACAGGGCGTTAAAAAAGATATGGCCGTTACCGGTCCGGATGGTATTGTAGGAAGAGTGGTATTGGTAAGTGATAATTTCAGCAAAGTAATGAGCTTACTCAATCACAACAGCCGGGTAAGCGCGATGCTTAAAAAAGGATTTTATACGGGTATAATAGAATGGGATGGTGTAAATCCGGATTATGTAACCCTTCGGAACATTACCAAAAGCGCAGCAGTGCAAAAGGGCGATACCATACTTACCAGTAATATATCCGGCAATTTTCCTCCGGGCTTAATGGTTGGTACCGTAGCAGAAATTAATTCCGAACCTGCCAGTAATTTTTATTTACTGAAAGTAAAATTGGCTACCAACTTTTTCAGTTTACAATATGCTTACATCATTGAGAATATGCTTTGGGAAGAACAACGTAAACTCGAAAGTCAAACAATAAAAAATCAATGAGTAATCTTTTAAAAAATATTATCCGTTTTGTACTTTTTATACTGGTGCAGGCTTTTATTTTAGATAAAGTTCCTCCCCTACATCAATTCATAAAACCTTACCTGTATTTTCTTTTTATTTTATGGCTTCCATTCAATATTCCGCGACTGGCCTTATTGCTCATAGCTTTTGTTTTCGGATTGAGCATGGATTATTTTTCCGGAACACCGGGGCTGCATGCCGCGGCCTGCGTATTATTGGCCTATATCCGCCCTTTTATATTAAATTTACTTTTAGCGCAGGAAAAAACAGAATTAAGTTATTCCGAACCCAGTATTAAAAGCATGGGTTTCTCTCCTTATTTCATTTATGTACTCATATTAACTTTTGTTCATCATGCTTATCTTGTGCTTATTCAATGGCTTCAGTTTGGAGATTTCCTGTTTTTTATAGGGAAAGTAGCTGCTACCACAGCCCTTAGCATTGTACTTGTTTTTATTACAGAAATGCTTTTTTACCGCAAAGCAAAATTTAGAACAAATGCGGCCTGATCCATTTTTCCAGCGCCATAAAGAAACTTATCTTTACATTTTCAGACCATTTTAAAATCCGGTTTCCATTAAAATATTAAATTATTTTTTTGATAAAACCAGTGCATTTTCTTTATACAATTGGCAATTTTGTACATAATATCGCTATTCAAATTCACCAATAAATAAAATGTCGGAATACAATCAATCAAGAAGTAGAATTATACGGATAATATTTGTGTTGGTATTTCTAATCATCATTACACAATTATTACACCTTCAGATATTCTCATCCTCCTACCGGTTGCAGGCGGAAAACAATGCCATTTTCCGAAAAACAATTTATCCTGACAGGGGAATTATTTATGACCGGAAAAACCGGGCTATTTTAGAAAACACAATTATGTTTGACCTGGTGGTAACGCCAACGGAAGCAAGAGGTGTTGACACTTTCGCTTTATGCAATATCCTGGGCATAGATACAGCTGAATACAAAAAAAGAATGGTTTCAGCCATTATTAAAAACAGCAGTTACAAACCCAGCGTATTTGTGCCTTTACTAAACCCGGAAATGTATGCAAGGTTGAATGAAAACATGTATAAATTCCCTGGTTTTATATTAACCGAGCGTCCTGTACGCAGCTATCCTTTTAATGCAGCGGCCAATGTATTGGGATATATAGCGGAAGTGGATACAAATTTTTTGAAAAAGCATAAAGAAGAAGGGTATGAAATGGGCGACTATGCGGGAATGACCGGCCTCGAACGCAGTTATGAAAGCGTGCTGATGGGCAAAAGAGGTGTAAAAAGATTTGTCCGCGATAACCGGAGCCGCATCCAGGGACCTTATGAAAATGGAGAATTTGATACCACTGCGGTTGCCGGAAAAAATCTGCAACTTAGCCTGGATATAGAACTTCAGCAACTGGGTGAAAAACTGATGAACAATAAAGTAGGCGCCATTGTAGCGATAGATCCCAAAACAGGCGGAATATTGGCAATGGTTAGCAGCCCTACTTTCGACCCCAACTATCTTACAGGGCCCGAAAGAAGAAAACATTTTTCCGAATTATTTCTTGATCCGAGATTACCCTTAATTAACCGGGCTGTAAATGGAAGCTATTCTCCGGGATCCACTTTTAAAACCCTGGTTGGCATTATAGGAATGGCAGAAGGCGTTATTGATGATAGAATGACTGTAAGTTGCCCGGGCGCCTATTATGGTTGTGGTAGAAGAATGGGCTGCCATTCGGCAGGCACTTTTAGTTTACGTGGCGCTATTTCCACTTCCTGCAACTCCTTTTTTGCCGTTACTTTCAGGAGGGCCATAGATCAATCACCCAGTAATGACAGTGGTTTGGCCAGATTTAATAAATATGCTTATTCATTTGGATTGGGCGACCGCCTCGGGGTGGATATTCCTTCGGAAAAAAAAGGAAATATCCCCACATCAAAATATTATGATAAAATATTCGGTCCGAGATGGGTTTCCTGCAACATCATTTCCAATTCCATCGGACAGGGTGAAGTGGAAACAACCATTACACAGCTGGCCAATGTAATGGCTACCATTGCAAATAAAGGCTGGTATTATACTCCACACCTGGTAAGCAGTATTGAAGGTGGTGATGATGCGGGATTAACCGCTCCATTCAAGATCAAACACCAAACCCTTGATATCAGAGAATCTGTTTTTGATGTGGTTCAGGATGGAATGCAGGGTACAATGGAATTTGGAACGGGAGCCGCTGCAAAAGTACCCGGCATCACCGTATGTGGAAAAACAGGAACTGTGGAAAATAAGTTTGGCAAGGATCATGCATTTTTCGGCGCCTTTGCACCAAGGGAAAATCCACAGATCGCCATTGCCGTTATGTGTGAAAATGCGGGTTATGGCTCTACTTCCGCTGCTCCTATCGCCAGTTTAATGATAGAAAAATATTTGAAAGATTCCATAAGCGGAAACGACCGGAAAGCGAAAGTGGAGTATTTAAACAAAATGAATCTTATCCCCGAGCGCATGAAGAAAGCCATGTATACTATGGATTCCATAAAAAAAGTGAAAGAAAGCATTCAATTGCGCATAAAGGCGCAAAAAGCTGTAAAAGACACCATTGATATTGAAGAGCAGCCGGAAATGGAAATGAAATCGAATGCTCAGCCTGTAGATTCATCAAAAAACAATCCGCCAGCTAAAAAGCAGCAAATACATTATTCAACTCCACCAGCATTGTTGCCTGAGGAAAAAAGAAATTTACGCAAATCAATAAGAATTTAAGGTACATGTATCAGAGTAAATCTATATCAAAGGGAATAGACTGGCTGGTCGTTTGGTTGTATGCCATCCTGGTAGGCATTGGCGTTTTATGCATCTTTATGGTCGAGTACCGGGATGACTCAAACTGGCTTTCTTCCTTTTTAGACGGGCATACCAACTATAGTAAACAGTTAATCTTTTCCATTGTTTGTTTGGTAATAGCCACCTTTATTTTATTGAGCGATAGCAAACTGTACACGGCCTTCGCCAACCTGCTTTATGTATTTGGCATCCTGCTGATGCTTGCGACTTTTGTGGTGGGTAAAAATATCAATGGCTCGCGAAGCTGGCTTCCCCTTGGTGGTGGTTTCAACCTGCAACCTGCGGAAATGTGCAAAATATTTGTCGCACTTGCACTTGCCAAATATATTTCCCGCCAGGATACCGATTTTACAAAATTACACTCCCAGATTATTGCCGCGGTGATAGTGATGTTTCCGGCTGTGTTATCCATTATGCAAAATGAAACGGGGCTCGCCGTTGTGTATACAAGTTTTTTTATGGTGATGTACCGCGAAGGTTTACCCGGCTGGATACTTATTGTAGGGTTTTCTTTTGGCGCACTCGTTGTTGCAACCCTGGTCATGAATCCCAATGAACTGGCAATTGCATTAACGCTCATTGCAGCAATAACCATCTTTTTTATGCGCAAACAGATAAAAAGAAAAAAAAGGTTATTGACCATCATAATAACAATCTGGATAGTATGCGTGGGTATTCAGCGGTTCATGGTTCCTTATATTTTCAATAATGTATTTCAGTGTTACCAGTCCACGCGTATTTATAGCATGGTGGGCAAAGAATATGACTGTAGTCAAAACCGCAGCGCCATAAAAGAGATTGCATCAGATAAACGGGTTAAAAAGCCAGATGATTATAATGTACGTCAAAGCAAGATTGCCATTGGTTCGGGCGGCTTGATGGGACGTGGCTTTTTGAAAGGTACCCAAACAAGAGGAAAATATGTACCGGAACAACATACCGATTTTATTTTCACTTCCCTTGGAGAAGCTTTTGGTTTTACCGGATGCTTTATCTTTTTGGGTCTTTATATTCTATTACTTTTCCGGATCATTACCATTGCCGAACGACAGCGAAGTACCTTTAGCAGGGTATATGCATATAGTGTAGCCAGTATATTGTTTTTTCATATCACCGTCAATGTATGCATGACCATAGGATTGTTTCCAATTATTGGCATCCCCCTTCCATTGATCAGCTATGGCGGTTCATCCCTGCTTACTTTTACCATCCTGATCTTTATTTTGCTAAGACTGGATGCAGACAGGCAAATGGTAATAAGATAAGAAGTATTTGAAGCTCGCAATTTTCACGATTTGAAATAAAAACTTATGACCATTATTCCCATATCCGAAGGAACATTCACTGTTGATCAAACAAAAGTTTTCAAGCCCTTTGCTCAGCACCAGGATGCATTAGAAAACAGGCCCGCCGGTAGTCTGCTGGTAGAGGTACAACCTTTCGTTGTCATTACTAAAAATGATGTTTTATTAATGGATACGGGTTTGGGATTCAATGTAGGGAATGAACCACAGATTTATTCCTTATTAAAGGCCAGTAATATAAAACCTGAGGCAATAACCAAAGTACTTCTAACTCATTTGCATAAAGATCATGCCGGCGGTATAGGCAAAAAAAATGCGGCGGGTAATTACACAGTTTCATTTCCTAATGCTACTTATTATGTGCAGGAAAAAGAACTAATTTCTGCTTTGGAAAAAGGATCTTCCTCCTATCTGGCGGAAGAAATTTCCGTTTTACAAAACAATCCCAATGTTGTTCTTCAAAATGGTGATGGAAATATTGGTGATAATATCCGATACCAGGTTACGGGCGGGCACAGTCCTTTCCACCAGGTTTTTTGGATAGAAGAAGATGGCGAAATTATTTTCTTTGGAGGAGATGAAGCCCCACAACTGCACCAAATGAAATATAAATATGTGGCCAAATATGATTTTGACGGAAGAAAAAGTATGGAGTTAAGACGGCAATGGTGGCAGGAAGGGCAGGAAGAAAAATGGACTTTCCTTTTTTATCACGATATTAAAACGCCGGTGTGGCCCGTTAATCATTGAGGTAATTGAGTTATGTCATTGAATTTTAGTCATTGGCTCATACCTAATGTCTTGTACCGAAAAAAGTTCACAGTTTTTATTTGATGATTACATTTAATTTGATGATTTGAGAATAACGGACAGGGCATTCCAAAATACCGCCTGAATACACTCATATCCTGATGGCTGATGGCTGATAGCTGATTGCTCATACCTGATTGCTCATACCTGATTGCTCATACCTCATACCTCAATCATCGATTTCGCTTATTTAAATTCGATTTTTTATTCTCCTGGCGCTTTTGAAGTTCCTTTTTTAAAAGCTCTCTATAATTCCTGTCAATGACATAAATCCGGTTTACGCGGGTATCTAAAATTAAAACTCGTTTAAAATCATTTTTATACTTTTTCCTGATATTTAAAACCTGTTCATCACAGGCAAGTTCATCGCCTGAACACTGACGCCTGGCCTGCCTTATCTCATTGGAATAACTATCATAAACCGGCCATAAATTATTAGCTTCTTCGGGCGTCAGGTTTAACTGTTTTTCAATATAAGCGCGTTTCACCGCTTCTATCCGGCTGGCTTTATCAGATTTTTGAGCAAAACAAATACTATAAATAAAAAACGATAAACAAAGTATAAGTATATTTCTTTTCATCTCTAAAAAATTTAAATCCCCTTAAGCACAGTTTCTCCCGGTTCATGATTGGTTTGCAAATAATTTTGAATTTCGTCTTCACTCATAGAATCCAGAGATTGCTGAATATCCTTATCCTCATGTTGACTGGCGTTTATTTCATAAGAAGCGTCATGGGTGTTTAAATAATCCATTATTTCATTATCACTTAATTTAGAGATGCTTTCATTCACATTTAAATGACCTATTTGATTATTTCTTTGATTTGCATACCAAATTCCACCCAATGCCATTGCACCTGCAAGCACGGCTGCGGCAGCATATTTCATCCAATTTCTTTGAGAGATAGCAACAACCTTCGCCTTTTCTTTATTTACTGGTACTACTAATTGGTTAAAATAATCCGGTGGTACGGAATAATGATTTTTATTCCCAATCGTTGCAAGCAGCGGTGACACGGTTTGCAATTCTTCCTGAATTTCATTAGCCTTTATAGCCTGAAGAATATTTCCCGATAAATTATTGAAATAATCAACCGGAACCTCATATGGAAATTCTATATTGCTGATAAGCGGATGCGTATTTTTTCGATGAAGTATTGCTTCTGGTAAATGATTAAAATAATTATCAGGTACACTATACAAATTGATATTATCAATTGCAGCAATCAAAGGACTTATTTCAGTCAATTCATTTTTAATCACATCTTTCTTTTCCATTTTTCCACATTTTAATTCGGCATGATTAATGATTTATAATAAAATCTTCAATCTTTTTGGCTGCATGATGATAACTCGCTTTGAGCGCACCTTCACTTGTATCCAAAATCTTACTCATTTGTTCATAAGGCATTTCATCGTAATAACGCAGATTAAATACCAGTCGTTGTCTTTCCGGCAATTGTTGAATGGCCAGTTGTAATTTCCATTCCAACCGGTTTGCATCAAAATTAGTATCTGATTTTATTAAATTAGATAACCCATTTTCCACATCGTTTAAACTTACAGCAGTGTTTCTTTTTTTCTTCTCCAAAAAACTAAGACATTCATTTGTAGCTATTTTATACAACCAGGTATACAACTGGCTGTCTTCCCTGAAGTTGCCCAGCGCATTCCATACTTTAATAAACATATTTTGAAGCACATCATTCGCATCCTCATGATCAATCACCATTCTACGAATATGCCAGTACAGTTTTTCCTGGTATTTCTTAACTATTTCCGTAAATGCCTGTTCCTTCGTTTCTGCAAGCCTGAACTGATGCAGTAACGCTTTATCATCTGATTGCATGCAGGATTTTTTTTCTAAAAATACAAACCCAGCTATTAAGATGGATTTTTATCAATAAAGTTTAATAAGAATCAGCAGTTAATAAAACTGCTAAGCATTGTTTTAAATATACCTAATTATTTATTTAATTAACGAAACTAATTTTCAGGACTGCCAAAGTTTTTATTTTGATACCGGCTAAAGTTTTTTATGGCATCGCCTGTTGCGTCGCAAGCACTTCATCGTTCTGTTTTCATGGCAACAGTTGTCAGCGAGTCATCAGACCACAATCAGAAGCAAATTGTGGAATAAAAAAAACCTGTGAGATCTTGCATTTTGCAAAAACCCCACAGGTAATAAAGCTATGAGCATTCAGCTATGAGAAGGCAGAAATCATAAATCGTACATCACAAATCATAATCACAAACTCATCAAATCACAAATCACAAATCATACATCATAAATCACAAATCACAAATCACAAATCATACATCATAAATCATAAATCACAAATCATACAGCATCCTTTCCGTGACACTGTTTGTATTTCTTTCCGCTTCCGCAAGGGCAGGGATCATTTCTTCCGATTTTGGGACCTACTTTTACAGGTTCCTGTTTTACAGGCCGGATGGATCAAAATAATCATTTTCATTAGCCGCATAATCGCTACCTGCCGCATCAATTTCATTTTTATTCGCTTTCATACGGCTCATATCCGTTTTTCTTCTCATGTCCTTCGCGTATCGGCGCATGATCTTGTTCCACAGGAATTTCGGAATGACACAAAAAGTTCACCATCTCCTTATTTACACCGCTATCCATTTGTTTGAAAAGCATATAAGCTTCCCCTTTATAAATAACCAACGGATCTTTCTGTTCGTAATAAGCTGTCTGAACACTTTGTTTTAGATCATCCATTGCACGCAAATGTTCTTTCCATGCATCATCAATAAAACCAAGGGTAACCGTTTTTTCCAGTGAATTGGCTAACTCCGCGCCTTTTGTATTCAGTGTAGCATCCAGAGGAGAAAGCACCTGGATGGCCCTTCTGCCATCGGTAAATGGTACCACCACATTTTCAATATGCGCTCCCTGATTACGAATATTTTTAAATACAGGTATCACCTGCTGTTGCATTTCCTGTTTGCGCCGCTGATAATTCGCAGAAGCCTCATTATAAAGCTTTTCTACAAGCTCTCCGGCATTCGATTTATTAAATTCATCCGCATCTATATTGGTATCAAGGCCAAAGTTTACAATCACTTCCAGCTTGAACCCTTCAAAATCATTGTTTTCTTTAAAAGTTGTTACCAATCCTTCCGCAACATCATAAAAAGCATTGTCGAGATCAAGGGCAAGACGTTCGCCAAATAAGGCATGATTGCGTTTTGCATAAATTACCGTACGTTGTTTGTTCATTACATCATCATACTCAAGCAATCGTTTACGGATACCAAAATTGTTTTCTTCCACTTTTTTCTGAGCCCTTTCAATGCTTTTGGTGATCATGCTGTGCTGTATCACTTCGCCTTCCTTATATCCGGCAAAATCCATCACTTTGGCAATACGTTCGCTTCCAAACATACGCATCAGATCATCTTCCAGGGAAACAAAGAAAACTGAAGATCCGGGATCACCCTGCCTTCCCGCACGACCGCGCAACTGCCTGTCAACACGACGGCTTTCATGGCGCTCGGTACCCATAATAGCCAAACCACCCGCTTCTTTAACGCCAGGGCCCAGCTTAATATCGGTACCACGACCGGCCATATTTGTTGCAATGGTTACAGCTCCGGCCAAACCGGCTTCTGCAACTACCTGAGCTTCACGGGCATGCTGTTTTGCATTTAATACATTATGCGGAATTTGTTTCTGGCGCAGCATACGGCTGAGCAATTCACTCACTTCCACCGAAGTAGTACCAACCAGTACAGGCCTTCCAGCCTGGCGCAATTCTTCAATTTCATCTATGACTGCTCCATATTTTTCACGTTTGGTTTTATACACCAGATCCTGTTCATCATTGCGTATAACGGAAACATTGGTGGGAATGGTTACCACATCCAGTTTATAGATATCCCATAGTTCTGCTGCTTCTGTTTCGGCAGTACCCGTCATACCGGCAAGTTTGTGGTACATACGGAAATAATTCTGCAGAGTAACGGTGGCATAGGTTTGCGTAGCAGCTTCAATCTTTACATTTTCCTTTGCTTCCATTGCCTGGTGCAAACCATCCGAATAACGGCGGCCATCAAGAATACGACCGGTTTGTTCATCCACAATTTTTACACCGCCATCCATTACTACATATTCTACATCTTTATCAAAAAGCGTATAGGCTTTTAATAATTGCTGTACGGTATGAATGCGATCTGCTTTTACAGCATAATCATTCAATAAAGCTTCCTTTTTTCTGCAACTTTTCCTCTGCCGAAAGGGATGTGTCATTATCAATATCAGCAAGATCAACGCCGATATCCGGAAGTACAAAGAAGTTGGGATCTTCACCGGCGCCGGTAATCATCTGAATACCTTTATCGGTAAGTTCAACAGAATTATTTTTTTCATCAATATAGAAAAACAATTCCTCATCGACCTTTGGCATTTCCTTTTGCTGATCGGCCAGGTAATAATTTTCTGACTTCTGCAGTTTTACCCGAATGCCCGGCTCACTCAAAAATTTAATCAGGGCACTATTTTTGGGTAAACCTCGATGTGCCCGTAAACAATGCATAGACCGCCATCTTTGGGATCATCATTACCTTCTGCAATTTTTTTCTTTGCTTCATTCAAAAACTGATTGGTTGCTCTTTTTTGTGCTTCCACCATTTTTTCAATCCTTGGCTTGAGTTCAAAAAATTGTTGCGTATTATCACTATGCCCAACCGGACCGGAAATGATTAATGGCGTTCTGGCATCATCTATCAATACGCTATCCACTTCATCCACCATAGCAAAATGATGTTTGCGCTGCACCATTTCTTCCGGCGTATGCACCATATTATCACGGAGATAATCAAAACCAAATTCATTATTGGTACCATAAGTAATATCTGCGAGATAAGCATTGCGCCGCTCTGCCGTATTGGGCTGATGTTTGTCAATACAATCCACTCGTTAATCCCAGCCATTCAAAAATAGTTCCGTTCCATTCACTGTCACGACGTGCGAGGTAATCATTCACCGTTACAATATGAACACCTTCGCCAGCCAGTGCATTCAGGTAAGCGGGAAGCGTAGATACCAGCGTTTTACCTTCACCGGTAGCCATTTCAGCAATTTTTCCCTGGTGCAATACAACACCACCAATCAACTGCACATCGTAATGCAGCATATTCCAGGTTACTTTATTGCCGGCTGCCAGCCAGCTATTCTGGAATACCACCTGGTCTGGAGACCCTTCTTTTGAAGATGGTGCAATACGGATATATTCTTTTTTTACACTTAGATTCGCGGTCAAGATCTGTTGCAGTTGAAATAATTTCAGCATTTTCTTTAAAACGTCTGGCGGTTTCTTTTACAACAGCAAAAGCTTCCGGAAGAATTTGCTCCAACGCTTCTTCAATTTTTTTATCCCGGTCTTTTTTCAGGCGATCCACTTCCTGGTATATGCCATCCTTAGATTGTATTTCAGATTCAGGCAAGGTATCTGCCTGTTGTTGTTTGGATTGAATGGCTGAATCAATATCTCCCAAATGATCCTGGATCCTTTGTTTGAATTCTACGGTTTTATGACGAAGTTCATCATTGGATAAGGATTGGTATTGCTGATAATATTCATTGATCTTAACAACATAAGGTTGAATGAGTTTGACGTCTTTTTGTGATTTATTACCACCAAGGATTTTATTTAGAAAACCTAACATATTTATTTATCTTTTAATACCGGTTCCATTCCAGATCAGACTATTGCCTTTAAATTTATGTACCGGTTATTTTATAAAACTTATTTTTTGTGCTTTTGGAATGTCAAAAATAATGCTGCATCATCAAATTCGTCAAAATGTCAGCAAATTTTAAACAGGTTGACAAAGGTAATTAAATTGAGCTGACTTGATTTGATTTGATTACTGCTTTAAGGGCAGAATAAAAACAAATAGGGCACCAATAAAAAAACTGCTAATTTTAAGAAAATCATTTAAAAACAAATTTGTTTTCTTACTATTTTAAAGATTTATGACGTTTTTGAAGCATCCTTATAAAAAAAATTTGATTTCCGTTAGCATATTAATGCTGTTGTCATTGATATTATTATCGCCGGAAATATTTTTTCTGATCAAAGCCGGTCAAATAGGTAATCTGATAATTAATTTTCTTTTAATTCTTTCTTTTATTTTAATTCCCACGGTCTTTTTTTATAAGAAACTGCCCGTTTATTATCTTTTAATTATCGCTTTTTGCAGCATTACCCCTATTTTTTTCCTGCCTTTGCTTTTATTAAATCAAAGAGCTGATGGTGAAATGATAGAACTGGCAATCAATTCAAACTTTAGGGAAATCAGAGAATTATTAGGTTGGAATATCTTAACCTTGATCATATTGATTTGCAGCCTTTTTACTTTGATTTATAAATTAACAAAGGCTCTCCCTGCGAAAATTCACTTAAAAAAAAGTATTTTTATTTCATTTGCAGGAATTTTTGTTTTTGCAGTTTTACTTTTAAAAAATATAGAAACATTACCCCGATATTTCTTTACTGCAAATACCAATCTTCATGATAATTATCCTTTTCGGGTAATTATGGCTTTAGGCGCTTTACAAAAAGAAAGAATTTTAGAAAAGAATTATCTGAAAAACACGGCTTCTTTTAATTTTGGAGCATCAAAAAGGCAACCGGAAAAAAGAAGAATTCATGTACTGGTAATCGGAGAATCTTCAAGGTATAACCAATGGGGAATAAATGGTTACGCAAGAAATACCTCGCCTTATTTATCGGCTGAAAAAAACCTGGTTTCTTTTGATGATGTTGCTTCCGGGGCGCCGGTAACTTATAAATCGGTACCACTCCTATTAACAAGAGGAGGAGTGGAAAATCTGGCCATGCAGTTTACAGAAAAAGGCATTTTAAAAGCATTTAAAGAAGCTGGATTTTATACCGCATGGATAAGCAACCAGGACAGAGGTGATAAAATTGCCAAAAGATTTTATACAAATGATGCGGATATGGTAATCTTTCCCAATGAAACATTTAAAGGAGATCTGCGGTTTATGCGTACCGGATTGTATGATGAAGTACTTATTGATCATTTAAATAGTATTCTGCAAAATGTAAATGGCGATATTTTTATCATATTACATACGATGGGAAGTCATTGGTTTTATCAATACCGGTATCCGCCCGAATTTGATGTTTTTAAAACCGATGAAAATATTTCCACTGATAACATTTCTGCAAATGCACTGGTAAATTCATACGACAATTCAATTTTATATACCGATTATTTTTTACACAAAGTGATCAATGTTTTAAAAAACAACAATATTCCAGGTTCATTATTGTATGTTTCAGACCATGGTGAAAATTTAAAAGATAATAGTGAAAACCTTTTGTTTCATTATGCACCCAAACATTATGCGTTAAAAGTTCCGTTATTTATCTGGCTTTCCGACAGTTTAATACAAGAAAAACCCAACCTGTTAAATTCAATAATCAACAATAAAAACAAACCGGTATCATCTGCGGGTTCTGTATTTTATACCAATCTTGATCTATGCGGTATTGATATTAAAGGAGATGAAAAAATGGCAAAACTTAGCTTATGTTCTCCGGATTATGAAAACAACAATCAAAAAGTGCTAACTGAAAACAATGAAGTAATTTTTTTTAAAGATTTACCAAAATAAAGATTTCTATAGCTGCGCTGATTTGCTTTATATCTTCATATCTGCTACTTTTGCAGCCCATAAGTAAGTCCGAAAGGGAAGCCAATGTTAAATTGAGCGTCCCCGGAACTTAAAAACTTGAAATTAAAACACAATGGCCGGTCAGTTAAAAGAGGTTCGCAATCGTATAAAATCAGTACAAGCTACACAGCAAATTACAAAAGCCATGAAAATGGTGAGCGCGGCAAAGCTGCGCCGTGCACAGGATGCCATCATTCAAATGCGGCCTTATGCACAGAAACTGCAGGAAATGCTGAGTAATATTGTTAGTAATGTGGAAGGCAGCGACCTGAATTTAAAACTGGCCGAAGAAAGAGCGATAGAAAAAGTTTTGCTGATCGTTATTACAAGTGATCGCGGCCTTGCCGGAGCATACAATACCAATATCATTAAGCTGGCAAAACAAACAATCCAGGAAAAATATGCAGCCCAGATGGCCAAGGGAAATATAACCGTTTGGAATATTGGAAAAAAAGGCTGGGAAAGTTTATCCAAATCTGGTTTTAAAACCGACCCCAAATTCAGGGATATTTTTCTTGATCTGAGTTTTGAAAATGTGCAGGCTGCTTCACAGGCAGTAATGGAAGCTTTTGAAAATAAAGAATTTGATGCGGTAGAAATTATTTACAGCGAATTTAAAAATGCTGCAACCCAGCGTTTTGCCGCTGAAGCTTTTTTGCCTGTTCCCAAAGTGGAAAAGAAGCCCGGTGGTAAGAAGTCCGATTTTATTTTTGAACCGGATAAAAAAGAACTGATCGCCGAATTGATGCCGATCATTTTAAATACTCAATTGTACAAAGCAGTGCTGGATGCAAGCGCAAGTGAACATGGCGCACGTATGACTGCAATGGATAAAGCAACGGAAAATGCAGATGAGATCCTAAGAGCTTTGAAGATTTCTTATAACCGTGCACGCCAGGCAGCTATTACTACCGAATTAACGGAAATTGTAAGCGGTGCTGCGGCATTGAAAGGATAATAATGTGATTTGTCATTGTCATTATTTGTAATTGATATTCACAAAGTCATGAAATATTCAGACACCCTGAAATATCGGTAACTTTCAAAGCCTCCCTTTAGGGGCGGGGGCTATTATTTTATCATGGAATTAAGTAAAATCATCCCACATATAGAAGCATTGATCTTTGCCAGTGAAAAACCACTGACCAATCCTGAAATTGTGGAGTTGATCAACAATGCATTTGGCTTTATGGAGCAACGCATTTCTTCCGACCAGGTACAAAGCTGCATGGAAGGTATTTGTGAGAAGTATAGCGCCGATTTTTATCCTTTTGAAGTTCGCGAAAGTGGAGGTGGCTGGCAATTTTTAACCAAAAAAGAATTTCATACTACCATTTTGCAATTGAATGGGGAAAAATTTTTAAAAAGGCTATCCAATGCCGCTTTGGAAACTTTGTCCATCATTGCCTATAAACAACCGATTACCAAAGGAGAAATAGAAGGCATCCGTGGCGTAAACAGCGATTACAGCATTCAAAAATTACTGGAAAAAGAATTGATCGTAATTACAGGACGCAATGAAGAACTCCCGGGGAAACCGCTGATTTATGCTACTTCTAAAAATTTCATGGATTATTTTGGAATTAATTCTGCTGCCGACCTTCCAAAAATAAAAGAAGTACTGGCAGAGAGAATGGTGGAACCTACCGTGGTGCAAACACAAATTACCGATCTGATAAAAGAAAGCCAACAGCATACTGCCACTCCCTTGGCAGTAGATCAAAATGGCGACCTGATTATTCACGATGAAACTGAAACCGGCGAATTAAACACCCCTCAGCAAAATAGCGCAGCTGATGCTGACAACTCCGACACTTCCGGCTCAGATGAAGATATTCAACAATCGAAGCGACCGGAAAATGAAGCTTCAGAAGATGAAAATCCGGAATAAGCCCGGTTTTAAAATTTTTGCTCAATTAGCTTTATTTTCCTTCACCGACTTCCACAGGATTGAATATTTCTTTATGAAAATATTATACTCCTGCTTTTACCTGTAGACTTATTCTGTATCAGACGCTGTTTAAAATTTATAATACAACTTTGAAATGGATACTAAAGTTGCCCAATGATTTGCTGATGAAGTGATGCGACGCAACGAAGCTGCTATGAAATGCCGCTGCCGGTATCATAAACTTCTTTATCAGCATTGATAAAGAGGTACTATTCAAAAAAATAAATTTTAAACATCTTCTTAATTCCTTATTTAATATTTTTCATTCTTCAAATGTACCTTCGCTTATATGTCTCATCAACTAACCCATCGCGAATTAAGGGAAGTAGCCAATGAATTTGGTACTCCGGTGTATGTGTATCATGCAGAAAAAATTGAAGCGCAGCTCAATGCGTTAAACAGCGCATTTTCAGGTGTAAACGCTAAGTTTTTTTATGCCTGTAAAGCCTTAACCAATATCAATATTTTAAAGCTGGTAAAGCAATATGGCGCCAACCTGGATTGCGTAAGCATCAATGAAGTGAAGCTTGGTTTAATGGCAGGTTTTGAACCGCAGCAAATTCTTTTTACGCCCAATTGTGTTGACTTTAATGAAATAGATGAAGCCAAAAGTCTCGGTGTTCATTTAAACATAGATAATATCTCTATACTCGAGCAGTTCGGCAACCGCTATGGTGGCAGCTATCCGGTTTGTATCCGGCTCAATCCGCATATCATGGCGGGTGGAAATTATAAAATATCTACCGGCCATATTGATAGCAAATTCGGAATTTCCATTCACCAGTTACGCCATATTGAACGCATCGTTAAAAGCGCCGGTATGCACGTAAACGGATTGCACATGCATACCGGAAGTGAGATAAAAGATGTGAATGTATTTTTGCAAAGCCTTGAAGTAATGTTTGAAATGGCCAGCCATTTTACAGAACTCGAATTTATAGATCTGGGTAGTGGCTTTAAAGTAGCATACCAGGAAGGTGATATTGAAACAGATATTAATTTATTAGGCAGAAAAGTTGCGGAAGCATTTAATGCTTATCAAAAAGAAACAGGCAAAAGTCTTGAAATATGGTTTGAACCCGGGAAATATCTTGTAAGCGAATCGGGATATTTTATTGTAAAAGCCAATGTGATCAAACAAACCACTGCCACTGTTTTTGTGGGTGTAAATTCGGGTTTTAATCATTTGATCCGCCCGATGTTTTATGATGCGTTTCACCGGATTGAAAACATCAGTAATCCGAAAGGACCCGAGCGGATTTATACCGTTGTGGGAAACATTTGTGAAACCGATACTTTTGCATGGGATATTAAACTGCAGGAGGTAAGAGAAGGCGATTTCCTGGTGTTTCACAATGCCGGAGCTTATGGAATGGAGATGTCAAGTAATTTTAATTCAAGATTAAAACCTGCAGAGGTGCTCATTAAAAATGGTGTGCCGCATTTAATCCGTAAAAGGGATGAGTTTGAAGATCTGTTGAAAAACCAGCTGGAAGTGATTTGAGGTATGAGGTATGAGGTGTGAGGTATGAGGTGGAAAGATTAAACAATTGCCAAATAAAATTCTGTCGCAAATATTCTGGAGGAGTTTATGATTGAGATAAAGAATCTGAAAAAAAGCTTTGGAGACAAAACGATCCTGCATGATATCAATTCTGTCATGCAAACCGGCAAATGCAATCTTATCATTGGTACAAGCGGCAGCGGTAAAACCGTTTTAATGAAATGTATTGTAGGATTATTTGTACCGGATAAAGGTGAAATTTTATACAACAAGGAGAATATGGTCACCATGGATAAGCAGAGCCGGAAAGTGCTACGGCAGCAAATCGGGATGTTATTCCAGGGATCTGCTTTATTTGATTCAATGACGGTGGAACAAAATGTAATGTTTCCCCTGGATATGTTTTCAGACCTTAAATATAAGGAGAGAAAAAAAAGGGTAAATGAAGTATTGGAGAAAGTAAATCTTAAAGACGCGAATAAAAAATTTCCAGCCGAGATCAGCGGAGGAATGAAAAAAAGAGTGGGTATTGCAAGGGCAATTGTATTGAATCCAAAATATTTATTCTGCGATGAACCCAATTCAGGTCTCGATCCGCAAACCTCGTTATTAATTGATAAACTGATTAAACAGATCACTGAAGAATACAATATTACTACGGTCATCAATACCCACGATATGAACAGTGTGATGGAAATCGGTGATCATATTTTATTTATGATTGAAGGTAGAAACCAATGGGAAGGTTCAAACAAGGATATTATTTTTAGTAAGGATAAAAAACTCAATGATTTCATTTTTGCATCAGAATTCCTGCAGGATGCAAAAGAAAAGCGAATGAGTGAAGTAAATAATATTCATTAGCAGTTATTGATTTAGTAATCTTTTATTTTCAGGTATTGAATATATAAATAGCATACCTATTTTATAAGCTACTGACTGAATCTGATTCCTTTCGCTTAATTTTGTCCATCTTTTAAAAGCAATAAACATTGTCCATGGCAGTATTAGTTAATAAGAATTCTATTGTTATCGTTCAGGGATTTACAGGTACGGAAGGCAGTTTTCATGCTTCCCAGATGATTGAATATGGTACAAATGTAGCCGGTGGTGTAACGCCCGGCAAAGGAGGTTCCATGCACCTGGAAAGACCTGTTTTTAATACGGTTGAAGATGCGGTTAAATCTACCGGAGCCAATGTGAGTATCATATTTGTACCACCCGCATTTGCAGCCGATGCCATTATGGAAGCCGCTGATGCCGGCATTGCGCTGGTAGTTTGTATTACGGAAGGCATTCCGGTTCAGGATATGATAAAAGTAAAGAATTATCTGAAAGATAAATCTGCACGCCTTATCGGCCCCAACTGCCCGGGCGTAATAACAGCCGGAGAAGCCAAAGTAGGCATCATGCCTGGGTTTATTTTTAAACCGGGAAAAATTGGTATCGTTTCCAAATCCGGAACACTTACTTATGAAGCAGCGGACCAGGCAGTAAAAGCAGGTTTAGGCATCAGTACTGCAATTGGCATTGGTGGCGATCCCATCATTGGTACTACCACAAAAGAAGCAGTGGAATTACTGATGAATGATCCTGAAACCGATGGTATTATTATGATTGGTGAAATAGGCGGTGGCATGGAAGCTGAAGCAGCCCGCTGGATAAAGGAAAATTCAACAAAACCTGTTGTTGGTTTTATTGCCGGTCAAACAGCGCCTCCGGGCCGCAGAATGGGTCATGCAGGCGCCATCGTTGGCGGTGCCGATGATACTGCCGCAGCAAAAATGAAGATTCTTGGCCGAATGTGGTGTTCATGTAGTAGCAAGCCCCGCGGATATTGGAAAAACAATGGCGGAAGTTTTGAGAAACAAATAAGATATAATAAAGTACTAGTGAAACCAGGAAGTTTTTAAAAAATCTTCCTGGTTTTTTTCTTTATTGAAGTTGCAAAACTAAAGTTCCGCATAAAATAAAAATGGTACCTGTATGGCAGGTACTATTTTTATTTTATTAATTATCTGCCATAGTATAATTGCCGGTTTTTTCTTATTAACCATCATCTGCCGGTCAGTTCTTTATGCAATTATTCCGTCCTTTGCATCCTATTACAGTAAACGCTTTTTTGATGATCAAAAACATTCAGATGCAGCCAAAATATTTATTCTTAATAACCGGATTAGTTATTTCACTTAGTTTATCAGCACAAAATTTTAATATGGATTTTAAAAAGCAATGGACTGAAATCGACAGTCTGATCGTAATCAAAAACCTTCCCAAAACCGCTTTGCAAAAGGTAGATATTTTGTATGAAAAAGCAACAAAACAACAACTGCATGCGCAGATCATAAAGGCATTGCTGTATAAAATGAGCCTTACAGATCAGGTGAATGAACAGGATATTAATAAGAACATGGCCTCCTTTCAGGATGAGATCAGGAAAGCAATTGCACCTGCGCAGAAAAGTATTCTGCAATGTTTACAGGCACAGCAGCTATACCAATACTACAACAACAACCGCCACCGACTTTACCAGCGCAGCAAAACCATAAATTTCAAAAAAGAAGATATTGCCACCTGGAGTCATGATGATTTTCATAAAGCCATTACCGCATTGTACCATGAAGCCTTAAAACCTGCTTTAACCTTACAACAAACTCCACTGCCACCTTATAATGCCATTATCATTAAAGGCAATGTAAGGGAATTGCGCCCGACCTTATACGATCTGCTGGGCGCATATAGCATTGGACTATTTCAAATCGGGCGATTATTATGTTACCAAACCAACGTATGCATTTGTAATAAAAGAGGAAGCCGCATTGGCAAAAGCGATTGATTTTATTCATCATGATTTTCGCAGCGAGGATTCCTTATCGCATCAATTGCTGGCGCTGCAATTGTTTCAGCGGTTAATGCAGTTTCATCAAAAAGATGCGGATCCTTCGGCATTAATTGATGTGGACCTCGAAAGGATTCAATGGGTATTTCAAAATACAGTCATGGATGGCAAAGAAAAACTCTACCAAAATGCGTTAACTGCTGTTACCCAAAACTATCCGGATAATGCTGTCGCGCAACAAGCATGGTATTTACTGGCAAAAATATATGCGGACAAAGCCGCGACATTACAAACCGTTTGGCGATACCACGCACAGGTATGATTATATTAAAGCAAAACAGATCATTGATGCAAGACTGGCGAAAAATGATGCTTTAAATGAAGGCGTCAGCAATATGCAACAATTGCTGCAAGAGATCAATAACAAAAAATTGAATTACGGAAGTTGAAAACGTAAACATCCCCGATCAGCCATTCAGAATGTATGTGCAATATAAAAATGTGGACAGTTTATATGGAAGAATAATCCGTTTGAGTACCATAAAAAATTTCCCTGAAAATAATGGGGATGAACCAATTCTGGAACAAGCTTATCAAAGCTAAAACCTTACACAACGTTTACACAACCATTACCTCAAACAAACGATTTTCAGCAGCACGCAACTGAAGTGAAGATTAATGCATTACCACCGGGAAGACTATGCGTTGATCGCAAGCAGTGGAAAGGACTTTATTGACTTCTACGGATAAATTGATACCCAATATTTTGATGTGTCAAACATCAGTTATATCAAAAATGGGCGACGACTATTTTGTATTGACATCGTGAAACCGGAAAGCCATTAGCCAAATGTAAAAGTAAAAATAGCCGGACAACAATGGAATAGCAACAGCAAGGAAATATACATATGAAAACAATTGCTTTTAAAACACCGGATCAAAACGGGTTCTTTAGATTACCTGCATTGAAAGAAAAAGACAACATCTATGATATACAGCTTAGCTTTTATTCAAAAGGCGATACACTGGAATTGAAAAAGAATGACTACTATCAACCCTACAGGTATAACAATAGCGATGATGAAACTGAAGATGATGAAACCTATGCGGAATATGAAGCAGACAACGCCAAAGCTTATTTTTTTACCGACAGAAGCATTTACCGCCCGGGCAAACAGTCTATTTCAAAGGTATCGTATTCACAAAGGAACGGGAAACCAAAAAAGCCAAACTGTATCAATATAAGGATTCTATCAATGTAATTCTGAAAGATGTTAACAATCAAAAGCTGGATTCCCTGAAATTAATGCTGAATGATTACAGTTCATTTAACGGCAAATTTAAATTACCCGAAAACGCATTGACAGGAGA
Organism: uncultured Chitinophagaceae bacterium; assembly: GCA_963695165.1. Lineage (GTDB taxonomy): Bacteria > Bacteroidota > Bacteroidia > Chitinophagales > Chitinophagaceae > CAVOGF01. Next base: position 480,169 of record CAVOGF010000002.1, read on the forward strand.
ATTCACCATTGAAACAACGGAGTTTGACGGCGAAGCAAATTTTAATGTGGAAGAATACAAACGCCCTAAATTTTATGTGGAATTTGACACATTGAAATCAACTTACCGCTTAAATGATACCATTAAAATTACAGGTTATGCAAAAGCTTATGCCGGCAATGCCATTGATGGCGCGCAGGTGAAATTCAATGTTAGCAGAACCGCTCAATTTCCTTATCCCTGGCTGTTTTGGAGAACCAGCAGGCCGTATTCCTCCCCGCAGCAAATTGCAGACAGCATTATCACAACGGATGAAAACGGCAGGTTTGAAATCAGCTTTATCGCAAAGCCTGATGCGTCAATAGATAAAAATACGGAACCCGTTTTTGACTTTGAAATAGAAATTGCGGTTACCGATATCAATGGCGAAACAAGAGAAAAAAATACAAGCATTTCAGTTGGCTATAAATCGCTTCTGCTGCAATTGAATGTTCCTGAAGATAGCTGATATTACTACATTTAAAAACATTGAAGTAAGCACGCAAAATTTGGCCGGCCAAAAAGTACCGGCCCAATGTACAGCTCAAGATGTATGCTTTGCAAACACCCGACCGGTTGACAAGGAAACGCTATTGGTCTAAGCCTGATCAGTTTGCAATGAGTAAAGTGGAATTTCTTCAACATTTTCCTAATGATGAATACAATGATGAAACCGATTATCAAAACTGGCCAAAGCAACACGTGGTTGTAACCGAAAATATTAATACGGATACGGCTTCCAAATTCAATATTCATCCAGCCGCGCTAACACAGGGCTGGTATGTGCTAGAAGCTATAACAAAAGACAAAGACGGCCAGGAAGTAAAGGAAATAAAATACATTCAATTGTATGATATAAAATCAGCTTCCCTTCCTGCACCGCAATACAACTGGAGTAATATTATTCTTAATTCAGTACAACCGGGCGATACCGCGAAACTCTTAATTGGAAGTTCTTCCAATGATCTATTTCTGGTTCAAAACACAGTAAGGATAGCATTGGATAAAAAACAAGATAGCAGCATCTATAACTTTCATCAATTGAATGGAAAAAAGCAAATTGAATTGCCCGTTACAGAATCGGATCGTGGCGGCATTGGTTTGTATTATGCATTCGTTAAACACAACCGTTTTTACAGCGGTGGAATGAATGTATATGTTCCTTATGAAAGTAAAGATTTGCAGATCAGTTACGAAAGCTACCGCGATAAAACCGAACCCGGCAGTGAAGAAAAATGGACGGTCAAAATAAGCGGCCAAAATGGCGAAAAACTAGCGGCTGAATTATTAACCGGCATGTACGATGCTTCATTGGATCAGTTTAAAGAACATAACTGGCAGGTGCCGGATATATTGCCAGCGATGAATTATATTAATAATGGCTGGGAAGGAAGAAGTTGTTTTAGTACCAATAAATCAACAACTAACTGGCCATACAAATCATTAAAAAATTTCTATAAAACCTATGACAGGTTAGTAGAAAATGGCAGGGAGTTATGGGGCATTTTTGGAAAAAAAGAAGATAGAATATTTGAAAACTCCGACTCCCTGGCTGGTAGGATTCCGGGTGTAAATATTATATCAAATGAAGGAGAATTGAAAGATGTTGTAGTTTTTGGTTACGGAACAACAAAAAAAAGTATGACTACAGCTTCCTCTGTTAAATTCACTCCACCTACAATCGTCAAAGATGAAGAAGTAGTGGAGAATCCCATTACTAAAAATCAAGAGGATATCAGCCAGGTTCAAATCCGCAAAAATTTCAATGAAACCGCTTTCTTTTTTCCGCAATTGTATGCCGATACAGCGGGCAATTACAGTTTCAGCTTTACCATTCCGGAAGCGCTTACTCAATGGAAATGGATGAGCTTTGCGCATACAAAAGACCTGGCATTCGGACTGAGTAAAAGAACCATCACCACGCAAAAAACATTGATGGTGCAACCCAATATCCCCCGTTTTTTACGCCAGGGCGATCAGCTTGAATTCAGCGCCAAAGTCAGCAACTTAAGTGACAGTGAATTTACAGGACACGCATCTTTGCAACTGATAGACGCCATCACCAATACGCCGGTGGATGGATTGTTTCATAATGTATTTCCCAACCAGTATTTTACAGCAGGCGCTGGTAAAAGCGCTTCCGTCAAATTTCCCATATCCATACCTTTTAACTACAACAAACCTGTTACCATCCGCATCATCGCCAAAGCGGGAAAATACAGCGATGGCGAAGAAAACACATTGCCGGTATTAACCAACAGAATGCTGGTAACGGAAACATTGCCCTTGTATGTAAAAGGCGATACCATAAAGCATTTCAGCTTCGACAAATTGCTCAACAACAATAGCGAAACGCTGCAAACACAATCACTTAACTGTGGAATATACTTCCAACCCGGTTTGGTATGCCGTACAATCACTGCCCTACTTAATTGAATATCCTTATGAATGCTCGGAGCAAATCTTTAACCGCTTTTTTGCCAATGCTTTGGCAACTTATATTGTTGGTCAGCATCCGCGCATTAAAGCGGTATTTGAACAATGGAAAAATGATACTGCCGCATTATTAAGTAATCTTCAAAAAAATGAGGAACTGAAACAAATTCTAATTCAGGAAACGCCCTGGGTTTTACAGGCAGAAAATGAAGCGCAGCAAAAGAAAAACATTGCTTTGTTATTTGATGTGTTGAAAATGAATACCGGCCTGCAATCATCCATCGAAAAGCTCAAACAAATGCAATTGGAAAGCGGCGGTTTTCCGTGGTTTAAAGGCGGAAGTGAAGACCGTTACATCACCCAATACATTCTTACAGGTATAGGAAGATTGATAAAGCTAAATGCAGTTCCAAAAGAAAGCATGGCATCCATTCAATCCATCATTCAAAATGCAATCAGTTACCTGGATGATGCATTGATGAATGATTATAAAAATTTAAAAAAATACAAAACGGATCTTAAAAAGAATAACCTTTCGGCCACGCAGATTCAATATTTATTTATGCGCAGTTATTTTACTCAAGATCAAAAAAACAAAGAAGCCTATAACTATTATTCCCAGCAAGCCAAACAATTTTGGGCACAGCAAAGCGCTTACCTGAAAGCGATGACTGCCGCAACCTTATACCGCAAAGGCGAATACAAATTTGTAACAGAAAACATTTTGCCTTCCATACTGGAAAATGCCGTTGAAAGTAAAGATGCGGGTATGTATTGGAAAGATGCACATACCGGGTATTATTGGCACCAGGCGCCAATAGAGCAGCAGGCTTTAATGATAGAGTTGATCAATGAAATAGCGGGAAAAGAAAAAAACATTTCTTTTCAAAACAAAATCGGCGATATGCAAACCTGGTTGTTGCGTCAAAAGCAAACCACCAACTGGAAAACGACCAAAGCCACTGCAGATGCGTGTTTTGCATTGTTACTCAACAATAGCAGTACTGACATCAACAAACAGGTAACCATTCAACTGGGAGATAACAAAATCAACAGCAGCGATGAAAAAACGGAAGCAGGGACCGGTTATTTCAAAACAAAAATTGATGGTAATAAAGTAACGCCGGAGATGGGAAATATAACAGTACAAACATCTACAACAAAACCGGCGCCTGGTAAATCCACTCCTTCCTGGGGCGCTGTTTACTGGCAATATTTTGAAGATCTGGACAAAATCACAGCCGCCGCAACACCACTTTCATTGACTAAAAAACTATTCGTTGAAAACAATTCTTCGCAGGGAAAAACGCTTACACCGGTAAATGAAAATGATGAACTGAAAGTGGGTGATAAACTGATTGTACGGATAACATTAAAAAGCGACCGGGATATGGAATACCTGCACTTGAAAGATATGCGTGCAGCGGCTATGGAACCGTTGAATGTACTCAGCGGGTACAAATGGCAGGACGGATTGGGATATTATGAAGCAACCAAAGATGCCAGCACCAATTTTTTCATCAGCTATTTAAACAAAGGAACTTATGTGTTTGAATATCCTTTGTACGTTACACATACCGGCAGCTTTTCGGTAGGTGTGGCAACGATACAATGCATGTACGCTCCTGAGTTTACCAGCCATAGTGAAGGATTAAAAATAAATGTGGCCACCAACCCTTAATGGGAGGAAGAAAATGAACAGGATTGGTAAGAGCTTGATGATTCATCAATTAATTTTGATGTCAATACAGGATTTTTCATTTTTAATATAAAAAAGCCCCTCTAAGGATTTAATACCTTTGGGTTTCTTTATGGATTACATCATCATCGGACAAGGTATATGCGGCACATTTCTGAGCTGGAACTTATGGAAGGCGGGGAAAAAGTTTGTGGTTATAGATCAGCCCCAACCCTACTCTTCCACGAAAGTTGCGAGCGGGGTAATCAACCCCGTTACGGGAAGAAGAATTGTGAAAACCTGGATGATAGATGAACTGTTGCCTTTTTCATGGGATACTTATACGGAACTTGGCCATGAATTAAATGCGCCATTGATTCAGCAATGCAACATCCTTGATTTTCATCCGACATTGCAGATGAAAGAAGCTTTTGCAAAACGATTGCATGATGAAATTTACCTGCAATTACCAGCCGATGAAGATCAATGGAAGCAGTACTTTAACTATCATTATGGCATCGGTGAAATAAATCCCTGCTACCTGATTGATCTGAATATCATGCTCCATGAATGGAGAAAAAAACTGCAGGAACAAAATGCATTGCTCGAAGAGCAGTTTAGCTGGAATGATTGTAAAGTTTATGCAGATCACGTAAAATATCAAAACATTACGGCACAGAAAATTATATGCTGCGACGGCGTTTTGGGATTTGATAATCCTTATTTTAAAAATCTGCCTTATGTACCCAATAAAGGCGAAGTGATCATTGCATCCATTCCCGGCCTGCCTCGAAACAATATTTTTAAGCAAGGGATAAATATCGTTCCCTGGAAAAATGATTTGTTCTGGATTGGATCCTCTTATGAATGGAATTATCCGGATAAAAATCCTACTGCGGCATTTAGAAAAAAAGTAGAAGATCAGTTAAATTACTGGCTTAAACTCCCATATACAATTGTAGATCACTGGGCTGCGGAAAGACCAACGAATCTGGAGCGCCGGCCTTTTGTGGGATTACATCCAGTCATTTCTTCTGTAGGTTTATTAAATGGTATGGGCACCAAAGGTTGTTCACTTGCGCCATATTTCGCAAAGCAATTAACTGAACTACTTACCCAAAACATTCCTATTAATCCGCAGGCTGATGTAAAAAGATTCACCCGTATTTTAAGCCTGTGAATAATTCATCCGTTAATCATTCCCGTTACATAAAATTGCTTCATGTAACGGGAATGAACGGATGAAATATCTTAATAAATATAGTTGTTTTTTTGAGCCAAACTGCAGTACTGCTTTAAGCTTTTCTTGCGTCGCACTCTTGTACTGTAAATCTTTTTTCAACACTATTCTACAAAATGTCGCTGTCTCATACAAGGTTGCTGTTGAGCGCCCGGCCAACAATGAACTACATTAATATTCAGGATTTAGCCGCTTTCTTTTTAGGTGCTGATTTTTTTGCTGTCTTTTTAGGAGCCGCCTTCTTAGCTGATTTTTTAGGCGCTGCTTTCTTCGCTATTTTTTTTGGCGCTGATTTCTTTGCCGCTTTTTTTGGCGCCGACTTTTTAGCGCTTTTTTTGGGCACTTTAGCGCCCTCTTTCCTGGCTTCTGAAAGTCCAATGGCGATTGCCTGTTTTGGATTCGTTACTTTTTTACCGCTCCGGCCGCTTTTCAATTTCCCTTCTTTCATTTCTTCCATGCTCCTTTTTACCTTGGTCTGACTTTCTTTTGAATACTTTGCCATAATTTAAAAATTTAATGGTGATTAGTAATATGAATGATATGCAAATTGGCGACCAATCCTACAATCGGAAGAATAGAAAACCCTGTCTTATAATTTTTGAAAAAAGATGCAAACCACAAAAACTTTTAAGGAAAGGTTTTTAGCGTAAAAAACCTGCTATTTTAGTGATTGAAAAAACTACTCATTTATCCTTTTATGGGGATTTAATTACACAGGTTGTGTTGTAAGTTTTACATTTTTTGTATAGAAAAAAAACCAGAATGCAACTCCCTATATAATTATATTCAATGCTGGTTTACTTTCCAAGCAAAAGATGATCGTGTAGCGCCCAGATAAAATCTATGAGTAAAAAACAGAATTAAAGCAAAAAATTTAAAAATTTGTTTTTCAATACAAATAATGGGTTTAAACAGGAAGCATCAGAATAAAACAAAAGACAGAAATTGAAAAATGGATACTTATAAAAAAAGTTTTACGTTGCAAAATTGCTTCTGCAACGTAAAACTTATTAAAATACAAATTAAAACCTAAAAACTACTTCCTTGATTTAGTGTCTTTTTTGTCCTTAGAACCCATGTCTTTATGTTCTTCATTTTTTCTTTCCGTACCTTCTTTGTTTTCCGGTTTAGAGGATCTGTGCATGTCTTGTTTACCATGAGATCCACCTTGATTTTTTGATTTCATAACAAATGGTTTAATCAGTTCTATCAAAAAAATCGTACCAAAAATTTAAAAATATTAGGTAAAAAATCTTCTTTCAAAAACAGGATTAAAAATTTTTCCTCCGCTAAATATCAACCGGAATTTTGCCCGGAAAATTTAAAGATGAGAATTATTTTTTTACTAAAAATATTTAGTATTTTTACGCTAAGTATTTTACCAATAAAACTTAATTACAATGACTCATCCCAACATTTTAACCGGTTATCAATATTGCGAGTACATGCTCATTCTAAATCCTCATGAAGCATTAAGCCATAAAATAAACAAAGTAAAAGAAGCATTTTCCAAAAGTTTTGCGACCAATATGGTTTATGGTAGTACAAGGTTGATTATCAGCAGGTTCACACAATCAGAAATGGCGGAACAACGTATTATCAGCCGGTTAAAAATGGTTGCCATGTCTCAACCGCCTTTCAAAGTTGAGCTGAAAGATTTCGGCAGCTTTCCCACCCATTCCATTTTCATTAATGTCACCAGTAAACTGCCCATAAAACGGCTGGTGAAATCAATACGTCAAATCCAGCAATCCCTGACAATGGATAAAGATCATAAACCTTATTTTAATGAGGAGCCCTACTTTATTATCGGTTCAAAACTACTTCCCTGGCAATATGAAAAAGGATGGCTGGAATATAGCAACCGGCAGTTTACGGGAAGATTTATAGCGGATCAAATGTTATTACTCAAGCGACGTGCGGGAGACAAAAGATACCAAATTGCGGAACATTTAAAGTTTGAGAATTTACCTGTCTCTACAAGGCAGGGAGAATTGTTTGTTTGAATAAAATCTTATTACTATGAAAGACCCTAATGATCAGGAGCCGGAAATTGCCGGTACCTATAAAAAAGGCCGTGGTGCGCAGATTAATACAAAAAACAGGTTTTTAAATCATGAACTGATAAAAGAACATGTTGAAGCCATTGACGATTGGATAGAACCCAATATTAAAACCCAATATCTGGAAGATCAATCTAAATCTATTGTAAATAAAGTAGATAGCCCGGATGTTGGCATGTTTTACAGTATGAATCCTTACCAGGGCTGTGAACATGGATGCATTTATTGTTATGCCAGAAATGTGCATGAATACTGGGGTTACAGCGCCGGACTTGATTTTGAACGCAAGATTATAGTCAAAAAAAATGCGCCGCAGCTTTTGCGCAAATTTTTAATGAATCCCAAATGGGAATGCCTGCCCATCAGTATGAGCGGAAATACCGATTGTTATCAGCCCGCCGAAAAAAAATTCAGGTTGACAAGACAATTACTGGAAGTATGTCTTGAATTTAATCAACCGGTGGGTTTGATAACAAAGAATGCCGGAATTTTAAGAGATAGGGATATTCTGGAAAAAATGGCAAAGAAAAACCTTGTCAGCGCCTTGGTTTCCATCACTTCACTGGATGAAAACTTGCGCAGTGTTATGGAGCCGCGAACAACAACGGCAAAACAAAGATTCCGGGTTATAAAAGAATTGAGCGATGCGGGAGTGCGTATGGGAGTTATGCTGGGTCCCATGATTCCAGGGTTGAATGAACATGAGATGCAGCGCATCATGGAAACGGCGGCTTCAAATGGAGCAAGGTTTTCGGCATATACTTTTATCCGGCTGAATGGCTCGGTAAAAATTCTGTTTCATGATTGGTTGTACAAAAATTTCCCCGACAAAGCCGATAAAGTGTGGCATTTAATTGAAACCGGGCATGGCGGTAAAGTGAATGACAGCCGTTGGGGTATCCGTATGCGCGGTGAAGGCCCGATCAGCGATTTGGTACGCCAGCAATTCGTAAAATATAATCAAACTCTATCATCTCAATGCAGAACGCTGGAACCTGGACTGTACCCAATTCAGAAGGCCGGGACAACAAGGAAAATTATTTTAAACCTGTGAGGTCTAAAAACATAGCTTTTAATCATAAAAAATGCTCAGAAGACCTAAAAGGTCGTAAAAGGAACAAAAAACCTGTGAGGTCTAAAAACATACCTTTTAATTATAAAACATGCTCAGAAGACCTCACAGGTTTGTTATAAGTTATGTCACTTTCAAACCGTAAGATTCCAGCTTGCCACGGGTGGTTTCATAATCCGTATGATGGATACTTTTAATTCCCTGGCTTTCCGCGACCATTACAAACATTGGGCGGTCTTCAATATAAAGCATCTGTTCTATAGGCACTTGCGCAATATCCAGCGCTACCCGGAAAATATCCGCATCAGGTTTTCGAAAATGAACAAAACAGGAAGAAATAAAAAAATCTACGAATTCATTCAGCCGGAATTGCTTAATCCGGTATTCGGTAAGCTCGCGTCCTTCATTGCTGATTACGGCAACTTTCAGCTTGTATTGCTTTTTCAGCAGACGGATCATTTCAATCATTTCGGGGAAAGGTTTTGATTGATCGTACATAAATTGCTGAAACTGATCGCGTGTAAATGGTCGCTTTTCATAAAATACGATCCTGTTCAGGTATTCATCTAAACTAAGTTTCCCCACCTCATAAGTATCAAACGTCAAATGGTGCCGTTCTTCCAGTTCATCTAGCTCGAGCCCAAAAAATTCTGCTGCCTTTTTCCTGCATTTCCTGTTCCATCCATCGGTAAGTAAAACACCTCCGATGTCAAGAAACAAAGCGGTAATAGTATCTTTTTCATTCATGACAGTGATCAATTACTGGTGTAATATGCATTCCAATTACTTAATTGCAATGATATCACTCATTAAATCATTGCACAATCCATGCAATTCTGATATTGAAAATAATTATCCTTTAAGGAAATTCTATTATTTCCGGCAATTCGCTACCTCATTCAAAAATCTGTTCGGTGGAAACCGCAATCCTGTTCCAGGAATTAATTACTACTATCTGCATAATAATTTGGGCCAATACTTTTTCGCCATAAAATTTCTTTACCATTTCATAAGTTTCATCCGCAACGCCGTCTTCAGAAATCAATGTAACTTCCTCCGTTAATTTTAGTACTGCCCTTTCTTCTTCAGTAAACAAAGGCGATTCTTTCCAGGCGGAAAGCGCAAAAATTCTTCTTTGGCTTTCTCCGATCTTTATCGCTTCCTGTGTATGCATATCTATACAATAAGCACATCCGTTTATTTGTGAGGCTCTTATTTTTATCAGTTCGCGAAGCATAGCCGGAATCTGGGAGTTTCTGATATACTGTTCCAAGCCCAGCATCGCTTTGTATGCATTGGCTTCATCCTCAAAAATTGATTTTCTTTTATTCATCTTTAGAAATTAAGTGTTTTAAATAATCCGAAGTTACCGGGTTTTCAGTTATATCATTCATGCCTTCAAAATGCATCAATTTTTCCGCAACATTTTTCATTGCATTAATGGCGGTTTTTAAAAATCCCGGGCCAAGACTTAATCGTGCCAATCCCATTTCTTTAAGGTTTGCAAAATGCGGAATTCCCGGAAGCAACAACAAATTCAGCGGCAATGAAACTTCCTTAAGAATGGTAGTTATACTTTCCTTTTCTTTCAGAAAGATGGGATAAAAACAATCTGCGCCCGCATCCTTATAAGCGTTTCCCCGGTATATCGTTTCTTCTAATTTTTCTTCAGCGGACAGATGATGGGATTTAATGTAAACATCTGTTCTTGCATTAATAAAAAGCGGAATTCCCATTTCCAAAGCTGTTTCCTTTATAAGACTGATCTTTTCAGATTGAAGTTCCGCGGAAATCAATTTTTGCTGGCGTTGATCACTATCTTCAAAATTTATTCCAGCTATTCCAGTGTCAATCAATTTTTTAATATTCTCCTCCAGCCGCTTGTTATTATCCGCATATCCACTTTCAATATCGGCAGTTACAGGCAGTTTAACCATTTTTACAATCTTTTTTAAAATGACAAGCAGTTCTTCAAAAGGAATGTTTTCACCATCCTGGTAACCATTCGTGTAAGCAATGGAAGCGCTGGCAGTAGCAATGGCCGGATAACCTATGCTTTCGAGCATCGACGCGCCTAAAGGATCCCAAATGTTGGGAAGAACCAATATTTGGCCATTGTGATGCAGATGGTGCAGTTGTCTGGCTTTGGTGGCTTGAATAGTAAGGTTGTTCATCATTCAAAACATTTTAATGTTGGTAGAATATTTATATCATCGGCGGATAATTTTCGGGAGGAAAATGTTAGAACATCACTAATATAAAAAAAGAAAACCGGAAATCATAATTATGATTTCCGGTTTCGGTATGAAAAGTTTGAATTTAAATTAATTAAAATTAAACCTTAGGGTTAACTGGCTCTGCCATCTTGCACTATATTGCGGTACGCTGCTGGTACTAACGCCCCAGGGAGTTCTTCCATTATTCTGAGGATTAAAGCGGTATTGCGGAGTTAAATCATCCGACGCTTTATAACCGGCAAACTGTACAAGCGCAAACTGATCATTGCTCAGGAAATAACTTCTTCCCCAGTTGCGGCTGATAAAATTCGTAAGATTAAACATATCGTAAATCAACTGGAACTGGTACCGGTCTTTCCCAACACGTACATTGAAATCCTGCGCTATTTTCAGATCAATATTATTGGTAAAAGGTAAGCGGCTGCCATTTCTTTCGGCATACTGCCCGCGGCGATTTTTTAAATAAGAATCATTTTCTATATAACTATTTAAAGCTATTTTTTGTTCTTCTGATGTATAAGTAACCGCACTGCTACCCGAACCAATTGTATTCGGAAGGAAAATCATATTATTCACTTCATCCCTGGTAGGAACAAAAATCAAATCATTTCCACCGGAACTTCCATCATCGCGTACCATGCTGTTTTGATATACATAACTGAATGGCGAACCGGATTGGCCGGTATAAACCAAACTGATGGTGGTGGCCAACTTATTATCCGCATAAGTAAACTTCTTACTTGCATAGGCAAATATGCGGTGTCCCTGGCTAAAATCGGACCTGGATCTTGTAATATTATTTCTTCCATTCACCGTTTCCATAAAGCGCCACTGGCTTAGGTTTACACTGCTGGTACCTTCATTGATCACGTAAGAATCTCCATAAGTATAATTAACATTGAAGCCCAATCCTCTTGTAGTTCTTTTATCAATAGAAAATGTGAAATTATAGGCGTATCCTTTATTATCAGTGGAGTTGGATAATAAAATCGCATTATCATAAGGATTGCTTCCGTTTGAACGGATAGGAATGGTAACCGGGGAAGGATAAACCAATCTCTGATCCGGCCCCATTGCTTTTGAAGTGGCTGGCAAAAGATTGATATTGGTATAATAGATCTCGTTGATATTTTTTGTAACAACACCTTCCAGCGTGAATGTCCATCCCATTGCAAAACGCTTATCCACGGCCAAAGAAGATCTAAATACTTTCGGCATTTTGAATTTGCTTGAAATGAGGTTTAATCCACCTTTGCTTAAATTGATATTTACATCACTGGCACGCCATTGCCCGTAAGGATCGCTGCGGAACCGGATGATATCAAGAGCCGCGGGATTCTGACTGCTGCTAGCGGTAAATCCACCCTGGTTTAAACCATTATTATTATAAATTCCTCCCGGCCATACCAATGGTATTCTTCCCGTAAACAATCCCAAACCACCTCTTATCACGATATTTTCCTGAGGTATTTTATAAGTGAATCCCAATCTTGGTGAAAGCGAAACCGGAATATTTGGTCTCAATCCGGATTTTGCTCCTTTAAGATCATAATATTGGGCAAAGCGCGGTAAAGCAGAATCATTGGTAAACTGGTCGGTTGCCGGTTTGGTTAAAAACCTTGAATAATCTGCTCTCAAACCAACATTCAAAGTAAGGTTTTCAGTAGCTCTGAATTCATCATTTACAAAAAGAGAAAGTTTCAGGGTTTTAAACTTTGCGGCAGCATCCGTATTATCATTCAGAACATTATCAACAAGCGGATACCCTACTGTGTACTGAAGCGGTTTTGCATTGTTGTAAAAATCAGCCAGGTTATTGTATTGATAATTTCCAAAAGTATTCTGGATGAATACATTGTAAGCATTATTCACTTCATTATCCGTTCCAATGGTAAGCGCATGCTTGTTCAGATTAAATTTAAAGGCATCCAGAAAGCTGAAATTCTTTTGAGTTAAAAGATTTTGGGTAGAGCTGTTTTCTGTTCCGAAAATTATATTTGAAGCGCCATCCCGGATGGAAACCCTTGGAAAAGGATCGCCCAGCGGATTGCGGTCATCTTTTACATCAGTAAAAGTAAGCAGCAACCTGTTGCTCGAAGACCTTCCGGCAACAGTTTTTAATTCTACAGAAGTAGAGTTGGTCCGCGTTGGAAAAATATATCCGTCGTTGTAAAAATTAATGGCGGTACTGCTGCTGGTACTTGTATTGTATCGTGTACCATTTGTATAGCGGTGGCTAACGGATAATTTATTTTTTGTATTTATATTCCAGTCAATTTTGGCGGTAATCCGGTCGGCATTTACTTTTTCATCGTTATTTAAAAACCCGCCCGGATTGTAATTGTATCTTTTTCTTAAAGTATCTGCCAGGGCATTCAGAGCATTAATATCTTTGGTATTTCCGTTGTATTGATTAAAATCAAACGGCTGTGGTCTTACATCCCTTTGAGATTCTGCATTGATGAAATAAAACAATTTATTCTTTACCAAAGCTCCGCCCAATCTAAAACCATAAGTTTGGTTTTTAAAATTACTTAATTTGGTTGCATTACTCTTATCGCCGGTTGGCGTTTTGCCTGCAAGATCCTGGTTACGAAAAATATAATAAACCGAGCCCTGCGTTTTATTTGTCCCGGATCTTGTGATCGCATTGATACCGCCGCCGGTAAAATTTCCAAGCGAAGCGTCATAAGGAGAAATAACCACCTGGAACTGATCGATTGCATCAATTGAAAGCGGGGCAATGGCCGCCTGACCGCCATTGGTACCGGATGCGGACAATCCGAAAACATCATTATTTACGGCGCCATCCACATAAAAGGAATTGTACCGGTTATTTTGCCCGGCAATGGTAACACCACCTTCTGAATTGGTAAGTTTCGCCTGTGGAACGGCACGCAGATAATCGGAGATGTTGCGGCCTACCGAAGGGAGATTTTCCATTTTATCCCTTCCTATCATAGTTTCGGCCCCGCCTTTTCCACCAATATCCACATTTCTCCTGGTTCCGGAAACAATCACCTCTGTCAATTCAGTGCCGGTATTACGCATTTGAAAATTAACATCACCGGTTTCACCTAAGTTTAAATAAACATCTTCTTTCTTTTCTTTTGTAAATCCAACATAATCCGCTTCAACAGAATATGGTCCGCCAGGCTGCAGATTGCTTAATGCATATCTTCCGGCCTGTGAAGTAACTGTAGTATTAACGGTTCCGGTAGGAAGATGTATAACCCGGATGGTGGCGCCGGCCAGGGATTCGCCTTTATCATTTTTTACGGTTCCCGAAAGGTTACTTGTAGTTACCTGTGCCATTAAGAACAGAGGTAAAAATAAGCTTGTTATAAGTTGTAGAATTCTCTTCAATAACATACTCTTGTTTTTCTGGCCGCGAAATTATTACAAAGGGAACTTCTCCAATATTAACAAAATGTAACCAATCCAGTTCATTTCTGAGCCTTTGAAACCGAATTTTACATTAAGCCTTTGAAATCCAATAATTATACCATTCAATCAATATATTAAATGAAATATCATCCAAATGTAGTTTTTTACCGTCTTTAAGCAGAATTATAAATAACCGGTTCTATAAGTGTAACTTTGCAGCATAAATCAAACAGTATGTTAGATACAATTGAAAGTGCTATTTTGGATATTAAGCACGGAAAAATGGTAATTGTAGTAGATGATGAGGACCGCGAAAATGAAGGCGATTTTATAACCGCAGCGCAAAATGTGACTCCGGAGATCATAAATTTTATGAGTAAAGAAGGCCGTGGCCTGATTTGCGCCCCTATTACAGAAGCGAGAGCCGATGAACTGCAGCTTGATTTAATGGTTAATAATAATACCGCATTGCATGGTACACCTTTTACCGTAAGCATTGATTTGCTGGGGCGTGGATGCACAACCGGCATCAGCGCGCATGACCGGGCAAAAACCATTCAGGCATTAATAAGCCCATCCACTAAGCCGGCAGACCTGGGTAGGCCGGGTCATATTTTTCCTTTACGCGCAAAAAACGGAGGCGTTTTAAGACGCGCCGGCCATACGGAAGCCACTGTTGACCTGGCAAGACTGGCAGGATTTGAACCTGCAGGCGTACTGGTTGAAATCATGAATGAAGATGGATCAATGGCAAGACTGCCGCAGTTAAGGGAAATAGCCGCAAAAGTTTGACCTGAAAATTATTTCCATTAAAGATCTGATTGAATACAGGCTTAGAATTGATTCTTTAATTGAAGAGATCGTAAGAGTAGAAATGCCTACCAGGTATGGACATTTCAAGCTGGTTGCTTTTTCCGAAAAAAATACTGCCAATGAACATCTTGCATTAATAAAAGGAGAATGGCAAAAAGATGAACCGGTGCTTACAAGAGTGCATTCCAGCTGTTTTACAGGTGATATTTTGGGAAGCCTGCGCTGCGATTGTGGCGATCAGTTAAATAATGCCATGAAAATGGTTGAAGCCGAAGGCAAAGGCATCATTCTTTATATGAACCAGGAAGGGCGCGGCATCGGTTTAATCAACAAACTAAAGGCTTATAAACTTCAGGAAGAAGGATTGGATACAGTAGAAGCAAACTTAAAACTTGGCTTTGGCATGGATGAGCGGGATTATGGCGTAGGCGCGCAAATACTGCGATACCTGGGGGCAACAAAACTGAAGCTCATCAGCAATAATCCAAAAAAACGCAGCGGATTAAAAGGTTATGGCTTGGAAATAGTAAATATTGTACCTATTGAAATCATTCCTAATCATTTCAATAAAAAATACCTGCAAACAAAAAGAGATAAGCTGGGCCATGAAATACTGGCTGAACCGAATGAAGCGCTTTAAATATAATATGTTCGTTTTCAAAATTGAAAAATAAAAATAAATTGGCGGCCTTGAGACCGCCAATTTACTTTAAATAGATCATTGCAATATCTGGTTATCACTACATCATTTCCTTAACCCTTTTGATGCAAGTGCTTAAAAATTTTATTATCCGCATAAAAAGTTCCGAAAGGAACCAAAGAAGCAACAAATGCAACCAAAGCATGACTAACTGACATTTTTACCGAAAACTTCGTCCAGATAATGCTGGCGATGTACCAGATAAAAAGTATTCCGTGCACCATACCAACGTAACGCACCGCTTCCGGTAAACCGGCATAATATTTTAATGGCATAGCTATACCTAATAATAAAAGGTAAGAAATCCCTTCAATTAATCCCGAAACGCGCAAATGATGCACCGGCGACATGGCTGAATCTTTGTTAATCATATATATTAATTTTTAAAAGTCATGCGTCAAAGCGGGGCAAAGCTAACACAGTATGTTTAAGTAGTTCCCAATAGTATCCTAAATTGGCTGAAGTTGTCAGCTATGAGCATAGAGTGATAACTGCAATGTTTATTAATGTACAACCTGCCGGGAATTTCAGGTTCATATATATCCTCCTTAAAATAAATTTTTAAGCTATTTCTGGCATTATTATTTCGGTTAAATAATAAGAAATTAAGCCCATTTTCCGTAACTTTTGAAAACATTTACCACTCTAAAACACATTGTCATGGACTACGATTATAAAATCACAAACTTTTCCAAATGTGTTCTCGCCGGATTGGCTGTAGGCATTACAGGCGCCGTTTTAAACATAATTTATAACACAGTTTACCGGGAAGTAACAGAGTATTCATTTTCAGAAATCATTAATGCTTATTCCCTCACATTGGGAACCTCATTATTGTTATTGCTGATAGGCATGTTATATTATGTCTTAGATAAAACAATGAAAAAGGGAAGCGTGGTATTTACTGCTTTATTTATTGTAATAACCGCCATTTGCATACTCCTTACCCTGAGAAATGCGGGCTCAGATACGATTAATGACAATGGCGCCAAGGGCCTTTATCTTGGCCTGGAAATAATCATGGGCGTACTAATCGCTTTTCTACTTCCATACCTGGCAAAGCATCCAAAAATTTATATTGGCTGAAAACAATGCTATTTTTCAACGGAATTTTGTGGCGGCGGAATTTTTATGGTGTCCTTTGGACGATCCCCAAATAATTTCTCAAAATCCCTGGTATAAGAAATGCTCACTCCCTGGCGGTTTTGCCGGCCAATGGCTGCATTGCTGTTTACATTTAAACTGCTTTTATTAAAAATAACCGCTCTTAATTTCCGGTCTTTCGTCAAAACAATTTGAACAGAAATATCAGGCAACCATTGAAAATTCCCCGCCTGTGTGGCGGCAGAGTTGCTTAAATTAAAATCCAGATCGCCACCAAAAGTCACAATTATTTTTCCATCTAATAAACTTTGATTTACTTTTAAATTTACTGTTTGGCGATCGAGTTTATTACTTGATATTCCCACTCCGTTACCAATCAGACTTGCGCTGCTATAGGTGGAAGTGGCCACATCGAGCTGCAAACTTTTATCACCCGTTATTTTAAACAGCAGGTTTGACACCAGCTTATTAAGCTCTGCGGTAAGTTTTTGAGAAATGGTATTCAATCCGATAGATGTTACGTTTGTTCCGGTACGGGCTTCCCCGTAAGGGGCAAAGGATCCGAATACAATTAAATAAGTAACCTGCTTCAGCATTTCATTGTCATCACTTTGAAGCCGGTTTAAGAATAATGCAAAGTCATTATCATTTTTAATCGCGCTGTTAGGAGGAAAATCCAAACGGAAATCAATATTTGGTTTGGTTAATTTTCCTCTTAATTCCGCAACTACATACACATCCCCGCGGTATCCTTTTACAGTAGAATTGATACCGGTCTGGCTTTGACTACCAACAAGATCATTCAGGCTAACCCTTGATGCAGTGTACTGTGCGTCAATATGCAGATTGGCATTGTAAGGGTCTCCATTCCATTCAATATAATTTCCGGCATCCGGCATAAAATCGAATGGTTTTTTTATAAAAGATTGGAAATTGAAATCATACCGGCCACGTTCAATATTATAGCGCCCTTTCATACTCATACTTCCGTGGGCCGGCACTTTTATCTGCATCCGCCCATTGCCGGTAGCTTTGATCACATCCCCGGAAAACGGATCGAGTATCACGTCAATCTGCGCCTTATTATTGGCAGTAATATCAAGATCAATATCCAGGTTGGCTTTTTCTGTTCCACCGGGCTCTTCCATTTCTACACCATATTCTTTGAATACGATATAATCAGCGTCCGTACTTTCACGGCTTCCTGAAGTGGGAATAAAAATATGTGTGGTATCATTCACTTCACCGGTAATAGATAAGCGCATATTTTCCTCCGGTCCTTTTAAACTTAAAGAAGCTTTGCCAATTGCTCTTCCATAAAACTGCTGATTATCTTTATAGCTGGTATTAAGCAATAGTAATTTATTGGTTGATAAATCAAAATCAAATTGCATATTCTTAAATCCCTGCTGATACAACTTTCCTTTTACGGTTCCTTTGTTATTATTTTCATCGGATATATTGAATTGCCCAAAATCAATCACCCCCTCCTTAAACTTAAATACTGCCGAATCAATTATATATCTTACGCGGGTATATTTAACCGTAAGCGCCACATTGCTCACCGAGAGCGTACCCAACAATTGAGGCGCAGAAGGATCACCTTTAATTGTGAGATCCCCGGAAGTGAAACCATCAATATTTTCAAAAAGGCTTCCTAAAAACC
Source organism: uncultured Chitinophagaceae bacterium (assembly GCA_963695165.1). Lineage (GTDB taxonomy): Bacteria > Bacteroidota > Bacteroidia > Chitinophagales > Chitinophagaceae > CAVOGF01. The sequence continues at coordinate 498,583 of CAVOGF010000002.1, forward strand.
GGTTTACAACTCTTATTTTAGTTTTAGATAAATGAAGATTGGTATTAAGCGGAGATCCTGTGGAATCTTTCGTTTCATAATTGCCATCTGCTGAAAACTGGTAGTTTTCATTATCCGAATGGGCATTGTATCTGATTAATCCTGTTTTACTGTCAAACGAACCATTGAGCGTTACCAGTCCAATCGAGTCATTATCCAGCCTGAATTGTTCTGTTTTTAAAGCAGATTCCACCCTGAACTGGCCAAAAAAATCACGGAGATAAATATCGCCATTTGCCACGCCTTCCATTCTCGGTTCTTTGGTTAGCATAGGAGTAAAATCGCCAATATTCACATCCTTTAATTTTACCACAAGATCACTTACATTACTGCCTTCTTCCATCTCCGTTTCAACAGTAATAGCCTGAAATCCCTGCGTGAATTTAACGTTCTGCGCCGAAGCCAGGTTTTTCCTGATAATGATTTCACCTTGTTTTTCCAGGTTCCATTTTTTATCATTGATCACAAAAGAGGAAGGTTGAAAATTAATGCGCACACCATCGGGCAACGTGTACACATCCGCATTCAGTTCCGCATCATTGAGGGTATTATTGGCGCTTGTGGAAATATGCACATCCGAATGATCATTTTCCGAACGAATCCCGATTTGTGTATTAGGGAAAAATGTGCTGTCACTGATAAAAATTTTATCTATATCTCCTGAAAGTGTAACGCTTCTGAAATCACCTCTGCCCTGTATATCGGCATTTTCAATTTTATAGTTGTCATATTTTAGATTGGGGATCTCTGTTTTTAAATAAAATATCCCTGAATCTTTTGTATTTACCCCACCCGTAATAGTAGCATTATCAAAACCAGACAATTTCGGATCAAGTATCCGCGCATATTTATCAAAATCCCTGGTATGCACCGTAATCAAAAATCCCTGATTTTCGGGTGTTTTTTGCGGCTTGCTGATATAAGATGGAAAATAATTACTTAAAAACGACTGGAAACTTGTGGGAAGCCCCAAAATATTGTACTGACCCCGCACCATTACATCAAACTCATTGCTTCGGATGTCCAGCACTTTGCGGTTTACGGAATCTTTATAAGAAGCAACTGATAAGGAATCAAAGCTCAGTTTTGTACTATCGTGTTTTAAGGAGGCATTTAAAATTTTAGCATATCCTACAAATTCATCAATATTTTTTCCTTCAAAATCCAAATCGAATAATCCGGCCAGTTCAAAATTTTCCTTTGAAAAATTTAATTTTTTAAAATTGGCTTTTACAAGGTCACCTAAGATATTGAATTTAGGTTGTTCTTCTTTCAAATCAATTACCACATTACTGGTAAACACAAAATTGGTATCATTGGCTTTGAATTCACCGGTAAAATATTTATTTTGAATGGTTCCATTAAACAACAGATCGGAATAAGAATAATCATGAAACTGAAACTGGTCAAAGCTGCCATCCACTGAAGTTTTAATCCGGTTAATATTAAAACTGCTTCCTGCTACGGCGCCTTTGAAACCAACAAGTCCTATAGCATCCACTTCCAGAAATTTACCCAAATTAAATTGTTTGGTAATAAGCGTTCCTTTATAAGCCGGCTCGCCTCTTTTGGGCAATTTCAAATTGATATTGGCATAAGCGCCGCCGATGGCGGTACTGATATTTCCATTGGCGGAAAAATCATAAATGGTACCTGTAAAATTGCCGGCAAAACGAACTTTACCCAAACTCGGGAGATTGGGACTATTGATGTTCTTTATCGCTGGAAGAAGTATGGACGCATCATGATAGGTAGCCTGTAAATTGGCATTGGTAAGGCTTATCCGGGTTTTCGCCATATAAGGCAATCCCTTCATTGAAAGATTACCAGCGAGATAAGTTTCGTTTCCACTTCTAACGAAAAGATTGGCCACTTTAAAATCAGCAACCGTTCCCAAAAACCTTCCGCTGATATCAGCTGCTTTATTCCAGCTTTTTAACTCGGGGGCAAAAAAAGCAATATCATCGGAGTGTATTTCCGCATTTTTAAAGCGCGCTTCCATTATCACCTGGTCAATATATTCGCCCATGTCTTTATTAAAATCATCAAATTTCATGGCATAATAATCCCCCAGCCTGCTTTTATTGGTGCGGATATCGAGCCTTGAAAATTCCATGATCTGCGGGGTAAATCTAAAATGGGCTTTAAGACTTTTCAGATCAAATCCACTGCGCTCTTTTGCTGAAAGACTTACGATGGCTTTTATGGTATCTTTTGTAACATCTACCTGTTTCAGTGAACCGGCTATGTTGCTGACCTGGATATGACTGCCATCGAAATGTGGATCGGGTACGCCATCTCTTTTACCAATAAATAATCCGCCATTGGTAATATTGATGTTTTTTACAAATAACTGAATATCTCCCGGGTTGAAATACATGCCCGTATCGGCAACCGCCGGAACAGTAGTATCTTTTGGAGGCCTTAAGCCGTCATAATGTTGCTGTGAAAATAAAGGTTTATCAATTTCAATCTGGTTGATTTTATAAATGTTTTTACTGAAATCCACCGAATCCGCATCCAGCAGTAAGCTTCCCACGCTTACCAGCATCTGCTCCCCTACCCAGTCATCATGGGTGAGGAAACTTACATTTTTAAGATCCAGTTTCTGAAGATTCAATTGCAATCCCTTTCCGCTTTTTTTCTTCTCTGTTTGAGTGGGAGAAGAAAAATAATCAATTATAAACTGAAAATTCCATACAGAGTCCTTTCGTTCCTGCCGGATCACAGCATCTTCAAGACCCACATATTTAATATCCGCTTTATCGACGCCAGAAAAACCAATCTGTGATACGAAACTTTAATGCGCCTGCATATAACAGCGTGTCTTTTTGCTGATCTTTTATTAAAGCACCTTCAAGGTTCATTTTATTAAAAAATGAAAAGCTTACATGCTGTATCCTTACTTCGGTATTCAGATCTTTAGACAATCTTTTCGTAACCTTACCAACCAGGAAATTCTGTACTGTTTCGGTTTGTATAAGCAGCCAGCCCAGCAAAACGATTGCGAGTAAAACCAATATTATCCTTCCTGTTATTTTAAAAAACTTCTTCAGTGCTCGTCCTATTTAAAAGATAAAAATAAAGATAAGTTGGTTAGGTCAATTTCAAAGCCAAACATATAACGAGCTATTATGAGAAAATGTTTAGAAAAGACGGAATTTATCCAATTTCAAAAGGATTATTTAAGAATTAATTGAATTTTTTTAGAATATTATTCCGCAAACCGGATAAATATGCTCTATTCATCTGAAAAACAAAAGCAAATATTTAATGATTCGTTTAAAAAGATTTCCGGGATAATTTGATAAACCATTCCTTTTTATTTTTTCCAAATTTCCGTAATCAATTCTGCTTGTATCGTATCAGTTATAGGCAAATCATACATCGCTTCTATCGTATGTAACACATTGTAATGATTAATTGTTTTTGGGTATTGCCCGGGCTGGATCATTGCTCCGGTAAACAGCGTAAGGATATGATTGTTTTGTGTAAAATCATCTTCGTCGAATGTCAGGATCAATAAACTATTATGCGTTTTAGCCCAATCAATATAAGCTCCCAACTGATCCTTCAGCCACCGATCTGCTCTCTGTATAACTTCAGGTCCCGTTCCATTGTGCATATCGTAATCCTGGTTGGGAATAACAAATGCTACAGTTGGCAGTTGGCTAAAATCAGATGGAAATGCCGTCATTGGCTGACTTGCAGATACCGGAATATTATTTTTTCCAGTTCCCTGCCAATTTACCCAGGGTGCATGCTTACGCGCATAAAGAACTCCACCGTTTAAATCGCTTAACCCATAACTGCATTCCAGGTATCCCACTGATGGCATGGATTCAGCAAATCCTTTAAAACTAAATCCCTTATTTATGAGTGCTGATGCCAGGTTGGGTGTAGTATATGGCGTTTCATCAATAAGGCACCTGTCATCCGTAATACCCTGGGTACTTCCGGAAAACAGCGCCAGGTAATTCGGCTGGCTTGGATGCGTAACACCATGTGCATGGGTAAAAACCGCTCCTTCCAACGCCAGTTCATTTATATATGGCGCATTTCCCGACCCGATAATCTGATCAAAACTATGATTTTCCAGAATTACTACTAAAGTATGATCGGGACGTGGCAAACCACTGTTTTTTACAACCTCCTTTTTTTGATGACAAGAAAAAAACAAAACCACAAACACTACTAAAAATCTCAATAAAACATGTCTCATAATAAGTGTTTAAAGTATTTGAAATGAATACAGGGGTTAATTCCAATTCATGGCCAGGCTTATTTATTTTTGATCATTAAAATAAAACGTTCATTTTCTATTTTTTCACATGATTATTTAATCTTAAACGGAGCAATTTTTGTACCTTTTATTAAAAAAGCTAATAGTATGAATTTTACACAAGCTCAATCTTTTATAAAAAACGCAATTTTATTGGTTATGCTTTCAATTGCATTAATTCAATGTGCTCCTGCAAAAAAAACAGTAGACATTAAAACCAATGATGTAAAAAACATGGTGGATTCGCAACAATTTAATTTTGTTGCACAAACAGTTACTCCTATGAGAGGAAGAATGCGCAACCTTACTTCTTCTTATGATGTTAATGTAAGAAAAGACAGTCTTACCAGTTATCTTCCTTATTTTGGAAGAGCTTACCAGGCGCCGGTCAACCCTTCTGAAGGCGGAATTCAATTTACATCAACCAATTTTTCTTATGATGCAACCAATAACAATAAAGGCCGCTGGGATGTGGTGATAAAATTTAAGGACCAACGCGAAGTACAGCAGTTTTCTTTCAGCATCTTTGACAATGGAACTGCGCAACTCAGCGTTACCAGCACTTATAAGGATCCAATCTCATTTTATGGGTATATAAAGAAATTGAAATAATTAGAAACCTGTGAGTAATTGAGTCGGGGATATTGATGTAAAGATCAATAAAAGAGAAAGTAAAGCAACGATCCATGAGGACTGCAGAATACAGAAAGCTTTCTATCGAATAAATATTAAAGGTTTATCCCGCTTTATAATTTTGATTTGCCACGTATATTTGAATTTATTATTCTCTAATCGTGCATCATGTTTGAAAATATTATAAAAGCATACCCATTAAATTTTAATGACTTTACCATCGCTCCCATTGGAAATGGATTGATCAATCAAACCTGGAAACTAACTGCAAAAGATGGCGGAGAAGATTATATCTTACAACGGGTAAATATCAAGGTTTTTAAAACCCCTGGAAACATCGCTTTCAATATCCGCTTTATCGCGGATTATCTCAGGCAAAAGCATCCGCAATACTTGTTTGCCGCACCTGTAAAAACAAAGTCAGGCGATGAAATGCTGCCGTTGAATGACAGCGATTATTTCAGAATTTTCCCATTCCTAAAAGATTCACATACCATTGATGTTGTACATTCACCCGGTCAGGCTTATGAAGCTTCCCGCCAGTTTGCGATGTTTACAAATTTGCTTTGTGGTGTAGATGTAAAAACATTAAAAATCACCCTGCCCGATTTTCACAACCTTAGCTTAAGATACCAGCAGTTCAGGCATGCTGTTATTCATGGCGATCCGGAAAGAATTAAACAATCCGCAGAAGTAATAGAATATCTCGAATCGCAAAAACCAATCGTGGATATATTTGAAATGATCAAAACAAATCCGCAGTTTTTACAGCGTGTTACACATCATGATACCAAGATCAGCAATGTGTTGTTTGATGCCCAAAACAAAGGCATTTGCGTAATTGATCTTGATACGGTGATGCCCGGTTATTTTATCAGCGATGTGGGTGACATGATGCGCACTTATTTATCCGTAGCCAGTGAGGAGGAAGCGGATTTTTCAAAAATAAATGTGCGGGAACCTTTCTTTAAAGCCATTGTGGAAGGTTATCTCAGAGAAATGAAAAATGAATTAACCGGAGAGGAGAAATCTCATTTCATTTATGCCGGAAAATTCATGATCTATATGCAGGCCATCCGCTTTATTACCGATCATCTGAACAATGATGTGTACTATGGCGCGAAGTATGAAGGGCATAATTTAGTAAGAGGTCAGAACCAGGCTGTGCTATTGCAAAAACTTATTGAAAAGGAAAAAACATTAAATGAAATAGTGGAGCATTATCTTTCCAATCATACGGATTAATGCCAGTTTCCCGGCCGTTATTTAAAAGAAGATAATTTTGAACCCGGCTGCAATGCTGCTATCAGGCTTTTCTTGCGTCGCACTCTTTTACTTCAGATCCTTTATTCAACAATAACATAGATATGGCCTTAATTCATTGCGATTGTATTGCAGGCTAAGGCTGAGCTGCAGAGGTTCTAAAATTTACTTCATTGTACCTTTAAGTGCTTCACGTCTTTGCTTAGGATTGCTAGCGCTATGAGCAATTCTCATTGCAATTTTTCAAAAGCAATTACCGGCGGTTTTCTTTTCCCGGAGGGTCTTTGAAAGCTGCTGCCAATGGATGTGTAATGATTAAAAAAACCGCAATTTTGAAGATAAAAATAATTGCCTTCCAATCCGCCGGCATAATCCATCCGGTACTCTTTCCTTGCAGTATTATCAGCAGTGAATGTTGCTGTGTTTAATTCTTTCCACGAGCCTTTATCATCCCTGATCCATTGATTACCGAATAATACTTTTCGCGGTATATTGCCTTGTTCCGGAATAAAATTTTCAAGAAAGGAATGCAGCCGTTTTAAAGAAGTATTCGTCTTTGGCCTGCTAAAGCTCGCGATCAGTATCCATTCATTTTTTTCCGGTGCATAAAAATAAGCGGTATATTCTGTATGATCGTTTGCCGCCGGTTTCCCATGAAGTAAAAACTTGTAAGTAACGCCCGCTTTCCAGTTATACTTTAAATAACTTTGACCACCAGATCCTTCATTTCCAAACTCACCCGTGTACACATCATTTCCTTTTTTTAATAGCTTTATTTTTTGATCGTCCGGAATTGTTTTTGGATCATCTGTTGAAAAAGGACTCCATACTGAAAACAATATCCTCCTTTCCGAAACAGAGTTTACCTGGATGCCAAAATATCCTTCACCAAAGCCATTGGCCATAAAATAAGATCCGACAATATCCTCACCATTGGGAACAGTTAATTCATTATAAAACCATTCAGCACGGGTATCATCCGGAATTGGATAATTCAAATGCACCGATGGCCCGCGGCGACCCCAGTAATAAAAATTACCATCATTATTTTTAACAAATTTCGTCTGTTCATCTACCGCTTCGCCGGAAAGAATGAATGTAGAAATATCAGCAAAATTGCGGCCTGTTTTCGAAAGTCCTTCAATTACAAATGCCACATATCCTGTGTCTTTAATCAGCCATTCTCCTACACTATAATCCCTTATTATGTCATCCGTTATTTCAATATTTTTTGATTGGTTTAAACCTGATATTCGAATCCGGCTTTTACCATCAGCTTTCGCGGACAATTGAAGTTTCAGTTTTCCTGTTTTTGAAAAACGTACATAAGTGGTAAAACTCACATCGCTTCCGGACCAGTTTATAATACCGGCATCACTGATATTTCCGCCGGATTTTCCTGCCGGAGCACGCCAGGTATTTCCCGCTACCGGCATCAGCAAATTCTGGCTGTTTCCAAAAAGGGATATCAAACTAAAAATGATAAAAAATAAATAGCTGTACTTCATAAAAAATAAATCACCAGGATTAAAAGCAATAATTAATTTGAATTAGGGTTGTTTTTTAGCGCATTCAATTCCTGCTTTGTAATTCTTAGGATCGAACCATGCCTGATGCCTTCCGGCAAACTGATCTGATCTGAAATATCAGTCCAGTTTTTTAAATCGGAAGAACTTATTGCGCCATATTTATGTTCGGTGTATTTATCAAAATAAACAATCCATTTGCCATCTATCTTTACTGTGGTTGGCCCTTCGGCCCAATATTTTCCGGTTATCGGCTCACTTGCTTTTGTATAAGTGCCGGTAAGCTGATCGCTATAAGCAATCCTTAAATTTTTTTGTGCCGGCTCACGCGTTTCATCTTTAAAAAATAGCACAAACCGTTTTCCATCTTTTACAATGGTTGCATCAATGGAGTTGAAACCCGGATCGTACAAAAGTCTGGTATCGCTAAAGCTTTTAAAATCTTTTGTGGTTACATAATAATGCCGGTGATTGTATTGATTTTCGGTTTTGGAATCGGTCTCAGAAAATTGGCCCGGAATGGTGGTAGCCCAATAAATCATATAGGTTTTACTTTTATCGTCATAAGTGATTTCGGGCGCCCAGCAATTACGCGCATTGGGCTCATTCCGCATTACAGGAATATATTGTTGCTCCGACCAGTGAATCAAATCTTTGGAATACGCATATCCAATTCCGCGATCATTCCAGCTCACCGTCCATACCATATGAAAAAGTCCGTCTCCACCGCGAATAATACATGGATCGCGCATCAGTTTATCTTTGCTTAAAACGGGTTGTAAAAAAGAAGCATCATTTTTTAAAGTTTCCCATTTTAATCCATCCAGGCTATAGGCAAGATGCAATCCGTCTTCACCATTATTCTTAAAATATGAAAATAAGTAGGCATCTTGTTTTTTGTTTTGCGCAAGTATGCAGGCAGATAACATCATTAATCCGCTTAAAAGGATAAACTGTTTCATATATGCGAACTTAAGGCATAATCTGTTTTTAAAAAGCCTTGTTTTTCATATTTTAATTCTTCAGCATCCTGATTTGCGAGATTTTTTATAATTAAAATTTATTTACTGCATAATTTCCAATAAAATGAAATCCTATCTTTCAGGAATATTCAAGATTTTAAGCCCATGACCCGCTATTCAGGACAAATTCCCGCCCTTATTGCAGTAGATTGTATCATATTTGGATTTGATGGAGATGATATAAAATTATTATTGATAAAAAGAGCACTCCAACACAAAAAGGGAAAATGGAGTTTAATGGGTGGTTTTATTCAACCCGCTGAAAGTCTTGATCAGGCAGCCAACCGCGTATTAAAGCAATTGACCGGACTGGAAGGCGTTTACCTGGAGCAGTTGCATGCATTTGGCGATCCGCAACGCGACCCGGTGGAAAGGACCATATCGGTTGCATACTTTTCCTTAATTGATATCAATCAATACCAGCAACAAATCAGTCATGAATATCATGCGGAATGGTTTCAGCTTAAAGAAATGCCGGAACTGATATTTGACCATCAGAAAATGGTGGATATGGCAAAAAAACAATTGCGCTATAAAGCTTCGCTCCATCCGGTTTTATTTGAACTTCTGGCTTCAAGGTTTACGATCCCCCAATTACAAAAATTGTATGAAGGTGTGTATGATACAAAATTCGACAACCGCAATTTCAGCCGCAAAATTTTGTCCACCGGCCTGCTGATCAAACAACCGGAAAAGGATAAACTCAATTCAAAAAAAGGCGCATTTTATTATAAGCTGGACAAGCGTAAATACAAAGCCAACTTCCATGCTTTCCTGCATTTTATTCCCAACCCGGATAAGTTTTTTCTGGAAAAACCGGAAAGCTGAAGAAAACAAAACTGCCTCAAAAAATTTGAGGCAGTTTTGTTTTCAGGGTTTTATATATTGCCCAATAAAGATAAGAATGTTGAAGAGTGCGACGCAAGAAAAGTCTCATAGTAGTAATACTGATCGGCTCAAAAAAAATTGCAACGCTTTGATTATTGACCCAGTTTCTTTTTTAAATTTTCATCGAGGGCATCTAAAAACTCTTCAGTATAGAGATAATCTTTTCCATGTTGCACATTTTTACCACTTACGCAGATGGCAAGATCTTTTGTCATTTTTCCGCTTTCCACTGTTTCTACACATACTTTTTCCAAAGCCAAACAAAAGTCTATCAGTTCCTGGTTATTATCAAGGCGTCCTCTGAATTCCAGGCCTCTTGTCCATGCGAAGATGGATGCGATAGGATTGGTAGAAGTAGGCCTTCCTTTTTGATATTCCCTGTAATGACGCGTAACAGTTCCATGTGCAGCTTCCGCTTCCATTACATTTCCATCAGGGGTAACGAGCGTGGATGTCATCAAACCAAGACTTCCAAAACCTTGCGCAACTGTATCGCTCTGCACATCGCCATCATAGTTTTTGCAGGCCCATACAAAGTTACCATGCCATTTTAAAGCGCTGGCCACCATATCATCAATCAGGCGATGTTCGTACGTAATGCCGGCAGCTTCAAACCTTGATTTAAATTCCTGCTGGTAGATTTCTTCGAAAATATCTTTAAACCTTCCGTCATATTTTTTTAAGATGGTATTTTTGGTAGAAAGATACAACGGCCAGTTTTTCAGGAGCGCCTGGTTGAAACAGGCATGTGCAAAACCACGGATGCTTTCATCGGTATTGTACATAGCAAGCGCCACGCCATCGCCCTTAAAATTGTGCACCTCAAATTCCTGTACGGTTCCATCTTCCCCTTCAAATTTGATGGTCAATTTTCCTTTTCCTTTGGTTAAAAAATCGGTAGCCCGGTACTGATCACCGAAGGCATGACGGCCAATGCAAATAGGCGCGGTCCAGTTGGGTACAAGGCGCGGCACATTGGAACAAACGATGGGTTCGCGGAATACGGTTCCATCAAGAATGTTGCGTATAGTGCCATTAGGGCTTTTCCACATTTGTTTCAACTTAAACTCTTCCACACGCGCTTCATCCGGAGTGATGGTTGCGCATTTGATGCCTACACCATATTTCAGAATCGCATGCGCCGCATCAATTGTTACCTGGTCATTGGTGGCATCTCTTGATTCAATACCAAGATCATAATATTTAATATCCACTTCCACATAAGGAAGAATGAGTTTGTCTTTAATAAATTTCCAGATGATCCTGGTCATTTCATCTCCATCCAGTTCTACCACCGGATTTGCTACTTTAATTTTTTCCGCCATGTTGGTCCTTTTAATTTTTTTTATGATTACAAACCTAAATAAAATGGAAGTAATCAATGTTCACAGAGCTTCAAATATATTATATTACTAACTTAAATTCTGCTATCTGGCTAAAAAAGAAATTCCCAGGTGCCATGAAAGTGAAAATGAGGGCATGCTCAATAAATAATTAAATCATTTATTGATTCCTCAATTTCATTTTCTGAAATTCCCCTTTCAATCTTTTCGTCCTAAAAAAACCAACTTACGCTTCCCTTAAAACTGTTCCTGGCATAAGCAACAGAATTAATCAGGACAGAAATCTCCTGGCAATCAAGCAAGAATTGTTGGATCAAGATTATAAATGAAGGCGGAAGTCTTATGATAAAGGAACGCCCCCTATCATATTCATCAAAAGAAATGTATTGATTTGGGCTTCAGGTGAAGATGAAGCATTAATATTGGTATCGGTTTCATTATTTTTTGTTTTTGAAAAATAGCCCCAGGAAGTAGAAAATTTGTCTTTAATTTTTTTTGGAAACTTCTTCTTTATTGACATGGTTTTATCATTTATTGGTTATGCGCTGTAAAGAAATTCAAATCATACCCGGTAGAAAAGGTGAAAATATCCTTTAATAAATGGGTGTTTTAACGGTACTGCTATCGCAATGATTTAAATAAATGAGGGAAATTGCAACATAAACCATTCCATTTTAGATTTCGGATTTAGGATTTGGGATTTCGGATTGGCTACTAACCATCAACCACCAACTTTAGTATTTAGGATTTGGGATTTACTACCAACTTCTGGATTTAGGATTTGGGATTTACAATCAACTACCAACCATCAACCACCAACTTTGGTATTTAGGAATTGCTACCAACCATCAACCAGGCTCAATTCACAATTAATACCGAAATAGACAATTTATGACGAACCTGGTTTACCGTTTCCCCATACAAAATATCTTTTAAGCCTCTATGGTGGTGTGCGCCTACAACAAGCATATCGGCTTCTGCTTCTTTTACGATCCTAACAATCTCATCCACACGGTTTTTGAAACCGAGCGCAATCGTTACCTTATATCCCCTGTCTCTTAATTGGGAAGCATACCATTCCAGCCTTTTTTTATCTTTACGGGTTTCATAATCATCAGCCGTATCCCCAAAATATTTTGCAGATACCGTTTCTACAATATGCAATAATAAATAGGATGCGTCCTGTTTTCCCTGGCTTAATGCATGAGCAATAATATTTTCATCCTTATCTGTAAAATCCAACGCAACAGCAATGGACCTGGATGGAGGAATTGAAATGTTTGTCAACAGTTTATTTTCAGGATGCATAAGAATGCTGGCTCTCTTTTTCCGCTTTTGAAAAATGGGGAAAAAAGTCATCATTATAAATAACCAGGCAACTGCAGCACAACCAAGGATAATAAAAATTTTACTTAATAAATGCCCCTGTTCATAAAAAACCAAAGCAATTTCCTCGCCTACCATTTTCACATTCAGAAATATAAGAATAGCTGCCACGAGCCATGATAATATTTTTACAGGAATACGGATGGCAAATTCACCCATCGTTTTTTTATCACTTACAAAATGGATTAATGGAATAACGGCAAAACCTAGTTGCATACTCAATATTACCTGGCTGAATATCAGCAAGTCATCGAGTTCATCTTCACCATACACTAAAATTACTATTATCGCCGGAACAATAGCAATCAGCCTGGTTATGAGTCTGCGTAATATAGGATTGATGCGCAACCGCAGATATCCCTCCATTACAATCTGGCCGGCAAGGGTTCCGGTAATGGTAGAACTCTGGCCGGCGGCAATCAGTGCTACTGCAAATAATATGGGCGCCCAAACCGAACCAAGCATGGGCTGCAACAGTTGATAAGCATCTTCAATTTTGGCCACATTTGTATTACCTGTTGTAAAAAAAACAGCCGCCGCCAGTATCAAAATTGCCGCGTTTACAAGAAAAGCTGCATTCAATGCAATGGCGCTATCAATAAAATTGTATTTTAATGCGCGTTTAATTCCTGCAGCATTTGGTGAAATTTTTCTTGTTTGCACCAATGCTGAATGAAGGTACAGGTTGTGTGGCATTACAGTAGCTCCAATAATACCTACTGCTATATACAAGGCTTCTTTACTTAACGGAGTAGGCACAAAGCCCTTTACCACTTCACCAAGATCAGGTTTTGCAAACACTATTTCTATAAAAAAAGAGGCTCCGATTATTACCACCAGCGCAATTATAAATGCTTCCATTTTGCGCATACCCAACTTTTGAAGATAGAGCAAGAGAAAAGTATCCAGTACTGTAAGACTAACTCCCCATATTATAGGCAACCCCGTTAGTAACTGGATCCCAATGGCCATGCCCAAAACCTCCGCAAGATCCGTAGCTGCAATGGCCAGTTCTGCTAATATATAAAGGCAAAAATTAATTACAGGCGGATACACTTCACGGTTTGCCTGCGCCAGATCCCTTCTTCTTACAATACCGAGCCGGGCGCTCAGACTCTGCAGCAGTAAAGCCATCAGGTTGCTCATAAGCAGCACCCAGATTAGCTGATATCCAAACTTTGCGCCGCCCTGAAGATCGGTAGCCCAGTTTCCCGGATCCATGTATCCAACGCTTACCAGGTATGCCGGTCCTGCATAAGCAAGGAATTTTTTGATCCCCTTCCGCTTTTTTGTAGTGTCCACCGATTCATGAACTTCGCTTAAAGACTGATCATTATGATATCCCTGGGTTGTCATACTACAAAATTTTTACAAATAATGCCTGAGCTAATTGCTGACTGATGGTGATAATGGAATGATTTTTTATTTTGATCTCAATAGAATGATCGAAACTGAATTTTGTTAACACCTGTAGCTTTGTACCTATCCCGATCTTATTGTGTTTTAATAATTCCAATAATTCGGTGGACTGGCTGCCAACGGATGTTACTTCCGCCATTTGTTGAACCGCAAGATCAATGAGGTTGATCTGGATTTGCTCCGTCATTTTTCCATTACTGTCCGGAATAGGATCACCGTGCGGATCAAATTTGGGATAGTTTAGAAAAATATCCAGCTGATCAATTAATTGTTTACTGCTTACATGCTCCAGCTCTTCAGCGATGGCATGTACCTGGTCCCAGTCGAATTTTAATTTATCCACTAAAAAAAATTCCCATAGCCTGTGGCGGCGAACAATATTTAATGCAAGTTTTTGGCCCTCCTTATTCAGCCGTACACCGCGGTATGGCTGATAGTGCAATAATTTCTTTGATTTTAATTTCTTAAGCATATCCGTTACCGATGCGGCTTTTGTTTGTAATGAGCCCGCCAGGTCATTGGTGCTTACATTTTCACCGGATTGCTGCAGATGGTAAATTGCTTTGATATAGTTTTCCTCCGCTACAGAGAAGTTAGATTCCACTTATTTAAATTTTAGACAAATCTAAATTTAATTTTTCCTTTTGGCAAATTCCTATGCGCTAAAATTGAAATGAAACACATAATTTTATAAAAATATTCCTCAATGTCAAAGATCTGGATCGTTTGTTTATTGTTGATTTTGGCAGGATGTAAGAATAAAAAAGCCGCCTTATCAGGCGATGTTGCTATTAATGCGGAGGAATTTTTTAATGCATTTCCTATACTCAATCTCCCCTTCAATGCGTCCGACACCAATATTGCTAAAATTGGAGATACCACAAGGATCAGTTATACGGTGATCAGCAGTTTTATTCCGGATACCGCCCTCGCCATCCTGGCAAATAAAGATATTAAAAAAACAATTTTCCGCCCGGTGGGTAAAATTGAAAAAGCAAATGAACTATATATACTTGTAAACGGAATTGAAAACAAACAAACAGAACTTGTATGTTTTTTATTCGATAAAAAATATCATTTCCTCCGTTCATTGGAATTATTAGACAGCCGTAATGAAGACAATTACCGTCATTTTGTAACCATTAATAATGAGCCCACTTTTTTAATCAGCCGGGAAAAAATTGTACGGGACAAGCTTCTTTTTACCAAAACAGGATATGCTTATAATAAAGAAGCGGCGAATTTTATTCCGGTGGTAAGTGATGGGAATGAAGATTTCAGGAAAAAGGAAGAAATCATTAATCCCATTGATACCTTTTTAAGGAAAAATAAATACAGCGGTGATTATGTTCAGGACAAAAAAAATTTCATTTCCATCCGCGATGGGAATAAAGCATCGGAATATTTATTTTTTATCCATTTTGAAAAAAATAACGGTGAATGTACCGGCGAGTTAAAGGGCGAGCTGAAGATAACCGCGGAAAACAAAGCCGTTTTTTCGCAGGCTGGCGATCCCTGTATACTTGATTTTATATTCAGCAAAACAAGGGTTAAAGTAAAGGAACGCGGATCCTGCGGAAGCCATCGGGGCATTCAATGCTTTTTTGATGATAGTTTTGTAAAAAAGAAAGAAGAAAAAGCTGTTGTGCATTCTTCAAAAAAGAAATAATCCTTCACCCCGCCTTCACTGAAAGTACAAACCGCTTCAAATAAATGTATTAAACAGCCAGAATTGTTTTTTCAGTAAAATTTAAAATTTAAAAAACCGATTTTTTTAGAATTAAAGATCTCATGTTTCGGTGTGACGGACTTTTTTTGTAAAAAATCATTTTCGGGATTAATGCTATCTTGCGGCGGTTTACAACAAACAAATGTTTAAATATGAATTTCAAAAACTACGAGGTTCCCTATTATGTAGATGAACAATATTCAAAAAAAGTGGCTTATTTTTCAATGGAATTTGCCATTCATCAGCCTTTAAAAATTTACAGCGGAGGTTTGGGTTTTCTGGCGGGATCACATTTACGCAGCGCCTATGAACTCCGGCAAAATATGATCGGAATCGGCATTTTGTGGAAATATGGATATTACGACCAGGTGCGCAACCAGGACCAGACTTTACAGGTAACCTGGATGGAAAAGATTTACAGTTTTTTGGAAGACACAGGCATTAAATTTCAAATTACCATACATGATGTCCCCGTTTGGGTAAAGGCATATTATCTCAATCCGGCTACTTTTAAAAGCGCGCCTTTATTTCTTTTAAGTACGGATTTGCCTGAAAACGATTATGTTTCTCAAACCATTACCCATCGTTTATACGATGCCAATGTGGCTACTAAAGTAGCCCAGTTTATTTTATTGGGCGTTGGCGGAGCCAAACTTGTGGATGAATTAAACTTTGCACCGGAGCGCTATCATTTAAATGAAGCGCATGGTTTATCAGCAGCTTTTTATTTGCTGAATAAATATAAAAACCTGGAAGAAGTTCGTAAGCGCCTTGTATTTACAACTCATACACCTGAAGAGGCAGGCAATGAAAAACATGATATTTATTTATGCGCCAAAATGAGTTTTTTCTGCGGATTAAGTGTGGATGAAGTACGCCGGATAACAGGTATTGAGGGCGATCAGTTCAATCATTCCCTTGCAGCGCTTCGTATTGCAAGACTTGCCAATGGCGTTTCACGCTTACATGGAGAAGTTTCCCGTCACATGTGGAGCAGGTACGAAAATATTTGTCCCATCATTTCCATAACCAATGCACAGAGCTGGAGCTATTGGGCCGATAAGCAAATGTATAAAGCATTGGAAGATGGCAATGACTGGGCTTTTGATGACAGAAAGAAATATTTGAAAAAAAGGGCTTTTGAAATTGTGGCAGATCAAACCGGCAAATTGTTTGACCCCAATAAACTTACCATTGTTTGGGCCCGCAGATTTGCAGGTTATAAAAGAGCGGATTTTCTTACTCAGGATAGGGAAAGATTTCACCGGTTGATGAATAACCCGGATTATCCGGTTCAAATCATCTGGGCTGGTAAACCATATCCATTGGATTATCCGGCTATTTCACAGTTCAATGGATTGGTACAGACCAGCAAAGAATATAAAAACATGGCTGTTATGATCCGCTATGAATTGATGCTGAGTAAACGATTGAAACAAGCATCCGATGTATGGCTTAATAATCCCCGTGTTCCAAGGGAAGCATCCGGAACAAGCGGCATGTCGGCGGCTATGAATGGCTCAGTAAATTTTTCCACCGATGATGGATGGATACCTGAATTCATCAATCATGGTCATAATGGATTTGTGGTTCCTTCCGCAGATTATTCTCAAATGAATGAACATGAACAGGATGCTTACGATCTCAATCAGCTATATGACATTCTTGAAAATCAGATTATACCCTTGTATTATGAAGCTTATGATACCTGGAGGCAGGTGATGAAAAATGGAATGCGCGATGTACGCTTCCAATTCGACAGTAACCGAATGGCTAAGGAATATTATGAGCTTTTGTATAAATAGATTTGGGATTTGAATTTGAATAGGCAGATAAAAGTTAAAACCAAGAAGGTTTTTGAAACCTTCTTGGTTTTCTCCAAATTCCAAATCCAATTTCTTAAATTCTTCTAATCATTCTCAACCGGTGCGTTCTTTGTCCGGTATCAGTATTGATAATTCCAAGGTTATCTATTTTATCTATACGCACTTTGCCGGAAGCATGAATGATTTCATGATCGTTCAGTAAAATTCCTACATGAACAATCTGATCTTTTTCATTATCAAAAAATGCGAGATCCCCACAGATTACTTCTTCTAAAAATCCAATCAATTCACCTTGTTCTGCCTGCTGACAAGCATCCCGGTATAATTTTTTATCAAAAACTTTATATACCTGTTGAGTAAAGCCGCTGCAATCAATACCAAAAGCGCTTTTTCCACCCCATAAATAAGGAACATTCAAAAACAAACCTGCTATGGATTTAATAATATAAGGATCAAATTCGAGTTTTTTATATTCCAGTAATGATTCTGCTTCCTGGTATTCCACAGCATATTTGCCATAATAACGCTCGGGTAAAACCGGTGTGCCCAGGGATGCGAACATTGGACTGGAATCTATAAGAAAAGGGATGTTTCTTTTATAGGTATAGCCGGCAGGAATCTGAGCCAGAAAGATCTCGTCCACTTCCGCTAACTGGCTGGTTTGCACCCATCCTTCGTATTGATCGTAGCTGCCAATAACTTTAATAAAATCTTTTTGTACTTCTATCACTGAAGCGGTTTCACCAAATAAAAGCTGACTTACCATTTCACTTTTATGGCAAGGTTCTTTACGCATGCAGCAAACGGCTGCAACTGCGACAACATATTGCATAGGGGTATTTTTAGGATGAGGCATAAATTTATGCACCAAAATTATATTACAAGCAAAAATCTTCTTTATTTTATACTGTGAGGAATGACAAATTCGAACATATCACCGATCAGGAAGTACTGGAAAAATTTTATCAGTCAGGAGATAATTTTTTTCTCGGCTTGTTATTGCAGCGATATACCATGTTGCTTTTGGGTGTATGCATGAAATATTTAAAAAATGAAGAAGAAGCGAAAGATGCCGTTCAGCAAATTTTTTTAAAAGTAATAACTGAACTCCCGAAATATAAAGTTGAATATTTTAAAAGCTGGCTTTATATGGTTGCAAAAAATTATTGCCTGATGCAACTGCGCAATAAACCGGAAAAATATCTCAGTGAATTAACAGATAAACATGCCGATACCGATGCCAGCACAATCAATAGTGAAAGGATAGAAAAAGACAACCTCTATACCCAAATGGAAGCAGCGATGGAAGAACTGAGCGAAGAGCAAAAGAACTGCCTGATATTGTTTTATTTTGAAAAGAAAAGCTACCAGGAAATTTGTTTGCAAACCGGCTTTTCTCTTTTACAGGTAAAAAGCTATTTGCAGAATGGAAAACGGAATCTGAAATTACTGATGGAAAAGAAAATGAATAATTAAATGTCTGATCCTAATAATATACTACCTGATAACAATGATATGAATGATGACCTTTTAAAAGATTATTTAAATGGAAATCTTTCGGAAGAGGCTATCCAGGATTTT
This sequence comes from uncultured Chitinophagaceae bacterium, assembly GCA_963695165.1. Lineage (GTDB taxonomy): Bacteria > Bacteroidota > Bacteroidia > Chitinophagales > Chitinophagaceae > CAVOGF01. Next base: position 517,520 of record CAVOGF010000002.1, read on the forward strand.
GAAAAACAAATGTCGGAATCCGAGTTTGTACAAGATGCCGTGGAGGGATTGCAAACTTTTTCCTCAGAAAAAAAAATACAGGATTATGTACAACAATTAAATAAAAATCTGCACACCAACCTTAACCATAAGAAAAACCGGAAAGATATAACTCCTGAAAAAAATTATTTATGGATTATTTTTTCCATATTGATTGTTTTATTACTCTGCTTCATGGCTTATATGGTAATAAGCATGCAAAAACACAAAGAACAACAGCCTCAAAATCCTCAAACCAATGAGGAATCAAAGTATATTCCTGTTTAAATTATATGAATTTTTCCCCTTATCAATACAATTCCTTGTCTTTTTTACTATCCCATTCCTCAAAAAGTTTTATTCCTTCTTCTCTTCCAAGACATTCGGCAACCAACCTGCGCGCCTCATGTTTCCGTTGCAATTCTTCATAAATAAATTGATCATCAAACCCAATAAAATTTGCGTCGGCTCTTGTACAGGCATAATAAACCTTTGAAATTTTGGCCCAATAAACAGCGCCCAGACACATGGGACAGGGCTCGCAGGATGTATATACTTCGCACCCTTCCAGCAGGTGATTGGATAGATTTTTACAGGCATCCCTGATAGCTACAACTTCAGCATGGGCAGTAGGATCACTGGTAAAAAGCACCTTATTATTGCCTCTCCCTACGATCTGATCATCCTTTACAATTACACAGCCAAACGGGCCGCCTTCATTGTTATTCATTCCTTCCCTCCCGAGACGAATGGCTTCCTTCATAAAAAATAATTTCTTGTCCATATTCCATCATTTATAGTCCCATCAAGGGAAGAAAGCGCTTAAGATTAAATTTTCAGGCTAATTTTTCATTTTTTTCTGAAAAAAACCTGGATAAAGATAATGGAAGATCATTAAAAAAAACGAGGGTAAAACTTATAGAAACAAGTAACATAAACGCATTATCATGCAAGTGTTTTTGTCCATAATAAAATATCGCCTGAATCGTCAACGGATTCCGCCGATTATCATTACACTTCTGCGTTTATCTGCAAAACTGCTTAAAATAACCGAAATCTAAGTTGACATGACCACTAATTCAATTTTTATTTGTTTAATACTCATATTTATCTTTTAACTTATAAATTTTTTAGATTATTTTTGGAATATTCAATTAAAGTATTAATATATAGAAGGTTCAGTCAAATGGAATTACGATAATTTTTTAATTCTTTTTAAAAAATCCTTTATGGAAAATTCCTTTTTAAAGTCTGCAAATCCTCCGAAAATCCTTTCTGATGAGGAGCAATTTAAAATAATGGCGGACTCCACTCCGGCAATGATATGGATTTCAGGATCCGACAAATTGTGTTATTTTTTTAACCGGGCATGGCTTCATTTTACGGGGCGCACAATGGAAGAAGAGTCAGGTAATGGTTGGGCTAAAGGAATTCATCCGGATGACTATGAAAGAGTACTGGCTATTTATCATGCAGGTTTTGACAACAGGGTTGCTTTTAAAATGGAATACCGCCTTCAACACCGTGATGGTGGATATAGATGGCTGCTGAACAATGGTGTACCCCACTACGATGACAAGGGAAGGTTTGCAGGGTATATCGGCTCTTGTATTGACATACAGGAAATGAAAGACATGGAGCATAAGAAAGATGAATTCATATCAGCGGTAAGTCATGAAATGAAAACTCCTTTAACCACTATGAAAGTATATGTGGAGCTCCTGGATGAATTGTTGCAAGCAAAAGATGATAGCGAAGAAGGAATGTTTGTCACACAAATAAAAAAACAGATCAATAAATTCTCTGCTTTAATCAAAGATCTTAATCAACTCGCCAAAATACAATCCGACACGCTGATCTATAAAAAAACAACCTTTGATTTTAATTTATTAATAAGGGAGGCAGTTACCGATTTTAAATCCTTATACCCGGCATTTACGCATGAAATAGAACTCAAGGGAGATATAAGTAAAGAAGTTAGCGGCGATCCTGATCACCTGAAACAGGTGGTTATTCAATTGCTGCACAATTCTGTGAAATTTTCACCGGGAAAAGATAAACTGATTGTAGAAATAATAGAAAAGCAAACAGAAATACAAGTATCTGTAACCGATTTCGGATTAGGTATATCTCCAAAGTATTATGATGCCGTTTTCCAGCTTTTTTACCGGATTCCTCAAAACGACCATCTCACTTTTCCAGGATTGGGGACAGGACTGTTTAAAGCAGCTGAAATAATTAAAAACCATGGAGGACGTATTTCAGTTGAAAGCACAGAAGGAAAACATACAACTTTTAGCTTTGTCATTCCCGCTTAAAATGAACCATTTGCCCAAAATCTTAATTATTGAAGACGACCTGGATATTTTATCCATGATGTTATTTTTATTTCGTAAGAAGGGATATAATGTAACGGCTATTTCAAAAGCCGAAGAAGCATTTGAAAAAATAGATATTTTTTTGCCCGACCTTGTTTTAATGGATGTATTTCTTTCCGGATCAGATGGAAGGGATATCTGTAAAAGACTTAAAAGACAGAAAAAAACTAAAAATATTCCCGTAATAATGATCTCCGCTAATCCGGATGCTGCTCATAACATGCATGTTTATGGCGCCGATGATTTTGTACACAAACCTTTTGAAATCAATGATCTTTTAGGCAGAATCAACAATTTGATTACTTAATAATTTAATTATTGCATTGTTTTTTGTTATAAAAAAAACCATTGCTGTATTCAGGTTTTACTTTCTTAAAGGTTTGCTTTTGTTGGTAAACGAAATTTGATTATCTTACCCGTTGTAGAAATACCTCCCTAATTAAGATATGAAACGAATTTATTTGCTTTTGCTGATTCTGATTTTCAATTCATTGCTGCTAAATGCACAAAAGATTGTTTCTATTACAATAGATGGAGCCATTAATCCAATTACGGCGGATTATATTCAGCGGGGTATTCAAAAAGCAAATGAACAACAGGCATCCTGCCTTTTGATACATCTAAATACTCCCGGAGGTTTACTTCAATCAACAAGGGTAATTGTAAGCCATATTCTGGAATCTCCGGTTCCGGTAGTTGTATATGTTTCTCCCGCGGGCTCGAGGGCAGGTTCGGCAGGCGTATTTATCACACTTGCAGCGAATATTGCAGCAATGGCGCCGGGAACAAATATTGGCGCTGCCCATCCGGTAGCTATACAGGGCGGAATGGATACCATCATGAATGCAAAAGCCACAAATGACGCGGCGGCATTTATCCGTACAATTGCGGAAAAAAGAAACCGTAACCTGGAATGGGCCGAAGATGCTGTACGCAAAAGTATTTCCATTACAGAGAAGGAAGCGCTTGAGCAAAAAGTAATTGATCTTATCGCAGATAACACATCAGATCTTCTTGCGAAAATAGATGGCAGGAGCCTGGAAGTTGCCTCCGGAAAAGTAGTATTACACACAAAGGGTGCGCAGATAATAAACGTTGAAATGGGCGCTACTGAGAAAATTCTGAATCTTGTAAGTGATCCGAATATCATGTATATTCTGATGCTTTTAGGATTCTTTGGAATTCTGTTTGAATTTTTCAATCCGGGAGCCATTTTACCAGGAATTGTAGGAGTGATCAGCCTGATCCTCGCTTTATATGGCATGAGCGCTTTGCCTATAAATTATGCAGGCCTGGCCTTGATCGTATTTGGTATTGTTCTTTTTTTACTGGAAATAAAAATCGTCAGTCATGGCATGCTTGCAATAGGCGGAATCATATCTCTTTTATTTGGCTCTATGATGCTTATACGGCAAGATTCCGCATTGGAATTTGTGCGGATTTCAAGAAGCATTATTTTTTCTTCTGTAGCAATTTCTACCCTGTTCTTTGTTTTTATTATAGGACTAGGATTAAAGGCGCAGCGCGCAATACCGGTTACAGGTATTGATGGGCTGGAAGGAGAAACCGGCAAAGCCCTGGATACCCTTTCGCCAGGTGGAAGAGTTTGGGTGCATGGTGAAAACTGGCAGGCCGAATCTGTTTCAGGCACTATTTATAAAGATTCAGAGGTACGGGTGGTTTCTGTAAAAAATCTTACACTTATAGTAGAATCTCTTAATCATACATAACAATTATTTAAAATCATGATGAACCCAATTTCTATTCCACTTCTTATCCTGATCATTTTTATCTTGTTGATCCTCTCTAATGCCATACGTATATTGCGGGAGTATGAACGTGGCGTTGTATTCCGGCTGGGAAGGCTGATCAATGGAGGCGTAAAGGGCCCAGGAATTATATTCCTGATCCCGGTCATTGATAAGATGGTAAAGATCAGCCTGAGAACGGTAGTGCTTGATGTACCGCCGCAGGATATTATTACGCGGGACAACGTTTCGGTAAAAGTAAATGCCGTAGTCTATTTCCGGGTCATCGCACCGCAAAAAGCGGTCATTGATGTGGAGAATTATCTTTTTGCCACTTCCCAACTTTCTCAAACGACATTGAGAAGTGTATTGGGCCAGTCCGAACTGGACGATCTTCTTTCCCAACGCGATAAGATCAATCAAAAACTCCAGCAGATCATTGATATGCATACGGAACCCTGGGGAATAAAAGTATCCAATGTGGAAGTAAAGCAAATAGACCTGCCCCAGGAAATGCAACGCGCAATGGCCAAACAGGCCGAAGCGGAACGCGAAAGGCGCAGTAAAGTGATTGCAGCAGAAGGCGAATTCCAGGCCTCACAACGCCTGTCGGATGCGGCAAAAATATTAAGTGAACAACCCAGTGCGCTTACACTCCGCTACCTGCAAACACTGAGGGAAATTGCTACTGAAAACAATTCAACAACCATTTTCCCTATTCCAATTGATATCTTGAAACCCTTCATGAATATGACACCGAAAGAAAATAAAGAAACCATTTTACCTCCGGGTACTTAAAAATATAAATGGCAACAACGAATATGAATTTGTTGTTGCCATTTATTAAACGCTTTCTAGATTTTTTTATCTTGTTGTCACTCCCAATTCCGCAACAGAAATCCGCTTATTTCCATCAGTTGTAGCTGTACTTTCCAGTTTAATAAACCGCGCAGCAGTGGGCCGGTCAAATTTCACTTCCTGTTTTACGGGATTGTTTTTTATGTTGGCAAAACTGCCATTACTAATAACTTTTGTCCAGTTATTTCCATCCTTGCTTACATAAAAATTATACTGGTAAATAGTTCCCATTGCGTCCGGATTATTCCTTGGAGTATAAGTAAATCCGTGAAGTAGCAGTGGTTCGCCAAGATCTACAACTACTTCGGATTGATCAGCAGGCGATACCCAAAAGCTTGACGGATTACCATCTATAATGTTGCCAATTCTTTTGTCGGAAGCCGAGCCAATAACATTCCATTTTGCAGGCGCTATATCATAATCAGCGCTTACTGTTTCGCTGAAAATTTTTCCATTCGTTATAAAAGTTTTTGCTTTTATAATTCCTCCTTTTACAAAATCAATTTCTTTTGAAAAAAGCGGCGAGTGCATGGTTGGTTCTGTTCCATCAGTAGTGTACCTGATTACAGCATCATCCGATTCGGAGCTTATTACAACTGCGCCATTTTTGTTTCTTGATATTTGCGGCACAGCCAATTGTTCGGGTGCATTAAAAACCTGCATTTCAGATAATACCGGGCTTGCTTTTGCATCCAGGATATTGATGCGCAGTTTTGAAGTTTTTATAACCGGGAAAGCCAGTATTCTTTTATACCCAATGGTTGTTTGCTGATCCAGTTGTACAAAAGTTTTTCCATCCCAATATTCTACAGAAAAAGATTTTACCCGTTGACCGAGCGGAATATATTCCTGTAATACGATCCTGTTTAATTCAACCGGCTTTCCAAGGTCTATGGTTAATGAAGCTTTGGTAATATTATCATCAGCAGCCCAATAACTGTCATAATTTTCATCCAGCAAATTTGCAGCAGCAAACTCCTTTGCATTTCCTCTTGTATTGCTGGCTTTTACGGTTTTCCCTTTAGCAAGGTTTTGAGCAAATGTCTCATCCAGAATCTTTTTCAATTCCATAAGCCGGATTGAATCGTTTGCATGAATCAACCCACGGCGATCAACAGGCACATTGAGTAAAAAGTTTCCATTTCTGCCTACGGACGCATTATATATTTTCAAAAGCTGATTGATTGATTTCACCTTATCATCGGTAGAGGGGCTGTAAAACCATCCTGGTCTTATGGAAACATCGCATTCGGCTGGAATCCATTTTTCCCCATCTTCTACTCCGGTTTGCAAAATGGAAGTAGGAGGAGCTTCGGTCCCCAGGCCATAACCTTTAATGTTCAAAGTTGACCAATTGGTAAGGGATGCCATTCCATTCTCATTTCCTACCCAACGGCAACCCGGACCAATATCGCTAAAAATAATAGCCTTTGGCTGATTTTTATATACTGTTTTATAAAATAATGGCCAGTCATACACTTGCTTTTTACCATTCGGACCTTCGCCATTTGCTCCATCAAACCACTGCTCAAATACTTCACCGTAATTGGTTAGCACTTCATCCAGTGTATTGGCAAAAATCTGGTTGTATCCGGGTGTTCCATACTCCGGATGATTTCTGTCCCAGGGAGAAAGGTACACGCCAAACTTCAATCCATATTTCTTACATGCATCCGAAAGTTCGCGAAGCACGTCTCCCTTTCCATCTTTCCAGGCGCTTTCCCGTACCGTATGTGTACTGTATTTGCTTGGCCATAAACAGAATCCATCATGATGTTTGGCTGTAATAATGATGCCTTTCATTCCGGCGGCTTTGGCAGTTCGCGCCCATTGATTGGCATCCAGATTTGTTGGATTAAAAATCTTAGGATCTTCATTTCCCTGCCCCCATTCTTTATCGGTAAAAGTATTCGGGCCAAAATGAATGAACATATAATACTCCATTTTCTGCCATTCTACCTGGCTTTGTGATGGAAGCGCTCCATAAGGCGCAGGTGGTTTTAGTTTTTGCGCAAAAACACCAATAATTTGAAAATAGCAGGCTATAAAAAACAGCCACCGGGAAGGAGAATATATCAATTTAACCATGCGGCAAATTAACAATTAAAGCTTCACTATTCTTTTCCGGGAAAGAAAATATTTGTCCGATAAAAATAATTATAAATCACTTCCGGAGGATTATAGAGGATAAAATCTATGACTGCCTTTTTTGAGAAACAAAAGAAAAATCATGCTTTTAAAAACAGATAATATTCGGATAAAGAAAATAATTCAGGCATGTTTCAATTCAGTTGAAACAATTTCCGGATTTTCAATCTGAATTACTTCATCCATGGGAATATCTTCAAAATACAGATCAGAGCTTCCTGCAATTTTCTAAGGGCTTCAATTTTTGTATCCCCAAAACTGGAAACTTCCACATTTAAACATTTTGCTACATAAAATTCGCCTTCTTTCCAAACAACATTTTCAAGAGCAATTTTCATGCGGTTAAGTTTTAGTAAAAAAAATGAATGCAGAAAAATTCAGCAATGAATCTTTCTGCATTCAACAATTTCATAATTAAACAGTAAACAGTTAAATAGCCGGATTTCCCGCATATTCCTGCCAAAGTTCATCCAAAGAATTACCTGCTAACTTGTTCCATATTTCCGGTGTATAGGATTTTGTGCGCATGGCATTATCCAGTTCATTTACCAGATTGTCATTTTTCTTTGTTTCCAGCCATACTAAAAAACGCGCGGTAATACGATAACTGTTCGTATAGCTGTGGTTTTCTTTAAATGGCGTTAATGACCATTTTGAAGCAGGATTATTTATTCCATACCGGTAGCGCACATAATCGGCAATTCCTTCTGTAAGCCAGCCAGGACCGGCGCCGCGTGGATAGGATTGTACAACATGCATTACTTCATGCGTTACCACATCTATGTCTTCCGGCTGTTCGCGTAACCATTTTGGACTGTATCTTATAATACCATTGGCTGCAGCAGCCACGCCTTTATATTCAGGATCAACAACAAAAATCACTTTATTCCTTGCCTCCTTATTAAATCTTTCAACCTGTAGAGGATATACAGTAAAAAAAGCGTCAATCATGCGCTGTTTGGTAACGGAACTCAGTGCGGAATCCTTATTGATGAATAATAAGGTAAATCCATTTTTTACTATTGAATCCCTTGAAACGATATCAGCAGATTCATAGTTGTTCCAGTTTGTCTGAGCGAATACAGTAAGCGCTCCCCATGAAAGCAGCAGCATTAAAAAGTTCCTTTTAATCATTTATCCTTTTTTTGGGCAATTTAAATCAAAATTTAACAGGATGAATATTAATCAAAACTATCACCGGTATTCATCCCCTTTTAATCGGCAGGTCCGATATTGTTTAAGACAACAGGAGCCAATTTGGATAAAACAGCTGAATTACAATGAAAAAATGTGGAGTAGCAAAAATTTAGTTTATAAATTTTTTAAGTCATGAATAGTTCTTTTTACAATCATTTTTTAAAAGACAAGCCTTTGCAAATACCCGGCAGAAAACTTTAGCTCCTTTACATATTAAAAAGGCCATCCCACACAAATATGGGATGGCCTTTAGCAAAATAAATCCTTTATTTAAACACTTGCTTCTTCTTCTTTTTTACCAAACTCAAATTTTATTTTATTGTTTTCTTTATCCAGGTCCGCAATCAATATATCTCCTTGCTTTACATTCATATTCAATATTTCTTCGGCCAAAGGATCTTCCAGGTATTTCTGAATTGCCCGGTGTAAAGGCCTGGCACCAAACTGAACATCATACCCTTTATCCGCAATAAATTCTTTAGCATCATCTGTTAATTCCAAGGCTAAGCCCAAGATTTACCAGGCGCTTGCATACACCTTTCATCAGTATGTCGATGATCTCGAAAATATGTTCCCTGTCGAGAGAATTGAATATCACCACATCATCAATCCTGTTTAAAAACTCAGGCGAAAATGTACGCTTTAATGCTTTTTCAATTACCGCTTTGTTGTTTTCATCCGCATTCTGCAGTACGGTGGGCTGTTGCAAAACCAACACCATCTCCAAAATCTTTCAACTGCCGTACACCAATATTAGAGGTCATGATGATCAGCGTATTTTTGAAATCAATTTTTCTTCCCAATCCGTCTGTCAATTGGCCATCATCCAAGCACCTGCAATAAGAATATTGTAGATATCCGGATGCGCTTTTTCAATTTCATCCAACAGAATTACACTGTATGGTTTGCGACGAACTTTTTCAGTTAACTGTCCGCCTTCTTCATAACCAACATATCCCGGAGGTGCACCGATCAACCGGCTTACAGTAAATTTCTCCATGTATTCACTCATGTCTATCCGGATCAACGAATCTTCAGAATCGAACATATACCGTGCAAGCGCACGGGCAAGTTCAGTTTTACCTACACCGGTAGGACCAAGGAAAATAAAGGTACCAATTGGCTTTTTGGGATCTTTCAATCCAACACGGTTTCGCTGAATGGCTTTCACCACTTTTTGAATTGCTTCCTCCTGCCCTACCACCATTTCTTTCATGTCATCGGCCATCTTACGCAGCTTTTCTGTTTCAGCCTGAACCATACGTTTTACCGGAATTCCCGTCATCATACTGATCACTTCGGCAATATCTTCTTCATCAATAGGATAGCGTTTGTGTTTGCTTTCTTCTTCCCAGATATTTTTAGCTTTTTCCAGTTCTTCACCCAACCTTTTTTCGGTATCGCGCAAAGCAGCAGCTTCTTCAAAACGCTGGCTTTTTACTACTTTATTTTTTTCAAGCTTGATCTCTTCAATCTGTTTTTCAAGATCAAGAATATTCTGCGGCACATTGATGTTTTTCAAATGCACCCTTGCTCCTACTTCATCCAATACATCAATGGCTTTATCGGGCAATAATCGGTCGGTCATATACCGGTCGCTCAATTTCACACAGGCTTCAATTGCATCATCACTATAGATCACATTGTGATAATCTTCGTATTTCGATTTGATATTGTTCAAGGATCTGTATGGTTTCTTCCACACTGTGGTGGTTCTACCATTACTTTCTGAAAACGACGGTCCAATGCACCATCTTTTTCAATATACTGACGGTATTCATCGAGTGTAGAGGCACCAATACATTGCAATTCACCCCGGGCAAGCGCCGGCTTAAAGATATTGCTGGCATCCAAAGAACCACTGGCACCGCCTGCACCTACTATGGTATGAATTTCATCAATGAACAAGATGACATCGCGGTTCTTTTCCAGTTCATTCATGATCGCTTTCATGCGTTCTTCAAACTGGCCGCGATATTTTGTACCGGCTACCAGAGCTGCAAGATCAAGGCTGATTACTCTTTTATCAAACAATACCCGACTTACTTTTCGCTGAACGATGCGCAAAGCCAAGCCTTCCACAATGGCTGTTTTACCCACACCGGGCTCACCAATAAGAATGGGATTATTCTTTTTACGCCTGGAAAGAATTTGTGAAACCCTTTCAATTTCTTCTTCTCGACCTACAATAGGATCCAATGAACCGGTTTCCGCCAGCTTGGTAATATCGCGTCCGAAATTATCCAATACCGGTGTTTTGCTTTTTACATTACCGGCCTGTTTGCTGCGCTGTTGGGAAGAATAGCTTCCTTTTTTTTCATCATCAAAATCGTCGTCATCGTTTTCGGTGTATTCGCTGCGTGGTTCGTTGCTTCTTACCAGGCCAATTTCATTGCGAAAAACATCGTAATCCACATCAAACTGGTTTAAAATTTGTGTTGCAATATTCTCTTTATTTTTAAGAATAGACAACATCAGATGCTCGGTTTCCACCAAAGGACTTTTAAGGGCTTTCGCTTCCAAAACGGTAACGCGTATCACTTTTTCAGCCTGCTTTGTTAAAGGAAGGCTGTTAATATTTGCGATATTTTTTCCCGTTTTATCTTTAACAGCTAATTCCACCTCTTTTCGGAGTTCATATAAATCTACATTGAAGCCGCTTTAAGACTTTAATAGCTGTATTTTCTCCTTCGCGAATGAGTCCGAGCAAAAGATGTTCCGTACCTATGAAATCATTTCCCAACCGCAGCGCTTCTTCCCTGCTGAACGAAATGATCTCTTTTACCTGCGCTGAAAAGTTATTATCCATGATATTTAAATTGGTATGATACAATTATAACGAATATTTTTGAGCGTTGATGATATGCAGTTATGCACATCGTGTTAAAAATTAATAATAATTATTTATGAAGGTCAAAATTGATACCAAGGAAAAATTCACTGTAATTACGCCGCTTGAAGAAAGTTTACCTGACATTATAGCAGCGGAACTTTCCGCCTCAGTACTCTTTTACCTGAAACAAGGTACAAAAAATGTAGTTCTTAATTTGCAACAAGTAAAATTTCTAACAAATCGCATAGCAAATCTTTTGGCGGAACTCCAGCAAAAATTTTATGAAAACAGTGCATCATTTGTAATCTGTGAAGTGCAGAAGCCGGTAGAGGAAATCTTTGAAAAAGAGGAACTGCTCGAAATGATGAATATTACTCCAAGTGAAAGCGAAGCATGGGACATTGTTCAAATGGAAGAAATTGAAAGGGAATTACTTGATAGTGATGATATGGATTTTAATGTGAATGAATAATCCTTGTTTGGGATCTTATTCATTCAAAATAATTTTATGTTGTTTAAAAACTTGCTTTTAACGCGATTATTTTTTGGTGCCCGGCATTGGTTTTTTATGGCAGCTTCGTTGCGTCGCACACTTCATCTTTTGTCCATTGTGCATCTTTGCGTTTCATTTTCAATTGCGCTAAATACATTCAAAACACTTTATTTGCAATAGAAAATTTAACAAAAAGCAAAGCATTAAAGTTATGAAACAGGCGACTGCCTTTATTTCAGCTATTCAGTAATGTGAAATATTCTACCCAATAAAATCAGCCAATAAATACCTCACAGGTTTTAGGAACCTGTGAGGTATTTAAATCAAACAATGCAACAATTGAACAATGCAACAATGCTCAATTTATTTCAATTCCCAAACCAATGCACTTGCACCCAATATTGCTGCATCTGCTTCTTTTAATTCACTGGGAATTATTTTTACTTTATTTTGAAAAATAGACAATAAATTGGCTTCCATATGTGCATGAGCCGGTTTAAAAATTAAATTACCTGCTTTGCAGAGACCGCCAAAAAGAATGATGGCTTCGGGAGAAGAAAACATTACAAAATTGGCCAGAGCCTTTCCTAATATTTCTCCTGTAAACCTATATGTTTCATTACAAATTTCATCGCCCTGCATAGCGCAATCATATACGATCCGGCTATCTAACTGTTCTTTAGCATAATTGCGCAACAGACTGTCCTTCTCAGGATATTTATCCAGCAATTCCAAAGCGGTGAGGCTTACACCGGTAGCAGACGCATAAGCTTCCAAAGAACCATGTGCACCTGTTGACCAATGTTTGCGTCCGTCAGGAATAATGATGGTATGCCCAAGTTCACCCGCAAAGCCATCATGGCCATATACAACCTGTCCATTAATGACGATGCCACTTCCTACGCCGGTACCTAAAGTGATCATAATAAAATCTTTCATTCCTTTGGCAGCGCCATACATCATTTCGCCTACCGCAGCGGCATTGGCATCATTCGTTAATGCTGACGGCAGATCGAACTTTTCATTTATAATTTTAGCAAGCGGTATTACACCCGTCCAGGGAAGATTTGGCGCATATTCAATTGTGCCATTGTAAATGTTACCATTTGGCGCGCCAATACCGATTCCTCTTATAAAATCAGCTCCTCCAATCTGAGAAATTGCCGGAATGATCGCCTCATATAATTCATCAATAAACAACTCAACAGTTGGATGTTTTTTAGTAGAGATAGCTCCGCGGTAATGAATTTCACCACGATGATCTACAAGACCAAAAACGGTATTAGTGCCACCTACATCAATGCCAATTGCCAGTTGCTGAGAAACGGGAATACTACTCATTTAGTGATTTTGTTATTTTGATTTAGTGATTATAATTAAGTTATTTAAGTCATTTCAGGTAATTATGCCGTTAGGCTAATACAGCCAGAAAGTCATTATTGATTTGATAACAACAGTAAACTCTCCAGTTCATTTCACACAATTAAACGATTCAACAATGTAACAATAAAACCTTCAGTGATACAACCATTAATGTCCCCCGCTGATTTTCACATCATAATCAATCCCCTGAGATTTCAAAATGCTTTTTACACGAAGGGCATAAAAAGCGAGATATGCAAAACAAATAACTCCAACGATATAGCTGTGTTGAATACCTAAAATCTTGTCGGAGGCCACAACTCCTTGTATATAACTGATAACACCTCCACCCATAATCATCATGATCAGCAAGCTGCTTCCCTGGTTGGTATGTTTTCCCAAACCGGCAACAGCCAGTGTAAAGATACAGGGCCATAGTGTACTGCAAAACAAACCTACACTGATAAAAGCAAAAGCGCTTACCAAACCTTCTGTAAGCATTCCGATAATCAGCGCCGTTATACCAAGGGATGCAAAAATAAGTAACATTCGCGCAGGATTGCCTTTACTTAAAATATCACCGATAATCATGGCAATGATTACAAAAGCATATACATAAAAAGGAGTTACATCATGCCGGGCAATCGTGTTGACAATTAAAAAAACTCCGAACGCAAGATAAGGCATTACAAAATTCAAAATTTTTTTTGTGCCCGCACTTACATCAAAAGCGCCTACCGAATTGGTCCACCGACCTATCATCAAACTTGCCCAGTACAGCGAAATAAAGGGCGCAATTTTATCCGTTGAAATATCAAGGTGTACCCGCATATATTCGGGCAGATTACTTGCAGTAGCCACCTCCACGCCTACATACACAAAAATACCGATCATTCCCATTACCAGTTGCGGGTACTGAAAAACGGATGCTTTATGCAATACTTTCGTTTCATTGGTAGCTTCATCGGCGGCAACATGCTCCAGGTCTATCTTGTTGGGAATGGAAGAAAATTTAAAAAATACTGCTACCAGTAAAAATGCGGCGCCTAATATTAAATAGGGAACTTTTACGCTTTCAATACTTGCACTGGTATTGGATGAGGTTACACTTCCGAAAATGGCAATACTGACCAATAATGGACCAATGGTTGTTCCAAAATTATTAATTCCCCCTGCCATGCTTAATCTTTGCGATCCGGTTTTGGCATCGCCGATTACAATAGCCAAAGGATTGGCGGCAATTTGCTGGAGCGAAAAACCAAGACCTACAATAAATAATCCTGATATCATTAAAATGAAGGAGGCAGTATTGGCTGCCGGATAAAATAATAAAGTTCCAATGGCGGAAATGATCAGCCCCAAAGCAATGCCGTTTTTATACCCCATTTTATTCAATATATCCCCACCCGCCAATTTTGACAAAGCAAAGTAAATGATGGACCCAACGGTATAAGCTACATAAAATGCAAGAGATACCAACTGGCTTTGCGCCTGCGTTAAATCAAACGCTTTTTTAAAGACCGGTATCAGTATATCGTTGCTTGCAGCTACAAAACCCCAAAAGAAAAAGACCGTGATAAGCGTCCCGAACTGGGACCATTTTGTTGGCTGATTCATAACATTGGTTAATGGTTATTGCAATATGGTACTGTAAAATATACAGAAATAATAATTTGAAAAATTTTAAATGTTTTTGAATGTGTCAGATAGGAATGGTAAATTGGATTTATTTCTTTAAAAATTAAGACTCAATGGTATGGAAATAGTTCATGTATCCGCTGAATGCTACCCGGTAGCAAAGGCGGGCGGATTGGGGGATGTAGTAGGCGCTTTGCCTAAATATCAAAACAAAATGGGACATATAGCCAAGGTGGTTATGCCCATGTATCGCACTAAATTTCTGTATCAGACCGAATGGATTGTAGACTTCAAAGGCCATACCAAAATGGGCAACCGGGAATTCGATTTTACTGTGATCAAAGAAAAAACAAGCAGCCTGGGTTTCGATCTTTATTTAATTGATATCAATGGGTTGCTTGACCGGGAACAAATTTATGGTTATCCTGATGATACCGAAAGATTCACTGCATTTCAGATTGCTGTGGCAAATTGGATGAATCATTGGGAACATAATCCGGATATAGTGCACTGCCATGATTACCACACCGGGCTGATCCCATTTATGTTTAAATATTGTTTTGAATACAATAAAAAACTTTCTAAAATACCAACCGTTATAACCATTCACAATGCACAATACCAGGGATGGATGGGATGGGATAAAAGCAATTTAATTCCGGCGTGGGATCCCTGGAAAAGCGGCCTTTTGGAATGGAATAAAATCATCAACCCGCTGGCCTGCGGCGTAAAAAATGCCTGGGCTGTAACCACCGTTAGCTGGAGTTATCTGGATGAATTAAAACACAGTTCTAATGGCCTGGAAGATCTTTTTGAATATGAAAGAGGAAAATGTACGGGCATCTTAAATGGCATTGATGCGGATGTATGGAATCCGGCAACGGACAAGTTCATTACAAACAGGTTTTCCAATGAAATTGTGGACAAAGGAAAGCTTGAAAATAAAAGAGTGCTTTGCAAGCAATTTGGATTAAATGAAAACCTTCCGCTTATTATTTTTATTGGTAGATTAGTGGGCGAAAAAGCAGCGGATATTTTACCGGATGCCATTGCTTCATCCATTCATAGTTTTAATAAGGAGGTAAATTTTTTAATCTTAGGTAGCGGCGAAGCTCATGTGGAATGGCAATTGAGAGAATTGCTTAATTATTACCCGGAAAATTACAATGTGGTAATCGGATACAATGAAGTTTTAAGCCATCAGATGTATGCAGGAGCAGATTTTCTATTAATGCCCAGCCGTGTGGAACCTTGCGGACTCAACCAGATGTATGCAATGCAATATGGCACGGTTCCTATGGTGAGAAGCACCGGGGGATTGAAAGATACCGTAATGGATATGGGCGATTTTGAAGGATGGGGCATCCGTTTTAATCAGGCAACGGTTGGCGATGTTACTTATTCGGTTGGAAGAGCTTTATCTGTATATAAAGATAAAGTACATCTAAACTGGATGCGCAAAAGAATGATGGAGATAGACAATAGCTGGGAACATTCGGTTCAGCAATATATCAATATTTACCTCAGTTTAAAATAGAAAAAAATATGGAGCACATGTTTACGTTATCACGTTCAGTAATTGCCGTAATCCTGGGAGGTGGCGCAGGATCCAGGCTGTACCCGCTTACAGCAAGCCGTTCTAAACCAGCTGTACCTATTGCGGGCAAATACCGCTTAGTAGATATCCCGATCAGTAATTGCATTAATTCCAATATCAACCGGATGTTTGTGCTTACCCAGTTCAATTCTGCATCCCTGAATAAGCACATTAAAAACACATACCTTTTCAGCGCTTTCAGTAGTGGATTTGTTGATATTCTTGCTGCCGAGCAAACTCCGGAAAGCTCAGCCTGGTACCAGGGTACAGCGGATGCAGTACGTCAATCACTTAAACATATTGGCAATAATGATTTTGAATATGTGCTGATATTAAGCGGCGATCAGCTCTACCAGATTGATTTTGCAGAAATGATAGACAATCATAAAGAAACTGGATCAGATATCACCATTGCCACCATTCCGGTTAATTCAAAAGACGCCGTGGACTTTGGAATTTTAAAAACGGATGCAGATCATTTTATCACATCTTTTACCGAAAAACCCAAGCAGGATATTCATCACGAATGGGTAAGCGATACCGGTGATGAAATGAGATCGCAAGGGAAAGAATACCTGGCTTCGATGGGTATTTATATTTTCAATCGCAGTGTGCTGGAAGACCTGTTGAAAGACAACTATCCGGATGCTACCGATTTTGGCAAAGAGATCATTCCCAATTCGATTGGTAAATATAAAATCATCAGCTACCAGTATGAAGGCTACTGGACGGATATAGGAAATATTTATTCTTTTTTCGAAGCAAACCTTGCATTAACCCAGGATATTCCCCCTTTCAATTTATTTGACCATACAAAAACGGTTTATACCAGGCCACGCATGCTGCCGCCGGCAAAAATCAGTGGAACAACGCTGGAAAAAACAATTATTGCAGAAGGTTCTATTATATTGGCCAGCAGAATAGAGCAAACCGTTATTGGGATCCGCGCAAGAATAGGATATGGAACGACAATAGTAACCAGCTATATAATGGGTAATGATTTTTATGAAACCCTGGAAGAAATGGAACACAATTCCTCTAAAGGCATTCCTAAGATTGGCATTGGAGACCGGTGTTCTATTAAAAACGCCATTATTGACAAGAATTGCCGTATAGGTAATGATGTACGGATCAATGGGGGACCACATCTTGAAAATACAGATCATATGCTATACACCATAAAAGATGGGATTATCGTTGTGAAGAAAGGCGCTGTATTACCGGATGGTTTTGCGATTTAATTTTTTAAAAATATCACTGCCTGCTTAAAAGTATTTTTAGGCAGGCAGCAACAATTTTATTAAATTTCAGGAAACTAAACTCCCATACCATGGCTGTCCTGACACCCAAAACCATAACCCCGCATACCCAGGATAAGCCATCCTTATCGCTTGCCCAAATATTCAATATGAGTATTGGTTTTTTGGGAATACAATTTGGTTTTGCATTGCAAAATGCCAATGTCAGCCGGATCTTTCAAACACTCGGCGCAAAAATTGAAGACATCCCCATTTTATGGATTGCTGCTCCCGTTACCGGGTTGCTTGTTCAACCTATCATCGGTTATATCAGCGACCGCACCTGGCATCCATTCTGGGGAAGAAGGCGCCCTTTCTTTTTTATCGGCGCCATACTGGCCTCCCTTGCATTGTTTCTTATGCCTAATGCCTATGTACTTTGGATGGCGGCTTTATTGCTTTGGGTTCTGGATGCTTCCATTAATATTTCCATGGAACCTTTCCGCGCTTTTGTAGGTGATAAATTACCCGTTTCCCAACAGACAACCGGCTTTGCCATGCAAACTTTTTTTATTGGTATTGGTGCAGTGGTGGCGTCTCTCCTACCTTATTTCTTTACCAATGTGTTGAAAGTAAGCAATACTGCGGCCCCGGGAATAATACCGGATTCCGTAAAATACTCCTTTTACATAGGAGGGATTGTTTTTTTATCAGCTGTAATGTGGACCGTATTTACAACGCGTGAATATCCGCCAAAGGATATGGAATTGTGGAAACAACAAAAACTGGAAAAGGGTGGGCTATTATCTGCAATACAAGAAATTACAAAAGGAATTTTTTCAATGCCCCCTACAATGGTGCAGTTGGCGATAGTACAGTTTTTCACCTGGCTGGCATTTTTTTCCATGTGGATATATACCACATCGGGCATTGCGGAAAATGCATACGGCACCACCGATACCAGTTCCAAAGCATTCCAGGATGCCGGTGACTGGGTGGGTGTAATGTTTATGGTGTATAATGGCATTTCTGCGCTTACCGCTTTCTTATTGCCTTTGCTCGCAAAAAAAATTAAAAGAAAATATACCCATATGCTTTGCCTGATAATAGGCGGCGTGGGACTGGTATCCATATTATTTATCAGGGATCCTGTGTTGTTGTTGGTTCCCATGGTTGGCATAGGATTGGCCTGGTCCTCCACTTTAACGATGCCCTACGCCATTCTTGCTGGCGCATTACCTGCAGAAAAAATGGGTTTCTACATGGGTGTATTTAATTTCTTCATAGTAATACCACAAATTATTGCCGCAGCTATTTTGGGATTTTTTGTAAAAACGGTTTTCCACGATGAGAGTATTTATGCACTGGTAGTAGGCGGCATTTCAATGATCATTGCCGGGTTATTGAATTTTTTTGTGAAGGATGAATATTATACTACGCAAAGTGTAAGAAAGGAATAGATTTTTTTTGGGCCCGGCAATTTTGCTATTATGAGGCTTTTGTTGGAGCCTGTCCCGATTATTATCGGGATCGCACTCTTGTACTTTTTTATCCTTTTTGAGCAAAATACAAAAAGCCTCAAAAAGCTGCTGATTTATCCTTTTGCAAACTTTGGCTAACCTGAATTGCTGGTTACTCCTGACTTGTCCTCCGTTGACGAAGTTGAAAAGTATTTAAGTTGATAATCAGTCTATAGTAGGTTAAATTTTGAAAATTGTCGCACTAATGGAAATAAGCTAATAAGGTTTTTCCTCTAAGACTTGTTAGGTTACTAAGGTAAAAAATGCCGAAACCTTATTTTTCATCCGGAAAAGCGCGAAAACCCACATTTGTAGATAAATCGGCGATTTATAAAGCACCTCCGAAACCTTATTACCTAAGTAACAGAGAGTTTGTCTGGCACAAAACCTTATTAGCTTATTAAAAACAAAAATGAAGAAATAAAAGATTGTGTAAAATTTAAAAATGAAATTTAAAAGTTGGGTAAAACATATATTTGTCGCATTAAAGAGAACAAGTCAGGAGCCTCAAAAGCTGCTGATTTATCCTTTCGCAAACTTTGGCTAACCTGAATTGCTGGTTATTTTTTTCTCGTACAGGAACAAAGGATAAAGTTGCTAAAAACTAAGGAAACACGGCAACCAATTGCTGAATAAAGAACAAAAAGTACAAGAGTGCGACGCAAGAAAAGATAAATCAAGAACTGAAGCCGGGTACAAAAATATTTTCTTCATTTTTGCGCGAATAAAAAAACCGATCATGAAAAAACTGCTTTTCGTTTGTATCCTTTTAATTGTATCTGTTCAAATTCTTTATGCGCAGTACGCGGAAGTTTATCCTACCAATTGGTGGGTTGGAATGAAAAATAACAAGGTGCAATTACTGATCCACAGCGAACAAAAAGACTTCAACCTGCAGCAGGTTCGCATACAATATCCCGGAATAAAATTGCTTCAAACGCACCGCTTTGAAAATGAAAACTATTATGCAATTGATCTATCCATTGCTTCAAATACAAAACCAGGCAATGTGCAAATTGAATTTATTTCGCAAGGTAAAACCAATGCAATAACATGGCCATTGAAAGAAAGAAGAAAGGGTAATGGAACCAATTTTGCACAGGGCGTAACATCGGCCGATTTTATTTACCTGCTCATGCCCGACCGTTTTAGCAATGGCGATACCACAAATGACCGCATTAAAGGCATGCGGGATCAATCCTTAAACAGGGATTCTATTTTTCTGCGGCATGGCGGCGACTTTAAAGGGATCATCAATCATCTTGATTATTTGCAAGACCTGGGTATTACCAGTTTATGGATGACGCCGGTATTGGAAAATGATATGCCCAACCGTACAGAGCATGGATATGCTTTTACCAATCATTATACAATAGAACCACGTTTGGGCGGCGCTTCCGGGTATCATGAGTTAAGCGACAGCCTGCATAAAAGAGGGATGAAACTTATTCAGGATGCGGTTTACAATCATGTAGGCTCTTACCATTTTTTAGTACGCGATCCGCCGGCGAATGACTGGCTGCACCGCTGGCCGGCTTTTACACAAACCAGGTATAAAGATCAGCCGATATTCGATCCGCACGGTTCAGCGATTGATAAAAAAATAACAGTGGACGGCTGGTTTACCAAACAGATGCCCGATCTCAATCAAAACAATCCTTATGTAGCTAATTTCCTTATTCAGCATGCCATCTGGTGTGTGGAAGAATTTGGCGTAGATGGGTGGCGTATTGATACTTACATCTACAATGACCCGGATTTTATGAACCGTTGCAATAAAGCTTTAACGGATGAATATCCGAAGATCACCATGTTTGGCGAAACATGGGTCCATGGAACCGCTAACCAGGCATATTTTGCACAAAATACCATCAATACTCCTTTTAAAAGCAATCTTCAGGGAGTAACCGATTTTCAAACAAATTTATATGGAATCAATCCGGCGCTGACTCAAAGCTTCGGCTGGACAGAAGGAGTAAATAAACTGTATAATACGCTCAGCAATGATTTTCTTTATACAGATCCCATGCGCAATGTTATCTTCCTCGACAATCATGACATGACGCGTTTCTTTTCGCAGGTAAACGAAGATGTAGCCAAACAAAAAATGGGCATTGCCTGGCTGCTGACCTGTCGTGGCATTCCGCAAATGTATTATGGCACGGAAGTTTTAATGAAAGGAATATCCAATCCCGACGGCTGGGTACGTCTTGATTTTCCCGGTGGATGGCAGGGCGACCAAAAAAACGCTTTTACCAGGCAGGGATTGAATGCTGATGAAATCATGATACAGGAATACACCCGGAAACTGGCTAATTTCAGAAAGAAATCTTCCGCCCTTACCACCGGCAAACTGATGCACTATGTTCCCGTGGATGGTTTGTATGTTTACTTCAGATATGATTCAAAACAAACCATTCTGTGCGTTATGAATACCAGTGAAAAAGAAAAACCAATTGCTTTCAAAAACTACCAGGAAAGAACGAATGGTTTTTCAAAAGCAAAGGATGTTATAACCGGTGAAATCCATGACAATGAATTTACGATTCCTGCCAAAACATTGTGGGTATTGGAACTCCAGTAAGGAGATGAACCCCGAACACTAAAAGATTTTTGATTTTGCGATTTTGGGGGGTGTGTGATTCATACCAACCACCAACCAGCAACCAGCAACTATTCAAAGCGAAATTGCGGATTGCTGATTTTTTAGATTTGGGGAATTTGTGACTTACTACCAACTACCAACCAGCAACCAGCAACTAGGGCGGGGCTTAATTCCATCCAAGCGAAATGCTTCCGCTTCCACTTTGAATTTTTACGGGTACTCCGCCGCCATTCATAGTTCCGTCAATACGGTTGTCATCCGTTTTACCATTAAAATTATTAAGCTGGTCCACTTTTATTTTTCTAGCAGAAAGGTTAAGATCAAGTCCTTTATTTTTGGGTAATTGCACATTGATATTGCCACCGCTGTTATTGATCTTTACATATTTACCCAGTTCTACAATATCCACATTTATACTGCCGCCGCTGGTGGATGTTTCAAGGCTGCAGGCGAGTTTATTCAGGTTGATGCTGCCACCGGATGTAACCGCTTTCAGTTCGCCCGAAACAGAAGATCCGCGTACACTACCTCCGCTCGTTGAAGCATTGATGTTTCCTTTCAAATCATCTAAGCGTAAAGATCCGCCGGAAGTATGCAATTCCAGGTTTCCCTGGCAGTTATTTGCTTCAATACTGCCGCCGCTTGTGGAAAGGTCAATATCATTTTGGGAGTTGGATAACCGGATGCTTCCACCGGAAGTACGCCCATTTATTTTTCCACTTAATTTATCAATATTTAAGCTACCGCCGCTTGTTCTAAAGTTCTGATTGCCGGATAAATTAGCCAGGCTGATGCTACCGCCACTTGTACTAAGATCAGTCGAAACAGTTGCCGGCACAAATATTTTAAATGAAATATTCAACGCTCTTTTCCAGTTAAAGTTCAACTTGTTTTTGGTTTTTGCAGTGGCGGTGAGTTTATTGTTATTATACGAAACATCGAGAATATAATCATCTTCCAGTCTTTTTTGAATTTCCTGGTGCGATAAATTACTGTTGTTATTGGGTGTTACATATACTTCAATCCGCGCTTCAGAACTGTTTACGCCGGTAACGGCGATGCTTCCGCCGGATGTTTCCACCTGCACATTTTTAACCGCTTCATTGGCCAGGGATTTCGTTAAAAAAGGTTCTTTATTTGACGACGATTGCGCATTTAAGCCAATGCTCAGGCTGGCTGCTAAAAAAAAGAATAATATTTTTTTCATGATAAATGATTTACTGCTTTAGTTATAAAGGATTAGACGGTTAACATGGATTAAATGTTACTTTATTTTAAAAAAAAATTAAGCTTTAAATAATTGAAGTTGATGAATAGCAAATTTGGTTGAGCAATGGTATTTTCGGATCACATTTTCATGGCAGCCCATTACCACTAGGTTGAAGGCTTTACGGAAATAGGGGGCATGAAATCTTTAACTACTCCTACAATCGAATTCTCAGTTATTTTATGGGCAATGCCCTTGTTTTTTGAGATATAAAACCGCATTGATTTGAGCAATTTTAAATTTGTCATTCATTTCTCAGACTTTCTACCGGATTTACAGAAGCGGCATTGAATGTTTTGATGCCAAGTACGATCAATGCAACCAGGAACATTATCAAACCACCTGCTAAAAATATCCACCAGCTTAATGTTGTTTTATAAGCAAAATTTTGCAGCCAGGTATAGGTTCCCCACCATGCAATGGGAATTGCAATAATGAATGCAATTGCAACCAGTTTTAAAAAATCTTTTGATAACAATGTAATAATTTGCGCTATAGAGGCGCCCAATACTTTTCTAATGCCGATCTCTTTTATTCGTTGATTGGTGATATACATAACAAGCCCAAGTAGGCCAAGACAACTTATAAAAACAGCCAGACATGTCGCCCATTTGAGTAGTCGGGAAATATTCTGTTCAGCCTTGTAAAAATTTGCGATGTCTTCATCCAAAAAAGTAAATTCGAAATCCTCGCCGGGATACACTTCATTCCATGCTTTTTCTATTTTGCGAATGGCTGTTTTCCAAACTGTTCCCGATGTATTTTGTGGTTGCAGCGCTATGTTAATTGTACGCTCCTGCCTCAGCCAGCTACCTATTGCCAAAGCTTTAATCGGTTCGTGCAAAGACTTTTGATGAAAGTCTGTTAGCACTCCGACTATCGGGTATTGTTTATTACTCCATTCAATATTTTTTCCAATGGCGTGCTGCGGATTTTTGAATCCAAGTATCCGGGAATAGGTTTCATTAATTATAAACTGGTTGACCGTATCACTGTAAGCAATGTTTTTTCCCGCCAGTAATTTCATTTGGTATAACCTGATATAACTGGTATCGCCAAACTTAAATTGCACATCGTTTCTACTTCCTTTTTTGCATCTTTATATTTCACAGTACCAGACCATGTAGAGTTTATAGACGGAGGATTACTGCTTAAACTAACCGTTGCAATTTCCGGTATAGCTTTTAGCTTTTCCATCAACACAAGTTTGCGGCTGGCACCGTATCGAAATAGTTGGTATTAAAATAAACGATCGCATCTTTTTTAAAACCCAATCCTTGTACAGAGAATAACTGATTTGTTTACTCACCAGTAAGGTTGCAATGATAAACACTTGTGCAATTACAAACTGAGATACCGTCAAACCTTTGCGCAGCAATGATTTCCGGCTGCTTCCAGAAGCAGTATATACCTGGTTTTTTAATACGGATACCGGCTTGTATCGCGACAGGATGACAGCAGGATAAAAGCCGGACAACAAGCATAATATTATAATTAAACCCGTTAAGAATAGTAGTACCTCAGGTTTATGTATAAGATCGAAATGCAGCTCCGGTGGAATAAATCCTGAAAATGCCTTTAGCAGCAACGGAGTAATAGCAACAGATACTAAAGTTGCAATAACGGTGATAAAAAAAGTCTCGGATAAAAACTGAAACAGTAATTGCATTCTGGAACCGCCCATTGTTTTTCGGATACCAATTTCTTTTGTCCGTTGAGACGCTTGCGCAGTAGTAAGATTAATAAAATTAATACAGCCCAATAACAGCAAAAAAGCCGCAATTGCCAGCAACCCGTACAATACAGGCAGATGTGCCTGCGGCCGATCAAAAGCAGGATAATTTCCATTAAAATGCAAATCACTCAAAGGTTGCAAACTATGCATCGTTATGCTATGGTCATCCGGATCGGCTTCTTTATATTTTTTATACAGCTGTGCGATTTGCTTTTGTACCTGTGTTGGCGTACCGGCTGAAAGTTTAATAAACAGTTGTGATGCGCTGTTGGTGCTGTTCCACTGATCCCAATCACCTGGCTTTAACCTGCGTATTTTCCAATGTGGCTTTTGAGATAAATGTTTTAAAAGTGAAGTCAGTATTTTGTTCCAGGTCTTTACAATACCGGCAATTATTGTTCGCACCGTATCATCAAAGTCAATTTCCTTCCCTATTATTTCTGAGGCGGTTAGTTTGGGAAAATACAATCTGGCATTGCTTTCAGTTAATACAACCTGGTACGGTTGCTGAAGCGATGTATTTGGTGATCCGGCAATCCAATGATACTGAATAAGGCTGAAATAGTTTTCATCTGCAAAAACAATGTTTTCCTGCCGTTTAAAAATGACAGGCCTATTTGTTGGGAACATCCGGAACGCTCAACTTTGCTCCACCATCCCAGGTGCGGAAAGGAATAACAAGATCGAGCCCGACTATTTCATTCTGAACAGCTTTACTCATAGGATCGGAACCCGGAATTATAATATACTGATCCGAAAAATTAAATTCGGAAACCACCCTGTAAATACGGTCGCTATCTTTGTGAGATTGGTCGAAACTAAATTCATAATTAATGATCAGGAAAATGATCAGCGATGCACTAATGCCAATTGCCAGCCCCAACACATTGATGATGGAAAAGATTTTATTATGCCAAAAATTTCTTAATGCAGTTTTAAAATAATTTTTAAACATGTTTCCTCTTAAATTTTTTGGTCAATTATGCCATTAATTTATTATATGAGCCGCTATCTTTATTGACTTACCTTTATAAACTCATTCCTTAACAATTGTTAATAAAACAATGCCACCTAATAAATTACTTAGACAATCAATAACTTGCAAAGTTATTTTTTTAGAATCTGTTCGATTACAATACAGTAGTTGTATCGTTTTGATACAATATGTAAAACAATCTGGAATGTAAGCTGGAAACAGTTGATTTATCTTTATTTATAACCATCTGCTTTTTAAGAATTATTCTTTTACTTCTCAAAACGAATGAATAAGTTCCTGGTACAATTGAGGAAGGCAGACTAATTGTCCTCGATGATATCAATGTTTTATGTTCAATAACCTGGCTCATCAGCAATTGTCCTGCAGTATTAAATAAACTTAGCCGGTAACTTTCAGGATATAATCCATTCAATTGAATGGAAACTGAATGCCCAACAACCGGATTGGGATAAACAAACCAGCTTTGGTTTGAATCCGTATTATTTTTGATACATACTACAGAACTATAATTGTTTGTATTATCTAAAGAAACCATTTTTATGCGGTAATAATGATACCCTTGCCCGGCACATGGATGCAACCAACTATAAAAACAGTTTTCTCCAATATTTTTTGCATCAACAGTATGAATGCTGTTGAAATAAATTCCTTCCAAAGAAGTTTCTACTTCATAATGATGCACATTTGATTCGGCATAATTTATCCATTCTATTTTATGGTATTGCCCTTCCTTAAAAACCTGTAATTGTACACTACTCAGTGGTAAAATAAAATCCGCAGCATTTACCAGGGAAAAACGCGAAAAGCCTGTAATTCCATTGTCGCTCCCAAACAGATCCTTACTCACATTGATTGTATATTGTCCAAAAATTTCTGTTTCATCGGGTGATGAAATAAAATTGGTAACATCTGGCGTTGCCGAATTAGAATTGTTTACAAACTGATCTTCATAAGTTTTCTGGACCAGGTGAATATCGCCATAATTAAACCCGTTTTCCACCTCTTCCTGGCTGAAAGGAAAAGGATTGTCAAACCAGTTCTTCTTTGTAAAATACAATCGCATCGAAGCTTTAGCAACGCCCGGCATGGTTTCTTTCAAATACCAAATCCTGTTTACCCTTGGAGCAGGCGTATTGCCAACATCGCCAACTCCTACCGTTACTGTTATGCCGGTATTGACTACGCTTGAATTTTGAATAAACATGCGGTTATATGATTGTACTGAAGGTCCTACAGGAAAATATATGCCTTCATTATTATGTACTTTATTCATCCGGAATCCTCTTTTTCCATCAAATGGAATAGCCGGAACCAAAGGAGTTCCGATCAAATCCTGCTCGCTTGCTAAAGTGCAGGTAGCTATATAGCTGTTTTTATTCCCGGTATTTACAGGCCCACTATTATTCCATGTAATTAAATTATTTCCTGTTACAAGGATTCCATTGGTTAAAACAAACTGGTTCGCTTCCATATCTGTTCCCATTAAAAGCCTTGCATTTGCTCCGATCCTGTTCATTAAAAAATTTTGGATATAATGATTCCCGGCAGAAAAGGAAAGCTTGCCCGCACTTCCGCCGGTTTTTCCCCCAATAGTTATATTTGTATTACCAGATGAATTGCTTGCAGCGGTAAAGTTGCCGGTTCCTGCCGGATCTATATATCCGTTTACTATAAGCGATCCATATATTAAATTTACTTTGGATCCGGCATTAATTTTTATGCTTCCATTTATCAATAAATCGCTTCCTGCATCCGCCCCATTGAGTCCAATATTAATTACCGGATTGCCATTTACAGCAACATCAGAATCGTCCGTTATTTCCATTTCAGGCACACCCGGCGTACTATTGTTTTGCAGGTTCAACACCAGACTGCCGTCAATTACCGCGTTTTTACCATTAATAATGAATGTGCCACTTGCTCCGCTTGCATTGGTTCCGCCTTTATGCACCAGTGTACCACTTCCTCCCAGTCCGTCACGAAAGGTTTTGGTACCCCTTCCGTCAAAAGTAAAAATATAGGGATTTGCCACTTCAAATTTTCCTTTAAAAACAGTGGGAGAAATAGACCCCAACGCTCCCGACGGCGTATTAGTCACTCTAAAAATAGCTTTATCCTGTTCCGATGCCGAATTAAAATAAACAACATCTTTTGTTTGAAACGGATTACTTGTATTCCATTGCATCACAGATCCGGTTTTAAATAAGACCTGTGGATAACGGGCAAAATCATCGCTTTTTCCATTTACATTAGCATTAACTTTTACCAAACCTCCATTACGAATTTCGGCAGTTGCATTGGAAATAAAGGTGGGTGCTTCACCATATATTTCATAGATCCCGCTTACAATAAAATCAGTTCCGGAACCATCAATACCACTGCCATCAGCAATATTGAAACTAAACCCGTTTCTATGAATCAATGTGGCGCCAGATTCTACAAACAATGCATTGGCAGATGCAGGAGCTGCGATGGTTATTTTATGCGGATTGCTGATAATTATTGATTTCGCAGAACTGGTAGGCGCGGATGTTGCAGGGATCCAGTTTATATTATTGGAAGAAGATTGCCAGGTACCCGCATATATTCCAGTTGCCATCTTTAACCGATCTGAAATAATCAGCCACGCCGCTACCAAGTGTATATCCATTGCCGGCAGCTGCATTTAAAGTATAATAATGAAATGTTTCTGGATGAAGGCCATCCCAGGTAAAAGGAATTATGAGATAGTTGTATTGCGTAGTACTGTTTAAGCCTGTGTTTGAATAGCTGGTTATATTTCCCGAAAATACAGTTGTTACCAACTCGGTTCCGGGAGCAGGCATGGCAGGAACGGTGGCGCCATTTACGATACCCGTTATGTCCGGATCCAGATTATCTTTTCTTCTTAAAATTATATACCCGTTTGCTGAAGCGCCGGCCAAGGGAAAGAAGGCCGGCTCCCATTTCAAATCCAGTTGCGTAGTACTCACCGGAGTTACAATCAGATCACTAGCTTCTTCCAGGGGCGGATTGCTAAGCGTATAAAAATTATTTTCCGTTGTTAATGAACTTCCAACTGCATTGGTGGCATAACCTTTAAAAAAATAATGCGTTTCGGCATTTAAGCCGGTTCTCGAATGAATAAATGCATTTATTAAGAATGCCTCCTTCAGCCAAACGATTATCCGTAATAGCAACGCCCGGAGTTGTTTTGTAGACGGTGCCTCTTTCTATAATGGCAGACCCGCCATCACTTATAAGAGTAGCGCCCAAATCTGCAATAGTTTGGAAGCCTGTTAACTGCAATGGGCGCATTCAGTACCGGAAAATCCAATGTGGTAATATTGGCAATGGATGCAGGAAAGCGATAACAGGGTCCGGTATGATATTCATAAATATGGAAATAATATGTACTTCCCCTGCTCAAGCCTGTTATCGTAATATTAATCATTTGCCCTGTGCCAGGAGCATTGCTGTTATAAACCACTTTTCCGCCACCCAATGAAGATCCGGTTCCGGAAAAATCAGGATCGGCTGTATAAACAACTCCGTATTGCGGATCAGCAGAAACAGGACTGCCGGCTTTTGCAACAATGAGCACGCCGCTATTGCCATTTCCTCTTAAAAAACTCAAATCAATTTGCGAAGCTGAATTATTGGAAAAAACAGGCAAAGAAGCCTGAGCGGAAGGCGGCGTACAAATGGCAGAAACATTCCCATGCAAAGTAAAATCGTCCAACCGAAAAGTACCTGTTCCGGCAGTGCCACCGGATAAGGATAAAACGACTTTGATAATTCCTGTAAGGTTATTAACCGGATTGGAAACCGCAGTTTGTCCAATATCCGCGCCCGTGGTTGGAATGATACCATTACCAACTACAATTCCATTAATATTCATACTCCAGCTTTGCGCACCTGTGTTACTTCTTTGCCGCCAGAAACTGAATGCATTAATTGAAACCTGAAACCCTGTCTGCACCTGGAATTCAAGCGTTATTTCAGGCGAACCGCTGGAATTACTCAAGCCAATTGCCATGCCGGAAGATCCCGGATAAGAATTCCAGGCATTCTTATTATTGTACCAGGAAAAGTTTTGCAGATTTGGATGATAGCTGACAGGATTGATCGTATATGGATGCGTAGTAATGGCAGTCGTTCCAAAGTCATGCTGGTAAATGATTTGGGAAAAAGAACTGATTGTACAAAAACAAACAATAAAAAGAAACAAAAAATATTTCTTCATATTTCATGGGGTATGGTATGAATGAATTGTTAATCGCTACATAACTATTTCAAACTTACTATGTTGATCCAGGCTGTCATTGATGTCCAAACAGATCATTTTGTAAAATAGAAACTTTAATTAGAAAATGCAACTTTATAAATTTTCTTTTTGCAATTCATCAAAGTCAATAAAGTCATTCGTCATTAAAGGTCATGGTAAAATACGGTGGGAACAATTAAAAAATAAGCCAACCAGGTCAATAAAGGGATGATATTAATTCCTCATTTATTGACCTGATTGGCTATATATTGTTTTGCTAAACGCCCCTATGACTTCAATGAATCAATTACTTCAATGGCTCATTACTGAAGCGCTTCAGCCGGAACCGGCTTCTCCAATAGATTTTTATAAAAATACCTTGTTTTTTCATTATTAAAATGATTCCATTTGCCAGGCAGATTTCCCCAACCATGCCGTCCTCCGGGATAGATCATCATTTCAAAAACTTTCTTTTCATCCTGTAAAGCCGACTACCAGTTGCAGACTGTTTTGCATGTGCACATTATCATCCATTTCACCATGAACGATGTACAAATTACCCGTATAATTCTTTACATATTTCATCGCAGAACTGGTGTCGTAGCCAAGCGGATTTTCGGATGGCAGATCCATAAACCTTTCTGTATAATGGGTATCATATAAATACCAACTGGTAACACTTCCGCCCGCAATACCATATTTAAAATATTCCGCGCCTTTTGTAAGCGCCATACAGGTTATATATCCACCATAACTGAAACCGGTAATACCAATTTTATCCTTATTAATAAATGGTTTAGCGGTCAGCCATTTCACTACTTCGGAGTAATCCTTTATTTCCCAGCTACCGAGATTGCGGTACAAATAATTTTGCCCCATTTTACCAAATTGTCCCGATCCGCGGTGATCTATTGCAACCTGTATCAATCCTTCTTTAGCCCACCATTGCGTAGCGCCAAAATTTCTCCAGTTCCATCCATCATACACGGTACCCGCATTTGGTCCGCCATAAATACTGATAAGCACCGGGTATTTTTTTGAAGAATCCATATTCGCGGGCCAGGTAATCGTTAAAGGCAGGTCAAATCCATCCGGTGTTTTCACGCGAACAATTTCGGTATAAGCCAGCTGATATTGATCCAGATCCTGGCCTTTACTGTCTGCAACTTCCCTGATCAGTTTTCCTTTAGTATCTATCAAAGCCATTTTTGGCGGTGTATGCGTATTGGAATAACTGGTAATAAAATAATTTGCCGACGGAGAAAGTTCAATTGTATTAGTAAAATCTCCAAATGACAAACGTTTTAAGTCCTTTCCATCCATTTTAATACTGTAAAAATCATAACGGGTGGAATTTTCTTTTCTTGCGGTAAAATAAATGGTGTTATTCTCCTCCCGGATGCGCAAAAGATCCTTCACTGCCCAATTGCCATCCGTAATTTGACGGATAAGTTTGCCATCCATGGAATACCAGTAAATATGCATCCAGCCGCTTTTATCCGATTGTATGATATAGCCTTTATTATTGGCAAGAAAATAAATATCATCCAGCCAGTCAACCCAGGTTTTTTGTTGTTCTTCATACACTGGTTTTTTCTGTCCGTCCGAAGCATTTACCGCATAAACGATTAATTGTTTTTGCCTGCGGTTCATCCATTGCATCCAAAGTGTTTTTCCATCGGGCGCCCAAAAAGGCGTTCCAAAATATTGATCTTCTTTTTCATTAAAATCACTCCAGGTCGTATTGCCCGTTTCAATGTTTGCAAAACCCATTTTTACTTCCGGATTCGGGTCACCGGCTTTAGGATAACGCGTTTTTTCCATATAGCCATGCTGGCCTTTTGACCCTACTAAGGGAACCATTGGGACCTGACTGTCATTGAAATGCATGTAGGCAATAACTTTGCTGTCCGGACCCCACCAAAAAGCTTTATATTTTGAAGGCCGGCCTAATATTTCTTCATAA
Source organism: uncultured Chitinophagaceae bacterium (assembly GCA_963695165.1). GTDB lineage: Bacteria > Bacteroidota > Bacteroidia > Chitinophagales > Chitinophagaceae > CAVOGF01. Next base: position 549,364 of record CAVOGF010000002.1, read on the forward strand.
TAAACCCAGGAAGCCCATCCATTATATATTACATCAGATCCATCATGCGTTAACCGGGTTTCTTTAGAACTGGCGATTTCAATAAAATACAGATCATTATTTTTAGTATAAGCTACTTTCAATCCGTCGGGAGAAAGTGTTGGATTTTTTTCTTCGTCCTTATCATGCGTCAATTGTTTCATTTCGCCTGCTGAGGATAAAAAGAAGATATCATTTTCCTGGATAAAAACAGAGTTTTTTTGTTCTGTTTTCGTGTAAGGCTGCTGGCGCCCTGTTTTTACATCCACAACAACTGTATCCTTACCTTTTGAGGGAATAAGTATATAATGTGCATCATCCTGCCATCCTGCAAAGCGCGGCAAAGGATTTTCCAATCCCTGCCGGTCATTTCCCCAAAACTGTGCAGTGGATAAATGCTTTTGCTGGGCAACAGCAACAAGTCCTGCAGTCATTAACCAAAAACAAAATCCTGTTAAAAGACTTTTTTTTATCATACTTCTTTAATTGGTTTAAAAAGGCCAAATTAATTAAAATATGAACTGCATGATCGCTTATCTGTGTACAGTAGCGTAAACCGGTTTATTCATATTATTTTTGTATTATGGAAAAGCCTCTCAGGAACAATAAGATTGCTGTAGCTATTACGGGTGCAAGTGGCGCTGTATATGCTAAAGTTTTACTTGAAAAATTATTAAAAATGAGTGGTCAATGGGAAGAATTGGGCGTAGTAATGAGTGATAACGCAAAAAAAGTTTGGCAAACGGAATTGGATAATGATGCGTATCAGCATTACCCGGTCCGTTATTTTGACAAACATGATTTTTCGGCGCCCTTTGCTTCCGGTTCTGCACATTATAATATCATGATTATCGCGCCATGCAGTATGGGAACATTGGGCAGAATTGCTTCAGGCACAAGTGATGATCTCGTAACCCGGGCCGCCGATGTAATGCTGAAAGAAAAGCGAAAACTTATATTAATGATCCGTGAAACACCCTATAATCTTATTCACATAAAAAATATGGAGATCCTTACCCTTGCCGGAGGAATCATTTGCCCGGCAAGTCCTTCGTTTTACAGTAAACCTGCTACTATTGAGGAAGTTGCAGCCACAGTTACAGACCGCATTTTGGATATTGCAGGTTTACAGGTGGATAGTTTTCGCTGGGGAGGATGAAAGAAATTATTGCTTTGATAATAAATCAGAAATCATCATGAGCGCCCTTTCGAAATAAGTTAACAGCTCCGATAATTAGAAGGCCAATCATAAAACCATAACCATATATGCTTAATGATACTGGCATGAAATAAAGTTACAAAATAAATCACATCAATAAACTTTCAATTTTTCCAAATCCGTGAACCGGCTGTAAATGATGCCATAAAATTTCATAAATGGTGTTAGCAATGGGAATTTCCGCTTTTAATTTCTCATTGGCGGTAAAAATGCACTTCGAGGCATTATAACCTTCTGCAACCATATTCAGTTCAAGCTGTGCGGCTTTCACCGAGTATCCCTTGCCAATCATATTTCCAAACATCCGGTTTCGGCTGAAAAGGGAATAACAGGTAACCAATAGATCGCCAAGATAAACGGAAGCGGCGTAATTTATATTCTTATCCGTTTTACAAACAGGCGACATTGCCGCCATTTTTTTTAAAAAACCCACCATTTCATCCGCACTATTGGCAATATAAACGCTTAAAAAATTATCACCATATTCAAGTCCATGCGCAATGCCGGCCCCTAGAGCATAAATATTTTTAAGCACCGCAGCATATTGCACACCGATGATATCGTGATTTACTATTGTATTTAAATAAAATGTTTTGAAATGAAGCGATATCTCCTTTGCGGCCGCTTCATCTGCGCCTGAAAAGGTGAGATAAGATAATTTTTCGGAAGCTACTTCTTCGGCATGGCAGGGACCCAGAACAGTGAAATAATTTTTCAGTTCAAAATCAAAATTATTTTCCAAAAAATCATTTAACAGTTCATTCCCATCCGGCAACATTCCTTTTATTGCAGATACAATTTTTTTATTTTGAAATATATCCGCAGGAAGATCAATTAAAACATCCCTAATATGTGCCGATGGCACTGCAATTACCAATACATCCGAATGTTTGATTACATATGTTATACTATCACTTATATTTAAAAAAGCCGTATTAAAATAAGCCGTAGGAAGATAATGCGGATTGTGCCGCCGTTGTTGCAAATGCTCAATTGTACTACTGCTGCGAACCCACCAATTGATGGAGTGATGACTATCGGTTAATATTTTTGCCAACGCCGTGGCCCAGCTTCCGCTTCCTATAATTCCAAACTGCATACAAGCTATTCGTTAAATATGAGAACTTGCAAACATACAAAATACCACCCACCCTATTGTAAACAAAAACAATTCACTCTCTTAATTCGGTACTCCAGAGATGAAAAAATATTTTTAATTCCACTAAGTTTAAAGCGGTTATGATTAAACGAAATTCGGAAAAAGCGTACTTATTTTAAATGGATATTAAAAAAGGTGGGATTTATTAATAAAAATTAAAAATCCGAACGTAAAGTTAACGAACGTTTGTAAGTTTTTATCAATTAAATTTGCACTTTATTTAATTGTTTTAGTATGCCAGTACCTACAATGATTCATATTCCGGAAAATATATTTGCGGACTTTTCACAACATGCGCAAATACATTATCAATTACCCGTTGAGTTGCTCATAGATCAAACCTTAAACCGCAATGAAGGAATTCTCAATGACACAGGAGCATTATGTATCACCACGGGAAAATTCACCGGCCGCTGTCCGCAGGACCGTTTTATTGTTAAAGATTCAATTACAGAAAATACAGTGGATTGGAACGGTGTAAATTTACCTATTGACAAAAAATATTTTAAACAATTAAGAAAAAAGATTCTTGAATATTTAAGTACCCGGGATGAAGTATGGGTAAGAGATTGCTATGCCTGTGCGGATAAAAATTACCAGCTCAATATCCGGGTAATAAATGAAGATCCCTGGAGCAATTTATTCGTCCATAATATGTTTTTAAGACCATTGGAAGAAGAGCTGGAAAATTTTAAACCTGAATGGCAAATTATACAAGCGCCGGGATTTTATGCAGATCCTCAAACAGATGGCACAAAACAGGGAAACTTTATTCTCATTTCCTTTTCAGATAAAACCATTCTTATCGGCGGATCCGGCTATACGGGCGAAATAAAAAAAGGCATTTTTAGTGTTTTGAATTATATTCTTCCCTTGCAAAGAAATGTTTTGAGTATGCATTGCAGTGCCAATATCGGTACAAAGGGCGATGTTGCTATTTTTTTTGGGTTAAGCGGTACCGGAAAAACGACATTAAGCGCGGATCCCAAAAGAAAATTAATCGGCGATGATGAACATGGCTGGACAGACAAAACGGTATTTAATTTTGAAGGTGGCTGTTATGCAAAATGCATCAACCTGGATGAAGAAAAAGAGCCGGATATATATCATGCCATCCGTACCGGGGCATTGGTAGAGAACATATGCTTTTTTAAAGGAACCAATAAAATTGATTTTAGCAGTAAGCTGATCACTGAAAACACAAGGGTCAGTTATCCTTTGTATTATATTTCCAATACCATAGAACCTTCCATTGGCGGCATCCCTGAAAATATATTTTTGTTAACCTGCGACGCGTATGGAGTTTTGCCTCCTATCAGCAAATTAACGCCTGGACAGGCAATGTATCAATTTATCAGTGGTTATACGGCAAAAGTTGCCGGAACCGAAACCGGTGTTAACGAACCAAAAGCAACATTTAGCACTTGCTTCGGGGCGCCATTTTTGCCATTGCATCCTGGCTTTTATGCAAAAATGTTTGGCGAAAAAATAAAACAAAACAAAGTAAAAGTATGGCTGGTAAATACAGGATGGACCGGTGGAGGATATGGTACCGGAAAGCGCATCGAACTGCATTATACCCGCAACCTTATAAGGGCAGCTTTAAAGGGCGATTTGGATAAAGTAAGTTATGAAAAACATCCTGTTTTTGGAATGGATATTCCATTAAGCTGCAAAAATGTTCCTTCGGAAATATTAAATCCAATCAATACATGGCAAGATAAGGTTGAGTATAATATTCAGGCAAAAGCACTCGCGAAACGCTTCCTCAATAATTTTGAAAAATATGCAGGCTGTGTGAACCAGGAAATTTTGCAGGCAGCTCCGGTGGTTGATGGCTGATAATTAATGGTTGACAGATGCTAGCCGATACCCGGTAATTGATGGCACTGTTGTTAGTACCTGATACGCGATACCGGAAAATAAAAGGAGGAACTATTTGATTAGGCTCCTCCTTTTATTTAGACTTATTGATTTAAATTATTTAGTTTCTGCTCCTATCTCCTCCTGCATCAACTCTACACTTCTGTTGATAAAGCCTGTAAGATCATTTCCTTTTAGCAAACCCTGGGAAAGTAATGCAAGATCTGCCAGGTTTCTGACCTGTTTTTCCTGTCTCTCACCATTAGCTTCTTTTAATAGTACCTGGAATATCGGATGATTCCCGTTTACAGTCAATAACACTTCATCCGGCATCTGAGCATAAAAGCTGCCCATTCCGCCACCCATTCCAGCCATATCTTTCATACGACGCATAAATTCAGGCCTTGTAGCCACTACCGGAGCAGTTTCGGTACTCAATCCTTTTATTTCAACATTCAGATGCAAATGCGGTATTTCAAGTTTAAACAACTCTTTCAGCTTTTCTTCTTCTTCCTTACTTAAAACTGTTTCATGGCTTTCTTGTTTATCAATTAAATTATCGGCTATATCAGAATCCACCCGGGTAAATTGCATATTTTCCCATTTGAATTCCATGGTGTTTATAAAAGCTGCATCTACCAAAGTTTCCATTTTCACCACAATATATCCCTTCGCTTTGCAGGCCTGAATATAGGCATCCTGCTGCACCGGATCCGTAGTATATAAAATTACCTGTTTGCCTTCTTTATTTTTCTGAAGCGTTTCCGTAGCTATTTTATATTCTTCCAGCGTATAAAATTTCTTCGTCGCATCAGTAGCGCCATTCACTTCTTCCAGAATGAGAAATTTATTGGCTTTTTCCAAAAATTTATCATCGGTCATCATACCATACTTTACAAACAAGCCAAGGCTTTCCCATTTTTCTTCAAAAGACGCGCGTTCATTTCTGAAAATCTCTTCCAGTTTATCTGCAACTTTTTTGGTGATATATGCATTGATCTTTTTCACATTCGGATCGCCCTGCAGATAACTACGGCTCACATTCAATGGAATATCCGGGCTATCGATCACACCATGCAACAACATCAAAAATTCAGGTACAATATCTTTTACTTCATCCGTTACAAATACCTGGTTGCAGTACAACTGGATCTTGTCTTTCTGAATTTCGTAGCTCTGTTTGATTTTTGGAAAATATAAAATCCCGGTAAGATTAAACGGATAATCCACATTCAAATGGATCCAGAACAAAGGTGTTTCGCCAAATGGATATAGTTCTTTATAAAAATTCTGATAATCTTCAGTTGTAAGTTCAGATGGTTTTCTTGTCCACAGCGGATTGGTATTGTTGATCTGTTTTTCTTCAAAAAATATCGGCACCGGCAAAAATCTGCAGAATTTTTCCAGAATACCGCGAACGCGATCCGCTTCTAAAAATTCTTTGCTTTCTTCATTAATATGTAAAACTATTTTTGTTCCCCGTTCGCTTTTATCAATTTCATACAATTCAAATTCGGGGCTGCCATCACAACTCCAGTAAACGGCATTGGCATCTTTAAAGCTTTTAGTATAAACTTCCACTTTATCACTTACCATAAATGCGCTGTAAAAGCCCAAACCAAAATGACCAATAATATTGGCGTCTTTATATTTCTTCAAAAATTCTTCCGCACCACTAAATGCCACCTGGTTCAGGTATTTGTCCACTTCTTCAGCGGTCATACCAATTCCATTATCGGAGATGGTCAGCGTTTTTTCCTTTGCATCCAGCTCCACCGTAATCTTCAAATCGCCCAATTCGCCTTTTGCTTCACCAATAGATGAAAGTGTTTTCAGTTTTTGAGTGGCATCCACAGCATTACTTACCAGTTCACGCAGAAAAATCTCATGATCACTGTAAAGAAATTTTTTAATGATCGGAAAAATATTTTCCGTCTGTACGCGTATCTGTCCTTTTTGCATAGAAGATTTTTTTGTTTGTCAGCTAATATCTTTACTCATCGTCCCTTGTGTCACTCACTTCAGGGTTCTGTCCGCTATTGAACTTCAGTCTGCAGTGCATGAAAGGTTTTGAGTTTATGAACATGCGGTAAATCAAACACAGTACCAGATTGAAACCGGCTGACAGGATGACAATCCTATTTCAATTAATACTCATTTATAAATGTTTTACTTATTTGCTTTAGCTATCGTTTGTTTTTTGTTATGCTTTTAAAACCTATTGGTTCCCTTGGAGGAATTGGCGGATTTAAAAGCTGTTTCAGAGCATCAAAAATAACCTGGATTTCTTCGCTGTTTCGCAATACCTTATTTTCAAGTTGCTCAAGCTTCAATAAAATATCCTTATGTGTTATCAGCATTTCACGAAGTCTTGTAAAGATGCGGATGATGCGGATGTTCACTTCAATGGCTCTTTCACTATTTAAAACACAGGACAACATGGTTACACCTTGCTCTGTAAAGCAAAAAGGCGCATAACGCAATCCCATTTTATTTCCTTTACCAGTCAGATTTGCCTGTCTCCATACTTCAAATTCCTGCCGACTCATCTCAAACATAAAATCTTCCGGAAACCTGGCTAAATTCCTCCTTACCGCTTCTTTCAACCGCTTTGTTTCTACGCCATATAGTTTTGCCAAGTCCCTGTCAATCATTATTTTCCGATCTCTTATTAAGTAAATTTTATTAGCGATTAGTTCATCAGGCACAATAATAGTTTTTGTCATTTTGCAATTGTTTTAATGTTAATTGGAGGACGCAATTTGCGACCTCCAAATGATAACCAAATTGGAGGTCGCAAATTGCGTCCTCCATTTTTAGATTTTTCTCCAACTGTTTGGCCATTTTGGACATTTAAGAGTTTAAGGATCCCATGAGAATTTTACATCATCAATAGCAGTTGATGGCCTGCTGCCTGTCCCGGTAGTAGCATTTAATGTTACAATCCGTATCCAGATCTTTTTGTTTTGATTATCCAAAGCGCTTCCAAAAGCAACTTTTACATGTGTATTCGAAAATACAGGACCCGTTGTAAGCGATTCAGGGGATGCGGCAACATTTGTAAACATCGTTGGATCACCAATTGCATAATCTACTTTCCAGGCCGTGCTTCTTCCAATGGAGTTATCCAGGGATTGCAACAAAAATTCCATAGTAAGATTAGATTTTCCCGATGTATTATTAATAAGAAAAACAAATGCCGCACCCGGATCATAGCCCGTTGTACCGGTTTGCCGTACACCCAAAGCCCTGTTGGTTGATTTATTTTGAGTAGCACCATCGCTTGTCGCAATCATATCAGTTGCAGAAGCGAAATTTTTGAAACCGGCGGCTGTATTGCTCCAGGAAGATTTCACCTTAACAAAACTGCCATCATTTCCCAAAGCGCTGGCTTTGCTGCTTAATTTTACAAAAACGCCATCGGGAAGTCCGTTATTTTCAACGTTGTCAAAGTCTATTACCAATGGAGCGCTATTAAGCTGAATTCCGGTTCCATCCTGTTCTTCATCCTCAGGTGATTTTGAAATATCTTTTAGACTACGGATCTGAAACTCTTTTAATTCGCCAAATACACCCGCAAAACCGGTCCATGAACGCGGCCCCAAAGGCAGCGAATCAGCTGCAAAAGATGCTGTAGCCGCGGTGTATAAAGTAATTTCACCTGTCGCATCTGTCAATGTTTGATTGCCACTAAATGTTGAGTTCCCACTTGCAATAGCGTCCTCTATAGTAACCAAACTATATTCAAAATCAGATATATTTTCAATAAGCTGCCTGATAGTAATTTTTTTTGGCACAACGGTCTTACCGGTTGCAACCGGCGCCGTCATTCCTGACCCAAAAGCCCGTTTTATCTGTAATGCCCCTTTGTAATTGATCAATGAATCGCCGGTTATATCGAGATGTATCGAATCGCCTAAATTATAATCCGCAATGCCGCCAAAGTAAACGGAAACACCAAAGCTTCCTTCCTGGATAATTATATTTCCGGAAGCGGTATTTTTATTTTCCATATCAGAAATCACCACTCCTTTTATTGCATGTGTATCCAATTTTATGTCGCTACCTGAATGCAGTTTTTTTACATTTTCAATACTTGTAAATGTGCCGGTAACAGGAGTCTGCTGGCATCGGCCGGAAAAAAATTTCACATCGGAAGTATCACGGATATTGAGTTGTTTGGTGCTTCCAAAAACAGTGTAAACCGCCACAATAGTACCATTACCTTCAGGCAGTTTCAGTCCTGCGAAATCAGCATAGCTACTGGTTCTTAATATGATGGAATTTCCAAGGCAATTTCTGATACTTAAATTAACAGCCGATACGCCCAATGTAGCATCAGCATAGGTTTTTATGGTATCATTGCGGCCAAACTCAAAACCATTTAACTGTATCAGGCAGCTTTGAAATGAGTCCTGCATTTGAGTAGTTAGTTGGTAAGTTCTAACAATTTTTGGAACAACCTCATTATTCAGACTTCCTTTCACCATGTGTTTGTCCAGTAAATTATAAGCAATGGGAGAAAGAGTAGGCCGAGCAGGATCTGATTTATCCACACCTCCGCCCAATTGCACCAATCCGTTATAATCACCAAGATACAGTCCCTTACAGCGGATAAATACTTTCCGCCCAACAGGATAGGAAGTGTATAAATTAATCCCATCCATGCGAATCGTAATACCACCACTCTCATCCTGTACTACAATTGATTTATAAAAATTTCCGCTTCTATCATCGGCTATTATTACTCCAGATACTATCTTATCCTCCTTTATCTGCTCAAAACCATCTTTTGCATGCAATAATTTCAATTCCTTTATTGTTGTATTAACTGGAATACCAGGTTCTGAAAAAAGCGGCGGTTCATCAAATTGTTTATTACATGCAAATCCAAGGCAACCAATAAAAACTATACTCATGCATATAAAAAGGAAAAAGTTTTTATTTTTCATGGCTACAATTAAAATGTTACAATTATTGCTTTTAAAACCGGATACCCATGCTGATGAAATAATTTAAACCATACGCATAATATATTTTTGCCGGAAACTTATTGATATCTCTTTCTTTAAAATCAAACCGTAATTGCTCATATCCACCCGACACAAGATTTTTATTATTTAAAAAATTATTTACGCCCACATATATTAAAATAAATACCGGCTTCTT
>CAVOGF010000003.1:0-18529 GCA_963695165.1 uncultured Chitinophagaceae bacterium
CCTCATTTTGTCTCCGTACAGTTTTTTAAACAAGGGATAAAGCAGAGGTCGTCGGGCATCTTCGCTATCTGAACTGCGTAAATATTTTTTTAATGATTCTAATTCGTCAGAAAATTTTTGTTGGGCCATTGACTAAAAATAAACTATGTATGTTAGATTTTCACTTTGTCGATTTGAGTACTGTGTCCAAAAACATTGCCGCTAACAGTGTATTTGTGTATAAGGCGAACTATTTAAATTTTGCGATACATTGATTATCATCAATATTCAATTCGCTTTTTAAATTGCTGTATGCGCCAATGGTAATTAAATAATAATATTTCGTCCGCAGCCTTCTCTAGTAACTTCAAACGGACATATTATATTCATCAATACATGCCTGATTTGTGTTAGTTTGATTGGTTTCCATCACCTGGCTTTAATGCATACGCCTCCTCAGCCACAGTGTTTAGGGTGAGAAGTAATTGAAAAAACAGCTTACAATTTATAAATTAATTCTATTGAAGGCAAGAATATTTTTTAAAAACATTGCATCGTTGATGATCGAATAAAGCTTTGAATGATAATCCCACGCATCCGGAAATTCTATTTATCGTGGTTCGATAATTGGTTTACTGCTTATTGCGTACTCAGCTGTGCTTCCAGCCTGGTATACAATCACAGCTTTGATTCTTAATTTCCCCGGGTATCGGCTGAAAGATTAACAATTGTCCACCGAACGCGGTGAAGTTTATATTGCGTCCAACGGGTTAACAAACTGAAAGATTAACAATTGTCCACCAAACGCCGTGAACTTAATCACTTCATCTTGGTTTGGCCGTTGAATAACGATGCCCTTTCACTTTCACCCTTCACCTTTCGCTTTTCACTTCTACCGGGTAGGTTTTAAATTTAATTTTAGGCGCATAGAAATACAGCACAATACCTGCGAGCACCAATAAGGAAGAAATGATCTCGGCCTGTGTAGGATGAAAACCGAAAAAGATTCTGCGGCGTATTTACCCGGATTTTTTCAATTAAAAATCTTTCTATTCCGTTAACAACCAGGTAAATGGCAAACATTCTACCGGGTATATTTATTTTTTTACGGATAGACCATAGCAAGGCAAATAACAGCAATGCCATTACAATTTCATACAAAGGTGTTGGAAAAACGGGTATGGGTAAATGATTACAAAAGTCATCCCAGTTACAATTGGCCAGGGGAATACCCTCTTTATTTACATTATGAGGATAATCGTATGCAAAAAGCCAGTCGGGCAAACCTGCAAATGCAGGCTTTGAAGCGTGTTGTACGGCATTTAAAGAGTCGGATTGCTGCACATAGAATCCTTCAAAATGTTGAAGCGTACTGTTAAATTGTTGCTCAGTGGCGAGCACCACTCCCCCATCGGCTTTGCTGATATATGCACTGTTTAGAATGCCCCAGTCGCCATCGCCGGCAACCTGGCAACCCACTCTTCCCAATCCATAAGCGAGCATTAAAGGCGCCGCAGCCGCGTCAGCCACATGAATAAAACGAATCTGATGTTTTCTGAAATAATACCATAAGGAAAGACTTGCAACGATCAAACCGCCATAAAATGTAAGTCCGCTCGGCGAAAGCAGGTTCCCAATAGGATCCTGGATAAAACGATCCCAATTTTCGAGATTATCAAAAATTTTTGCTCCTAAGAAACCGGTAGCCGCAGCAATAATTACAATATCTCCTACCCTGTCGGCCGGCCATATTCTTTGAATTTTCTTTTCCGGTTTTGCAAGTTTTGCTTTATTTTTTTCCCACCATTTCAGGATAGCGAAAAATAAACCTATAATAATTCCAGCCGGCCAGCTTCCCCTGCCCTGAGAATATAAATGCCTGTGGATCTCTAAGCGCGCCTTCTACAAAAAACACACCCACTATTTTAAATCCTAATGCAAATCCCAGCACAAAATTTAATAAAAGTTCGCCCATACTGGCGGGTTCTCCCAAAGTAATGGTTGTTTCTTCGTAGGTAAACAATCCCTTTTCCTGCTTTCTTTTCAACTCTTTTACCAACAGCCATGCAGCAGCTAAAAATGCGATGGCCACACACAAACCAAAGGTGTTGATAATTTTAAAGGCAGGAATGCCTATTCCAAACAGGTCTTTCAGTAAATAATATAAATTGGGATACATGCAATCAGACGATTTCTATGAGTTGCAATGTTAGTTAAAAAAAAGATACAAGTTAAAAAAAGGGAGGCATTTCAAATTGTATATAAGAGTTGCCGGTTTCCAGTCGCAGGTTACTGGTTGCTGGTAGCTGGTTACTGGTTTCAAGGTTTAATAAAATATTTCAGCGGAACTGTTGCCTAATTTTTAATTTGCGTCGCGCTATAGTAAAGTTAACCGCGAAGCATCACAAAGTTTATTCGCAAAGCCGAGCAATACAAAGCCCGGATTGCGTTAAAAAATTAAAATGGCTTCTATTTGAAAGCACAGATTGCTTCAAAAATCCCATGCGTAAAGCCAGCGCTATTTTTTCGCAATGACGTCACACAAACCCACGCTATTTACAGCAATGATGCAGCCGCTCAACGTCATTGCGACGCAGGAAGCAATCTTTGCTAATGAAATAAAACGATTCAAATAATTCAAGCCCGGATTGCGTCAAAAAATTAAAATGACTCCTACTTGAAAGCACAGATTGCTTCAAATATCCCACGCGCAAAGCCAGCGCTATTTTTTCGCAATGACGTCGCACAAACCCTGTTAATCGACCCGGCGCACGCCCCAGTTTTTATTTGGCTCAGGTCCCATTATCAGTTCAAGCTGGCCGCCTTTTAACACTTCAGATTGGAGGATACGAAAATCCTCCAGGATCTTTCCATTCAATTTTGCCGATTGGATGTATTTGTTTTGTTTGGATGCATTTGTAGCTTTAATTATAAATTCATTTGCCCGGTTGTATTTACCATTAAAGACCAGTTTAACCTGGGGATAGCGCGGGCTTCCCAACTCGTATACTGGTTGTTGAGCGCAACCGCCATCCATCTGAAACAGCCCTATGGCGCTCATGATAAACCAGCTGCTCATTTGCCCCAAATCCTCATCACCGGGGTAAGCATCATAAGGCGTTGTACCATAATATTGCTCCTGTATGGCGCGAACCCATTTTTGCGTGAGCCAGGGAGCGCCTGCCCAGTTGAATAAATAAGCTACTTGCATAGAAGTTTCATTTCCATGGTTGATGGGATATTTTGCAAAATCATCGCCGCTTGCATTAAAATTGGTTCTGGCGGATTTTTCCATAGCCTCATTCAGACGGGAAATAAACCTATCTTTTCCCATTATTGCAACCAAACTATCCGGCGCCTGTGGAACGAACCAGGTATAATTGAATGCATTTCCTTCCACAAAGCCAGCCGTATGATAAGGATCAAAAGGTTCTACCCAGTTTCCGGTACTGTCTTTTGGCCTGATAAAACCGGTACTGGTATCAAATAAATTGCGCCAGTTGCGGGAACGGTCAAGAAAATATTGTGCATCTTCCTTTTTACCTAATATTGTGGCCATCTGCGAAAGACACCAATCGTCATATGCATATTCCATCGTATTGGAAACCTTACCCATTCCTGCCGGAATATAACCATACTTCATATAAGGTTCCAGGTTTTCTACTCCCACAGTGCCACCGCCCGTATATCTTTGCGGAGCCGAAGTAAGCATTTTTTTTAGCCCTTCATAAGCTGTATCCAATGAAAAATCGCGGATACCGGCTTGCCAGGCGCCTAAGATCTGTGAAACCGGGTGCATGGCTTCCATCACTCCCGTATGCTCAATGCCGGCCGGATCAGTATTAAACCATCCGGAATTTTTATAGAGGTCAATGGCCGAACGGGCCCATTTTTCAGAAATTTCCGGAGTAACGAGGTTGAATAACTGCTGTACATTCCAAAAGGTGTTCCAGTATTCCCCGCTGATAATAGCATCCTTGTTGCTGGTAAGTTTTTTTATTTCTTCATTTTCATCCCTGTATCTTCCATCCACATCACTCCATACTGCTTTGGCGGCAATTGAACGATAGAGGTTGGTATAAAACTTAATTTTTTGTAAATGATCATCGGTTTGAATTTGTATGCGGGATAAATATCCATTCCATACATCACGCGCATGCTGCACTAATTTTTCAAAGTTCCAGCCAAAGGGGTCTGTAAGCTCCGTCAGCAGGTTGTTGCGGGCCCCATCAAGATCCACCAGAGATACGCCGGATCTTACCTGGATTACTTCTCCTTTCCGGGTTTTGAAGTTTAAGAATACGCCCACATCGCCTTTTCCTGCAATTTCCTTTATATCATACTCTATTTCAGGCTCCGTTTTAAATTCATGCGTTCTGTTCCAGTTGGGAATATAAGCCTTTACAGGAGGCACTTTATTATCAACCCATCCACCCATAGAACGAAAAGACTTGCTGAATTGCAATACAAAATAAACTGTATAGGATTGTTCGAGCGGATAGCCGGTAAAAGCGTTATAATAAGTGGCATAACCTTCAATTTCTTTGTCACTCACTTTTGTTATCCGCGCTTCCCTTAAGTTGTGCGGATATTCATTTGGAGTAAACAGGTCTACCATTATTCTCGCGCTGTCCATAGCGGGAAAAGTATAGCGTTGCAAAGCGGCATGCCGTGTTGAAGTGATCTCCGCTTTTATATCCGTATCTGTAAGCAATACGCTGTATTTGCCTATCTCCGCAATTTCAGTGCTTTTATCAATACGGGAGCGGTACCCGGAATCGGAATTATTTTCATTACCGGGATTTACGCGCAAAGGGCCGCCGGTAGGCATGGTCAATAAACCATTCATCGTCCAGTCGGAAAAATGACTGAACCCCATAATACTTTCCACTGTATATTCATAGCCACCTTTCCAGGTTTCATCCTGGTTGTCGGGAGCTATCTGCACCATACTCAACGGTAATGAAGGTCCGGGTTTAAACATCCAGCGGGAATTCCCGGTTCCCATTAGCAGATCCACATAGTTTGTAAGGGTTTGCATCGGCTGAGGAGAACGCATGATCTTTCCGGTATGAATGACTTTATTTCCGGCAATGACGGTAGTGCCTGCAATGATCTTCGGCCCATTTCTATTAGCAGCCGGCATAGGAATTTCTAAAATGCTATGGCCTTTTTCAACTTTTTTATAAAATGGAGGTAAGCCTGCTACAATTATTTTAAGCGTATCATCTTTATCCTGCTGGATCACGTCTACAAGCAAAGGTTGAATCCGGCCATTATCCAATTCAAAGGACGCGGCTTTTACAGAAAGGATCAATGATGAAGATGCATCATCCAGTTTCAATTTTCCTTTTCCTTCCAAACGGATATCGTCAAATACCGCCCATGATCCTGAAACGCTGGATAATTGAATGCTGTTTAATCCCTTTACGATCCAATTTGCAGGAAAATCAAATGAAGCAGTTACTTTTTTCCCTTGTGAAAAATCTCCATCCAGGCCTTTTCCGTTACCGGTTTGAATTTTCATTCCGAGACGATGTCCATTAATTTCAACGCGCAGCTCAGGGGCATGTTGCGCATTCACATCTGCAAAATCTATTACAAATCTGCAATTGCCTTTCAGCGAGCGGCTTTTTACATTAAAAAATATCCGTGGAAAATGACGCGGATGCAATCCCGACCAATATCCGCCACCAGCCCATGCGTCCATGGGGCCGGGAAGTACATAAGGCCAGTGATTTTTAGGGTTGGAATAACCTATTTGAAAAACGGTATTTTCTCCGCCAAATCCGGCAGTAAAATTTTCTTTATCCGAAGGGGCAAGGGCAAATTCAGCAGCACTATTATCTATTTTTCCTATTTGCCATAAAATTTTTTGCTGACTTATAACAGATGAGGTTATTAGCAAACAACAAACACCAAAAAAAGCTTTTATCATTATTTTTTTGCTTAGCATATTACTTTCTCTACGCCGTTGAACGGTTCTTATTTTCTTTATTAGAATCGAAAATAATGAGGATTTTTTTATATTCAGAAAACAAGCTGTTATAAATTAAAATAAAGCTTTGCCGGCGGTTATTTTTTACAAGGGTTAAAAAATGCGCAGATTTTTTTTTGAACCAAACAGTACTGCTACTAAAAAGCTTTGGTTGCGTCGTCCCGCTTTTTGCGGCATCAACACTTTGATCCTTATTGAGCAAAATACAAAGCCCTGAAAAAACAACTGATTGATCCCCTTGTATAAATAATTCAACTGCCATTCCAATCATTATCAGACCTCGCTCAAAAATAAGCTAATAAGGTTGATTGAACTCATTCAGTAATTTCCTCCTGAGGTTAAAACAATTTTCCATCGGATATAAAGTTTGAATTGTTAATCATTCCAGTCGAAAATCCGCGTCTTTTTCCTTTGCGTTCTTCGCGCCTTAGCGTGAGATTTTCCCGCTTATAACGCAGATTCAAACTTTGATTTTCCCTTTGCTTCTATACGTTTATTAACCGCGCCATGCTACAATTGAAAATGCACATTTATCCTCCAAACAAATTCTTTTTAATTCCTTTCACTCCGGCATCCGCAATAAAAATACTTCCGCTGTCAGGATATTTTTCGAGATCGGCTTCATTCATATCCTGCCGGGCAGTAGTAATATAGAGTTTATCCAGGTTTTCCCCGCCAAAAGCACAACAGGAAACATGCGGAGCCGGAACGTTTATTTTTCCTATGCATTCACCCGTTTCGGGATTCCACTGGTAAACCCCAAAGCCGCCCCAATGGGCAATCCAAAGCATTCCCGATTCATCTATTGTCATTCCATCCGGATCTCCCATTTTTTTATCAATATGAATAATTGTTTTTTCAAAAACAATACCACCGGTTTCATCATCATACAAATAGGATTGCACTTTATTGGTTGGACTGTCAATATGAAACAATCGCTTTTTATCCGGTGACCAAACCATACCATTAGGAATAGTAAGATCGCCCAATTTTTTTGATACGCGCAAATCCGTATTTACACAATACAATGAACCTGCGCCCTTTTTAAACTGAAGATTCATTGTACCGATCCATAACCTGCCTGAAGGATCAATACCGCCGTCATTGGTTCTGTTGTCGGGTTTGTCTTTTTCAATTTCTACCAGCCAGTTTAACGATCCATCATCCGGGTTAAATCTTGCCAGACCACCCTGTAGAGCAAGTACAAGCTGATCGTGCCGGTCGCCCGCAATCATGCTTACACGATAGGGAAGTTTCCAGGTGTTGAAGCCTGATTCGATTCATTGTACTCATGCAGCAGTTGTCTTTCTATATCCACCCAGAAAATACTTTTTCTTTTTGCATTCCAGTAAGGTCCTTCACTTAAAAAACCTTCGAGTTTTATACAGTAATGATGCAGTCATATTTTTTATTATAAAATTGAAAATTAGTAATACAAATTTGTTTGTAAAAAAATTAAAGCAATCACCAGGATCAGCAATCAAACAATTAAACCATTAAACAATTAAGCAATTAAACAATTAAACCATTATCCTCTTTCCTCCCATACCCGCACCAAATGCACCAGCACTTCCACTGCTTTTTTCATATCCTTTACGCCAATCCATTCCTGTTTTCCATGAATGGCCTGCATGCCGGTAAATATATTCGGGCATGGCAATCCCATAAAACTCAAACGGCTTCCATCCGTACCACCGCGGATCGGCTCCATCCTTACAGTCAATCCCGCACGGCTATAAGCTTCCTTTGCATAATCTATTACCTGCGGATACTGGTCTAAAACTTCTTTCATATTCCTGTATTGTTCCGCCACTTCAAATTTCATGGAAGCTTTGGGATATTGGATCATGACTGCTTCAGCAATCGCCTTCAGACCGCGCTTCATGCCGCAAAAGATTAGCCGTTTCAAAATCACGGATGATAAATTCAATGATCGCTTTTTCGGCAATACCTTCTACACGAACCGGATGTACAAAACCTTGCTTTTCCGAAGTAGTTTCCGGGCTGAATTCATTTTTAGGTAATGCATTTAAAATATCACCGGCAATTTTCAGTGCATTTACCAACTTGTCTTTTGCATACCCGGGATGTGCAATTACGCCTTCAATGGTAATAGTAACCGCATCAGCGCTAAAGGTTTCGTCTTCCAAGGTACCTGCTTCGCCGCCATCAAGTGTATAAGCATATTGCGCGCCGAGCTTTTTTAAATCAAGTTTTGAAGTGCCCTGCCCGATCTCCTCATCAGGTGTAAATAAAACTTTAACCATACCGTGGGGAACCTGCGGATTGTGTACTAAAAAATGCACCATATCCATAATTTCCGCAACGCCGCTTTTATCATCAGCGCCTAAAAGTGTTAATCCGCTTGCGGTGATGAGGTCAGAGCCAATATGTTGTTTCAGATAAGGATGATCCGTTAAACGGATTACCTGGCTGTTATCATCCGGGAAGTATGATGTCTTCTCCGTTGTAATGCTGATGCAGTATAGGTTTTACATTGGTGCCACTGCAATCCGGCGCTGTATCAATATGACTGCAAAAGCAAATTACGGGAACCGCTTTGGCTGTGTTTGAAGGAATGGTGGCATATACATAACCATATTCATCCGTATGCGCATCCTGCAAGCCCATTGCAAGCAGCTCTTCAGCCAATAAGCGGCTTAATGTTTTTTGTTTATCAGTGGAAGGATGTGTATGACTTTGCGGATCACTTTGCGTATCTATCTGCACATAACGCATAAACCTGTCTGCCACGGTAAATTCATAATTATCAAACATATATTGTAATTTAATTTGGAAAATTACGGGAACCAATGCAAAAAAAACCTTTGATTCTATTGGGAGGAGCAAGAACATTGGTTATTATAGCGCTGATCGTGCCGGTTGTGTATGGATTTTTATCGCTGGCTATGCATTTTCTTTCAATCCCAAGAATTACTTCCGCTTCTGATTTGTATCATGCTTCATTATACAATTTTACCTGGCTGTATGGAATATGCGCAGCAATAGCCATGTTATTGGTTTTGCTTTGCAGAAAGTATATTGATAAAAAAAGTCTTAAAAGCATTGGGCTTACATGGAAAGGTTATCAAAACCATGCCTGGGCAGGATTTTTTACCGGAATTTTTATTGTCGGATGCGGTGCGTTACTATTGGTTGCTTTGAATTATTTGTATTTCCCGAATATAAACATGGAACCTGGAAATTTAGGACTTGGATTTATACTATTTGCCATCATCGCGTTTTCGGAAGAACTTATTTTCAGAGGATATTTATTGGGTAATTTAATGGAATCTTTTTCTGCAAGGGTAGCTTTGATCATTTCATCCCTGCTTTTCGCATTGTTCCATTCCACTAATCCGGAATCCGGTTTTTTACCCCTGCTGAATCTTTTTGCAGTAGGATTATTATTTGGCATCAACTTTATTTACACCAAAAATCTTTGGTTCAGTATTTTACTGCATTTTAGCTGGAATTTTTTTCAGGGCTCCATATTAGGTTTTAAAGTAAGCGGATTTAATACCGGCGGTTTACTGGTCCCATTCCTGGATGGACCAGACTGGATCACCGGCGGCGGATTTGGTTTCGAAGGCTCCATTATCGCGCTGATGTTATCTATACTCGTTTTGACCTGGATTGTATTCTGGTATAAGAAAAGTATGACCGTAGAACCGGAAGTTGTGTAAATATTCTGAATGTTTTGGAAGAGGTGAATAAAACATTTAATTTGAAAAGGTAATCATTCATGTAGGGCAGGGATATCAAAATTAACTTAGAATACGTGTTGAATTTTATGACACTAATAAGGGATTTTAAAGAAATATTAGATAAGCACAAAGTGAAAACAACTTGTAGACAAACAAGCAGCCAACCATGAAGCCAAAGTCGTACAGAAACAGAATGTTCATAGATTACGGGGATTTCGATTTTATATTTCAGGTGAATACTATAGCCTGCCGAAAAAAAAATATTGTAAATTCGTTCTGTCACAAACAGACTGAATGAAACAACGGATTTATATTGACACATCAATTGTTGGCGGTTATTTTGATGAAGCATTTAAAGAAACAACCCGTTTATTATTTAACCGCCTTGAAAAAGGAGAAATCATTTTTGTTGTTTCGGATTTACTTGACCTTGAATTATTAAATGCTCCTAAAAATGTAAGAGAATTATTACACAATTATTCTGCAGATAAATTTCAAAGGGTTGAACTGACGGAAGAAGTAATGAGTCTTGCTGACAAATATATTTTTGAGAAAGTGGTAGTACAAACCAGTTTGGAAGATTGCAGACACGTTGCATTAGCAACAATAAACCGGGTGGATGTTTTAGCGAGTTGGAACTTTAAACATATTGTTAACCTGGACAGAATAAAAGGCTACAATTCGGTAAACCTAAAATTGGGTTATCCGATGATAGAAATAAGAAGTCCTGACAATTTAATTAATTATGGAAACGATTAAAAAAGAAAAGGAAGTGGACGCAGTGAAAATGATGCGGGAAATCAGGGACAAAATAAGCGCCGAAACCAAAGATATGACCTTGGCAGAATTAAAATCATTTATTCAAAATCGTATTAAAGAAAGCAAATTTAAACCTGTGGGTCAATAATGAATACCAACAAAATAATTGAAGAGAAAAAATATTAGCCGGTATTTTACACGACACAGATCCCAAATTTTTTAAATGGGCCATTACAATTTAAGAAAAAACAAATCGAGTTACTGAATTTGATAGAAGTTTATATTCGTCCTTAAATTATAATTCACCCTTAGTTCCAAATGCGGAACATTAATCCCAACATTTCGTAAGCTTAAGACAAATTCACAATTCCAAACATTTCCATGAATACCAACTGGCATTTCCCTGTTATGATATTTGCTTCCTTGCTTGTATTTTTCCTGATTCTAAGAATTATTCTAACTAAAAAAGAATTAAAAACAAAACGCATACAAATAGCGTTTTTATCACTTATTGTGATTGTCTTAGGTATGTTATTTGGAAAATATGGTGCAACTTATGGTTTGCCGTGGTGGATTTATTATCCTGTTCCAATGCTGGCAACTGTACTCCTTCCGCCCATCGCTTTAAAACTAAATTTTAAAAAAACAATTTATTACTTAGTGTTAAGCTTTTTATCAGCTCCATTTATTCATTTAGTTTTTTCATTCTTTTTTGGATGGACAGAATACATGCCCTTCTGGAAAATCCCTTATGTTGCAGATTATTTTAATTAATCTACATTAACGCATCCGGATTAATCTGGCAGCTCCCATTCCACTTTTTACCATTCATCTGAAATATTCATTGAAATTAAATGTACCATTGCAAAGGAATATTTTTCAGATCATGAATCCTGTACATTGGATAGTTTTATTAATACTGCTCACCAAACTGACAGTGCAGACTGCAAATGCGCAAAGCTGTGAGAATCTGGGACAAAAACCGGAAACCGCATTTCCTGTTTGTGGTACTACTACCTTTAGCCAGAGCACAGTAGCTATTTGCGGCAATACTCCGGTTCCGGTCCCCTCCTGCAGGGATGTGCTTTATACTGATAAAAATCCTTATTGGTACAAGTTTACCTGCTTTCAATCCGGCACATTGGGCTTTCTGATAACCCCAAATAACCTGAGTGATGATTATGACTGGCAATTGTTTGATATTACAGGTCATGCGCCTGAAGAAGTTTATACAAACGGCACCTTATACCTGGCAAGTAACTGGTCGGGAAATCCAGGGCTTACAGGCGCCAATACCACCGGCACCTCATTAACCAATTGCGCCGGTTTTACCTACCCAACCTTCAGCTCAATGCCTGTATTAAAAGAGGGACATAATTATTTATTACTCATCAGTCATTTCACTGATTCACAAAGCGGGTATGATCTGTCTTTTGGAGGTGGTACGGCCGTGATAACGGATCCAACTCCACCAAAAATGTTAACTGCAGCGGCCAGTTGCGATGGAAAAAAGATCAATGTTATTCTGAATAAAAAAATGAAATGCAACAGTCTTGCCGCGGATGGAAGTGACTTTTCTTTTAATTCTATAGCGGCCAATATTGTTTCCGCAACAGCCATTGGCTGCAGTAACGGGTTTGACATGGATTCTGTCTCCCTTGTACTGGATCGTCCCTTACCGCCCGGCAATTATAAGCTTACAATTAAAAATGGAAAAGATGGCAATACATTAGCCGATAATTGTGGCCGGTATATTGATGAGGGCGACCAGGCGCCGTTTGAAGTACTGGCATTAATTCCCACGGCTATGGATAGTCTTGCCCCTGTCGGTTGTGCTCCGGATAAGCTTCAACTGGTATTTAAAAACCCCATCCGTTGCAATTCCATTGCGCCGGATGGCAGCGATTTTATTATCAACGGAACGCAACCGGTAACCATATCGGCAGCGAATGGTAATTGCAATGAAGGACTTACCAATATTGTAAATATTTCCTTTACTTCCCCTATTGTTAAGGATGGAAGTTTCCAGATCCGGCTTCGCGCCGGAAGGGATAACAACACATTGATTGATGAATGTGGACTACAAACACCGGCGGGTGCAACTTTATCTTTTCAAACAAAAGATACCGTTTCCGCCAGGTTCAGTTACACAATTAATTATGGCTGCAAAACAGATACGGTTCTTTGCGCACATGATGGCCGCAATGGCGTAAGTCAGTGGAGCTGGATTTTAGACAACAACAGCATAGCTTTAAACGCCCCAAATGCAACGGTGCTATATGCTTCTTTTGGTGAAAAGCATATCAGTCTTGCAGTTTCCAATGGCGTTTGCAGAGATACCGCTTCCGTGTCATTTGTATTGGACAATGAATTAAAAGCGGCTTTTGAAATACCGGAACTGCTTTGCCCGGAGGATGAAGCGGTATTTAAAAACAACAGCACAGGAAAAATTATTTCCTGGAACTGGAATTTTGGAAATGGCATAACCAGTACGCTTCAAAACCCTTCTCCGCTGCATTATCAACCAGAATCAAGGGATCAATATTATCGCGTACAATTAATTGTTCAAAATGATTTGAATTGTTTTGATACCGTTTCAAAGCAGGTAAAAATTTTATACAATTGTTATATCGCGGTTCCTTCAGCTTTCACTCCCAATAACGATGGTTTAAATGATTTTCTTTATCCTTTAAATGCTTATAAAGCCGATCATTTGATTTTCAATGTCTACAACAGGTTTGGGCAGCTTGTATTTACCACACGGGACTGGACGAATAAATGGGACGGGCGAATGAATGGCGAAGCGCAACCCAGTGGTACTTATGTGTGGACACTTGATTATGTGGATCGGGATACAGGTAAAAAAGTTTTCCGCAAAGGCACAACCGTGCTGATCCGTTAACTTTCATATTAGAAAAAGCCCCGGCAAACCGGGGTTTTAAAATACAAAAATAAAGTTAACCAGCTAGGATTTTATACATCGTCATCGTCTTCTTCGTCATCGTCTTCTTCATCATCCACTTCTATTTCATCCCATTCAATATCATCTACTTCCGCATCTTTTAAATCTGGTTCAACAATATCCACTTCAGGATCGTCCAAATCATCATCTAATTCATCATCCATATCAATATCTTCATCTATAATTTCATCGTCCGTTTCTTCTATATCTTCATCCGGTATATCTTCATCCTGGTTTTTCTTCGGTTTTAAATTTTTTGGAGTCGGCATAGTTATAAATTTTGTTAGGGAATAATACTAATTCTAAACTCAACTTTTAAGCCAATCGTTTTTTGTTGCCCGGGCAATAATTTATCTATCTTTAAAATTAAATTCTATTTATGATCGTAACAACAAGCACCGCACTCGAAGGCTATAAAGTGAGTCAACATTTAGGAATCGTTAAAGGAATCACTGTTCGCAGCCGGAGTTTGCTGGGCAATATTGCCGGTGGCTTGCAAACCATTTTGGGCGGAAATATTTCCATCTATACAGAACTTTGTGAAAAAACCCGCAAAGAAGCCTATGATCTTATGGAACAGCATGCGCTGGAACTTGGCGCTAACGCAATCATTAATATGCGCTATGATGCAAATGATATTATGTCCGGCGTAACCGAAGTGCTTGCATACGGTACGGCAGTTATAGTGGAAAAAATTTAAACAATCCCTTACAATTTTAAAGGAATATGCTTTCAGCTTTATTTATTGCTGCAAGATTTTTTTCCAAATTTTATAACAATGAGAAATGCGCGGATATTGAGCAATAATGTTGAATTTTTCCCACCATCACCCCTGGCAAACAAGGATCATTCCATTTTAAAACCGGTATCAATCGGTAAGATCTTCATAAGCCGCAAGTAACTCATTATAAGCATGTTGATCACCGGATTTTTTTGATTCTGCCATTCCTTTTTTATACCACGTCAATGCTGCAGTTATTTCCCCCCTTCGCTCCAGCAGTTTTGCCAGGTGATAGTAGGAGCCGACATAATCGGGATATTCTGTTAAGATGGTTTCAAACAATTGTTTTGCTTCCATCTCCGCTCCTATTTTTATGTATTCCAATGCCAAAGCATGACGAAGCATATTATCGTGGGGCGTTGTTTTTAAAAACTCCAGTAATCTTTCTATTCTGCTCATAATTCAAAAATAAGTTTAGGGAATGACAGGAATTACGGTACCTGTTTACTGCAATTCATTAAAACCAAAATAACAACCTTCGTTGAAAACCTTTTGAAACTTTACGGCTAAAAGTTTTATCACAGCGTCCCTGAATCATCAGATTTCCCAAAGCTGCATTGACTCACAAAGAACGCTAAAATAACTATGTAAACTTTCACAAAACTTCAGGCTTAAAGATGCCGGTGAAAAAACGCATTCAAAAAAAATAATTTCATCTTACAACCAACTCAAAATGAAACGACTATAATATATTTGTACCTGTTAGTTGCATAAACAACCAACTTTGTTCGTAAGGTTATAGTTATTTTTGAACACAGAATTTAAAAGATAAGGTATGAAGATATTAGTTTGTATCAGCAAAACACCCGATACTACATCCAGGGTTGCATTTAAGGAGGGCAATACAAAATTTGAAGATGCCGGTGTACAATGGATCATCAATCCCTATGATGAATGGTACGCTTTGGTGCGTGCAATAGAATTAAAAGAAAAAGATCCTTCCATTGTGTTGCACCTGGTAACGGTTGGCGCCGCTGATGCCGATCCTATCCTTAGAAAAGCCCTGGCTTTGGGCGGTGATGAAGCGATCCGGGTCAATGCGCAAAGCGATGACAGTTATTATATTGCTGCTCAAATTGCGGAACTGGCAAAACAGGGAAATTATGATCTTATTTTAACCGGTAAAGAAACCATTGATTACAATGCATCCGCTATTGGAGGAATGCTTGCCGCATTTTTAGATCTGCCCTATATTTCGTTGGCCACAGAGTTGGAATTGCAGGGAAACATCGCTACCATCACACGTGAAATAGAAGGTGGAGAAGAAACGGCAGAAGTGCAGTTGCCGCTGATAGTAAGCTGCCAGAAAGGTGTTGCCGAGCAACGGATTCCCAATATGCGCGGCATCATGGCTGCGCGCACCAAGCCTTTAAAAGTGGTGGAACCCGCGCAAATTGAAGCGCTTACAAACGTCGTTAGTTATGAATTACCGCCTGCAAAATCCGGCGTTAAATTAGTAGCAGCCGATAATGTAGCCGAACTTGTTCGCCTGCTTCATGAAGAAGCGAAAGTGATATAAATATTTTTTTTGAGCCAGGCTTGAGTGCTGTTATTTAGCTTTACTTGCGTCGCACTCTTCTACGGTTAGTTCATTATTCAGCAAATTCAAAAACCCTCAGAAACATCCGGATTGCTTAAAGCATAAATGATGATTCTGAAAAAATAAAAATATTATGGTACTCATCTTTGTTGATCATTCCGATGGTCATATCAAAAAATCCTCTTTCGAAGCCCTTAGCTATGGCGTTGATCTGGCTGCTAAAACGGGCGCTACAGCAGAAGCCCTGGTATTGGGAACTGTAAACGGAAATTTAGCGGATCTGGGTAAATATGGAATAACAAAAGTCAACCTGGTCGATGATCAAACCTTGAACCATGTGGACGTGCAGGTTTTCAGCAAACTTATTGCAGAAGCTGCTGCATCACTAAATGCAGATGTGGTTGTTTTTTCCCACAATCAAACCGGAAAAGCGGTAGCACCTGCCGTTGCCGTAAAATTAAAAGCGGGTTTGGTCACCGGCGCTGTTGCCCTTCCTCAAACCAGTAATGGTTTTATAGTACGCAAATCCGTTTTTTCCGGTAAAGCCTTTGCAAATGTGGCCATCAATTCTCCGGTGAAAGTTATTTCCATCAATCCGAATAGTTACCATATTACAGAAAAAGAAGGATCAGCAGAAGTAGTAAGTTTACCGCTGAAAGCAGAAGCGGGGAAAATTAAAATCACCGCGGTAAATATAGCAAGCGGGGAAGTGCCATTAACGGAAGCTGAAATTGTAGTAAGCGGCGGCCGTGGTATGAAAGGCCCGGAAAATTGGGGAATATTGGAAGATCTTGCCCATTCATTACATGCAGCGCTGGCATGCAGCCGTCCGGTTTCCGATTCCAACTGGCGTCCGCATCATGAGCATGTAGGCCAAACCGGTATTCAGATCGCACCCGATCTATACATTGCAGTAGGCATTTCCGGCGCCATACAACACCTTGCAGGAGTGAACAGGAGCAAAGTTATTGTAGCGATCAATAAGGATGCCGATGCGCCATTTTTTAAAGCCGCTGACTATGGCATTGTAGGCGATCTGTTTGAGATAGTGCCTAAATTAACGGAAGAAATAAAGAAGTTAAAAGGCGTGTAAAATTAGATGGAAAGCAAAAAACCAAGAAGGTTTCAAAAACCTTCTTGGTTTATCCTCATACCTCGCTCAATATTGATGAAAAGCCTGCGAAACAAACTCCAGTACCGTTGGCAATGCTGTTCGCCAGTAATTCCAGGTATGACCGCCATCGCGAACGCGGAATTCATGTGGAATTTCTTTTTTGCGCATGGCAATATGCACCAGGCTATTTCCTTCATAAAGAAAGTCATCATCGCCGCAATCAATATACCAACGAACAGATTTTTTTAGGCTGTCCGCCATATTGTTTACAAGCGGCAAGGCACTATGCCGGTTATAATATTTTTCAATATCTGCATCGGAAGCGGTAACATTATTTCTTTTCAAAGCATTTTTAGCATCATCAAAAGACAATGGACCAATATAAGCGCTCAATGGACAGGCTGAAGAGAACATTTCCGGATGATGCAAAGCATACATAAAAGATCCGCCACCACCCATAGATAAACCGGCTACGGCCCGGTATCTTTTTTCGCTTTTATCCGGTATTGCTTTTCAATAAAAGGAATAAATTCTTCAAAGAAAAAATCTTCATAACGCCACTTTCCCGTTACATCATTAAAGTACCCGCGCTGACCGGTATTGGCATCCGGCATAACAATGATCATCGGTGTGGCAGTACCAGCCTTTATTGCCTGGTCGGTAATACCTTTTACTTCCCCAAACTGGACCCATCCTGTTTGATCATCACCCGCGCCATGTAACAGGTAAAGTACCGGATAACTGCGTTGTGAAGTTTCATAATCCGGAGGCAGGTAAATGGCATACTTCCGATCGCCATTTAAAATCTTACTTTTCATGGAAAGGTTGTCAAATACCTTACTGGTTTGCGCAAACGAAAAAGCGGGAATCAATAACAATAAAACCCTGATCACGAGCAGTTGTTTTTTCATGTATTTAAAATTTATAAAAAGGAATTTAATATTGTATTATACAGAACCAATAATCATGAAATATGAAAATACATACAAATTACTTATAGTATGAAGTTGCTCTGACAATTCTTTTTATCAGCAACAAAAAATATTACGGAAAGTAGTAATAAACATAAAAAACCGGCTAATTCAATAATGCCGGCGTGTGAGAAACAGGATCCGGATTTTTCAGTGCCTGGTAATTGCCAACGGTACTTGCAAAAATGGTCCAGGCAACGAGGGGTAAATAATTATACGATAACTTTTTTTCCGTTTTATTGGCAATCATAAAACTGGCTAGGGCAAAAACAGTATCAGACATGGTCCAAATAGCCGCCAGGCAGGACTTTTCTTATTGAAATAAATATAGTTAAATGAAAAGAAAATGATCCAGATTATTGCTTGCAAAACGAATAACTTTTTTTCTTCTGCAATATTTGATGCAGTACTGTTGCAAGACTTTTAAAACAAAAAAATTATTGATCGTCCAGGTGGGTGCAAATACCCATGCGGGAGGCGCCCAGGGTGCTTGTTTCAATTGTTTACTATACAGTTTTTTCTCTGTTTTTTTTGAGCGCCCGCCGGATAATCCTCCTATGGCAGACACAATTATTGATAACAAGGGCAATTTGCCACCAATTTAATTTTGATTTTTTACTCATACCATTTTATTTAGATCTTCTTTAAAGAGAAATAAATATGATGCCAGAGGTTGAGATCAACTTTAATTTAAAGAAACTCAGGTCGCACCCAAAGA
>CAVOGF010000004.1:0-492924 GCA_963695165.1 uncultured Chitinophagaceae bacterium
CTGTAATGCAATGCTGCCGAGGATCCCAGGTCAACAAATTTCAAACCTTTCTCTTCTACAAGCTTACGGGTAGCGCGTATATTTATTGCGCTGTTGAATTCCGGACATTTGGGCAAATCCAGTTCGGCGTAGTATGCCGCGGATCTCTATTCCCTGGTAACCATTTTCTGCTGGCAAAATTTACGATGGTTTGAAAATTCCAGTCGGGGCAACCCAGTGTGGAAAAAGATAAAAGCGGCGTAGGCTTTTCATTAGTAAAAAGCAGCGCCTGCAAATGCAAATCCCAGTAAGCCTGTGGATGTTTTTAAAAACTTTCTTCTTGATGCATTCATGATGATATTTTGTTTTGGTTATGCTGATCACAGATTTCTCTTTTTTCAATTCCTTTACGGCAAAATCGCAGGCCCTGGCGGTTAGCGCCATATAAGTAAGCGATGGTTCCTGGCAGGCGGAAAGACGCCATACAACTTCCATCGGTTAGAAATACATTGGGCACATCATGCATCTGGTTGTGTGCATTGAGTACGGAGTTTTTTGAATCTTTACCCATTCTCGCCGTACCCATTTCATGCACACTGAATAATCTTTGCCCGGATGCGCGGTACTATCATAGGTAACAATATTTTTAGCGCCTATTTTGTCCAGCATTTCAGCAGCCGTTGCCGCCATGTCTTTACGCATTTGCTTTTCATTTTCCCGCAGCTCTATTTCAATTGCAATCATGGGCAAGCCGTATTGATCCTTTTTGATTGTATCCAATGTTACCTTGTTATCAAAAACAGGGAGGGTTTCACCAAAACCATTGATATCGGCATTCCAGTTTCCGGGTTCTGTCATGCTTTCTTTAAATGCCGCGCCGATGGTTTCATTTTCTTTTGCCCCCGCCCTCTTGCCGCGCTGAACTGGTGCGAATAGCCACGCAAAAATTCACGCATTTTAGAATGCGCATTGATGTTTCTAAACCTTGGTATATAAGTAACAGCCGGCCTGCGGCCATAATAATAATCTTCGGTAAAGCCTTCAATACTCCCGCTTGCACCCACACCTTTGTGATGATCCATTAAGTTGTGGCCCAGTTGCCCGCTGCTGTTTCCAAACCCATTTAAAAAGGCATCTGATACAGAATGCAGGAGAATAAAAGCGGTATTGATGGTAGAGGCATTCACAAAAATAATCCGGGAAAAATACTCTTCTGTTTTGCTTGTTTCCGTATCAAGAATGCGTACACCCGTAGCTCTTTTTTTATCTTTATCGTACAGCAATTCTACCACAAGCGCATTGGCGCGCAGGGTAAGATTTCCCGTATGCATGGCGGCAGGCAAAGTAGCGGAATTGCTGCTAAAATATCCGCTGTAGGGACAACCTTCATGACACTGATTTCTGAACTGGCAAGGGCCGCGATCCTTTAATCCTTTGGTTAAATTCGCGCAACGGCCAATGATCAATCTTCTGTCATTGCCATATAGTTCCTTTATTCGCTGAGCCACATGTTTTTCCAGGCAGTTCATTTGCATTGGCGGCAGGAACTTTCTGTCGGGCAGTTGAGGCAGACTTCCTCAAGAACCGCTTATACCCACAAACTGTTCTACATAATCATACCAGGGTGCGAGATCTTTATAACGGATAGGCCAGTCAATTCCCGAATCCTTCTTTTGCATTGGCTTCAAAGTCCAGGTCGCTCCACCGGTAGCATTCGCGGCCCCATAACATTGAGCGGCCACCCACCTGGTAACCGCGAAACCAATCATAAGGTTTCACCTGTATATAAGGATGCCGCTTTATCGTTGACAAAAAACTTTTTTGAGACCTGGTTGAATGCATAGATCTTGCTTTGGATGGGATAATTAGAGTTTGTCCTCTACTGAAAGCGCACCGCGGTTTTTTCGTTCCCATGGCGCTTGGGTGCTTTCGAGGAACTCTTTATTATCCACATTTCTTCCCCTTTCAATCACCAGTGTTTTCAATCCTTTTTCGCATAACTCTTTTGCAGCCCAGCCGCCGCTGATGCCGGATCCTATTACGATGGCATCAAAACTATTTTGTGATACGGCTTTGGTATTGAGCTGCAATGTATCTCCGGGCATAATTGGTTTTTTATAAAATCTTTGTGCAAAAAGCAGTTTGAGCGATTCGATTACTAAGATAACGAGAAGTTAACCGGATTTAAAAAAGACGGGTAAATAAGTTGCGGGAACGTTGCCAAAAGATTTTTTGACGGAAATCAGTGCGCATTGATATAACAACATTTATTCACCGGAACGTGTTGAGGTAGAATTATTTGGCTAATTTTATTGAAAAAATGTGTGTATAAAAAATGGGTATATTTGACTTTTAGCTGCAACCATAATTTGACAACCTCTAAATGAGCCAAACTTTACGACGACTTAAAACTCACAAAAAAGCAAAGGAAATAATCAATAGCTTTTATGACAATGACACGCACTGTGTAATCATTCATTATTCCTGTGAAAGCTTTTATGATATAAAAGACGGAAAAACTCCAAGAATAACATCAATCGCAGTAAGATTTCTAAGCACAGCACAGACAAAATCTTTTTCAATACACAAGGTTGCGGAATTAAATAAAATTTCACCTGTTGACATACCTCAATATTATGACACGTTAGAAAAAGAAATGCTGAAAGACTTTTTTGAATTTGTAAAAGAATATAAGGAACTTAGGTGGATACATTGGAATATGCGTGACATTAATTATGGCTTTGAAGCATTAAATTATAGAGCCACAATACTTGGGACAAAACCAGTAGAAATTAAGGATGAAAATAAGTTTGACCTTGCAAGACTATTAATAGAAGACGGAAAAGGTTATTCAGATCATCCACGGCTAATTTCAATTTTAGAGATGAACAAAATTTCTCCAAAACATTGGCTTAATGGTGACGACGAAGCGAAAGCGTTTGAAGCTGGAGAATTTGTAAAGCTTCATCAATCCACACTTGCAAAAGTTGACGTAATAGAGAGCATTTTGAAATTAACTGCCGAAGAAAACTTAAAGACAAAATCTAAGTTAAAAGAGATCTATGGAATAAGTCCGCAAGGCTTGTATGAACTTACAAAAGACCATTGGTTATACAGTTTGATTTTAATTATTTTATCAACTCTTTTAGGAATTTTGATTACAAATTGGATAATGGCAGCAGCTTATAACTAAGGTTTCTTTAGCCCAATGGGCAGGAAATGAAACCTTAATTGAACGAAACATGCCGGCAAAAGCAATTGAAATCAAAAACTAAAAACAAACACATAGCAAAGAGCCGGTTTATACTTTATATTTAAAAGCTGGTTTACTGCGACATCGGTCAACTCAAAAGTATACCGCAAACCCAGCTGATTTAGTTTTAACGCTGGGCTTTACTAAACCTTCCACCCCATAACATTCATTGAATATGTATATATCAAAAATTCAGATTAATAATTTCAGAAACTTTAAGCAAAAGGAAATAGAATTCAATGATGGTATTAATGTTATCATTGGACATAATAATGCAGGAAAGACAAATTTGATTAAAGCGTTATCCCTTGTAATTGACACCCAAAAAGCAAAAAGGTTAGAAGTAGATGACTTCAATAAAAATTTGACTTTAGCAGAGCTAAAAGCAAACCCTCCTAAAATTAGCATTGCTATTTCTATTAACAAGGGCAAAGAACAAGAACCTGACGATTTAGTTACAATTTCAAATTGGTTGACTAAGCTTGACAGCTCCTATGAAGCACTTTTAACTTACGAATTTTTTCTGCCAGAAAAAAAACAAGACGACTATTTAAAAGAAATGGAATTAGTAGCAGATGATGATCCTAAAGCTATGGATAAGGCATGGAAGGTTTTAAAACATAGTTTTATCAGATTCTATGTTTACAAAATCTGGGGAGGAGACCCAATAAATCAAGCTACAGCTGACACTGAATCTTTGCAGAAATTTGACTTTCAATTCTTGGATGCAATTAGAGATGTGGAAAGAGATATGCTTACAGGTAGAAATACTCTACTTTGGGAAGTTTTCGATTTTTTTATGGATTACGAAATAAAAATAAATGGAGCGAAGACACCCGAACAAAAACATCAAGAAATAAAGGACAGAAAAATACTTTTTTCAGAGAAAGCAGATTTGCTTATTCAAGAGTTAAGTCAAAGAATTGAAAGAGGTAAAAAGCAAATTCTTTCGTATGCTGAAAGTACGGGAGCATCATTTAATAAAGCGGTACCAAACTTTGAAGGGAGTATTTCTGAAAACGAAATGTACTCTGTATTAAAGCTGATTGTACAATATGAAACAGGCATCAAAATACCAGCAACACACAATGGTCTTGGATATAATAACTTGATATTTATGTCTCTTTTATTAGCAAAGATGCAAGTCAATGCTGATGTAGACTATTAGATGCAAATGCAAAAGTATTCACTACCCTTGCAATTGAAGAACCGGAAGCTCACCTGCATCCTGCAATGCAATATAAGTTCTTGAAGTTTCTCAATGAAAACAAGAGAGAAAAAAAAGTTCGTCAAATATTTGTAACGACTCATTCAACTCATATTACTTCAGCTGTTTCATTGGATGAAATAATTTGTTTACACAATGAAGGCGGAGAAACTAAGTTGGATATCCTAAAAAGGTTTTTTTGAATGGAGACGGATCGGAAAATAATAAAAGCAAAAAGTATGTTCAACGTTTTTTAGATGCTACAAAATCTGATATGCTTTTTGCTCAAAAAGTGCTTTTCGTTGAAGGTATCGCTGAACAGCTTTTACTATCAATTTTCGCAAACTATATGGGGAAGTCGCTTGAAAATCATCATGTTGCAGTTATCAACGTAGCGGGGAGATACTTTGCCCATTTCCTATACCTTTTTGACAGCCTAAAAGAAAACACAATTCCCAAGTAAGTATTCTGTTTAGACGGATAGAGACCCTGAAAGCAAAGAAAAGCCAGATGGTAAATTTAAAAAGTGTTATCCCTTTGAATACTACCAAGACATTGCAAAATTTGATTACCAAACAAATCCAAATGCGGATTCTTATCCAGCAGGTAGTCATCCAAATATTACTTTGTTTAGTCAACCAATCGGTATTGGTAAAACATTTGAATATGAAATTTTAATCAGTAATCCATCTCTTGAACTCTTAATTACAGACTCTTTAAGTAATTCAGAGGAAATCAAAGATTTAATGATGCTATATAATACAGCAGGAAAAACTTCACAAGATTTACTTAATAGATTAAGCAAGAGCAAAGAAAATCAAAGAATAATAGAAAGCATCACTGCAAATACTACTTTGTCAGATGACGAGAAAAAGAAAGCGGTTATAGCATCAAGATATCTAAATTCAGTTGTGAAAGGTGAAAATGCATTAGAATTATGTTATGCACTTCAGGAAAATTTAGGTAAAAAAGGAACTGCGGACTTTAAAGATTTTATTGTTCCAGCCTATATTAAATCTGCAATCGAAGAAGTATGCCAATAACTACTATTAACTCTGACACTATTTTTTCTGATATTGAAAGTCACTTTAAAGTGTCTGCTGGGCCAGGTGCTGGTAAAACATATTGGACAGTAAATCACATTAAAAATATACTTCATAATTCTCACAAACTTTTCAGGACAAGAAAAATTGCCTGTATTACTTATACTAATATAGCTGTTGAGACAATACTTAAACGTCTCGGAACTTCCTCTGAACAAGTTGAAGTTTCAACAATTCATAGTTTTTGCTACAAAAATATAGTCAAGCCGTATGCTTCTTTTATTTCGAAAGAATTTGGCTTAAATGTATCCGAAATGGATGGCCACGATGAAATAATGATCTCATTTGGGAAAATAAAAGAATGGGCTGATGAAACCAACCAACGCTATTTATATTCTGATAAGGATTCCAATTTGGCTAAGGAGAAACAAAAGAAGGTAAGAAAGGCTTTGGACAATCTTCAATGGATTTGTGAAAGTAATGATGTTGTTTTAAAAATAAATCCCAATAAACCATATTTAGGACGAATTACATCGTCAGTATCTATAAGAAATAGTAGCTTAATAAATTTCAAAAAAAAATATTGGAAAAAAGGAATTCTTTCGCATGATGATGTTCTATTTTTCAGTTTTAAAATAATACAAAAATTCCCTTTCGTACTGAATGTACTAAACGCTAAATTCCCTTATGTGCTTGTAGATGAATTCCAAGATAGTAACCCAATACAAGTTGAAATATTTAAAAAATTGGGGTTGTTGCATAGTCAAATTGGTGTTATTGGGGATTGTGCTCAATCTATTTATAAGTTTCAAGGGGCTGATTATACTCAATTCCAAACACTTCCTTACCTAATATCAATGAATACACGTTAACTGAAAACAGAAGAAGTTGCAATGAAATAATTGACTCTCTTAACGATGTCAGAAGGGATATCTTTCAAGTAAAAGTCAGGAATATTTCTATTGCAAAACCAATAATATTTGTTGGAGACATGACATTGGCATTGCAAAAAGCAAAAATTAAATGTAACAGTGAAGTAATATATACGCTTTCCAGAGATAATATTACCTCAAATGCAATGAAAACGGAAATAAATAGCACTGGGCTAGATAACAAATTATTGGAAAAACTAAAGGAAATAGATAGCAATTCAAAACGTTGCAACCTAGTATATTCTTGTATCAAAGCAATTGCTTTTGGAAAAGAAAATAAATTCAAAGATGCAATTAGGGAATTGGAAAAATTGTTCAATTATAGAACAGATAAAATTAAAGGCAAGAGAAAAGCTTTAAAATATATTACTGTTTTACTTGAAAGGCTTTCAGAATTTGAAAATGGAACATTACTTGATTTTGCAACTTTCATAAGAACAAACCTAAACACTGAACTTTCAACCTTCAGTAGGGGCTCAATAAAAGATTTTTATGAAAATAATACTTTTAAACATCTTTTTCTTTGTGTTTCAATTCCAGAAGACATGAGTTTACATAAAACAATTCATAAAGCAAAAGGAGATGAGTTTGACAATGTTATTTTAGTTCTCAAGGAGGAAAATGACATTAATTTTTTAATTGAACGGAATTTACTTTCAAATGAAGAACATCGAATAAATTATGTTGCAATAAGTAGAGCAAAAAATAGGTTGTTTATTTCAATACCTACACTTTCTGTTAATGCACAGACAAGTTTACAGACATATTATGATATTGAAATTGTATAAAAAACTGTGCACAATAGCTCAGCCTTCGTTTCAAGAATTGAAACCTTTTGAACGACACCGGTAACCTGCTGTGGCATTATGGATTTGTCGGGGTGTTGTTTTGCGGAAATAAAATTCCGGTGGCAAAAGGCATCAAAAAAAATATAAATACTATTTTTAAAATATCAAGGCTTTTAAATGCATTAAAACATCGGCGAAAGCTTATACCTAATAGCGGGTTTAAAGCGACATCGGTCAACTCAAAAGTATACCAAAACACCACAGAGATAATTTTAACGCGGGCTTTTATTGGCGCATTGCGGATTCGTTTCTTTGGGTTAGCGGTCATGGTAAAAATACGACCCAGAAACGAAACAGAAAGTTTAAACTTTAAAATAAACAACAAAATGACAACAGATAAAATTCCAACAGTAGAAACACAAATACTCATCAGAAAACCTGCCGCTACAGTTTTTAAAGCATTTATTGACCCGAAAATTACGACCAACTTTTGGTTTACAAAATCAAGTGGACAATTAGAAGTAGGCAAGACAATAACCTGGGAGTGGGAAATGTATGGTATTTCGACAAAAGTGTTAGTAAAAGACATAATTCAAAACAAAAAAATATCTACCGAGTGGGGCTCCCCTGCCACAACAGTTGATTACGAGTTTACAGCATTGACAGATGACACGACTTATGTTGTTATTAAAAATTACGGCTTCAAAGAAACAGGGGAGGATTTAATTCAGGCGATCAAAGACAACACGGGTGGCTTTACTACTGTGTTGGACAATATGAAAGCATATTTGGAACATAACCTTAAATTGAATTTAATAGCGGATAAATATCCAAAAGAAGTAAGTAATCACGGAAAGTAATGCAAAAACCTGACGACACAAAAACAACGAACCGCTAACAAGTTTTGCACCAGGTGGGACTAAGGCAGCTGCCAATAACTAAGGTTTCGTTTTGCCCAACGGGCAAGAAATGAAACCGTGTTGAACGAAACCGGTAAGCTGTTGCGGCGTTATGGGTTTGTCGACATGGAAGCATACTGATGACGGATAAAAATATTGGTGGCTTCATTTTTAAAAAGTAAAAACTGGCAACCTTTTATAAGCGTAACAAAAAAACTATGTTGCTGAAATAAAAATCCGATGGCAAAAGGCATCAAAAAAATATAATTACTAGTTTTAAAACATCCCGGCAAGCTGCTTGATTTTAGTTTAATTTCTTTTTTTCTTCAGCATTTTGGTTGATAAATAAATAAGAGAAAAAATGAAAATAAAAATGGCAATACCTGTAAATTCCTGTTTCGATAAATTGGAGAGCAGCCATAGAATTGTGCAAACTGCCAGCAGCGGAATGGTCACTCCTCCGGGGACACGAAAAGCTTTTTCTGATGTGGCCGAATCAGTTTTTCTGAGCTTTAAAGTAGAAAGTACAACTCCCAGGTAAATCAGCAATGTGGAAGCACTGGAAATAATGGCAAGTTGTTTGAATCCTCCGGATATGGAAAGCAATAATCCCAGTGAAGCATACACGATGACGGCAATATGGGGCGTGAAATACCGTGGATGCACTTTCGCCAATGGCTTCGGCATTACGCCATCTCTTCCCCCGGCATATAGTATTCTTGGAATAGCAAGTATTTCACCACCCAAAGCCCCAAGCATAGATATGGCGGTAGCAATAATGATCAATGTCATTCCTGATTTGCCGAATATAATACCAGCCACTGCGGCTAATGGAGCATTTTCATACACTGCAATTGATTCGCCTAATATTCCCTGCGTCACCAGTTGAATAAAAATGTATAAAATCAGTACGCCGGAAATTCCGAAAAAGATGGCGAGCGGCACGGTGCGTTGCGGATTTTTTATTTCCCCTCCATTGCTAACGGCGGTTTCCACACCGAGGAAAGCAAAAAACAAAAGCAGTGATGTTGTTCCGATATTACCGATGGCAGGAAAAGATGTCCATTTTAAATTTTCCATTGAAACAAAACCTGCGCCGGCAATTACGAGCACTACCAAAGGAATAAGTTTGCCTAGTGCTGCAATTTCAATAAACCTGACGCCATGCTTTACACTTCTGATATTTAATAAGGCGAGGCTTCCGAAAAGGAAAACAAAAAACACTATTCTGAAAGCTTCCTTATCAAGAAAAGGGAAAAAATATTTCAGCGTATCTGCCAGCGCGTTCGCAATTGCTGCATCAGCAAACAAACTGCATCCAATCCAAAATAAATTGTTTGCTATAAATCCGGCAAACGGACCAAAGGCAGTTTCAATATAGGCATAAGTACCACCGCTCGTGGTAATTTTACTTCCCACTTCTGCAAAACACAAGGCAATTAAAAAAATAAGGGCTCCGCATACCAGGTAAGCGACAATGGCGGCTGTCCCCAGGTTTTCGGACACAATTGCCGGAATTACAAAAATTCCCGTTCCCACCGTAATGTTTAGAATGGCCAGTGTGAGCGGCCACACTCCAATTTCACGTTTTAGATTTTCTTTTTTTACAAACGGATTCATGCGCTGAAGATTTATTGAACACTGGTTGCATTAGCCTGCCACCAAAGTAAAGCGTCTAACAGATGGTAAAGTCCTCAGGTCCCTGTTAAAGCCCCGATTAAAAATTATTTGCGGCGTTTGCAATCGTTACAGTCAAAAGTTTTGATGTTTTAAAAGTAAGGAGTTTGTTTTTTATTAATGCATTTTTATCTATTTCTTTTTCTCTATGTTTTCTGTATTTCTCTGAATGCTGAATTGCACGATTTCGGTGGTGGCTTTCGTAAACAATAAAAATTGGCAACGTTTTATAAGCGTAAGAGGAAAACGATGTAGCTGAAATAAAATCCGATGGCAAAAGGTATCAAAAAAAAACATTTATTATTTTTAAAATATAAATGCTTCTCAATGCATTAAAAAATGCATGGATCTGGAAAAAGCCACCATTGTATTTGATGAAAACAAAATTGAGTTAGGAATTTCCAAAGGTGTTGGAATTGTCACACATATAAAAAGGGAATACACCGACAACGACAGACAGTAAAAACGGCTGGTGATAAATAAGTTTTCGTTTTGCCGAACGAGTAAGCACCCCTCCTAAAAGAGAACTATTAATTTTAAAATAACGCTAATGAAAGTCAAGCATGTATTATTTATTCAGGGCGGTGGTGACAACGGTTATGAGGCAGATGAAGCATTAGTTGCATTCCTAAAGGAAAATTTAGGAAAGGAATATCAGGTAGACTATCCCAAAATTCAGTCAGACGAAACCTCACCGGATTTTGGTTGGACAAAACAAATTGGAGAGAATATTTATAGAATGAATCACGACTTTATTCTAGTTGGGCATTCCTTCGGTACGTCTATGATTTTAAAGTATCTTTCTGAAAATTTTGTAAGCAAAATAATTGAAGGAATTTTTCTTATTGCCACGCCTTTCTGGGGTGGAAATGAAGAATGGCAGAAAAGTTTAAAACTTAAAGACGATTTTGCTGACAAAATACCTGCTGAAGTTCCGATTTTCTTATATCATTGTCAAGACGATGAAGAAATACCATTTTCACACCTTGATCAATATAAGCAAAAACTTACTAAGGCGACCTTCCGTGAAATAAAAACCGGGGGACATCAATTCAATAACGACTTAATTTTGATAGCGGGGGACATAAAATCCAAAAGTCTACGGTAAGTTTAGTTTTAATAAGGACTTGGAAAAAAGCAATTCAGCAAAGCTGATTAATTACAAACGATAGAAATGAACTTTAAAATAATACAGCCTTCGCAACAACTTGCTGACTATGTTCGTTTCATTTGGTTTTTAGAATACGACGCTTCCATCGACAAGCCATTTGTTCATCACGCATTTGCGCACCACTGTCCCGAGATCATCTTTTGTTACAAAGGCCAGTTCAAATACAGATCCGCTTTTGAGCATGAGAAAATATTAACGTCCGGGGTTTATGGTCAGACCCAATTTTTCAGCAGAGTAGCATCCAACACACAGTTTGGCATCTTCGGATTGTATTTATACCCGCACGCGCTTCCACAGTTATTTTCCTTGCCGGCAAATGAACTCACCAATCAATCAGTGGATATAAAAACGCTCTTTGGTAAGGAAGGTGAAATACTGGAAGAAAAAATAATGCTGGCTTCAACCAACGACCAACGGCTTAAACTGGTAACTGATTTTTTAGAAGCACGATTCAAAAATGCGAGATCAGGATACACCCATATTTTTTCCTCCATCCGGGCTATTTCAAATGCTTACCAGGGAACCTCTGTAAAATCACTGGCTGAAAGCAACTTTTTATCATTGCGGCAGTTTGAACGGAGATTCAAAGAATTTTCGGGCTTCAATCCAAAATTATTTTTGCGGATTGCAAGGTTTAATTCCCTGCTCAGCAAGCTTTTCCAGGATGCGCCTTTAGCTCAAATTGCGGATAAATACGGCTATTATGACGAGTCTCATTTCATTCACGATTTTCATAAGTTTTCCGGTGTTAAACCAAAAGAATTTTTTAAACCCGAAACCTTAGTTGCAAGTGACCGGGGCACGGTTGACTTTCAACAGTAAATGTCGTTTTTTTACAATTACACTTGCTTCCCAGGATCATAGCTTTGCAACTCAAAAACAGGTTTCTTATGAAAAAATTTATCAGATACATCTTGTCAGCCTGGTTAATCGCCGCGTTTAGCTTTTTAGTGCCCGGAAAACTGTTTTCACAAACAAGCCAGGAAGCAATCAAAACGGAAACTGCCGATAATGCAACGACCATGGATGAGGCAGGTTCTACTTATGTGAAAGGCATTACAAGCGGGCGAGCCAGAGCACTTGTTGGCGGAGTTATAGGACTAACCAGTTTGATTATCGGTTGGCGATCCCGGGTGCGCCCCTCACAAACCGGAGCTAAACTGGCTATGGCATTGGGGCTTATCGCCATTGTACTAAGCGTTGTGCATCTTAGTACCGTTGCAGGCGCGGTATTTGGTTCCGGCAGTGGAAAAGCCGGGGCGATCGTTGCGCTTCCACTGGCGATAACCGGAGCAATTCTCGGACGAAGGACCCTACGCTCACGCAATACTTAACTGAGATTTGATAAAATGGGTGCGATCTTATTTGCACTTCAACCAGTTTTTTCATTCAGCGTTTTCACTAAAGATCATTTCTATCATACAAAAGGGTAAGCGTTTAAAAATATGTGTATGGAAGAAATCTTTTTCAATTTCAAACTTCATTCAAAAAATAAAAAGCCCTGATCTTTAGAGACCGGGGCTTCCTGTAATACAATGTTCAGCAACGCCGGTAAATTCAAGAGCCGGTTTTTCCCTTGGTGGATTTCTGGCTTTCGCCATGGTTTTGTATCAATAAGAGAAGGCAGGCTTTTCATTTTTGCAGGCGGACGAAGCACTCCTATCCTACTGTTCAACAGATTTATTATCTTTATTATGGACAAAAAAACCAAAACTAAAATGCATATGAGAACATCCGTTTTACTAATACTTGTTTTAAGCGCATGTTCCAGCGCTAAGCGTTTACAAACTCCCAATACAGCCGGGTATTCTTCCGGACATTCGAGAACCAAAGAAGTAGAATTTTATGATGCAAACTCCTATAAGTTGACAGACATAACCATCGATTCAACATACGGCTATGATAAATTTAATCCGATTAAAGTTGGAGGGGCTTCTGAAATGAGTGGTCCGTCAAATGAAAGGAGGTTTTTAAATGGCTTAGCCGGGCCTGACGGAGAGGCTATTCAATATTATAGAATGGGCAGTTGTTGTGGCTTCAACACGCCAAATGGCCTTGAGAATACCGGATTCTTAGATCGGTATAAGGTTTATTGGGAAGGCTGTAAGGATACAGCCATTCTTTTTATCAACATGTATGATAAAGGTGACCTTGCGGTTCCCGTTGGCTTCACCTCCCGGAGATAGATTTATAGATTGTGCCGGTAATAGCCCGTCAAAAGTTCTTAATTTCGTCAACAAAATAAAGCCGCAGTTCCGGGACTGGACATAATAAATATCATATCGTTGTGGGCTAATTTTTGTGCAGAAATAATAACATTTTACAAAATTAGAAAATGAAAGTATTACTTCAATGGACGATTATTATTCCTGTTCTGGCCTGGATACTGTTTTTTTCCGGACTGATTGACGGCAGTGTTTTCTTTCAGGTTCTTGCCAGCATACTGCTTATCCTGAGTGTTATGTCGGCAGTGCATCATTCTGAAGTAATCGCTGAGCGAGTGGGAGAACCTTATGGAACCATTATCCTTGCAATATCCATAACCGTTATTGAAGTTTCAATAATTGTCTCCCTGATGATGTCAGAAGGGGAAGGCACTGCTTCATTGGCCAGAGATACCGTATATGCTGCCACAATGCTTATTCTTAACGGCATAGTGGGGCTTTGCCTGTTAATTGGAGGTCTGAAACATTACGAACAGAATTTTTCCAAACCTTCTGTAACCATAGCGCTGGTTTCGCTAATCTCCATCATTGTTTTTACTTTGGTGTTCCCTACCTTCACTGAAAGTGTTTCGGGATCTTATTATTCCACACCCCAACTCATTTTTGCTTCTATTGCATGCCTGGTTATTTATTTTGTTTTTTTATTTGCACAAACACGAAGACACCGGCAATATTTTCTGACGGTTGGAAAGGATGAAAACGAAGAAGAAGCGGAGCCTATATTAATTAGCAACAAAATATTCTTTACCAGTCTTATATCCCTGCTTGCAAGCCTGGGAATTGTTGTACTGCTGGCAAAAACACTTTCACCTACAATCGAAACTATTATTACCGGATATAGCCTGCCAAAAACATTAGTGGGCGTTGTCATTGCCGCAATCATTCTGTTACCAGAAGCAATTGCAGCAATCATTGCTGCAAAAAACAACAAGCTTCAAACAAGTATAAATTTGTCATTGGGTTCTGCGCTGGCAAGTATAGGATTGACAATCCCAAGTGTAGCTGCAGTTTGTATCATTTTAGATATTCCCGTTATTCTGGGTCTGGACATCAAGTCTATCATTCTGCTGGCATTATCGGTATTTACAGTCATGTTATCATTTAGCGGCGGCAGAACCAATATTGTTTACGGAGTGGTGCTTTTGGTTAATTTATTTGCTTTTATATTCCTGATGATATACCCTTAGCCCATTGGACAACTTGTAACTGCGCATTAGAATATCCCGGCTTTTTGCAAGCCACTTCTCATTTGTATTTATTCCTTTTAATTGTTTGATGTACAATTATTTGAATATTTAAATAAAAAAATTATATGTAGAAAAACTGCGTATATTTGAGATCTGCCTAAAATGCTTTTTGAACACCCAAACAAGCCGACTAACAACTTAATATGCAAACGAAAAACTGTCGAATAGATGCCGATGGACCAAGATATGGGTTGAGATGTGAAATTACACATACAGAAATAGGTGATAAATGGGTTGGCGAGTTTCAAGATGTTAGAAAACTCGTAATCAAAAAAGCTGAAGGAAATACAGGAGAAGAAAAAATTGTTGTAAGC
Organism: uncultured Chitinophagaceae bacterium; assembly: GCA_963695165.1. Taxonomy (GTDB): domain Bacteria; phylum Bacteroidota; class Bacteroidia; order Chitinophagales; family Chitinophagaceae; genus CAVOGF01. Next base: position 14,736 of record CAVOGF010000004.1, read on the forward strand.
TCCGGACCTACAATATCTATCGACCTTGTTATTGCATCGGGGGGTAAATTTGAATTGCTATTTCCTGACAAAGTTCCATTTGAAAAAACAATAATTTTCTTAACAACAAATAAAATTGGTGTGAACAATAAAAGTGAATTTCAAATTCATATTGAGAAATTAAACAGACCATTTCGAAAAACAGATACAATTTAGAACCGCAATAATTTTTTTAATCATTTAAACCAAAACTAAAATGGAGTATCAATTGCAAGACTTAAATCTGTCAAATGAATTAACAGAAGATGTTAATGAAATAATTCAACAAATAAAGGCAACACCAAAAAAGGATTTAGTGTCAGTAATTAATCGGTTTGAAATATCTGATAAAATTATTCGTACTGAAAACATAGTATTTCATAATAACTCAGAGTTGGTATTTACAAACTATGAATTACCATACGTAGTTATTGCAGCAAAAAATTTAAAATTTAATGCCCCGCAAATTAAATCGACAGTAAAGATGGGAGAATTTAATTTGGCTGTATTAAAAGGCGAAAAGGGAGCAACTGGTACTAATGGCGGTCAGGGTCAACCCGGCGTAGACGGTGGTACCGGAACAAAAGGTAAACAAAAGGATATTCCCGACATCTATTTATTTGTTGAAAACATTGCTACAGATTATGGTGAATTATCAACTTTCGATTGGCAAATTCAGTTTAATGGATTAAAAGGTGGCGAAGGTGGTGAAGGCGGCACCGGAGGCAACGGTGGAGCAGGCGATTCAGGAAGAACATCTTCAAGTGGACCCGGTTTTTGTAGACGAGGTGGTGGCAATGGAGGAAATGGTGGCAATTCCGGAAGAGGTGGAAAAGGCGGTGAAGGTGGCGACGGCAGTGAAGGTGCTTTGGTTTATTTAATAGGTGCAAGGCCTACCACAGATAGACTAACCTATGCAAAATTCTTTTTAGAAGGTGGTGCTGGTGGCAATGGAGGACAACCAGGCTCATCAGGACAAGCTGGAAATGGAGGTCCAGGGGGCAGCGGTTCAAGGCATTGTAGCGGTGGTAACCAAGGCAGCAACGGACAGGTTTTGGGAAATCTAGGGCAAGGCGCAAAAGGAAAAGATGGTGGACGAGGTGAAATAAAAATCATTACCCGTTCGATTAGTGACTTATTCTAAGACCTCAATAGCATATTCCGCTAATAACTAAGGTTTCATATTGCCCAACGGGCAAGAAATGAAACCTTAGTTAAAGGAAACCGGTCAGTTGTTGTTGGGTTATGGGTTTGTCGATATGGAAGCATACTGATGACGGATAAAAATATTGGTGGCTTCATTTTTTTAAGAATAAAAATATGGCAACGGTTTAAAAAGCGTATAGGAAATATTATTGCTGAAATAAAACCCTGTCGCTAAGGCATCAAAAAAATATAATTGCTATTTTTAAGTACCAATGCTTTTAAATGCATTAATAACATGCGGCGCAAGCTATGGAAATCAAAAATTAAAATGTAAAAAGCAAACAAACAGAAAAAACCGATTGATACGTGTACCCAATAGCGGGTTTAATGCGACATCTGTCAACAGAAAACTATACCGAAAAGCCTTGTAGAATTAGTTTTAACACGAGGCTTTTATTGAAGGCTTTGCAGATGCGTTTTGTAAGTTACCAGCAAGGCTAAAAAACAACACTACAACGATGAAGCATTTAACGACAATATTATTACTACTGGCATTTACAGCAACTTTTGGACAGACAGTTTACGAACCAAAAATTCTAATACTTGCGCCAAACGTGACAAAATACGAGAAAGCGTTTGACAAGGAAGTTGCAAATTACAATAAGGAAATCAAGAAAAACAGAAATACTTCAGAACAAGAGCAAGCCCTTAATTCTGCTGATTTCAAAAAGCAACCAGAGAACATTCAAATTATTATCAAGAGTGAAATAGAATTTTCTAAAGACCTAGACTTTTTTAAACAGGCAAGTTTCATTTCTGAACAATTTTTGGTGTATCGTTTCTTTGAGAAATTTCCTAATCTATTAATAAAACTTAAAGACGCTAAAAGTAGTGGCACATTGAAAGACTTGAAAATACATTCCGACAAAGAGAAACTTCAATATGCTTTAAATTTAGCCTCCATTGAACTTTATACAGAGAACAAAATTAACTACGCAAAAATTAATGTTCAACTTTATGACAATGTTTCAAATTCAATCCTCCTTGACAAAGCATACATTGGAAACTGGAGCAATCCTGGTTTTGAATTTGCTTGTGAAGATAAAACAATAAATTGCACTTTAAATAATGCTTTGTCACAAGCATTAGGAGAAGTTATTTATACAATAGCAGCAAACAGCTCTACATTAAAAAGAGAAAAGCAATTACAACAAGAGCGATTTGATGTTTTAATGAAAAATTACTTCAATCAACCTTTCGATAAGCAATCAGTTAAAAATGTTATTTCTCCATTAGACGATAACATTAATATTGACATAGCTTACCAAGCCCTACATAGTCCCGACAAAAGTAAATTTGTTGCATTCTTTTTAGAGCAAGTTCCTGCCCAAGATTTTAAGACTTTAAAAGACAATAAAATAGATAAAAATGTAAATATCATTTCAAGTAAAGATATAAAAGATGAAGGCTTTTTAGATGACATTCCAAAAACGTACAGCTATATTGTTAAAGGTGTGAAATACAAAGAAAAATGGTATTTTGAAAAATCTAACGTTACTTATTTTGAAGCCACGACATTAAATGATGGTCAACAGAAATTCTTTAATAATCTTCAACAATGGAACTTCTTTAAAGAAAATTCAGCAGAATCCAGTCCAGACTTTTGGGAAACAAAATTGTTTAAAAAAGTACCCGACCTTAGACAAGACCGCGACTGGGAGAAATATGGAGAATCAATTTGGAAGACAGAAGAAATAAACAATAGACCTTACCTTGGTTTATATGAAATCGTTGCAAACAATCTGCAAAAGGAGTTAGAAAAAGAAAATTCAGAATTTGATAAAATAAAAAAAGAATTATTTGCACAGTTTTATCTAAAACTAAAGTCTAAAAATTCAGAAACATATCATAAAATATCCGAGCATTCTTTAATTTATCCTGCAGACAAATCAATTGTAATTAATCCAACTTTGATTACAAGCAAAGAAGGAAAAAAGACAATCCATTATTTTGTCATACTAGATAATCAAAATAGTGTTTTTGAATGGACTTATTTTGAACCAAAAATAGTAACTGATAATTTATATGGGAGCCAAGTCGTAGAACAAATAAGTGCCCTAACGGATTGGAATTTTTCAGTTGACAATTTAAACGATATGGAATTTTGGAACAAATATGTTTTATACAAAACAGAAAGTAAATACAAATACTTAAATGAAATTAAATAAAGGCCAGCTGGTAATAACATCGAAATATCACAACAATTCCAAGGCCCTGTTCGTACACATTTATGAGATCATTCCTATTGATAATATTTCTCTTGGCACTAACTGCAGGACACAGCCAAACTGCAACTCTGCCGAATTGGTTTTCTGACATATTTAAAAGCAAAGGTCTCGACAAGAAATACGTCATTGCTACCTTTCTTAAACCATTTTATTTACAAGCAGACTTTAATGGAGACGCCACACAGGACATAGCTATTTTAGTCCTTGATAAAGCGACAAGAAAGAAAGGTATCCTGCTTATTCATGGCAAGACAAATGAACAATTCGTATTTGGGGCAGGAACGGCATTTGACAAGGGCGGCAAAGACTTCAAGTGGGCAAATAAATGGAAACTTTACACAAAAAAGACTGCTTTTGAGATACAGTTTGACGAAGAAAGCGGTGATATAATTGGCGGCAAAGAAATCAAGTTAGCCAGACCAGGCATTCTCATAGAAGACTATGAAGACGGAGCAGCACTTGCAGGTGGCATTATATATTGGAACGGTAACAAGTATGTTTGGATACATGAAGGCGAATAACTCTACTAATAACTATGGTTTCGTTTTGTCAAACGGACAGGAAATGAAACCCTTATTGAACGAAACCGGTAAGCTGTAGGGATTATAAAGCGTAACGGAAAAAATAAGTTACTGAAATAAAAATCCTGTCGCAAAGGCATCAAAAAAAAAATTAATTGTTATTTTTAAGTATCAATGCTTTTGAATGCATTCATAACATGCGGCGAAAGCTATTAAAACCAAAAACTAAATTTTAAAAAACAAACGAACAGAAAGGAGCTGATTTATACTTGTACCCAATAGCGGGTTTAAGGTAATATCGGTCAACTCGAGAGTAGTACCCTAAAGTCCCGCAGTATTGGTTTTAACGCGGAGCTTTTATTGGGGTTTTGCTGACTTTTCTGTGTGTGTTAGCGGTCTGCTTTACCCACGATGTAACTCCATTACCGGGGGAAATCAATTTTACATCTACATTAAACAAACAACTAAAACAAAAAGAAAATGGAACAACAACTTCAGGAAATCAGAGAACAACAAAAAGCATCATGGAACAAATTTGCGCCCGGATGGAAAAAATGGGACAATGAATTTATGGACTTTTTAAAACCATTGGGCGACAAAATGATCAGGTTGCTGAATTTAAAAGATACAGACCATGTTTTGGACATTGCCGCAGGCACCGGAGAACCGGGACTTACCATTGCATTGAAGGCAAAAGACGGAAAAGTGGTGATAACAGATCTTTCAGACGGAATGTTGGTAATTGCCCGTGAAAACGCAGAAAAGAAGGGAATAAACAATACGGAATTCGTGGTTTGTGATGTTTGTCAACTTCCTTTCCAGGACAATACATTTGATGCAATAAGCTGTCGCCTGGGATTTATGTTCTTCCCTGATATGCAATTGGCTGCCAAAGAAATGTTTCGTGTGCTTAAACCCGGCGGCAGAATTGTTACTTCTGTTTGGGATGCTCCTGAAAAAAATTTCTGGGTGACTGCTATTGGTGGACCCATTAACAAAAACATGCAAGTACCTGCTCCTCCTCCGGGAGCACCCGGCATGTTCCGTTGTGCTAAAAATGGATTGATTGAAGAACTGTTCAATCGGGCAGGTTTTAAAAATACTTCCGTGAACGAAGTGAATGGAAAATTGAAATGTGGAACAGGAGAAGTTTACTGGACGATGATGACCGAAATAGCAGCTCCATTTGTTGCGGCGCTTAGTAAAGCGGATGACGCTATGCATGAAAAAATTAAAAACGAGGTTTTAGAATTGGTTAATCAAAAGTATCCAAATGGAAACGTAATAATTGATGGACATTCGCTCGTTATTTATGGTGAAAAATAATTTGTTTTTAAAGCAATATCAAAAATTGAGAATAGTGTTAAAAACGCAAGATTTGAATAAAAAAAATGGCGTACTGACAAAATAAACAACCAATAATAACTAAGGTTTCGTTTTTGCGCAACGGGCGAGCAACTAAACTTAGGGTTGAACAAACCAGTAAGCTATCGATCATCATCTAATAAAAAACAGTCAACAAAAAACTTAAACGAATGATCAACGATACTAAAATAAAATTACAACAGACAGAGGTTGATGATTTAGAGTTCTTCTTTAACTTTCAGCTGGATAAAGAATCCAATCATTTGGCTGCTTTCACATCAAAAGATCCGACAGACAGATCAGCATACTTAAATAAATATACAAAGTTGTTGAACGATCCGGCTGTAAATATGCGAACAATAATAGTTAATAATGTTATCGTAGGGAGTATTTCAAAATTTGAAATAGAAGGCGAGGCGGAAATTACATATTGGATTGACAGAAATTTTTGGAGCAAAGGCATTGCGACCACCGCGCTTAAAAACTTTCTAACTGTGGAAAATGCCAGACCCATTTTTGGACGGGTTGCATTTGACAATTTGGGTTCACAAAAAGTTTTGGAGAAATGCGGTTTTGTACAAATCGGTAAAGACAAAGGTTTTGCCAATGCACGACAAACTGAAATAGAAGAATTTATTTACAAACTGATTTGATGATAATACTTCAGGTAATAAACTAAGGTTAGATTTACAAAACTGGCTGAAAAAATCAAGAGACATTCAATGGGATTACAAAAACATCATAAAAAGAAAGGGGCAATTGGAAAGGTTGAAATAAATTGAGCGTGCAGCGTTTGTTGAACAAAAATAAGAAACTGGTTTTTTAATCAAAATGTCGAACGTACAACATTAAGAATAATAGCTAACAGGACGTGTAAGCAAATTATGTTTAAATTGAGCTTAAAATAAAATAAATCATGATTGAGGCAATTGTTTTTGATTTTGGAGGTGTATTACTTGACTGGAACCCCGTAAATTTTAAATAAGCATCCCTACTTGATTTTAAGCAATCATTCATCAAACGTTAGTTTTTTTATCATCAGGCAATCTTACAGAACAAATATTATAAAAACAAAACGAATGGATAAATCATTTCAAACGATTAACGGCTTGAACACGGAAAAGTTTTATCATGGAACAAAGGCAAATCTGGAATCAGGCGACTTGATTAAACCCGGTTTTAATTCAAACTATGGACAAAGAAATAAGGCAAACTATGTATAATTAACTGCCATCCTGGATGCAGCAATTTCGGGAGCTGAACTTGCCGTGGGCGAAGGAAGTGGTAGAATTTATATTGTAGAACCGACAGGGTCTTTTGAAGATGACCCTAATTTAACTGACAAGAGGTTTCCTGGAAATCCAACAAAATCTTACCGGACTTCGCATCCAATTCGGATCATTGGCGAGATTACAGGGTGGCGAGGACATTCACCGGAACAGCTTAATACAATGAAGGAACATCTTGAGCGACTTAAAGAACTTGGTATTGAAGCAATAGAAAATTAAGTAAAATGAGAAAAATTATCTTAGACCTGGCAGTAACCTTAGACGGATTTATTGAAGGCGTAAATGGTGAAATTGATTGGTGCATAATGGACGATGATATGGACTTTGAAGACTTCCTGGCAACCATTGACACTATATTTTATGGCAGAGTGAGTTATGACACCTGGGGCAATTTTCAGCCCGACTCAAATGCGAGTGAAACAGAATTGAAACTTTGGTCAGAGGTTCATTCAAAGAAAAAATATGTTTTTTCCCACCAGGACAGACAGGACAACAAAGTCAGTTTCATCTGTTCGGACATAACAAACAAAATTGCTGAAATAAAAAAACAGGACGGCAAAGACATTTGGTTATATGGTGGTGCAAGCCTTATCAAAACTTTTATTCAATCCGGACTTATTGACCTATATAGAATTTCAGTTCACCCTATTGCTTTGGGTAAAGGGAAACCACTTTTTGAGGACCTTAAAGAACGGCTACATTTAAGACTTATCAAAACCAATGTTTTTAAATCGGGAGTGGTACAACTTATTTATGAAGCGAACCACTAATAAGCAATGAGCTTTATCGCTGTTTGAAGAAATTTTAAAAAGCAGAACAAATAATGAAATCATTTACCAGATTTATACTTGCAGCTTTAGTGCTCATTCCATTGGCCAATAATGCTCAAAAAATAAATCTTCCAATAGCGGTTTATCAATCGGACGCTTTGCTTATAATTCCATTAACCGAAAATGTCTATATACATACCTCCTTTCTTCACTCGGAAACATTTGGAAAAGTTCCCTGCAATGGAATGATTGTAGTAAACAAACAACAAGCGGTTATTTTTGACACACCTACTGATGACAGCAGTTCTGTTGAACTTATCGGTTGGATAAAGAATAAACTAAACTGTAACATCACCGGAGTTATTTCCACTCATTTTCATGAAGATTGTGTTGGAGGTCTGAAAGCATTTCATAAAAGCAACATTCCTTCCTATGCACTCAATAAGACCATAAAATTAGCTAAAGAGCGTGGTTTCAATGCTCCGGAAAATGGATTTAAAAAATCGTTGAAATTAACAATTGGAGACAAAAACGTGTTTGCAACTTTCTTTGGCGAAGGACATACCAGAGATAATATTGTCGGATATTTCCCGGATGAGCGTATTATGTTTGGAGGCTGTTTGATTAAAGCTTTAGATGCACCCAAAGGAAATCTGGAAGATGCCAACGTACAAGAATGGAGCAATACAGTACTAAAACTGAAAAATAAATATCCGGATGTGCGGGTTATTATCCCGGGTCATGGCGAATATGGCGATAAAACATTGCTTGATTATACAATCAATCTATTCGGGAAGGACTAATTTCCTTTAGAAAGATAACTTTGCTTTATTCACTATCAAACCTCCTACATAAGAAAGTTATTTTTCAGGTTTATCTTTTAATAATTTCATGCAATCATTCCACCGCAAACACATTATTCAAATTGCTTTGTGACAGCGCTTCCTCTTTACCGGAAAGCCGGATCCTGGTTTGCGGCAGGCTTCCGGGATAATTTTGTTGAATAAAGGCAACCAGGTTTTCGCGCATAAAACATCTTAGATCAAATGCGTTTCCGGAAGTTGCCGCACTGATTAAAACACGCACTTCCATGGCGCGTTCGGTAGTATTGGTTACCTGTACCACTCCTACCCTTTTATCCCACAACGGATGATCTTCCAGCAGGCGCATACATTCTTTTCTCAGCGCTTCAACGGGTACGGTATAATCCAGGTAAAGAAATGCGGTTCCTAAAATTTCAGCGCTGGTTCGTGTCCAGTTCTGAAAAGGTTTTTCAATGAAATAATTGATGGGTAAAATGAGTCTTCGCTGATCCCAGATACGAACCACTACATAAGTTAGCGTGATCTCATCTACCCGTCCCCATTCGCCTTCCACTACCAATACATCATCAATACGGATAGGTTGTGTAAATGCGATCTGAAGGCCGGCCAATAAATTGGCAAGCGAACGCTGGGCCGCAAAACCTATAATGATGCCGCCCACTCCCACACCGGTTAGCAAGCCTGCGCCCAATTTGCGCAGGTTGTCAAAAGACAGTAATATAGCACAGGCAGCTAAAATAATTATTATCGCAACACTCAGCTTTCTGATAAACTGCAATTGCGTCCTTATTTTTCGTTCTCTAAGATTGTCCGTTTTTTTCAGGTCATAAGTGTTCATGATAAAATCTTCTATTACCTTAATAACCGCTATTAAGATAGCCGCAAAAGCAATGGTTAAACATATCCCGATAATCTTATGGAATGTCTGGTAAAAGGAGTCTTTCATCCTCATGAGCGGGAGCATAAAATTTAATGCCAGTAAGGGTAGAAAAAAAACGGCCGGCGTTTTAAAATGCTTAATGATAGAATTACTAAATGAAAATCCGGTAGCCTTACCAAATGAAATCCTAACAATCAAAATGAGTACATATCTAATAAGCAAGCCAAATAAAACCGCTGTTACGATCAGGCTGATATTCCATATTATATTTGGTGAACTATTAAATGCATTGCTGATTTTATCCCACATAACTGATATTGATTTTAATCAAAAACGGTAATGTGCACAAATAACATACCGGAGAGCCTGAGAAGTGAATAAGTGAAAGTGAACAGTGAAAGCTGAAAGTGAGTAATACTCAAAATAGTTGGTAAAAACTACAGGATTTTGTTGTTCATGCCGCAGTTTTAGATTCAAAAAATATGGTTAATTATTTTGCTGCTGGACACATCAGTAAAGTACATGAACCGGTCTATTTGATTTAGAGTTAATTTTATAAAAAGATGCAGTATCATGAGATTCAAAATTGTTATTGTTTTGCCCTTACAGGGCAAGATTTCAATTGGGCATCCTATTTCTACCGACATGTTGCCCCTACAGGGCATTTCCAATGAATTCAAAATCTCAATTCCTAATATTCCTAAATCATTGTCTTGCCCCGAAAAAAATTGAAAGTCTTTATTTGATTATTTTCTCTTTATAAGATGATAAGCATCCTATTTCTACTGATATCTTGCCCATACAGGGCATTTCCAATCCCAAAATTTCAAAATCTCAAATCTCAACATCACCTTTGCCTTGTGCCGAAAAAAGTTGACAGTCTTTATTTGATTATTCTTCTCTTTATGATTTGAGTCGTCGATAATATTTACTTTTAAAAATGACTTGAAGTCCCAATTCTTAATGTTTTGCCCCTACAGGGAAAGGATTACATTGAGCATCTTATATCTACCAAAAGGTTGCCCCTACAGGGCAGTTCAAATCCCCAAATCCCAAAATATCAAAATCCCTCCTGTTTTGTGCGCTACACATTTTTCATCCTCTCAAACCCTTGTCAATATTGACTTCTTATGTTTGACTTGGGTGTCCCAGCGGTAGGAATCATGGTTATTAAAAGGCTCACGCCAACTATAATAAGTCTCTCATTCGGGTTATAGAAATTCCCTTCATTTTCGCTGCAATTAATCATTCTTTTAAAAAAACCTTATTACCTTAGTAACAAACGAATCTCAACTTAAAACACTTTATTACCTTATTAAGAATTAAGTATGAAAATTGAATACAACAACCTTTACACTCATTTTATTCTGATTACTCAAAACAGATTACCTCTTATTCAGGAAGCAAACCGCCAGAGAATTGAAAAATACATTACAGGAATTGTTAACAACAATCAATCAAAAATGTATAGTGTCTACGCAAATCCGGAACATGTACATTTTCTAATATCCCGCTCACCTAAAATTTCGGAAGAAGCGTTTGCAACAATAGTAGCTGATAGTTCTGCGAACTTTATTCAGGACAACAAACTGTGCCTGGGACCATTTGTTTGGCAGCAATCTGCATCTGCGTTTTCTGTATCAAAGACTGATGTGGATAGAGTATGTAAATACATTCTCAACCAACCTGAACATCATAAAAAAATGACTTTTGCTGAAGAGTATGAAACATTCATGAAGCATTATCAAAAAACGCTTAAGTGGGAAATAAGGTAATAAGGTTTTTGAAAAGAGAAAGTATCCGGTTACTAAGGTAATAAGGTTTGACTTGCTGACCTAAAAACTAAATATCAGTCATTATGCAAACACTTCATTCGCTCACTAAAGCCAGAGGCTCTTTGTAAAAAAAACACGAACAAAGAACCGATTGAATTATTTGAGCTCAAATTGTAGCTCGGGTGTCCCAATGCACAAAACAGGACAGGGCAGTTCAAATCCCCAAATCCCCAAATCCCAAAATATCAAAATCCCTAAATCTCAAAAATCACATCACCTGACATCTCATACCTCTTATCTCATACCTGACGCCTTCCTTTCTTATCCCTTCAACCATTTATCAAACCAGTCAAATGCTTCAGCCTGCATGTTTTTATCAAATTTATGCGGGCCGGGATAATAAGAACATTTATAATGATTGTCCGCCCCCGCTTTCCTATACACTTCACTTAATATTTTATCCGCCTGCTTCATTTCTGAAAGGGTATATAAATCATCCTCTGTATCATTCAGCACCAGGGTTGGAAGCGGTACGCGTAATCCAAGTATCTCCGGAAAATCCAACTCATTGGGCAGCAACGGCACATAGGTCATCCAGGTATGATTAACTGATTTATTGACGATAAAATCTTTCCAGGTGGTCATGAATCCAACACAAACTGCACACTTGATCCTTTCATCCAGTCCACCCATAAATACGGTACGCATTCCGCCCCCGGAAAGGCCGCCGCATCCGATGCGGCTCGCGTCCACATCAGCACGGGCGCACAATACATCGAGCGCTTTCCTGTCCTCCGCAAAAAAGACCGCAGGCCATGTGGTGCCGGCGCTAAATAACGATTTGGCCATTATATGTTCATGCTGCCCGGCCCACTCGTTGTAATTTTTTATATTATCAGCATTTTCAGGATCATTGTCATTGAACCCTTTCCGCATATGCATTGGAACATCCTGCAACATGACCCTGCGACTGGCAAAAGGAAAGGCATCGGATACCAAAACAACATAGCCGCGTTTGGCAATTTCATTGGCCCATGCCAGATTGTCGTAATACCTTTGGTGATGGGCTTCCTGGATGGGATGGCGCATGTCGGCCGTTCTGGTAATTTTTCGCGTACCAAAATATTTGTTTCCACCATGATCATGAAAAGCAAGGATGCCAGGCAAAGGGCCTTTCGCATTCAGGGGTTTTAATAAAATTGCTTCTGTAGCGCGGCCATAAGGCAATTGCCAGCTTAGCTCTTCTATATGCAAACCATCATAATTATATTGTTTTTTGATGCTTACAGTAGGCGTTCCACCAATATCCGGTATTGCCAATCTTTCAGCAAGCCGGGCACCGGCAGCCTGCTTCCATGACTGCAGGTTTGACCATTCATTTCGCCTGAAGGAAAAAGAAGGCAACTTGTTTTCATTCATTGCAGCAGCCCATTGACCGTATAATCCGATAACACTCGTACCGTCTTCCGGGTTACCCGGTAAATTAAAGTTTACTGCATTGTGTTCATCCAATGTGGAAGCAACAACATTCAACATGCCGCCTCCGGCAATGGTAAGGCCGGTGAGACCGGTAAGCTTTAGAAAATCCCTGCGTTTATTTTTCATGGTTTTGGTTTTATGCAACGCAAAAAGGGAAGTTAAGCCAATATAATAATTAAGCAATTAAACAACTTTAATTCTTTTTAGATTTTTCATAAATGCCGGGCAGACTCCATTTATATCTTACAGCCAGTATTCTAATCAGAAATATGATTAAAATACAAATAATCTCAACGACTTGTTTACTTAAAGTTGTCTTTAATAAAAAGAAATAAATTACTCCACCCATTATACAAGCGGTGGCATAAATTTCCTTTTGAAAAATAAGTGGAATATTATTTAATGAAATATCCCGGATCACGCCGCCGAAGCAGGCTGTAATGGTTCCGAGCGCAATACATATTGAAGGGTTAAGATGGAAAGCAATACCTTTTTGAATGCCCAAAATAGTAAAGAAACCAAGTCCGATTGAATCGAACACAAGCAATGTTTTTTGAAAATTTCCAATAGTATTGTTGAAAGCCATAACTATTGCCGCTGTAATAACAATGATGATGCTATAACTTATATCTTGCATCCAGCTTACAGGCAGGTCGCCAATCATCATATCGCGTAACGAACCACCGCCTACCGCTGTAATAAAAGCAATAATTAACACCCCAAAAATATCCAGCTTTTTTTGCATGGCAGCAAACACTCCTGAAACTGCAAATGCAATGGTGCCTAAAATATCAATCAGTTTAAGAAATTCAAATTTCAAATCCTATCATTTTTAAAAGTTAATTTTTACAGTACAAAAGGCAAAAAAATCCATTGATTTTTTTGCTACCGGTATTGCTACATGAGGCTTTCCTGAAGCCTGCACCGATTTATAATCAGAACCCCACACTTCAGCATTTTTATCTAATAAATAAATGCAAAACCAAGTCCATTTAACTATCCTTATTAATTGCACTCATTAGCCCGACGAAGTTCAATAATTTAAAAAACCATGCATCAAATTTTTATTTTTGTTCTGTCTTATCCGGTCTGATAATTAATCGCAGTGTTGGATTATTTGTAATGAAAGACCAGAACCAGCTGAAAGCTATTTTAACTTTATTTCTAAATCCCACAAGGGGTATGATATGCACAAAAAGCCAGATGAGCCAGGCAAAAAATCCAGTGAAGGAAACTTTGGGCAAATCCGCCACAGCATTGTATTTGGATATGATAGCCATACTGCCTTTATTGTCGTAACTAAAAGGCTTCATTGGTTTACCGGCGTCCATTTTCTTCAGATTTGCCGCCAACGCTTTACCTTGCTGTATAGCCACCTGCGCCAGTTGAGGATGGCCATTTGGGTAGTTCTTATCCGTTGTTTGCAAGCAAATATCGCCTAAGGCAAATATATTCTGAGTACCTTTTACTTTATTGTATTCATCTACCTGGATGCGCCTGCCACGGCCAATTATATCTGCCGGCAATCCGGCCACTTCCCTGCCCGTTACACCGGAAGTCCATATCAAAGAATCTGTAGCGATGGATGAGCCATCGGCCATTAAAACATTTCCATCAATGTAATTTTTTACGGCTGTATTGAGTTTTATCTGAACTCCTAATTTGCTTAATACTTTAAAAGCATCTTCCTGCGCTTTTTTACTCATAGGACCGAGTAAATTCGGTGAGGCATCTATCAGAAAAATGCGAGCCTTAAGATCGGTAATTTCGGGATACTCCTTTGCGGCAATATTCTGGCCCATTTCAGCTAGCATACCTGCTACTTCCACCCCGGATGGACCACCTCCGGAAATCACAATATTCAGCAACTTATCTTTTTCAGCTTTATCATTTGCAACCACCGCCTTTTCCATATTCAACAATATATGATTTCTAAGATTGATCGCGTCATCAATACTTTTCATCGGCAAGGATTTCTGCTTCACATTGTCCATCCCAAAATAATTCGTTTCGGTACCAATGGATAACACCAGATAATCATAGTTAAGAGTGCCAGTGTCTGTTTCAATGCTATTATCAGCCGTATTGACTTTTAAAAGTGATCCATAATGAAAACGCAGATTTTGTTTATCTTCAAACATACGGCGAAATGGATAGCTGATATTGGAAGGCTCAATAAATGCTGTGGCTACCTGGTAAAGCAAAGGCGGAAAGAAGTGATAATTATTTTTATCCACCAGTGTTATTTGAAAATGGTGATCATTGGACAGTCTTTTTATAAAATTATAACCTGCAAATCCACCGCCAACAACTACTACTCTTTTGGGTAATTTTTCCATATCTTTTTTTGTTTTCAAGAAATTATATAGCACCCGGCCGGGATAAAAGACTTCTTCAGGATTGCAATTCCTGTTTTTTAAAGGTAAACAGATTTCGCAGTATATTTTGATCTTCTATAGAATTCTGCATTAAATCGGTATTTTTGATCCGGACGAGTACGGTTGTAAATTTCAATACAGTAATTTATTATTAATAAGGCCTAAAAATCTTTTGTATGATAAAGGAAATAAAATCGAAACTCAAACACTTCATTACATTCAGGATCTTAAATCATTCATTAATTTTTATTGGAAAATTAATGAAGCCATTTTCAAAAGTCAGTACCGGACCGGTATTAAATAATGCTGAATTTGAATGGTCGAAACTAATTGAGCAAAACTGGTTGAGCATCCGTGCAGAAGTGGCTGCAATACTGGAAAACAGCCAGCATTTACCTAATATTCAGGATATTCAACCTGCGGAGGCATTGCTTACAACCGACAATAAATGGAAGACTTTTTTCCTGTATGGATTTGGCATCAAATCAGAAAAGAATTGTGCAAAATGTCCTTCAACAACCGAAGTATTGGAACAAATTCCGGGCATGCTGACCGGCTTTTTTTCGATCCTGTATCCGGGCAAACATATACCGGCACATAAAGGAATTTTTAAAGGAATCGTACGAACACATTTAGGTCTTATCATTCCCGGAAATCCCGGTGAATGCAGAATGAGAGTTGGGAAAGAAATGGTATTCTGGCAAAATGGCAAAGCGGTTTTCTTTGATGACACTTACACCCATGAAGTATGGAATGACTCTAATGGAATAAGGGTTGTATTGTTGATTGATACTGTACGCCCGTATTCAAAGCCGTTTTCAAACATCAATCATTCTATTATAAAGGGAATAACCAACTCCGTTTATGTAAAACAAGCTTTTAAAAAGAATGAAGATTGGGAGAAAACTTATTATAGTATTTTTCCTTAGTTCAATCTTAAAAGATTGGCTAATGAGATAATCAAATATTCGTATGGTGTGCACAACTTTCCGTCAAAAAGCATTGTACTCCGCAAAAAGCTCATCCACATAACACCAAAGCCATTTTTCTTCCGGCTCGGCTGAAATTATTACGGGATGATGTGTATGGTGATAATGTTTTGTCATGTGTTTATTGGGTGACTCATCGCAGCAAAGCGTAACGCCACAGGTTTGGCAGGTACGCAGATGCACCCAATCACTCCCCGTTTTTATACATTCTTCACATACCAATTCTTCAGGAAGTTTCAGTGTTTTTATTTTTTTAATGTGCTCACAAACTGTTTCATTTTCCATAAAAAATAATTTAAGTTATAAGCGATATTCCACAAAATTTTGAATCCGGATGAATCACAATTTAAATAAAAAAAACAGTCCGGCAATTTGTTGGTAGATGATGGTTGGTGGATGGTGGTTGGTGGATGTTGGTTGAAAAAGCAACTGCTGCGTATTGTACTAAAAGTACAAGTGAGTGACACAACGAAGATGAGAAATGGTCTGCTGCTGGCATCAAAAAAATAAGCTATAAGCTATGCGCTGATTGCTCATAGCTCATAACTTATAGCATATTAAAAATCAATTCAAAACTTTCAGGTAGCGTGCCATCCAGTAAGGTAACAAATATTCATCCCCTGCAAGCTCAGTGCGGCCGCCCTCACCGCCGTCCAGCCGGAACGGATTGGCATTGTGCCTGTGCATGGGTTGCTCACCGGGCGGTAACAAATCGCGGGTGGATTGTTCACGAAGATTGGAAGGTAACATTATGAGATCTTTGCGATGCGAATTTTTTACGTCCCAGCGGATGAGGTCCATCGGAAATTCATGCAGTTGCCAAAGTGTTGATACTTTATCATAAGTGCCGATCGTGCCTTTAGCTACAAGATTCCATACAGCATTCCTTTCCGGCAATTCTATTTCCCAATGATTGCGGATGGCTATATCAAATTGTTGTTGAAGCGTATCATTCAACGCATATTTATGCAATACCCAATAGGTTAAAAAAGCCATTTCATCATCAGAATGATTCCAGCCATCGCCCAGCTCCACTCCCAGGTGTACATAACCTTTTGTGGGCTGAATGGCTTCGCAGGGCACCAAAATATTTTCGAGATAACCGTGCTCATTCATCAGGCGAAAAGCCTCTTTTTTATACAGTTCTTTTCCGGTAAGCGCATAACCTAATTGCAAGCCCGCGATAATAGTTGTACTGCCTAATTTTCTATCAATAATTGAATGCGGAAACCAGTTGATGTATTCCGGATGCCATCTTCCCCAAAGCGTGGGTTTGCCATCTGCATCTATAAAATAATAATTGTTGTCAATGATATGCATCAGGATTTTATCCATAAAATCTGCCACCCTTTTTTTCTCTGCTTCCGTTTGTGCCACCATTTCATCCAATACAGATGCAATCCATATATAAGCTACAAATTCATCGCTGCTGGTGGTGCCTTTCCATTCCCATTCCTGGTCTGGAGAATCATGCCATCTGTCGGGATCGGAATTTTTGAAACCTTTGCGTTCAAAAGTGCGGGAAGGGAATCCTTTTAAACCATTTACCGAAAGCAATCTTTCAAAAGCCTCAAATGCTTCCCAGGCATACCTTTTAGCATCTTTATCGCCCGTAACCGCATACCGGAATGCCTGGCTTCCCAGGTAGAAAGCACTCCATAATCCATCATTATCCGTATCCTTTAACTGCGCGGTAGAAGGATCGCCCGGCTTTTGAAATTCCACATTGGAAATAAAACCATAGCGGATATGTCCCTGCCGGATCTTATCCTCGAAATAAGCCGTTTTCTGAGCAAGCGTTTGTGAAACAAATTCTATTTTATTCAAACCGGTTGGAGTAAGCATATAAACGTTTCCTTTACTGTCTGTCGTCATGCTGATCACTTTATCTTCATTCAGCCATCTTTTGGAAGCATAATACCTGAAACCTCCTGAAGCTTCTTTCATAAAAGCGCCGATTGCGGTTCCGGCCCATAGATTGCCCTCGTTTACGATCAAACAATTGATGTCTTCCACCGGTATTTTGGTTTGTAATGGAAAGGTGGATACTCCGGTTGTTTTATTAATACCATAGTATCCTTTTGGCGTACCAAGTATGATTTCATTGTTTCTAAAACTGAGCGCTTTAAGTTGTTCTCCTTTATGTATGGATATGAATTTATCGCCAGACAAACGGTAAACGGCTTTGGTACTGAGGCCATAAAAATTACCGTCCTGTACATAAATATTCAGCAAATTTTCTGATGGCAATGCAATCTCCATCAGTTTATCCTGGTTGTATACCGCGATGGATTTGTCTCCTGCCAACAGTACTGTACCATCGGCAGCCACGGCAATTTTATTGTATTTTCCTTTGGGCAATATTTTATAGGGAACGCCTGCATATCCATTGGTGAGGAATTTATCTTCATATAAATAATACAAATAACCGGTTTCTTCCTGTAGAGCGATATCTACCGGAATCTTTTGGGCCAAAGGTGTATACCGGATATCTTTTATTAGATCTTTATCATTAACGCGGTACAATCCTTTATCCGTGAGCACATAAATAATATCATTATAGTCAGCCACTACTTTCTTAAGCACAGCTCCCTTCAAAGCTTCCGGTAAAGTATATTTTATTGAAACCGGTTGTTTAAATGGTTGATCCGGCTCCTGAAGGCCCTCCGCCCCTAAAGGGGAACTTTGAAAGTTACGTGAAATTCCCTCAACCCATATTGAATTAAAAATAAGGGAAAGGATTAAAATAAAAGAAAATGGAAAAAATCGTTTCATGATATTATTTTAGGTATGAGGTATCAGGTTTGAGGTATGAGGTTTGTGTTATTTGTTTATTGAATTATTTTCTTTCTGCCACGCCCGGTGGTATTTTATCTATCAACCGGTTGGGTTTTCCTTTTTGTTTAACCAGTTCAAATGCATCGTACAATTCTCCGGTAGCAGTGTAAGCTTTATAAGAGAGTGTGTCTTTATTGATGCGAATCAATTGAAACATTTGCGTATGCGCCGCAGTGCGGTCCATCCATTTTTTATAAGCAATTTCAGTTGCCATCTTGGGGCCGCTAACAGAAACCACATACATGGTTGCGGATGGCTGTTCATTCTTTTTCAAGTCCACAGGTATGTTTTTCATGCCCCTTACATAGGTATGATCATGCCCCTGCAGCACAAGGTCTACTTTATATTTGTCAAAAATGGGTTTGAAATTTTCTCTTAACCGGATATTATCCCGGTTGACTTTTGTCGAATAAACAGGATGATGAAAACTGATACAGGTCCAGCGGTTCGGATTGTTTTTTAATAAGGTATCGAGCCATTTCTTTTGTAATAATAACTGTTCATCGGAAATCTCAATGGCATTGGAATTAAGTGAAATAAATCGCACGCCCTGCACATCCGTGTAATAACAGGTTTCCTCCAAAGTGGGTGGTCCATTTAAAGGCAGGTTAAACTGAGGCCGCCAAAAAACCGATGGAACATCAATTCCCGAATCATTTTCATAATATTCATGATTCCCGGGCGTTACCATTTGCACAACACTACTGTGAATATATCCACCGGCTGCAAACCATTCAGCCCACTCATTGTCCCGGTTTGCCCGGTTAATTAAATCCCCGGCATGTATCATAAGCCGCGCATCCGGCATCATACTGAAAGCTTTACGGATAACAGGGGACCACATCGACTTGATATTTGTTTGCGCATCGCCGAAATAAATAAAAGATAGTTCCGAATCCTTATTGTCTGCTGTTTTGAAATAAAACCATTCACTCCATTTTTCATCCTGCCCTACCCTGTAAGCATATTGGGTAGCAGGTTTTAAATCATCCATAATAATGGAATGATAATTTGCATGAATGTTATCATTGAGCAACTTTGCAGTAGTTGCCTTTTTACGGATCGCTTTTTCAGGGAAACCAGGATTTGCATTAAGGAGGGCGATTTCAGCAAAACTCTCCATTACCTGGTCGCTGGTGCGCCAGTTGATAGCGATGGAAGTAGAAAGATCAGCGGTTACATTCAGGATGATACGGTCCGGATAAGCCGAAGGAGCATATATATTTTCCTGCGCGAAAATATTACCAAAAACAAAAATGCAAAAAAGGATTGTGCAACCAGGTTTAACAATAAAAGTCAAGCGAAATGTTTTAATCATCCTGTAATTTTTCTGTTCAAACGATGTAGTACCGGGGGTTTTAAAAAATGAATTGTTTTTAACGCAAACCCTTACCTTTTAAATATTGGACCAGGGCTGCCGGATGATCGGTTTGCAATCCTGAAATACCTTCGTTTAAAGCTTTATCCCAATGGGCAGGCGCTTCATTCTTATTTTGCACATCCAGCCAGATAGCTACGCCATTTTCTTTTGCCGTTAAAAGCATCGTTTCATCATACTGCCCTATCGATCCATCCAGCACTGCAACTTTAAATTGATTCAAAAACTGCTGAAAGGAACTGGTATCTTTCACCTCATCCGGCAGACTTGTGATAATAGGTATTTGCGGCGCCAGCTTTTTCCATTGGTGATATTGGGCTTCACTATTGGCATATACAATGAGATGGTTTTCCATACCTGCTTTTTTGATTTCATTATAGGTTGCTTCCACATCCGCATCCTTAAAATCGAGATAAATATTGATGCGGCCTTTACATAGTTTCAGCGCTTCTTCAAACGTTGGTATTTGAAATGATTCTGATCCGGCCCTGGCTTTATCTGTTACTTTTAATTTCCGGATTTCATCGAAAGTTAAATCATGCACATTTCCTGTTCCGTTGGTCATATGATCTACAGTGGCATTGTGCATCAGGATAAGCTTTCCGTCTTTGGTTGTTCGCAAATCTATTTCCACATAATCCGCGCCGCTTTGGATGGCATTTTTATAAGCTGCAAGTGTATTTTCCGGAACTGCTGTATGATCGCCGCGGTGGGCTATTACGGTAATGGCATGTTTTGCTGGCGGCAATTTTGCGATGGAATTTTGGGCCATACAGCATACAGCGCCCAATAAAAGCAGTATTATTAAAAAAGGCGTTTTTTTCATTAAAAGTATATTTCAACACCGGGATTGTATGACGCATTGATTATAAAACCCGGGTTGAGGTTATGTGATTGTATAAATAAATAAATACGGTTCGCCGGTTTATTGAAATCAAAACCAGGGATTTGTTGACAAGCATGATGGATATATGAATCCTTAATAAAACATTCAACCACTGTGTGGTTGTTTTACTAACCTAATGTCATCAATCCCCCGGATTTTATCCGGGATATATACATTAAAAAGCAAACCCCTGTTATTTCATTTTTTTACCGAAGAAGCTTAATTGTCCATCTGTCCTTTGCAAACTTTTTAGCATACAAAAAACAGGAAGTGTTTTTTAAAGCAATTCAGAAAACATTTACAAAACCTTCTTCGTATCGGTCATGAATGCCCTTGTGCTTTCGGTATATTCTCCACCGTTGGGATCTTTATATTTTAAATCCACATAAAATGCGCGGTAACCGGATTTAGGAAATTCCTGGGTTAGATCCACTACCGATCTATTTTTAATGTTTAGACTTTTTCCGCTCCATTTATCATTGCGAAAATCCATATCTTCAGAATCTGCCGACCAAACAATCACATCCACCAATGCATCGGCTGAGGCATTTATTTTCAGGTTGATGCCTTTCTTGTTTTCATTTAGTTTCCAGGTACAAACCGAATAAGGCCTGTTGGCAATTGTGGCTCCAAAAAAAGCGCTTAATCCGGCCAGGGCCTCGCTTTTATCGCCGAGATCGTGCCCAACGTTGGGAATATATTTAATTAAATTCAGACCGGGAATACTATCGAGGTAGTTTTTAATATTATCAATTACCCAGTATTCATCATTGGTTCCCATCATGATCATTTTGGGCATAGTCAGTTTTTTCCGGTAGGAATAAGGATCCACCATTTCATTAATAGCCGAGCCGCCTTTGGTATTCGCGGTTTGCGGAATACCAAGCTTCACATAATCTTCTATCTGAATGCTGTAATCTTTCCAGACCTTCACCTGGTAATCCAGGCTTACAGGCATATTTAATATATCAATCACCATTGGAGCAATGGCTGCAACGCGATCGTCATTTGCGCCGGTAAGCCAGGTTGTCCAACCTCTTTTGGAAGCGCCCGAAACCACAAAACGCTTTACATTATGATGCAGATTTTTACCGGAAAATTGCTGTATAGCATCCATTGCACGGACTGCACTTTTAACCATTGGAAAAAGCAATGGCCAGGAATAGTCCCCATCATTTTTAAAATTGTGAAGGGTATAAGAAATCAAGGCATCTTCCGTAAGACTGTCATATAGCGGCTGATTGGGTGTTTGCCTTAAAACGGAAACAATAGCATTGTTTTTTATTGCAAGGCGACTCATTGCTTTTGCAAATTCATCATCCTTTACCATTCCAGCGAGGTTCGTCATCCTTTAAAGATCCTCCTGTTATAAACAATAAGGCTCCATCATATTTATTGTTGTTAGGAACCAAAACGGTCAACTGATGTTTCCAGGTATATTGCCGCCATTTTTGGGAGGTGAGCAATAAATTGTAAGCAGTTACATGCCCGAGTGAAAAACTATCTTTTAATTCCCATTGAAAAGAATTATCACCATTATGTAAATAATGCTGTAGCGCTGTCTCGGGTGTAACTTCAGTTTGCCCACTTGAGTAACCAATAAAATAAAACAAGGACAAAACAACAATTCCAATCCTTAAAGATCTTTTTTTCATTTGTATATTTTTATTTTTTTTGCCAAATGGAATTACGCATAAATCATTTTTATTTTTTCAAAAATTATAAGTCATTTCCCATCGTCAGCGGCGGGAGATTCTTTTATCAATTTAAGCGCTTCATTCATGTAAATTTCACCCGTCATTTCTCCTAAGCTTGTACGGCTTACATAATCATATCGCTTGAAACTGTTAAAGTCTACCCTGGTAAGCATGTATCCAAATGCATCATTGGTAAGCCCAAAAAGAAACGGATGTTTGGTATGCATATTCCGTTTTAAAAAATAGCCGATATTAGGCAATGCTTCGCCGGGAATGGTAAGTATTTGAGCGGTGCCAATATTTACAAGATTTAACCGGGTAGCAACGGAATCCCCATTTGCCGAAGAAAGCTTCAATGGGGAGTTATGAAGTATATATTTCATCATTTGAGATTCTACCGGAAATTGAATTTCCCTGGATGCACAGTAGAGAGCAGGATTGATCTGCTCTTCAGCGCCGGCAACAATCCGCAATGCCTCATCAGCCAACAATTCCCCAATCCGGATACATTCTTGCCAGGTGTTTGCTTCCTTGCCTTTTTGTTCCAACCTGTTATCGGCTGTAACCATTCCGCCCTGTGCACCATTCATAAACAAGGCAATGCCCCCCGCTTTGGATTCAATTCTATCATATAACGGACCGCAAAGATCCGGACTTAAAATACCTCTTGAAGAACCGATCACTTCCGGATGAATGGCATAATTTACCAACGTAGCAACCGGTTTTCCCTTATTCTTTCCTGAAGTGGCAATAGCCTGGATGACGCCGCAGCGCGGATCGTAGAGTTCATCCGCATAATAGTTATATGCGATCTTACCTTTGGCCTCCCCCACTGCAATTTTCAAGCTGGCGGGCTCCAGTTTTTTCACCGCTTCATTTACCGCATCAGCAATTTGTTGGGTACACCAGTTCAGATAATTCAGATCGGCTCCGGTTTGCCCATTTTCATCCGGGAAGGCATAAGCATCCGGAGCGCTATGGGTATGTGTAGCGCCGATCAAAATATTCTCATCCGGAATGTCTTTTATTAAAGCACGGGATTTATCACCTAAAATGGATGTCCAGCCAAGATTGTCTATATTAACAATAGCTATACGCGTATTCCCATTTTCTACTACCAATGCACGGATAAATAAATCGCCTTTTTTTATGGTAGCCTGTTTGGGAATTCCTACGCCACCAGAAACGGGTAATAATGGATCAGGAGTGATGATCCTGATCGCAGCGCCGGCCCTGAAAGTTGAAGCGGAGCTGGTTGCCGGTTGCACGTTACTGGTTGCCGGTTGCAGGTTGTTTGTGGTCTGCAGCGCAACATCCCCATCCGGCTTTTGGGAAATCCCGGTTAATGCTATAATTAGCGCAAAAGCTAAAATTATTTTCTTTTTCATGAATAATTATTATGTTGCCAGTTACCGGTATCTGGTTACCGGCAACTGGCAACTTTTTTACCACGGCTTACCCGTTCCCTGTATTAACCATGATTTTGACCAGGCGCTGTTTTTACCATCAGCCTGGGAGTATGTAGTTGCTTCCATTTTATTTACCGCTGCATCCGCATTTGCCTTATTGATATTCAATTCATCCCGCATGTAATAAAAACGGAGGGGCAATGCCTGCCTTTTAGCTGCGGGGCCTGCTTTAAGGGCTGGCAGGCCGGTTCTTCTGTAATCGAACCAGGATTCAGTAGCCGCCGTCCAGCTTGCGATCCATTTTTGTTCCATTAACTGATCAAGTTTACCATTGTAAGCCACTGCCGGTTGTGCGATATATGCGGAGTAATCACCGCCCACCGTCCAGGTATCCATGGAAGCTTTTACTCCGGCTTCATAATGTGATTTTGCATCACCAGCAGCCCAGCCTTTTAAAGCAGCTTCAGCCAGGATAAAATGCACTTCCGCAGCGGAAATGATCCTGGCTTTTAATAGTGGCCCCTTCGCTTCTTTATAAATATTATTCAGAAAAGAAACATGCGGATTAAAGGAGGTTTGACCGGGCGTTGGATTCAAATTATAAGAAGAAGGCAATGCGGAAAAAGCCGGCGGCATACCCACATAATCAAGGTCAGTATCAATGAGTGTGGCACCTACTTTATCCGGAGATAAATGCCGGTAACTTTTACCATTCACTTCTACAATTTTGTCTGTACCTGCGGGAAAGGTATTGTTGACTACCAATGGAATCTCCACTTTATTTGCCCATATTCCAAGTCGGGGATCATGGAGTGATTGAAGTTTTTTTGTAAGTGTTGAACACATTTTTATTCTCCTGTAATTACTTCCGCTATTATCAGAAAAAGTATTTGCCGGCCAGGAATTGCTTTCATTAGTACCCGCGAATGGCATGGCCGCATCATCGCCATTACTTGTTATGACAGGGTACTGCTGGGGGTTGGCAGCAATTTTTTCAATACCCGCTTTTGCAAATTCAGGTAATTTATTGGAAACCCGCATAAAGTAACGCAACATCAGGGAATTGGCAAATTTGCGCCATTTGGCAGGGTCACCATTATAATATACATCCGCTTCAGTCACAATACCAGTATACTCAGCTTTTCCCTTCGATAATAAAGCATTTGCATTTTCCAGATCGGCAAGTATGCCTTTATAAATGGTTTCCTGGTCATCAAACGCAGGTGTAATGTTTTCAACGCCACCCAATTCACCTTTAAGCGCATTGGTATATGGTGCATCCCCCCATAGATCTGTGATCAATCCAAACATCAGTGACTTCATTACCAGCGCTACTCCCTGGTGGTATTCAAAATTTAATTCTACCGCACGGTCATAAAGCAAGGCATTATTTCTAAGGATATCATAATAACCGGTCCAGCTCTGATCGCCGCCCCAGTCATAATCATTGTGACCGCTCGACCATGCATCCTTTTGCGTATGTTGTACCACGCCGGCAACATCCTGGTAGCCCAGGTTGACAAAAGCTTTCCCGGCTTCGGTGAGTATGGTAGGCATGATTAAATTTGGATTAACCGTTTCTGCCGGAACGCCGTTTGGGTTTTCATTTAATTTTACAAGCTCCCGGGTGCAGGCGGTAATTGAGAAAAAAAGTATGATCAGAAAAATATTTTTAGTCGTCTTCATAATATTCAATTTAATATTCTTAAAAGGTTAAAGCGAGTTTTATTCCTACCGGAATAACCCAGGGCGTTACATTATATCTTTCAATTCCCTGCCTGAATTGCGTACCGGCCTGCGCACCCGATTCGGGTTGAAACGCAGTTTCCGGATCAATGCCTATTTTAGAGGCTGTCCATAGAATAATATTTCTGCTATACACGGCAATATTTGCATTTTGCAAACCTGCTTTTTTCACCAGGGTATGGGGAAGTTCATAACCAAATGATACTTCACGAAGTTTTATAAAAGAGGCGTCGAAAGTGGCAGCACGCATAAAACTCCAGGGATAATTATCACCATAAGGAATGATTTTGGTATCCGGTCCTCCCAGATTTTCAGTGTACCCTATAATATTGCCATCGTCATCATATTCCGCAATTACACCCGGATTGAATACGCCATAGGGATAAGTATTTCCATAAGTAAAAGGATATCCGCCATATTCAGCAGTTGGGCCGCCTACTATATTGAAATGGTTTTTATTTACTTTAATGTATTCATCCGCATGCGCTACCAGCCAATCCCTGATATCACCTTTGATGTTATTGGGATTGATAAGCATATCCAGGAAACGCTGTGATTTAAGATCGGATTCACCATAGCGATAAGTTTGTGAAACAAAATCGCCTCCAATCCTTGCATCAAAACTCAGGTTGAGACTAAAGTTTTTATACGTCAATGAAGTCTGCATTCCCAGGGTAAAAGTTGGATTGAAATTTCCAATTTTATTCCGGGTATTGGATGCACTTATATCCTGCCAGGAACCATCTTCATCCAAAATCGGATACCCGAAATAGGGTGATTTAGGATCTTTTACTGTTACCAGTTCCGCATCAAAAAGATCTCCGATTTGTTCACCTACATAAGTACGGGCACCTCCCTTGGCATCTTCCCATAAGGTATAGAATTCAAGTCCGGGCGAAAGCTCTTTAATGGTGGTTCTGTTCCTTGAATAAACAAAATTAAGATCCCATCGCCAGTTTTTACTTTGAACCGGAGTTCCGCCAAGGGATAACTCGATGCCTCTGCTTACTAAAAGCCCCGCATTGATTTGCTTGGAAGTATAACCTGATGAAGGTGGCAACTTCGTGGGGATGATCTGGTTGCGGTTGTCTGTTTTATAATAAGTGCCTGCAAATCGTAACCGGTTGCTGAACATATTAAGGTCCACTCCTACTTCATAGGATTTTGCAATTTCCGGTTTAAGATTGGGTAAAAGAATGGTTCCTGATTTTGAAAGCCGCGTAATAGCTCCCCATGCGCCTGCATCGCCAAGTGTATTTTTAAGGCTGTAAGGATTGGCATCATTGCCTGCCTGGGCAACACCGCCCCTTAATTTAAATAAATTGATCTCATCGGATATATGTACCATTTCATTGATCAATAAGCTCAAGGAAGCGGAAGGATAAAAGTAGGCAAGGTTTTCTAAGGGTAATGTGCTCGACCAATCATTACGTGCCGTAATATCAAGATAAATCATGTCTTTGAAACCCAGGTTCGCCAATGCCAATACGCTGTTAACGCCTTTCTCGTATTTATAACTGCTGTAATTCAAATTGGCTGAGGCAATGTTTTGAATGGTGTATAACCCCGGAATAATCAGGCCGGTACCATTTTTAGTGGAATTGTTTACATCGCTTCCATTCTGGTATCTTGCATTGGCTCCCGCGGAAACAGAGAAGCTGAAATCATTTAGTTTCTTTTTATAGGTGGCAAGAAAATCCATATTTCTTTCATACCTTTTGAGGTTGATTATACCATAGACTCCTCTTGTATCTTTAGTATAACTATTGGCTATTTTTGTTTCTCTTTGTTCATTATAGGTGTCAAGAGCATAACGTGCCATTAAGCTTAACTCCGGAGTTATTTGCCATTCAGCTTTTACATTCCCAAATACCCGGTCCCGGGTAAAGCTGTTTTTCACTTCATTTGCGATGAAATAAGGATTGTTGTATTCTTTGGGATATTGAGAACGCTGTTGCAATCCCTCTTTTCCAGATTCCCAATAATCTTTTAATTCAAGAATATTAATATGCGGCGAAACGGCATAAGCCCATTGCAGTGGATTGGCTCCCCTATTGCCCGCAGGCCGGTTGTTGGAATTATTCCTGCTGAAATCAATATTCGTACTTACTCTAAGTTTGCTATTGATTTTGAGGGTAGTATTTACATTAAGTGAATTTTTAAATAAATCTGAATTTGGAATAATACCCTTGTTTTGCATATTAGAATAAGAAAGACGGTAAGTAAGCAGGTCTGTATTATTGGCAATGGCAATTCCATTAGTGGTAGTGATACCTGTCTGAACAAAATTTTTCACATTATTCGGGTAAGAGACCAAAGGAGTAGGAATGGGCTTTCCATCCGCGCCTATTGGACTATTCCATTGAATGGCATTATATCCTTTATTCAATTCAGGACCTACACCTCCTGCTGAACCCTCATCAATCACAAGTACACCGCCAGGATAGGGATTACTGTCGGGTGTAAATGGCAAAATTCCGGTTGCAAATTTTGAATGCATATCCAGATACTTGTAGGGTTTATCAAAAACAGTATTAGATACCACCGAGATAGTAACTTTTTGCGCTTTAGCTCCGGATTTGGTGGTAATAAGCACCACTCCATTTCCGGCCCTGGAACCGTATAAGGCAGCCGCACTTGGTCCTTTTAATATAGAAATACTTTCAATATCATCCGGATTGATGTCGGCTATACTGTTTCCATAATCCACGCGGTTATCACCACCAATCTGGCTTACATTATTTAAAGTATTGGCAATGGGTACGCCGTCAACTACAAATAAAGGTTGGTTATCATTACTGAGGGAAGTTGCTCCCCGGATGATCATGCTTACAGATGAGCCCGTCCCGCCCGTAGAACTGATGGCTACCCCCGGTACCTTGCCAGCCATTGCATTCAATACATTTTCCTGGGCCACGCGGTTTAATTCCTTTCCATCCACTTCAGCAACTGAGTAACCCAGCGATCTTTTTTCTCTTTTAATGCCCAATGCGGTTACTACCACACCCGAAAGATTCTCGGAAATGGACTCCATAATGATATTCAATTCTTTACGGTCGCCAACTTCCATTTCTACCGGTTTATAACCTACTGTACTAAACTGCAGTACAGCTTTGGGACCGGATATGTTTAATGAAAATTTTCCTTCAGCATTCGTAGCCGTAAAGCGGGATGTCCCTTTCTCTACAATGGATGCCCCTTCCAAAGGGCCCTGACTATCTTTTACGGTACCAATGATCCGGATATCCATTTCCTCCTTTTCAATTTCATTTTTTTCTGTTTCCTTTTTATCAACTAAAGTTTTATTACTGCCAGCCAGCATAATAATATAGATACCATCTAGTTTTTTAAAGGTTAAACCAGCAGGAACCAAAACTTCTTTTAATAATTCTTCCAGGTTCGAACGATCGGCTGATTCCAGATAGGATAACCTTGTTTGTTTTAATGCATCCGCCTGATAACTGAAATACATATTAAACCGTTGCTGCAACTTTTCAATAAAATCCTGCAACAGGATTGTTTTTGCCCCGTTCCCTTCTACAGAAACTTCAGTTTGTTTGGCGGAAACAGTGTTCAACTGGTTTAAATTCTGTGTCATTCCAGCGACTGCGATTAAACAAGCAACGGCAAAGAGTAGCGTTTTGCCTGCTATGCTTTTAAGCAAAGAGATTTTTTTCATAACAATTAATTAGGGTTTGATCATTTGATTATTGTTTTGGTCAACTATATACTTGATTATATATTCATAACTCATTAATCATAAATTATTTAATAAAACTATCTCACAATTAATTTCAATTATGATTATGACTAAATGCGCTTCCGTATCATTAAAGATTAAGAGAGAAAGGCATCTTATATTTACTTGCTATTTTTAAACGTCATTTGATTATTTGATTCTGATATTTCAATATTTAATGTGGCCGTAATAATGTTTTGAAGTTTTTGCAAACTTTCAACCGGAAGCAATGCACTCATTTTCAATTGTTTCAATTCATCATTCTCCCATAAAACTTTAACACCGTAATATTCAGTTATTAATTCCGCGATCTTTTCGAGGCTTGTTTCATTAAAATTCCAACGGTTTTCATACCAGGCACTATAATATTCCCTGTCCTCCGGGGTTTTGATAAAGCTGCGGGTCAAAGTGTCTAATTTTAGTTTTTCACCCGGTTCCATCAAAGTAGCGCCGGTCATTCCATCTAGCTTGTACTTTTACTTTACCAGAGGTTAAAACTATTTCCATAGCTTTTGACCTGGCATTCACATTAAATTGAGTTCCCAAAACGGAAATGGAAACAGATTGCGCATGCACTTCAAAGGGCTTTTTGTCCGCCATTTTTTTCACTTTGAAATAGGCATTTCCTTCCAGGTACACGGATCTGGTGGAAGCTTTTAAAAATGCCGATGGATATTTTAATACAGAATTTCCATTCAGAATTACAATGGAACTGTCGGGTAGCAGGATCTCTCTTGTCTCTTTTGTGCCGGTTTTTTCAACAAGCAGATCCTGTCCTTTTGGTTGTTTAATCAAAAAATAAACAGGTATTGCAATAACCGCAAATATCACAGCAGCTATCCGGGCAAATTGCCATTTTTTTATAGGAGGCGTCTGTTCTTCAAGGGGAAATTGCAAGGTCTGAAAAATATCCTGTTTCAGTTGCGTCTTTTCTTCTTTAGATAAGAAGTTTGCCTTTTCATTTCGCAAACTATCTTCAAGGGATTCTAACAATTGGCGAGCCGCCAAAACTTTGGATTGCTGGTCCGGATAAACGGCTAGAAAATTTTTCCAAAAGGCATCATTGTCTTTTTCGGGAAATAAAACCCATTGTTGAAAAAATTCATCAGCCGCTAATTCCGCATCCGTAATTTTTAAATAATCAGCCAGTTTTAATTTCATACCTCATTAGAGAAAAAAAAACGGGTTTGATACTCATATTTTTTTATTTTTTTTTATTGGATTATAAAAAACACTTTGCATTACAAGGCTTTCTATTTTTCGTAAGCACGCAGCCGCTAAACGTCATTGCGACGCAGGAAGCAATCTGTGCTCATGAATTAAACGACTCTTATACTATTAACGGGAATGCTTCAAAAAATTAAAACGCTTCATGTTCAAAACACAGATTGCTTCAAAAATCCCATGCACAAAAATCCACGCAATTTTTTCGCAATGACGTAGCCGTTGAACGTCATTGCGACGCAGGAAGCAATCTGTGAGCATGAAATTTAAACGGCTTTTATACTATAAACGGGAAGGCTTCAAAAAATTTAAACGATTCATGTTCAAAACACAGATTGCTTCAAAAATTCCATGCACAAAAATCCACGCAATTTTTTCGCAATGACGTAACCGTTGAACGTCATTGCGACGCAGGAAGCAATCTGTGCTCATGAATTAACGACTCTTATACTATTAACGGGAATGCTTCAAAAAATTAAAACGATTCATGTTCAAAACACAGATTGCTTCAAAAATCCCATGCCGTTGATCGTCATTGCGACGAAGGAAGCAATCTGTGGCAATGAATTGAAACGCTCCATTTGCAAAATAAAGATTGCTTCAAAAGTTGAAACGGATCATTTTTAAAACACAGATTGCTTCAAAAATCCATGCACAAAGCCCGGCTATTTTTTCGCAATGACGTAGCGGCGAATCGTCATTGCGACGAAGGAAGCAATCTGTGGCAATGAATTGAAACAATCATATTCCAAAACATTTCTTCAAAAGTTGAAACGCTCCATTTTTAAAGTACAGATTGCTTCAAAAATCCCATGCACAAAGTCCGGCTATTTTTTCGCAATGACGTAGCAGCGGATCGTCATTGCGAAGAAGGAAGTAATCTGATTCAATTTTCTTTTGATGGGATACAGGAAAAATTCATCTGGCGTCTTAAACTCAAAATGGTTCGAAAAACCAGGTTGTTTACCGATTGATAATTCATATTTAGCTTCTCAGCTATTTGATCATAGCTGAGTCCTTCAAAAAAACGAAGGCGTATAATTAATTTTTGCCGGCTTGTCAATTGACTTAATGCCATTTTTAATTTCTCATTCTTTTCACTTTCATTTTCCAATGCCGCCATGGAATCAAAATGATTTTGTTCAGAAGCAAGTTCCATTTCATCAGTAATGGAGTGCATTTGTGTATCCGTTTTTACTTTTTTTATTATAATGCTACGCAATACTTTTACCAGGTAGCTTTGAGAATGCCGGATATCTCCCAAAGTATCCCGGTAATTCCATAGTTCTATAAATGTTTCCTGCACAGCATCTTTTATGAGTTCGCGATCATTTACCAGATGAAAAGCCGCCGTCGTCATTTTATCTATATAAGTATCGTACAGATAACCCAGGGCCTGGGGATCACCTTGTTTCAACCGGTTCCAGTAAATAGAATCCATATGAAGAATTGGCGCAGACATAGCAGTAGTAAATGGTTTTAATAAAGTCCTGTTCGTGTTAAGAAATCTCCCGCAAATCACGCTGATTTTCGCAGATGATGACAAACACTATCTGCGTTGATTTGTCTAATCCGCGGGAACCAACCTTGTAGCAGCGGAAATAAAAACTGAACGCTTTTAATGGCAGGTAAAATTATCAACTTCTTTTAATCATTTACAAACATGCCTGATGACATTATTGTTAAGCTTCAGCGCGCATTCATCCCTGCAATTTTCACCTTAATTTCAAACAGACTCTTTTCAAAACAAGGTGGAATTATAAAACAACAAGCACTGCTTTTTATGATAAAAGATTGTTTCTGAAATAAATTTTCCTGGCAGCATTCAATCTTAAATTAAATATACAATAAAATATCATGTGGATTTTTAGATATGAAATTTTGATCCATTAAAATATACTGAAATGATGATGGCAATGAAATAAATAAGCATTTATTGCGCTGTCAAAGGGACTCGCTCCTTTTGCGATCGTGCTTAGAAAGGAATAAACCAGCAGAATTCATTAGGGTTTTATATTTGCTCAATAGAGATCAGAATGTTGAAGAGTGCGACGCAACGAAAGCCTCATAGCAGTAATACTGCATGGCCCCAAAAAAAATCTTATTAAAATGTACAAAAGAAAGAATGCCGGCAGCATTTAAACTTTCAGAGTTTTGACGATTCATGATGATGGAATAAAATCCAACGATGTTGTAATACCAGGCGCTAACGGATCATTTTAATTTTCGGATATTAACCTTGCTTATAATACCTTTATGCATACGGGTTGAAAGAAATTTTAAAGATTATTTTACCTCATTTAAATAAATGCTACCGGATTGAAAAATATCAGCATAAAAATTGAAATATGGTAACCACGACCTGGAAGAGTTTTTTTGAAGAAACGGGCGATATATTTCGTTTCTGTATCCGTTTTTTTACCCAATGGTTTAAACCACCTTATGAATTTTCGGAATTTTTGCGGCAATGTTTTGTGATTGGATATAAATCGCTCCCATTGATCGGATTAACAGGGTTTATTTTGGGACTTGTATTGACTATTCAGCTGCGTCCAAACATGCAGGATTATGGAGTGGAATCGCAGCTTCCGGTAATTGTAGGTATCGCTGTAATCCGTGAGGTTGGCCCTGTAATTACCGGGTTGATCTTTGCAGGAAAGATCGGAAGTAGTATTGGCGCCGAATTGGGAAGCATGCGGGTTACAGAACAGATTGATGCAATGGAAGTGAGTGGTACCAATCCTTTTAAATATTTAGTAGTAACAAGGGTTTTGGCAGCCACTTTTATGCTGCCTGTTCTTGTTATGCTGAGTGATGCCATTTCTTTATACGGTTGTTTTCTCGGCGTTAATATCCGGGGCGCTACCAGCTGGTATTTATTCTGGACACAGATAATCGAAAATCTTTCCTTCGGCGATGTGTTGCCCGCATTTATTAAAACTTATTTTTTTGGTTTTGCCGTAGGAATAATTGGATGCTATAAAGGGTATCATTCCCGAAATGGTACCGAAGGCGTGGGCCGTTCAGCAAACTCTTCTGTGGTGGTATCCTCCGTGATGATCTTTGTGATAGATCTGCTGGTAGTGCAGGTAACTGACTTGCTAGGATTGAATTAATACGGTCTTATTCTTTATTCAGGTATTATTTTGTAAAAATTTTCCTCGCATCCCAGTGATGCATTTTATAATAACATTTGTGGAAGAAAATCTAAGCATAGAAAAGAAACATACAGCAGCCAAACCGGTACTGACCATTGAGCATTTATACAAATCATTCGGCAGCAATCATGTGTTATCAGATGTAAATCTAAACCTGTATAAGAGTGAAAATGTAGCAGTACTGGGAAAATCAGGGTCAGGAAAATCGGTATTAATAAAATGCATAATCGGCTTACTCAAACCTGATAAGGGCTCCATTATTGCATTGGGTAAAAATATTCCGGATCTGAGTTTCCAGGAATTGGATAAAGTAAGGCGGAAGGTAGGTTTTCTTTTTCAAAGCAATGCCTTATATGATTCAATGACCGTAAGGGAAAACCTGGAGTTTCCGCTGCGAAGGCATTCGATAAATACCAGCCATCAGCAGGTAAATGAAATGGTAATGGAAGCATTGAAAAATGTAGGGTTGGAAAAAACGGTGAACATGATGCCGGAAGAATTATCCGGCGGCATGCAAAAAAGAATTGCATTGGCAAGAACTTTAATTCTAAAACCTGAAATCATTTTGTATGATGAACCAACCACGGGACTTGATCCTGTTACCGCAAAAGAAATCATTGAACTAATAATAAAAATGCGGGAAAAATTCAATATTTCGGCACTCATCATTTCACATGATTTAAGTTGTATAAAAATGACAAGCGACAGGGTTGTCTTGTTATTGGATGGCAAATTTTATGCAGAAGGAAAATTTCAGGAACTTCAACAAATGAATGATCCTAAAGTGAAACAATTTTTTGAATAAAGCGTATGGCAAACCGAACGGTAAATAATATAAAACTGGGTGTATTTGTAATCGCCGGATTGTTGTTCCTTATAATGCTATTGTACATGATAGGAAAAAAAAGGAATCTTTTCGGATCTACTTATGAATTAAAAGCTCATTTCGATAATGTGCAGGGGCTTATACAAGGCAACAATGTACGTTTTGCAGGTCTGCAGGCCGGTACGGTTAAAAGCACAAAAATAATAAATGACACACTGGTTGAAGTAACGCTGGCCATGGAACAAAAAATGAAAAACATCGTCCGGAAAAACGCTTTGGTTTCCATAGGAACAGAAGGCCTGGTGGGTAATAAAGTTGTAAATATTTTTCCTTCCGGCCAGCTTTCGGCTTATGCAGTGGAAGGGGACGTATTGATAAGTAAAAAAACTGTAGATCCCGATGAAATGCTGCGAACTTTTGCTAAAACAAATTCTGATATTTCGCAGATTGCTGATGAACTTAAATACACCATTCACAGGATCAACAACAGTCCGGCATTATGGGATTTATTAAATGAAAGCAGCCTGGCAGTTAATTTAAAATCTTCTTTAAGTAACATTAGTAAAGCAAGTGCAAACGCGGATAAAATGATGGCGGATCTGCGTTCGCTTATAATAGATGTTAAAGCGGGTGAAGGATCAATTGGCACGCTGCTTACCGATACCAGCTTTGCTTATAATCTCAATGAGGCAGTTACGAAAATTAAGACGGTAGGCGACAAAGCTGACTTACTTGCGGATGAATTAAACAAGATGGTTCAAGAGGTGCAATATGATGTAAACAATGGTAAAGGCGCTGTAAACACTTTGCTAAAAGATTCAACAATTACCACTCAATTGAAAAAAACGCTTACAAATATTGAAGCAGGCACCGCAGCTTTTGATGAAAATATGGAAGCCTTAAAACATAATTTTTTATTCCGGAATTATTTCAAAAAAATGGAGCGGCAAAAGAAAAAAGATGCAGAAAAAAATAAGGCGGACACAGGAAATTGATTGAATAGAATCTTTTAAAAAACCGGATAATACAACTTGCAAATAGAATTTCATGCTGTTTTTGCAATATTTGTTATTAGTAATTGTAATATTCAACCCTTTCAGGGTTGGAACCATTGGATTAATTTGCCACAGGTTTCACCTGTGGCTACTAACATTAAAGCCCTTCGGGCTTTTCTTCCATCCTCAAAGGAACAATCCAATATTGATGTTGTATTGAATAACTATTTTTAACTATGAAAACCTTTATGCACAATTGCGTTCATTTCTCTGCAATTAATCATTCTATTAAAAACCTTATTACCTTAGTAAAAAACGAATCTCAACATAAAAATCACCTTATTACCTTATTAAGAATGAAATGAAACTTTCAAAAAACGCGTAAGCGGGAATAAGGTAATAGATTTTTAAAAAGAGAGATTACTTGGTTACTAAGGTAATAAGATTGCCTTATCAGCCTAAAAATTAAATATCATTCACGTGTTTAAAATGCCTCAGTCCAATTCTAAAAAACAATTGCTGAATCAACTGCTGAACCTGTTTTGGACAATCCTTTGCTTCATGCCGGTTTTATGGTATTGGACAATTACAGGTGCAGATAAATGGCTTTACTTGTTTATAGTTGTCAGTATTATAACCGCATTACTTCCTGCAAATTTTTTAAGGCTTCTTCAATTGAGCAACAACACCAGGTTTTATGAACAAATCGGCATTAAAACAATAAGAAGATTTGTGCAAA
The DNA here is from genome assembly GCA_963695165.1 of uncultured Chitinophagaceae bacterium. Taxonomy (GTDB): domain Bacteria; phylum Bacteroidota; class Bacteroidia; order Chitinophagales; family Chitinophagaceae; genus CAVOGF01. The sequence continues at coordinate 51,093 of CAVOGF010000004.1, forward strand.
ATGGCGATCTTATCAATCGTTTTTCCACGAAGAAATCAACACAGTATAGCACATTCAAAAATAAGCAACAGGTAAAAAACTATCTTAAAACGATAGCGATGTATGAGCGTTACCACCTGATCTGCTTTGTGTTCTTTCTTTTAACAGCTTTTCATAGTTTATGCAACCATAATTTTAAGATGGCCTCGATCATTACTGCAGGAAATATTGTTTACAATATTTGTCCTGTTCTTCTTCAACAATACAATAAAATTAAAATTCAGAAATTGATTAAAAACAGAACGAACGTGTGAATTAAGGCAGTCGCCGATTTAATAACTGTTCTAAAGATTCGGTGTCATAAAATCCCAATTTCTACCGACATTATGCCCCTAAAGGGCATTCCAACCCCATTTTTAATTTGTCCATACTCATACCTCTAAATCGCCGGATCCAATAGTATTTTCGGCCGCATTATTTTTTCAACATTAACAGGGCTTATCTCAAGCCTTTCGCACCAGCCCTGGAAATCATAATGAATATTGTTCAGGGTTTGTTTTTGTTCCGGAGTAAGTTCCAGCGCATGCGCACGGCTTATCGTGCGGATCGGCAAACCTCTTTTTTGCAGAAAATATTTAGCGCTCATAGGATAAGCCTGGTGAATGAACGGATCAACTCTTGTTAATTCGGATTGCAGCCATTTTACTTCTTCCTGTTTTTCCGGATTGGTAGCGTTATTACACATCCAAACCAGGATCTCCGGATAAAAATTTCCAGAGATAGAAGACATACCAGTTGCACCCATTTGCAATGAATACATGGCATTCGGGGTATGCGCATCATAGAATTCCAGCGGGCTGTCTTTTACCAGTTCAAGCTTTGCGCTTACTTTTTCCAAATCAATAGAAGTATCCTTATGATAAATCAACCGGTTAGAAGCAAGTAAAGTTTTAAAAACTTCAGCGGAAATAATACGCTTATAAGGAGCAGGACATTCATACAAACCCAGGGGTATATTTTCCGTTAAACGGAACATCTTCTCAAAATTCCTTAACAGAACATCATCATCCTGATCCACATTGGCAAAATGACTGGTAATCATAATCACCGCATCTATGCCGGTATCATAAATCTTTTTCGTGAATTCAGCTTTATCTTCTATAGACAGTCCAAAAGAACCTGTTGCTACTACCGGCACGGCATTATTTACATAACGAACAATATGACGGGTCAGATCAAGACGTTCATCTTCGCTGATGCTGTACATTTCACTGCTCAGGCAATTGGCAAAAAATCCTTTTACTCCGGCGGCCAGGTAAAAATCAATCAGACTGGATACTGCATCCAGGTCAACCTTTGCTTTCAGGTTGAAAGGAGTGATCATTACCGGAACAAATTTTTTAAATAATGTTTTCATGTGAATGTTTTTTATTGTCACTGAATGAGCTATAAAATCTTACTTATTATGTCCGTAAATTTTACGATTCAATTCATACTATTTTTTATGCACTTAATTTTTTACACCTACATTATTAATTAAAGTTCCTATTCCTTCAATCATAATTTCAACCCGGTCATCTTCCCGCAAACTGAAATCTGAAGACGGCACGAGACAGGTTCCCGTCATCAGGAAACAGCCCTCCTTAAAGTTACATTCTTTGTACAAATACGCTACAAGTTCTTCAAATTTACGTTTCATCCGGTCTATAGAAGCCGAATCATCATACAATAAATTATCGTCTCGCCAGATTTTCATAGCTATTATAGCTGAACCATTCAATGGCTTTGAAGGCACGTACAAACAAGGCCCGAGCGCGGCGCTGTTTTCATAAATTTTCGCCTGTGGCAGGTAAAGCGCGTTTTCCCCTTCAATACTTCGGGAGCTCATATCATTCCCAATGGTGTAACCCTGTATTTTTCCTGCGGCATTGATATATAAAGTCAGCTCTGGCTCCGGCACATTCCAGGTGGAATCCCTGCGGATATTTACCTTACCGCCATGGCCCACTACCCTATGCGGCATGGATTTAAAAAACAACTCCGGCCTGTCCGCATCATACACTTTACTATACAGATCCGCCGCACCGGAATCTTTTGACTCATCCATCCTGGCGGATTTACTGCGCAGATAAGTAACGCCTGCTGCCCATACTTCCTGATCGCCGATGGGTGGCAGCAACTCCTGCTTCAACATGTTTTCCGCTTCAACCGGATCCAGCCTTTTAGCGGCGGCAACTTGTTGCAATAAATATGCATGCAATTCATCGCGGTTGATCAGCTCATCCCAGGATTGACCAGGCAGGAAGAAATGATCTTCCTGCTGCAAGAGAACACCGGTTTTGGTTTTAAATAATTTCATGGTTAATGCATATTATATTTTGCAAGGGATAAATCAATTTATTGTTGGCGGGTTTCTGTTTTGCTCAATATAGAACAGAATGCAGAAGAGTGCGACGCAACAAAAGCATCATAGTATTAATACTGCCTGGTCCAAAATCATCACTCATCTTTTTTGCCCTTGTGATTTTTTGATTTTACTTTGGGAATCCATAGTCAATTTTTTCTTATTTCAATTCCTTGATTAAACCCTTTCCCATCCGCAGTTTTGATGACAATGAACCTATAAGAAAAATTGCGAGCGTGCCAATAACAATCACCATATTGGCATGCAAAGGATTGCGCAGCAAAGCAAACTCATCCGGAATTAAATAGGAGAAGCTCATCCAGATGATCACCAACAATCCCATAATTACGCCGATAACTGCATCAGAATTTCCAGCTTTTTTACTGATTATTCCTAATAAAAACAATCCAAGCATTCCCCCTGCAAATATCCCTGACAATTCCCACCAGACATCCAAAATACTATCAACCCCTATCATTGCGATACCGGAAATCAAACCCAGGATACCAAAAACGGTAGTTGCTATATAAAGTAAGGAAAGCTGGCCTTTTTCCGTCATGGATTTATTGATATATCTTTTATAAATGTCTTCTGAAAAAACAGTAGCTGAAGCATTCATACCAGAGCTAATGGTACTCATGGCTGCCGATAGAATTGCGGATATCAACAGCCCGACCAATCCTACAGGTATCATATGCACAATAAAATGCGGCATCACTTTATCGCCATAATCCTGGGGCAGCAGTGTGGCGGCAACAGCGGCTATTTCCGCATTGCCTGTTCCAATTGGAAGCTTTTCTGCGGCCGCCTGCATTCTTATAGCTTCTGTCAAGCCGGGATTTTCCGCATAAAACGCGTATAAACAGGAGCCGATTAAAAAAAATAAAAACGAAATGGGAACATATATTTTTACACACAACCAAATGGACTTTGCCGCTTCTTTTTCGGATATGGCAGTATGGTAACGCTGCACATAATTCTGATCCATTCCAAAATTATTAAGATTGATGAAAAAACCGTACAACAGGATTACCCAAAAACTGGAAGTAGTGAGATCAGGAGCATAACTTCCCAGGCTAAACTTATTATCAGCAGCGCCGATATTTATGATCTTGTTGATACCACCGGGAATATTATTTACCACCAGAAATAAGATCATAAGCGCCCCAACGGTAAGCAGTATTGCCTGGACCACTTCTGTCCAGATCACCGCTTCAATTCCACCCATCACGGTATAAATAATTATACAAATTCCCATCACCAACATGATGGAGATCATGGGATAGCCGGTTAAAGCCTGGAGGCTTATGGCGATTCCAAAAAATATGGACCCCATACGGGCCAGTTGCGTTAAAAGAAAACAAACAACGGCATAGCTGCGCGCCCAGGGACCAAAACGATGCTCCAGGTGCGCATAGGCTGAAACCTGGCTCGACTTACGGTAAAAAGGCACAAAATATTTAGAAGCTACCCAGGCTGCCAGCGGCATGGAAAGACTGAATACAAAAGCATTCCAGTTACTTCCAAATGCTTTTCCCGGCACACCAATAAAAGTATTGCTGCTTAAAAACGTAGCGTATAAAGAAATGCCTACCGCCCATCCGGGGATTTTCCCCAGGGCTTTTGTAAACTGATCGGAGGTTTTGTTTTTTTTTGAAAACCATACCCCAACCAATATCATCGCGATTAAATAAATTAGTATAACCGATAAATCAAGAATTGGAAGATCATTCATATTTTCTCATTAAGCTTTAAGATATTTCATCTTAAGATTCAGGAATTTTGGTTGGTTTAATAATATATTTTTAATTCATCCCTTCTCATTCAATACAGATCGCATATCCCGGCAGTTTTAAAGAGATGCATTTACAAATTTGCACAATATTTTCATGCCTTTTTTGATGCTGGTTAGCTTTTCTTTATATGATCTTATCATTTTATTGGTATATTCATTTTTTATCTTTTATAAGAATGGCCCGAAAGATATGAAACCGTTATACCATAAAGTACCTGCCGAATTACAGATGTCTTTTAATATCCGCCACCAGGTACAAGCGAATTTTGGAACTACCTGGCACCATCATCCGGAATTGGAATTGCATTATGTAATTAAGGGTGAAGGCGTACGCTTTATCGGGGATAATATCAGCAATTTCTCTTCGGATGAAATTCTGTTATTGGGCGAAGGACTTCCACATACCTGGAGATGTAAAGAAGAATATTTTGAAGGCTCCGATGATTTAAAAGTGGAGGCAATTGTGATTCAGTTTTTACCCGATTGTTTAGGCAGGGATTTTCTTAATTTACCTGAATCGTACCTAATTCCTAAATTATTTGAAAAAGCCAGGCGCGGCATGAAAATACAGGGAAAAACTTTTAAAAAACTTTCCGAATTAATGCGGGCTTCTTTACAGACCACCTATCTGGATCGCCTGATCATTTTCCTGGAAATTTTAAAATTATTAGCTGAAACAAAAGAGTATGAGGATATTACTTCGGGGCATGCTTTTTATAAATCCAATAAGCTGGATGATATCCGCCTTAATAAAATTTGCGCTTATACTTTAAGTAATTATAAAAAGAATATCAGCCTCGAAGAAATTGCGGCCATTAGTAATTTAAGCGTTACTTCTTTCTGCCGTTATTTTAAAATTATGACCCACAAAACATTTTATGATTTCCTTATAGAAATAAGAATCAGCCATGCCTGCCGGGCATTGATCAACGACCAGTTGCCCATTGAAATGGTTTGCTTCGAATGTGGATTCAATAATGTTTCCAACTTTTACCGGCACTTTAAAAAACTGACGGGCTTAACACCCCGGGATTACAAGAAAAAGTTTCATTACAATCCTGCCAGTTAGAAAGTACAATCAGGTCCTGCTTTGGATTCAATCTTTTACTCGCTTTAAAATGTACGACCTCATCTTTATAAATGACAATATTGTATAATAATTGGTTAAGAACTGATAAACAATACCACGGATAATCTTATATTTTTAGCCTGTATTTATTTAATAACAATTTTATCAAACACCAATACATTGCTTTATGAAAAGAAAATCATCCTTCGCATTGTTATAGCTTAACGTTCGATCAATTACCCTGTTGAAATAAACACTATATTATTTAACCAAAATAACGGCGAAAAATGAGGAACAATTATTATAAAATTTTCTTGTTTGCCATAGCATTGCTTTTTACCACCGCTGTTTTTTCCCAAAATAGCAGTATGCATGATTTTTCTAAAGCCACCATCATCATTCCTGAAAATTTATCCAAACAAGAGCAGAATGCTATAAAAATGCTGGTGGAGGAAATAGAAAAAAGAACCACCATTGCTATTGCCAACCGCTGTTCAGTTTGCCGACCGTTCAACGCCGGTAATTGTAGTATCAACTTTAGCTTCATTTAAAAATGACAATCCGGGCGTTCTCCTATCAGCAGTTGCAAATGAAGCGGAAGGATTTACGATAAAGCTGATCAAAGAAAACGGTAAAGCGCCGGCAGTGCATATTACAGGCAATGACCCAAGAGGAATGCTTTTCGGAACCGGGTATTTTTTAAGAAAAGTATTTATGGAAAAACAGCAGCTTTTTGTGCCGGATAATATCAGCATTGTTACGCATCCTGCCACGCCTATAAGAGGGCATCAGTTGGGTTATCGCCCAAAAACGAATGCCTATGATGGATTAGATGAAAAAATGTGGGAACAGTATATCCGGGATCTTATTGTATTTGGTACCAACTCCATTGAACTATTGCCGCCTTTTACGGATGATGACAGCGACAGTCCAATGTTTCCGCTCCCGCAAATGGATATGATGGTGAAGATGAGCCAGCTATTGGAAAACTATGGATTAAATGCCTGGATATGGTATCCGCTGATGTTTGGCGATTATTCAAAAGCGGAAAACGCGAAGAAATCGCTTGAAGAGAGTGAGAAAATATTTAGCAAACTGGTTAAAGTAGACGCCATCTTTGTTCCCGGCGGCGACCCTGGCCATCTGAAACCCGAAATATTGTTTAAACATTTAGAAAAAGAGGCTGCAATACTGCATAAATATCATCCGAAAGCGGAGATATGGGTCTCTCCCCAGGGTTTTACTCAAAGCTGGATGAATGAGTTTATGGAACTCGTGAAAAACGAACCCAAATGGCTATCGGGCATAGTTTACGGGCCACAGATAAGTATGACCATAAATGAGTTTAGAAAAAAAGTTCCGGCTAAGTATCCCATTCGCAGGTATCCTGACATTACTCATTGTTTCGATGCGCAATACCCGGTGCCCAACTGGGATTTTGCATTTGCCGCTACTCAAAACCGCGAAAGCATCAATCCCCGTCCACTGGATCAGGCCACAATTTTTCATGCCGCTGCTCCCAATACCAATATTGGTTTCATTACTTATTCCGAAGGCTTAAATGATGATGTCAATAAAATTGTATGGAGCGGACTGGGCTGGGATCCCGCGATCAACGTCAATGAAATCCTTCAGGACTATAGCCGGTATTTTATTGGTAAAAAATATACCTATGATTTTGCCCAGGGACTTTTAAATTTAGAACAAAACTGGAATGGTCCATTACTAAATAACAGTTTGGTGAATGTACATCACAGCATGTTTCAGTTAATGGAAAAAACTGCCCCGCCACAGGTCCGGCTCAACTGGAGATTTCAACTGGCGCTCTACCGCTCCTACTATGATGCCTATAATCGAAACAGGTTGATCTACGAAACACAACTGGAAGCGGAGGCCCTGGATATTTTACGAAAAGCGTCCCTGTCAGGTTCTTTAACTGCGATGGAAGAAGCGCTGAAAACATTAAACAATGCACGGCTAAAACCTGTGTCCGGCGATCTGCGGCAACGGGTTTTCGAACTGGCTGAAGCGCTTTTTCAAAGTACGCGAATGCAGTTAAGCGTGGAAAAATATTTTGCCATCGGCATCAGAAGAGGCGCTAATTTGGATTTAATTGATTACCCCTTAAACAACCGCGGCTGGCTGGAAGAACAATTCATACGGATCGCCAAGATTGAAAATGAAAATGACCGGCTTAAAGAGATTGAACTGATAACCAACTGGACCAATCCGGGTCCCGGCGGCTATTATGATGACCTGGGAGATTGGGGCAACCAGCCGCATTTGGTACCAGGAGCGCCTTATAAAGAGGATCCGGCTTTTTACCGTTCACCACTTATTGGATATGCGCCTTATGAAAAATTTTCGCCTTATGAAAAAACTTTAAACTGGCGTGTATCCTGGGCACGTTACGTACAAACGCTGCATGGCCATCCTTTAAAAATGCATTATACGAGCCTGGATACCACTGCACAGTATGAAGTTAAGGTTACTTATGTGGGCGAAGGCATTCGTTTGGCGGCAGATGATCTGGTGATACATGATTACAATAAACGTGGCACAGGCAATAGGCCCGGTTACATTTGATGTACCGCGCAAAGCTACGTCGGACGGCGATTTGACCCTGGTATGGACCGTAGAACCCGGAAAAGGCGGCACCGGCAGAGGAAGCCAGGTAGCGGAAGTATGGCTGATGAAAAAAAGGGAATAACTTTTTTTGGCGTTATCCAAAAGGACAGTTTTACAATTGATGGTTATGATTCTTTGGGGCTGTCTTCTTTGGTACTTTAATCAGCAGCAGTTGGGGCTGTACGCTGCAAGTCCGGCACAAGGCCCATACACAAAGCCTCACCGGGCTTTCCGCTTCCATCCCCCAGCCATTCAGCAGCAGATCTTTATTGAGCAGGATGCAAGGCTGCCAATGAAATTATGCAACCCAAAATGATTAGTGATGAATAGTAAACAATTATTTTTATCAATAAAAACATAGCATGAGTTTAAAAATCAATACCATAAAAAAGCGGTTACAGGAAGGCGGCGTTTGTTTTGGAACAATGCTCCGGATCCTTAAATCGCCCCAGGCAGTTTCCATGGCAGCATCAGCAGGCTGGGATTATATTATATTGGATACCGAACACAATGATTATGATATTGAAACCCTGGGGAATTTCTCTTTAGTGGCAAAATATGAAGCATTGGCCTTGTTTGTACGCGTTCCGGATAAATTGTACCACGAGATGGCCCGCATCCTGGATGTGGGCGCGGAAGGGCTGGTATTGCCACAAGTGAGAACTCCGGCGGAAACCGAACGCATTATCCAGGCGACTAAATACGCTCCCATGGGAAAAAGAGGCGTGAGTATTTCCAGCATAGCCACGCTTTACCGCGATTATGATATTGTTAGTTACACCGGATGGGCCAATCGTGAAACGATGATCATCGTTCAGATTGAAAGCGAAGAAGGCGTTAATAATGTGGAGAAAATTGTTTCAATGCAAGGTGTGGATGCGGTAATGATCGGCCCTGCGGATCTCAGCCATGATTTGGGAATTTCAGGACAAATACATCATCCCAGGATGGAGGAAGCTTTTCGTACCGTGATTGCAGCATGCAACAAATACGACGTAGCGCCCGGAATACATCTTACCAATATGGAAGATGTAGATAAATGGGTAAATGAAGGCATGCGCTTTATTACTTATAGTTATGATTCCAAATTTTTTAAAGATGCATCCAATGAAGCGCTGGGAAAATTGCGGTGGATTGCGGAAAAATATAAGTGAATAAATGTCGGTTAAGTCGTATCAAACCTAGGAATTAATCACTCGGAATTTAGCCGAAATCAAACCAAAACTTTAATGGAATCAGAAGAACATTACTTAGAGATACTCCGGGCTGCCGTGACGGAAATTAAAACGGCAAGAAGCACCATTGCCCGACAGGTAAATGCAGCAGCCATTGGTGTTTATTGGAACTTAGGCAAACTTCTTTCCAGGAAGAAAGTAGAAAAGGGACATGGTGCAGGCGTGGTCAACAGGCTATCGGTAGATTTAAAAACGGAGTTTCCCGATATGGGGCTTTCGCCCCGTAACCTATGGAATATGAAACGCTTTTACGAACGTTATTACAACGCCACGGCAAAACTGCAACGCAGCGTTGCAGTTTTGCCGTGGCGACATAATTTACTGTTGCTTGAAAAGATTACGAATGATGATGAAGCCTTGTTTTATGCCGAAAAAACTTTGGAATGGGGCTGGTCAAGGGATGTTTTACTCAATTATATAAAGGCTAACAGTTACCATACCGAAAAACACCTACCAAAATCCCATAATTTCAATAACGCCTTACCTGAACTATTGGCAGAGCAGGCAAATGAAATGCTCAAAAGCAGTTACAATTTAGGTTTTCTCGGTATCACACAACCGGTAAGGGAAAAAGAACTTGAACAAAAATTAGTAGAAAAAATCAAGCAATTCATTTTAGAATTAGGCAAAGGATTTACATTTATAGGCAACCAACACCGGGTAAATTCAACAGAAAAGAATACTTTGTAGATAGGCATCTATAACTAAAACAAATAAAGAAAAAAACTTTTCTGGATTTATTGCTGACAACAGGCACAATTTGCAAGGGTTGGTTTTTGAGTATTTGAAAAGGGAAGCATTTGGATTTCCAAACGCAAAAAATTCAAAAAAAATTAAAAAGTTTTTGAAATCACAAAAAATCGTAAAATCCGAAACCGAAATTAAAGCTAAAATTACTTTACCATTGAAACGTTCTGGCTTAATTGGTTCGACAACGAATGGTTTTTACTTTATTGATTCAAGAGATGACTTATTATTTGCTTATCAACATCATAAAGAAAAAATTCAGGGTATTCAAAAAACTTTAGCTCTGTATAAAGAAAGAGGTCGTAAATTAGGTATCAAAGACTTCGACTAAACACAACAGCAATAAACAAGTCTTTAGTGCAAAGCGCAAACAATGAAGCCGCAGTTGTAGGGAATTGGTGCGTTTACAAGATGCTCATAAATTAGGGCTATTTCGATTTAATATCCTGTGTGAAGCATTCTACTTTGCAAGTCTTGCATTAAATGAAAATTGTTCCATTTCGCTTTACCCATTTTTAATCTTTTCCGGTAGAAGTTACAGGTTGTTTATGTTTTTTTTGAGACGGTCTCCACAAATTAATATTCCCGTTTGATTCTTTTGCCAAAACCGCCAACACCAACCGTCAGGTAATGTAAGTTTCCGGAGTATCCATATTTTTTTTCAAATTGCGGAAAGTTAATTGCATACCGAAACCTTAAAAACCCGTAATTCTCCTCTGGCCCTAAAGTTACCATTGGCATTCCGCGGCCTAACTTAATATCCAGGTTTAAACCAGCAGTATAAGTTGTCGTAAATTTCAAATCCACTTTTTCGAGGCCAAGAGTTTTATTAAGATCATGCTGGGTAGGTGAAATATCAGTGGAAGAAATACCGGCAAACGGTGTAGCCTTAAATCTTTTATTGTCCAAAACTACATATCCTAAAGTTGCTTCAGGGAGGAATACCCTTACCGGCGCCCCTTTCTCCCAGGTTTGATCATCATATGGAATATCATTTTTGGTTTTACTGAATCCTATAAAATTCCTTAGATAAAGAGCCATTTTTCTGTAGTAAATATCAAAAGCAATGCCTACCGGAATCGTATTTTGGTAGTTTTTTTTAAGGTCTTTCGTGAAAATCGAGTAACCACTAAAAAACTCAATTCCAAATCCCCATTTGGATGGAACAAATTTATACCTGATGTAATTCCTGGTAAAGCGCTCATAGTCGCTATTGGGATAAGATGTAAGAAAATTATCTGCGATAATATTCATAGAATCTTTAACTTCCAGTTGGTAAATTTCATTCCTGGCAATATATTTTAAATACATCATTAGAAAATCCTTATCAACAGACTTCAATGCTGCATTTTTTATCATAGAGTCCAATAGCAATTGGGAATCCCAGGATTTATCTCTTAAAGTTTCAAATAAAAAATCAGGCCGCGGGTTAATTCTTCTTTTATAATTTGTATTCTGTGAATCAAATGCTTTTATTTTTTCAAGCAGTTCATCATATTGCTGTGTCCAATATAAAATATGCCAATATTCCGACTGATAGAATACTACATAATTTTTACCCCGGAACCGCTCCATCAGATAATCCTTTATTTCCCTTACTTTATTATAGTCGCCTTCCTTGAATTTATCAGCTAACAAAACTCTGCCTTTAGTGATCATTTCCGAATTAGTATCTGAATAATTCAAGATCTCAGTTTGGAGGCTATCTCTTTGTGCAAAAGAATTAAAAACCAATAAAGTCATAAGCGTTAAGAAAGATATTTTCATTTCAGGAATTTGATAGCAAAAGGTTCGTTTCGGCAAAAGTTTTTAGTTTCAAGGCCGGAAATTAATAAGAATTTTCATTAAAAAAAGAAGTAAGCCTACCGAATATTGCAAATGCCGCATGACCTTAATCTGGTAATCTTAAAAAGCTATCATTTTTAAATAGCCAAAATAACAAGACAGAACAGTTTTATTACCAACAATAATTTTTAGTTCTGGATGGTATTGTTTAATCCGGTTTATCATATCCTTCAATCACCGTATTCAATAATTTTTCTGCTTCTTTCAAGATGGTCGATGGAGATGGAGCTTCTGTTGTTTGATTCATTAGTTTTTGATTTACATAATTCACCACTTCATTTTTACTCCTCATATCTTCTTTTACAGAAAAAAATAACACAGCCGATGCAACCTTCCACGGCGTATGTTGGGGATTGGTAAGCGCGTATAAAACGATTACAGGAGTTTGAGTAGCGGCTGCAATATGCGCGGTTGCTGTATTTACAGAAATGACAAGCGGTGATTGGCTGATCAGTGCAATAAATTCTTCAACGGATAGCAATCCGGCAAAGGAAAAAGCGTTTTTACCAATACCTCCGGCAATCTTTTGGCATAAATCCTTTTCGGTTTCAGCCCCTGTTATAATTATCTGAAAAGATAAATGATCGCGCAATAATTTTCCGGCCTCTATCCATTTTTCTACCGGGTATTCTCTTTTTTTCTCACTTACGCCGGGATGCAGGATCAGCCAGTTTTTAGCAGTATCGATACCGGCGCCTGATAATTTTTTAAGTACTCTTACAGCGGAGGATTCTGAAAAACTGATTTTAATGTGATGGCCTTCCGTTTCAGCGCTGATCATTTTTACAAGATTCAAATCTCTGTTTACCTGGTGTTGAATAAACGCGTAAGGTTCTTTTTCCACTATCCAGTCTGTAAGAAGATAATAAGGATTTTCGCGGCAATAGGCCAGCCTTCTGGGAATGCCCGCCATGTAAGTCAGCATAGCAGCGGGTAAAGGGTTTTGGCTGTAAACGGTAAAGATCACGGCAGCGTCAAACTGGTAAGACCTGATCCTTTCAATAAGGGCCGAAAGTGCATTTTCATCAGCCGGTTGTTTCGTTTTTACCCAGGGAAGATCCGCTACAATTGTTTCATCAATTTCATCGATGAAAGGAGCGATCATACTTCCCATGGCGGAAGCAAGCAGGGTGATTTTGCAATTAAAAGTTTCCTTCAGCGCACGTATGGCCGGGGAAGACATCAGCAGGTCGCCCATATTATCTGCACGGATGCATAAAATGTTCTTGCAATTTTTCCATTCTGCCATATGAGAGCTATTTATGATCCTGAAGCAAAATGATATCAGCTGCTTCTTTCAAATTTTTTACTTTATAATCAGGCGTTCGCAGTTCATCCAAATGCCACTCAGTTTCGTTGCCATTATCCACCAATATGGTTTTTGAACCCGATCTTTTTCCTGCTTCCACATCATTTAAAATATCGCCGATCATCCATGATCCTGAAAGATCGATCTGCAAGTCATGGGCTGCTTTTAAAAGCAATCCCGGCATAGGCTTGCGGCAGGCGCAGGCTGATTTCTCGGCAGTGCGGACAATAATAAAACCCCGTTAAGAGAAACCTTCTTTTCAAGCAATGTGCTTTTAATTTTTTCTTCTACTAGCTTTTAAATCTTCTTCCGTAAAATACTTTAGCGCAATGCCTGGCTGGTTGGTGATGATAATTAAGCAATACCCTTGCTGCTGCAGATAAATACAAACTCTCCTGGGCATATTTTTCAAACCGGATCAGTTCGGGATTTACATTGTAAGGCACATCATGGATAAGTGTTCCGTCTTTATCAATAAAAATGGCTTTATTCATTTATCGCGGGCAAGTTGTGTTGTAAATAAAACGGGTCATTCAATAAAAATCCAGCGTTCTTTAATTTAAACTTATCCATATTGATGGCGCTCCAATGTTTCGCTTCTTTGTGTTTTACAGAAATAATTTTTTCATATAATTGATGGCATGATGCGGCCACTCCACGCCAGGTGAAATATTTGTTCACCCTTTTTAATGAATTGTGGTGCATGGTGGCCAACAATTTTTCATCGCCGATTAAAGTCTCTATTTTTTGTGCCAGTGCGGACGGGTCATGCGGGGGTACCAAAAAACCGGTTACGCCATCTTCCACTGTAAATTTGATGCCGCCTACATTCGAGCCAATTACGACAGTGCCACATGCCATCGCCTCCAATGGGGTAATTCCAAACGGCTCATACCAGGGAGTTGTAATAAAAAGGTCGGCGGCGGCATAATAAAATTTCAATACATCCCTTTGTTTTCTCCCGGTGAAAACAACGCTGGACGCAACGCCTTCTTCCATCGCTATTTTTTGCAATCGCGCAATTTCAGGGCATAATAAAGGGTCCGGGCGGTCATCTTCCCCACCTACCACCACAAGGCGCATGGATTGATTTTTCCTTTTTAATTCACCCAGCGCTTTAATTACATTATCCACTCCTTTACGCGGTACCATTCTTCCCAGTTGCAAAATTATTTTTTCATCTTTTGAAAAATTTAAAATTCTTCTCGCACATGTTTTATCAACAGGATAAAACTCTTTCGCGCTAAAGCCGCAGGGCACAATAGATATCTTCCCGGGCCGGGCAGAATAGAGTTGAATCATATCTTCTTTATCCTGCGGGCATTCGGCAATCACATGGTCCGCTTCATTGATGATTCTCCGTTCTATCTCAATACGTTCCGGCGGAAATTTATCCATATCTTTCTGGTGCTTCTTCCTTACCAGGCCCAATGCATGAAAAGTAACAACGTAAGGGATTCCCAGCTCCTTTTTCACCTTTGAAGCTACCAGGGCTGACATAAAAAAATTGGCATGCACCAATTCATAGTTAAGATGGCTTCTCCTGATAAATGACAACATGTTTTGCGCGAACTCGTCCATCATTGAAAGCAATTCTTCTTTAGGCACATGCTTTTCGGGACCCGCTTTTACGTGAATAACCCTTATGCCCGGCAGCCAGTTGATAATTTCATCAATGGCATCGTTTTCTTTCCGCGTGTATACATCCACGTTATATCCGAGTTTAACCAACTGTTTGGGAAGCTCTGCCACATATACATTTTGGCCGCCGCTGTCCACACCGCCGAGCGTTGCCAGCGGAGAAGCGTGCTCACTGATAAATGCGATTTTCTTTTTCATAATTTTCTTTTTTTGAAATGGCCAACTCAAACACATTTTCCCATTCTTCTGTGAAACGCTCAACGTTGAATCTTTCTTCAGCATATTTTTTTCCCTGCGCGCCTATTTCGGTGGCCCATGGTTTATTAATAAGAAGAAGTTGCATTTTATGTATTAAAAAATCTAGGTCTGTATGGATAAATCCCGTTTCATAATTTTTTATCATGGTTACATATTCAGTGGTAGCCAATGCAACCACCGGCATCCCTGTCATCATAGCTTCTATCACCGCAAGTCCAAGGCTGGTGTACCTTATCGGGTTAAAGAAAAAACGGTAATGACTTATAAACTCCGGGAAGTTGCGGATGTAAAATTTCTCCAAGACCTCCATATCTCCCGGGTTCCCATACCAATTAAATCGAGAGGTATTTGCCTGCTTACTTCAGTAAAAATATCAGCGCCTAATTTTCTTCCCCGCTGATGCAGATGATTGACAACCACAATGCCTTTTTCCAATTCACCGCTGTAAGCCGCACGTGGTTTCATAACTCCATGCTCAATGACTCTTATTATCCTACTGTTGCAGCTCCACATTAATTTATTGAAATGTGAAACGTGTACCATGATCACCTCGGGATCGTTCATGATGTGCTTAGAATCGGTGGGATGGTGTAAAGGCGGATCGTGTTCGAGGTAGATCTTTGGAAGCAGGCGTTGTTGTTCACTCAATATTTCGTATTGATCTACCAGCCAGTTCTTATTGGTCTGGAAAAGGATACAATCAAAACGAAGATTTTTTACATCCCCGGCGGGAACTTCTATCACATTATCGCCGAAAGGAAAGGTTTCTCCTTTTCCATAGTATCCTTCCTGCTTTTCTTTTGTAACGGGAATGTAAATTAAATAATCTCCCTGGGATAGATAGTATAAATAAGTTCCATGAATATGCCAGGTAAAAATGGCACGCGGATGTTTATTGGTTTTCATTTACTACAAGTAAAAATGATCAATAATGCTAATTTATCTGGATAAAAAACCGGATAATTCCGTTGATAAAGGATAAAAAAACATGCCATTCAACCATGAAGACGCAGCGGTGTAAGAAGCGTGAAAGAATGAGGACAGGTAAAAAAAATCATGTAGAAGCGTTTCTACATACTCAGATAAAAAAAATACCAGTTGAACATTCAAAAAAGACAAATATTTTTCGAAAGGCATTTATGCGTTTTTAAAACTGAAAAAGAAACATAACGGAATGAAAGAGAAGGTTCTGTTTAATACAAATATTTTATTGCTGTGGATGTAAGTGTAAGCGTCCTTTTTTTATTTTGGCCTGAAACCGGGATTGGTTCAGTATTTGAAAGCGTATTGCCGGATACTGTCTTCTCCAAAGAATAAAAGTCAAACATGTATATTTTAGGAATCAATGCTGTTTTTCACGATTCGGCGGCTTGTATTTTAAAAGATGGGATTTTATTAGCGGCAGCGGAGGAGGAACGCTTTACTCATATAAAACATGGAAAACGGCCCATCCCATTTTCAACCTATGAATTGCCTTTTCATGCAATTGATTATTGTTTAAGTGTTGCGGGCATTCACATCAACGAGGTGGATGAAATTGCTTATTCTTTTGATCCTGCAATTATATCCGGTAAGATAAATGATGAAGAGATCTCTATTCCTATGAAACCCGATGGCGCTAAAAATGGAGATGGACAGGCATCATGGGAATCTCTATTTTTAGCGCTCATTGTAAATGCCCCGGGCCAGTTGGCTGATGGCTATCCCCATCATTTGCAAAAAAGATTCATCGGAGCAAAGGCATCTCCGGAAAAATGGCATTATGTAGCCCATCATATTGCCCATGCGGCAAGCGCTTTTTTCCCATCACCTTTTACTACCGCGGCCGTGCTCACCATTGATGGAAGGGGAGAAAAGGCAACTACCAGTTATTATGTTGGAAATGGAAAAGAGCTTACCAAAATTTCCGAAGTTTTTTTGCCGCATTCTTTAGGATTATTGTATGAGAAGGTAACCAGCTATCTTGGCTTTCTGCATTCATCAGACGAATATAAAGTAATGGCACTTGCCTCCTATGGCCAGCCCGTTTATTTAAATGAATTCCGGTCTATGATCCAGGTAGGAGAAAATGGAAAGTACACCATCAGGGAATTGAATCTGGAAGAACGCTTTGGGAAGGCCCGAAAAAAAGAAGAGCCTTTTTTACAACATCATTTTGACATCGCTTATTCCTTGCAAAAAGCTTTGGAAGAAACGGTTTTACAATTGGTGAATTGGTTTCAAAAAGAAACGCGGGAGAAAAATTTATGTCTGGCAGGCGGTGTGGCTTTGAACTGCGTATTGAATGCGGTGATTCGTGACAACAGCAATTTTGAAAATATCTGGGTGCAGCCTGCTTCAGGAGATGCAGGCACCGCACTGGGCGCCGCCTTATGGGTGCATGCGCAACACAAAGAGAGCGAAAGAAATTTTACGATGGATCATTGTTATTGGGGCCCGGAATACAGCGATGAAGAAATTGAAAAATTTTTACAATGGACCAAAGTCCCTTATAAAAAATTAGACAATGTGGCGAAAGAAACCGCGGCGATCTTAGCACAAGACAAGATCATAGGATGGTTTCAGGGCAGGATGGAATTTGGCCCGCGCGCATTGGGTGGCCGGTCTATTCTTGCATCCCCCATTCATCCGGAAATGCAGGCAAGGCTGAATGATATTAAAGACCGGGAAGACTTTCGGCCTGTGGCACCGGTAGTGATAGAGAGCGAAGCGGGTGACTGGTTTGAGCATGCAGGGCACTCTCCTTTCATGTTGTTTGTGAATTGTGTAGTGGCTGATAAAGCGGATAAAATTCCGGCAGTGCGACATATAGATGGCACCGCAAGGATTCAAACGGTGAATGAGCAACAACACCCCACTTATTATTCGCTTTTGAAAGAGTTTAAAAAAATAACCGGGGTGCCCGTCCTGGTAAACACTTCGTTTAATACAAGAGGAGAGCCAATCGTGTGTACGCCACGCGATGCCATTGAATGCTTCTGGACCTCCCCTTTTGACGCATTAGTTATCAATTCATTTTTATTAGAAAAATAAAATGCCAGTAAAAATTTCTATCATCATTCCCACCTATCAACGCCCGGCTTTATTAACGAAATGCATGACCGCCCTGGTGTCGCAGGACTTTTCCACTGAAGAATATGAAATAATAATTGTTACTGACGGGCCTGATGAGCAAACCATTACCGCCATTCAGCGACTGTATAAAAATAAACCTTCACCGGCGCTGTTTTACTGTTCCCTTCCTTGTAAAAAAGGCCCTGCCGCAGCCAGGAACGCGGGTTGGAAACAGGCTAAAGGCAGCCTGATCTTATTTACAGATGATGATTGCATTCCCTCGCACGATTGGGTGAAAAATTATTACAACGCGTTTGAATTTTATGCGCAAACATTAATTGCTTTCTCCGGAAAAATAATCGTACCGCGGTCACCCAACCCAACGGATTTTGAATTGAATACCGCCAACCTGGAAACGGCCGGTTTTGTAACAGCCAATTGCGCCTGCTCTAAAGAAGCACTTGAAATGGTGAATGGTTTTGATGAAGCGTTTACCATGGCCTGGCGTGAAGACAGCGATCTCGAATTTAAATTATTAAAAGAAGGGATACCCATTACAAAAATTGAAGAAGCATTAGTGGTTCATCCGGCAAGAAAAGCGGCGTGGGGAGTAAGCTTAAAAGAACAAAAGAAATCTATGTTTGACGCTTTGTTGTTTAAAAAACATCCGCGGTTATATAAAAAGCGCATTTACACACCGGTTTTGTGGAATTATATTTTGATGGTCATTTTATTGCTGGCTTTTTTCATGGCATTGGTTTTTCAGCAGAAACTTATAGCACTCATTTGCCTGTTGTGCTGGATATTTTTAATGGGTTTATTTGTTGCCAAAAGGTTATCACACGCTTCGCATTCATTTAAACATATATTGGAAATGGTAGCTACTTCTATAATGATTCCTTTCTTTTCCCTGTTCTGGAACCTCTATGGCGCCTGGAAATTTAAAGCGTTGCATTTATGAAAAACGAATTAAAGCATATAAAGAAAATAGCAGTCTTCCGGGCTTTGCAATTAGGTGATATGCTTTGCGCCATTCCTGCTGTGCGTGCGTTGCGGCTTGCCTATCCTGCCGCCAGTATCAGTTTGCTGGGCTTACCATGGGCAGCATCTTTTGTGGAAAGGTTTTCAAATTATTTTGACAGGTTCATACATTTTCCCGGCTATCCGGCTCTTCCCGAACAACTTTATGATGAAGCAAAACTGGAATTATTTTTAGATGAAGTAAGGCAGGAGCAATTTGATCTTTTGATACAGATGCAGGGAAACGGCACGGTGGTGAATCCTTTACTGCATGAATTTGGGGCAAAAAATGTAGCGGGTTTTTATAATGAAAAAAGTTTTGTGGATTCACCTTTGTTTATGCCATATCCCGATCATGGCTCAGAGATCCACAGGCATCTTTTGCTCATGCAACATTTAGGAATCAGATCACAGGGCGACCATTTGGAATTTCCTTTAACCCAGGATGACCAAAAAGATTTTGATGAACTGCTGGTGCCAATTGAACCAAAAAATTATATCTGCATTCATCCCGGATCAAGAGGGTACTGGCGCCAATGGCCACCGCAATTTTTTGGCGCAATCGCCGATTATTGTATCGAGGAAGGGTTTACGGTAGTGATTACCGGCACAAGAGATGAAACTGACATTACAAAGGAAGTCATAAAATGCATGCACCATTTACCCATTGATCTTACCGGAAAAACAAGCCTGGGGGCAATGGCGGTTGTAATAAAGGATGCCTTTATGCTTATTTCCAATTGCACAGGCGTTTCGCATATAGCGGATGCTTTTGACACTCCTTCCGTGATAATCAGCATGGATGGCGAGCCCCAAAGATGGGCGCCCCTTAACAAAAATTTACACAGGGTAATTGACTGGACGAAGGAACATTATTTTGAAATAGTATTACTTGAAACCCAAAATTTAATCCAGAAATTGCTTCTGGTGGAAAATAAATATCCTCAGTCTTAAAGCATAACTGATAGTCATTTTTCCGCATTTGTTAATTTGCATAAAAAATAGATTCTTCAACTTATTTCGCATTCCAATTATTCCAATAACTGAATTAATTTTGCACCCTGCAAGGTTGATGGTGAGCTATATTATTTCTGTTTTTAAGATCAATTAACTGCAAGATTTAATTCAGCTTTCAACTTTTCTCAATATCCTGTTATATCAAATATTCTATGAATTTAAAACCTTCTGAGTCCTTATCTCAGAGACAGATCACTAATGGCCTGAACCTCGTAATTAAAGAAGGATTGGCTACAGAAGCAATGATTGCTCTTACCGGTGGAACATTCCTTACTGCAATGGCTTTATTGTTGGGCGCCTCTAATTTTCAAATTGGTTTGCTGGCCTCATTGCCCACGCTTACAAATGTTTTCCAATTAATTGCAATAAGACTATTGCAAAAATATAATAACAGAAGAGCAATAGCCGTCTTATGTAATGCCTTTGCACGTTTTCCTTTATTGATCATCGGCCTTTTGCCTTTAGTTTTTACTACAGGTACAAGCATTCAGGTACTTATATTTCTCCTGTTTTTTCATTATTGTTTCGGATCAGTAGCCGGCGCCAGTTGGAATTCCTGGATGAAAGACCTTGTTCCGGGAAAAAAGCTGGGCTCTTATTTTTCGCATCGTACAAAAGTTACACAAACACTAAATGTCTTTTTAAGTCTTCTGCTTGCTCTTATTCTAGACCATGTAAAAAAGGTTAATCCGGATATGGAATTGACTACTTATGCATATATGTTTTTGGGTGGCGGCATATTGGGATTACTGGCAACTTATCTGCTTGCACGCACGCCTGAACCGGAATCTCATTTACCTAAAGAAAACTTATTAAAGCTTTTCAAAAAACCACTGGCAGATAAAAATTTCCGCAACCTGTTGCTCTTTAATTCTTTTTGGTCATTCGCCCTTAATATTGCCACGCCCTTTTTTACAGTGTACATGATGAGGAATCTCAATTTGTCGCTTTCCTATATTATCTGTTTTGTAATTATGGGCCAAGTAGCTGGTATATCCGTTGTAAAAAAATGGGGAAAGCACTCCGATGAATTCAGTAATAAAACGATTATAAAAATTGCCGCCCCGATTTATATTTTTTGCATTCTTGCATGGCCATTTGCAAGCATGCCATCATCCTTTTTAGTAACTCTTTTAATAGTTTCATGCATCAATATTTTAAATGGCATTGCTACATCAGGAATTAATTTAGCAATCAACAACATAGGCATAAAACTGGCTCCCAAAAACGAAGCGATCGTTTATCTATCCGCAAGGAATATGCTGGTAGCCTTCATTTCAGCTTTAGGGCCTTTGGCCGGAGGCTTTCTTGCAGATTATTTTTCCAATAAAAGTTTTACCTGGACTGTTCAATGGCATGGGCCACAGGATAGCAGCGTTTTGCATCTGCTCAAATTGCACGATATAAGTTTTCTATTTATCATTGGCGGAATACTAGCGTTCATTGCCCTGAGTACCTTGCGGTATGTAAATGAGGAAGGAGAAGTATCAAAAGAACTGGCTATTGCGGAAATGAAAGTGGAGTTTAAAGCCGGTTTAAAAGATAAAATGACAAAAGAAGCCATGTTATCTTTACTGTATGCTCCGGCCAATTACCATAAATTATTTCATAAAAAGTTTAAAAAAAGAATCGAACAACAGGTGGTAAGGATGCGAAAATGGCGTAATAATATGGAAAAAAAGGCTGCATAAATTTTCTTTTAGGAGGGATTTGCCAGGGGTAAGGAAGTCGCAATAAACACTGTTATAATTAATAATTAACGCTTGCTGAATCGCTACAGTTTATCTTCAATCACCAAATGATTGTGCCCTCTTTTAAAAAAACTGGAGGCGGGCCTCATTACAAATGTTTTCTGTCGGAAATGACCTTTCTAATTGTCGCATTGTGGTATAATAAAGATTAACAGTATGAATTAAGTTTGTACTGGTAACAATTCAAAAAAAAATAAAAACGACAATGAGAAAATTAAAACTTCAGGTTCAAATGACCATTGACGGATACATTGCAGGACCAAATGGCGAAATGGATTTGATGGTTTGGGACTGGGATGATGAACTTAAAAAATATGTAACAGAAATAACCGAACCTGTTGACTGCATCGTCCTTGGACGAAAATTTGCACAAGGATTTATTCCACATTGGGCTTCTGTACCTGAAGCAGAAGGTGCCGAAAAAATGAATACTACAGCAAAAGTTGTTTTTACCAAAACCCTTGACAAGTCTGAATGGGACAATACCGTTTTAGCAAAAGGCGACCTTGCCCACGAGATCACTGAATTAAAAAAACAAGACGGTAAAGACATCATCGTTTATGGCGGCGCCAGTTTTGTATCGGCTCTCATAAAACAAGGACTGATAGATGAGTTTCATTTATTCATTAATCCAACCGCAATTGGTAACGGAATGACAATTTTCAAAGGGCTTGACACCAAACAAAATCTGACATTGGTAAAATCTACATCTTTTGACTGCGGGATCGTTGTTCTTCATTATGAGCCGAAATTATAAAAATCATTCTCCGGTGTAATCATTGGCTCAAAAAGAGAGTAGCTTTTAAAATTTTATTTTTAAAAGGGCAACTTCTTTCATCAAACCATTTCTGCCACTGTCCAAACAAGCAGTTACTTAAGGAAGTAGTTTTTTGATGCAGCTTATTTCGTTTCAGCTTCATTCCATTATCATTTTTCTTGCTCCCCGCCCATGCTTACATTTGGCAAATGGATCAAAAACCACCCATACTTAGAACCGTTAATGTAACCCGTTATGTTGTACCCTTGCGCGAAGGCGGTTCGCTGCCTGCAATTGTAGAAGCGGATGACGGTTTTTTATACGTGTTGAAATTTCGTGGCGCCGGGCAGGGCATCAAAGCCCTGATCGCCGAACTGATTGGCGGTGAACTGGCCAGAACACTGGGTTTCAAAGTTCCGGAAATCGTTTTTGCCAATGTAGATGCAGCTTTTGGTCGCACAGAACCGGATGAAGAAATACAGGACCTGTTGCAATTCAGCGTAGGCACCAACCTGGCGCTGGATTATCTTTCCGGCGCTATCAGCTTCGACCCGACCGTTACAAAAATTGATGCATTAACGGCCTCAAAACTTGTCTGGCTGGATAGTTTTATCACCAATGTGGACCGTACACCCCGCAATACCAATATGCTGACCTGGTATAAAAAATTATGGCTGATAGATCATGGTGCGGCACTTTATTTTCATCATACCTGGAGCAACTGGGAGGAGCACGCACGCCGGCCCTTCACGCAAATAAAAGATCATGTATTGCTGCCTTTGGCCAGTGAGCTGGATGCCGTTGATGCGTCCTTTAAAACCATCCTTTCCCCGGATTGTATCCATAACATTGTATCACTGATTCCCGATGAATGGCTGGTGGATGGAACTGCGCCGGGAACAGCAGAGGAAAAAAGAAAAGTTTACGAGCAATTTTTAAACACCCGGCTATCAACATCTCATATTTTTGTAAATGAAGCAAAGCATGCAAGAGAAGCAATTATTTGAATATGCCGTTATCCGGGTAGTGCCAAGGGTAGAACGCGAAGAATTCCTCAACGTGGGAATAATACTGTATTCCCGTGAGAAAGGTTTTTTGCAGGCTCTTTATAAGCTTGATAGAACAAAACTGCAGGCTTTTTCAGATAAACTGGACATAGAAGAAGTGGAAGAACACCTGCTTGCGCTCGAACGCATCTGCAATGGCGGCCGGGATAGCGGGCCAATAGGACAACTGGATAAGGCTTCACGCTTTCGCTGGCTTACGGCTACGCGCAGTACCGTAGTACAGACATCAAAAGTACACCCGGGCTTTTGTAATAACCCGGCAGAAGCTATACAAAAACTATTTGCCCAATTGGTTTTATAGTTCCTTTTCGCTTGGATGTTATGCCGAAATTTTTGTACGGGCTTGCCCGGCCTTCCGCGGACATTTCAATAAAATGTTTTAACCTTCCATGGTTAAAAATCAGCGCTTTGATTTTATGCTGCGTAAGTATTTTTTAAATGCAGGCAGCTGCATTAACTTTCTAAAGCTTCCCTATCCCATTTTGCTAAATCAGCGCCGGCATGATAAGTACTGTTTAAAAATTTAAGCAACGTTATTCCCGGATCTTCTGATTGCTGCACCGCAGAATAAGGCAAAATAAATTCTCTAAGTGTTCTGTTATAATATGCTGCCTGTGGTTGCACTTTTGCAGTATCATAGCCTTCCGGTTCGGGATACAAATAACAATAAAACGCAGCCTCAGGAAGCATTTCATTTCCGGTCCAGAAACCGCAACTGCTTACTTCGCGGCAATAGGCTTCCTCTACCACCCAATCTGGCAGACCAGGAACTCCGCCGGAATGTTTAGGCGCCTTTCGCCCGGAAAAAAAAGACAAAGCCAGATCAAAGCCGCCCCAGAAAAAATGTATCGGACTGCATTTCCCCTTGAATTCACTCCTGAACTTCATAAAAATATCCTGTATTAAAAGCAATGCTTTATGAAAAGCCTTTACCTGCTCTTCATCGTAGGAGGCATGCATTGTGTCCTCTTCAAAAGGAATACCGTTTGCAACTTCAGAAGGAACGGGTTTTATTTTTATATCAAGATCTAACTCATTAAGTAAAGCAAAGATTTTTTTATAAAAATCAGCAACAGAAATCCCCTGTAAATCAAATATCCGAAGCTCACCTTTGCTGGTTGTAATCTTCAAAATATGTTCAATAAAATCAAAATCAATCTGGAAGTTTTGATTTTTATACGGCATGATCTGAGTGGTTAAACCATAAGGTGTAATATGCAGGGTAACATGCCAGGAATGATTGACCCAGGGAAGTGTTGCCAATTTTATTTTACCCACAATCTGTGTCCACATGTGCAGCGTTTCGTAGGTATCTTTTCCTTTTTCATAAGAAAGAACCGGCCATTGCTTTTGCATAAAAATTGTTTTTCCATTGAAATAAATTCAACACTTGCCTTTCAAATCACATAGAAAGTTACAATTTTATCAATTCATTTTATTTATAAATCATGGGATCTGAATAAAAAAAAGAACTAATTAAAAACATAGCAAGTATCGGGTAGGCAGGTGAAGTTTTCAGTTCTACTTTTACCGGATCAAATAAAATTATAACGCAAATGGAAGCGCAAAATACCATCAACTTCAACCGCATTGCCGAAGCGATTGATTACATACAGCAAAATTTTAAATCCCAGCCCAGCCTGGAAGCAATAGCCGGAAAAATACATTTAAGCCCTTATCATTTTCAGCGTTTATTTACAGATTGGGCAGGCACAAGCCCGAAAAAATTCCTGCAATACATCAGCGTGGAGTATGCAAAAAAAATGCTGAAAGAAGATCAGGCTTCGCTGTTTGAAACCGCTTTGGAGACAGGACTTTCGGGGCCGGGCCGGTTGCACGATCTGTTTATCAACATCGAAGGAATGACACCCGGCGAATACAAAAATGGCGGCGAAAATCTTTCCATCAATTATAGCTTTGCAGAAAGCCCTTTTGGAAATATTTTAGTAGCCTCCACCGCTAAAGGCATTTGCCATATTGCATTTGCAGATGATCAGCCGCATGCGTTACTGGCATTGAAGGAAAAATTTCCCAATGCTGTTTACAAGCAAATGGTGGATCTGGCACAACAAAATGTTTTATATATTTTCACTCATGACTGGAGCAAATTAAATCAGATAAAACTACACCTTAAGGGCACGGAGTTTCAATTAAAAGTATGGGAAACACTTTTAAAAATTCCAATGGGACAATTGACCAGTTATGGAAAAATTGCAAGGCAGATAAACCTTCCCAAAGCTTCAAGAGCCGTTGGTACTGCAATTGGCGATAACCCGGTGGCTTTCTTAATTCCCTGCCATCGTGTAATACAATCAACAGGAATTTTTGGCGGGTACCATTGGGGCAGTACAAGGAAAACTGCAATGATAGGATGGGAAGCAGCAAAGCGGAATGATGAGGGAGAGGTGAGGAATTGAGAAAGAAGGTGAAAGATGAATGGTGATTTGAGTTTTTGGGGATTGAACGAATAATCAAATAAAATTGTCACTTTTCCGGAACAAGACAGAATGGTGAAAAGTAAGAAATGAGCGATGTAATTTAACAAGGATCTTTTAATGTTTTAAAATGAATACCAAACAAAAAATAGAAGCAATAGATTGGCGAGAGCTTACAGAAAACATGCATGAAAGAGGTTACGCAATAGTTCCGCAATTATTATCAGATGAAAATTGCGCAGAGCTTTTAAATAATTATGACAGCACAACTGCATACCGGAAGACTGTGAACATGGAACGGTACAGGTTTGGATTGGGGGAATATAAATATTTCAACTATCCTTTACCCACTTTGATGCAAACAATAAGGGAAAACATTTATCCTTATTTAGCACCCATTGCAAATACCTGGATGAAAGTATTGAATATTAATAAAAGCTTCCCCGAAACATTTCAGGAATTGCAAACGCTTTGTCATGAAAACAATCAAACCAAACCTACGGTTCTGATTTTAAAATATGGCAAAGGCGGTCACAATACGTTGCACCAGGATTTATACGGAGATATATTTTTTCCTATGCAATTGGTTTTATTTTTAAACGAACCTGATAAAGATTTTACAGGCGGAGAATTTGTACTCATCCAGCAAACTCCAAGGGCTCAATCGAAAGCAATTGTATTAAACCCCCGCAAAGGTGACATGCTTCTGTTCGCTACCAATTTCCGGCCTGTAAAAGGAAGCAAGGGATATTATCGTGCAAATATTAAACATGGTGTAAGCGAGTTGCATAGCGGCGAAAGGCATACCGTAGGAATTATTTTTCATGATGCTTTAACCTGATTAAAATGATAGATCATACTGAAATCAGCGACATAGAACTCAAAAAAAAAATTAAACAACAGGATGTTTCTTTTGGCGGAAATAAGCAATTAAAAATTTACGGAACACTCAATTGTACTTCCGGCAAACGAATGAAAAAAGAAAACCGCGTATTTTTCCGTTCGGAAAGACAAGCGGTTAAAAACGGCTACCGGCCTTGTGGACATTGTATGAGCGCGCAATATAAAACCTGGAAAAACATGCATTTATTCGAACATTACACAGACGAAAATTTTAACCTCCTGCCTAAAGACGGCACAGTAAATTATTACGGTAAAGTACTGCCACAAGGGGAAGCAGATCATTATTTTGATTTGCTCATGAAAACCATTGCATGGAAAAATGATGAGGCAATTATTTTTGGGAAACACATGATTACCAAAAGAAAGGCCGCCTGGTATGGCGATGAAAAATATGATTACACTTACTCAAACACTACCAAACAAGCTTTGCCCTGGACAAAAGAATTATTAGAACTTAAAAATATTGTTGAAGAAAAAACCGGGGCAACATTCAATTCATGTTTGCTTAATTTATATCATAGCGGAGATGAAGGAATGGCCTGGCATAGCGATGATGAAAAAACATTGGGCAGAAATACCACCATTGGTTCTCTAAGTTTCGGCGCTGAAAGGAAATTTTCATTCCGGCATAAGCAAAGCAAAGAAACGGTTTCACTTATTTTGGAAAATGGAAGTTTGCTTGTGATGAAAGATGCCACGCAAACCAACTGGCTGCATCGCTTACCGCCAACAAAAAAAATATATCCCGCGAGAATAAACCTGACCTTCAGGACAATAGTAATAGAAAAGCAAACTTGATTTATTTGAATTTGAAAAGGGCTATCGGTTTCTGAAAGGCTGCTATCTTCATCAAAATGACTTCTTACACCTTAAACACCAGTTTATTAGCCAACTCAATCTCTTCCATTGTGATCGTATGCCCCATATTCGCATAAATTTTTTCCGTTACATCCGCATGCATACTTTTTAAAATATTTGTTGTTGCATATACTCTTTCTACCGGAATATGCGGATCCGGATTGCCGCTGCCAATAAAAATGGGGGTATTTTTAAAATCTCCCTTATAATTTTCAGGATAAATTTTATCACCAATCAATCCACCTGTAAATGCAGCTATACCACCATACCTGGCAGCATTTCTTGTTACGAATTCCAGCATTAAACATGCGCCTTGTGAGAAACCTGTAAAGTAAATATTTTCTTCTGCAATGCCTTGTGCTGTCACATCATTCATGATTTCCCTGAGCAAAGCCAATGCCGATGATAACCAGGGTTCATTTTGGGCGGGCGGCGCAAGAAAAGCGTAGGGATACCAACTGCTATTGGTAGCCTGCGGCGCAAGCAATGCAAAATCTTTTACCTCGAGATGACTGGCCAATGAAAGAATGTCTTCAGCACTCCCGCCACGGCCATGGATCATTATTAAAGCCTTACCGGCATCTTTCAAAGGCCTGCCTGCTGTCAAAATATTTTTTGAATGTGTTTTATTTGTATGCATCCTGGTTAAATGTTATTGGTGGTAAAATATTTTCTAATTCTGCTCTTCGCGCTTCAAACTGGTTTGGCAATTTTAATGCCTCACCTAAATGTTCTGCGGGTTCATCAATGGCAAATCCCGGACCGGATGTAGCCACTTCAAAAAGTACTCCTCCCGGTTCACGAAAATAAATGGATGTAAAATAATTCCGGTCTAAAATTGGTGTAGGGTTCAACATTCTTTTTACAATTCTTAAGCGCAGTTCTTCCTGTGTTTTTCTGTTGGCAGTAGCAAAAGCAATATGATGCACCGTGCCGCTTCCTGCAAGCCCTTTCAGGCTTTCCGGCGAACAAAGAATGTCAATATAATTACCGGGACTATCTGTTGCGGCAAAACGAAAACGGTTTCCCTTTTCCGCAATCAGTTTATGATCCAATTGTTGGGTAAGCAATCCGGCAGTGCGTTCATAACCATCTTCCCAGATCTCCACATTGTAGAAACCTTTAATTGAATATTCCTGCGGAATATTTCCATTGAAATAATCCAGGCCTGGTATCTTTGTCATTAAAAATCAATTCCAATCCTAAACCATCCTTATCTTCAAAATAAACAACTACTTCGCCTTCAAAGCGTTCCTGTGGTTCTTTGTAATTAATACTGAATTTTTTAAGCCTTTCCAACCAATAATTTATTGAAAAAAACGGAACTGAAAATGTTGTGGTATTCAACATTCCTTTTCCATGCCGGCCATTTACCAAACCGGAATATGGAAAAAAAGTAAGAATGCTTCCCGGATTACCTTTTTCATCGCCATAATAAAAATGATACACTTCAGGCGCATCAAAATTTACGGTCTTCTTTAAAAAACGCAACCCTAAAATACCGGTATAGAAATCAACATTTTCCTGCGCATTGCTGGCAATAGCAGTTACATGATGAATACCTGTAATTAATTGACTCATACCGGATTTTTACTTTTTCAAAAAAATTGCAAGCGGTTTTATAAATTGATCAAAGGCTTCTATATGTGGCAGGTGTCCTACATTTTCTATTTCAACCAATGAAGAATTGGGTATTTTATCCCTGGTCGTTTTTCCAAGCGTCTTATAATCGCCCATTGTTTTACTTACCGCTTCAGAAACCAACTGTTTTCCAATAGCCGTTTTATCTCTTGTGCCAATAATTAAAAGCGTGGGACAAGTTATATCTTTAAATTCATAGCAAACAGGTTGAGTAAAAATCATATCATAAGTCAGAGCTGCATTCCAGGCAATAATTTTGTAATTTTTATTGAGCGTCCACCCGGCTAATAATTTTGCCCAACGGTCAAAATCATCATTCCATTTTCCTGCATAATAATTCTCCATCTGGTATTTTCTAATGCTTTCATAATTAGCTTTTAATTCATTTTCATACCACCAGCTTACCGGTTTATAAGGCACTTTTAATTTCCAGTCCTCAAGACCAATTGGATTTTCCAGTACAAGTTTTTCCGTCATTTCCGGATACATTAATGCAAATCTTGTGGCCAACATTCCGCCCATTGAATGACCAACAACCATAATCTTATGAATACCCAGGCTATCCAGTAAAGCTTTGGTATTTAAAGCCAGTTGTTGAAAACTATATTGAAACATTTCAGGCTTGGAAGATTTTCCAAATCCAACCTGGTCAGGAACAACCACCCTGAAACCTTCTTTGGTAAGATACTGAATAGTGGTTTGCCAATAAGCGCCATTAAAATTTTTGCCATGCATCAACATTACATTTTTGCCATTATAGTTTACCGGCATTACATCCATATATGCCATTTTTAGCTCTTGTTGCTGGTTGTGTAATTGCAGAAACTTAACGGGATAAGGATACTGATAGTTTTCTAAATTAATATCCAGGTTCTTCAGCTCTGCAGGTTGCGCATTTGAACTAAAAAACGTGAATAAAACGATTGTAATCAAAAATAATTTTCTCATTTTCAACAGGCTTTTAATATTTTTTATATTATCCCATTTTCGTTCCAAATTCACAGTTCACCGTTATAATAAATCATAGGCTGCGAAAGTTAATTACTATTTTAACTTTGAAAAATATTCCAGCCCGGATCTACGGTATAAAATTACGCATGAAAAAAGAAGCAAACAGCAGCAACAATTTTTACAAAGGATATATTTTAGCAATAACAGCAGCGGTACTTTGGGGTGTTTCAGGAACATTTGGCCAGTATCTATTTCAGTATAAGCAAATACGTCCGGACTGGCTGGTTACCATGCGTTCACTGGTATCGGGTGTGCTTCTTTTATTTTTTGCACAACAAGGAAAGCCGGAAAACATTCTGAACATCTGGCGGGATAAAAGAAGTGCGGTACAGCTTCTTTTATTCGGCATCCTGGGTATGCTGGCTGTACAACTCACTTATTTTATTGCAATCAGTTATTCTAATGCCGCAACAGCAACCATATTGCAATATTTAGGACCGGTTATTATAGTTGTTTACCTTGCTATCAGAAGTAAGCAGGTACCAATAAGCAAAGACATAGTGGCTATCATCCTTGCCTTATTGGGAACCTTCTTTTTGGTTACGCATGGCAGCATTCATTCTTTATCCATTTCCAAACAAGCACTATTTTGGGGAATAAGCTCCGCTTTTGCATTGGCATATTATACTGTTCAGCCCATTGAATTACTTCATAAATGGGATGCTAAAATTGTGATCGGCTGGGGAATGGTCATTGCCGGCATTGCTTTGAGTTTGTACCATCAACCATGGAAAATTAATGGATCCTGGAATTTGACAACATGGCTATTGGTATCATTCATCATTTTTTTAGGAAGCCTGGTTGCCTTTTATTTTTACCTGGTAAGCGTAAAATTAATCGGCCCCGCCAAAGCCAGTCTTTTAGCCTGTACAGAACCATTATCCGCAGCATTTTTTTCAGTTATCTGGTTAAAGGTGCCTTTCGGTTTTTTTGACTGGACAGGAAGCTTTTTAATTGTAGCGACTGTTTTTCTTTTAACAATAAAAGGCAGCGAAAAATCTACCAGCCAGTTGTAAAATTTTATAAGTCAATTTTAAATTTTTAAATCGGGAGATCAGTTATCGGTTCTATTTTGGCATCTTAAAATGAAAGGATGCCGGCGTTTTAGGGCTTGCAGATTTAAAAATATAATTACAATAAATATTTCTGCGTCTATCTGCGAAATCTGCAAAACAAACCGAAAATATACAGTTGACCTGTGCTACTTCTCTTGAAATTTTACTGAACTGTTTGAATTTTAGATTTCCGATTTTTTTAAAATATTATCAATACTTCCCCTTAATAATTCCTCTGTAATGTTTCCTTCTAATTTTTCTCCATTAATAAAAAATGCAGGAACCTCTTTCACACCAAGTTGAATACCATATTTTAAATCATCCTGAACATAAATTCCATATTTTCCATTGATCAGGTTGTTTAGAAATGATTTGTTGGTGATACCTACCTCTTTTGCATAGGACTTCAAACTGATATTACCAAGATGTTTGCGGTTTTCAAAAAGCATTTCATGCATTTCGAAAAACTTTCCCTCCTGTGCCGCGCCAACAGCAGCTTCTGCGGCTTTAAGCGCTTTTTGATGAATGCGCATCAAAGGAAAATGGCGGAAGTTAAAATTCACTTTTCCTTTATAGGCTTTCATTATTGATTTTACAATTTCATGCGCCTGTGCAGATTTTTCACTTTCATAATCCATAAATTCCATAATAGTAACCAATGCATTCGGATCGCCAATGATCACATCTTTTGGCGCTATCACCGCCGCTTCTTTTTTATTTGCCATAATTACTTTTTAATCTTTATTTTTCCATACATCCGCATATTCCTGAGGGTGGCGCTTAAATTGTGCATACACATAAGGGCAAAGCGCAATTACTTTTAAATGCTTACTTCTTGCATAATCTGTCATAGAAGATAATAATTTTTTTGCCAAACCTTTGCCTTCCGCTTTTGGTAAAACTTCGGTATGGTAAACCGTTAAATCATCTCCTGAAATGCTGATTTCCATTTCCGCAATCTGCTCATCATTTTCCATGATGTAAAAATGGCCGTGGTTGGTTTCATTTAATTTAAGTGCTACATCTTCCATGATTTTTGTGTTTATTCTTGTTATTTTGAATTCACTTTTTTGAATGTTGATGCTATAAAGTTAATCAAGCGCAAAGACTAAAAAGCCGGATTAATTTTTATTGTTATTAATAAAAAACTAATCAATATCAGAAAAGAGGCAAATACAAATGCGGCGCCTGAAAAATGAATGGGCGCCGATATACCTGTAAAATACGCAAAAACAGAGGTCATTAAAGGCGGACCGATAATACCTGAAGCACTTTCTGTACTAGTTAGAATGCCCTGGATTTCGCCCTGTTCATTTTTACCGGCTTCCTCAGAAAAAACGGCCTGCAGCGCGGGCAATGCAATGCCACCCAGGCAATAAGGTATCATGGCTACATATAAAAAGAATGTTTGGTTTGCAAATGCAAAAATCAATAAGCCAAAAACATAGGACAGTAGCCCTATCCGCATGGTTTTCCAACTTCCAAATTTTTTGGTAAAATAACCTGTTGCAAAAGTCTGCATCAAAGCGCTTATCATACCTAAAACGCCCAATGAAAAACCGATCTGTAATATGGTATAATGGAATTTTTCTATGGTAAAAAAAGCCCAGGTACTCATTATAACAAACCCCGCAGCACTTGAAATAAAATAAGCAATCAGAAGCCTGTAAAAGTTAGAATAATTTTTAAGAGCATACAATGCTCCCACTGGGTTGGCTTGTTTCCAATTAAATGAACGCCTGTTTTCTTTCCTTAACGATTCGGGCAAAACAAAATATACCAGCAATACACAAACGAAACTAAAAAGCGCTGCAAATATAAAAGGCACTCTTTCACCCAAACTGCCAAACAATGCCCCAATAACAGGACCTAATACAAAGCCTAAACCATAGGCCGCATTTAATAATCCAAAGTATTTTGTCCTGTTTTTTACATCCGTAATATCTGCAATATATGCGGATGCCGCGGTGAAGCTGGCGCCAAAAATTCCTGCAATGATCCTACCTGCAAATAACAACCCGATATTTGGGGCTATTGCTAAAAAAAGATAATCTACCACAAAGCCTGCAAGGCATAAAATTAAAACCGGTCTTCTGCCAAACCTGTCACTCAGGCTGCCTACAATTGGGGCGCAAATAAATTGCATAATGGCATAGGCGGCGGTTAACCAACCTCCTGTTTTTGCCGCTCCGCTAATTCCTTCGCCGGTAAGTTTTTCAATCAACCTGGGAAGTACCGGGTAAATAATCCCCAATCCCATAGTATCAATGAGTACTATTATGAAAATAAGTAAAACTGTAGATCTTGCAGGTGAAATAAAATTATCATTTGCCTGAGTTTTAACCTCCATATTTTTCTTATCGGTCATTTTCTAACCCGTATTTACGCTGCTTCAACTTATGATTGAAAGCTTCAATAATGCAAACGACATACCATAGCTAAAAATAATAAGTTGATTTGATGCGCATCTATCAGGCAGAACAGATTCAAAGAACACATGTTGAATAATAAAAAATACCAGGTTACAGCGTCCTGAATTTATTGTATTTTAAACCTGAATAAACCGAATAAATTTCTGATTATTTATTCTTAAAGCCGTTGTGCTTTCTTTTAAATAATAAGCTGTCAATAGAATATTTCCCACTTCCTAAAATGAATAGAATAATATATACCAATAAAAAAAGCAAACCCACCTCCTGTTTTGCAAAAGGATCATTGGAATGCACATGCAGGACTGCTATCAGCATGGTGATAATTAAAGGAATAACTGCAAGCCTGGTACCCAAACCAACCAGCACAAATATTGAACAAACGACTTCCGCCAATACCGCCAAAATCAAACTTAAAGTAGCGCCCATACCGAATACGTCCATGAAATTAACCG
This sequence comes from uncultured Chitinophagaceae bacterium, assembly GCA_963695165.1. Classification (GTDB taxonomy): domain Bacteria; phylum Bacteroidota; class Bacteroidia; order Chitinophagales; family Chitinophagaceae; genus CAVOGF01. The sequence continues at coordinate 85,456 of CAVOGF010000004.1, forward strand.
GGCTTTCAGATAAACCAGCTGTTTTTGGGAAGCCATGTGTGAGCATTAATAATGCTATAGCTATTCTTGTAATCAAAAGCGCGAAATCAACATTTTTAGTAGTATAGATAATGCTAAATAATCTTTTCATCTGTTAATAATTTTTTCTTAAAGGATATAAGAGCAACTGCCTTGCTTGTAATAAGCAAAGAATTTTTTTTTAAAAGCGCCTTAATTTGTTATTGATTTTTCCCCTTGATTTCTTTCCTTATTACAGGCGCCACTTTATCCCCAAAAAGCTCAATGGATTTCATGGTCATGGTATGCGGTACATTGCCCACACTGGCTTGCGCAAAGAAACGGGTGTTGCCAAACAATTCGTGTTCGTATAGGATCTTATCAATTACCTGCTGCACACTTCCAACCATCAGGGCGCCTTTTGGCGAGCGTGAATAATCGAACTGCTGGCGTGAAAGTGGTGGCCAGCCTCTATCTCGGCCAACACGGTTCATCATCGTTGCATAATAAGGATAAAAATCATCACCGGCTTTCTGCGAGTCCTCGCCCACATAAACATGGTTGTTGATACCGAATTGCAATTGGGATATATCCTTACCGGTTTTCTTCGAGGTTTCTTTATACAAGTTGATGAACGGCACAAATTGTTCCGGCATGCCGCCAATAATCGCTAACATCAATGGCAAGCCAAGCGTTGCGGCTCTTACAGCGGATGCGGGTGTACCGCCGGCTGCAAGCCATATAGGAATGGATTGCTGGTAAGGGCGCGGGTAAACGCCAAGATCGCTGAATGAAGGCCGGTGTTTTCCTTTCCAGGAAAGCTTTTCATTTTTATTTAATTCCAATAACAATTCCAGCTTTTCCGTAAACAGCTCATCATAATCTTCCAGGTCGTATCCAAACAAGGGAAAAGATTCAATGAAAGAACCTCTGCCTGCCATCATTTCCGCCCGCCCACCGGATAAAAGATCAACAGTTGAAAAATCCTGGAACACTCTGACAGGATCGTCTGAACTTAATACTGTCACCGCACTTGACAGCTTAATATTTTTTGTTACCGCAGCTGCTGCTCCCAGTATCACCGCCGGTGAAGACACCGCATAATCCGGACGGTGGTGTTCGCCAACACCAAACACATCAAGCCCCAGTTGGTCGGCCAGTTGAATTTCTTCCATCAAATCTTTGATACGCTGATGCGCATTAATTGCCCTTCCAGAAAGGCTTTCCGGTTCCATATCCGCAAAAGTGATTAATCCTAATTCCATATTAATTTATACTTTTTATGTAGTTATTTTTTCCGAAAAGCAGGCAGTTCCCAATGATAGTAAATCGCCAGCATGCGCAGAATGAAGCAGATTAAAAAACCTGCCGGAAAAACCCAGTCACGTGACCATTCAAAATATCCTCCTATCACCACGATCGAAGCACCTGCAAGCGCTGCTGATGCATAAATTTCTTTCTCAAAGATCACAGGAACCCGGTTAAGTAAAACATCACGCAGCACTCCGCCGCCAACGGCGGTAATCGTTCCAAGCAGAATGGCCACTTCATAATTATGACCATAGGCAAGAGCTTTGCGTGCTCCTGAAACGGCAAAGAGAGACAAGCCCAAAGCATCAAATAACAACACCGGACGATTGAGCCATTTCGACAGCGAGTCCAAACTCATCGTTATAATTGCAGCAATCATTGCAACCGTAAGATAACGCCAGTCCGACAATCCAGCCGGTGGAATAGCCCCGACACATAAGTCGCGGATAATGCCACCACCACATGCAACCATAAAGGCAACAACCAAAATACCAAATACATCCAGGCCTTTGTCTCTGGCAGCAACTGCACCACTTATGGCAAATGCGAAAGTTCCGGCCAGGTCAATAAACGTGTAGAGTGAGTGCAGGCTAACCATATTGACTTGATTTTAATTCAGCCAGGCGACTGCAGCGACCATCATTGCCTGCAGGCCGGTTTTCAACGTTGGATTTATTACCGGTGCAAATTTAGGTGAATGATTACTCGGAATGGAGTTGATGTTATTATTCTTTTTGGCATCCAGATAGGTTTTAGGATCCGTGCCGCCGACAAACCAAAAAACATAAGGCACTTTCCAGTTTCTTCCGAAAATGCTGAAATCTTCACTTGCAGAAGCAGGCCCGGTTTCGTGGGCCTTATCCCCAAACTCCGCTTTAAAAGCTGCTGCCACTTTTTCCGTAGCCTGGGGATCATTTTCTGTGAGCGGATAAGAATCCAGGTCTGTATATTGCGGTTCCTTTGGAGCGTTTGAAGCCTCAGATTCTGCATTACAGATGCGTTTCACAGCGGAAAGAATGTGATCCTTTACCCCATCATTAAAAGTGCGGATGTTTAATTTTAATGTAGCATCCTCCGGAATGATATTCTCCTTGGTGCCTGCCTGCAGGGCGCCAATAGTCAACACCGCAGTCTCCGTAGGCGCTATCTCTCTGGAAACGATGGTTTGCAGCCGCATGGCGGTAGCAGCCGCCATGATAACCGGATCTATGGATGTTTGCGGATACGAGCCATGCGCGCCTTTGCCAAAAAGCTGTACCTGGATACTGTTGCCGGCAGAAAGAATGGCGCCGCTGCGATATCCTACCGTACCGGACTCGCCTACCATCACGTGCTGGCCAAGAATAATATCCGGCTTGGGAAAACGAGTCATCATGCCGGCATCGATCATGCTTTGCGCACCGCGGCCCACCTCTTCCCCGGGTTGAAAAACGGCCATCAAAGTTCCCTTCCATTGGTCTTTGTGTTCTGAAAACAATCTTGCCGTGCCCATCAACCAGGTTACATGTATATCATGCCCGCACACATGCGATACGCCAACCTCCTTTCCTTCATCGTCCCGGGCCACTTTCGTGCTGGCATAGGGCAGTCCTGTTTTCTCGGTAACTGGTAGCGCATCCATATCGGCACGAAGCATTACCACAGGTCCATCACCATTTTTCATGAGGCCCACGACCCCGGTCGGGCCGACTTTCGTGGTAACCTCATATTGGTATTTGGTTAAATAATCCGCTGCAATTTTGGAAGTGCGCTCTTCATGCATAGACAATTCCGGGTTGCGGTGAATGTCTTTATAGATTTCTTCCAATTCGGGTAGCAGCTTATCAATGAAGCCGTCCATATTCTTCATGAATGATTTGATTTTAGTGGTATCCATGGTCTTTGTATTAATTTAAATGAAGATTATTATTTCGAATTATTTATTGTGGTTTTAGGAGATGATTTCGGTACAGTGATCAATATGGCTATGATGGCTACAACAACCATAAAAACATTAAAAAGTAATGCTAAGCCTACTGCGTATCTAACCTCTGCATTATCGGTTCTTCCCATGAAAATATCCGCCATCGGTGGGTTTCCTTTCATTTTACCCAACCCGTAATAATGGTACTGAGTATAGCCACTAAATAACCAATGGTAATTAACCCCGACTGCAGAGAAGATAGTCCTGCCTCAGATTGCACAAGTGCCAGTGCAACAAGCAACGTGCCGGCAGCGCCATTGAGCAAAAAGTTGAGTGTTTGTTTTTCTTCATCCACATGAAACGGCCCGGTGTAGGCGATATAGGTGGATGCTTCTTCCTTATATTCATCTGTTGAACCTTTAAACCAATCTCCCGATGCAAAATTTTTACGATCAGGATGCATCAATTGTGCCGACATGTAACCATCCGGCGTGTACATAATAATACCCATTGGATTTTCACTCATCGGATAGAATGGCGCTGAACCATTTACGGGTATTTCCGTATAAGAAACCAACTTCCAGGCGCCAATAAGTTGATCGCGTAAATTTTCCATTGTTTTTACTTTAAATTATTCAAGAAGCCGATTGCATATCTCCGTCTATTGAAAGCATCTGCCCGGAAATCATTTTAGCACCATCTGACGCAAGAAAAACGGCCAATGCCGCAATGTCTTTCGGATCTACAAATTGCTTGATGGATTGCACGCGCATGGCATTTTGTTTTTCCTGTTCTAACGTAGTTCCGTTGACTTTTGCTCTGCCTTCGAGGACTTTTATAATTCTTGGGCCAGCCACTGCGCCGGGAAGAATGGCATTGGCACGGATGCCATATTTTCCTAACTCAATGGAAAGCGTTTTTGTAAAACCTATGATCCCCCATTTGGCAGTGGAATACGGGCTTCTGTTTTCATAACCAAATTTGCCGGCCACAGAAGACATGTTGATAATGACTCCGGCCTTTGATTTTTTTAAATAGGGAATGACCAAGTGGCTAACATTAAAAGTTCCGTTGAGGTCTATCTGCATCACACCTTCCCAGGCTTCCAGGATCTAATTCATCTAACGGAGCGGTAGGACCGGCAATGCCGGCATTATTAATGAGTATATCATAACCGCCCATTTGTTCTGCACCATAAGCCACCATTTGCTCAATATCTTCTCTTTTGGAAACATCGCAGACTTTGGTAATTACCCCGGGAATCTCTTTTGTTAAATCATCTAATGCCTGCGCATTGATATCGCAAACGAAAACTTTATCGCCCAGTGCTGCAAAGGCGCGGACAAATTCAAGCCCGATGCCGGATGCGCCCGCTGTTACCAAAATGCGTCGTGCCATGATAAAGAATATTTAAGTGTTAAAATATTTTGTTCAATTCAATTAACATGAAATGAATTCCATCTCAAAATGTTGCGTTTGACAATACTTTTTATCACAATTTTCAATCCACATAAAAATTTACCGCAAACGAATAATTAAAGCCAAATTTTTCATTCTATTCTCGATTTCCTATTCAGCATTTATTAAACCAATGTAAATTTCACTGTTATAGATGCGTCAGTATTTTATGAACAGGACATGCATTGACTAATTAACAGTGATTCCGTTGAGTTTTTTTAAAGAACCCAATTTTTTTTAAAAAACTCCTAAATACGTATTTACACCAATTCCAAGCCAGGGTTTATTTTGATAGCCCCAATCTTTAGCATCGTTTCCAAAGTTGTGGTCAATTCCCAACGACAGGACAATACCCAAATTGTTTCTTGTTAGTGCCACATTCAGCCCGTAGGTAAACGCTGAATTGGTTCTGTCCGCAACCCAATTGTCCGGATTTACCACCGTACTTTTTTCTAACCTGACCCCTGTTATCCCTGCAAACGGTCCGATTATCAATCCGTAATTTGTAATTGACCCTTCGGTTACCTTGGAATAACCAACGTATTTCCCATAACTAACGTTAATACTTATTTGAGAAGAAACAGCGGAAGGAAAACTCTCTGTTTTCGGTCTGAAACGGAACGGAGTTGTTCCGATACCAAAAATCCAACCGCTGAAAGGCACTTTTATATATCTAACAGGATTACCAACTTTCTTTCGTGATAAATCAATTTCAAACCGGCCCAGTTCCGTATTTTTTGAAATGCAATGCGGATTGTCTGCATATTCATCGTTATGTATTGGCCAGAAATCAACAACGGGTATGCCCTGGTTAATCCGGACAATACCATAAAGTTTGTCAGAACAGATGGAAACGGGTTGCACATTATTCTCCTTGTCTTTGTAGATTAAAGGCAAATAACCGCTTTCGATAGCTGATTTTTTGATGATATGGTGGATTTTAAATCGCCCCTGACCGAATGCAGCGGCAGAAGCACCTAACGCTAAAATCAGTATAGAAGCTTTTATCATTTACATCTACTCTTTTTGATAATTGCATATCAGAAGTCAACCAAACCGGCAGTTCCATGCGGTTCATGCTACTCGGCCCACAATGTTGTTCGTTCAATTTTCAACAATATTTCCTTTCGCGCCTTTTGCTGTAAGACCTGTTCTGTCTGTAACTTTTCCTTTAGAAATTTGAACAGCTATCCCTTGCTTTGATGTTGCTGAAATATTGGTTAGTGGTGTTTGCCCGTCATCGCTAACCTTTACGGCAATTGAATTATTTCCGTTAGCTGTCACGTCACCTTTTATATTTAATTGCTTCACAAGGCCACCTTCTACATTATAAGAATGCACATTGTCGCCATAAGTTGTGATGCCACCCGAAATATTTAATTCTTTGATTTCACCACCTGGCTTCACGCTAATGCCATCAGCAGGCAAAGTCATGATAACGCCTTTTACAAGTGTCTGTCCTTCGGAACCGTGAGTGACTACTCCATTTGAAACACTTATGCTTCCAACAGGTTTGCTAAATTGCATTCCAATTGAACCATTTCCATTCGTTACAATAGAATGAAAAGTTGCCTTGCCAACTGTTCCATCATATTGATTAAATCCTCTGGCACCCAAACCGAAAGTTTCTATTTTGTCTGTTGCTTCAAATTCATCTACCACACCAAAATTTACAAAACCAATACCGCTCGGCCCATAAGATGTTATTGCTTTTTCAGCTTTCCATTTTTCTACATGTCCCCAGGTGTCTAAAACCATATCATTTACACCATACGTGGTTACTGTTCCTTTATGAATGATGTTTTTTATTTTAGTTCCATTAACAATAAACACGCCGGCGGTAATCATATTCGGTTGTCCGAAAGGTATCATACCGTTAGAATAAATATCTCCTGTGGTGATGTTGTCTGAAAGAACCCAACCACCATTGTCGCCAAACCCGGCCACAAATAATCCGGAACCTATAACAGGCGCACCTTTGCGGCCTAAACTAATATTGGTAAGCGTTGCATTGATTATACTTTTTTCATCGCTGTTGTAATTGTAAACTGTAAATGCACCCTGATAAACATTTACTCCATATTTCTGTGGTTGCTCTGAATACCTTCGGGCATCGCAAGCCACAATATCAATATTGTCCGCAATAAAATTTGCTTTGTTTGTTCCTGCCCTTGTTAAAATTTGAACCTGGCCTGTGACGGTAAGATTTTTTAAGGTCAGGGCGCCTAAATCGGGTAAGTTGCTTGATAAATAAATTGCCCTATTACTCGGATTCGTTTGAATAGAGAGATTGGCAATTTCATTATTTGCTGTAAGTCCGATACCGTCACTATTGCTAAAACTCAAAATACATTTTTCTTTGTCAGCACCTGTAATGTTGAAACCCGAAGGCAGTGTAATTGAATAAGGGCAAAGAATTGATGTTTGCAATTCAAGGGTTGCAGGTTGAGTATTGCTCAATGCTGCCAGTAATTCTATGAGTGAAGAAATTTGTTTAATCAATGGTTTTATTTTATTAGATTTTCATGGATAGTTTCTTTTTAACTGGTCAAAACAAAATGTAAGTGGCTGGAATTTTTCCCTCAAAATCTATTGGGCTAAATATCCACCATCCACATTATAATAAGCGCCTGTAACAAAAGATGCCTTATCTGAATTCAACCACAAAGCCAGTTCGGCTATTTCCTCCGGTTCTCCTAATCTTCCCATAGGATGCAGGCCTACCAGGCTATCCAAAGCTTCTTTATCCAGGGAATTTTTTACTAATGGAGTAAGTACATAACCTGGTCCGATCGAATTAATTCTTATTTTCTGGTTAGCATATTCTAAGGCGGCAGTTTCTGTAAGGCCGATCACTCCATGTTTGGCTGCCACATAAGCAGCTGAACCTTTGGCGCCTACTTTGCCAAGAATGGATGCTACATTAACTATGCTTCCGCCACCTGATTTGAGGATAGCAGGGATCTGGTACCGCAATCCATAGAACACACCCGACAGATTGATGGCAATCACTTTGTCCCAACCATCAATCGGATATTCGCCGACCGTACTGATGGGGCCGCCAATTCCAGCATTGTTTACCGCAAGATGTAAGCCGCCAAATTGTTTTACCACTTGCTCCACCAAACTTTTACTGTCATCAGGTTTGGAAGTATCTGCTTTCACAAAAATAGCTTCTCCGCCATTTGCTTTTATTTCTGATACTGCTTCATTACCGCCTTTTTCATCAATATCAGAAACCGCTACTTTGGCTCCTTCTTTTGCATACAGCAATGCCATGGCCTTACCCAATACCGGAACCAGCGCCGGTTATAATGGCTACTTTGTTTTCTAACATTTTCATAATTGGTTTTTTTAATTATTAATTAATACATTTTTATTTATTGAGACGGTGCGTTCCGGACTAATTGTTTGTTGTGCGATAGCCGGTATAATAAGAATACGCTTGCGATTTTATTTCATCATGGAAATCTATTTTGACTATTGTAAATTGTTCTTACCTGGATTAAACAGACCTGTTATTAATTTCAATTTTCTACATTTTCGCTTTCTCAAATCCCTTTCAAACTCTTATATATCATTCCTGAAAGTACTTATTATAAAACATCAACAACAGAATGGTGTAATAGTTTTACTTAATAATGACGCCTTAGCTTGATGCGGTAACCTGTTAGGCGAATGCATAGTTAACTTAACCTCTTTTTTATAGCGGCACACTTCTTCATTAAGCTTTGGCTTGTGGGTCAAGAACGATTTTTATGTAGCCGTCTTTTCGTTCATCAAATTTTCGAAAGGCGGCTGGCGCAGCATCAAATCCGATGCGGTGCGAAACAATAATACCAGGCTTAGCTTGTCCTGCAATGATTAAATCACGCAGATGGCGGTTGTATCGCAAATCATGATCACGCCCCATTTTGACGGCAATATCTTTTTTGAACAAATCAGCCCATGGTACCACAATTTCACCCTTTCTTGCCAGTTCGTTCGCGGGTGTTGGATCATTGGCAACAAATACTCCAACGATTCCAAGGCGGCCTGTGGCATTGATGATCTTGCCAAGTGCACCGATGACAATGTTCGGGTTTTCAATGATGTTTTTCTTTGTCCAATCGTGCGCCTGAAACCCAATCGCATCAATACCGCAGTCCACTCCGTTCATTGCTTCTTCACCACGGTAAGTTGATTTGGCGCCTTTGCGCCTTTTGGATTGTTCCGCTTTGATTTGTTCAACCGGATCTCCCTTAGTGAAATCAATTGGAACGGCTCCGATTTCACCAGCTTTCTGAAGTCGCTCAGGAACATAATCAACTACATATACAACGCTTGCACCCCGAAACCGTAACGCAGAATAGGCCGCGAGAAGCCCGATTGCTCCTGCGCCAAAAATCGCCACCGAATTTCCTGCCGACACTTCCGCCAGCTCGGTTGCATGCCAACCTGTTGGGAAAGCATCGGCGAGCAATACAAAATCGTTTTCCCAATCATCACCTGCTTCGCCAGGAAGTTTCAAACAATTCGCATCAGCGAAAGGTATGCGGGCATATTCCGCCTGCGTTCCCATGTAACCTCCCATTCCGGGGTAGCCATAAGCACCGCCGGTGGTGCCGGGGTTGACCGTTAAACAAGCATCGGTAAAGCCGCGGACGCAGTTGAGACAAAAGCCGCAGCAGATATGCGTTGGTACGGTTACCCGGTCGCCTACTTTGACGTTCACTACTGCCGACCCGACCTCTTCTACAATGCCAAGCGGTTCGTGCCCAATTACATTTCCTGAAAAATTGCCCATGCGTCCTTCGTAAATATGCAGATCTGTGCCGCAGATGGCGGTGGAAGTCAGTCGTAATAACACATCTGTCTGTGCTTCCATCTGAGGGGCATCAACCGTTTTTACCACTACTTCCCGGTTACCGTTTAATACAATTGCTCTCATTTTTTTATTTTTTTTTACTTGCCCGCCAGTCGTTTGTTGATGGGCTTGTGCCGAAGCACCGTTAGTTAAAACCATATTTGCCGCCAATACACCTACACCAATAGTGGAAACGTTTCCTAAAAAGCTGCGCCTGGATTGGCGTTGCTGATTGTCTTCGTTAATTGTGTTCATTTAAGTCATTTTTTATTGTTTGAAAAATTCTCCATCTGCCTTTATCATTACATCGGTACTGATATCAAATGGATCTGGCGCCCCAACATTAAAATCAGAACGGTTTATAATTCCTGTTACCTGGAAGCCGGCTTTGTATTTTTTGTAAGTGGAATCGTACAGGGTTCCGCGATACCACATATTCATAGTAACTGGTTTGGTAACTCCATGAATGGTGAGATCGCCGGTAATTTTAAACCTGTCTTTCATACCTGTTGTTTTAGTAATAGAAGTTGACTTAAAAGTCATAGTTGGATATTTAGCCACTTCAAAAAAGTGCTGGCTTCTCAAATCATCGTCCCGCATTTTCACTTCGGTATTTATAGAGGCCACATCTGCTGAAAGTGTAAACATGGCGTCGCTGAAATCAGGTTTAGACGTTGTAATAGTTGCATCAAATTTTTGAAATAGCCCGAAAATATCTGAAAAGCCTCTGTGCACCACCGTGAAGGTTAATTTAGAATGCATGGGATCATCTTTCCAGGTGGATGTTTGTGCAAATAAAAAATTTGCTGAAAAAAGAATTAGCAAAACAGAAAATAACTTTTTCATGGTGTTGAAAGAATAAAGAGTGAAGGGAATTAATATGAAAATCTATATTTTGAGTTGTTTTGGGCAATGCCACTCTTAAAGTAACGATCTGCCCAAAACAACTTTTTATTGTTGGGTTTTATTTACCAATCCCCATCTGGCTCATGTACGTTTGGTTATCCCAGTATAATGATTCTTCAAACATTACCCCATTTTTCCAATGGCCTATAGTACACATCGGCAACTTAAAAGATTTACCGGTGGGCTGAATAAATTTTCCATCACCGACAGGCATGGGCTTGGTAAAGGTTCCTTCCATAAAACTTGTAACGCAGGTCCATTCGCCGGTGCTGTTTCCAAAGCGGATCGGATGCACTTTTATCCGGGTGTCGGGTGCATATACAAACATGCCCTTCATGTCTTCAATATGCCTTTCAAGGCCATGGGTTTGATGTCCGTCGGGCCAGGTTACCACCACATCATCTGAATGGTTTTCGTGGAAACGAACCCAATCCTGCTGGGTGAATATTACAAAGTCTAACGTGTCAAATTTCGCCAGATTTTTTTCCAGCTCCGCATTTCCCGCGGCTATAGTATCCAAATGGTTTTGCAGAGAATCAATCTGAGACTGCATTTCGCTTGTATTACCATTGTCCGGTAAATCTAATTTTACATTTTTCATTTTAAATTTTTTTAGTTGTTATTATAAATAATTGAGTAAGGGAAAAAATGTTGATAATAACTCCATTCCCGCTATTACATGATTTACATCTTATCCAATAAAAAACAGACAGCAAACAAACCTGCCTGGGCGGCAGACAAACAATTAATGAGAATTTTTATTTTCAATGATTCCACTGTTTTTGTAATTCATATCCTATTCAAAGCCCATAAATAAGCACTTCACTTTTCTTTGGCGCACCGGGCCATACGGGTGCTTTCATTCCGGCAACAACGGCGATGTATTGTTTTCCATTTACTGAATAAGACACGACACCGCCACCGATTGGCAAGCCTGTTGAGTTTTGCCAAAGTATTTTTCCGTTCTGAGCATTGAATGCATAAAATATTCCTTTTTCATCCGCTGTAAAAACCAATCCGCCTGCGGTAGGTGTAACACCTGCAATGATGGGGGAAGAAGCATTAAATTTCCATTTAACAGATCCATCTTTTGCATCAAATGCAGTAAGCCATCCCTTAGCCATGGATGGCGGATCGAATTTGTAGCGGCCACCAAGCCAATTGGCACCGTTAGGTGGTATCATTCGCGCTGAATCCAGTGGAAGCAGAATTCCGGAAGCGCCCCAATCATCTGTGCCAACATAAATCAAATCGTAATCCGGGCTATAGGCCGGGCCATTCCATTCCGAACCGCCTAGCACGCCGGGTTTGAAATAAGTATGCGTTTCGCGGTTAAGAGGAATATCAGGATTTATACGGGTGGTGGTGGGTACTGAATATAAATATTGAAGTGTTAGTGAAATGTCTTCCTTTCCACCGGGCATCACTGCGCTTCTATCCATCACGGTAAGTAAACCATCCTTATTGGCAGAAGCAACAATTTTTCTACCTGATTTGGTAGTGATCAAAACAGGCGCTGCATCTACATCCCAATCGTGCAGGTCTCTTCTCACTACCTGGTAATAACCAAGCATATTCCCGTTTTTGGTATCGAGCGCAATCACGCAATTGGTAAAGAGATTATCACCTTGGCGAAGCTGGATATCAAAGTCTGGCGCAGGATTACCAGCCGGAACATATAAAATTCCATTACCAGGATCCAATGAAAAACTAGTCCAGAACGCGCCGCCTGAAACCGGAATTCCTTTGGATGCGGAAGGCCAGGATTGATGTGCAAATCCTGAATCGGGAACCACATTGAATTTCCATATCACATGCCCATCGTTTGCATCAAGCGCATAAACATGGCCGGTAATGCCCACATTGTCGCCGCCTGCATTACCGATAAAAACCATTCCATTCCACGCTATTGGCGCCATGGGCGTAGTGATGCCAGGGCCGGCTACGTCCAGTTTTACATCCCAAAGTTGTTTGCCATTTGTAGCATTCAATGCATACACATGCGCGTCGCTTGAACCTCTGAATAATTTATTTTCATAAAACGCAACGCCACGGTTTACCCTGAGCTGGCTTTGTTCTTTAAGGGGACGCGCCGATTTCCATTTTAGTTTTCCGGTCGCGGCATTAATAGCATACGTTATGGTATCGGTAGTAAAATACATCATCCCATCGACTACAACAGGGCCGGTTTGCAAACTGCTGATATCTTTTCCAAAATCAAAAGTATGAAGCAGGTGAAGTTGCTTAATATTCGTTGTGTTGATTTGTTTCAATGGCGAATAACGATCACCTTCATAGGTGCGGTTATAAGATAACCAGTTTGAGGAAGAACTGTCTGTTTGTGCGACAACCGGTATTATAAAGAAGATACAACAGGCAACCGGCAATACCTTTAGGACAAGAGATAAGATTTGATTTTTTTTCATGGTAATACTATTTTGAGTGTTGCAAATGGTTCTTACCTGGGTCAAACAAACCTGTTATTTTATTTCAATTTTCTACATTTTCGCTTTTCTCAAATCCCTTTCAGCATCTTATATATCATTTCCTGAAAGTACTTATTATAAACATCAACAACAGAATGATGTAATAGCTTTTACTTAATAATGACACCTTATTTTGATGCGATAATCTGTTAAGGAAAACGTCTTTCATCCGTCTGTTTTATAAATAAATTGATTCATTATTGGTGAAGAATTTTCCATCCGGCCAGCCAGTTGTAATTGTATTTTAAACCAAGTTGCATCAACAGTAATTGCATGTTCTCTAATGTTCGGCTTACCTGAAAGGCCACCCGCAATAATGGGATTAAATCCTGCGGTTTTTATCATTTCGGAAACTGTTTTTACTGATGGTTCATCATCGCCTGCAATAAATGAATCCACTTGCTTTCCATCAATTACAGGATGCGTAAAATCGGCGGCAAACGTAGTATTGAAGGCTTTTACCACGTTTGATTGGGGAAGTAATTTTTGCAATTCTTCCGCCGCGCTTGTACCGGGTTGAGTTACTAATCCAGTTAAATCTTTATTGATAGGATTCGTTATGCTGATAACAATTTTTCCTTCGGCCAGATCCTTAATTTCAGAAACAATTTCTGCTTCGGCAGCATACGGGACAGCCAAAATAAAAATATCGGCTTTCCAGCGCGCGTCTATCAGCGTTTGTATGACTTCTGCTTCGGCATCCGGAAATTCTTTTACAATATCCGTCTGAAGCTCTTGAAGTTTACCGGCCTCATTCGACATCAGCAACAAACGGTAAGGGCCTTTGGCAATACTTTTGGTAATGGCAGACCCCATGCTTCCGCTGGCGCCAAAAACCGCAACGGTTTGTTTTGTTTCCATGTTATTTGTTTTTAATGAAAAAAGGCTCAAAGCGTATGCCTGTTTTCTGGCTTTTTTGGTTAGGAATCCTATTGCTCAAAGAATTCTCCATCCGCCTTTATGATCTATTTCCAGGGTTCGTGTCTTCACGAACCATTTCCGTTGATTCATCCGCACGAATTACGGTTGGGGACACGAGCCGGGGAAAGCAGGACAAACGCATCTAAATTATTAAGCCTGAAAGATTGATATAATTATAGAAATATACATTTTGGATAGAATAAAAATCCCAAGGGATGATATATCACCCCTGCTATAATTATTCCATCCCCTTCGGGATTCTAAACAATCTTCTTTTTAATTTGGATGCGTTTGTTCTGACTGCAATAGATGCCGGTTGGGAAATTAAAAAATTGCTTTAGATTGCCGGCTATTCTAAAACGAACTTTTTTATGAAAAACATCCGTGCTATCGCAATTCTTGTCTTCAGTTTATGCGTTGCCGCTTTTTTCCCCAGTTGTGAAAAAGGCGCTGATCCGGGTGGCAACCAGATTCAACAAGGAAACACAATGATCCAGATCAACGCTATTTCACCTGATATTTATAACAGGTTGCAAATACGGTATAATAACGTGATCAGTTCACCGATCAACGTTACGCTCGCTCTTCACCTGAGAGACGGACAGAAAAAAAATATGCGGGTAACCGTCCCGGCAAATAATAAAAGCTACCAGCAATGGGGTGAAGATGAATTCATAGTTGTTTGGAATTACAACGAATTTTATGATTCTACCGGTGTTGCTCCCACGCCTCAAATTGACCGCAACTGGGACATCGCATCCGTAGAAATCATTGGTGTAAATTGCCCGGATAAAGAATATGGATTTCAGGTGCTTACTACAAACGATTGGTTTTTTTATCACCCCAAGGAACTCACTACATCAGTGAGTTTTATTTCAAACACAGACACCGTTTCCTATTCCGATTATGATTTCATTGCTACCTTAACCCAGTTTAATCCCGGGGTGTCCCGGTATTACTTTAATTTTTTCAGCAATAAAGTACTGTTCTTTTCAGATAATCAGAAGTATCCGCTCAAACAGGGGATGGTTATGAATATTCCTATGATGGTATATAATTATCACTTCCGGAATTATGGCAGTTGGCCAGATGGGCCGCAAGCCACAAGCAATGGCTCAACGATTGTACTTACCATAACTAAAATTACAAACACGCATTTTGACGCTACCTTTTCAGGTAAATTATGGTCTTCAATGCAGACAGATACGCTTCGTATTTCTAGAGGTGAAATAAAAAATGCCATACTGCCCGAGCGCCGTGATTAAGAAAAATATGGAAAACAGGGAATGGGGGTTTTCAAATATATAGTTTGTCTGGACAAATTCCTTTCCTAACTCCCACTTCCGGTTAGGGCCTTCACGAACCGGGATCAGGTTGGACCATAGGCTGCATCACCGGCATTATACCAGATTATTTCGCATTCTTATTTCCGGCATTGGCAAATGTGATGAAGCTGATACTGGTTGCCGGTAGCTTCATCATACCGGCTTTTATCGCTATACCTGTAATTGGCGGTAATTCATCGTTGGCGCCTAACTGCAATTCCTTTCCATTCAGCATCACTGTTGTTCCCTGCAATTCTTTAGAAGTTAAAGTATACTGTTCCGCATCGGAAGGAATGTGGATAGAAGCGGAATCTTTATTGGTATTGATAACCAAAAGCGTGATGCCGCCCGGTCTTCCCTTTCATATTGTGCGCAAACAAATAGACTCCTGGCCTTCCGTCACCTGCTTCATACACATTGGTGCCCATCAGTTTTGACCATAAAAAAGCCGCCCAATAATCAGGTTTTGGCAAATGCGTATCCTGGTCAATAAGACTGTATTCACTTGCTGCCAGCGTATTGTGCATAATCACCTTTATGTCTTTCTTAGCCAACGAACCTAACTGGTATAAGTAACGAAAACAATCCAGGTAAGTGGCAGAAAACGGATCGCCGCCTGCTGCTGCTTCGGCTGTTTCTGTAATCCATACTGGTTTGCCGGGATTGTATTTATCCCTTAATCCTTTATAGTAATCGGCGACCGTATCAGTTCTGCGCAGCCACGCATCAGATAATGCATTTTCTGCTTTTATTGAAAACGGGCCGCTTTGCATCATGCGCATGGAAGCCGCACCATAATAATGATAAGTAAAAACATCAAACACCGGTTTGGGTTCTGCCGACATCATAGAGTCTGTAGAAAGTATTTTCATCCCGCCCATCGCAAAGGATACACCGGGAATACCTTCTCCAACAGAACCCGGGCCAAGCAGCAACATGTTGGGTACCGCCTTTCGTGCCCATGCGGTATAAGCAGCTACGTCCTTTGCAAAATTACTGCCGTTATAATTTTTATTCATTTCACCGCCGGCAGTTGGCATCGAAGGTTCGTTAAAAAGTTCTGCCGCGGCAATGTCTCCGCCAAGGCTTTTGGTATAATCCGCAATTTTCTGTGCTTCTTTTGGCGTCCATACACCCTGCGCATCCCGGACGCCATTGGATACCGCAAATGAAGTAACCAGTTTGGAATCGGTAGCTTTTATAAAATCCAATACGCCTTTCCATTCCTTTCGGGTCAGTACATTTACAAATCCAGCAGGAGCCTTTGTCATTTTCGGTTCATCATTATCCTGAAAATAAATAGCATTGGCCCATGTGCCGCTTACCCGCACATAAGCAGGGGCAAGCGCTTTGGCCAGATTCATCAATCTCCTATCTGCCAGGTTAATGGGGGCAAGCTGCCGGTACATCTGGTCATTATTTTGAGAAATGTCATACGTTGCGCCCGCTTTTGCCGAAGGCAGGCTATCCATCATTTTATAAGGCTTCCAGAATTTGCCGCCGACAACTTCTACCATTTCTACATTGTAAGATTGAAAGCGCTCATCCACGCTGCCGATTTTTTTCATTTGAGAAGGATTAATTTGTATGATAGCGCTATTGGATGTATGGGAGGAAGTATTCCCGGTATTGCAGGAAGCCAAACTCAGGGCGATTGGAATACTCATTAAAACCATTTTATATGTTTTCATCTGTTATTGTTATTTTTTTATTGTCAGATGGAATTCCGCATAAAAATTATCATCGTCGTTTTTATAAATTGCCCGATAATTTTTATGCTCCATTTCATGATAAAATATTTTAAATGAATACACTCAATTCCGATGCCGCATTTCAGCCGCTTGTTTTCCCATTTATTCATTCTTTCAACCAATAAAAAATGATAACAAACAAACAATTGATCACAAATTTGCATTGCCTATGATGCGATGTTTTGACTATAAATTAGCGATCAGTTTTTCTATATAATGATGAGATTCAACATTCGACCACAACAATTATAATATGAATACCATCCATTGCTGTGCATCTATAAAGTTGCAAGGAGGTCATTTTAACTTACCGGTTAATTTTTTTGGCCAAGGGTTTAGCCTGCGGCTGAATAATTACAAATTCGACCAACTTAAATTCCTCCTTAATGGTTTTTCGTATACGCTCTATAGCGTCCGTGATTTCCTGCGTATCGAGATTTATTTTGAAATAAATGATGAGCATAAGTACAATTTCATCCGGCGACTCATAAGTGGATAATATTTTGCTCACCTTAGTTACAGCCGGATCCCTTTCAACCAGGTCTTTTATTTTTTGTTGCGTTTCAGACGAGATACCTTCACCCATAAGTAAACTGCGACTTTCACGGGCAAGTATCAATGAAGCAAAAACCAGCAGCAATCCAACTAAAATGGATGCAACACCATCCAAAAAAGGCATGTTAAAAGTATGATTGATCAGCATTAAAACAAAAACAATGGTCAATCCTAATACAGCTGCTCCATCTTCAAATAAAACTAAAAAACTTGAGGGATCTTTGCTATTAATGATCGCTTTCCAGAACCCTGTATTGCCCCTGGATTTATTAAATTCCCTGATAGCAATAACAAATGAGGCTCCATCAAAAATAAATGAAAAACCAAGGACGATGTAATTTAGCCTGGGATCTATTAAAGGCTCTGCTTTGCTGATGTGTACGATGCCCTGGTAAATTGACAACCCACCGCCTAATCCGAAAATAAGAATGGAAACAACGAATGACCAGAAATATAATTCTTTACCATAGCCAAAAGGCCTTGTCTTATCTGGCGGCCTGGCACTTCTTTTTAAACCGTATAAAAGTAAGAGTTGGTTGGTGGTATCTACCAAAGAGTGGATACCTTCTGAAATCATTGATGAGCTATGCGTGCGTGCACCCGCAATAAATTTAACAGTAGCAATCAGTATGTCTGCAATCAGGGCGCTGTAAATAGATGCATGATTCTTAGCCATATAATTAATATTCTCTCAAATATTGTGCTTCAAAAAATTTCATCTATTCAAAAGTTTTATCTCAAATAAGATTTGCCTGCTACTCCATTTTCCACTAATTTATTCAATGTCAGTCCCTGGATAATAATAGAAAATATCGCTATAAAATAACAGCTTGAAAGAATAACTTCCCTCAGGAAGTGATAATGCCATCGTTACAGAAAACGAATATCAGTGAGTAAAAAATTAAATGCTTACACTGCCTCTGGGCCCCGAACCATAGTTGCCACAAAAAAAAGTTTGCAGAGCTTTTGTGCGGCTGCAAACTTTATAGTAGTCTTAAGTGTTAAGCAATATTTCTTTAATTCAATACGAACTCGCTTTATCCAATTGATTCATTTGTTGCGAACTCAGTTTCAAAGCCGTTCCGTTCAGCAATTCTTTTAATTGCTTTTCATTGGTAGCACTTGCAATCGGGGAAGTGATATATGATTTATGAAGCAACCAGGCAATGGCTATTTCTGAAAGACCCGCCTGCTGATCTGCCGCAACTTTATCCATTGCTGATAAAATTCTTAAACCTCTCTGATCGAGGTAGTTCTTTATCCCCTGTCCGCGGGCGCTTTTTCCAAGATCTGCTTCACTGCGGTATTTGCCGCTGAGAAAACCACTTGCCAGTGCATAATACGGGATAACGCCCAAGCCTTCTTCAGTAACTAATTTCAAATACTCATTCTCAAATTGTTGCCTGTCGTATAAATTGTATAATGGCTGAAGGCTGATATAAGGTTGCAGGTTATTTTGGTGTGCAAAATCATTTGATTCTTTAATTCTTTCCGCACTCAAATTTGATGCGCCGATATAGCGCAGTTTTCCTTCACTGATCAATTCATTGAATGCGCTCATGGTTTCAGAAACCGGTGTTTCCGGATCATCATAATGAGATTGGTACAGATCAATATAATCCGTCTGCAATCTTTTCAGTGAAGCTTCCACTGCCTCTTTTATATATTTTGCACTCAACCCCTTTTTACCATCACCCATGTGACCACCGAGTTTGGTTGCAATAATCACATCCTTTCTTTTGCCGCTTTTTTTCAACCAGTTGCCAATGATGGTTTCAGATTCACCGCCATGGTTTCCCGGCACCCAGGTTGAATAGGTATCAGCCGTATCAATAAAGTTGAAACCCGTGTCAACAAAGGCGTCCAGTATTTTGAACGACTCCGTTTCATTCAGAGTCCAGCCAAAAACGTTTCCGCCGAAAGTGAGCGGCGATACCAATAAATCTGATCTTCCTAATTTTCTCTTTTCCATTTCTTTGATTTTATATATCTCATTTGAAGAACCGTAAAGCCGCTTAAAAACGGCACATTGTATTTTCAGTGCTTAATAGCATCCGGTTCATTACGCATTCATACCACCGTCTATCACCTGTGTGGTGCCGGTGATGAATTTGCTGTTATCGCTTGCAAGGAAGAGTACCAACTGCCCGATTTCAACCGGATCAGCATATCTTCCAAGTGGAATAGTCTTCTCTATATCTTTTTTAGCGGCTTCGGCCTGTTCCGGCGCATAACCCGCCTCTAATGATCGCATCATCCGGTTGTCAACTGGTGAAGGATTGATTGTATTGACCCTTATTTTCCTGGGCGCCACTTCCAATGCCAGGTTTCTCATCATACCTACCACAGCATGCTTACTTGCAATATAGGCACTTACCCCCAGGCTGCCACTTATTCCAGCCACAGAAGATGTAAGGATAATGCTTCCGCCATCATTCATTTGCGGCAATACATATTTATTACCCAACCAAACGCCCTTTACATTTACTGCAAGCACTTTATCAAATACATCTTCGGGATAATCCACAACGGGCTTTACCACTCCTTCTATACCTGCATTATTGAAGAAAATATCTATTTTACCATAAGTTTTTACCGCATCGCTTACATAACGTTGCACATCAGCCGATTTTGTAACATCGGCCGCGGTATACTTCACATTTTTACCGCCTAATTCATCCACTGTTTCTTTAAGCGCCCCTTCATTCATATCTACAAGCAATACTTTTGCGCCTTCTTCTAAAAATAGTTTTGCAGTTGTTTTACCAATACTACCAGCGCCGCCGGTTATAATGGCAATTTTGTTTTCTAATAATTTCATAATTCCTATTTTAAAAGTGAAAAAAATCTGTTTGCTCTATCCTTTATCTTCCTTGATCGCCTTTAATCCTTTGGTCCACCGAACCAATTGTTTCAACATATTTTGCGCAGCTTTGTGAGAAGTTTCATTCGCTACAAATTCATTTTCATCATTGATATTTTGTTGAAAAAACGGGAAGTTTACCGACTCTGCTAAAGGAACCATCCTGAACGTTGAAAGATCGGCTTTAAGTGCATTGGAAGCTCTTGTACCCGCAGAAATGCCGCCATAGCTAACAATAGCGGCTGGCTTGTAACCCCATTCCTGCGAAAGATATTCCAATGCATTCCTTAATGGAGCAGGATAATTATAATCATATTCAGCAGTTACAAAAATGAATGCATCTGCTTCATCTATTTTGGCGCTCCATCGTTTGGTATGCTCATACTGGTAATTTTTCATTACCGGATGATTGGGTTCATTCATCATGGGTAGATTGATCTCGCCAAGATCTATTAATTCAACATTGAAATTACCATTTTGTTTTGCCAGCTCCGTAATCCATGCTGCCACAATGGGGCCTTTTCGGCCGGGGCGCACTGTTGAACTAATTACTTTAAGATTATGCATTTTTAAATTTTTACGTTTGCCTTTTTGATTTTTAATTTGCTATTTCTTCTTTTTCATTTCTCAGCCAATCTTCACAGAAGTCATCGTAAGCGAACCTGCCACTGCTTTGTCATTAAAGAAAGAAACGCTGTCTTTACTTCCTTTTAAACCTAATGAATACAACAATGGCAAATAATGCTCCGGTGTGGGAATGGCCAACCTTGCTTCCGCACCTAAACTTTCATAATTGATCAAGGGGTTGTAATCTCCATCTGTGATCAATTGTTTGAATGTGTCATTCATCTTTAATGCCCAGTCAAATCCATAATCCGGGTGTATTCATGTGCTGCCAGGAAACCATTCTAAGGTTGTGTACCATGTTGCCGCTGCCAATGATCAAAACTCCTTTTTTCCTCAATCCATACAATTCTTTAGCCAGATCATAATGGTATTGCGGGCTTTTGGTATAATCAATGCTCAACTGCAATACCGGTATTTTTGCATCGGGATACATGTGGCGTACTACAGTCCAGGTGCCATGATCCAACCCCCAATCGTGATCTAATTCCACATGTGCTGAATGAAGAAGGGAAACTGTTTCTTGTGCCAAGGCCGGATTTCCCGGCGCAGGATATTGCACATCAAATAATGCCTGCGGAAATCCTCCAAAATCATGAATGGTCTCCGGAAAATCCATCGCGGTTATGCGGGTGCCTTTGCTAAACCAATGCGCAGAAACCACCAACACCGCTGCCGGTGTTGGTATTTCTTTTGCCATTTTTTTCCAACGATTGCTAAATTCATTATCCTCAATTCCATTCATAGGTGAACCATGACCAATGAACAATACGGGCATTAAATGCTCCTGTTCTTTAAGGCCGTTGGTAAACTTATTAAATGCTGAAAGACTTGTCATAATTGTCGCTCCTGTTAATATTGTTTTTATAAATTTTTTACGCTCCATGGTCACTTCTAATTTGCTACAAACTCACCATCAGCCTTTATATGAACATTATCACTTATCATAGGTGCTGGAAATTTAGGGCCTACATTAAAATCAGAACGTTTTATAATTCCTGTAAGTTGAAATCCGGAAGTAGCCTTTTTTGACATTGGATTTTCAACGGTTCCCCTATACCAAAGATCCATAGTTACCGGTTTGGTAATTCCGAGAAGTGTAAGATTGCCGCTCAGTTTATATTTGTCTTTAGATACTTTTTTAATTGAAGTGCTTTTAAAGGTCATGGATGGATGTTTTTCTACTTCAAAGAAGTCCGCGCTTTTTAGATGATTATCACGCATTTCAACTTCTGTATTTATAGAGGCTACATCCACTGATAGTTCAAAAACCGCATCACTGAAATCTGCCTTGTTGGTAGTAGCGGATACTTCAAATTTTTTAAATAACCCGGTAACATCAGAAATACCCAGATGTTGTGTACTAAAGCTTAATTTGGAATGCATCGGATCGGCGTTCCATGTAGTTTGTGAAAATACTGCTGTGCTCAATAAAGCGACGATCAAAAGGGAAAATAATTTTTTCATGTTTTCTGTTTGTTTTTGTTTGTTTTTAATTGTTTTAATTTTTATTGTTTGTGTATTGTTTACCTGTTAATTACAAGTTCCGTCAATGGAACATGATTCACCCGGGATGTTGACAAGCGTTTTCTTTTCATTTTCAAATTCTTTCCAGCTTTGCTCCAAAACTTCTAAAAACGTTTCAGGCGATTGTGCACCGGATACGGCATATTTATCATTCAATACAAAGAAGGGAACACCTCGTACGCCGATAGACTGCGCCTGCATTTCATCCTGCTTTACTTCTTTTGAAAAAGCATCAGAAGCAAGAACTTCGCTGACTTCTTTTTCATCAAGGCCAATGGCAACACCGATTTGAACCAATGTTTTATTGTCGTCAATATTTTTTCCTTCTATAAAATGCGCTTTAAACAATTGTTCTTCTACATCACTTCCTAAATCATGGGTTTTCGCAAGTTGAATAAGACGGTGGGCATTATAAGAATTGGCTATTATTGATTTATCGAAATTGAAATCAAGTCCTACTTCTTTAGCAATCTGGGTTACGTGCTGGTGCATTTCTACAGCCTGTGCATGTGAGATACCTTTGATCTCAGAAATATAATCAATTGCACTTACATCAGTTCTTGTTTCCAGTTTTGGATCAAGTTGAAAGCTGCGCCAGATCACATTTACCTCATCTTTATGTGGAAATTTTTCTAATGCTATTTCAAATTTTTTCTTCCCGATATAGCAAAAGGGACATCTTATATCTGACCAGATATTTATGTTCATATTTTTTATTGTTTTATTGTTATATTGCTTAATTGCTAATTGCTCATAACTCATCAATATGCAACGGTAAAGCGTTGGCGGATGTGTTTAGGGCTTTCCACTTCATCCACGATCGCTACCGCAAGATCTTCTACCGAAATGGTGCTTTTATTATTGGCATCAAAAACCGGGTTATCCAAACCTGTACGATAAGTGCCTTTTCTTTCATGCGGTGTTCCCTGATTCATTTCAATAGCCGGGGTTACAAAAGTCCAATCGAGTTGATCTTCTTTTTGCAAAATATTCAAGTAATCACGAGCCGCCAATGCGCCAGGCTTCCATTCGGCAGGGAACTGGGGCGTATCAATCAATTGAATACCCGGCGCGACAAATAAGCTGCCTGCCCCACCATTTACGATATAACGTTTTACCCCGGACCTCTTTACCGCATCCTGTATAGACTGAGAACCTTTTAAAAATTCATTGTAAAGATCAGGGTTGGTCCAGCCCGCGTTGTAAGCACTTACCACCACATCATTTCCTTTAAATAATTGCGATAATTTATCCCTATCCATCACATCGCCTTTCAAAATTGTAAGATTGTTCTGCGGCTGTAATTTCTCGGGATGGCGCACAATAGCGGTTACCTGAATTCCCCTGTTCAATGCTTCTTTTAAAATTGCGGAACCTACAAAGCCTGTGGCTCCTATCAAAGCTATTTTCATAATAATATTTTTATAATTTATTATAAAAGATGAAGCAATCCATCCAATACGGGATCGCCTGGATCAATGATTTATTTGAAATAAATGTTAATCCAATTTTGGTAAAACCCTTTCAATTTCAGCTCTTGCTCCTTCATATTGTGTTGGCAATTTCAGATGCATACCTAATTCACTAACGGGTTCATCTTTATCAAATCCAGGATTATCTGTTGCCAGTTCGAATAAAACACCACCCGGTTCACGGAAATACAATGAGTAGAAATAATCACGGTCAATTTTAGGCGTAATGTTTAAACCTTTGCTCAAAACTTTTTCACGATAATCCATCAAAATATTATCATCCTTTACCCTGAAAGCCACGTGATGATTGGTTCCTGCCGCATTTACGCCGGGCGCAAGATTGGGCGCTTCAATAATATCAACGATTGATGCATTGTCAATAGCATCTGTAGTAAAACGGTAAATATTGCCTTCCTGTTTTAATAATTTATACCCCAGTATATCAGTTAAAACTTTTGCTGTTGGCGTTAGGTTTTTCAGGGTTAAGGTAATGTTATGAAATCCTTTGGTTGCAACGGCTGCATTCACATCTTCAGTTTCCCAGGGTTTTCGTTTATCCTCATTATTTGAAACAATAAAATCGATTTTCAATCCATCCGGATCCTGAAAGTGTAAAAATTTTTCATCAAATTTTTCTGCGATTTCATCCTGCTTCACATTGAATTTCTTAAAACGATTTGCCCAAAATTCCAAACTGTCTTTTGGCACGGAATATCCAATACCTGTTGCCATACCGGTGCCTGTATGCCCCTTCCCTATTCCTTCCCATGGAAAGAAAGTGAGGATACTTCCCGGCGTACCTGTTTCATCACCAAAATAAAAATGGTAAGTTCCGGGATCATCAAAGTTGACGGTCTTTTTCACCAATCTCTGCCCCAGTACTTTTGAATAAAAATCCAAATTCCGTTTTGCATTTGCGGCTATCGCCGTAATATGATGCAATCCTAAAATTCTGTTTTCCATTTTATCTATTTTTATTTTTTGAAATGAAGTAGATTAAAAAACCAGGAAGGTTTATTGCAGATTTCGTTTAATCACTAAGCTTGAGAAAAACCTTCCTGGTTTGAATTACTTGTTCATCTTATGCTACCAATTCTTCTTCTTTCACTGCTTGTTTTACCAATTGTATTTCCGCATTAATTTTTATTTCATCGCCAAGCAAAACACCACCGGTTTCGGTAAAGGCCCCGTATAAGTGATTCCAAATTCTTTACGGCTTAATTTTCCGGTAACGGTGAAGCCTGCTTTCGTTTGCCCGTAAGGATCAACAGCAATTCCACCAAATTCTACATTCAATGTTATCGGCCTGTTAACTCCGGCAATGGTCAGGTTACCGTAAAGTTTTCCGTCTTCTCCTTGACCCTCATATTTTGTGCCTGAAAAAACTATTTGCGGGTGCTGTTCTGCCATTAAAGAAATCGGCGGATTTCAAATGCGCATCGCGTTGTTCGTTATTGGTATCAATTGAATCAATGTCAGCGGTGAATTCAATTTTTTTCGCGGTATTAAAATCATCATTTTCCGTTTCTCCAATCAGAGTTAAATTTATTAAATTGCCCTGTTACGGTAGAGATCATCAAATGTTTGATTTTAAAAGTACTTCGCTGTGTGTTGGGTCTAAAGACCATTTTGTTAGTGACATGTTTTCTGTTTTTTAATTTTTTTTAAAAAATTGTTTTATTTAGAATGGATATAATTATAATATTTTGATGGATGACAGACTATCTGCCATTATGGGCTGATAACCAGCTTTTTTTAAAATATTTGAAATGGTTTCAACTGCCTCAGGATCATTGCCCGCAATAAACGCTTCAGAAGTATTTAAGTTCTTGAAGGCCGTTACTATTTTAGAATAGGGTAATAATTGCTGTAGTTGCTGGGTCATAGGAAATGGAAATCTATCACTGGTATTACCGGAAATGCAAACCACAATTTTTTGCGTAGCCACTTCTTTCATCCTTTCAACCACTTCTTTTATATCCTCGTATGGAACAGCCAGGAAAATAATATCCGCTTCCCAGCATCCATCTTTCAGACAATCAATTGTTTCTATCTCTGTTTGCGGAGAAATTTCTTTAATATGATTTGCTACCTGATTTAGCTGATTATCATCGTTTGACATTAAAAGCAAGCGGTAATTAGCCACCTGCAAGTTTATTGACAAGTGCAGTACCGTTCTTTTCTGTTGCCCCAACAATCGCTATCGTTTTCTTTACTGCCATCGCTTTTTTATTTTGTTCCACAAAGCTACGATGGTATACAGCCTTCGTCCATTGAGGTATGATAAGAAATGGCATTGATCTATGTCACATAAATTGCCGGTTGGCGGTTGATAGTTGATGGTTGTAATTACCAAATTCTAGCCAAGGATCTCCCAAAAGGCAAAAATTAAAAGTTTAATTCTTATTTCTCTTTTGAAATGCTTATCCAAAAAATGGGAATTTCTCCCTATTCATCTTCATTAGCGTTTAAACTTTGGAATGATCAAATAATTATTTTGCCATTTAACAGGAAATTAATTACTTATTTTTACTTCTTTACTTCTATCAATTCAAAACTAATTAAACCACAATCCTTGATCCGAATCAATTACTACCTGAAAAAAATTTCTCCGGCAGCTTTATTGCTGGTTTTACCTTTTTTGTCATTTTATTTTGTTGAAAAACAAAATCTCAATATTGTTTTCATCGGTGATAGCATTACTGATGGAGCTTATCTTGGAAACAGGGATGAAGTATCGCCACCTGCCAGGGCCGTTGCTTATTTAAAACAACAGTCCGGAATTGAAAAGGTTAAGTTTTTTAACCAGGGTATAAGCGGTTACACAACTTTGGATTTTCTACCGCCGGCCTCTGCAGCATTTTCCCAGGTCATTAAAACCGCAGATGGTTTTTATGAAGACAAACAGGCTTCTCTTATTTTTTCGATTATGCTGGGTACCAATGACAGTGCTATAGAAGGTACAAATGGAGCGCCGGTTTCACCGCAATCTTACAGCAACAATATGAAAACGATCATTGACAGTTTACTGCGCCGGTATCCTGAAAGTAAAGTTAGTCATTCATTACCCATTGTGGTATTCGCCCAATACGTATAACAATTCGAAATACCTGGCAGAAGGACTGCAAAGACTTCAAAGTTATTTTCCTGAAATAAAGGCAGGTTGATAAAAAATTATTCAATCATAATCCCAACCATGTTTTTGAAGGCGATCAATCCGGATTCAATTATTTCAAGGAAAACCACCTTACCGATATGAGACATGAAACAGGAAAACAAGGAACGTTTTATCTTCATCCCAATCAAAAAGGTTCTTCGGAACTTGGACGTTTATGGGCTGATGCTATTGGTAAATTGGTTTTATCTAAGTGAGTGTTTATTATAAGTCATTGAAAAAAGTCATTGAGGCATTAAGCCATTAAGGCATTGTAAGTGAAAAAGTCATTTAGTCATTAAAGCATCATAAGCCAGTGAAAAGGTCATTGAGGCATTAAGCCATTACAAGTCATTGAAAAAATACATTTTTGAATAAGGTAATTTCAGATTTCCGCTTTATTCATTACCGGCTTTTTAGATTAATCAGGTTGTTTGAACCGGAAACCAAAGCTGCCCAAAGCTATGCAGATGAACGTAATGCGACGCAAGGGACGATGCCATGAAATACCTTAGCTGGTATCATAAAAACTAAAATGGAATTGATGAGCGATTGTAGAAATTTCTTAATAAAACAATGCTATTAAAAATAAATTTTTAAACCGATTTCTAATGTTTATGAATTTTTCCTTTCGCATTACAGTTAGCGTTTATTTTTCTTTCAGCAATATCCTGTACCAACAAAACAGAAAAACAATTTTCCACCTGGGAAAATTACGGTGGCACCAAAGAAATGATCCGCTATTCCTCCCTTTCACAAGTGGATACAAATAATGTAACGCAATTACAGGTGGCATGGACTTATAACAGCGGCGATGCTGACACCATTCATAATTCGCAGATGCAATGCAATCCGCTTGTGATTAATGGAATATTGTATGGTGTAAATCCGCAGATGAAATTATTCGCTATTGATGCTGCCACCGGAAAACAACATTGGGTTTTTGATGCCAACAGTAAAACAGATTTTGACAGCGATCGCACCTCTTTTCATATTATGATCAACAGCCGCGGTATTACCTATTGGACGGACGGAAAAAATGATAAACGCATTTTCTTTACTGCCGGATCGCAAACCTATGCTATAGATGCAGCTACCGGTAAACCCATCCCTTCTTTTGGAAACAATGGATCTATTGATCTGCATGATGGACTTGGCAGGGATGTTAAGAATTTATTTGTAGTAAACAGCTCGCCCGGAATTGTATATAAGGATCTGTTGATTTTAGGTACCCGCGTAGACGAAGCGCCGCCGGCTGCACCAGGTCATGTACGGGCTTATGATGTACGCACGGGTAAACAACAATGGATCTTTCATACCATACCGCAACCCGGCGAATTTGGTTATGATACCTGGGAAGATCCGGATGCCTGGAAATATATTGGCGCCGCCAATGCATGGAGTGGATTTTCATTGGATGAACAAAGGGGAATTGTATTTGTATCCACCGGTTCCGCGGCCTATGATTTTTATGGCGGCAAACGCAAAGGATCCAACCTGTTTGCCAACTGCCTGCTTGCCTTAGATGCAGCTACCGGCAAACGCATCTGGCATTTCCAGTTTGTACACCACGATTTATGGGATATGGATCTCCCCTCCCCGCCCGCATTGATCAGCATAAACCAAAATGGAAAACAAATTGATGCGGTGGCGCAAACTACCAAAACCGGGATGGTCTATGTTTTTGAAAGAGCAAGCGGTAAACCGGTTTTCGAAATAGAAGAAGTACCTATGGATACGGTTAGCGAACTGGAGGGAGAAAAAGTATGGCCAACACAGCCCATACCTAAAAAACCTGCGCCATTTGTGCGGCAAACATTAACCTTGAATGATATCAATCCCCATTTGCCGGATAGTTCTATTGCAAAATTGAAAGCAGAATTAGAAAGCTATCGTTTTGGAAATATGTTCATCCCGCCCGGCAAACATACATCCATTGTATTGCCGGGATATGGCGGTGGTGCAGAATGGGGCGGCCCGGCCTTTGATCCGCAAACCGGCATTTTGTATGTAAATGCCAATGAACAGGCTTGCCTGATGGAGATGCTGGATAACAAAAAAGAAGCCCCGAAAAAGGAAACCAATTTACAGGCCGGTCAGCGATTGTACAATCAAAATTGTATGAGCTGCCATGGTACGGATAGAAAAGGAACCGGCAATTATCCCGCCCTAACAGAAATTCATCAAAAATATACCCCTACAGATTTTTTAGCTTTATTGAGTAGTGGCAGAAGGATGATGCCCGCCTTTAACCAATTATCGGCCGAAGAAAAGAATGCTATTGCATCCTTTATACTTAACCAGAAAGAAGAACAGCATAAACCATTTGTAGCTGCGCAGAAAGAAGCAAATGAAAATGATTTCATGCCTTATAAATTAAAGGGCTATACCAGGTTTAAAAGCCAGGAAGGTTATCCCGGCATCGCCCCGCCGTGGGGAACCTTGAATGCCATTGATCTGAACTCCGGTGAATTGCTGTGGCAAACTCCATTGGGCGAATATGAAGAACTGAAAGCCAAGGGCATTCCACCGACAGGAACAGAAAATTTTGGCGGACCTGTGGTTACTGCAGGCGGCCTGGTATTTATTGCTGCTGCCCGTGATGGGAAATTCCGGGCTTTTAATAAACGAACCGGTGAAATAGTATGGGAATATACCTTACCCGCACCCGGTTTTGCAACGCCTTCCATTTACGAATTAAAAGGAAAACAATACATTGTGATTGCCTGTGGCGGTGGTAAACTGGGAACAAAATCATCCGACGCTTATGTGGCTTTTGCGTTGCCGGGAAAGTAGTAAAATTCAAAAAAATTTAAGCCAGCCCAACCCGGCGTTGAATATAATGAATCCAAGGCACTTGAACTTATTGGCACACAAAAATGGATTTCACTTTTCTTTACCGGATTAGAGGCCTGGTTCGACTGGAGAAGGACCGGCTTTCCTGTACTGGTTGCAGGCAGGGACAATGTGAATGGAGGCAAAATACCAGTAAGGTTTGCTTATCCCCGAAGCGAACAAAATCTTAATGCCGCCAACCGCAATGCTGCCATAACTATTCAGGGACCTGATGATTATAACACCAAAGTATGGTGGAATAAATAAAAAATATTTTTCTGCTAAAAATAAAGGCTGTTACTCATAAACAGCCTTTATTGTATTCAATATCCGTATCACAATATCGGAGAATAATCCCTGCGGTTGTTTTACAGTATTTGGCCGCAATCGATGAATAGATTTTTTTTTGAGCCAAACAGTATTGCTGCTATGAGGCTTTGGTTGCGTCGCACTCTTGTGCAATCTTATCTTTATTGAACAAAATACAACGCCCCGGAAAAATCAACTGATTTACCTCTTGCAAAGTTTAATAATTCCCTTGGCAACAAACACTCATTTAATATTGATGTGTCCTTTGATAATAATTTCAGAGTTTCTTTTCCATCATGGTCAACAATACATCGACTAATTTCTCTGAAAATATTTTATCATTGATATGCGCATCCATCTCTATAATATCTACAGTTCCATTGGCTGTTTCTTTTATGGTATCGAATAAGACCTTATTGATTTCAGGGCGGAAAAATACCCCGCCTTGCGCATCTACCTGGGAGATTCCTTTAGTGGGCAATACAATAGCAACAGGCGCGTTCGAATCTTTAATCTTGCAAACAAGCCGCTCGCCCAGTATTTTGTTTTCCTCCTGGTTGGTCCGCATCAAAGTAACATCAGGAGCCCATTTATAAAATTGCCGGTCTTTATATTTCGCTGGTACCGTATCAAATTGTGCAAAATTCACCATATCCAAACAGCCGGGTACTACTACCTGCGGAATCCCTAACGCTGCGGCGGCATTTAACCTGGCAGCGCCTGCACTGCAAATACCGCCGCATAAATCGTTCCGCCAGTTCGGTGGTAGTAACATCTAAAACGGCATCGAAACAACCTTCGCGTATCAATGATTCCATCGTTCGGCCACCTACGCCATTGGCATGAAACGCGAGCACTTCATATCCACGTTCCCTCAACAATTCACTGCACTGATCTACACAAGCCGAAGTATTTCCAAACATACTGATGGCAATACTTCCAAGCGTAGCACGCTCTTTTGTATTCACGACTTTTGCCATGGCATCAACCGGAAAATTCTTTGTGGTTCCCATCACACCGGTATTGATTGTGACCACATCTTCACCTTGCGCCACAATGCATTGCCGGAGAAAAGAAAAATCTTCTCCTTTGGTATCAAAAACAACCCAGTATTACAATAGCTTTATTGGTTTCAGGCATACAATTTTTAATTGAAACAATTGGCAATATCCGTTTTTTTATCATCAGTTTCGGGAACATGAATATCGAGGACAATAACAGCTCAAGATTAGGAACTCCGCAAACACCGGCTAATAATCTTCTATAACCCGGTGCCGATCAACAAACAATAACCGAAAGCAACGGCAAATTCGTTCTTGTTCGGGGATTTTTATGGGGCTTTCTGGTGTTGTTCTTAATGTTAGGGGTAGTACTGTTATTCGCCCGGTATTTTCCAGTCAATTTCTTTCATTATTTGCTCGAATGAATACTCACCTTTTTTTATTACAATTCCTTTCTCATTTATGAAACCGTGTGTTTTGCATTCAATAGAGTAATGGTGACAATCTGTTTCTTTTGCATGCTCGTCCCAGGGCACTTTTTTACATATCTCTCCAATTATAGCTTTGCCATTATGAAAAGAAGTTGCAATTTCAAATTGTGGTTTGATGATTATTTCTCCCTTGTTATTGGCAAAACCAATCTTTCCATTTTCATCAACAATTCTAATTTTATTTTCAATTAGGTCATCAGGGCTTGGTTCACCAAAACTGGTATTGTAAACTTTGAATAATTCATTTTCGTTTGCATCAATAGCTGTCCAGCCGGAACTTTCTTTCTTCCCAAATACGGCAAAATAGCCAAATTGGCCATTGTTGAATGATACATAGTATTTGGAAGTGTCCAATTGACGAATTAATTTACCCTGTTCATCAACTAAACTGTACATGTTTCTCCATGTAGTTTCTTTCACTTCAACTTTAAATTTCTTTTGTCCAGAAGCAAAATGGCAGAAAAAAAGCAAAATTGTAATTAATGTTATTAGCCTGATTCTCATAGTACAAATGTAAAATAGAAGAACCACTGTTCAATGATGCATGTCAGCCCCGCTTTTCCCAAACCGATTATTGAACTAAACCTACGGTAGCCTTCCAACGCCTCCAACAGCTTACCGGTTTCGTTCAATTAAGGTTTCATTTCTTCGTCAGTTTGTATCTCAGGTGTGTTGTCAGGTTTGATGGTATTACTTCTACAATTTGAATATCATATTTGTCTTTGTCAATGCCGTCAAACAGCCGGATACCACTTCCTAAAAAAACAGGGGCAATGTGAATGAAAAATTCGTCCACAAGCCCTGCATTGAGAAATTGTTGAATAGTATTCGCACCACCTTGTATTCTTATGTCCTTTCCTTTGGCTGATTGTCTTGCTTTTTCTAATGCACTTTGTATTCCGTCATTGATGAAATAAAAAGTTGTTGTCCCCTTTTGAACCCAGGGTTCCCGTTTTTCGTGTGTCAGAACATAAACATCTGCTTTGTATAAATCTTCCGCCCAATGAACTTCGCCTTCTTCAAACATTCGTTTTCCCATAATGTAAGAACCTGTTCTTGCAAACACATCATCAATTAATTTACTGTCTGCACCGTATTCTTCACCGCCTTCCATATTGATGTGTTTCCAAAATGCTTTTTGTTTAAACATCCACTTGTGGATTTTTGGTGAAACGCCGCCCATTGGGTTGTCCGGACTTCTGTTATCGCCTGCGAAAAATCCATCAAGTGATATTCCGCTGTCAAAGATAATTTTGCTCATAATTTTTATTTATTGTTCGCAAATACCTCAACCGTGCCTGCCGTGAAGTTAGTGGATTTGCAGAATTGTTATAACAAGCTAAAAAACACAACAGGAAAAGGTTTTTAGCTTCTCCCGCAAAAAAGCCATCTCGGCTGTTTTAATTTCCTAAAACATCGCTCCGACAAATCCATAACGCCTCAAACAGCTTACCGGTTTCGTTCAACTAAGGTTTCATTTCTTGCCCGTTGGGCAAAACGAAACCTTAGTTATTGGGCGGTCGAGCTTCT
Source organism: uncultured Chitinophagaceae bacterium (assembly GCA_963695165.1). GTDB lineage: Bacteria > Bacteroidota > Bacteroidia > Chitinophagales > Chitinophagaceae > CAVOGF01. Next base: position 118,721 of record CAVOGF010000004.1, read on the forward strand.
ATTACAATCGTGTCATATCTAAACTAGATCTGCCTTGTTGTTTCCAATCAGTGATTAAATTGTTGATTTATACAATGTCTAAATGGTTCTTCGTCCAAATGACTTTACGTAAATCCTTCGTAATTCTCGGATAGTTCACAACTCTGTTGTCGTAGTCCAATCCATTTTAGAATTATCATGTTCAAAAGACTGTAGTAACCTCATTGAACGCAATAGCAAAGCGTACTTTGATATTCTGTCTGATTGAACGTATGATGTCGTTGAATGTCAGGTCAGGAACTTGTCCATGCAGAAAATCAATTCATGTTACCAGTATTGTTAAGCCTGTCATTGTTGAATTGCAATCTTCAACAAATCCAAATGGAGTTAAGTCCTACTTTGTTTGTTGTTTGATTTAACTGGTCTACTCGCTTATGAAGTGTAGCAAATTCCGTCAGGTATAATGGTAGAACAAGTTTTGGCTCAATACTTCAAGAATTTCCTTGCGAACTTTTCTGCTAGCCGATTTATTTTTAATGGGTGAAAGCTTCAATTTCTTACCAATTACTAGTCGGGCAAAGTTTCTAACGCAATTGCATATCCGCCAGGCACTGATCATATACATACTTTGCTACACTTGATTCAAGCATCAGCATTAGTTGTTGAAGAAAAGTCAAGATAAGTTATGAATCCTTTCACACAGCAGAGAGAATTCATTAGTGAAACTGCGCTCTGGCAGAAGCGGAGTAATACTTATCTGCTGATAGTCTGTTGTGATGCAGATAACCAAAGCATTATGAATAAATAAGACTGTAAGCACTTGTTTATGGAATCTCTCAAAGCCACACATACGAAAATGTTCTGGCTGCTTCATGGCTATCGCTTGCGTATGCAAAGTTACAATAGCTCATTGATATTCCTGCACAGAAACCCGACAATTACCGCATACCGATTATGTTAGCTGCATGTGCTTTGTCTGCGAATTCGTCAAAGGTTTGTTTAATAGCTGAATCTAAGCACGTAGAAAGATATTCCTTCTTATTGTTGTGAATGCAACATGCTTGTACTGATTCACTATTGATGAATTGCAGTTGTTCCCCATGTTCGTGAACGATAGCCAAGGTCAGTAGTAAAATGTGTTTCTGCAATTTGGTAGTGAAAGTTTAATTCCTTCTCTAATGGAATAATTAGGCGATAATAGTATTTCTTCTTTTCTGAAAATCCGATTGCATGAATGTTATCAACACTTCCTGTTACTCTCCGTGGACCATGATTTCCAAGAAACACACTTTCTAAATTGTAAATTGTCTCGTCAAACTTGATTTGGATTCCCTTGTGATATTCTCCGACATCCAAATCATTTCTATTCTTGGAAAAGATGTTGCATTGAAATTCAATTGTAAACTCTTTCTTATGGGGTTTAAACTTTGCACTTTTTCCGTTAAAAGCTTCCTTCTTTGAAATGAGCTTTCCTGATTTTGGCTTTTTGAATTGCTCAATTGTCTGCAACAATACTTTGTGATGTTTTATTTCATCTGTCCTTTTCAATTGTGATTTCATTTTTGAATGTTGCACTGTCCCAATAGCCTGCATCACCTGCGTTTTTGTTTATTTTTAATGCTGTTTTTAAAACTTAGTTTTTGGTTTCAATAGCTTTCACCGGCATGTTTTTAATGCATTCAAAAGCATTGATACTTTTAAAAGTAGTAATTATATTTTTTGTACACCTTTTGCCATCGGATTTTTACTTTATGTTTTGTAAGGGATAAAATCAGTTATTTTTTAAGGGTTTTGAATCTTGCTCAATAAAGATAAAAATGTTGAAGAGTGCGACGCAACGAAGTTCAATCAGGGCGCTGCTGCCGGTACCAAAATAAACCTTCTTATCTTTTCACCTCTTGTATAGTATAGCAACATAGTTTTCCTATCCGGATCATAAAACGTTGCCTCCATAAATATCCCATAGATCATATCTTCTGTAAATCCATTGGATCTATAGCGTGCGGATATATGCAAGCAGATCAGCAACCTGGTCATCGTCATAATTTTCAATCAACCCTTTTGGCATAAACGACCGTCCGCCCAGGAAGCCCTGGCTCTTGATATCCGCTGCTTCAATAAATATTTTACTTCCCCCCATAAACGCTATCGTAGTACCACGTTCTTCTTTACGAAACAAATATCCTTCTATGCTGCTATTGTCTTTTTTGGTAACGCGATACAAGGCGTACCCGCCTTCTACCGCCGCATCCGGGTCGAGGATGGCCGTAAGCAACGCTTCATTTTCGCGTGCCGCGGAACCATCTAATGCAGGCGCAATCTCCTGGCCTTTATCTCCTACCCTATGACACATTAAACAGGTTTGAAAAATGATTTTACCTTTTTCGGGATTGCCGCCTTTTTTCTCCGCAATAGCCATGTATTTGGTGAGCCTGGTATTGAAAGCTTTCTTTTCATCCGCTGCATTTTTTTTCACGCCTTCCATAATTGCCAATCCACCAGCGCTATTAGGAACGGAATTATAAACCCGCTCTGCAGCGGAAAGCGTAAAGGCTTTGAGATCAATAAGCTTTTTATCGTACATATTGATCAACAGCGTACTCCCCGCGCCGGAGCCTGATAAAATATTGGCAAGTGTTCTTTTTTGCTCGTTATTCAATTCCGGGATCCATTGTTGTAAAATCCGCAGCGCCTCTTTTGAATCAGCCCTTGAAAGAATATGTAATGCCGAAACCCGCAAATCAAAATCGAGCTTTTCATTTTTTAATATCTGTACAAAAGCTTCTTTATTGGCTTCAGGATTGCTTTCCAGCGCTTTCAATGCCAGCTTAACCGTGGTTTCAGGCGACTGGTCGCTGATCAGTTTCATAATGGCAACGCGGGAAGCATTAATTTTAAGACGCCCGGCAGCATCCAAAGCCAGTTGTCTTTCAGATTCAGCCTTGCTTTTTAATAATAAACTTACAGGCGCTTCTAACAAAGAAGAAAGCTCAGCCGATTGAGTTTGCTGTTGGTTTTTTAATGCCATTTCCAGGTATTTTGCGGCATAAGCAGGATTTTCAATTATGGGCTTCATCAAAGCATAAATCTTTTGATTGCCCAGCATTTTAGAGACCAAAATAAAATTGGATTCATCTAACGCATTCATTTTGGCTGCAGGCCAGATCTTCAGGAACATTTCTTCTTTTTGAGCTTTAGGCAATGCCTGGCTGGCCCATAATAAATTAGTTGCAGGCCTCTGAGCAGCGCTTGCGGAATTCATGTAACTGTACAATTGATCCGGGTATTGCTCCAGCGCTTTCAACGCAAGAAAACGTTCAAACCTGCGCTCATAAGAGCCGCCCATTTCATTGCCCGGAAGCTCCGGTTTACTTGCCCGCACCAAAATATCAATGGTTGAAGCGTCCGCTTTTCCCAAATCCGAAAGGGTTCTTAATACTTCTGAGCGAACCATTGGATTGGCATCTTCCACAATATCTTTAAGCGCGGTTGCAGCCTCAGCGGCACTCAGCGAAAAACTTGCCAGTGAACGAACCGCTTCCCGGCGCAGATCATGCTGTGGAGCTGATAAAAGACTATTCATCAGTTTAGCATCATAATGCTTAATCCCTTCCAAAGACCATAAAGCAAGGATACGGGTAACCTCATCCTGGGATTTATCGGCCGCCAAAGCAACAAGCGCCGGAGCCAGCTTACTGGTTTCATCCGCAGGGCGATCCGTGATTTGATGCCATGCCGCCCGTTTAGCCCAAAGTGTGGGTGATTTTAAGTGCTCAACAAGATCTTTTGTTTTAACCGTATTGTAGTCAGGAATTGTACGTGGTTTTTGACTTACATGCCGTATGCGCCAGATACGCCCGTGCGTTTTATCCCTGTCGGGATGTGTTGTGGGAATTTCATTATGAGAGATGATTTTGTTGTACCAGTCGGCCACATAAAGGCAACCATCAGGACCAAATTCCATATTAACCGGGCGAAAATATTTGTCTTCAGAACTGAGTAAGTCAGGAAGATGTTCCGCACTTACCGTACCATCAGGATTCCGTACAATCTTTACCGCATTAATGGTGCTCGTAATGGGATTTGCAAGCAACGCTACATCCTTCCATTCGGCGGGAAAAGACCCGGAAGCATCATCTGAAAATGCCAGGCCGGATATGCCGGTACCGCCCACACGAAACTTGTGCAGTTCTGGCATCCAGGGTTGGTATTCGCGTAAACGATCGTTGCCAATACCGGGGAATCCAGTTCCCGGCTCCAGTGGAACAATTGAATAACCCAAATCATTTGCTTCGCAACCGTACCATTGGCCGTTGTTGCGCAGTTGAAATCCCCAGATATTATTAAGACCGGAACTCACCAGTTCAAATTTTTTAGCGTCCATTGAAAAGCGTGCGATCTTACTATAATTAATATGCTGTTTAGCGCCACTGGTAAGCGATGACACTTCGCCTTTGTTGAGCGCGCCATGACTGAAATAAATCCAGCCGCCAGGCGCCCTTACCAGTACGTGCGCCATGGTATGCGTATCTGTGTAACCAAATCCTGTCAGCAATGGCGTGCGCTCATCGGCTTTACCATCTTTGTTGGCATCATTGAGAAAGAAAAGCTCCGATCCCTGCGCCACATAAGCGCCATCTTTATAGGGAAGGATACTCATGGGAATGGCAAGACCATCGGCCCAAACCGTGGTTTTTACCGGTGTATTTTTATCATAAAGATTGGAAAGCACAAGCACCTTATCAATGCCTTTGGTTTTCCCCTGGTACAGATCATGAATGCGTTTAAATGCAGGATGGTTGTTCCTTGCTTCCTGGTCATCCATTAGTTTTAATAGATCATTCCATTGAATATCCGCAACAGGATCGAGCGGATACATGATAGCAGTTTGGGTCCAGAGCCGGCCCGCATCATCGAATGTAAGATCAACCGGGTTGATCACACCATCCCTTTCACTGGCAACAAGCTCCATTACAAAACCTTCAGGTAATTTAAATCCGGCAAGTTCTTCTTCCGGAGTTTTGATACCATCAGACAAATACGCATCCGTTTTCTTTACTGAAGATCTATTGACAAAAAATGAACTTGTAAATACAATTAAAAAACCTGCGAATGCGATAAAAATGACTTTCATATATTTTGAATAACAGTGTTAGTGAATGATGCATTAAAGGGGGTTGATGGTGAGGTCACGGAATTCCACTTTAGCAACACCACCGCTATGGATCTGAACAGCGATTACCCCTTTTGAAGGTATCGAAGCATCTTTTTCTATATAGTCGCAGGTTTTAATTCCATTGATATAAAGTTCATGCCGATTGCCTTTGACCCGGATGATGTAGCTATTCCAGCCATCTTCCTTAAGCAGATGACGAAGAATACTCAGGTCTCCGCCAATTAGTTTGCCACGGCGGTGTTCGTCATAAATGTCGCCCCAGTAGCCGTTGCCAATGTCGGCCTGGTAACCAACAATTAAGCCGTTCACTACATTTGAACGATACTGAATACCGCTGTTGATCATACCTGTTTCAGGATCGCCGGACAAGCGGAACAGGCAGCGGAATTCGAAATCTTCAAATTCCTTTTCGGTTTGCAGGTAGGTATTATTTTTTATTTTACTAATGCCATCGCCACAGACAATAACGCTGTCTTTCACATACCAAAGATCCCGGTCTGCCGGATCTACGGTTTTCCAACCCTTGAGGGTTTTGCCATCAAAAAGTGAAATTGATTTAACAGATGGCTGCTGGGCAAATAAATGAAAACAATTAAAAATTAATCCAAATAATATCATTTTCGGATGCCATGATAATCCTGCAGTTTTTTTAATCTTTAAAAAAGCTATCCATTGCTTACTCATAATGTTTTAGTTTTAGCATACTGATAAATCATCCATACCACTTTACCAGTAATAGGTTTAAATATACGATAAGCTTTTAGTCTGTGAATTTTTCCTGGAAAATAAACAGCAAAAAAAACATGAAATATGACAACTGAATGTTGGGATTGATTTCATGAGTATTAATGGAATTCCAATAACCACTTCGGTAGCAAGAATCCTTTCATTTCTAATTCGTCCAAAAAAAAACAGATAAAAGAAAGCCCCTGTGGAAACAAGGGCTGTAACCAAAACTAACTGCTTATGAAAACAGGTGATCATTATTTCCATTAGGTGAAGGCGGAATTAAACGCAATTGTATCTGTTATAAAATAAATCATTTCAGCGCATGATATCCAACCTTCTACTTTGGAAAATCTTATTAATGGTTTTTACATTTTTAAATGAAATCAACTGATCTATACAAAAATTTTCTACCAATCCAGTAAGGTTAAACTTTTCCGATCAGGCATCCGGCCAGTATTGCGCCATTTTCTTTCGTAAAAAAGCAACGCTTCTTTCCAGCTGATCCATCCCATCTACACCATCTTCAATACTGATCCAGCTATCAAAACCTACTCTTTTTAATTCCGTAAAAATCGCATCATAATCATTTAATCCTTTTCCAATTTCACCATGACTTAATCTGTTTTGCATAGCCTGCCGCACCGCCTTCTTCTTTGCGCAGATCTTCAATGGTTCCTTCTTTTAAGATACCGGTCACTGGCATGCATGGTTACTACCCGGTGCGACACGCGTTTAATAATTCCAGCGGATCTTCACCGGCGAGATAGGTATTACTGGGATCGTAATTAACGCCAAAATATGGATGATCTATACTATCTACCAGCTTGCAAAAAACATCTGTTTTTTGAGCAAATTCAGGATATTCCCAAAAATCATCTTTATAATGATTTTCAAGAATCAGGGTAATGTTTCTTTCCGCTGCATAAGGCAAACAGGCATTCTAAATACAATCGGCGGCTAATTTCACTCCTTCATCAATCGAAAGTTCCGGACGTCTTTGCCCCGAAAGCACCCGGCAATAGATGCCACCCAAAGCATAAGTCATATCAATCCATTGCTTTTGTTTTTCAATTTCCTTCTGCCGGAATACTTTTATCCGGATGTGTAAAATCCGGCGAACAACACATCATAGGAATTACTTTTCCATGATCTTCCACCTGCGCGAAATTTCATCCAGTTTTTTTCATCTTTCATCTCCAGAAATCCGGCATACCATTCCAGTCCTTCAATATCAAGTTTGACAGCCAGATTGATCCATTCGGGAACCACGCATGGTTCCATCTTTACAAAGAGCCTGCATAAATGCTTTGGGAAATACAGCAAGTTTTGGCATAAGTGCAATTTTTTATTTTGAAACAGTTAATGGTAGAAGTATCTTTTGGCGGATTGCGGCCAATGAAAGGGATATTGTTCCAGATCCACTACCTGGCCGCTGATACGGGTCCGCTTTCATCGCTGAGCCAATATATTACGGCAGCAGCAATTTCTTCCGGCCATAAAATTCTGCCCTGCAGGCGCATATACGCGGGGAATATCTTTGTACCATTCTTCGGAAAGGCCATGTTCTCGTTTACGAACCGATTTTCGGTTTCGGTAAGTACCCAGCCCGGGTTGATCTGGTTTACCCGAACACCATTTTCGCGGTAAAAGGTATCACCCAGATTTCTTGTCATCGTCATCAATGCACCTTTGGAAACACTGTAAGGCAAAAAGATTTGGTTCGCCGCTGTATGCATTTACAGAACCAATATTCAGTACACATCCCTGCTGCGCTTACTAAATGCGGCAATGCAGCTTTTATAAGTGCAAACGGAGCAATGGTATTCACCGCCAACACTCTTCGGAAAAAGGCAATATCTGTAGTATGAATATTGGAAGATACAACCATCGCCGCATTGTTTACAACAGCATCAAGCCTTCCAAAAGTTTTTAATGCAACATCCACCAGACGCTCCGGAGCTCCATCGGTTCGCTTATGTCTTCTATATGCAGAATGGAGTTGTCTTTGCCAAGCGCTTCCTGTACAGCTTCACCTGCCTGCAGGCTTCGAGACCATTCAGTACAACACGGGCGCCTTCAGCTACGCAACGTAACGCGATAGCTTTACCAATGCCGGTAGTACTGCCTGTAACAATAATGACTTTATTCTTTAATCGCATGTTTACTTTTAAACTGGTTTAAGAACACTTTTCACCACTTCGCCTTTGTGCATTTTCTCAAATGCTTTGTGCCATTCTGTTATAGGCCATACACCACCAATGATGGGCCTTACATCCAACTGGCCACTTGCCATCAAGGCAATAACACTCTCCCACATGGGCCAGTTGTGACTAAAACTACCCTGTAGTGTTACATTTTTCTGAACCAGCGGATCAAGCGAAAAACCTAATGGCTGCGGCCCCCACCCTACTTTGGTTATTTTTCCGTTAGGCCGAACAAGGTCCAGGGCAATCTTCAAGGTGATGCTTGAACCTGCCGCGTCAATAACACAATCGGCGCCAAGTCCATCGCGCTTTTTCGCCCATTCTGTTGCATCACCAATAATGGCTTCGCAGCCATATTGCTTTGCAATATCCAACCGGTGTCTATCTGCTTCCAACCCTACAATCGCTACTTCTGCACCACATAGTTTGGCCATGGCTGCACAAAGTATTCCAATGGTGCCGGGACCAATTACAACAACCCGGTCGCCCGGCTTTAGCCTGCGAATTATTCACAACAGCATTGTAAGCCACACAACAAGGTTCTGTAAGACAAGCCTGTTCAAACGGAAGCTGATCGGGTACATTGTGTAAACATCTTGCAGGTACTTTTACAAAACTGCGTCATGGCGCCATTTACACCATATCCAAAACCTTTCCTGACGGGATCAAGATTATACAATCCTACCCTGGCCATAGGATTGTTAACGATCAATGACTGCAGCGGTTTCACTCACTACCCTGTCGCCCTCTTTCCAATCGGCTTACCCTGCTTTCCTGTTTCAACAATATCGCCACCGAATTCATGGCCCAGTACAACAGGATAATTTACCGGCCAGCTATGATCGGCCGTCCATTGATGCAGGTCGCTGCCGCAAACGCCAACATTGGCTACTTCAAGCAATACATCCTCTTCACCAATTTCAGGCTTTCTATTTCGCTTATTTCTACGGATCCTTTTTCAGGAGCATAATTAACAACCGCAGCTGTTTTAATCTGTCATATCTTTTTATTTTGAATGATACTTATTAATCAATCAAATATCTATAAAAAGCAATGACATCACACATTTTCGTAAGCATGAATGGCATCGCAGATCAGCCGCAATGAAGCTTCCAGGTCGCCATCGGCAGTTTTAAAAGCATCCGCATCAATGGTAATGGCGCACCCAGCACTACCAGCGGAGCACCATATTCAGGGCATTGAATGGCCTGTTCCAAAGTAAGCCCGCCAACAGCCTGCACAGGAATATTCACTGCATTTACCACCTCCCGTAACTGGTCAAACGGACTGGGCATACGTAATCCACGTGCAGCAATGCCCCTGCGTTCGTCGTAACCGATATGATGAATAACATAATCACATCCGAGGTCTTCCAGCCATTTGGCAGCCGCAACCATATCTTCGCAACCAAGGTTATCGCCCATTACTTTTACACCAAAATCACGGCCTGCATTTACCACACACTTTATGGTTTCTTCATGGGCACGTGCCATCACCACCACATGCGTGGCGCCGGCTTTTGCCATCATCTCCGCTTCAAGGTAGCCGCCATCCATTGTTTTAAGATCGGCAACAATGGGCACGCCGGGAAACGCTTCCCGCAATATTCTTACACCACGCAGACCTTCAGCAAGGATAAGCGGTGTACCGGCTTCCAGCCAGTCAACGCCTGCACGCATGGCCATTGCAGCCGTTTCGAGCGCTTCATCAATATTAGTAAGGTCGAGGGAAATTTGAACAATAGGTTTCATGCTCATTATTTATTTTTCAAGTTTAGATTCAATTTTGATTAACAATAACCACCAATATTGAAGCATATTAAGTTTGATATTATTCTATTGGGAATAAAATTGGCTGCATGGCTACTATGAAGTTTTGGTATTAATGAACACTGTGTTTTGTTTTATAAAACTAATATGAGCGGCCATATTAGAATATGATAGTTTTGAAAATGCCAGAGACATATAATTTTTCCTTTGCGCCCTTCGCGCCTTAGCATGAGATTTTTTTCACGCAAAGGCGCGAAGGGCGCAAAGATTGGTTTCAATTATTAGCGCACTATTTCCTTTGCAAAGTATAATCAACAGCTCCGATTTTAATTTAGCATTTATAAGTTTTAATAGAAAAGATACAATATTGCTATCCTTAAATTACTCCGGTAATGGCTTAACCATTATGTCTTTGAAAAAAACGATACTCTTTGGATCGTGCGCCTGAAAGGCGAATGTACCGCTGGAAATCAAACGGTCAGGATGGCCTTTGGGAGCTACTGCAGGCTCTGATTCGGTAAATTCAATAATTGTCTGATCGTTTATTTTCGTCGTAACATTTTTTCCATCAACCTTGATATATAATGTAAACCACTCGTCATCCTTTACATACACCTCGCGGGTATCTTTAACGTCGTACAATCCTGCGGTTCTTTTCCAATCGGTATGGGAATTGTTTACCTGCACTTCAAATCCCTTGTCGGGAAAGCCTTTGTCCTGATAGACGGTGTGAAAATATATTCCGGAATTAGATCCCTGCCGGGTCATCACCGATGCTTTAAACTCAAAATTTTTAAGATTATGATTCAGCAAAGGTCCATCATAATACAAATGCGAACGCGGGCCGGCAACCTTAATACTGCCATCTTCTATACTGAATGATCCTGGTTTTTCACTCGCTTTCCAACCTTCAAGTGATTTACCATCAAACAGGCTTACCCAGCCACTGCCACTCTTTGATTTGTGCAGACTTGAACAAGCCGTTAACATCAATATCGCAGCAAAGAATAAAATGTTTCTTTTCATAGCATTACTTCCGTTGTTGGATGGATTTGCATTATTTAGACTTCTTTTTTTCAGGGAATCGTTTTTCTTCATCATAAGGAGCATACTAGTAATGGTTTTATATGTTTTAAAATTTTCAGTTTCTATATTATCATCACTTTCTTCAGGAGCGTCTTAATAACATTTTTATAGCCCGGAATAAATAAAATCTTTCCGATTTTACATTATCTAAACCGGCCATTATTTGCAAATTCCTGATAACAATTAATTTAGTAAATATATTGTTTTAGATAATACCTAAATAAAAAAGGCATTCAAATTTATCAGTATTGTTTATAAATTTTTAATGTTCTGTTTATTCAGTCTTGAAAACATCTGTTTCTAAAAAAACAAATCCCCCAATTGTTTTTAGTAATTGGGGGATTTTATTATTCATCTCTTTTAATCTTACCAATTTGGACTCTGCTTCAAAGAGGGGGCATTTGAAAGTTCAATAGACAACAAAGGCCAGAAATAATTTTTTGATGTAAAAACGCGGTCTTCCAACTTGAAACGTTGCATGATATAATTTACACCTTCAACAACCATTGTTCCTTTAGGGTCTGCAACAGGCATCATGCCGTGCGCAGCCCTTTGTGTTCTTGGATAGGGCCAAACAAGCTCTGGTTTAGACGAAGCTTTGGCTAATGCTTCCTGGGCGAGCTCAGCATCCGAATCGGGTTCCAAATTCCAGCGGGAATAGAAATAACGCTTGTTTTCATAGAAAAGTTCCACGCGGCGTTCCCTTTGAATATACTTATGAAGAGCATTTGCATCCAGCCCCGGAGGTACCGGAGCCATGAATGAGCGTTCACGCAATGCATTTAAAATGGTATAGATTTCCGCGCTGGGGCCACTATATTTATTCATTGCCTCACAGTAGATCAATTGAATTTCCGGGAGACGGATCATAGGAAAGTGCAATGGCCAGTTGCCACTTCTTTTCCAGTCTTCATGGTAAAACTTACGCAGATAATATCCGGTAGAAGTGGCATTACTTGCTCCAATTTTATCGGCGCCGCTGGCTGTGTTGATGATCTTATTCTGATAAGTAGCCCCATGGTACATCACATCTGAATAAAAACGGGGATCTCTTTTTTCATAAGGTTGATTTTCATCCCAGCCCTTCGCTTTTGCCTGTGGATCATAAGTAGCATACCCGTAGCCATCATTTCCTATAAATTCATATTCATCTACCTGTTCCTGAAGCGGCTGTAGACGTGAACCACCACCATAGGACGGTGGAATATGATCACCTTGCCATGATTCAGCCTTGTTGTTAGACATTACTAAAATCCATTCATTTTGAATAGCAGCGGGATCAATATAAATCTGTTTGATCCTCGCATATACTTTATTGTTGCTTTCCGCCTGAAATTCGCTGCCTTTTCCCATATAAAGACTATAGCGCGAATTCATTAAAGCTTTGGCCGCATCAGCAGCAAGCTTCCATTTTTCTTTATCATAACCAGCGTAGGCTTCTTTACCAACACGGGTATCGTTACCTGGTAATTTTCCGCCGTTATACAATGGACTGGCATTCATATAAAGTACAATTGCTTTTAAGGCTTGCGCCGCTCCTTTATCTATTCTTCCAAATTCAATGTCCAGATGACGTTCCGGTAATTCAGCAATGGCAAAATCAAGATCAGCAAGCAATTTCTTAAGTGTTTCCGGCCATGACTGGCGCTCAAATTGTTCATTAGCTGATAAATCGGCTACATAATCCATGTAAACAATATCACCATACCAACGCGCTGCCAGATAATGAAAGTACGCACGAAAGAAATGCGCTTCTGCAACACGGTTTTTCAAGTCGCCGGGTTGAAGTGGGTTATCCGGAGATTTGTATTTTTCTACACCTGTAAGAAATACATTCACTTTACGAATAGATCCATAAAAATCATTCCAATAAATTCCATTTGCTTTAGTAGGCATTCCTGTGGAAGGGCCGAAGCTACCGAAGTTAAACTGATCAGGGATTGCCTGTTCTACCTTAGTACCCTTGGCTTCATCCGTAATACCTGAGATCGAAAAATCCTGCAGGCCAACAATACCACGATCGCGATCCCGCATTTCTCTATACAATTTGTTAGCCTCACCATTAACTTTATCCCAACTGGTAAAGACGGTTTCCTCACTCACTTTGTTATCAGGAGCCCGGTCAAGAAATTTGCTACAGGCAGTGAATAAGAATACAAAACCGAGCAATACAATAAGGGATAAATATTTTCTTTTTTTCATAATTAATCTGATTAGAATGTTACGTAAACACCAAAATTTATAACCTTTTGAATAGGATACCAGTCACCTCCGGAATTGGTTTCAGGATCTACATCGAATTTCTGCAATTTATCCCAGGTTAACAGGTTAAGGGCTTGAACATAAAAGCGGGTCTTTGAAAATCGAATCCTACTTAAAACGCTGGCAGGAAGTGTATAACCAAGTTCCACAACTTTTAATCTGAGATAAGAAGCATCAGAAAGAAAGAGGGAACTGAATTCGTTTTTATTATTTGTATAAGTGCCATAATGCAAGGCCGGGTAGCTAGCGGTTTCGGCAGTGCCAGGAGTCCAGCGATTTAAATGTACAGCCTTTACCCTACCAATAATATCCTGTCCATATGTTGGAAAATCCCATGCGGCAGCGTTTGTAAGTAATATGCTGCTATTAGTGGCGCCCTGAAATAGTAAACTTACATCAAAACCTTTATAAGAAGCGCCCAATGGAATACCAAACTGAATTTCAGGATTTCTTGGATTTCCCATAGCAACCCGGTCTTCCTGGTCTGTAATCTGTCCATCACCATTTTGATCTCTGTAAACCACATCACCAGGAATTACTTTACCCCATTTCTGGTATCCCTGTTCATTTAACCTGTCGGCTTCTTCCTGGTTTGCTACAAAATGATCAAATACATAAACAAATTGTTCTCCAATCCGTTTGCCGGTGCGGGACACATAAGATACGGATTTACCATCCGGTGCTATACGATCTACTTCATTTATGAATTTGATCTTATTACGGGCGAACGAAAAGTTAGGTTTAATGTAATAACTGAAATTTTTTCCAATCCTATCTGTCCAACCAATTTCCAGATCAATCCCTTTATTGTCAACAATTCCGAGATTTAGCTGTGGGGAGTTCTGCCCTACAACAGCGGACAGGTTTTTTGAACCATTGCTTCCAGGCTGGGTCAGAATATCGTAACGGTGTTCTGAGAAAACATCCGCTGAAATGCTTAACCTGTTTTTAATTACTCTGAGTTCCACACCGATGTTAGCTTTTTTAGCCTTTTCCCAGGTTAATAATGGGTTGGCAAGGTTACCTTCAAACACATTGGCAGGCACACCGGAATTTAGTCCGATACCCATATTATACGTATCGCCGTTTACATTAAAAAACTGAAGGTATCCAAAGCGGTCTCCAGGAAGCTGATCACTTCCTACAAGGCCATAAGATCCCCTTAATTTCAGATAATTAATGGCAGAATTCTCTTTCATAAAGGACTCATTGCTTATAACCCAACCTGCAGCTACAGCAGGAAAAAAGCCATAGCGCCGTCCTTTGGCAAAATTTTCAGAACCATTATAAGCCGCATTTATTTCAAAAAGGTATCTTTCATCGAAATTATAAGTTGTTCGAAAAGCCAGGCCCTGGTTTGCAAAAGGAACATCGTTTTGGTACGTACGTTTTTGCTGTTGGCCCAACAACAGCGCTGTAACACCATGAAGTCCGAAAGATCTTGCATAATTTAAGGATGCCTGTACATTGTTTTTACGTTGTGGCGGAGGAGTGGATGCATTGTAGCCATTATTCATTGTGTTATTCTCCACACGGCGCGGCGATGCATAAGCTCCGGTATAATGTCCGCCCCTCATAAACACATCAACTCCTTCTTTTGGATAAAAAGTTGCATATCCACCATACTCTCTATAACCTTCCGATTCATGAGGAATATTTCTGTCAATAGTATTACCAGACTGGACATCATAGGAAAATTGAATATCGAAGGACAAGCCCTTTGTAATAAAATCAAGTTTATGCCCCAAAGCAAAACTACCATCCATGAATGTTTTATACTCATTAAGGAAACCTGAATAAGCCAGTTCGCCAAGAATATTGTAACGGTATAACTGTGTTCCAAATAACAATCCTTCCGGATGTTTGGCTATATAAGCCTTATTAGCGGGATCGTCATTATTCTCTAATACAACCGGGTAAATGGAAGGCTGCGTATTGGCAATATTTACAACCCTTGCCGCGGTAGTTCCCGGCGCAATCCTGTTTTGGATGCGACCGCCAAGGTTCAATTTCGCATAAAAGTTATCTGTAATATTAATATCTATGTTTGATCTAAAATTGTATCTTTTAAAGACTGCATTGGTATTGTATGCGCTTTCTTTGGTATGTTTATAATTACCATCCTGGTTCATGTAACCGGCTAAAACGAAATACTTAACCGTTTTAGTGCCTCCCTGGATATTCAGGTTATAATCCTGTTGGATGCTTGGTTTGAAAGCGTAATCGAAAAGATTGACGTTGTATCCCAATCCGTCAGAGTTGTCCCCTTTAGCTTTTCTGTAATTATCAATCTGCGTCTGAGAAAAAAGAGCAGAGGTGGTGTTCGGATTGTCGTTTAACATGGCTTCATTATAAAGCATGGCATAATCGGCCGAACCGAGATAATCCGGAAATTTAATTGGGGAGGAAACACCAGTAGCCGCTTTAAACGTAACATTGGCTTTTTCCATTACCCTCCCTCTTCGGGTGGTAACAAGGATAACTCCATTGGCGCCTCTAACTCCGTAAACAGCGGTAGCGGAAGCATCTTTTAATATGGAAAAGGTTTCCACTTCCTCTGGATTCAGGTATTGAAAATCCCTTTCGATACCATCAACAATAACAATAGGTTTCTGCGAGTTATTACCGGTGTTATAAGTTGATACACCTCTAATGAAAATTTCACTCTGGTCAACACCGGGTTCTCCGCCACTAAACTGGTTGACCATCAACCCGGCCAGTCGACCTGCTAAAGCATTTGACAGGTTGGTAGTAGGGCTTTGCCTGAGTTCTGTTGTACCGATTGAAGTGATAGCACCAACAACAGACACCTTTTTTTGTGTTCCATAACCGACCACTACCACATCATCCATTTGCGCTTCTTCGCGCTTTAATACAATATTCAGGCTTCCAATCTCCGAAGCAACAACTTCCTGCGTAACATATCCTATGTATGAAATAACCAGAATGCTACCGGCCTCCGGAACCTGAAGTGCAAAATTTCCATTTGCATCCGCGGCAAATCCCTTATCTATTCCTTTCAGCTTCACTGAAGCACCTGGAAGGGGATTTCCATCTTCATCCGTTACTTTACCTCTTATATCAAGAGGCGGTGGAGAAAAAGCTGTAGCCATAGAACTATATAAGGCGGCTGTGTGTACTTTTTTCTCCTGGATAACGATGGTATTCTTTACAATTGAATAAGTAAGCTGCTGATCTTTTAAACACATAGCTAACGCTTGCTCAAGCGTAGCATTTTTCAGAGAAATATCAATTGGCGCTGCTTTTTGAATGAGGTCTTTATCATAAAAAAACAAGAAGCCGGTCTGTTGTTCAATGGCTTTAAAAGCATCCGGCAGAAGAACATTTTTTTTGACGATAGTAACTTTTTGCGCATAGCCATAGGCACTTACCTGTAAAGTGCCCAATAACAATAATGCAATCATTAACTTCATAACCATCCAGGTTTTGGTACTTAGTGATATGGTACCAGTTTTATTTTGGTAACCGACATTTAAAATCATAATTTCAATCTGATTTTGGTTTTAAAATTTGTTGAACAGACATTTTTTTAGCCTTTTAACCGGCGGTGCTGAGAACATCGCTGGTTTTTTTATGCCATTTTATAAGGATGCGATAAGTATGAATACGCTTTTTGTGTGGCTTAAATAAGACTAATTAGTTGGTTGAATGTTTTGGGGTTTTTAATTCAAGATAGACAGTTTTTATAGTTAATAATAAGGGTTATTGTACAATAATATTTTTCCCTTCTACAGTAAATTTCACATTGCTTAATTCCAATATTTGCAGCACTTCAGATAATTGGGCATTCCTGCTGATCTTCCCCTCAAATTGACGGATGGGTATCTTACCCGAATAAGAAACATCTACATTATACCATCGGCCAATTTGCCGCATGACGGTGGTGATGTCCGCGCCTTTAAATTGAAATAATCCATTTTTCCATGCCATTGCTTCATTAATGTCAGCATTTTTATCCAGCTCTATTTCGCCATTATTTAATAACTGCGCCTGTTGGCCAGGTGCCAGCAACACATTTGCAGCTCCCTTTCTTACCCTTACCGCTCCTTCCAGCAAAGTAGTTTTAATATTCGCTTCATCCATATATGCATTTACATTAAAATGAGTGCCTAACACTTCTATTTGCCCTCTTTCTCCTGATGGAGAAGTTAAATGAATATAAAAAGGCAGTTTTCTTTGTGGGTCTTTAAGCGCTAAAGACTGTACTTCAAAATAAGCTTCACCATTTAACTCCACATCCCTGCGGTTTCCGGCAAATGCGGTCGGAAACCGCAGGGATGATGCCGCATTGAGCCAGACTTTGCTACCATCAGGCAGTATTACCCGGTATTGGCCACCCTTTGGTGTGGAAAGCGTATTATATTCCCGGAGAATATTTTTATCAGAACCAACTTTTACATCATACATCAACAGGCCGGCTTTTTTTAATATATCAGCATTTTTTTGCTGTGCAAGCGTTCCATTTTGCATTGTATCCAAAATAATAGTACGGCCATCCGACATTGTAAGCATAGCTTTTTCACCACCAGGTAAAATTTTGATTTGCTTTTCTGCGGTTAACTGATCTTTCGAATTTTCCTTTTTATCAATAAACCAGTAAATCGATCCTCCTAATAAAACAATCATGGCAGCTGCAACTAAGCGCATCCATTTAATAAAAATTATTTTTTTTCTTTTATGGGGAACTATAAGGCCATTCTCGCTTGTTAGGATATTTTGCAGAATAGAATTCGCCATTTCATCTTTCATTTGAAATTCCGATCCGGTGTTCCCGGCAACCTGATCAATGAGTAGTTTCACATCAGACTCGTTGTCAGATAAGGAAATCAACTCCATCAATTCCGCTTCTTCCTGCAGGTTACATTGCTGGTTTATATAGCGATTAAACAAATATTCCAAACGGGATTCTGGCATGCAACAGATTGACATTTAAAAATAGCTTTATCAGCTCTCCTATATTATGAGTATTTATAAGCCGGCTTTGGGTGGGTTGATGCGAAAAATTATTTTTAAATTTTTTAAATAAAAACAATTTCATAAAACAAAAAGAAAATGATTCCCATATTAAGATCTAAATATGGCGAACAATAAGTGCGGATATTTTTCTTGGCCTGGGCTAAATGATATTTAATCGTTTCAGGATGGATTTCAAGTAATTCGGCAACTTCCTCACGTTTTAATCCCTGTTCCTTGACTAATTTATATACTTTTTGTTGTTGTGCGGGCAACCGGTGAATCGCTTTTTGCAACAAGGAATTGTAATCTTTTTCCATTAAACGATTTTCTGGATCATTATGTAACAATAAATGATCTTCCCCGGCAATCATTCTGCTATTATAATGAATGGCATTGTGCTTTAAAACTTTGTAAACGGTGTTCCTTGTCATTATAAACAGGTATGCACTGAAATTTTGGATCCTGGTTAAATCCGCCCGCTTTAACCATATTTTCAAAAACACATCCTGTACAATTTCTTCCGATATAGCAGTAGAATGTGTAAGCTTAAAAGCAATACTGTAGATCCTGTTCCGGTGATATTCAAACAATCGGGAAAAAGCAGGTTCGTCTCCGGTTGCTATCCGTGCCAGCAATTCTTTTTCATTATAAAATATATCGTTTGACAAGGGGCAATGAGTTGTGGTAAAAATCTAAGGTAAGCAATAAGAATTAATAAATATTTTTATATTACTTATTCAAATCTATAAATAACCGCATTGGCAATAAGCCGTGCATAAATTGGATTTTTAAAATCTTCCGCTCTATGACCTGCCTGGCTGTAAAAAAGCCATCCCTTCCCTACTGTCATACACCAGGCAGAACGGTCCTGCATCCAGATCTTACCAGCAGCATCCTGGTATTTGAAACCTAAAAGAATGGTGCGTGGACGGAGATAAACATGATTAAGGTACACTTCTGTATCCGGCAAAGAAAAACCTGCATATTGCTTGTTTTTATTTTTTTCCAACTCACTGGTGTATGCAATCATTGAATTATATTCTATCTTATTGGTTGTGATAAAATGTTTTGGAGCCAGGTTTACAATTTCCATATCCACTCCTTCAATCCATTTATAACCGCCCTCATTAACATCATTCTTAATAAGATCAATCCCAAGAAATGGAAACCACCATTCATTGCTTTTTTTAACGGAGCTAATGGTATGATGAAGGCAAATCAGTTTCCCGCCTTCATTTGCATATTTGATGAAAGCTTTTTCGGGTCCTGCATCCAATGTCTTGTGGATGTAAACAATCACTGCCTGAAAATGCGCAATAGATTCCGGCATTTGGGTTTGAAGAACAATGGTAGTGTTGATGTTTTCCTGGTCCTTTAAAGCCTTTGCAAGCACTTCCATCGCCGGTATTTCATCTGCCACTATAAGCACCTCCGCCGCCGAGGACGCTTGTAAAACGAATATTACTGAAATTAAAATCAGGAAGAGTTTTTTCATCGGGCTCATTGTTTGTCTTGTTCCTTATTTAATACCTGTGAGGTCTGTTTTCTTTCCGACAGGCAGATAAGTTGCCCCGAAGACCTCACAGGTAGAGTAGTTCAACATTTCTTAAACCTCATTGGGCACTGTAAAAGGCTTGCGGTAATTACGCGATAGCATATTATCAGCTTCGGGATCATTGACAAATCTTTCAGAATCCGGGTTAAAAGTCAATACTCTTCCGGTTCTGTAAGCGATATTACCTAAATGGGCCAATGCTGAAGAAAGATGCGCGCTCTCAACCGGGCCATTCAATATAGCGGAGTCATGGGCGCGTACCGCATCAATGAAATTTTTAAAGTGATCACCGCCTGCTTTACGTTTCTGACCGGGAGTTTTATCATCGCCAAGGAATGTTTCATAACTGTCATATCCTTTAATAACCATATAACCTTTGTCGCCATAAAAAATATTTCCAACTGATGCCCCGTCTTCCGAATTGGTAAACCAGGGACGAACCTCAAACTGGATGATCTTCTTTTCTTCCGGATAATGGTAAACAGAAGTGAGCAGCTCCGGCGTTTCCTTGGTATCATTCCATAAAAATTTGCCGCCCATAGAAGTAATTTTTGTTGGAAGGCCAACATCGAGTCCCCACATACAAAGATCGGTTTCATGAACTCCCTGGTTGCCTACATCTCCATTACCATAATCCCAATGCCAATGCCAGTTGTAATGAACAAGGTTTCTTGTAAAGGGTCGCTTTGGAGCTGGTCCTGTCCAGAGATCATAATCCAATCCTGCGGGAACCGGCTCAAAAGGTTTATTACCTATATCCGGTCTTTTGCGGAAAACAAGTCCGCGGGCCATATACACTTTTCCAATATAACCATCCCGCAATAATTGTATGGCTTCACGAATGGCGACAGAACTGCGTAACTGAACTCCATGCTGAACAATGCGATCATATTTATGGGCAGCTTCTACCATTTTGCGCCCCTCAAAAATATTATGCGAACCAGGTTTTTCCACATACACATCTTTACCTGCCTGGCAGGCCCAGATGGTTGCAAGCGAATGCCAATGATTGGGTGTTGCCACCGTAACAACATGGATATCCTTATCTTCAAATGCTTTGCGCATATCCTGAACCTGCTTCGGTTTTTGTCCATAGGATTTTTCAAATTCCCTTGCGCGTTCACCGGCAATATTCAGATCCGGATCAACCAAACTGGTTATCTGCACATTTTTTTGGGCCATCAAACCTTTAATATGATCCGTTCCGCGGCCATTTACTCCGAGGACGGCGGCATTAATTCTGTCATTAGCTCCTATAATAGAGGCATAGGATTTAGCGCTGAAGCCCATACTTCCAATAGCTATACCTGCAGTTCCGGCGAGGCTTTTTTTAATAAAATCCCTTCTTGCTGTCATGATGAGTTCTTTTTAGTAGTTAGTCGTTAAATATATTATCATTGATTTTTCGTTGGCAATATTTTGGGGCTTTCATCTTTCGGCCATCCTTCAACTTCAGTCCGGGCTGTACGCTGCAAGTCCGGCACAAAGCCCACGCACAAAGAGCTTCACCGTGCTTTCCGCTCCATCCCGCAGCCCATGGAGCAATAGAATATTTGCTCAGCAAAAAGCAACAACGCTCTTAAATCAATTACTGGCTCAATCCAATAAGACCTGTGAGGTTTTAGAAACCTCACAGGTCTTAAAAAAATCAGGATTTTTTTGAATTGGAGACCAATTGATCGAACAGGGATAACTGCTCTTTCATAGCCGCAATCCTGTCTTTTGGCTGGGTACGTGCTTCAAGCAAAATCCAGCCTTTATATTTTGCTTTTGCAAACAAATTAAACAGTTGCTGGTAAGGATAATCACCTATATTAAACTCCCGCACATGCACCGTATCACCCAACCATTTTTTTACCGAATTAAAATTAGCTTCCAGTCCGGGCGCTAATAAATCCTCATCATTACAATTCCAGCATATTTTTACATTAGGTTCGGTAACCTGGTCAAAAATAGCTTTCATATTGGGCAGTTCCTGTGTATGATTTCCATGTACTTCTACCCTTACAAGCTGTCCGAAATCCTGTGCAAATTTTCCCACCTCATTAAATGATGCGGCAATCTGGGCGATGGTTTTTTCTTTGGGAACCTGAGCAGGAAGATCATTTGGCTTTACTTTTATACCTGTTGCACCAATGTCCTTACAGAGTTTAATGTATTCCTTTGTCTGATCTATATTTTGACGCAGTTTTGCGGAATCAGCACTGTGGTATTCAAAATTGGACCCATAGCCCAGGCAGGTTACCGGGCTGTCTGCAAACCGTTTTTTCACTTCAGCGCGTTGCAGCGCATTAAGGCTGGTTTCTACGCCATGCGCATGTTGTGTACGCAGCTCTACAGCAAGGAGACCCGTTTTTTCACAATTTGCAATCAATGTTGGCAGATCCCAATCTTTGGCCCACTCGTAAGTTACCAGTCCAAGCCGCATAGCAGCATTAGTTTTTTGCGACCAGGCGGGCAGGGAATTTATTGCTGCCAATCCCAGACCGGCCATAGCAGTTTTTTGAATAAAAACACGCCTTGATAAATGTTTCTCCATGATGTATGTAGCTTAATCCGGTAAAGAGCAATTAGTTAAAGTAAAAAACTAAATTAAGGCAATTGAAACATTCAAAAAAAGAAAATATAAAGAGAGTCTTATGATAGCAGGTTAGCGAATTGCCCTGCAGGCACAAAAAATTTTTCTTTTTTCTACCGGTTGGAGTCAGCGATGGTATACAGACCACTATTAAACGGGTTCAGAAGGAAAAATTTCAGGCAATTAAAAATTATAAAATGATTCGATTAAAAAAATCATAGCACCATTTCACGATTGTATTTATTGCGGTATTGCACCGGCGACAACCCGGTTATCCTTTTGAATGTAATACGGAAAGCTTTGGGATCGGTATATCCAACGTTGTACATTACTTCATTTACATTCTCACGGGATGATTCGAGGCTCATTTTTGCAGCTTCCATTTTTACCCGTTGCATATATTCTACCACGGTATTGGAAGTAGCTTTTTTAAATCTGCGCTCCAGGTTTCTTCTCCCGATTGCCAAAGTAGAAGCCAACTGGTCAACGGTTATTTTATCCTGGTAATTTTGTTCGATAAATTCCTGCGCTTTTTTTATTCCATCATCTTCATGATCTTTTTGTCCTTTAAATACAATAAACTGCGACTGGCTGTCTCGTTGAATATCTATTTGAAAAGCCTTTGAGCAAAAAATCGCAACATGCCTGCCCGCATATTTTTCTATCAGATACAAAATAAGATTCAGGTAGGAAAACGCGCCACCGCTGGAATAAATGCCTTGTTCATCGGTGATGACTTTATCTTCCACCAGGTTCACATCCGGGAACATTTTTCTGAAATCATTGGCTGCCATCCAGTGGGTAGCGCATTTTTTTCCGGATATCAAGCCTGTTGAAGCCAATAAAAATGCGCCCACACAAAGACTGGCTACTTCTGCACCGCCTTTATACTGGCTTATTATCCAGGGAATAAAATCCTGGTTCAATTCCAGGATTTTAACCATATCTCCATCCAGCGCAGGTATAATAATGAGGTCTGTTTTTTTTATATCTGCCGTCAAAACATCAGCGAAAACGGTGTACCGGCCGCCACATACCGGTATCTCTTTTGTAAGGCCTGCCAGCTGCACTTTAAACAAACCAGGTTTTCCAAGACTATTCAAAAACTTATTTACTTCAGTAAATACCTGGCGCGGGCCTTCAATACTTCCTAAAATAGCTCCTTGTGGTACAAGAATGGTTATGTGTTTCATATTAAGCTGTTAATATTTTCTTTGTAATTCATACCCAAAATTAAACTAACTTTTTGTCGAAATTAAACCCTTAAATAGCCGTATTTGCCCCCTTTTTAAACGAATAAATGATGGTAGGTTTGTTTCCGTTAAAAATAAAATTATGAAAAATTATTTTTTGAACGATGACATCAAAATATTTTGTGTTACCGCAAAATCATTTCCTGAAGGCATTATGGAAGCTTTTACAACTTTGGAAAAAATGCTACCCACCATAAACGGGAGAATTTTTTATGGAATTTCTTACAAAAACAAGGACGGAAGTATTGGTTATAAAGCAGCTGTTGCAGAAAGCTTTGAAGGTGAAGGTGAAAAATATAATTGCGAAACTTTCATCATTACCCGGGGAGAATATTTAACTGAAACAATTATGAACTGGCGCAATAACATTCCGGCAATTGGCTCCGCTTTTCAGATGCTTCTTTCCGATCCGCGGCTGGATAACAGCTTTCCTTGTGTAGAATGGTATAAATCTGATGTGGAAG
This sequence comes from uncultured Chitinophagaceae bacterium, assembly GCA_963695165.1. Taxonomy (GTDB): domain Bacteria; phylum Bacteroidota; class Bacteroidia; order Chitinophagales; family Chitinophagaceae; genus CAVOGF01. The sequence continues at coordinate 142,753 of CAVOGF010000004.1, forward strand.
TAATGTGCATGGTGAGAATAAATGCTACAGACAATTAAAAACCAATATTTGCCATTTAACTCCGGTAAGTTTTGCTTTTTTTATCAACCGGAAAAATGTCGCAATAATCCCTTATAAAGTCGCTTTTATGCCCTATGTAATCAATAAGTTTCCTATAATTTTACCACCGCAAAGTTGAATTTATTCCGGGCAATTGCAGATCCGACAAAAAGAGCAAAATTAAACCTCGCTGTTTAAAAATCGCTTCCTCAATATACCAGCTACTCATTAAATAAAACGTTATGAGCAGAAAACTGATCTTACAAATGTATATGACACTTGATGGCTTCGTAGCAGGCCCCAAAGGAGAGCTGGATTGGATATTCAATTTATCGGACACGGAATGCATGAAATTTGCCGATGATCTGTTAAATTCATCTGATGTTATCCTGTTAGGGCGCGTACTTGCGCAGGAATTTTTAGAATACTGGCCGGGAGAAACGAATGAATTTGCGCAAAAAATAAACAATTTGCCCAAAATCGTGTTTTCAAAATCACTGGATACGATTGAAACAAAATCAAAGAATGTAAGACTGGTAAAAGATGTTGCAGAAGAAATTAAGCGCCTGAAAAATGAGCCCGGCAAAAATCTCATTCTTTATGGCGGCGCCAGTATTGTACAAACTTTTATCAAGCTTGATTTAATTGATGAATACAATCTTTTTATTGCCCCGGTTATTTTAGGAAACGGGTTAGCCTTGTTCAACAATTTAGATGAAAGACTTAACCTGAATCTATTAAAATCAAAAGCAACCGATACTGGCGTAGTGATCCTTAGTTATGTACCTGCTAAAAAATAAAGATGGCTGTAAATCACCAACCAAAATGATCATTTGGCGAAATTTCCAGATAACTATCGAAACCAATAAAAAATAAAAATGCACTTATGAAAGAGGAAATTTTAAACGAACTGGAAAAAAACACAGGTGCGCTAATTGAATTAATTTCATCACTACCTCAGGAGCAATTAAACAAAATTCCATTTGAAGGAAGCTGGACGGCGGCACAGTTGGGGGATCATCTATTGAAATCCTATGCCGTAGTAGAAACTTTAAACGGACCGGTAAAGAAAACCGAAAGGCCGATGGGTGAAAAAATTGAACAGGTTAAAACCTTGTTCTTAAATTTTGATATAAAAATGAATTCCCCGGAAGCTGTTATTCCTTCAAATGGTCCGATTGATAAGGAGAAACTTTTGAGCGCATTGAGGAACAGAATCGAACAGTTAAACGGAATTATTCAAACAAAAAACCTGTCAGAAACCTGCTTAGGTTTTGCTATTCCACAATATGGAGAATTTACAAGACTGGAGTGGATTTATTTCACCATTTATCATACACAAAGACATGTTCATCAACTGAAAAATATTGTATCGGTTATCAAAGGAGAAAAGTAAATTTTAAGCATCCTGCGTAAGGAAAGCTGCAATAAATCATTTATAAATTTCATTTTACAACACATCATCTAAATTCAATTATCATGACACAGATCAATGCTTATTTAGGCTTCAACGGCGATTGCCGGGAAGCAATGAATTTTTATAAAGAATGCCTGGGTGGCGAATTAACGCTCCAAACGGTGGAAGGATCGCCTGCTGAAGCGCAATGTCCTGCGGCTATGAAACACCAGATATTGCATGCATCTTTGGTAAAAAACGGTTTAATTTTAATGGGCTCCGATATGGTTGGGCCAGAGGGAATCATTAAAGGAAACACGATTGCCCTCTCATTGAATTGCAGCAGCGAAGAAGAAATTAATACCTTCTTTTCAAAACTTTCTTCCGGCGGCCAGATAATAGACCCTTTGAAAATGCAATTCTGGGGTGCATTGTTTGGTGTATTTACGGATAAGTATGGAATAAGATGGATGCTTAATTATGATAAAAATCAAAACACAGAGAAACAAAATGAAAACACTTAAAATAGCGGGAAGCATCATTGGAATTTTATTAATTATTGGGGTATTCAAAAGAGATTGTACTGTTAAGAGGGAAATGACCATAAACAAGCCCTGGGGCACATTATTCGGATTATTTACTGAAAAGTATGGAATCAGATATATGCATAACTAAACAAAAAATTTAAAAATCAAATCGAAAATAATGAAGATCCTTAAGAAGATAATTATCGCAATAGTAAGCATCGTTCTGATATTGCTGATCGTAGCCTTATTCACAAAAAATGATTATGCAGTTGAGCGCGAAGTAACCATCAACAAACCCAAACAAGAAGTTTTTGACTACATAAAATATGTGAAAAATCAGCAGAACTACAGTAAATGGGTAATGATGGACCCCAACATGAAAAAAGAATTTAAGGGAACTGATGGCGCTGTTGGTTTTGTTTATTCATGGGATAGTGATTTAAAAGATGTAGGGAAAGGCGAACAGGCGATAAAAGGTATAACTGAAGGAGAATATATTGATATGGAAATTCATTTTATAAAACCTTTTGAAGGCAGAGCCAATGCGCGTATGCAAACAGAAGCCTTATCTGAAAATCAAACAAAAGTAAAATGGGGATTTAAGAGCAAAATGACTTACCCGATGAATATCATGCTTTTATTCATGAATATGGATGATATGGTAGGAAATGATTTACAAACAGGTCTCAACAATCTGAAAACGGTTCTTGAGGATAAATAAAAAGCTTAAAAAATGGTGGAAGTTTTCAAAACAGATGTCCGTGATCTCAGCCAGACCCGGATGCTAATCCGTAAGCTACGTGAAAACTTTCCGAAATGCAGAATAAATTTTGACTTACAGGATTGCGACAACATTTTAAGGGTGGAAGGTCAAAACATATCCACTGAAAAAATAAAGGGATTGCTGGCTTCACGCGGCTATCATTGTGAAGTATTATTTTAAACAATTTCTAAACTAAATCTATAATCGTTTAAACTAAAAAAATGGCTACCGTAAACATTTATTTGAATTTTAATGGCAATACCGAAGAAGCATTTAATTTTTACAAATCCGTATTCGGTGGCGAATTCACCAGTTTACAACGTTTTAAAGACACACCTGAAGCCGATAAGCTACCTGAAAATGACCGGGATAAAATTATGCATGTGGCATTACCCATAGGAAATGGCAGCATCCTCATGGCTACTGATGCATTGGAATCTATGGGACAAAAGCTGACTTTGGGTAACAATTATCATATTTCAGTTCAGGCCGAAACTGAAGCGGAAGCAGACCAGATCTTTAACCGGCTTTCGGCAGATGGGGAAGTTGTAATGCCTTTAACCAAAATGTTTTGGGGGGATTATTTTGGAATGACTACTGATAAATTTGGGGTTCAATGGATGGTAAATTACCATTACAGTGAATAACCTGGATAATGCCTGAATGAAAAATTGAATGCTGATTTGTTAAAGAATCCTCAATACTTTCAGTCCGGTATTTGTAAAACAAGTTCACAAATACCGGACTTTAATTTTATTACAATGGTTGACATAAACAGTTTCAAACAAATCGCACTTTCTTTTCCGGACGTGAAAGAAGAGCCTCATTTTGAAAAGACATCTTTCAGAATTAAAAAGAAAATATTTGCAACAGTATCCGTAGCAGACAACAAAGCGGTGTTAAAACTTTCGGAGTTAGACCAGTCCGTATTTTGTTCTTTTGATAAATCAATCATTTATCCCGTAAACGGCGCCTGGGGGAAACAAGGCTGGACAATTGTTGAACTAAAAACTGTTAGAAAAGATATGCTTAAAGATCTTTTAACCACTTCCTATTGCAATGTTGCTCCCAAAACCCTTTCAAAGAAACTTCAAAACAAATAAATCTTGTATTAATAGACATTTGGAGTCATTTGAAGTCATTACAGTCCTTTGAAGTCATTAGGGTATTTATAAGACCCTATTCACTTTTCACTATTCACTATTCACTTTTTCGCTTATTGATACCCTTTCGCCTGCAGATGAAAAAGTTCAGCATAACGGGCTTTATTTTTTAATAATTCTTCATGGCTTCCTATTTCAATTATCTGCCCTTTATTAAGTACCAATATCCTGTCGGCCATTCTAACGGTGGAGAAGCGATGAGATATCAGGACAGCCGATTTTCCTTTTGTCAATTCAGCAAAGCGCTGAAACACTTCATACTCCGCCCTTGCATCCAGTGCTGCGGTAGGTTCATCTAATATAAGCAACTGCGCATTTTTCATATAAGCCCTCGCTAAAGCGATCTTTTGCCATTCGCCGCCCGATAATTCTATTCCGTTATTGAATCTGCGCCCAAGCATCTGGTCATATTTGCCGGGTAAATTTTCCACTAAAGGATGCGCAAGACTTTGCTCGGCAGACCTGACAATAAGTTCACGGTTGCCGGCTTCTTTTATATTGCCGGTTGCAATGTTTTGAGAAACGCTCATTTGATACCTTAAATAATCCTGGAAGATGATGCCAATCTGCATTCTTAACTCATCAAGATCATATTCCCGAAGATCAGATCCATCCAATAAAATACGTCCTTCGGTAGGATCATACAATCGTGCAAGCAGTTTTACAAGCGTGGTTTTCCCCGCGCCGTTTTCCCCAACCAATGCAATTTTTTCACCCGGATGAAGTGTAAAATTAAGATGACGGTTAGCCCAATGTTCGGCATTGGAATATTTAAAGCCAACGTTTTCAAATGTAAAACCTTGCAAGATTGGATTTGGAAATGGCAATGGCTTTGAGGATTGAGTAATATTTGGTTTGATCTGAAAGAATTCAAAAAAATCATGTAGATAAACAGCGCCTTGCGAAACACTGGTAAAACGGATTAATATTCCTTCCATCAAAGTTCTTAATTGCCTGAATGAGCCTGCAAGAAAAGTAAGATCGCCGATCGTTATTGCGCCGGCTACAGCTTTAATAATTATAAACACATATGCACCATAGTAACCTGCGCTACCCAACATAGAAAAAAATGTGCCCCATGAAGACCGTCTAATGGACAATCGTTTGTTGTCGGAATAAAACTTGCCGGAAAGCTGGCGAAACCGGTTTATAATAAACCCGGATAAATTAAAAATCTTTACTTCTTTAGCTGTTTCATCACTTGCCCCCAGAAAGCGCAGATAATCCAGTTCACGCCTTTCCGGCGTTTGCCTGCGGGTAAGGGCATAAGTCTTATCATTAAAGTAAGCTTCGCCCCAAAAAGCGGGAATCAGGGCAATCAGCAATAACAGGATCAGCCATGGATTGAATACTAAAAGACCGGCAGCAAGAAATCCCATAGTAATTAAATCCTGCACCTGGCTCAACACCTGTGAAAGCAATATGGTTCGCCCGATTGTCTGCTGCCTTGCACGTTCGAGCTTATCATAGAAAGTTGAATTTTCAAATTGATCCAGGTCCAATGTAGCGGCATGTGCCATTATTTTTACAGAGGTATAATTTGAAAATAAATCTCCTAATAAACTATCCATAAGCGTGATGGCTCTACTTAAAGCATCGGACAAAATAGCCAAACCAAATTCTATTGCCACGAGTTTCCATAAATGGGTGGTAGAAATATTGTCATTGCTATGACTAAGTAAGATAACCTGGTCAATAATTAATTTTCCTACATATAAAATTGCAAGCGGAGTCGCAGACCGGATTATACGCAGAACTGAATTTACTATCGTCATCCACGGACTGGTTTGCCAAACAAGTTTGAAAAACTGCGGCAGATTTGAAAGCGCTGAAAAACGCTCTTTAAGTGTCAACTTCTCTTTAGTTGCCTTGTTCGTGTTTGTTTTAAATAAATTCCAAAAGCTCATTGATATAAGTTAAATATGATAGCAGTAGGCTAATCAAAACTGCAGCCAAAAATTTAAAACGCCACATGCCCTCTTACCCCAAAAACATGCACCGGGCCACGATCTTTATTGTACCCCGGATTGTTGACGAACTGGTAGTCTAATGTTATAGAAAAATATTGATGCAATTGTATTTTGTAATAAGTTTCCAATAAAAGTTCATGGCCATAATTCAGCTTGCCATCGCCGAGCATAAATCCATATCCACCGGCGTTAAAATAATTGCGATGCTCTTTTGAAATCCCTCCTAATACACCCGCCACACCAATTTCATCATGCGGTCTTTTCCAGCTTTTACCTGAAATTGTGGCTCCCAAACTTACGCTTTGATCCACTTCCGTAAAAACCCAGGTGGCGTGTTTTCCATCATTCCATCCTGCCCGCGCAAAAACGCCTATTTCATTTGTCAATTCCTGATCCGCGCTCATACTAAATCCATATTTACTCCCGCCATAATAAGACACCGGCGCTTTTTCTTTGCCTTCAATTACTCTGAAAATACTGCTGTCTCCGGCTAGAAGCAACTTTGTGGCATTGGAATAAGATGGCATTTTAGAAGTCTGGTAAAACAACATTCCTCTTATGGCGCCAGCTCGTTTTTTCACATTCCATTTGCGCACATATTCCACAGTAGTGGCATTGGATTTAATACCAGTTATAATCCATATCCGGGCCATTGGCGATATCCGGAAGCAAAGTGGATGCAGCACGAAATTCCCATTTCGGTTTTATTAATTCAACCACAATTCCTTGTGTATAACCACGGGTGTTTGCCGGATAATCCCATGAGCCCTGGTCCATTAAAACCCAGTTGAAAAATTGCGTTCTCGGATCATGCGCATAGCGGTTATCATCAAAGAAATCGCCCATGTTTAATTTGCCAAAATTAATTACCAATCGCGAGGTGGGTATCTTACCGGCTAACTGATTGGCATCAGATTCAGCATGTTCGAATTGAGTATTTTTTAAAGGAATTATTTGTTGAAAAAACAGTCTGCCAATGTATATTTTAGGATCAGGATCATCTATACGAAATACTTCACCATTCGGGAAAGCGGCTATGCCCAATGCATCGCTCATTCCGACGCCGCCGGTAATTTCCGGATTGATTTGCAAAGCGCCGCCCTCCCATAATTTTCTGCCCAAAAACAAGCTTGATGAAATTGACATCACCCCATTTTCCGCTGTACTTTTAAAACTATTCATGCCGGAATATTTGCTTTTGAAAGAGGGATGACTTTGAATGATATTGGTAAATTGGAAATGCATTGACCAGGGCGCTACTGAATCTTTTGAACTGAGGTAATTATTGTCAACAAGACCTTTATAATCCTGCGCATACAATGTTGCAAAACCGGTAGCAATAAATATCAATGCTATTAAAATCAGGTTCTGTTTTTTCATGAAATAATTTCCCCGCTTTCCGGTTATTTCTTTAATTCTGTTTGTCTTTGCAAATATATGATGGCCTGATTTTAGAATACTCATTGAAATGGATACGGAAGATGCCCAATGATATGCAGATGAACGGAATGCGACGCAAGGAACGATGCCATAAAAAACCAAAGCCGGTACCATAAAAACATCATGTCGAAAAAAGTGGAAAGAATTATATGAAATTTGTTTTTTACAATTGGCAAGGATTCTGATATAAGCATTTCCTGAAATGTGATTTATTACCGGCAGCATTATTTTGCAAAGGCAATAAATAAATCAGGCCCAAAGTTCTTATTCAGGTTTAAAATTTTATTGATTATTTTTCAATTGGGATTTTGGTTTTGAAAAACCAATCAGTTAGCAAGCCTATGTTATATAAGTTTAAAAAAATACTCGTCAAGCCTAAATTATATCTCAGCGAGATTACTGGTGTACTGCTATTGGCGCTGGGCATTTATTTTATCAGAAGCCAGGGCGGCGAGTTGAGAAATGTAGGCGAATACATGCGTACGGGAAATAGTTTTTGGATTGCAGTGGGCATCTTTATTACTTTTATTTATATTGGCTTGCAGGCCGTTATGTATAAGGCAAGCTTTAAAGCGGTAGGCCTGAAAGTGAGCTGGTGGGAATCCACTGTTTTGTTCTTGAAACGAAACCTGATCAGCATATTTCTACCTGGCGGCGGCATCACTTCCCTGGCATTTTTCACAAAAGATATTCAACAGGAAACCAATGAGGAAAATAAAACCAGGATTCATCTGGCCAGTACCATCTATGGCTTCACCGGCATTTTATCCATAATTATAATTGCTATTCCTGTATTAATATATCTTGCTGTGAAAGGAGAAAGCTGGAAAAATGCCAACCAGGCGGCAGTGATCCTGATTTTCTTTGTATTGCTTATTGTTTACCTATTGATTTCTTTTATCAGAAAGGGCTGGGTGCACAGGCTGGCAGACCGGTTTTTACCTCAAATAAACACTGAATTCAGAAGCCATCCTGATTTCAGGTTTCAGTTTTTTTTGGTGAATCTATATGCCGTTCTTATTGATCTTGCGGGCATCGTTCATTTATATGTGGCCATGCGGGTAATGGGAACGGATGCAAGCTGGAAAATTGCTTTAATCGGTTATGTGATCGCCACGTTACTGCTCGTTATTTCTCCTTTTTTAAGAGGCATCGGCGCTATTGAATTCTCACTCACACTGATCTTAAAACATTATGGATATTCAACTTCAGAAGCGCTGGCCATCACTTTAATTTACCGGTTATTTGAGTTTTGGATTCCTATTGCAGCGGGCATCATCAGCTTTATGCTCCGCAAAGGCAACATGATATTAAGGGTAGCGCCGGCCTTGCTGCTTTTTGTTCTGGGCATCATCAACATCATATCCGTACTAACGCCCGCATTGGCTTATCGGGTCAGGTTGTTAAAAGAATTTCTTCCCATGGAAACCATTCATGTTTCCAATTATATGGTATTCATTTTAGGTTTACTTGCCATCATCACTTCCGCTTTCCTTTTCCGGGGGCTGAAAAATGCCTGGCGTTTCGCCATTCTGCTTTGTTTACTTTCACTGATTGGAAATCTTACCAAAGCAATAGATTATGAAGAAGCTTTTGTCGCATTTTTCACATTGCTGGTATTGTGGTTTACCAGGGAACAGTATTATATCAAACACAATAAAAAACTTCAAAGATTTGGCATAGGTACCGCATTACTGATACTGACGGGCGTGATCATTTATGGTGTAATTGGTTTTTACTTTTTAGATAAGCGTCATTTTGGTATCGATTTTACATTTTCCGAATCCATAAAGCACACATTTCTAAGTTTTATTTTGCTTGATGTGGACAGTTTACAGCCGCGAACCCGTTTTGGATTCGTATTCCTGGATACCATTCATATCAGTGGAGTCGTTTCTCTGGGTCTGATATTTTATGCATTGCTAAAACCTTATTTTATCAGGATAAAACAAGATGAAGAAGATTTTGCAAAAGCAAAGGAAATCATACAGAAATTCGGATCATCGCCGGTGGATTATTTTAAATTATCGGATGATAAACTATTTTATTTCGGTGAGCAGATAGAAGGATTAATCAGCTACCGGGTGGCCGGAAGTTTTGCCATTGTATTGGATGAGCCCGTTTGTGCGGGTCCGCAGGAAAAGCGGATCCTGCTGGAAGAATTTGAAGAATTTTGCTCGGAGTCGGGATTAAAATCCGCCTATTACCGGGTAGAAGAAAACAGCTTGCAACTTTTTAGTGAAATCGGGAAAAAATCACTTGGTAATCGGCCAGGAGGCGGTGATTGATCTGCAAAATTTCACGCTTGAAGGAAAAGATAAAAAATCTATGCGCAATGGGTTAAACAGCATTCAAAAAAAAGGGTTAAAATCTATTGTATATCAGCCACCTATAAAAGATGGTTTGCTTCAAAAATTAAAATTTGTTTCCAATGAATGGCTGCGAACGACCGACCGGGAAGAGATTGTTTTTACCCAGGGCATGTTTGACTGGGAAAAACTGAAGCAGCAAACCATCATCACTATAGAAAATGAGGATGAGCAGGTTTTTGGATTTTTAAATATTATTCCGGACTATACTCCCGATGAAGCAACCTATGACCTGATCAGAAAAACCGGCGATGCGCCGGGCGGAGTAACGGATGCGCTGATAATCGCATTAATAGATTATTGTAAATCTAATGGCATCAGATACTTAAACCTGGGCCTGGCGCCACTTTCGGGCATTGACCAGGGTAAAGGATTGCCGGAAAAGACTTTAAAATTTGCTTATGAAAAATTTCAGCAATTCCGGCATTACCGCGGGCTTCGGGATTTTAAAGAAAAATTTTCACCGCAATGGAGTAATAAATATCTTATTTATGAAAATCATTACGACCTCATCAGTTTGCCAAAAGCATTAAATAAAGTAATGAAACCCTGATTTAAATGAAACATCTGTTAATCTTTCTTTTCCCCGCATTACTTATTTTAAATCTTTTGCCGGCTCAGTCAAAAAAAAGCCACTCAAATCTTCCGGTAACCCTTATACCTGCTAAAAAAGAAGGCAGTGAGATGCTGGTTCTATTCATTTCCGGAGATGGCGGCTGGAATAATTTTTCACAAAAATTAGCTGATCAATATGCCGCCGCGGGAATTCCCGTCATCGGATTAAATTCTTTCAAATACTTCTGGAATAAGAAAACTCCCGAACAAGCCGCAAATGATATTGCAGGTTTATTATACGAATACTGCGATAAATGGAAAAAGAAAAGCATTCTTTTATGCGGATATTCTTTCGGAGCCGAAGTAATGCCTTTTATATTCTTACGTTTGCCGGCGGATTTAAAAGAAAAAATTAACCGCATCCAGTTGCTTTCACCGGCTTCTTTCACAGATTTTGAAATTCATGTTTCAGATCTTTTCGGTTCAAAAAATAGTATGCGCAAGATGAATGTTGCGTCTGAAGTTGAAAAAATAAATAAACCGGTAATTTGTTACTATGGAATTTTAGAAAAGGAGAAACCCTTGCAGCATATTGAAACGTCAAATTATAAAACCATCATTTTAAAAGGTGATCATCATTATGAAAACAGTTTTGAAGCTATTGTGGAAACCGCATTGAAATAGCTGTTAAAAGCTAATTTTTAAAAGGTTTAATCAATCACCGGTTGGAACTAAAAAACAATTCCCTGTTTTATGTTTTCAATAAAAATCAATTACCACATAACAGTATTCTGCTTCCTTGCCGCAATCAGTTTCAGCAGTTGTGCCGTTTTACAAAAAGACAGGAAAATCGCCAATATCAGCAAACTGGAAAAAAATGATTTTGGATTGCCTTTATTTGTTTATCCCGCTTTAAATCCCTTTTCTACAAAAATGGTTGTACTGCTTTCCGGCGATGGAGGCTGGCTGGATTTTGATCATGAACTTGCTAAACATTTTTCCGACCGCGGTTTTAATACAGTAGGTTTTAATAGCAGATCTTATTTCTGGGAACAAAAAACGCCCGAACAAACAGCGAATGATCTGAAATTACTGATCCGTAGATACAGCAGTTTATGGAAATCAAAAAAGATTGTCCTTTGCGGGTATTCCTTTGGAGCGGATGTTACGCCTTTTATTTATAACCGTTTACCTGCTGATATAAAAAATAAAGTGGAAGCACTGGTACTGCTCTCACCATTTTTATCAACCGATTTTGTAGTTAATCTTTATGATTCAGACAGTGACGACAAACCTTATAAAGTGAAATCAGAATTGGAAAAAATCATGATCCCTGTTTATTGTTTTTATGGAACGGAAGAATACCCGAAATCTTTAAATGATTTTAAGCAAAAAAACTTTTTTATAAAATTAGTTCCCGGCGATCATCATTATCAGGATGCTTATCATCAAATAGTATCATCAGTGGCGCATATAAAGTGATTGCTTGAAAAATCTCATATACAAAAATCCGTGTTGTTTATGTGGCAATAAAGTTTCCCAATCCGTAATTTTTTTGCAATGATGTAGCCGCCGAACCGTCATTGCGATGCAGGAAGCAATCTGTGCTCATGAATTAAGCGGCTCTATAAACCGATATCACCCCAATTGGGTTGAACATGTTATGCCCACAAAATAGGATGAAATTTGAGATGCGCCGGACTAATTGGGCGCTTATAGAAAAATTCCCTACATTCAATCCTCTTTTTAAATCATGGCTGACAAAATTCCAATCATCCACCGGAAAATCATTCATATTGATATGGATGCGTTTTATGCTTCCGTGGAGCAAAGAGACAACCCGGATTACCGCAATAAATCAATTGTAGTAGGCGGTTCTCCCGAAGGACGCGGCGGCGTAGTGGCCACGGCAAGTTATGAAGCGCGGAAATTTGGTATCCGGTCGGCAATGCCTTCAAAAAAAGCAATGCAGCTTTGCCCGGATGTAATTTTTGTAAAACCCAGGTTTGATGTGTATAAAAAAGTTTCTGAAAAGATCAGGGAAATCTTTCATCGTTATACCGACCTGATTGAACCGCTATCACTTGATGAAGCTTATCTTGATGTAACAGCAGATAAACAACAAATTGGTTCTGCCATTGAAATTGCCAAGCAAATAAAACAAGCCATTAAAGATGAATTGCAATTAACCGCTTCAGCCGGCGTTTCCATAAATAAATTTGTTGCAAAAATCGCTTCTGATATGAACAAACCCGATGGATTAACCTTTATCGGACCTTCTGGTGTACAGGCTTTTATTGAAGGACTTGCGGTGGAGAAATTTTTCGGTGTGGGAAAAGTTACCGCTGAAAAAATGAAAAAACTAAATCTGCATACCGGTGCTGATCTTAAGAAATTGTCTGAAGCGGAACTGGTAAATTATTTTGGAAAAACAGGCAGGTTTTATTACAAAATTTCAAGAGGAATTGATGACAGGCCGGTACAATCAAACCGTGAAACCAAATCCCTGGCCGCTGAGGAAACTTTTGCTTATGACCTTACAAGTCCGGATGAAATAACAGGCGAACTGGATAAACTGGCACTGCGCGTTTTTAACCGGATGGAGCGCTATCAGTTGAGCGGCAGAACCATCACGCTGAAAATTAAATACAACGATTTTAAACAAATAACCCGCAGCCGTTCCTTTTCTGCTCCGGTAAATGATTTGAACAATATTAAAGCAATAACAAAAGACCTCGTGTTGGCAACAGATCTGCAGGATAAAAAAATACGTTTGCTCGGTATTTCCATTTCCAATTTTGGCGAAGTGAATACAAAAAAGCCCGGGCAGCTTGAGTTGTTTTGAAGTTCTATGAGGTAAATTAGTTAATGATTAGGGCCGCCAGGAAAAATTGATCCAATTTTTAAGATATTGAATTTACATATTTTTCAATAAATATTTAAAATTATTCATGCTTTTGTTGGCAGAAGGGCTTTTGTTTATTTTACTTTTACGCTTTTGATAAGCTCTTTCAATTACTTGTCTGAAATATTATCAACGTCCGCTTTATCATAAATAGTAAGAAGGTTAACAATCACTTCTTCATCAGATATTTTTTCGGTAACTCCGATTACAATTGTTTCAACAAAAGATATAACCCGGGCTCCGCCGTTGTCTTTTCCTTTACTTGAAATTCTCAATCGTATTTTGTAAACCTCTTTTCCCAATGAAGTTCCAAGTCGCGGTGTTGCGATTAATTTATTTTCAAGATTGAGGAAGTCTTTTGATAAGGAATGATATTTTTTAAGAAGTGGTTTTGCAGCAGAACTGAAAGAATTTGCAATGTTAACTGTTACTTTCATGCAAAAAATCTTTTAAAGTCTTCGACTTTTTTCCAGATTTTTTTGCGTCACTGATCTCGGTTAAGCCTCCTTTTATTCCAGTCAAAACTTTAATCTTATTTTGGAGCTTAGAGTAATCTTGATTTATTTTTTCCCAGGTTTTTAAAGGAACTAAAACAGAAGTCCTGTCTCCATTCTCATCGACAATATATTTTAATGCAGTTACCATTTAAAATCTTTTCTCAAAGCTATAAAATATCTGTGAATTACGAGTTGTTAGTGCATTTCTGCCACCTTCAGTATTTAAAGCATGTTTAAAAAAAATATATCTACCCATCAAAACATTGCCAACTGTAATGCCACTTGTTTTTCCGCTTCTTTTTTTTGATTAGCCTGGTTTTCATTTTGAACCTTGTAAACAGGCGTTTCCCCATAACGGGAAGCAACAATGATTTCAGTCGTTCCCGCATGTGCACAAAACAACTGTTCTACCAGTTGAGGACAATTGTTGTTTTTTGATAAATGTGCTAAGATTAGGTGACTCATCCAGGAAGGCTTGTGCTGAATAAAAACCTGTAAAGCCGCGTTATTGGATAAATGTCCTTTGCCACCGCTGATGCGTTTTTTTAAGTGATAAGGATAATTTCCATTGGCCAGCATTTCTTCATCATAATTCGCTTCTAAAAAAGCCGCATGACATTGTTGGAAATGATGGATCAACCGGTCGCAGGCAATACCAATATCTGTGAAGACGCCTATCTTAACGGAACTGCCGGCAATTATAAAACTATGCGGATCAATTGCATCATGAAATTTTGGGAAAGCGGTAATGGATAAGGACCCGATATGAACAGGTTGGGATGGAAGAAAAGAAAACATTAAATGTTGTTCAATCTTTAACCTGCTGTTTTGAAAAGTAGATTGCGTAATATATACCGGCAATTGGTACTTTTTTGAAAGCACAGTAATACCCGAAATATGATCGGAATGTTCATGCGATACAAAAATGGCCTTCACTTTATTCATACACAATCCGGAGCGTTTCATTCTTTTCTCCGTTTCGCGGCACGAAATGCCCGCATCGATCAATACCGCTTCCATGTCGTTGCCAACATAGTAGCAATTGCCATTGCTCCCGGAATTTAATGAGGCGATGTGTAAAGCCATAAGCCATCAAAGTAACAGGATTGATATGAAAAGATCAAAGATTTTTATTCTCCATTTTTACCATTTCCAGGTTTAAGGGAAATTAAAAATGAAGAATTAGGAATGAAAAATTAAAAATTAAAGAAGCCGCGAATTTTGATTTAGGGCGCTATTATCTTAATAGCCTTATCCAATTGCGGATCGTCTACAAAGTTATTGGGCAGAAAAATATCACTCAGCTTTACCTTAATATCGTCATCAGGAGGGAATCCCTTTCCTTCATAGATCTTGCCATCAATGTATTTAAACATGGTGGATGAAGTAAAGGCATTACCATAATAAGTGGTCAATCCCGTACCAATATCAGTGCTTATTTTTCCGAAATTAAAAGACCCGCCGTTAAAGATCGTATTGTCTGTAAGCGGTCCGTTGGCGCCCCAGGTAGTATCGCCGACAATTGTTGTATTGGGCAATGTTTTAAGTGCCATGGCCGTAAGTTCCGATAAGCTTACCGATTCACCATCGGCTAATACAACAATCGGTTTTGTAAAGGCTGCAGCCCCCGCTGTAGGTGTAACAATCGCATTGGCCCAGGGTGAATAATCCAGTCTGCCATTGCCGTTTTTGCTTTGAGTAAATCCGAAATGAATGGGACTTGAAATCAGGTTGCCAACTAAAAAATTCAGATCCCGGATATCGCCGCCACCATTGCCGCGAACATCAATGATCAAACCTTTTAGGGATTCATTTTTTAATTGCGTGAAAAAATAATCCAGTACGGTTTTGATCTTTGGAGGTCCATCCCGGTATTCAGACACCAGTTTAAATCCACTAAAAGACAAATACAAAACAGCGCCTTTGTTCATGGTGCCCGATACCACCATAAAATCTTTATTTGGACTTAACGTATCAATGGCGATCTTTTTGGAGGCAGCATCCAAATACAAAGTATCTATAAGGTTGGTATAATAAAATCTTCCATCCGCACTGGGACTAAAAGGAGCGGTTTTAAACAAATTTTCAATGAAAGCCGGGTTCTTCAATTTGCGATCATGAGCCGGCTGAATAAAATCCCCATCGGGGAAAAGGGTATAATGTGAATCGGTTAACCCATCCACCATTGTTTTAAAATAGTTTTTTGCGGTAATTTCATCCGTAGTATCATATAAGTTCAATTTTGAAAATAAGGGACTATAAATTTTGTACATATTATCCCAGTTGGTGGTATCTATACTCCAGAAAACATAATTGTTGTTCATATTGTTCCAGAAATCATCAAATACCTGGCTAAAATTGCCAGTAAATGTGGTGCCGGTCTGGTTTAAAGCATTGACTTCTTTCCTGCAGGAGACATTACCCCACACAACTACCAGCAGCACGGCAAATATGGTATTCGAAACAGGAGAGCTTAAGCGTTTCATGTGTTCATTTTTATTTTTTCCCCGGAGAAACTTGTGAAAAAATATGTGGCAATGAAAAATTTTCATACAGGTTTGGGTAATATGGTTTTAATGAAATTTAATTTTAACCAAACAGCCTATACTTATTACATAGCTGTCATTGAAGCGAGGCACCTGGTTCATCTGATATTTTTTTTGCTGGTCCGTCATTGACCGGTAATATCTGGCTTCGCCAAAAAACCGGTATTTGTTTTTCAGTTCGTAACTTATACCGGCACCGCTAAGCAACCCAAATTCCAACCTGTTATCTTTAGTATTGTTAAAGGCATATTTCTCATTGTAGTTGTAAGGGGTAAACTCATCAAATACCGTATTGGGTTGCGCATTGCTGATGGTATTTGTAAAAGCAGGCTGATTCAAAATATTAGGCTCTCTTCCTTTCACCTTACCCGAAACCCAATAGCCACCATACCCGCCTACATTTAAAAATCCTTTTAAGCGCGCCCCGCCAAATGAAAAATGCGCCATCACTGGCAATTGTATATACGCATTTGTATTATCCTGGTAAACGCCCTGGAAAAAATCCGTTCTTTCCATCTGGTAATTTTTTTGAAAATAATTGGGATCAGCCTGAACAGCCAGCCATTCGTTGATCTGATATAAAATGGGTATGCCGGCGGTAAAACCATAAGCGGGATTGTATTGAGTAGATACCAGATTAGAGGCATTTGTATGAAGATAGTTTCTTGTAGCGCCACCTTCAATACCGAGGTATAATTGCGCATTTACCTGTAGTGAAACCAAAGAAAGGAAAAGGATGCCCGGGTACAAAAGTTTAGTTTGAAACATAAACCTGTTTTTCGAAAAAGAAAGTTTAAACAATAAACGAAAGGGGCCAGAAAATAATTATTTTTTTACTACCAAAAATGAGCCAATAAATTTTTAAGAAGCGATGAGATTAAGAAACAAATCATTCGGATTTTTTTTGGTAGATTTTATTTTTAAAAACAAAAGCAATGCTCCGGCTTAGCTGATGCGGTATAACCGGTTACACCTCATTTTCAATTCAGTAATTTTAAATTTAATTTTGTGATTTTAAAAAATGAACTATTTTATTCAATTCATCATTAGAAAGAATTCCGCCGTAGGAAGGCATGTTTCTTCCGCCGTTTACTATTCTTATTTTAAGTTCTTCTTCAGATAAGCGATTTCCAATAGTTGTAAGATTGGGCCCGGCTTTACCTCCATAATTATTGATTGTATGGCAAAATTCACGGCCTTTTGTATAAAAAAGATGTATGCCTTGGATAATGGATGAATCGCCGCCTTGCGATTTAATAGCGCTTATTGGCAACGGTTTTGTATTAAAATCAGGTGACCACGGCGCCTGCAAACCAATCACGAGTAAACTGATTACAAATACAAAAACACAAATAACGCCAAACATTGCCCATGGGCGTTTTAATGGGCTTCTTTCTCCTTTGTGAGAAATAAACGGAATAGAAAACAACAAAGCAATGGTTAATAAAGGACTATCAGCATGGCCACCGATTCTATTTTATGAGGCATCAATGCAAACAAAGCAAAGAATGGAATCATGTACCAATCCGGGTTTTGCGAAGTATGCACCATGGGTGGATCGGGCGGCGAGGTAAGCACGGGCGCCCCGAAAACAGAGGCCATGATAATGATGCAAATGATAATGATAGCGGCGAACATCGTATCGCGCCAGACCGAATCCGGCCAAAAAGGAACTCCTCTTTCGTGGAGCATTTTTTATACCAGGCGCCAAAAGCATTCCGCCGGCTGCAATGTTGAAAGCATTAAATAACCTGTTGATGTTTTCCGCCTGTTGAGATGCAGGATTTTCTACTGTTTGCAACAGAATCTGGTATATAAAACTATTTAGGATAGGAATCGTCATTTGGAATAATTTTTGTTCCCGGACAATTATTCTTGTTTTCCCTTAAAGTCTTCTTTTCAAAAGAATGTATGATGAATATTTTCTTCGAAAAGCCTTTTTCTGCTTTTTACATTACCTGGCTGAAGTTTGGAATATTTATATTGGAAGAATCTTTTTTTCATGATGCAATAATTTTTTCTTTATATCCCTGCCGTTTATAAGAATATAATTCGCCCAAACAAAAAGCGCTTAATGCCATTACCAAATCGCGGGCGGCTATATCGTAGTATCCTCCCAATAGTAAAACGATAACAATGCAAAGCAGCCATATTGCCACTATATAAGCGCCCACCCGCGGAATAATAAATACAATAATGCCAACAACAATTTCTATTATTCCTACGATCATCATAAAACTATGGGGAGAAAAAGGTATAAGTCCTTGTACAGGTTTTAGATATTTTTCCCAGTCAGTTAAAAAATTAAAGTATTTGTCAATGCCTGTAATAATGGGCAGAAGGCCAAAAGTCCAGTATAAAATTTTTTTTACGTTGTGTACTTTTACTGAATCTGAAATAATTGCTTCCATGATTGTAGATTTTTGTGTTTTTAAAACAGGAACTTTCCATTTTGCAATTCGTCCTTAAATTTTAATTAGCGGAATTCCCGATTCGGTATCTATTTCTCTTTTTAAATAAGCGGGAGATTGAATAAGAATAATTTCTAAAGTAGGATGAACAATAGCTTTCATTAAATGACCGCCATGCGCAGTTGCATCTTCTTTTCCTAAAACAACGTGTGCATGAATTTTGAATTTATCCTTATAGATACTGATGTCGCCATTTAATGCCAATACTTCCATTTGTTCTTGAAAAACAATTTTTTTATAATCCTTAATAGCAAAATCAAAAAAGCCAACAATGGTTTTTTTGAAGGCCCCTATGGCTGTGAAATGAGAAGCTGAAAGCTTTTGCTCTTTTGAAAAAGCCATTAATTTTTCCAATACTTCTTCGCCGCTTTCTAATATGATTGCAAAGGTTTTTTGCTTATCATCATTTATCAGTTTATATTTCATTTGACTTCATTTGTAATTTTTTATCGGGTGTAATTTTTTGATTGAATAACTTTTTTTAAACATCATAGCGCATATTCCTACTGCCACAGTATCAACGACACTCCATAAATTTTTTTTATGCGTTGCCATCCAGGTTTCAGGGCTAAAACTCCATGATTTAGCATCAAAAGTTCCATGGGCCCCATGATCGCCGGGCAATGGTTCCCATAAATTGTTTTTTCTTTCCGGTGATACCGGCTCATCAGTTTGCTGACCTTGTAGGCAGTGCGCCAGGTATAATTCCCGACTTCTTTTTTTGTTGCATTGAGGCCATCAATTCCCCTGGCAATCAATCCTACATTTGCCCCATGCTTGGCAAATTCGCGCACCATCGCTCTGCCTAAACCTGCTGAAGCGCCGGTGACTACTACTGTTTTTCCCAAAAAATCTTTTTTCATGATGCTAATTGATTAATGATGGGACCATTGATTTCGTTTTCCTCCAAATTGTTTTTTCTTATTAATGGAATCAAAAACATAACCGGCAGTAAGCGCATACACCATGTGATGAAAGGCGTCGGTAAGAACCGCTTTTGGTTTCTGTCTAGTTATAGGTGGCGCTACTCTTAATGAAGGCAACATGATCAGTTCAGTGCTCCAGATAATGATAAAATGAATAGAAGTTGCCAAAAGTTTATTTAAACCAAATAAGCTTAAGCCACCACGTACCAGGCCGAGGGTAGTACCGTAAACCCAATGGATTTTAGTGGAAACTTCCTTTGTTTTACCTTCAGTTACGGGCTTAACATCAAGCACTTCCCGCACTGCATTGGCCGGTGTATCACTGCTTTGACGGCCGGTGATCTTCATTTCTATGGCCTGAGAGATGGTTATGGCAAGTGTTCCTGCAAGGCCTGCCATAAGTCCAATGCCAATAGCAGTTCCTAATTCTGCTAATGCGGTTGGTCGTATATAGTTGTTCATAAAACGTATTTTAAGCTTAAATTTTTTCAGTGTTCTTATTCAATAAAAAATTCAGAATATGTGTTTTTTATTTTTATTCAATAATAAAAATCCAACGAACGCCAGTCCCGCAAGTGATAAAAGAATAGCGGTTCGTTTTACCATTAATGCCGGTGAATTCAATTTCATGTCATCTATATATTTTTTTTCAGGATAATCAACCAGATCACCTGATTCCCCGTTTTCATGTAAGGCCATTTGTAATATCTGTGCGGTATGCAATGCCTTGCGATTTGTTAATTGTTCTATCTGCTCGCGGCAGCTGAATCCATCTGCTATGATAAGTGTTTTTTTATCCGCATTTCTTACCGCGGGCAAAAGCACTCTTTCCCCGGCTTTTATGGAAACTTTATATTTATCGCCGTTTTCATAACCAAAATATCCGGCCATTCCGCAGCAGCCTGAATCCAATATTTGATAATCCAGATTCATATTATGATATACCTGTTCTTCGCTTGTCATTTTCATAATTGCTTTCTGATGGCAATGTCCCTGCACGATTGCTTTTCTTTTTAATGGCGCCGCTTTGTAATCTTTTACTTTTTTTTCTAAAAATTCAGCAAGGGTAAAGGTTTGTTGTTTCAACCTTTTCGCATCTTCATCAAAAGGGAGAAGATCACACATCTCATCTCTAAAAACCGCTATGCAACTGGGTTCTAGCCCTACCAGCGGCGTTCCGCTTCTGATTTCATCGCGCATCACATCCAAAATTTGCAGCAACATTTTTTTTGCCGTATTCAGCATCCCAAAATCATAAAGGGGACGGCCGCAGCAAATGGGTCTGCTGGAAATAATCACCTGGTATCCGGCGGCTTCCAGCACTTCTGCGCCCGCAATCAATGTTTCCGGTTTAAAAAAATTATTAAACGTATCAACCCACAAAATGACCTTTGGCTTATCGGATTTCTTTCCTCCCTTGCTATTAAACCAGTTTCTGAAAGTTTGCTGCGCGAATTTTGGAATTTCCCTTTTCTGGTTTACGCCTGCAATGGCTTTTAAAATATTTGCGGATAGAGGTGCATGGGCAAAAAAATTAACTATCCCTGGTAATAAGGATGCCAGGCGCGACCACCAGTAAATCCAGCCAAAAGCATATGCCGTGCGCGGTCGGAATCTTCTTTTATAATAATGTGAGAGAAATTCCGACTTTAAAGTTGCCATATCCACATTTACCGGGCAATCGCCTTTGCAGCCCTTGCAGGCAAGGCACAGATCTAATGATTCTTTTACCTGATCTTCCTTCCAGCCATGCGTGAGCACATCGCCCTGCAACATTTCAAAAAGCATGTGCGCCCGGCCTCTTGTACTGTCTTTTTCTTCGCGGGTAACCATATAACTCGGGCACATGGTTCCGCCTTCGTGGCGACGACAATTACCTACTCCCACGCAGCGGAGAACAGCCCGTGAAAAACTTCCTTTATTATCATCATTCAAGAAATGAAAATGAGTTTTTGGCGATGGCGAATTATAAGAAGTTCCTAATCTTAAATCGAATAATTGACCAAAACTGTCTATTATTTTACCCGGATTCATCAGCCATTCAGGATCCCAGATGGATTTAAATTCATGAAATGCCTGCATGATTTCTTTCCCAAACATTATTTCCAGCAAATCGCCTCTGGTTTGTCCATCGCCATGCTCGCCGGAAAGCGAACCGCCATAACTTACAACCAGGTGCGAGGCTTCAATTGTAAATTGTTTATAATTTTCAATTCCTTCTTCAGTTACCAGGTCGAAGCCAACGCGGCAATGCACACAACCCTGCCCCAGATGGCCATACAGGGAAGGATGATAGCCAAATTTGCTGAAAAGCGCCCGCAAATCTTTTAAATAATCGCCTACTTTTTCCGGCGGTACCGCGGAATCTTCCCAGCCTGGCGCCCCATCGGGCTCGCCAGGTACAAAAGCGGTAGCTCCCAACCCGGATTCTCTTATTTCCCAAAGCATTTTTTCCTGAGCCGGATCATCAAATAAGGACATAGTGGGCGGATCTTTTTCCTTTTTTAATTCTTCCATCAGCGCCCTGCATTTGCTGTCACATTCGTTTTTGTCTTTTCCACCAAATTCACATAAAAGCCAGCCGCCACCTTTTGGGAGTAAAGGAAGATCGTTTAAATTCAATCCTTTTTTTTGCATAAACTGAATCAGCATATCATCAAAACCTTCGAGACCGATTGGCTGGTGTTTCATTACTGTAGGGCATGCATGGCCGGCAGCATAAATATCCGGAAACCCCAAAACCAATAAAGAACGGGCGCCAGGGGCAGGCATCAGTTTCATTTCCGCTTCCAGGATAATGACGCAGGTTCCTTCGGAGCCTACAACCGCCTGTGCTACATTAAACCCGTTTTCTGGCAATAATGCGGGCAGGTCGTATCCCGAAACACGGCGTGGAATATTGGGAAATTTTTTCCTGATCTGGTCTGCGTATTTATCCCTTAAATTTTTTAATTTTTGATAAATTTCGCCTCTTCTGCCACCAGCTTGTATGATCTGCTCCAATTCTTCTTCACTTGTAGGCCCCACTTTCATTTTTATTCCATCATAAGTAAGAATAGTGAGCGATTCGGTATTATCAGACATTCTTGCACCATAACCATAGAATTGAGACATTACAGAATGTACACCACAGGAATTGTTTCCCAACATGCCACCAATAGCGCAATGGCTATGTGTAGCCGGATCGGGGCCGAATGTGAGATGGGCTTCCTTGTTTGTAATTCCCCGCATTTCATCGAGCACAATGCCTGGTTGTACAAGCACTGTCTTTTTTTCTTTGTCAATATGCAAAACTTTATTGTAGTATTTGGTCATATCCACTACAACAGCCACATTGCAGCAGGCGCCCGTAAGACTGGTGCCACCACCGCGCGACAAAACCGGTGCATGATATTTACGGCAAATGGCAATGGTATCAATTATATCTTTTTCACTTGTGGGAAGTACAACTCCAATGGGCACCTGCCGGTAATTGGATGCATCGGTGGCGTATAAAGCTTTGCTTCCTTCATCAAAACGAACCTCACCTTTAATGGTGGATTCTAATTCTTTTTTTAATGCGTTCGCGTCAATACCTCTTGAATACATTGTTTCATATCTCAGATCGGGAGTAGCCGTATTTTTTGCCATGATAGAAATTTTTAAAAATTCATTCTCATGGGCAGATGATGCTGGTAATTGAAAAATTTATAATCGGAATTCCGCCGGTTATACTTTATATCTTTCGGCATCTTTATGCTTGAATTCCAAACCGAATCCCGGCCTGCTCATATCGGCATGCAAAGCGCCATTCACCGGAGGTGAAATCCCATCGAAAAGCATTGCTTCAATTCTTACATGATCGTAAAAATATTCCGCGGTAAAGAAAGATGGCAACGACAATCCCGCATGCAAATGCAGCGCAGGCGCGCAGTGTGAAGAAAAAGGCAATTGATGTGCTTCGCAGGTTTGACCTGCTTTTAAAAAGGTGGAAATTCCTCCACAACGTGTGGCATCGGCCTGTAAAACATCTACAGCTTGCGCTTCCAACATTTGTTCAAAATAAGGTAAATTATATCCGTATTCTCCTGCTGCAATATTCATGGAGACCGGCGCATGGTTTCGAATAAATTTTAATCCGCTCAAATCACTGGCCGGTACCGGTTCTTCAAACCATGTAACTCCAAATTCATTGAACTTGTATGATTTTTCCAATGCCTGACGTGCCGTATAAGCGCCGTTCGCATCTACAAAAAGCGCCGTATCTTTTCCGATGGCTTCCCGCGCTTTTTTTACGCGTTCCACATCTTTATCCGGCTGACGGCCAACTTTCATCTTCACTTGTTTAATACCCTTTTCAGCCCAGCCCGATAACTGGTTTTGTAATTTTTCAATAGTATAAGAAGTAAAGCCGCCACTTCCGTAAATTTGAAAATCATCCCGAACTTTCCCTAGTAAGGATGCCAGCGGTAAACCGGTAATTTTTGCTTTTAAATCCCACAAAGCATTGTCAATAGCAGAAACGGCCATAGCGATGATTCCACAATTGCCATTGTTTCTCACACTGTCAATCATGGATTTTAAAATCCATGGAATATTCATGGCATTTTTTCCGGTCACTATGTTCTTTAGATTTTTATCAATAAAATAAGCCGAAGAAATACCAGCATAGGTATAACCGATACCCGATTGGCCACCACCCCTAATTTCTACTAAAATCATCGTTGTGCTGTTCCATTCAATAGTACCATCTGATTCCGGTTCTTCTGTTGGTATAGTGTAAGCTGAAACTTTTAAATCTTTTATATTTATTTCTTCCGCATTCATTTTTAATGAAAAATAGTTGACATTTCACTTTTCCATGTAGATTTAATGATGTCCATTTCATCAGGATCTCCCTTTAGCAATGTTTTACTATATTTCACCATCATTTTAAATGAAATATGTGGTGGAAGAGGTGGTACATTGGGATCTGTAATTACTTCCAGTACTGCAGGGCGGTCTGCCGAAAGCACTTCATCCCAGGCGTTGGAAATGAGGTCCGGATTATCAATACAAACACCTTTTAACCCAAGAAGTTTCGCGTATTCCGCATAAGGAAAATCCGGGACATCCTGCGAACCGGAAAATTTAGGATCCCCATTCATTACCCTTTGCTCCCAACTTACCTGCGCCAGGTCATTATTATGCAGAACTAATATGACAAGACGCGGATCCTGCCATCTTTTCCAGTATTTTGAAATAGTGATCAGTCCATTGTTTCCCAACATCTGCATGGCGCCATCGCCCACCATTGCAATGGGAATTCTATCCGGGAAAGCAAATTTTGCAGCTATTACATAAGGTACTCCGGGGCACATGGTTGCAAGGTTGCCGGATAAGGATGCCTTCATTCCGGCACGTATTTTCAGATGCCGGGCAAACCAATCGGCGGAGGTACCGGAATCTGCTGCAAGGATGCAATTATCCGGAAGTTTAGGAGATAGTTCCTGGAATACTCTTTGCGGATTGATAGGCTTTGCCGGATCCTTCGATCTTGCTTCAAGCACTTCCCACCAGTCTTTTATATCTTTTTCAATTCCTTCGCGCCATGAGCGCTCTTCTTTGCGTTTCAAAAAAGGGATCAATGCCTTTAAAGTTGCTTTGCTGTCGCCTAATAAATTAATTTCCATAGGAAAGCGAAGACTCAACATTCTTGCGTCAATATCTATTTGCACACCCCGGGCCTGTCCGGCTTTGGGTAAAAATTCAGAATATGGAAAGCTGCTGCCCACCATGAGTAAGGTGTCGCATGCCGTCATCAGTTCCCAACTGGGTTTTGTGCCCAATAATCCGATAGCTCCCGTTACATAAGGAAGGTCATCGGGGAGGGCCGCTTTTCCCAGCAGGGCTTTTGCCACACCGGCGCCTAATAATTCCGCTACGGTTTTTACTTCCTCCGCGGCATCTAAAGCTCCCGCGCCAATCAACATGGCCACTTTTTTCCCTTCATTTAAAAGGTTGGCTGTTCGTTGTAATTCCTCATCTGAAGGAACAATATGTTCCTTCGGAAATCCAATACCTGTATGAATACTGCCATGGGCGCGTGGGGGCTCTTCGGCATCCAGCTCCTGGATATCGGTTGGAATAATGATGCAGGTAACAGTTCTTTCAGCTTTGGCAATACGGATAGAGCGATCTATGAGCTGTTGCATTTGTAAGGGACTGGTTACGGTGTTCACATATTCTTTAGCAACATCTTTATACAAACTGTTTAAATCCAC
Source organism: uncultured Chitinophagaceae bacterium (assembly GCA_963695165.1). Lineage (GTDB taxonomy): Bacteria > Bacteroidota > Bacteroidia > Chitinophagales > Chitinophagaceae > CAVOGF01. The sequence goes on from CAVOGF010000004.1 coordinate 168,562, forward strand.
TTCCTGCTGAAAATCGCCGCCCATAGACATCCGGGCCGATTGACCTACAATGGCCACTACTGACTGGTGATCCATTTTAGCATCGTACAATCCATTCAAAAGATGAATAGCGCCCGGCCCTGAAGTGGCGAGGCAAACACCCACTTCACCGGTAAATTTGGAATGCGCACAAGCCATAAAAGCCGCATCTTCCTCGTGTCTTACCTGGATGAAATCCATTTTATCTTTGGCGCGGTTAAGGGCGCCCATAATACCATTAATTCCATCGCCGGGAAAACCAAAAATGCGGGTGATGCCCCATTCCAACAAACGTTCGATTAAAAAATCACTTACTTGTTTGGCCATAAAAAAAGTTTAGAAATGATATGGATAAAAACAAAAACTTATGTGTCCAAAAAGCAATCTTGTTTAGAGTTGGGAACTCAAAAAAAAAAGCTCAAAGACTATGCCTTACTGAAAGGGATCGTAAAGCATGATCTTTGGATCAGACATTTTTTGTTGCGGGGTTTTGTATGAATTTGTTGATGATGGAGTACCTTAATGATTCGTTTATTTTTATATAACAGAAATTCAGAATCCGAATAATGTGGACAATCCACGACGGTTAAATCATATTAAAAAGATAAGATTATCACTTAATTTTAATTCAAACTAGTGTAGATATTGGGGGATCTTTTAAATAAAAAAACGGCTGGCTTTGTAATAAGCCAGCCGTTTTTATTTGAATCAATGAAATTACTTCTTCAATCCCGAAAGATACTGAACCAGGTCAGCCAGTTCCTGCTTAGTCATTGTTTCATATAAGCCTGCAGGCATCATAGATTCGGGCAACTGCTTCATGGATTTAACATCACTGGTCTTCAGCTTTTGACCGTTACCACCCGGAAATTTTAGCTCAATATCCGTTTCGGTTTTACTGGAGATGATGCCCGTAAGTTTTGATCCGTCTTTCAGGTTCAATTCCCAGCTTTCAAATCCGAAACTAATGCCTGCGGAAGGATGTACGATGGCTTCCAGTAATCCGTCTTTTGGCAATTTGGAACCGATTTCCGAAAGATCCGGACCAAAATCCACACCGGTTTTATTTACCTGGTGGCAAATACTACAGGTTTTTGTAAATACGGTTCTACCATTTTCAGCATTGCCATTCAATGCAAGCAACTCATTTAAGGTTGGCGCTTTCTTTCCCTGTTCTGATGATCCTCCGTTGGGCAAAAATGTTTTTGCTTCCCGGTAAATGGCAGTACGCCAGGCGCCTTTCATTCCTTCCACAACAAACGGTATCAGCGCTTCCGGAATTTTCTTATTTTTCAATAATTCCAGGGCCCGGTCTTCACCCGACATGCTTTTTCCAATGAGATCAGCCGCTTTTTCGCGAACAGGTTTACTATGGGAATTGTTCAGTAAAACACTTTCTAAAATATCAATGGATTCCTTGCTTCCAACACCGCTCAAAGCTCTTAACACACTGTAAGTTTTACTGGTATCCTTACCTGAAATAATATTCCGGAAAATAGCACCTTCTTTAAATTCCAGCAACAACCGCGCTGCTTCCCGGCCGTGCCGTTCATAGGGTTTTAAAATAACAAGATTTAGCAGCTTCGGGCTTTCCGTTTTTAACGCATGTTTTTTTACCAGTTCAATATATTCAGTGGTATCCGCAATGGATTGCAGCACATTTTTCAAAGCGCTTTTTGCCAGTTCAGACTGGCGTACCGTTGCAGGATCCAGGTGTTGTAATACCATTTTATTTAGTTCCGAGTCATTGCTGCGATTGTCTGCAATCATCTTCAACAAAAACTTTGATTTTGCCGGTCCGGCATTAAAATCAAATGCCCGGAAATATCTCAATCTCAATTTCAAATCAACCTGTTGATCGGAAGCAAGCGCCGCAATAAAAGGAACTGCTTCATCGGTACGGGCACGCCAGACAATATCGCGGCTTCCTGCATTTTGCAGCGGATCATTTACAGCTTTCAGATAAGCCGCAAAAAAACGATCCCATTGCCGGTCAGCGCCAATACCGAGCGCTTCCAGATACCATCTGTCGTTGCCATCATGCTGCTTTGCAAGCGCAACCCATAATTGGGCTGCTTCAGGCGCTTTGTTGTGCCGCAGCGCAATTGCAGCTTCCCGGCGCACCTGCGGATCTGTATCATTTACCAATTGACTTACAAAACCAATCACATTGAAGTTTAACTGACGGGCGGCTCTAAGCCCCATCATCCTTAAATCGGGATTGCTTTCTTTAATGGCTTCTTCAATATACTTTTCGCCGCCGGGCATTTTTACCAGCGCCCAGAAACCTCTTGCACGCATGCGCGGATCGGCTGTGGATCGCCATAATTTTTCCAGGTCAGCAACTGCTTTTTCACCCATACTTTGTAAAGCCGTAAATGCGTGATGGCGAATGGCAAGGTTTGGATTTTGCAATGCAGAAATTGCGCCTGCCGGTGTCGTATAATCCTGTTTTGGAATTTTATATTTCGATCCTTTAGGCGCTACACGATAAATACGGCCACGCTGCTGGTCGCCGGCCTGGTGGCCGCCTACTCCCGGATCGTACCAGTCAGCAACAATCAGTGACCCATCGGGCGCTACAGATATATCCGCAGGACGAAACCATTGATCTTTCGCGCCATTTAAAATGTTTATAATTTCCGCAGTATAGCCCGCGCCCTTTTTCTGAACCGGGTAGGACCGCACCACATTGGGGCCCGGATCACAATGTATCATCTGGTTTTGAAACTCCTGCGGCAATAAGGCGCCTTCATAAATAACCATTCCCGTAGGCGAACCGGCGCCCGTTTGCAATAGATTGGGCACAACACCGGGATCATTCAAATGCCAGTGCCGGAATGGAATAGAATCTTCCATATTGGTACGCCGGGCCTGCCATCCGGCGCCGGTCATTTCATCGGTATATCCATAATTGCCATAATCCATCACATAATTTATCCGTACGCCCCTGTTGCCATCATCATCATTATCCGATTGCCAGATCGTACCATAGCTATCCACAGCCAGCTCATAATTGTTCCGGAAATTATTGCCCAAGCATTCTACATTCGTTCCATCGGGATTGCACCGGAACAACATTCCCTGCTTATATTTTTTTGGGCCGATTTCATCGCCATCCTGGTCTAATACAACCTGGTTATTTTTATCTCTAAGCGTTTTGCCTTCATTACCAAAATTGAAATACAATTTACCATCCGGGCCAAAGGTGAATGTATGCATGCCATGATCGTGCTGCTCGCCGCCAATGCCCTGGAAAAAGATTTCTTTCCGGTCCGCTTTATCGTCCCCATCATCATCATAAAAAGCCCATACGTAAGGACTCTGCGAAACAAGCACCCGGTTTCCCAGCACACAAATACCCAACGGCGCATTGATTTCGGGTCCTTGATAAAATACTTTTGTTGTATCTGCCCGGCCATCTCCATCCAGGTCTTCCAGGATGATGATGCGGTCACCTTTGGGATTGGTTGGATTGCCATTGATTTCAGGGCGGTAATTGTACGCTTCCGTTACCCAAATTCTTCCCCTTTCGTCCACATCTATATTAGTTGGGTTTTTCAACATGGGCTCAGTTGCCACAACCTGCACTTCCAGTCCTGGCGCAACTTCCAGCCCTTTGAGTGCATTTTCCGGCAAATGTTTTCGGCTTTCAATCAAGGCGCTATCCACATCATTTGATTTGGCCGAATCCGGACTATTACAGGCATTGAGCAGTACAAAAAATGAAAAGCTAAAAACAGTTAGTTTGGTTTTTGAAAATATAAAGTGCATGTTAGTTTTTTAGTAATTAGAAAAGCAATATACAATTTGAATTTTAGGGAGCCGACTTAAATTTTAATTTTTTTAAGATTGCCTGCAGATTTTCTTTTGATAAGAAAAGAACTATATCTTGCAAGTAAGGTCCAAAAATTAGTGTTCCGGGATCAACAATAAATAATTATTAACCAGGCAGTATTACTACTATGAAGCATCGTTGCGTCGCACTCTTGTACTTTAGAAATTTTATTCAGCAAAATATACAATCTTCAAAATTATCCATGATGAAATCTACACTCTTCCTCGCATTTTTATGCATTTGTTATTCTGCAAATTCCCAGCAGTACTCACTCAAAAAAGTATGGGAAACTGATACGGTCGTTGCTATTCCCGAATCCGTGTTACCGGATCTGCGAAAACAAATTTTGTATGTTTCACTTATTGATGGCGGCCCCTGGGATGCAGATGGAAAAGGCGGTATAGCCAAACTAGGCATGAACGGCAAAAAATACGACTCTACCTGGATCACAGGTTTAAATGCGCCTAAAGGTATGGGCATGTATGGCAACCGGTTGTACGCAGCCGATATAAGTGAAGTGGTGGTTATTGATATTGATAAAGGAAAAATTGAAAAAAAGATACCGATAGAAGATGCAACCGGCCTGAATGATATTACCGTAGATTATAAAGGCGTTGTGTATGTTTCTGATTCCCGGACTTCAAAAATATGGCGTATAGAAAATGATGCTCCCACGCTTTACCTTGAAAACATTAAAGGCGTAAACGGATTGAAAAGTATCAGGGACAGTTTGTTCATAGGCGCAGGCACTTCCTTTATAAAGTCAGATGCTCAAAAACAAATAACCATTCTGGCTTCATTGCCGGAGGGAATAGATGGTATAGAGCCTATTGGCAATGGTGACTTCATTTTAACTTCATGGGGTGGCTATATTTATCTGGTTACCGCCAATGGAAGCGTACAAACTTTACTGGATACGCATTTGGAAAAAAAGAACACCGCCGACATAGGATACGATCCTTATAAACAAATTGTGTTTGTACCAACCTTCTTTGGAAAACAGATCGTAGCGTATAAGTTGAGTAAAAATAAATAGCACGGGAATTGGTGATTTTGTGATTTGGTGATTTGGTGATTTCGACCATCAACCATCAACCACCAACCCCCAACTAATCATAAACCTCAGGATTGACAATAAACGGAATACGTTCACCTTTTAATCCTGCAATGATATTTTTGGCCGCCATGACAGACATGGCGGTTCTTGTTTCAATGGTTGCCGAACCAATATGAGGCAATACTGCAACATTCGGCATTTGCAACAACGGATTATCCGGGAGCATCGGTTCGGGGTTGGTAACATCCAATCCGGCTCCCCAGATTATACCATTATTCAATGCTTCGATAAGATCCGTTTCATTGTGTATAGCGCCTCTTGCGGCATTGACAAAAATGGATGAAGGCTTCATTTTACCGAAACTCTCTTTATTAAACCTTCCTTTTGTTTCCGGAGTTAAAGCGGTATGTACAGAAAGCACATCGCTTTGTTTCAGTAATTCATCAAAAGAAACCTTAACTGCATTTAACTTGTTTTCTGCTTCCCTATTCGAATGCCGGTTATGGTATATCAGATTCATATCATAAGCGCCGACACAACGTTTCGCAAGCTCAAAACCAATCTTTCCCAATCCGTAAATACCCAATGTTTTCCCCCTGTAATTCAATTCCCAGGTTAACATAAGGTTCAAGAAAATCCCCATTCACCGTTTTCGATTTTTTTGTACATGTAAAATGCTTTCCGGGAAGCAGCCAGCATTAGTAAAAAAGCAACATCGGCAGTTGCCGCACTCAATACATCCGGAGTATTTCCTATCGGGATGCCTAATTTTGTTGCAGTACTGACATCTACTTTATCGTATCCGACGGAATGCAATGCAATAACTTTTAAATGACTGCATGCATTTAAAAATACTGCATCAATTTTATTAGATCCAGCGCTCAATAAAGCATCATTGTTCTTACACTGTTCAATCAATTCTTCCTGTGTAAGATCGCGTTTTTCGGTCCATTGAGTAATTTTAATACCGGCTTCACGCATCAATTTCAAAGATTCTTCAGAAAGCCTTCTTGTTATAAACACATTCATAAGCGCTGTTATCTTATTACAATAAATTTATTCAGGTGCTCAATTTATAATTTAAGCATATTACCTAGAATAGGTGGGACAAAAGGGTGCATTTCAAAATGTCGCAAGGCATTTATTTAATCACCAAACGACAATTTGAAATGCACCCGGTCAAAATAAACTGAAACCAGAGAATCCATTTTAGTCATCATGCTTATGCTTGTGCCGCTTACCATGACCACACCCTTCCTTATAGTATTTTTTATAGTTACCTTTTCCATGCATAGGATGTCCTTTTACAACATAATATCTTGTATCCCGGCTGTCAATTATAATGGGTTGTTTGCCATACCATCCTTTGTATCTTCCATATTTCTCCCTGTAAAATTTTGGACGCAGGTAAGGCTGTGGTTCATACACGACCACTTTGTATCCACGGTAAAGATCATAATTATACCTGCCCGGCAGGCTTGCTGCAAAAATCCATTTACCGCCTTGCAAATACACAAACTGCCGGGTTGGTATGGAATAATAAGCATCCACATCGGGTAAATAATAATATCGCGCATAGTCATATCCGGCTGGTCCCCACACGGGTTGGCTGCCAATATTCATGCTCACATTCAGATTAACCTGTGCTGTCGCCTGATTACCAAAGCTGATGCCGCTGATAATGATAAAAGCAAGTAAAATCATTCTTTTCATAGAAACCGTTTAAGCATCGCAAGCTGCCAAATAGAATGCCAAATTTTATTAATACATACTTATTATTGCTTTAATTTTTTGGAGTAGGAAAGTTCAATCAGCGTATAATTCTTTTTCAAAAAATCATTACTCTGATCTTGCATCTTTATTGGGTAAATAAACCTCCACTTTTGAATGCATCGTGTACAACCGGTATTGTTTGCCATCAAAAACCAAAATCGGGCTGGAATGATCGCCTGCAACAATCGGGTTTTTAGGATATTTTACCCAATGAATTAAATCTGTTGACATGGCAACATTGGAAGTCCATTCCACAGACGATTCCATAGGCTGGGAAGATGCATGATAATAGATATAATACCTTCCCTTATATTTTACGACCTGGTTGGCAGCAACCGCACCCGCATCATATTTTTCCGGGCCAGGTTTAATAACAGGATCATCCTGCACGTTGGTCCAGGTTTTATGATCCTCAGATGTTGCAAGCCATATCGCTTCGTCATTGCGTTCATAAAAGAGATACCATTTACCATGCTCATTCCAAACGGTTGGCGTTCCATAAGGCCCGGGAATGATTTCGCCCTTTGTATTCCGTATTTCAAGATCGCCCTGTTCCTGCCAGTTAATGCCATCATCAGAAATAAGCAGATGCGCTATATCATTTTCTCCTTCGGCATACATGTAATATTTACCATCCGCCTTTATGACGATCATATCTTCCGTCCATTTTTTGTTGAAAATTGGATTTTCAGCATAACGCGTCCAGTTGATTCCATCTTTTGAAGTAGCATATCCTAATGATTTGGCTTCATTGTTATCCCTGTAGCCCGTATACCACATTTTATACAGGTCATCTTCAAATAAAATATATCCGCGTTCCCGGATTTTTTTATCCCAGGTATTTGTATCGGTGCCTTGAAATACCGGGTTACCTTCATAAGGAATAAATCTAACCATTTCAACAGGGAATTCATCCTGGCTTATCTTTTCATCCCCTGCATTTTTGCAGCTCATAAAGCAAAGGAAAACCACTAAAACATTTAATTGCAAGATTCTCATATCAGTTAATTTTTTTTCAGCAATCAGCTCACTTAAATTTTATCCTGGAAAGTATAAGGGGCTCCAGGAATTTTAAATAATGCATAAATATACTTAACCAGGAATGATATTATAAAAACTGCAATCAGAAATCAGGATGCGCTTAAAATGAGTTAACCATATAACACCAATTTTACAGCTTCATCACTTATTTATATCTTCCTCTGGAATAAATACAGATTTTGGATATTTTTACAATACTTGCTCATCATTAACACAGGGTATAAAAATGACACAATCCATCAACGTTTCAGACACGGAATCAGTAACAGCATGCATTCAAAAACTACCGGCTCCTTTCGCTGAATTAATTGAATCTATAAGAAAAATTATTTTAAGTGCCAATGCAGAAATTGGTGAGCAAATAAAATGGAATTCACCCAGTTTCTTTTATACCGGGGAAATAAAGCCATTTAATCCTAAAGAATACAAAAGAGATATTGTTGTTTTAAATCTTCATAAAGGCTATCCCTTGCTTGTATTTCCAAGCGGCGCAAAAATAAATGATACCTCAGGATTGCTTGAAGGCAAATATACAGATGGACGAAGGCTTGTAACAATCATGAATAGCGAAGATTTAAAACATAAAGAAGATGCATTGATAAAACTGATAAGGGAATGGCTTGCACTGGTTGAAAAGTGATATCGTATAAGCTTATAAGCACATTGCATTTTTACTCATTTACCAAAAAATACACGATCCGGCAGGCATACCCTTACTCTTTAAGTGATGCTTCGGGTAAAACAGATAAGAATAAATCAGTTATTTTTTTAGGGCATTAAATTTTGCTCAATAAAGATAAGAATGTACAAGAGTGCGACGCAATTAAAGCCTCATAGTAGTAATGCCGTTTGGCCCAAAAAAAATCTATTCATCTTTTCTTCCTTGCCCGATATACTTCAAAATTTATTGCAACAACCACATTTTGGAAAACTCATTATCAATTGCAGGAACAAGATCTGCCACACCGGCATCATAAGCATCTTTATTTTGCCCAAGCTCATCACCCGGATAACGGTAACGCAAGGGGAACTGGTAAGTGCTTAAATATCCGTTGCGGAAAATATCCGGCAATTTTGTACGGCGGATATCAAGATAAGTTTCGGCGGAAACTAAGAAAAGCGCCAGCCATTTCTGATCAGCAATCTTTGCAAGTTTACCTGCATTATCTGCCGGCAAAGCAATAACCGGTTGTGCAAGATATGTAGCAATGGCAGCATCCGGAATTCCCCAACGCTGCATGGAATAACTGATCCCTTTCCTGTAATAAGCATCGGCGTCGCCACTAACCAATCCTTTGACCGCTGCCTCTGCAAGAATAAATTGCACTTCATCACTGTTCATGATCATCGCTTTTAATAACGGATGATTGTTTTGCCTGAAAAGCTGCGAGAACTTTGAGACTTTAAAATTACCGACAACACCTCCGGCTTCAGTATCATAATGCCCATTCCCATTTTTCCAGTCACCGGGCATACCTGCTACAAATCCCACATACAATTTTATTGGAATCAAGGATATTTGCAGCCTGGCCGGCAATTGCAGGATTGGACCTATTGATATATTCCCAGGTGGAATTATATTTAAATCCATTCGGATCGGTAGTAGTAAATGAAACGCCGTTTTGAGCAGGATTGCTTGTCCAGGGTTTTTCAACGGGTGCAATCCATACAGGCAGGCGGGGATCATTGTAAGCGGTCAATTTATCCACCAGTGTTTTGGCGGGTCTTCTTTTATCGAATTCTTCATTACCTGTCCAGTTAAAAGTACCGCCTTTCCAGGAATTATCCGCTGTTGTTCCAATAAATGCAATGGAAGCATTATCGGTTGCATCTGCAAAGATGGGTGTTTCGGAAGTGTTGGTTATAATTGCCTGCATTTTAGCGCCTGCATCCGCCATTTTATTACTGACCCGCATTAATAAACGCAGCCGTAAGGAATTGGCGAATTTTTGCCATTGCAATTTATTTCCGCCAAACATAAGATCATAATCAGAAGACATCGTTTCTGTGCCCTGAGCAATCCATGTATTGGCCTGCTCCAGCTCAGCTAATAATCCTGCATAAATATCTGCTTGTTTATCATATTTCGGATAGAGAATTCCTTCGCGTCCTTTAAGCGCCTGAGTATAATACACATCGCCATAAAAGTCAGTCATAAATGAAAACAACAAAGCTCTGAATATGGTAAAAATTCCCTTATGCACCATCGAACCCCTTTTATCTGCCAACCCAATGGCGCCATCAACGAGCTTTAAAATATTCATAGCAGCATACATATCATCTAGATGGTTGTTTGAAACCGGAATAATAATTATCACCACCCTGGAAATTCCTTTCCATATACTGAACGGCACCGGGAAGCTTGCTATTATCATAGCCCATTCCCTGGTAAAACAATGCAGTTTGTTTAATTATGGAAGACAGCAGGAACGGATCATTCACCGATTCCACCGCATTTAGTTGCTGCAAGCTGTCGTAACTTCTTAATGCATCTTTACTGCAGGAAGCAATGCTTGCTATTATGAGTCATAAAAAATGCTTTTGTTAAGAAATGATTTCATAATATTTTTTTTAATAAAAATTAAAAATCAAGTCCAATTTTAAATCCTAATGAGCGAATGCTTGGTAGTGTAGCACGCAGAACTCCCTGGTTGGTACCAACACCGGTAAAAGCCGATTCGGGATCTTCATGCCGCCCGGATGCATTCCATTGAAACACATTTCTTCCAATTAATGAAAAGGTTAAATTGTTCAGTTTATATCTGTTTGTAAGCTTATTGGGAAATGTATAAGAAAGAGAAATCTCTCGCATTTTAAAGTTGGTGGCATCATAAGTTCGGGTAGAAGCAAAATCCCAGATCACATCGCCATAACTGTTATAAGGAAACTGGTAAAAGGTATTATTCGGATCAGCGCCATTAACAATATAATCGCCATCGCCCGGCATTATCGCCCGGTAAAATCGGGATTGATGAAAACTCCGCTTGCATAACTTGCATCATGCCAGTCGGAACGCTGACCATCATTGTTATTATTAATGGCTTCATACTTACTGGAACCTTCTGCAGGCCAGGGCATACCGCCATGTTCGGCATCGCGACCTCCATTCCACCAGGGATTATTGGGTCCTGAACCAAAAGTAGTGGCCACTCTTCCATTGGATTCAAGATATTGCTGGTTAACGGAAACATATTTTCCCCCTTTACGCAAACTACCCACAAGATTCAGTGAAAACTGTTTGTAACGTATGGTTGTATTTAATCCGATTATAAAATCAGGATTGAAATTTCCCAGCTTTTCCGCGATCACTTTCATCACCCGAAGTCTGAAATTCACCTCCCTGCACCATCCAATAAATAATATCCGGCATATTTACCTTCCTTTACTTTTAGGATCGGATTTTGTTCATAAATATTTCCAATTTCTTCACCTACGGCAATCTTTACTCTGGTCTTTCCATCATAATTGGCAAACACATAACCATTCGGTGCAAACTTATCAGACAATCTTGTAATAGTGGCTTTATAATGTGTAAAGCTTAAGGAAGCATCCCAGTTCCAATCTCTTGACCGTACAGGGTTTACAGTCAATCCCCATTCAAATCCTTTGTTGCGTACATCACCGATATTGGTAAGCATTCCGGTATATCCCGTTCCCTGAACAGTAGGAATATTATCAATCTGGTCTTTCTGATCTTTAATAAAATAAGTAAAATCAAACCGGATGCGGTTGTTCAACATCCATACATCAATGCCTGCTTCTTTTGTAAGGGAATGCATGGCTTTGATATTGGGATCAACCAATGCAGCCTGGATGCTTACTGTTTTTACCGCACCCCAGTCGCTTGCATCATATGAATAAGTATCTACCGATCTTCTCCGTGTCAATCCGTTACCCACATCTGCCCATGCCAAACGCGCTTTTACAAGATTGAAAACAGCCGGAAGTTTAAATGTTTGTGAAGCCAGCCAGCTTAAGGAAGCAGAAGGATAAAAATAATTGATCTTTTCTTCACTTAAAACACCTTTCCAGTCATTTCGCCCTGTAACATCCAAATATAACTGATCGGCATAACCGACAGTAGCAGTACCATACACGCTATAGGATTGACCAGTGCCCCAACCGGAAGAAGAAACCATCAATTGTCCGGGCATTGCATTAGCCAGCGTAAACAAACCCGGGGTAGACAATCGCCCGGCTGTATTTTCCAGGCTGTTATTATTGGTATAAGCATAATTTCCACCAACAGATACATTTAATGATAATTTTCTAAAATTATTATTGTAGGTAAGAATGGCATCGGAGTTAGCCATCAAACTGTTATTGTTGCCGGTTACATATTGTCCATCGCCATTTGTGAATTTATCACTCATATTTGTTTGGCCCCAGGATTGCCTCAGTTCATAATTTTCTTTTACATTTTCCATTCCTGTTCTTAATAACAATGACAATGTTTTTGATAATTGCCAGTCCAGTTGCAGTTTTCCAAAATAATTATCGCGGGTAAAGCGATGCATTTTTTCATAAGTCGTCCACCAGGGATTATCGGTATCCACATCCACGCTGTTGTCTTTCATGATGGCGCCATTTTGCTGAATACCTTCATAACCTTTCAACCAATAATTTTTCATATCCGCAAAGCGGCTGAAGATTTGGCGGAAAATTGAACAACAAATTATTCAACACACTGTTTGAACCAACGCTATTTGCCTTATTGGGTGAATAAGTGCGGATATAGCTTGTACTTACTGAAACTTTAATACGATCCGTAAGCCTGTATTCGGTATTAAGGCTAATGGATTTCTGATCCGTTTTTGTATTGGGCATCACTCCTTTATTATCCATATTGGATAAGGATAACCGGAAGGAACCTTTATCGTAATTGCCATGAATATTGATGTTGTTGATAAGCGTATTTCCTGTTTGCAGATATGCTTTTACCCGATCTTCATTGGAGGAAGTCATGGGTTTGTTTTTCCATTCCTGTGCCTTCACATCCCAATATTGTGCTGTAAAGCTTCCATCAAGTTTTGGTCCCCATGTATCGGTATTGTCATATTGCCATTCAAAACCACGTTCTCCCTGTCCATACATCATTTGCTCCTGTATAAACTGGTATGGCTGGTCCCAGACTGCAGAACTGGAAAAAGAAACCCCCAAACCTTTTTTGGCGCCCCGCCCCGATTTGGTTGTAATCATTACGACACCATTACCGCCTTCTGCTCCATAAAGCGCGCCTGCACTTCCTCCTTTGAGAATGGTAATGTTATCAATATCTTCAGGATTTAATTGCGAAAGAATATTTCCAAAATCAACACCATCTTTTGGAGTAAAACTTTGAGTGCCTACGGGTATTCCGTCAATGACATACAATGGCTGTGACCTTGCTGAAACATCCGCACCACTGCTCAGTGAAGGCATGGATGTAGTACCACGGATATTTACCAAAACCGATGAAGTAGGATCACTGCTGAGGCTTAACAAGGTTAACGCCGCTTACCTTACCATCAAGTGATTTTAATAAATTAGGATTTGCCGCTTTTACCAGGTCTTCCGATTTCACTTCACTTATAGAATAGGCCAGTGATTTCCTTTCCCTGGTAATTCCCAAAGCGGTAACAACAACGGAAGAAAGTTCATTAGTTCCCTGCTCAAGTACGACATTGAGTTCCTGATTTTTTGCAACAGGTCTTTCCAGGGTTTTATAACCGACATAATTGAAAACAAGAATTGCATCGGGTCCTGAAACAGTCAATGAAAATCTTCCATTCTCATCCGTGACAGTTGATGAAGCGCCCTTCTCCGAAACGGAAACTCCTGCGAGCGCACCATTGTTGTCTTTTACCGTACCATGCACCTGAAATCGCGTTGTATCCTGTGTCCAGCCTGCATTAAAAGAACAAAGCACAAAACAAAATGGTAAAAGCAAATTTTTGAAAAAATGCAAATAAAAGTATTTGTTTTTCATATATTCATTTTTAGTCTTTTAATTACCACATGGGATTCGCTATAAATAATTATCGCCGTCGGTCCGGAAGCTTTCGGGATAATTTTCTTAATAATTTTTTATGGCTCATTTCATACCATAATTATTAGAAGTTATTGATGATGCTTTGAATGAAGCTTACACTTTGAAATGGAAAAATGAAAAATGACTGCTTTAAGGAGGTCCGTTTTGGCTGCATAAAAAACCGGAATAGAAGGATGCAATCAAAAAATTTTGAACAGTCAAATACAATATGTCCCAACTTTTTAACGGCTTAACGAAGTAATGATGATGATGTGTAAATTCGAAAGCACGATTGTTTAAAACCGGTCTTAATGTGTACCATGCATGTATAATGGGCAAAAAAATAACCGGAATTCCGGTCATTTTAAAATTGGTGTTTGGTAAAAAGGCAGGCGCGCTTTTGATCGTTAACCTTGAATATATAATTGATATTAAAATAGCGGGAAAAAATAAACCAAAATAAATTACGGGAAAAGATTCTGCATTTGAAGGATGAATAATGATGGGGTTAAACAAAAGCAGATTTACTAAAAGTAAAACATTCAACCGGAAGGTCTTTTTGCTTTTCATAACTTCATTAGTATTGGCTGAAATAAGTTATTAGTTTCAATTGCGCCTAAATGAAATTGCCCCGAAATTTAAAATGAACTATTTATTTTGTGATATCAGTTTACAACTTAAGCATTTTTTTTATTTTTTGCAAATTCTGAAATATTTTCTTTCTATAAAATTCAAATCAATTGAAGGTAAAAGATAACAAGACCGATTAACTCAAGGGAGCTTGCCGAAGCTGCCCTAGATACTGTAAACACGAGGTTTATAAGGGTTTTTTAATAATGAAATATTTTTTTTATTAAACTATCCTTTTACTTTTAGTAGCTATATTAAACAGCTTCCAAAATTAACCTACATGAGAAAACTTCCTGTTATCCTTTTATTGCTATGTAACTATGCCTCATTCTCTCAAGGCAGTATGTATGACAAGGCATGGAATGCTTTAAGTGCAAACAAAAGAACAGAAGCTGAAAAATTTCTCCAACAGGCAATGAATGAACCGGCCACAGCGCAGGATGCCTTCATAACAAACATTTATTTAAAAAGCTACAATGAAAAGGAAACTGAAGTGACAGATTTTGCCGCTTCATTCTATTCAAAAGCGCAAAACCCATATCCATATGTATATGCATTATGGTTCAACAAAGCTGTACTAGGAGATTATGGAAAAAAAAGCGCCGCCCATCAATTGAAATTAATAGACCAATTGATTGCAGATCAAAATGCGCCGGGCACATTAGTTACTGCGGCTAATTATCAAAAACAAATACATCTGCTTTTTTCCGGCGACTTTGATAAAACTCTACCCTACGCCAATGCAATTGGCAATATCAGAAACTGGCAATTCACCGGGCCATTTGAGAACCTTTCAGAGAGTGGATTTTATAAAAATTATGGCCCATTAGACCATCCTGAACCCAATGCAGTTTTTAAATCCCTTACCAATACGGATGTAAAATGGTTTACGCCTGCCGATGAAATCAAAGATGGATGGACGCCGGTTATTTTTCAATTCAATAAATCTGCAGCAGTTGTTTACGCTCAAAATTTCATTACCTCTCCTGCTGATCAGACAGTGTATTGCAATGTTGGTTTTGCAGGAGCCATCAAGGTTTGGATAAATGATGAACTTGTAATTTCGGAAGCCAAAGAACTTGCTACTGAAATGGATTATTATACTGTCAAATGCGATTTGAAAAAAGGTGTAAACAGGGTATTGATTCAACTCAGTTTTACCGATGTATCCTATCCAAATTTTACCTTAAGATTTACAGATGAAAAATTTAAATCAGTTCCGGATATTGTGGGTTCACCAACCTATTCCACCTACCCTGACAATAAGAACAGCAATAAAAAACATACCCGTATTCCTCATTTTGCGGAAAAATATTTTACCGGCAAAATTGAAGCGCAACCGGACAACCTCGTTAATTATTTATTACTTGCAGATGTGTACCTGAGAAGTAAAAAACTTGATGAAGCCAGGGAGCTTATGAGCCAGGCACTTAAAAAGGCGCCGGAAAACTCTCTGTTAAGAATGAAACTGCTGGATATATTGACCAAAGGAAATAACAGAACATTGCTGCTTGAAGAATTGGAAAAAATAAAACAAGCCGACCCGGAGAGCTTGCTGGTATTTACCTTGAATATTAAAGAGCTTTATAACAATGAAAAATATGAAGAATGCGAAAGAGAATTAGCCAAAAGAATAAAATTGCATGGTGAAGATGAATTTACCGCAGGTTACCAGTTATTGCTTTTAATACAGGATAATAAATATGAGGATCTGATAAAGGTTGCGGAAAAGATATATCAGAAATATCCTGCCAATGCAAAATTGATAAATATGATGTACAACATTAAGAAAGAGGTGTATAAAAACAAAAAAGAAGGTTTGAAGATCTATGAAAACTTTATGAAAAACAACTATGATTATAATACTTACATAGATTATGCAGATCTGCTTATTGAACAGGGAAATACAAAAAAGGGATTGGATATTAAGGAAAAATTAATTAAAACTTTCCCATATGATCCCGGGGGCTTTTACAATTTATCCAGGTATTATTTTTCTGTGAAGCAATATGACAAGGCTGAAGATTATGTACGCAAATCATTGGCATTATCACCTTACAACGAAAAATACTGGGAACAAACAGGAGACATAAAAAGCGAAAAAAATAATATTTCAGATGCCCTGGTTGCCTATAATCAATCATTGAAATTTGATCCTAATCAATATGGTATAATCAGCAAACTAAGAAAGCTCAACAACAAGCCCGAGATCTATAAATTGTTTCCTGAAGTGGACGTGGCTAAAATCATCAAAGAGGATAATCCTGCTGAAGCGAAAAATACTGATTATGGATATTATTATATCCTTGATCAAAAAGATGTGGTTATTTATCCGGATGGAGCAAATGAAGAATATTTCAATGTTATCCTGAAAATGACCAATGATAAAGGGGTGGAAAAGTTTAAAGAATCTTCTATCGGTTATAATAATTATCAAAACTTACTGATAGAGAAAGCGGAGATAATAAAAAAGAACCAGGCGAAAATAGAAGGCGAACGAAATGGCAATCAAATAGTATTTACCAATCTTGAAGCGGGTGATATAATTGTGTTTAAATATCGTTTGCAAAGCTATGTATATGGTCGTTTTGCAAAAGAGTTTTGGGATAAGTATTATTTCAACGGCAAGATCTATTCCCGGTTAACAAAATACAATTTATTGATACCGGCCAATCAAAAGATAAATTATGCATTTACCAATTCAAATCTTGAACCTGTTATAAAAAATATAGATGACTTCAGGCAATACAGTTGGGTATTGGAAAAGCCTGAACCAATAAAAAATGAACCTTTGATGCCATTGCTTGTGGATGTAAGTAATATTTTACATGTAACCACCATTCCTTCATGGAAAGAAATTGCAGATTGGTACAGTGATGTCAGCAATAATAAGTCTGAAGAAGATTTTGAAATATCCGCATTGTATAAAAAATTATTCCCGGAAGAAAACAAACAAATGACGCAGTTTCAAAAAGCAAAAATAATTTATGAATATATAGAATCCAATATCAGGTACAGTTCTGTTTCATTCAGACAAAGTGCATTTGTTCCTCAAAGGGCGTCTGCTACACTAATAACAAGGCTGGGTGATTGTAAAGATCTTTCCAATCTGTTTGTAACACTTGCCCGTATGGCTGGCATCACCGCGCAAATGGTATTAATAGACACAAGAGATAATGGTCAAAAGGATATTTTATTACCATCTGTTGAATTCAATCATTGCATTGCCAAGGCCGTATTGGACAATAAAAATTATTATATAGAATTAACGGATAACTATTTGCCTTTTGCAAGTTTGCCGAACAATTTAAATGGAGCTACAGCACTGGAAATACCTTCTAAATCGGTGAATGAAAAAGCAGAATTGATACAATTAAAATCCGGCAACAGAACCAGGGATATCGTCAAAAGAATAATGGAGATAAAACCTGTTGACGGAGATTTGAATGTATCGGTAAAAGCTATAAAATATGGCGTGTTTTCTTCCGGGGTAAGACAAAACTTTCTGAACCTGGATGATAGAAAGACAAATAAAAGAAATGGAAAAAAGCGTGGCCGGTTCGTATAAAAACAATGTTCGTATGGAGCAGGTTCGTTTTAATGAATTGGATAAGCTAAATGATTCTGTGATGTATTCTTACAGTTATAATGTAAAAAATGAAATAGCGGAAATTGGAAGTTTAAATACATTCAGGATTGTTTATCCGGATATCGTGGCTTCATTAAATAATTTTTCCGCGGATAAAAGAGATTACCCGATTGAATACTGGAATTATGAAGATGCGGACGCCTATGAAACGGTAGTAACCATTACGGCGCCAGATGGAAAGAAATTTGTAGAATTGCCCGCAGGTGAATCACTTACATTTAAAGACATGAAATTTTCTATCCAGTACACTTTAAAAACTCCTAATAAATTAATTGTTACAAGAAGATTTTCGAATGAAAGGCAACAGCAGATTGCGCCGGAAGATTATACCGCCTTCAAAACATTTTTTGAAAAAATAGTTAAAGCGGAACAAAAATTTATTGCTTATAAATAGCGGGCTGCGGTACTGGTACCAGATTCTCAACTTGCTTCTGCGTTTCTCTGTGAAATCTGCGAAAAATAAACCGAATACATGCAGGTTGACATAACATTAATTGCCTTTTAGAACCTTAGATATTTTGCGACAAAGGAGAAAAGCGCTGAGGTATGCAGTGCAAGAACACATAACGGCCTGGGGGCCATTAAACCAATCAAAATGAACCTAAGTGCGCAAATAAGAATATGATGGCTTTGAAAGTACCAGAGAAAATATATTTTTTTCCTTTGCGCGCTTCGGGCCTTTGCGTATAAAAATCTCACGCAAAGGCGCGAAGTGCGCAAAGATTGAATAATCCATCATTTTCCCACTTTAATAAATCGCGCGAGAATCGTTGTGCAAAACCCCAATACTGCTATCAGCGTAAAAGACCATCTTAAGCTGGAAGCCTGCGCTATAAACCCGATCACAGGCGGACCAATTAAAAAACCTAGAAAACCAATCGTAGAAACTGCTGCCAGCGCCACGCCCGGTGACATGGTAGTGGATTTACCCGCTTCTCCATAAACCAACGGCACTACAGATGAAACACCCAGGCCCACCAATAAAAATCCAATGGTAGCGGTAATAATAGTTGGGAAAACAACAGCCGTCAGCAAACCAATGGCAATTACGATTCCGCTTAATTGCAGCATCGTTTTTTTGCCCAGTTTATTGGCAAGCCAGTCGCCGGCAAAGCGGCCACCAGCCATTGTACTCATAAAAGCCAGGTAACCAAGTGTCATTAAATCACGGGGCGCTTCTACCACTTTTTCAAAATAAACTCCACTCCAGTCAAACATGGTTCCTTCGGCTACCATACAGCAAAATGCAATCAACCCCAGCTTTAATAAAGCACTGTCGGGTTTGGCAAAAATAGGTTGCGACTTATGCGCAGCATCTTGTGGCAATACATATTTATAAGAAATAAGCACCAGTAAAAACGCGCTGATGCAAATAATCCAGAAATGAGCGAAAGGATTAAAGCCCTGCGAAATCAAAAATGTGCCCACAGCAGCTCCTGAAAATCCGGCCACACTCCAGATTCCATGAAAGGATGCCATGACGGATCTATTATACAATCCCTCCACTCCTACGGCCTGCGTGTTGATGGAGATATTCAGCAGGTTGCTGCAAAATCCAAACAAAAACAAAACGCCGGCCAGCTCCCAGGGAGTAGGATACCAGACCAATAAACGTTAAACAAAACGGATAAAGCAAAGCCCCTGTGATCATCATTTTACGGCTTCCGAATTTTGATACCAGCCAGCCGGCAAAGGGAAGCCCGGTCATCAATCCTACGGGTAAGGCAAACAATACCGCGCCCAATCCGGCATCTGACAACTGCAATTGGGTTTTTATATCCGGAATCCGGCTGGCCCAGCTTGCAAAAGTAAATCCGGCAATAAAGAAAAAAACACCAACAGCAATACGAATCGCCCTTTTAGAAACAGGCGCTTTTATAGACAACCACATAAAAAAAGAAGGTTAAATGATTTGAATATTTAAATTTTTATAAGGAACAAACAGCTCATCTTCCGGATCTATTTCCGTGATGATCGTTTCCAGCGCAGTGATCTCACAAACCTTATACGATTCCGCTGTTCCTATTTTATCATGAGTGGATACCGCCACTACCCGGTTTGCAGATTGTATCATCGTCCGTTTTACCTCCGCCTCTTCAAAGGATGGAATGCTCACCCCTATTTCAGTATGCAGACTGCAAACGCCAATGAAATAAATATCTGCACGCAATTGTTGTAAAAGACGAATGGTATCCATTCCGTATGTAACCTGGGAATCTTTATACACTTTTCCACCCGTTAATATCAGTTCTACCGATGGGTGATTGGTTAGTAAAGCGGCAATAGGAATATTATTGGTTACTACGGTCAGCCGCATATCAGGCGGCAATAAACCGGCGAGTGTATAAGTGGTTGTGCCGCCATCCAGTAAAATGATTTGATCTGGCTGAATCAGCCCCAGGGCCTTTTTAGCGATCAGTTGTTTATCTTTTTCCGAAACATGAATCCTTTCCTTAAATGAATGCGCATAAGGCGAATGTGGCACTGCACCGCCTCTTACCTTCATCAACAATCCGTTTTCTGCCAGTAATTCTATATCCCGCCGTATGGTATCTTCCGACACATTCAGATCCATACTCAATTCTCCCAACTTCACTTTTTGATTGAGTTTCAACTTTTGAAGAATGAAATCCAATCTTTCTTCTTTCAGCATTTTGCGAATTTGTTGGCAAAAGTAGATAATTTAAACAATTAATCGCAATATTTCGCATAATTTTGCATATTATTGCAAGTAGATAAAATTTAAAATATGCAGAGAATTATTATAGACATGGATCATGTAATGGCTGATATTACCAGTCATTATCTTAATTGGTACAAACAACACACTGGCGTTTCCATTGATCCCGAAACCCTAATCGGAAAAAATGAAGTCGCCGCTTTTCCAGATAGCGAACTCGTTCGCAGTTTTTTATATATGCCCGGATTTTTCAGAACACCGCCAGTAATGCCCGGCAGCCAGGAAGTGATCGCCCGGTTAAATGAAAAATATGATGTGTATATTGTATCCGCCGCTATGGAATTTCCGCAATCCTTAGCCGAAAAATATGAATGGCTGCAGGAGCATTTTCCATTTATCACCTGGCAGCAGATCGCTTTTACCGGAAGTAAAAAACTCATCAAAGGCGATTATATGATTGACGATCATTTAAAAAACCTTGATTTTTTTGAAGGGGAAAAGCTTTTATTCACTTCCGCACACAATGCATTGGTAACGGGTTACACAAGAGTAAACGATTGGCAGGAAGTAGCCGACCTTTTATTACCAGTGGCCATGTCCGAAACGGAAGATGTAAAAATGAATGTCGCATAAAAATTAAAAATCATTTTTTTCTTGATGCTACCCGGCACATTAAATTATATTTGCCGCTTATTGAAGATGTATGTTGAACCCGGCTTTAGTACTTTATTCAGCGTCCCTTGCGTCGCACTCTTGTACTGATTGTTCCTTATTCAGCTTCAGTCTTCAGGTATAAATATTTTTCAAAAAATTCAAAATCTCCCCTTCAGGGGCCGGGGGCTTAATCTTATGTATCGTTCGCATACTTGTGGTGAATTAAGAATAACAGATATAAACAAAGAAGTAACACTTGCAGGCTGGGTGCAAACCGTCCGCAAATTCGGTGCGATCACTTTTATTGATCTACGCGACCGTTATGGGATTACACAACTTTTATTTGGAGAAGAACTCAATGCGCAACTGGATGAAAATCCATTGGGCCGCGAATTCGTACTGCAGGCAACCGGAAAAGTTTCTGAACGCAGCAATAAAAACAAACATCTTCCCACCGGCGATATTGAAATAAATGTTCAGTCATTTAAAATACTCAACAAATCAGCCGTACCGCCTTTTACCATACAGGATGATACCGATGGTGGTGATGATCTTCGCATGAAATACCGCTACCTCGATCTGCGTCGCCAGGCCATCAAAAAGAACCTGGAATTGCGGTATGCGGTTGGCCGCTCTACACGCAATTATTTGCATGAAAACGGTTTCATGGACATTGAAACGCCCTTTCTGATAAAATCAACTCCCGAAGGCGCCCGCGATTTCGTGGTTCCTTCACGTATGAATGCCGGGCAGTTTTATGCTTTACCGCAATCGCCGCAAACATTTAAACAGTTGTTGATGGTAAGCGGTTACGACCGGTATTACCAGATCGTAAAATGCTTTCGCGATGAGGATCTGCGGGCCGACCGCCAACCCGAATTTACACAGATAGACTGCGAAATGGCTTTCGTAACGCAGGAAGATGTGCTGAACATGTTTGAAGGATTGATCAAACGTATTTTTAAAGATGTAAAGGGTATTGATTACACAGAATCCGTAGAAAGGATGAGCTGGGAAGATGCCATGTGGCATTATGGAAACGACAAACCGGATATCCGTTTCGGAATGAAGATCGCCAACTTGAAATTCCCCCAACATAGTTTTCCAAGCCAAAATACTCAATCACATCTTATTGCTGATGCGGGATTTAAAGTGTTCGATGAAGCAGAAACCGTACTTGGCAATTGCTGTTCCCGGTTGCGCGGAATATACCCGCAAAGAACTGGATGCTTTAACCGAATGGGTAAAACGTCCGCAGATTGGTATGCAGGGCCTTGTAAACATCAAATACAATAAAGACGGCTCTTTTAAAAGCAGCGTTGATAAATTTTATACAGAAGAAAAATTAAAAGCCATTGCTGAAACAGCCAATGCAAATCCCGGTGATTTGATTTTGATATTAGCCGGCCGTGAAGAAAAAACGCGTAAAGCCATCAGCGAACTGCGTTTGGAAATGGGTAAACGTCTTGGATTAAGAAAGGAAAATGAATTCAAACTGTTGTGGGTAATGGATTTTCCCTTATTTGAATATGCAGAGGAAGACAACCGCTGGGTGGCACGTCATCATCCGTTCACTTCTCCAAAACCTGCTGATATTGAAGTGATGATCAATAACAATCCGGCAATTGAACATGCAGATAAATACCTGGAACATCCCTACGCAAACATCAAAGCAAATGCGTATGATATGGTGTTGAATGGCAACGAAATCGGCGGCGGTTCTATCCGGATTTTTCAAAGGGAATTGCAGGAAAAAATGTTTGCCGCCCTTGGTATGAGTGAAGAGGAATCCATACAAAAATTCGGATTTTTATTAGGCGCATTTGAATATGGCGCGCCACCGCATGGCGGCATTGCCTTTGGCTTCGACCGGTTATGCGCCATACTTGGCGGCAGTGAAAGTATCCGCGATTTTATTGCATTCCCCAAAAACAACAGTGGCCGCGATGTAATGCTCGATGCGCCCGGCCCGATTGATGAACAACAGTTTAAAGAGTTACAAATAAAGCTCGATTTGAAATAAGAATTTAAAAAGCCTTTTAGAAATTTCTAAAAGGCTTTTTTAAATTGCATTGCTCTATCTTATTGTTGCTGTAACTGAAACCTATAATTCAACAGCGTAATATTTCAAAAGCTTGATGACAACCAGGAAACTTAAAATTTGGACAATCGTTAGTCATGGACTTATTATTATTGGGGGAGGTCACGGAATTGCTTTTCTTTTTATTATTGAAATATTAACCTTTCCTTATCTGACAAGAGAAAATTTCAGCTTTTCATTTACTTCTGTTGACAACCATTTTCCTGTTGTGGGACTGACAACTTTCTTGGGACAAGTTGCACTGATATTTTCAATTTTGAATAAGAAACAAAAAATTAAAAATACATCTCAAATTACTGGGGTTTGTCTGCTTTGGCTTAGCATACTATATTTCACTTACGATACAAGCAAGGACTCTTATACACATATTGCTTTATTGTCTGCTGTACCATTTGCAATTTGCACAATAATATCTTTTACAGGACAACTACTAAAAAGGTTTTACAACTGGATAATTGACATGTAAAACAGCAAAGCCAATAATTAGGCTTGCCAAAAAATGTTTGACAATTCGCAATATCGACCTTTGATTTGCTGTTGTCTCTTTCCGTTGACTTTAGTCAACCGAAAGAGTTATATAAACTCCCGTTTTGTGTGCTACTCATTTTCCATCCGCTCAAACGATTGTCAATATTTACTTCTCATGTTTAACTTGGGTGTCTTATTGGTAGTAGAGATCATGTTTTTTTAAAGACTCACGCAATTATAATGAGTCGCGCTCATTCATGTTATAGAAATTCCGTTCATTTTCTCTGCAATTAATCATTCTATTTAAAAACCTTATTACCTTAGTAACAAGCGAATCTCAATTTAAAACACCTTATTACCTTATTAAAGAATAAAGTATGAAAATTGAATACAACAACCTTTACACTCATTTTATCCTGATTACTCAAAACAGGTTGCCCCTTATTCAGGAAGCAAACCGCCAGAGAATTGAAAAATACATTACAGGAATTGTTAACAACAATCAATCAAAAATGTATAGTATTTATGCAAATCCGGAACATGTACATTTTCTTGTATCCCGCTCTCCTAAAATTTCGGAAGAAACGTTTGCAACAATAGTAGCTGATAGTTCTGCATATTTTATTCAGGATAACAAACTGTGCCTGGAACCATTTGTTTGGCAGCAATCTGCATCGGCGTTTTCTGTATCAAAGACTGATGTGGATAGAGTATGTAAATACATTCTTAACCAACCTGAACATCATAAAAAATCGACTTTTGCTGAAGAATATGAAACATTCATGAAGCATTATCAAAAAACGCTTAAGTGGGAATAATAAGGTAATAAGGTTTTAAAAACGAGAAATTATACAGTTACTAAGGTAATAAGGTTTGCCTTGCCGACCGAAAAACAATATCAGGTCATTATGCAAACTCTTTATTCACTATGGCCCAGCGGCTCTTTGTAAAAAAACTAACAAAGAAACCTGATTGAATTATGTAACCTCAAATTGTTAGTCGGGTGCCCCAATGCACAAACCCAGGAAAGATTTATATAAATTTGAATAAGGCTTTAGCCACATTATTCCTTGTATAATTAGTTTTCATTCAAAAACTTCATTCAAACATCTTCATCTGCATTATTTTATAAGGCTAAAATCAGAGCATTGATCTTTGCCATAATCCGTTGGCAAAAGCCAACGGCAATTAATTCATCCTTTAGCCATTCAATAAAAATAAATTGTGCAACTTGCAGCCAATTAAGGAAAACATATGAAAGGATTGGTTGTTTATCGTATTCTTACCGGTATTTTAGTTCCCATTGCAGCGATGTTGGCATTTTTTGATGTGCTTGCATTAACCACGGCGCTGGCAAATCCGGCCTTATTGATCGGATGCTTTATGCTGGCCTGTGTTGTCATTTACACCTTCACCAGCCGTACATTTCTGAGAAAAGGTATTGAAGCCGGTGCGCCCTGCAAACATTCCTTAAAAGACTGGATTAAAGTGAATGCTTATGTTAGCCTGGTATTTTCATTTTTAACGCTTTTTCAGGCCATACTGATACTTTCAAACAATTCGCTATTAAGCCAGGCGATGGAGCAGGCAATGTCGGCACAAATGGGAATGCCCAATGAATTGTCGCATGAAATGATCATAAAAATGATGAATGGAATTTTATACTTCATGATATTTTTATCCCTAATATTATTGGTTCATATTTTTATCGGTTTTAAATTATTAAAAACCTATAGCCATATTTTTGATACAATAGAAAGCGATAAATAAGAACAGTATTCAATTATTCCTTATTTTTCCGGTGTGATTACGAGCGCACCTTTGGCAGAAAGATTAAGACCGCAAACTCTGGATGATCTTATTGGCCAGGAACATCTGACTGGTCCTGGCAGTATTCTCCGAAAATCCATTGAGCAAGGTATCATTCCATCTATTATACTTTGGGGACCACCCGGAGTGGGCAAAACCACAATCGCCAATATTATAGCGAACAGTTTACATGCGCCTTTTTTTCAACTCAGCGCTATCAGCAGCGGTGTAAAGGAAGTGAGGGAAGTGATAGAAACGGCGAAAAAACAAACCAATACCATCCTGTTTATTGATGAAATACATCGCTTTAATAAAGGCCAGCAGGATGCACTGTTGGGTGCTGTGGAAAAAGGAATCATTAAGCTCATTGGCGCTACCACCGAAAATCCTTCCTTTGAAGTGAATTCGGCTTTACTCAGTCGTTGTCAGGTATATGTATTAAAACCTTTAGAGGAAAATGACCTGAATAAATTGCTCCGGATTGCCATTGCAAAAGATGAAATTTTACAAAAGAAAAAAATTGAATTAAAGGAAACCTCAGCCCTGATTGGTCTTTCCGGCGGCGATGCACGTAAACTGCTCAACTTACTGGAATTGGCGGTTTCATATACTAAAAAATCCCCTGATGGCACTATAGAGATCACGGATGAATCGGCAATAGAAGTTGCGCAAAAGAAAATTGCCTTATATGATAAAAGTGGAGAACAGCATTATGATATTATTTCCGCTTTTATAAAAAGTATGCGGGGAAGCGATCCGAATGCGGCGGTATATTGGCTGGCGCGGATGATTGAAGGCGGAGAAGATGTAAAATTTATTGCAAGGCGCATGGTCATTTTTGCAAGTGAAGATATTGGAAACGCCAATCCCAATGCATTGCTTCTTGCCAACGCATGTTTTGATGCGGTAAATAAGATCGGTTATCCGGAATCCAGAATTATATTATCACAGTGTGCCACTTACCTCGCTTCTTCCGCAAAAAGCAATGCATCTTATATGGCTATTGGCGATGCGCATGCAGCAGTAAAGCAACATGGCGATTTACCAGTGCCATTGCATATACGCAATGCGCCTACCAAACTGATGAAAAACTTAAACTATGGCAAAGGCTACCAGTATGCGCATTCTTTTGAAGGTAATTTTAGCCAGCAGGAATATTTACCTGAAAAGCTGAGTGGCACTAAATTTTATGATCCCGGGCACAATGCAAGGGAAGATGAATTGCGCAGGTTTTTAAAACAGCTTTGGAAAGATAAATATGGTTACTAAATCAATATTCTCTCATCATGATCTCTTTTGGGCTAAGCCTGGCATTGCTTCATTACTTTGATCTATCGGCAAAGACAGGCGGTAATTGATATGATGACCTTATTTATCCATTACGGATGACTTTAGTCAACGGATTTTGTTGGTTCTCCTTCTTCCAGTAACCGGTCAATTAATTTTTCAAGTTCATCCAGGTCAAAGGGTTTGGCTAAAAAAGCATCCGCTTTTGCTTCTTTTGCAAGCGCTTTTATATCATTATTTGCTGAAAAAAACACGATGGGAATATTGTTGAAATCATCACTGCTTTTGATGGTTTGAGCAGCCACTATTCCACCGGTATCAGGAATCCAGTTATCCATTAATATAATATCCGGCTTTATTGTTTCCACCATTTCCAAAATCTGGTTACAATGATTGCGTGTGTGTACTTCAAAATTCTGTTTTTCAAAAATATAACTACAGATAAAAAGTATATCCGCATCATCATCACAAATTAGTACACGCTTTTTCATTTATATCAGTTGATCTTTTTAGGTTATGGTTTTTCTTAATTATTTTCAATTTGAAGGTTCGAAGATAATTGAAACCAAAATTCAGATCCTTTTCCTGCTTCACTATTTACCCCGATTTTTCCCCCATGCCTTTTAATTATCTCAGAAGATATATACAATCCCAGGCCCAAACCGGAAAAGTTACGTGAAATTTCTTCTACCCGGAAAAACCTGGTGAAAAGAAACTGAATTTTTTCTTCAGGAATGCCAATACCGAAATCTATAACACTGAATGTAAGTATCCCCTTTTCATTTATACATTTAATGATTACTTTACTCTCGCCCGGAGAATATTTAATTGCATTTGAAATAAAATTGATCATAACCTGCTCCAAACGGTGCTTATCGGCATAAACAATTGTATTTTGATCTGAGCAATAAACTTCCAGCGTATGTGTTTTTGTATTGAGCTGAATCTGATCCACACAATCTCTCAATGCCGCATGAATATTAAAATACGATTTACTGAACTCCATTTTACCGGATTGAATTTTAGTTACATCCAATAAATCTTCCACCAATGAAGTAAGTTTATCAACCTGCCTGTTAGCTTTTTCTATAAATGGATATATCTGGTTACAAGCTTCATCATCTTTTGTTAAGCGTTCTACAATCTGGAGGTACGATTTCATACTGGTGATGGGCGTCTTTAATTCATGACTGGCCACACTCATAAATTCATCTTTTTTTTGGGATAGAAGATTCATTGCCTGTTGTGCCAGCTCCTGCTCTGTTATATCCGTTAAGCTCCCAATATAGCCTTCGAACCGGTTTGTATTCAGAGGTGTACTTTGGGCCAGCACCCAACGGTATTCACCCGTATTTTTTTTCAACCGGAATTTGGAACTATAATTTCCGCGACGATGAAATGCATCCAGGAATTTTTCATATTCCCCAACACGGTCATCGGGATGAAAAGCTACCGACCATCCTTTGCTCATACTTTGCGTATAGGATAATCCGGTAAAATCAATCCATGACTGATTTACATAGTTACACAATGCATTTTCATCCACTTTCCAGATCATAAAGGGGCTCTGATCGGCCAGTTGTCTAAAATGATCTTCACTTATTTTTAAAGCTTCAGATACTTTTTTCTGATCGTCTATATCCGTATTTGTACCCACCCACAAAACCACTTTGCCGGTTTCATCTTTTTCGGCAATAGCCCTGCTCAAATGCCATCTGTAAGTACCATCTTTTCTTAAAAAACGATGCTCAACTTCTATATCTTTACCCCAGATTTTGGCTTTCAGCCAGGTAACCAAAGTCCGTTTCAAATCGTCCGGATGAAGGATTCTATGCCACCCAAAACCTTTCAGTTCATCAAAATCATAGTTCGTATAATCTAACCATACTTTATTGAAATAATTTATGCCGCCATCAGGAGTAGCAGTCCATACCTTTTGGGGCATCGCATCGGCTAAAAATTTATACCGGTTTTCATTTTCCTTAATTTCGCGGTTCGCTTTTATCAGGTTGGTAACATCAAAACCAAATGTGGCAACGCCATCTATATTCCCGTCAGCGCTATAAACGGGTTCAAAAATAAAATCAATCCATTTATCTATAAATTCACCCGTGTCCTCCTTTTTGTATTGTATATGAAAAGCTTTTCCTAAAAATGGTTTCCCGGTTTTATACACCTGTATCATTGCATTTGCAAGTTCATCACCCGAAAATCTGTTTTTAGACTCCATCAATGATTCACCTATCGTATCCTGTTTTCGTAAAAAATCAACAACCGCCCGGTTTTCGAACTCCATTTTTAATTCAGGTCCTCTTCTGATGCTAATCATTGCCGGAGCCCGCATTAATATACTTCTGAATTCTGCTTCCTGCTTTTTTATTATACCAAGCAATTGTTGAACTTTATTCTCCGCGGCTTTTCTTTTTGTAATATCAATAACATAGGTGACTGCATCGGCATGTTGATCTTCGGTCAGTAAAGCTGAGCCCACTAAAACCGTTAGGCGTGTACCGTCCTTTTTTATATAATCCTTTTCATAAGGCGGGCAAAATCCATTTGCCTTCAATTGTTCGATAGCCCTGGTATCCAGATGCGCATGCTCCCTGGCAGTCAATTGCTGCCAACGAACATCTCCTGAACGCAGATCTTTTCTTGTCAGATCAAGCATCCTCAGGTATTCATCATTTGCATCAATTATTTGCCCATTGAAACTGGAAAAAACCATTCCAATCATGTTTGAATCAAACATGGTTCTGAACTTCAGTTCGCTGTTCCTTGTTTTAATTTCCGCTTCCTTTTGCCGGGTCATATCTGTCATGCAACCCACCATGCGATAAGGCTTGCCCTTCTCATCGCGTATTACATAACCCCGGTCATAAATATATGCGAAGGTTCCATCAGCTTTTTTGAAAAGATATTCATTATACCAAAGCTCCTGATCTGACTGAATACATTCCCGAATACTTGAGATTACACGCTCCTTATCTTCTTCTTTTATCCTGCCAAACCAGGATTCTATCTGATTAAAAACCTGGTCATATTTATAACCAAACAACAACTCATAATTTTCATTCCATGTAATCTCATTGGTGATTAAATTCCAATCCCAAACAACATCACGGGTAGCTTTTAACACAAAATAATTCAGGCCGGATTGCTTCTTCAATTCCTTTTTTTCATGTTCCAGCTCTAGGGTTCTTTCACTTACTTTTTTTTCTAGTTGATTGTTCAGTCTTTCTAAATCAAATTTGGCATTTTTCAGATTTTCTTCCATTTCCTTGCGATCGGTAATATCAAAAGAGAAAAATATAAGCTGCTCCACTTTCTGATCCCCGGAACGACTGAAAACAATGCCATAACTATGTACCCATTTATAATTTCCATTCCTGTGTCTGAAACGGAATTCAAACTCAGGAATGTTTTTTTCCGATCCGTTCAATGAAATATCAGGAGCATTGGTAAGTATTTCCAAATATTTTTGCCTCACTTCCATAATATCATCCGGGTGTATCAATGTATCCACCAAAGAAAATCCGCCTTCAATCAGTTCCTCTACTTTATGTCCAAACATTTTCTCTACAGCTTTATTCACGTACATGTACCGGGCTTTATGAACATTAAAAACAGCAATCATCCCAGGGGCAATATCTGTGATCTTAAGATTGAAAGCGCGGGCTTTTACTTCATTTATCAAAGACTGATTTTGAGAAAGAAAAACGGACATTTCATCATAAATGTTTTTTAATCCTTCAATGGTTGATTCGGATTGATGATATTTTTTCCATAGCTTCCTGAAAGAAAAAAACATTCCCGACAAAGGGATTAACCCCAACAGCAAAAGCCAGGTAGACATGTAGTTAAAAACCGGGCTAGCATAGAAAACAAAAGCCAATCCCCCGGCAATAAAAGCAATTAGTGCAATGTTAAAAACGAATAATATATTCCTGGTCTTCATACTGATTAGAAACAAATAAAATTAATGATTAATGAAATGCATTTTCCATGTAAAATAAAAAATCAAAAACATTCTTAGAAAAACTCATTACAAACCTAACGGTATTAACAAGCTATGAGCAGAAATCGCCAGGATAAAAAAAAACACAAAAAAAACTTCCGCCCCCATTCAGGGTGCGGAAGTTTCAATTTATAGTGAAAAAACACAGTGAAAACCTTATGCTTTTTCCGCCACTTCATTTCTGAATACCACTGTTCCATCAAAAACATCTACCAGTACAGGATTGGATTTATCAATGGAACCGGATAATATTTTTTTGCTCAGCTGATTGATGATTTCCTTTTGAATCAAGCGCTTCAAAGGTCTTGCTCCAAACTGGGGATCATAACCATTTTCTGCCAGATAGTCCAACGCATAATCGCTGAATTCCAACTGAATTCCATTAGTGGAAAGCAGGTTTTTTAAATGATTCAGCTGAATGCGGATAATTCCTTTGATTTCTTTACGCATCAGGGGCCGGAACATGATCACTTCATCAATGCGGTTCAAGAACTCTGGCCGGATGGTATCTTTTAAAAGACTCATCACATCAGATTTAGCACGGGTCATTTTTTCCTCCACATTCAATTCATTCACATCATCAAAAGCTTCCTGGATAAGCAGACTCCCGATATTGCTGGTCATAATAATAATGGTATTTTTAAAATTTACCACACGGCCTTTATTATCAGTTAATCGTCCGTCATCCAATACCTGGAGCAGCACATTAAATACATCGGGATGCGCTTTTTCAATTTCATCCAATAGTACAACACTATAAGGTTTGCGCCGTACCGCTTCTGTAAGCTGGCCGCCTTCATCGTAGCCCACATAACCCGGAGGCGCACCTATCAACCTGGAAACGGTATGTTTTTCCTGGTATTCACTCATGTCAATGCGGGTCATCATATTTTCATCATCAAACAGGTATTCAGCCAGCGCTTTGGCAAGTTCCGTTTTACCAACACCGGTAGTACCTAAAAATATAAACGACCCGATAGGTTTTTTGGGATCATGCAACCCTGCACGGCTTCTTCTTACAGCGTCAGCAACTGCCTCAATTGCTTCATCCTGGCCTACTACCCGCTTATGCAGTTCATCTTCAAGATTTAATAGTTTTTCCCTTTCGCTTTGCAGCATTTTACTTACAGGAATACCGGTTGCCTTTGCCACTGCATACGCTATATCTTCTGCATCAACTTCTTCTTTTAGTAAACGTCGCTCACTGATGGAATCCAGTTCTTCAGTATTTTCAGCGATGATCTTTTCCTGATCTTTTATCTTTCCATACCGGATCTCGGCAACCCTTCCAAAATCACCGTCGCGTTCCGCTCTCTCCGCTTCCATCTTCAGGGACTCTATATTGGCTTTTGCAGCCTGTATTTTTTCCACCACTTCTTTTTCTTCATTCCATTTTGCTTTCAACGTATCGCGTTGTACAGAAAGCAGTGAAATATCCTGCCCCAACTCCTTTAATTTCTCTTCATCATTTTCCCGCTTGATTGCTTCTCTTTCTATTTCAAGCTGGCGGATCTTTCTTTCCAGTTCATCCAATTCTTCGGGCATGGAATTCATTTCAAGGCGCAGCCGCGCGGCGCTTTCATCAATCAGATCAATTGCCTTATCAGGTAAAAAACGATCGCTGATATAACGGTGTGAAAGTTCTACGGCTGCTATAATAGCTTCATCTTTAATCCTTACATGATGATGTGTTTCATACCGGTCTTTTATTCCACGTAAAATACTTACCGCGTCTTCTACACTGGGTTCATCTACCATCACCTTTTGAAAGCGGCGTTCCAGCGCCTTATCTTTTTCAAAAAATTTCTGATATTCATTTAGAGTTGTTGCGCCAATGGCTCTCAGTTCACCTCTTGCAAGTGCGGGCTTTAATATATTTGCGGCATCCATAGCTCCTTCTCCCCCGCCAGCGCCTACAAGTGTATGAATTTCATCAATAAATAAAATTATCTGGCCATCACTGTCGCCAACTTCTTTTACCACAGATTTCAACCGTTCTTCAAACTCACCTTTGTATTTTGCACCTGCTATCAACAATCCCATGTCCAGCGCAAAAATGGTTTTTGATTTTAGATTTTCCGGCACATCGCCATTGATGATACGAATGGCCAAACCTTCGGCAATAGCAGTTTTACCAACGCCAGGTTCGCCTACAAGAATGGGATTATTTTTATTTCTCCGGGATAAAATATGTAGTGTCCGGCGAATTTCTTCATCACGGCCAATAACCGGATCGAGCTTTCCGGACCGCCCCATTTCATTCAGATTTTTGGCATATTTCTGTAAAGCGTTGAACTGCTGGGAAGCTGTTTGAGAATTAACGGTTGTTCCTTTTCTCAAATCATTGATAGCCGCCACCAATCCCTTTTCTGTCAAACCCGCATCTTTAAGAATCTTAGCCGTATCATCATTCCCGAGAACAATGCCTAACAATAAATGTTCTACGCTTAAAAATTCATCTCCAAATTGTTTAAGTGTAGTGTTGGCTTTTAACAAAGCATTATTCAAATCTCTTCCTAAAGATTGAGCTGGCTGACCACCGCTGATTTTTGGTAAGCGATTAATACTTTCATCCAGTTTACCCTCCAGGTATTTAATGTTGACATTATTTTTTTTCAATAAATACTCCACCGGACTGTCTTCATCTTTGAGGAGAGCCTTTAACAGGTGATTGGTTTCAATTGATGGATTGTTGTCGTTGAACGCAATCTGTTGGGCCGCATGAATGGTTTCCTGGGCTTTAATCGTATAGTTGTTTAAGTTCATTTGTTGAGTTATAATAATTAAAGAAATGATTTAAAATATTTTTTATCGCTTCTTATTATTTTGAAAAACTAAATGAAAGAGCCACTAAAAAACAAATCAAAATATTTAACTTGATGCTGCAAATCGCAATCCAAGCTTGAAATCAGGTAATTATGTCGTTTATATCCAAAGCCAACTGCATGAAAGTCAGCACATTTATACTTTTACTGCTATTATTTCAGTCTTCATTTGGTCAATATAATTTAGAAAAACTGGATAAATTTTTAGTTCAGCATCAAAAAGAATTGGGCGGCGACCTTGTTGCGCTTGTTTATAAAAATGATCAACTCGTGTACCAAAAAGAGTTGGGCGCTTTTAATGCAAAAACACAAGCGCCTATTGCCAGTTGCAGCAAATGGCTTACGGCCGCTCTTGTAATGCAGTTTGTGGATGAGAAAAAATTATCGCTTGAAGATCCGGTGAGTAAATATCTTCCCATTTTCTCGACTTACGGTAAAAGTTATATTACCATTCGCAATTGCTTGTCTCATATGACAGGTATTGAGGCTGATAAACCCGGATTAATAAGTATTTTAAAAAGAAGCCGTTATACTTCTTTACAACAGGAAGTAGATGATTTTGCATCTAAAAGAGAAATAGAAGCCAACCCCGGTACTGAATTTTTTTATAGTACGATTGGATTAAATATCGCGGGCCGTGTACTTGAAGTGATTAGTAAAAAAAGCTTTGACCAATTAATAATGCAAAAACTTTTCCGACCACTTGGTATGAAAAATACAAGTTTTGCGAGTGAAAGAGCGGTAAATCCTTCGGGTGGTGCAAAATCCACTGCGGATGACTATATGCAGTTTATGGAAATGATTTTGAATAAAGGCGTCTACAAAGGAGTGCGGATATTAAGCGCAGAATCAATAGCGGAAATGCAAAAATCTGAAACAAAAACAGCTATTATAAAATATGCTCCTGCAGGTGGCCAGGGTTATAATTATGGGCTGGGCGAATGGATTATGGAAAAAGATGGGCAAGTGACTGAAGTAGCCAGCCCCGGGCTATTTGGCACCTGGCCGTTTATTGATTTTAAACGAAACTATGCATGCATATTTTTTGTAAAAACATTGTTGAATGAGCAGAAAAGAGATCTTTATAACGATTTGAAACAAATTATTGATGATCAGATTCCAATTCAATAAATGATCTTAAAAAAAATCGGCAAATGATAAGCGTTTCCCTAAAAACGTTTCATAGAAGAAGCGGCAATTTGAAATGCGACCAAATGCACTTTATCCTTCCTGTTAATCTTTTTTAACCAATACAAAACTACTTCGGTCGGCTTTGAACATTGCCTCATAAAATTTAACCAGTTCGGAATAATCCTGCGGAGAAAAACGCCCGGCAGTTCTTTCATAGAAACGGTTATGTGTAATCATGTTGCCTTCAATTTTAAAATTTATTTCGTATTGCCCAAACTGATTTTTAATAGTGGTGTTTTTAGGAATGGATTCCACGGTATAACCTTCCGGTATTTTAATGTGTACGGTATCTGTATCACGAAAGGCAAAATCATATAGAATATCAAATTTTCTTGTTCCGGTGGAATCCAGTTTATTAGATGTTTTTGATAAAATATTCGGTGTAATAAACATGCGCTTTCCCGTAACGGATGCGTAATGATCTGCGGATAAATTCAATTCCTCTTCAGTAGAGGGAACAGTACTTTTTTTGCCGCTATATTTAAAATCCGTCACATCATAAGTTGGAAGTTCAAATTTCTTTTTCAGATTTTCCAGCAATTTCTTTTGTGTAAAGGATTCCACCATTTCCTGTACATCTTCCTGTTGCAAACCGGTATAGGATGTACGGATTTCCGCCGTCAATTTTCCATTTTCATCTATTGATGCATTTATTATCCTGCTTTGCAAATTATCCGCTGCCTGGTAAGCGGGCGTTTTTACCAGGTAGCCGCCATCTTCCTTTATCATTAATCCATACCGGTCATCAGTAAAACTCCCTAAAAAACCAGCAGCTTTTGTTTGGCTTGTACATTCCAGCCACATGGTATCTTTGGCCAGGGGAACAGAAACAATAATATGATTGGTTTGATCCGAAGGAAAATCCGGCATATAAAATTTTTCCCGCTCCCCTGCATGGATGATGGTATAATAGCCCCCTATTCCCGCTTCTTTCAGCAAAGCGATCATATAGTTGGATAAAGCTTTGCAATCACCATACCCGTTGGCAGCCACATATTTCGCATCGAAGGGCTGAAGGCCGCCAATACCCAGCTGAATACTGATATAACGGGTATTTTTCTGGAGATATTCATACAGCAGTTTTATTTTTTCTTTTGTATCAGCAGTACCATCAATAAGTTGATGCACTGTTTTTTTAACATTATCCGGCAACTCGTCCCGGCCCTTATTTAATTCTACCTGGAACTTTCCAAGACTCAGCCAGCTACTCATATTTCCTGTATATCCCCCATAAGAAAAGTTCGTTGGGGCCACTGCTACATTAGGAACCAGTTCACGAAAAAATGGCTGAAAAATTTCAGGTGCAATGGCTTTTACATTTTTGATTTTCCATAAATAGGTATGGTTTTTATTTTTTATTATAACCGGTTCTTCGTTGTAATTAAATTGTTTGTACCGTAAATTATAATCTACCGGCGTTTCAATATTAAAATTGCTTTCCTGCACAGAAAAATTATTTCCCTGAACCGGGATCCATTGCGGTAAAACAAAAACGCCTTTGTACTCCTGCT
Organism: uncultured Chitinophagaceae bacterium; assembly: GCA_963695165.1. Taxonomy (GTDB): domain Bacteria; phylum Bacteroidota; class Bacteroidia; order Chitinophagales; family Chitinophagaceae; genus CAVOGF01. The sequence goes on from CAVOGF010000004.1 coordinate 205,119, forward strand.
TATATTCATATTCTACGGTATAGGGATACTGGGTGTAATAAAAACTATGCGCCTTTATCCTGCTATCGCGCATTAAACTAAATCCATCCTGCATTGATACATCTTCTATATCTTTCTTCTTAACGGATTTAATTTTCTTTCCCTGCGCATCATACAAACTTCCATCTATATGATCCAATGAACGAAGCTGATCATAATAATTATAAAACGTTGCAAACCTGTTGCCATGCTCATTTAAAACGGTAATTGCATATTTATGAATAATAACAACTTTGTCAATTGATTTAACAGACACTGCATATGACTCAAATCTTTTAACCGCGTTCGCATCTTTTTTCAACGAATCAGGAATAAGATTTACATGGTATTCCTGCGCATTAACTGAAATAGTACATAATATTAAAAGGAGGGAATAAAAATATTTCACAGCGATTATTTTATTTTTTTAAACACAATGGGTTCCGCTTGTTTTTTAACCATGAAAGCAAAGAAATCACGGAGCGTAGCATAATCTTCAGGGTCGAAAGTTGCTTTTTTGATTAGAACATTCGAACGCAATTGAATCCGGTCTTTTGATTTTTCTATCAAATATTCAAACATCCCTTCATCATCATTTAATTTTACTCTTGTTGATTTCGGTATTTCATCTACTTCATATCCCTCTGGAATTTCCATATTCAACACAAAAGTTTCTTCCAGGCAAGCCGGCATTTCTACGGGGTAATATCTTTCTGCAGCAGCGAAGGGATTGTTCTTCTGCGCTTCGCCCATCATCGGATTGAAGTAAACAATTTCCTCATCTTTAAAATCAAAATCGAAAGTATATTTCAAAGAAACCGGGTGCTCATACAAGTTCAGGGAATCAACTGTTTGATTGGTCATTCCAATTTCAAATGAAAATCCTTTTTGAATATTTTTGAAAAAATCCTCCTTACTTGTTTTGCCCAATTTATCCCGTATTTCAAGAGATTCCAGGTATCCCGGTGTGGAGCTGAATGAACCTTCTATTTTTTTATCCTTCCCATTAATAATAAACATTGTGGTCCGTTTTAATTCTTTTAAAGAATCGGCCGATAAATCAATAAGAATTGGAATTGCATCAATTATTCGCGCTGAGCGGTTGTACATTTCACCGGATAGTTTACCAAAACCCAGGTTGGGCTGGGCGGCATCAAGCAGGTAATATTTATCCTTAATTTTCACCCTGCATAATACATAGTTAAACCTATCTATCAATGGGTAAGATTCCACAGCCCAGCCATTGTTTCTCGTACTCAGCAAAACCGGGGTGGCTTCAATATCCTGGTTTTTCATAGCGGCTATAAGCAACAAGTTCAAATCGGCCGCATACCCGTTTTTATTCGTGAATATTGTTTTTAAGGTATTGGATAAATAGATTCCTTTATTGCCTTTACAGGTAAAATTGTCCCTTATATATTCAAAGATGCTTTTTGCTTTTTCAAGATCACCGGTATTGTTTAAAGTAATTTTTTTGAGATCGGATTGCATCCAGCCATTATTTTTATTCAAAGGCTCACCAAAAGTTTCCCGTTTCATTAACCGGGTTACCAATTGGTTCCAGTCGCCCATGATTTCCTCCGAGTGAGTGGCTGAATATTTTATTCTCCTTAATTGAAACTCAATCTTTGAGACATAATTATCAAGTGATGAAATGAAATTTTCCGATTTCAATGCAGGTATATTTTGCATTGCCCAATGCCCCGTTACGGTTTTTGATCTTATACTTGATACTTCCTGACGATCGTATGCTGTGGTACCCGGAGAAGCAATTGAATAAATCTCTATTGAAGCTGTGGCCGTATCAATAACATAAGGCAGGTAGCCATTTTTCATAACTATATAATCAAAGATATCATTTGGAATGGTTGCTTTATATTCGCTCCATAAACAAGGTATATCCTTTTGAAAAGTCCAGGGCTGAAAGTTGAAATAAAACGGCGAGCTTACCCTATAACGGAACTCAACGATGGAACCTTCCTTAATATTAGGGAAAGTAAATTTTCTAATTTCATGCTTCTCATCATATTTTTCATTGAAAACAGAACTTTTATCCAGTTTTGTGGCTATTACCATTCCATTTTCCAGGTTATAAGTTACAGCTTCAATGCTTTCAAGTTTTTCAACATTTCTTCCATCCGTATACAAGGGAATTTCAACCGTTGCCTCGTCAAAACCATTTTTATTTATAAGCCGGATTCTTTTATGGCGGTTAAATTCAATAGAAAAATCCCCGCGGTTGTTTCCAATAAATTTTGAATGACCAACATCTGAAAGTATTACGGCATTTGAAGGCGAACTTTCTTCAAATGAATTTGGTGAAAAAAGTTCCGGTTTTATTTCGCCAAATTTTATTGTTGAAGTATTTTTCTTTTGCGCCCCGACGTTGAGACTAATGCACAGCACACCAATCCATGCGAGATTTCGAATAAGTTTCATAAGCAGTTTTAGAGTTTGGGTTGTTTTATACGGCAATTATACAATTAACCCCGGCATAATTGTAATTTTGCTAAAAATATTTTTTGGCTTTTTTAAACTCATATACAAAAACCGTAAAGGAAGCTTCCGCATTGTTTGGTTTTGATTATTGCGGGATTGCAAAAGCGGCGAAACTTGATGACGATGCACGGCGGCTTGAAAAATGGCTGCATGAAGGCAAGCATGGAACCATGCACTATATGGAACGGTATTTTGACCTGCGTACGGACCCAACGCTGCTCGTTCCGGGAGCAAAATCTGTCATTACATTGTTAAAAAATTATTTCCCGGATGAAAAGCAAAATGCCGATGCGCCTAAAATATCCAGGTATGCGTTTGGCAAAGATTATCATGAAGTGATCAAGGAAAAACTCAATAATTTTTTACAAACCCTAAGGGAAAAAATTGGCGACATCAATGGCCGGGGCTTTATTGACTCAGCCCCTGTTCTGGAACGTTCCTGGGCACAAAAAAGCGGGCTTGGATGGATTGGAAAAAATGGCAATCTGATTAATAAAGGCGCTGGTTCTTTCTTTTTTATCGCCACGCTGATCGTGGACATTGAACTTCAATATGATGATCCTTTTGCCAGAGATTATTGCGGCAGTTGTACCCGTTGCCTGGATGCCTGCCCCACGGATGCTATCCTTCCGGATAAAGTTATTGATGGCAGTAAATGCATCAGTTATTTTACTATTGAGCTTAAAGACATGCTGATACCGGATGAAATGAAAGGCAGGTTTCAAAACTGGATGTTTGGCTGTGATATCTGCCAGGAAGTTTGTCCCTGGAACCGTTTCAGTAAACCAAATAATGAAATTCAGTTTAAGCCCATACCGGAAATTTTAAACCTGACTACAAAGCAATGGGAAGAAATGAATGAAGAGGGATTTAAAAAAATATTCAAACATTCTCCATTGAAGCGAAGTAAATTCAAAGGCATTCAGCGCAATTTGAAATTTATTGCATCCTCAAAACTCATATCCGATCCGGAGGGCTAACCGGTTCAGTGTGTAATTGAAACCACGGATATGAGCCTGGGGAACAATTCCCGGAACAAACTGGTATTCTTTATAATCCTGCTTCAATGATTTAACAGTAAATCCCGCACTTATAATCAAGCCTTTCTCGCCACTATTAAAAAATTTATAGCCCAATCCGGCATCTCCATACCATCCGTTTTTACTGCCCACATATTCACCAAAATAATAACGCTGATCTTCTAAAACCCATGCGAGATTGTAACCGAAATTGACATAAGCAAATGGTTTTTGATCCTTTCCAAAACTTTTCCTAAGATCCGCGAAAACGGGCACACTGCGAAATTTGTAATAGTCAAGGGCAAGGCCTGCGCCTATTCCCCAGCTTTTTATTGTATAACCTCCAACAAATTGAAGTTGCGGACCAACTTTATTATCTCCATTCAGCAATGCAATCTGCGGAATAAAATAAGCATGATTTTTCGCCGGATTTACCTGTGCTTCCGATTTTAGTGCATAAAATATGATTATGGAAAAAATCATTATTTTTTTCATACTGATTTCCTTTTCGATTCTTTGCTAAATTGTCCTGAATGATAACAATATCATAAAAAGCATTTTTCAGACTGCTACCTAGAATTTGCTTAATGCAATCTTACTGATCAGTTTTACATCCTTGATATTGGAGTAATCAATAAAATACAATCCATCACGGGCCACTGTTATAGCTATTCCATTTTGAGCAATTACATCATAGGTATCCATATTTTTTATTTCATTTATCTGGAGGATGTCATTCGCTTTGGATGCGTCAAATATTTTTAAGCCGTCAGTACCATCACAAATAAAAAGCAGGTTTCCATCTTTGGATAATCCTTTTGGATTTGTCAGCTGATATGTACGTATAAAAGCTGGATTTGTAAGATTGGTTATATCCACCACATCCAGCTGGTTGGAAAAACCACCGCAAAATGAGCCATTACGCAAGGTGATATACGCATAATTATCATCGGCAATTACCGGATCACAACTACGCACATGCTGAAATTGTCCGAGCATAGCAGGCGTTTCTCCGTTTGAAGCATTGTATATAAACATGCCTGTTTGTGAGCCAATGAACAAATTATCTTTATAAGGAAAAATGGTTTCAATGTCCCCACTCTTTAATTCAATGGCTTTAAGATAACGCGGAGTGGATGCATCAGAGGTATTAAAAACTTTTAAATCAGCATGACTGACTGTGTACATCCAATCGTTTAACAATGCGAATCGCGCCATTGATCCGCCGGTGCCATTCATTGGTTTTGTACCGGAACTGAAGGAATTTAATGCCATGGCATCATTAAAATAAATACCCGGTACACCAATGCCATTTTGAAGTTTAAAGTTTTCATTAAACCTTCGTGTTATGATGGTATCCACGCGGATCCATTCCTGTATTATCATGGAAGTGTCGGCTGTATAATTAGTATAATACCGGTGCGGGAAAACTCCATTGATAAATTGTTTCAGCTTTACGCTGGAAGGATTTGAAATATCAATGGTAACAAGATCCGTATAACAATCGGCATATAGATAGTTTCCTCTTACGGCAATATCCTGGTTGCCGGGAATTTTAATAAATCCCACATTCCTGGGTTGAGCCGGATTTTTAAAATCAATGATATGAACACCTTTGTCTATTTCATTTAAATAAATAAAATTGTCTTTAATAAACAATTTACCCGGCTGAAGTATTGTTTCGGCGGCATTGCTTTTGATGTTGCTTTTAATTTCTTCTTTTGTTTTATAAACCGGGCTGTAAAACGAATAGGTTTCGGTTACGGTATCTTTTGTACAGGCTACAAAACAAATTATACTTAAAGTAACAGCAATAATCAAACGGAACAATTCTTTTTTCATGTGTTAGTTTTTAATATTTTTTTGTCACATAGAATTCACCATAAAAATTATTATCACCTCAAAAGTTTCGGAAATAATTTTTATGTCTCATTTCACAGCAATCATTTTTAAAGTTGACACAGGGTTCTTTCGTGTCGTTGCATCCTTAATTTATTTTTTTTGAAACGGTATGGTAGCGCCAATGGATATCGCGGATAAGTGACCATTTTTAAATACAGTTTTTTTATCTGAAGGCATCAGAAAATAGCGGAGCTGTGGCCCGATATACCAGGGATTTTTTCCAATACCGAACTCAAATCCCGTGTTGATGAATACCTGTGGATTATTAAAAAGCCGGTTGTTTTTTACCAACATGCTATTCACCTGCGAATAATGAAGTCCGTTACTTGCGATCATATAAGCGCCACCAATGCCCAATTTCCAGCGCAAGGGAAGCTTATGATGCATATTGAATTGATAAAAATAATTGGCGGATAACTGCAAAAAATGATAATGGTTTGTATAAGAACTTTTATTCCCGTTCAAGTAAAATGTATTGCCATATAATGTTCCGGGCTGGTTGACTAATGTATCTATCTTTTTTCCTACACTTATTTTTGTTTGATATAATCCGTAAGCTAATTCAACAGCAATGCTATTTTGATTATCAATAGATTTACGTGCCTGCAATCCTGCGTTAAAAAAGAAACCATTTTGATAAGCGGGGATCTTATAAACAAAGGTAGATCCAGGAGTTCCGGGTGATCCGTTTGATCCATCAAAAACGGGCATTGAAGCGGGATAGTCTGATTGCACATTTTCAAAAACAGAAAATGGATTGTTTTTAAAACCACTGATTCCGGCATCAGCAATAAAAGAAAGTTTCCAGCTGTTAGTTTTTTTATCCGATGGAGGTGCAAGAGGTTTCAGACCGGATGAATCATTTGTTTTAAAAGAATCCTGAAGCAGATTTATTTTCCGGCATACTTTCTGAAAAGGATGTATCACTGCCTGTCCGATTTAATTGATCCATTTCATGTTGCGAACTTTCAATAATGGAATCCGTGCTATTTAAATTTTTATTTGATCCTGTTACAAATTCAATACGCTCTGAGTTTTCATTGGTCACATTTTGTTCATGAACCTGTAGCATTTAAGCTGGAATTGTTTTTATTAAAAACTATGATCCCGGGATCCTGAAGTTTATTTGTTTTCTGTATAACTGTTTTTTCCAACGAAAGATCCTGTTTTAATTCAAGGTCTGAATCATTTAATTGTCCGCTTTCATTTTTCCTGGTTTCATTTTTTACAACAGTTTCATTTTGATGATCGGGAATGTTATACCATATCAAACTAATTCCTCCCAATACTGCAATCATGATTATAAAAAACCAGGGTGGCAGTCTTCTTTTTTTATTAGGATGCAGGGCAGCATTAATCTCAGGCCAAACTTCCGGTACTGAGCCTAATGAAAAATCCGCCAGCTGGTCGCGTACTTTTTGTTCAAAATCTTTACCTGGCATACATATCTTTTTTTTCCGTTAAGGAATGGTTTTCTATCCATTTTATCAGCAGGTTTCTTGCTCTTGCATATTGCGACCGGGATGTGCCTTCATTGATTCCCAGCATGGAGCCAATTTCAAAATGACTATACCCTTCAATAGCATACAAATTAAATATCAGCTGATAACCAGTTGGCAACTGCCGGATAAGGCTGATCAGATCCTTTGTATTGATTTTTATTTCCGGTGTTTCATCGGAAACTACATGCATTGCAGAATCTGCAAAACACAAATCCTGTTGGTATGCCGGTTTACGTTTAATATAATTGATGGCAGTATTAACCATGATGCGTCTTATCCATGCGCCCAGTTCGCCATCGGATTTATATTGATGCAGGTTTTTAAATACTTTTATAAATCCATCCTGCAATACATCTTTAGCATCATCCATATTCTTTGTATATCGGTAGCATACGGCCAGCATTTTCCCATCAAACAAGTCATAGAGTTGTTTTTGCGAAACAGCGTTATTATCCAAACATCCTTTTATTAACCTGGCAATATCATGCATGTAATGGTATTCGAGGGGTTGACACAAAGAAAATAACTTCCGTTGCATCTGGTTATAATTATTTTTGCCAACAATTTTTGAAACTATGAACTTAATTGAAAAAGACAATCAATATATCTGGCATCCGTTTACCCCGCAATTCAACAGAAAAAACGCGATTCCCATTGTAAAAGGAAAGGGATCTTATCTTATTGATGAAAAGGGCAATCATTATTTAGACGCTATCAGCAGTTGGTGGGTAAATTTACATGGCCATGCGCATCCTTATATCGCTGAAAAAATTTATCAGCAGGCTTTGGAGCTGGAACATGTGATTTTCGCAGGCTTTACGCATCGCCCCGCGGTGGAACTGGCTGAAAGATTAATCAAATTACTCGATCCGTCCTTCACCAAAATATTTTATAGCGATAATGGTTCTACTTCCACGGAAGTGGCTTTGAAAATGGCAATTCAATATTGGTGGAATAAAAAAGATAATGGCAATAAAAAAACTGTATCCCGGAATAAAATACTTGCATTTAAAAATTCCTACCATGGCGATACGTTTGGCGCTATGAGTGTGAGTGACAGAAGTGTATTCACTTTGGCTTTTCATGATCTATTGTTTGAAGTAATTTTTATTGATACTCCAACCGAAGAAAACAAGGATCTAAACAAAGCGATCATTGAAAAACATGGTTCTGAAATAGCAGCATTTATTTATGAGCCTTTGGTTCAGGGCGCCGGTGGTTTAAAAATGTATGATGCGGAATTAATGAATGAATTACTTGCATTTGTACAGCAGCATCAGATCATTTGCATTGCCGATGAAGTGATGACCGGCTTTTACCGTACCGGAAAAATGTTTGCCAGTGATTATATGAAACAAAAGCCGGATATTATTTGCATGAGCAAGGGATTAACCGGTGGCACGATGGCTTTAGGGGTTACCGCTTGTACGGATCGCATTTACCAGGCTTATGTAAACGATGATGCATTAAAAACATTTTTCCATGGACATTCGTTTACTGCAAATCCTTTGGCTTGTACAGCAGCGCTGGCAAGTTTGGATTTATTGCTGATGCCCTCCTGCCAGGAACGCATTGAATACATTTCAAATCAAAACCAACTTTTCAAAGCAGTTCTTTCAAAAAAAGAAGGAATTAAAAATGTTCGTGCTTTAGGCACCATACTGGCTTTTGAAATTGAACAGGGTAATGATGAATACTTAAATAATATAAGCAGCGAAATCACAGCCAATTGTTTGGCTAAAGGCGTTTATTTGCGACCATTGGGTAATACGGTTTACATTATGCCACCTTATTGTATTTCATCTGAGGAATTAAAAAAATTATATGAAGTGTTGCCTGTGCATTAAGGTAGGCCGCCCCCAGCTGGAGAAGCTGTCTGATTTTTAGTTTTACATTTTGATTCTGAAACGGAATGATGCCATTTTTTCTATGGATGAAGTGCTTGCGACGCAACGAAGATGCCATGAAAACAAATGCCGGTATTAACATAATCGTTTTTAGACAGCTTTTTAATTCAACTGGCTTTTTTCTTCAACTAATGTTTTTAAATTAACCAGGCTTTTTTCCATGGCAGGGCCGAGTACCCGGTCCATCATCATTGATCCAAACCTTTGCCAGGGATACCATTTCAAATGTTGTTCAAAATACCATTGTACCATTGTGACAGAACTATCCACTTCGTTGATCATAACAAAACCGCTTTTTTGAACCTCGCCATTTGAAGATTTCCAATTTGTTTCGATCAATTTTGGCGCGACTTTTTCAATGCTCACCTCGTTGGTTCCCATTTTTACAACTGTACCCGCGCCGGCTGTTTTGGAACTTAAAAACCGGAGTTCATTTTCCCTGGCGCCATCAATCCAAAGCTTCCAGTATTTGGCATCCGCCAGGTAATGATATATAGAATCGGAAGGCGCTTTGATATTGATCGCTCTTGAAACCTGTATGGTTGACGGGAACAATAATCCAATAGCAGTTATAACAATAAAAATTATAAGCACTCCAATAAAAAGAGATTTGAATATTCGCATTATTTTGAGTTAATACATGATGAAATGAATGTTATTCCCATTTGAACACTTTGATGGCAATTCCATATAAAACAATTCCCCAAATCAATAGTACTCCAATCTGAGGCCAGCAACTTGCAAGGCTGGCGCCTTCATAAGAGATGTTTCGCATGGCATCATTAAAATGTGTAAGAGGCAACAGTTTGCAAAAAAACTGCAGCCATTTGGGAAACACATCTATTGGAAAAAAAGTTCCGGCCAATAAAAATTGCGGAAGCGTAAACATATTGGCAAAGGGAGGAATGGTGCTTTCATTTTTTGCCAGGCTGCTTACAATAAAACCATAACCCATGAATACGATCAGTGAAATAAAACTCAAGACCATTATCTCTAAAAATGTGATCCATCCGTGAATAAGTGTAAAATTGAAAGCCAGGGTACCGATTCCAATAATGATAACAGCAGTGATCATTTGAAAAATGACGCGGCTTAAGGCTTCTCCTAAAACAATATAGGAACGCCGGACCGGAGTAGCAAAGAATCGCTTTAATACCAACTGTTGCCGGAGGTTAAAAAACAAAAACGATACGCCAAAAACACCTGCACTTAACAGTGAAAAACCTAACTGCCCCGGCAAAATAAAATCTATCCGGCGATATACCCGACCAGGAATTTTCTCAATATTTTTATCTACTATCACCGATCTTCTGCTTGTATCGGTATTGGAAATAGCAGCATTCAAAACGGATTGCAATACCTGTAAATTTTGTGGATTTACCGCTTCAGAACTTTTTAGCCTGACAACGTAATCTGACTGTGCATCTGCACTTTTCTGAATATTAATTATAGCTGTAAGATTGCCCTTTTCGAGATCTTCATCCAGTTCTGCATCCGGTTTTTCCTGGAACCGGAGACCGGGAATTGATTTCATAACAGGATATAAAACAGAACTTGTATCGCTTTTCTTATCCATCGCCACATTGAGGGAAAAACCATCGCTGCTGCCAATAAAACCAAAAACCAAAATAAAAACCAAGGGAAAACCAATGCTAAAAACAACCGCAGAAGGACTTCTTAAAATTGACCGCAAACTCGCCCGGGTAATCGCAAGCATTGCCTGCACCTGGCTATATCTTCCTTTCATATTTTTTTATTAAAAGAGAACAAAACTATCTTTTTTTACGGTGAAAAACCGGATGAGAATAAATAATGTTGAGCTTTCAGCAATTAGTTTTAATAAAACACCAATTGACCGAAAGATTATAATAAGATTAAAATTTTAAAGAAAATAAGAAGAGAAAAACAAATGACGTAATTTAGTAGACAAATGACATAAAATGGCAAAGTCATACAAAAATAAAAAAAAGCAGGAAAGTCTTCCACCTGTTTCTATGGTTGAAGAACCTGGTGTGGTATATAGAACGGTGAAGCGCCTTCCTTCCTTTACCGATTTTTCTTATAAAAAATTTGAAAAAATAAGTAATAAAATTCCTTTTTCCCTGAAAGAATGGGCTAATATTTTACATCTTTCGGAAAGAACATTGCAACGGTATGCCAAAGACAATAAGAATTTTGAAGGCATTTATGTAGATAGAATTATGCAAATAGATCAGCTGATACAGGTAGGGTTGAATACTTTTTCAGATGCGGATGCGCTTTACGAATGGCTGAAGAAGGATAAGCAAATTATGGGAAGAATAATCAACTTTAATTCATTATCAACTACGCAGGGCATTAATGATATCATAGATCAGTTAGGACGTATTCAACATGGTGTTTATTCATGACGGTTTATAGATTTGCCAATTATAAGTATGCATCTGATATTTCCGGTACCGGAGCAAAAATCTTTGGCGGCAGATGGAATTTTGAAGGATGGCCGGTATTATATACAAGTGAACATATTTCTTTAGGTTTATTGGAAATTTTGGCCAATACGGATAGTATAACCAAATTACAGGAAATGAGACTTGTTGAAATAAAAGATTCCGGATACGGAAATCCATGAAATTCAATGTTCAGAAATGAAACGATACTGGTGGGATGACATTGAATATACCCAATGGATTGGAACCGAATTATTAAGAATAAATGAACATCTAATTATCAAATGCCCTTCAGCTATTGTAACCCGCGAACACAATTACCTTGTTAATCCCATCCATTCTTCTTTTAACAAAATAAAGGTAAACGGTATCAATGATTTTAATTTTGATAGCAGGATCTTTAAAAATCAATCACCTTTTTAAAAACTTTTATTACCGGATATCAAATTCAAAAGGCAAACGCGTTTGAGGGATATCAAACATTTGCTGAATATTTTTCAGCTTCATCAACAATTCATATTGCCTTGCCCCGATTTCTTCTTTAATACTATTTGCTTTCAAAAATTTCCCTGATGAGCGGTTTATCAATTCTTCTAAAAAACTTTTTTGTTCGGGATATTCCCTGATGCGGTAATCCGAAGTCTTTATCATACGGGCGGCACATTCCACAGCATCCTGTAAAGTTCCGATTTTGTCTGCAAGGCCTAATTTTATTGCACGCTGACCAGTCCATACTCTTCCCTGGGCAATACTATCTATATATTCAACATCCCTTTTTCTTCCTTCGGCCACCCGATTTTTAAAAGTACCATAAATTGTATCCACATCCGCCTGCAACCACCGTTGTTCTGGTTCAGACAAAGGTCTTTCAACAGATCCCATATCGGCAAACGGACCGGTTTTAACGCCATCAAATGTAACGCCCAATTTATTTTTGAAAAAAGATTGCATATTCGGGATCAAACTGAATACTCCAATAGATCCGGTGATGGTACCCGGATTGGCAAATATAGAATCGCCGCTACAGGCAATATAATAACCGCCTGAGGCGGCCAGGTTGCCCATGCTGACAACCACAGGTTTCACTTTTTTTGCAAGGGAGATTTCGCGCCAGATCACATCACTGGCCAGAGCACTGCCACCGGGTGAATTGATCCTAAAAACAATGGCTTTTATGTTATCATCCATTCTTAATTTCCTGATCAGATTTTTATATTCATCGCTGCTCACCTGCCCATCCTGGGGTTTTCCGCTTATAATTTCCCCATCCGCATAAAGAACAGCGATTTTATTTTTACCGGAAGGTTGCCGAAAATCAACTGCCTGGGAATATTTTCCAAATGAAACAAAATTCAACTTTTCCGTTTCCTTCTCTCCCATCAGCTTAAAAAATTCATGCTTTATTTCATCATCATATTTCAGGCCATCCACCAGATGATTTTCCATAGCATCGTGAGCGCTGTGAATGGAACCATTTACCGCAAAGCTTCTCAACTTCGCAGTATCCATCTTTCTGTCAATAGCAATCTGATTTAAAAAGTTGTCATACAAATCGTTGAGCCATACGGTTGTTTGCAACCGGTTTGGATCAGTCATTTGGGTAGCCCGAAAGGGTTCGGTAGCACTTTTAAATTTACCCGCATAAAAAACCTGGGGCTGAATTTCCAATTTATCCAGCAATCCTTTCATAAAAAACAACTGTGAAGAAAAGCCATCCCATTCCAGTCCGCCGTTAGGATGACAGTACACTTTATTTGCCGCTGAAGCAACATAGTAGGCTTTTTGAGCAATCGTTTCGCCATAAGCAATCACAAATTTTTTACTTTGTTTAAAATCAATTACCGCCTGCCGCAGTTCTTCATTGGCTGCAAAACCATTGGCGTTTTTATTAACTTTTATATAAAGCCCTTTAACAGAAGAATCCGTTTTAGCATAATGCAGCATCCGCACCACATCATACAAACCAGGGTTCTCGGAAGACAGATCGCCAATCAGAGATCCGATAGAATTATTCTGCGCCTGTTCTTTGAATGCGGTACCAAGATCTAAAACAAGAATTCCATTTTTACCTATAGGTTCGGCACCCGGCTGAGCGGCTTTGCTTATCAGCCATATACTGATAAATATACTGATCAAAGTAAAAATGATCAACGCTAACAGGGAAGCAAAAAATATTTTCAGAAATGATCGCATGATATTCACCTTAAGGCTTTAAAATTAAAGATATTTGAACAGATTAACACTATCAATTTATGAATGAGGCATACTTGCTTATAGGTGGCAATATTGGCGACCGGCTGGCATATTTACAGCAGGCCCGTGAGATGACAGAAGAATTTTGTGGCCCGATTAAAAAAAAATCGGGCGTATACGAAACAGCTGCCTGGGGAAGCATTGAACAACCGGCATTTTATAACCAGGCGCTACTCGTTCAAACGACACTGGAACCGGAAGAACTTATGCGTAGGCTTTTAAACATTGAAACAAAAATGGGCCGGCATCGGGTAATAAAATCCGGCCCGAGAATTATTGATATGGATATTTTATTGATAAACGGTAAAATAATAAACAGCGAAATATTAACGGTTCCGCATCCTCATCTGACGGAAAGAAGATTCGCGCTCACGCCGTTGGCAGAAATAGCAGGAAATATTATTCATCCTACCGCTCATAAATCAATTACTCAATTGCTTGAAACATGTAAGGATATGCTGGAAGTGCATCTCATTTTTGCTTAAAATGATCTATTTAATTTTTGCGTTGTATTTATGAAATATAAGTTTATAAGTGTGGAAGGCAATATAGGAGCGGGAAAAACAACGCTTACTCATTTATTGGCTGAAAAGTTAAAGGCCCGGCTAATTCTTGAAGAGTTTGCGGATAATCCCTTCCTTCCAAAATTTTACAAAAACCCTGCGCAATACGCATTTCCACTGGAATTATTTTTTATGGCAGAGCGTTTTCAACAATTAAAAAATATGGGCTCAGGCGCTGATCTCTTCCAACAGATTATTGTTTCAGATTATTTTTTTACAAAGTGTTTATTGTTCGCAAAAATCAACCTGGGAGAAGATGAATATAAACTGTATCAAAAATTATTCAATATTATGCAGCCGCAACTCCGGGCGCCGGATATACTGATATATTTACATGCTCCTGTATCAAAATTGCAATCGAATATTAAAAAAAGAAACCGGGCATATGAACAACAGATTCCTGATGAATACCTGGCCCGCATTCAGGAAGTTTACACCGAATTTCTTTATCAGCATCCCATAAAAACAATTTTTATTGATGCTTCAAACGCAAATTTTTCCGGTGATTCCACTCATGTCAATACCATTCTTAAGGCATTGGAAAAAGATTATGAACCTGGACTGAATTATCTGCTACTGCCTTAAGTATTTCAAAAACATTACTGAAGGAACAAAATTATTTTGAGATCAGTTTTTGTATTCTTTTCCGGTCACCTACTATCCAAACAATATCTCCCCATTCAAATACAGTGGTGGAATCCGGATTAAGCAATCTTTTTTTATTCCGTTCAATTCCCACAACGAGTCCGTGAGTACGTTCGCGAATTCCTGAATTCCGGATATTTAATCCTTTAAGTTTGGTATGCTCGTCCACCACGATTTTTTGCAGTATAATGTCATCAATGCCCTGTTCGGCTACGCCAATATCTTCAGTGGAATCAAAAACGGGGTTGAATTGCTGCATTTGCTCATCTGTAGCAATGATGCCCACATGATCGAAAGGCTGCAATTTATTGTGTCTCCCGGGCGCATATATCAGTTTATCGCCCCGCTTTATGTAAGCAATATTAATCCCAAATTGCTCACGCCAGGCCAGGTCTACCAGTGTTTTACCAATATAATCAGCTTGCTGCTTCACTTCAAGATCTACCATATGAGCATCCCAGGGTGAAAGGTCTGATTGGGCATTGAACTTCTTTGATACATCTTTTTCATTGGTGATCAATTCAGCCGCAGCCATTTCCCTTGCATTAAGATTGCTCATAAATCTTCCTTCTATGCGCTGATAAAATTTTTGTATTCTTTTTGAAAAAACATACAATACAATTATAATGATTGGCAATGCGACCAAAAAAGCGATTTTGGCTGAAGAAAACAGTCTATCCACCCATAATCCAATCAACATTATTCCCAGAAGGTTTCTAAATATTTCCAGCATTAATAATGGTCCGCGATTGTATTTTTTATCAAGCCATAATTCTTTATATGCTATATTATCCGGTTTTTTGGCCATAAAAGCCCATAAAAAGGGAGCGCCGGCGCCTAAGGTCAATACAAGCTCAATAATACTTCTTGTGATATCATTTTCTATATTTTCATTCAAAAAAGGAATTAGAAATTTTAATGAAAGCAACATCAAAGCAAATATTACAATGCCATTTACCAAAGCAATTCTTGCATAGGATTTCATTAGTATTTTCCATTTGCTTTCCGCGTTTATAGTTTGTGCGCCAGAAGAATAATTGTTTAAAACAGCCACCCATTTTGACGGAAGCATTTTCACAATAAAATTATAAAAGGGCTCCGAAAACTTGATCATATAAGGCGTTGTAAAAGTGGTAACAGCCGAAGCTCCTACCGCCACCGGGAATAAAAAATCACTGGTGACACCTAATGTAAGCCCTAATGTGGCTATGATAAAAGCAAACTCACCGATCTGCGCCATACTCATTCCTACCTGTACAGCCTGCTTTAAAGGCTGACCGGAAACCAATGCTCCCAAAGTAGTACTGAACAATTTTCCGAATATGGTTAATAAAGTTACCCAAAGCACCGGCCAGCGATATTCAACAATAGCTTCCGGGTTTATCATCATTCCTACGGATACAAAAAACACGGCGCCAAAAAGATCTTTCACCGGCTTAATCAGATGTTCTACTTTTTCGGCGGATGTTGTTTCAGCCATAATGGATCCCATAATAAAGGCGCCCAACTCTGCCGAAAAACCAACCTGTGTGGCTAAAACTACCATTCCAAGGCAAAGACCAATGGAAAGTATCAGTAAGGTTTCATCATCCATTAATTTTTTTGCCTTTTTTAAAAAACTAGGCAGCAAAAAAATACCAGTTATAAACCATAAGGCTAAGAAAAAAAGCAATTTTAAAACCGTCAGCAGCATTTCTGTACCCTCAAATTGCTGGCTTACCGCCATGGTTGACAATAAAACCATTAGGAGAATAACTACAATATCTTCCACTACTAGCACTCCAAAAACAATCCTTGCATACTGTTTTGTTTTTATGCCCAACTCATCGAAAGCGCGAATAATAATAGTTGTGGATGAACTTGCCAGTAAACCTCCTAGAAACAGACTATCCATATTAGACCACCCCATCCACTTGCCCACAAAATATCCAGCCAATGTGATAAAAGCAATTTCAACCAAAGCTGTTATAGAAGCCTCACCCCCAACGCGCATCAATTTTTTAAAACTAAATTCAAGCCCCAGGCTGAACAACAGAAAGATAACTCCAATTTCTGCAAGGGTTTTTACGTTTGCAC
Organism: uncultured Chitinophagaceae bacterium; assembly: GCA_963695165.1. Taxonomy (GTDB): domain Bacteria; phylum Bacteroidota; class Bacteroidia; order Chitinophagales; family Chitinophagaceae; genus CAVOGF01. The sequence goes on from CAVOGF010000004.1 coordinate 221,932, forward strand.
TATCTACAACAGTTGGAGTAATAGATATATGAGGGCCCACCAGTAAGCCGGCTATAATATAACCTAATACTAATGGCTGTTTAATTTTTCTGAATAATAATGTTGTAATTGCCCCTGCAATAAGTATCAATGCTAAGTCTTCAATTAATTTCGGCAAGTGGCCCATTTATAGTTTAATTATCTGGTATAATGATGAATATTATTTGTTATGATCTACCTGGCATTCACACAATTCCCAAATAATAATATTTACCGCACGCATAAATTACATTGGAAAATATAATCAGAATAAAGTAAAGAGCACCTGGATCTTTTCTTTTTAAACTGGGATATGGTTTTATTCGTCTTTTTGAACAGAATTAAAGACTTTAGAACACCTTTTTTCAGCATCTGAAAGTAACAAAAATATTAAAAAAAAAATTCACTGCCTATAATTAATTAAGAATAAAATGATGGGTAAGTTTATTATTAAACCTTTGAAATAAATTCACAACTAACCGAAATTATTTATTTATCTGGAATGAGGATCCGGCTTTTATTTTACATCCAAAAGCTTCTCTAAAACATAATATACGGCAGGACAGAATGCTGAATTTTTTTCCGTAAGTTTTTCGCGTTTTAAAAGCACATCTTCATCCGTATAGGGGAAACGATGACAATCCGAAGGACGGTTTTCATAAATAGAACAAAAATTGTCAGTACCTAAAAAGGGGCAGGGCGCTTGTTTGGCTACGTAATCACCTTCTTCATCCAGTTTTAGATATTGTTCAATAAACCGGGATTCCTTAAGCTTTAAATGTTTACTGATGCGTTTAATATCGGGGGTTTTAAATCGCGGTGAATATTGCTTGCAGCAGGCTGCGCAACTTAAACAATTAATTTTTGAAAACGCCTCTTCATGCAGGGAAGGCAACAGCTTCAATACTTTGCTTTTATCAGCACGTTGCAAAAACTGTTTGTATTGTTTTTGATGTTCTTTCGACTTTTGTTTCCAATTGTCCAGCCGCACTTTATTCATATACTTAACATTCGTTTTACCAAATTATTTGGTATTGTTGTATTTACTTTGCATCTTAAAAAAAAAGCAACCATAACTGATGGAAGCAATAAGAGAACAATGGTTAATATTATTATCAGTGCCAGTTTATACCATAATCATCGGCATTGAAATACTTCTTACCCATTTACAGCACCGGAAAAATTACAGTTTTAAAGATACGATTGCAAATGTATATTTAATGTTGCTGAATTCGGGCATTGATCTGGGATTCCGGGTGGTTTACCTGGCCATTTTACAATACTTTTTTATTCATGCATTTTATAACTGGGAAGGCAGCTTTTTGTATTGGATATTGCTTGTATTGGCGGTTGATTTTGTATATTACTGGTTGCACCGTTTTGATCATGAAATCCGGTTATTCTGGGCGGTTCATGTAACGCATCACAGTTCGCATCTTTTAAATTTCACTGTTGGTTTCAGGTCTTCGGTATTTCAACCTTTGTACCGGTTTTTATATTTTATTCCTTTGGCCTGGTTTGGTTTTAAACCTTTGGATATCATCTTTATTTATTCGGCCACACAGATATGGGGAATATTTGTACATACTGAGCTGATCCATAAAATGGGTTGGCTGGAATACATATTTGTTACTCCTTCTCATCACCGGGTGCATCATGCTTCCAATGTAAAATACCTGGATAAGAATATGGGAATGTTTTTAATTATCTGGGATAAACTTTTTGGGACTTTTCAGGAAGAATTATCAGAACAGGAATATCAGCCCATTAAATACGGACTTACTACTAACCTGGAAAAATACAATGCCGGACATCTTGTTTTTCATGAATGGAAGCAGATATGGGGTGATGTTTTTCGAAAAGACATCACGTTCAGGCAAAAACTGGGATATATCTTTAATCCACCCGGATGGAGCCATGACGGATCTACACTTACAAGCGAGGAATTACGCATTGCCGAACAGGAAACATACGTAGTGGAAGTGGAAGTGGAAGAACAGGAATTAGAGGAATTGCTTGTTTAATGCTGCTAAATTTTAAACCGAAGCTTTAAATCATTATTGAAACTCACATTTTATCCGGATTCCAGGGATTGAATACCATTTTATACAATTGAAATAATGCTGTAGCTATAAACACTACGCCCATTATTTTATTCATTGTTTTGTTACTTGTTTTCATTTTGTTTATGGCCCAGTTTCCACCGTGAATATAAACGGCCAGACCTCCCAAAGTCCCCATTCCTGCACCTGCCGTTAATACATTATATTCCCAGAAACCAGGAGTCAATATTTTATTATTCATTAAATAGGCGGTCCATATAAACCAGAATGGAAGTTGTGCAGGATTCAGGGCACTAATCATTAAACCCAGGAAAAACCGGTTAATATTATTCTTTAGTAATAGCCCTTTTTTCTCCTCCGATTGTTTTTGAGCTGAAACAAAGCTCGCAATTCCCAGTATCATGAATATAGCCACTGTAAGCCAACCCAGGATTTTAAAGAAAAGAGAATGTTGAATGATCCAATTCATTCCTGTTAAAGCCAGCCGCAGGTAGATCATTTCTACCAGCGCAATACCGATGCCAAAGATCCAGGCTTTTTTTATCCCTTCCTGCACAGTTAACTGGGTAGCAGTCATGTTCATGTTTCCCAGTGGCAGTTGACCTAAAAAGCTGATGAGCATTCCAATAAAAAAAATTATTACCATAGATGAATTTTCACAGATCAAAAATATTTCAAACTACAATCAGCCAATTGGTTATATTAATTTAACTGCACCAATAAAACTTACTTAGAAATAATAAAATGGAAATTTTGAACTCAATTATTATCCTTCGAGCTGCAAATCGGCCTGGTATAATTTTTTAAAAAAGGATCTTGATTTTTTAAGATAGCGGTATCCCTCCAAATAACTCCAGTAAGGAACGCCACTCCTGTTATTTATCTTTCCAATTTTATACATATGGTCCCAGTGGTGAACAATAATTTTCAATGCGTTTTTATAACTCATACCACAATCGTAAATATGATTGGGTTCGGCTCCGGCGCCATTAAATTCCAAAATAGAAAAATTTTTACCGGCTTTAAGGTCTGCAATAGAAGTGGCTTTAAGATCGTAACGCCCAAAATAAAACTGGCCGGATTCTAAACTTATCTTATCAAAAACATCACATAATTGCTGATCAATCTGATCGGCAAGATTTATAAATTGCGCTCCACGATTATGATTTCCGGCCATACTGAGATAAAAAATTTCATTTAAAGGAATGATCTTATCCAGATAAGCCGCATGCTTTCCGCGCATTTCATTTTCCCTGTTACTTGCACGCGGACTAGCTTTAATCAATTCCAGCAAGGTGGAATTTCCGTTCCCCTTAACGGAAAGATAACTTTTTAAAATAAAACCCGTAACGACGCCTTTTTCAGTTCCCGGATAACGAATATGAAAAACGCTGAATTCCATAGGAAACTTCACAAGCTCCTGGATAATGTAATCAACCTGTACGAAATGATGGTATTGAAATAATTGGTGTTCATTTTCTATTTTTCTAAACAGCATTCCCTGCATGCCGATTGCCGGTTTTACTATAAAAGGATAACTGATGGGAGATTCATGTAGACGTTCTTTTAGCGACGTTATCGTTTCATCTGCCTTTACGAACAAAGTTTCGGGATAATATTTTTTAGGCAATTGCGCATACATTTCAAGTTTACTTTCGCCTTCAAAACCAGAAAATTCCAGGCTGGGATTGGCTGGAGAAAAAAACCAGAATGATTTTGCTTTTAGCGCATAATACAGCCACACAAATCCCAGCGGCGCGTAGATTATATTAAAAGGCCATAATTCCCAATGCGTGATTTTATTCCAGATTTTTTTCAATAGTGAAAATTTTAATGGATTGTATAATAGCAGGAATTATACCAGATAGCGTTTTCCATTAATTAAAGACTCAATAAATTGAAATGATATATCCACATGCCTGCGAAGCAAGTGGATATTTGAGCTATTTTTGAAAAAAATTTATATAAATGAAAGTACCCAGCATGGCTGAGATGATGATGCAAGGCGAAACACCGGAAATATTATTTTGGGTAGGATGTGCAGGCAGCTTCGACCAGCGTTCACAAAAAATAACTCAGGCTTTTGCTACTATATTGAATAAGGTTGGAATAAAATTCGCCATTCTTGGAAAAGAAGAAGCATGTACCGGCGATCCTGCGCGCAGGGCTGGAAATGAATTTTTATTTCAGATGATGGCGTATAATAATATCCAGGTTTTAAATGGATATGGAATAAAAAAAATTGTAACTACCTGTCCTCATTGTTTTAATATTTTTAAAAACGAATATCCGGAACTGGGTGGCGTTTATGAAGTGATTCACCACAGCAGTTTTTTGCAACAACTGATAGATGATGGAAAAATAAAAATGAAAGAAGGTGGAAGTTTTAAGGGAAAACGCATCACTTATCATGATAGTTGTTATTTGGGAAGAGCCAACAATATTTATGAAGCTCCAAGAAAAGTTTTGGAAGCGCTGGATGCGGAACTTGTAGAAATGAAACGCTGCAAATCCAAAGGAATGTGCTGTGGTGCCGGTGGTGCACAAATGTGGAAAGAAGAAGAAAAAGGAAATATCAGAGTGAATGTTGCAAGAACGGAAGAAGCAATAGAAACCGGTGCAAAACTAATTGCTGCGGCCTGCCCGTTTTGCAATATTATGATGACAGATGGAATAAAAAACCAGGAAAAGGAATCCGAAATAGCTGTTCTGGATATTGCTGAGATAATTGCACAAAGCATGGAATAAATTGCTGAATGTTACATTGTTAAATTGTTGAATTGTTATATTGCCCGACTTACCTGTAGGGTTGTTGGCTTTTTTGTAAATTTGCATTATGATAAACAAAGAATTTAGTTCATTTATACCCGAGGATTTTTCCGGCGCTTCGCGTGTTTGGATTTACCAAAGCAGCCGGCTTTTTACTATTGGTGAAGCATTGGAAATTGAAGTATTGTTGAATGAGTTTATAACCGGCTGGAAAGCGCATGGAGCGCAGGTAAAAGGATTTGGAAATTTATTTTTCGGCCGGTTTATTGTGCTTATGGCTGATGAAGCTACTACGGAAGTAAGCGGCTGCAGTACAGACAGTTCTGTAAGATTGATCAAACAAATTGAAACGCAATTTGGAGTAAGTATGTTCGACAGGCAATCCCTGGCTTTTGTTGTAAAGGAAAAAATTCAGATTTTACCGTTAGCTCAATTAAATTATGCTTTTGAAAATAATTTTATTGAGGCGGATACTTTATACTTTAATAACCTGGTTACTACAAAGGATCAATTACTCAATGAGTGGATCATACCTGTAAAAAACAGTTGGTTATCTAAAAGAATTAAATCAATAACGGTTTAAACCAGGTGGGTAATGAATTAAAAATGAAGAATGAAAAATTAGAAATGAAGAATTAGAACTTGTTACCTGTTTTTCGCTTTATTAGCTCTAATATTTTTATTGAGCCACCTGTGTAAAAGGCATCATAAAACCTATCCCTATGAGGCTTTTCAACTGTAGCCCGGGACTGGTTCGCTCTTTACCAAATTGTTTTACATCATCATCATAAATTAAATCAAGCGAATAGGTGGCTGAAATAAATTTATTAATTTTCAGTGAAACAAAATTGGTCATAAACATATCCACATTTTGGGGATTGTGCTTATAGTTAGTGAATAAATCCAAACGGCCTCTGTAATTAATGTTTTTAGCAATGGTTTTTGCAAAGGTCAAAGAGGCAAAAGCACCCACTTCATTTATGGATTGTTGCCCGGCAGGAACGCCATAAACACCTTTTGGATAAAGTTTTTTACTTGCAACAATCACCAGACGATTTGTGAGCGGGGATAAGAAAATAGAAAAATCTTTGGTAGGCTTATAATCCACACCCAACGAAAGCACTACATAGCCAGGGGAAAGGAATGTGGAAGAAATCACACCACTGTCTCTGGTATAATAGGTAAGCCCATCAAAAAGCTGGGTCCTGAAATTGAACAATCCGGATATAAAAAATTTATTGGCGCTATCAACCCGGTAACCATATTTGGATAAAAAATCCAGGCGGTCATCATTCTTGCGACTTCCACCATTGGTTGTTTGCATAAATCCAAAATTGAAATCGAGATTTGTGTCCCAGGTATGCCTTCCGCGTTTATGAAGCACATAATAATTTACATAGGATGCGATAGCCAATGAAAAATTATCTCCCCCCGCTGCCCAGTTACTTAATGATCCCTGGGAAAGATTCATATTAAACAAGCCGCCTCTTTTCCAGCTCCATTGAATGGTATCGCTCATATCCTTTTTAACCGAACGAAAAATTTCAGTAGGCAATGTGCGTACAGGAATATTTTGGGCATCACAAATAAGGATATTCAGTGGAAATAATAAAATGAAGAAAGCTAATTTTCTCATATTTACTTTTAGAATGACTTATTTTAAAGTGGGCAAATATAAGGATGAAAACAAAATGAAGTTAACACTCTGCCAAACTGGCACTACCAATGTTTTTAGTTAATTTTGCCGGATGCAAATTTAATAGTGTATGGAAATCATGGATAAAACAATAAAAATTCAGGATGAAAAACGACAGGGCGAAGCGTATATACCCTTTCAGAATGATTTGAATATTTATCAGAAAAAATTCTTTATTGAAAGTTATGGATGCCAGATGAATTTCAGTGACAGTGAAATAGTTGCGTCTATTTTATATGATACCGGTTTTGGCGCTACACGCAATTTTGAAGAAGCAGACCTTGTATTATTAAATACCTGTTCCATCCGGGAAAAGGCTGAACAAACCATTCGCAAAAGGCTGACGGAATTCAGAAAAACCAAAGAAAAAAAGCCAGGAATGCTCATAGGCGTCTTAGGCTGCATGGCTGAAAGGCTGAAAGCAAAACTGCTTGAAGAGGAAAAACTGGTGGATATTGTTATCGGCCCGGATGCTTATCGCAGTTTACCGGCTTTGATTGAAGAAGCGGAAACAGGTCAGAAAGGTGTAAATGTGTTATTGAGCAGGGATGAAACCTATGCCGATATTTCACCGGTAAGATTGAACAGTAATGGAATAACAGCTTTTATTTCCATCATGCGTGGATGTAATAATATGTGCAGCTTCTGCGTAGTTCCCTTCACCCGCGGACGTGAACGCAGCCGCGATGCGACTTCCATTGTGGAAGAAGCCAAAGATCTTTTTAACAAGGGATATAAAGAAGTAACTCTGCTGGGCCAGAATGTGGACAGTTATTATTGGGTGAATGAAACAAATAATGAAACCATCACATTTGCGAAATTGTTGGAAATGGTAGCAGCCGTGGATCCGGTTTTGCGCATACGGTTCAGTACTTCACATCCAAAAGATATTACCGAAGAAGTGTTGCATGTTATGTCGCGTTATGAAAACATCTGCAAATACATTCATCTTCCGGTTCAAAGTGGAAGCACCCGTATTTTGCAGTTGATGAACAGAACCTATACACGTGAATGGTATATGGCCAAAGTGCAGCAGATTAGGAAAATCATTCCGGATTGCGGTATAAGTTCAGATATTATCGCAGGATTTTGCACGGAAACGGAAGAAGACCATCAGGATACTTTATCTATGATGGAATTCAGCAAATACGATTTAAGCTATATGTTTTTTTATAGCGAAAGACCCGGAACACTGGCTGCACGCCGCTATGAAGATGACATACCGGAAGCAGTGAAAAAAAGAAGGTTGCAGGAGATTGTAGATCTGCAAAACCGTTTATCGCTTGAAAATAATCAAAAAGATATCGGCAAAACTTTTAAGGTATTGGTAGAAGGAGACAGCAAAAAAAGCAGCTCAGACTGGATGGCAAGAAACAGTCAAAATAAAGTTATCATTTTTCCAAAAATCAATAATGATCTGAAAAAAGGCGATTATGCAATGGTAAAAGTGACCGGTTGCACAAAAGCCACCTTGTTTGGTGATTTAATTGTACAGTAATGGTAGACGCCGTTTCAAAAAATATGGATAAAATAGTGGCGCTCTGCAAACAGATGGGAGTTGAATCATTGTATTTATTTGGATCAGGGGCAAGAGGCAAAGATTATCATTCCAATAGCGATCTTGATATTTTATTCCGCTTTAAAAAGGATAATCAGGGTTTGCCCATATTTGAATATGATTATTTTGATCTTCTTTTTAAATTACAGGAAATCACGAATATGAAGGTAGATCTTGTTGCAGAAGAAAGAATAGAAAATAAATATTTTTTAGAAAGGGTTCTTAAGGAAAAAGTAAAGCTTTATGAATCCGGAAATAGTTAAGTATTTAGAAGATGTTTATTTATCAATAGAGATCATTGAACTTCATATTTCTGGTATAGAATCATTGAAGCAATACCAAAATGATTTAAAAACAATAGATGCAATTGAAAGAAGACTAGGAATTATTGGCGAAGCGCTTTATAAAGCAAATAAAATTGATGCTTCCCTTTCGATTACAGCCAAAGGAAAAATAATTGGATTAAGACACATTTTAGTGCATGATTATAATCTGATTGATATTCCAACTATTTGGTTAATTATTCAAAAAAATTTACCGGTTCTAAAAATGGAAATTGGGCGGTTTCTAAACAAATAAACAATGGATGTACAAGCTATAAAAAATCGTTTTGGTATCATAGGAAATTCGCCCGCACTGAATCACGCGCTTAATGTGGCGGTGCAGGTTGCAGGTACGGATTTAACTGTTTTGATCGTGGGAGAAAGCGGTGTGGGTAAAGAAGCATTTTCACAAATCATTCATTCCCTATCGGCGCGCAAACACAATCCGTTTATTGCAGTAAACTGTGGCGCGATACCGGAGGGCACCATTGATTCGGAATTGTTTGGGCATGAAAAGGGATCGTTTACCGGTGCGGTGGACAGCCGTAAAGGTTATTTTGAAACGGTAAGCGGCGGCACTATTTTTTTAGATGAAATAGGTGAAATGCCTATTGGTACGCAGGCGCGTTTGCTTCGGGTTTTGGAAACGGGCGAATTTATCCGGGTGGGTTCTTCCAAAGTGCAAAAAACGGATGTACGTGTAATTGCGGCCACCAACCGGGATTTGTACGATTTTACTCAAAATGGTAAATTCAGACAGGATCTTTATTACCGTCTTAGCACCGTTCCCATCCGCGTACCATCACTGCGTGACCGGAGAGAAGATATTCCGTTATTGTTCCGCAAATTCGTGGTTGATTTTGCCGAACGCTATAAAACCATTCCCATTCAATTGGATGAAGACGCCAAAAACATGTTAATCAATTATCCCTGGCCAGGCAATGTGCGGGAATTGAAAAATATTGCAGAACAGTTATCAGTTCTCAGTACACAAACCATGGTAAGCGCGGACGAATTCAGGAAATTTTTACCCGAAAAAAACATGAATCGCATGCCCGTGCTCGCATCATCAGTACACCAGCAACACGGAGAATTTGCCAATGAAAGGGAAATTTTATACAAACTTTTTTTCGATATGAAAAAGGATGTAACCGAATTAAAAAAAATGTTTCTTGATATTTTAAAAAACCCTTCACTCGCCGGAAACGCCGCTCATTACACAAAAGAATCTTTACTGGAAGATTATGCTGCAAATGGCGAAATTCATCATAACATGCCACCGGCGGTAGTGCAGCCTTCACTTATACAACCTTTGGGCCAGGGCAACAATCAACCGGTATTTATTTCGCATGAAAATGAAATCCATCAGCATGAGGATGTGGAAGAAACCCTGAATATCATGGATAAGGAAAAGGAACTGATAATAAAAGCGCTGAAAAAACATAAGGGGAAGCGTAAAGACGCCGCTCTCGATCTTGGCATAAGTGAAAGAACTTTGTACCGAAAATTGAAGGAATATGACATTAATGAATGAGGTGGAAATGAAGAATAAAGAATGAAGAATTGAAAATAAGTAACAGGAGAAAAAGAGAAAAATAAAAGCTGGTAAAAAGATAAATAGAGTTAATTTTTTGAGCCAGACAGTTTTGCTACTATGAAACTTTTGTTGCGTCGCACTCTTGTGCTTTTTTATTCTTATTGAACAAAATAAAAAGCCTTGCCGGTATTCAAAAAATAAGTTTTATACATAACCAGGAAGACAAACATTTTAAATAACATGATATTACTCAATAAAAAAACACATGGAAATAGGCCTTTTGAAGGAAAATATTCTGTTTCCGGTTTCGCCTTTCAGGGGTTGTGGGCTGCGTGTTTTCTATTTTCCTGTATTATTTTATTAACTTCCTGCGGAATATATACATTCAGGGATGTGAGCATTCCTCCAGAAGTAAAAACAATTAAAATAAATTTTATTGAAAACAAAGCGCGGTATGTAGACCCGCAACTAAGCCCTATGTTAACGGATGCGCTTACTCAAAAAATTTCCAATCAAACAAGATTAACCAGAACTACCAGTGATGATGCACATTACCAGATCAGTGGTTATATTTCCAATTATACAGTTTCCACCTCTGGTATTTCGGGCCAGCAAACCAATCTAAACCGGTTAACCGTTGGAGCACATATTATCTTTAAAAATACTTTAACCGATAAAACCCAGGAAATTGATGTTAGCCGCGATTTTGACTTTCCGGGCAGTTACACTTTACAGCAGGCTCAGACACAGCTTCAGAGTGATATTATTAAAAATATGACCGATGAAATTTTTAACCGTATTTTTTCTAACTGGTAGAATATAGATCATGAATAAGGCAGATATTAATTTGATTTCATCAATAACAGGAAAAACAAACTTTCAGCAGGCAACTGTGGCGGAATTGGAAAGCCTTATAGCAGAAAAGCCTTATTTCCCTATTTTTCAATTGCTGCTTACCCAAAAGATGAAGCAAGAAAGCCACCCGCTTTTTCATCAGCAATTACAAAAAACAGCCATTTATTTTCCAAATACGCATTGGTTGCATTACCAGCTTAAGCAATTGGATCATATTGAACAAAAAAACCCTATTGCCATTTCTGATGCGCAAATGGAAGCAAATGCGACTATATCTGAAAATATTGAAGCAGGGAGCGATGCAGCTATAATTACGGAAGTAAATGATATTCAGGAAGAACCGGCAGAATATCGTCCTCTTGCTACGGAAATGGCGCATGCCGAACCTGAGTTTATTGTTAAAAAAAATATTTTAGAATCAATTGATGAAACAGAGGATACTTCTGAAGAATTACCGGCTTTAGATGAAGATGAAGCAGTTCACCAACAAGAGGCATTCAGTTTTCCAACAAATATGAAGCTGGCAGAAATGCTTCAGGAGCAGGCCACGGAATTTAAGAAACCGGTAACATCAGAAGCTCAGATAAGCGAACCATACCATACAATAGATTATTTCGCTTCCCAGGGTATAAAAGTGGATGATCAGGCAACGGATCAATTAGATACCAAAGTGAGGAAATTTACGGACTGGCTTAAAAAAATGAAGCGTATTGCTCCTGAACCCACAGACCTGGGAACGGATTCTGAAACAGAGCATATGGTACAACATATTGCAGCTTCCTCCAATGAAGTAAAGGAAATTGTTACCGAAGCAATGGCCCAGGTTTTGATAAAACAGGACAAAACCGATAAGGCCATCCTGCTTTATGAAAAATTAAGTTTTCTGAATCCAGACAAATCCGCTTACTTTGCATCTAAAATCAAAGAATTAAAAGGTATTTAAATGACAATTGTATTTTTTATATTAGTAGTATTGGCCTGCCTTGTGTTAGGTTTATTAATTTTAATTCAAAACCCAAAAGGTGGCGGCCTTAACGGATCCATTGGCGGTTTCAACAATCAGCTCATGGGCGTGAAACAAACCAATGATGTGCTGGAAAAAGGAACCTGGTTGTTTTCCGGAATCATAGCATTTCTCTGTTTGTTGTCTGTGCTTTTCTTTAAAGGAACCACCGCAAGTTCCGATACTAAAATGTTGCAACAAATGAATACAAACTCCGCTCCCGCACTGAATCAGCCTGCTGCGCCAGCTAATACAGTGCCGTTGGATTCTCAAAAACATTAATATTTTTACCATTTTATATTTACCCTGTCTGTATTACAGACGGGGTTTTTTGTATCTTGAAGGAACTATTAAAAGGAGCATAAATTATTCTCAAAAACTTCCGGTACGATGATTGAGTTCCATGTGGCCGAAAACAACAGATCTGCATAAAAAACAAGAATTTATCTTATCATTGATATGATCATTTTTTTTATGCGGAAAATAAAAATGAACACATGAAAAAAATATTTACCAGTTTATTAATCATTCTCATTCTTATCTGCTTTGCAGGCGCCTGGATGTTTTTTGGTTCAGCCACCGCTTTTAAAGAAAAATCGAAATACCTGTATATTTATGAAAATGAAAATTTTCAAAATCAGGTAGAAACCCAGTTGAAGCGCGGTCCGGTACTTCATCATCTTTGGTTGTTCGATCTGCTGGCAGGCCCATTAGATTTATGGAATAATCTGAAACCGGGGAAATTTGAAATTGAAAAAGGGCAAAGTCTTTACTCGGTAATCCGGAAATTAATAAACAACCACCAGTCGCCTGTAAGACTTGTAATTAATAAACTGAGAACAACAGAAGACCTTGCAAAAATAATTGGTAAAAATTTTTCCAGTGATTCAGCAACCGCGATGAAATTCTTTTCAAATGCCGATTCTTTAAATCAACTGGCTGTAGATTCCAATACCTTAATGACACTTGTAATTCCGGATACTTATATCCTTAACTGGAATACTTCAGTAAAAAGAATTATGAAACGCCTGGAAGATGAAAAAGAAAAATTTTGGGAAAAGAAAGACCGGCTCCAAAAAGCAGAAGCATTGGGATTAACGCCTCAGCAGGTTTATATCCTTGCTTCCATCATTGAAGAGGAGACCAATAATAATGAAGAAAAGGGAAATATGGCCAGTGTTTACCTCAATCGCTTAAGACAGGGAATGGCATTGGGCGCCGATCCCACCATCAAATTCGCACTTAAAGATTTTGCAATCAAACGCATTTTACTTCCGCAGCTATCAGTCGAATCTCCTTATAATACATATCGGAACAAAGGTTTGCCACCCGGTCCTATTTGCACGCCATCGCCAATAACTATAGACGCGGTATTAAATGCGCCTAATACCAATTATTTATTTTTTGTGGCCAAAAGCGATTTTAGTGGCACTCACCAATTTACAAGTACCTATGCCGAACATCAGCGGTATGCAAAACAATACCAGCAGGCATTAAATGAAAGAAAGATAAAAAAATAAAAACAGGTATCCTTTTGACAAAACTTGAGCGAATTATACTAACCTCCAAACCCATAAGCTTTATCCGGAATAAAAGTAAAAAGCTCATTTTGCCGGGCTTTGAAGGTTTGGCTTTATATGATGTTTTTCATTTTTTTATGGGCCGGCTAAAAAATGTTGGATTGAATGAACGCGCTGCTGGAATTTCTTTCAATTTAATAATGGCTATTCCGGCAACCACCATCTTTTTATGTACGCTCGTCCCCTATTTGCCCATTTCAAAACAATTTATTAATGGGCTGTTTCAGTTTGTTTATGATGTTACGCCCAACCAGGAAGCAAGAAAACTGATCACCCGCTTTTTAGATGATTTTTTTAATAAACCGCAAACCGGATTATTGTCCATTGGATTTTTACTGGCAATTTTTTATTCCTCCAATGCAATGATGGGTATTATACGCACTTTTGACCGGTCATTAATAGAAAAACGAAAATTAAATTTTATTAATTTACGATTAAAGGCCATTAGTTTAACAACCGTGGTCATAGTTTTTTTTATAGGAACCATTCTTATTTTATTGGGCCAGGGCGTACTTTTTTCCTATATGATGGAATGGCTCAAAATTACCAATGTACACGTGCAGGAATTGATTCAAAATATAAGATGGGTCGTGATCATATTCCTGTTTTTATATTCTGTAGCCATAATTTATAAATTTGCCCCTTCCATACACAAAAGATGGAAATTGATTACCCCTGGCGCGCTGTTCGCCACTTTCCTGATGATACTTACCACTTCAGTTTTTTCATATTGGGCTCAGAATATTTCTAATTACAATAAATTTTACGGGCCTATAGGCACTTTGCTGATCCTGATGCTGTTGATTCAGATTAATTCTTTGATGCTGCTGATTGGCTTTGAATTAAATGTGAGCATTACCCAGTTGAAAAAGAAATCGGAAGAAGGTATTTCCCGGTTTAAGGGTAAATGATCTGAGTAGTTTTTTCGCTTAGTACTGTATAAAAAATTGAATCATTACCTTCGCGCCTCAAACTGAACAACTATGAAATTGGATGAGGTGATACTTCAAAGAAGCGGAAATAAGTGTGAACTCTGCGGTTCTGTTGACGGGCTGCAGCTTTATGAAGTGCCACCGGCTGATAGCAGAAACGAAGCTGGTTATATCATGATATGTGGCAAATGCAGTGCGCAGATTGAGAAACGCGAAGAACTGGATAGTGACCATTGGAAAGTATTGTCAGAAACTATGTGGAGTGAGGTACCTGGCGTGCAGGTGGTAGCCTGGCGCATGCTCAATCGCTTGCGTAGCTGGAGTTGGGCCGCCGACAATCTTGATATGCTTTATCTTGATGATGAAAATTTAGCCTGGGCCAAAGCCACCGGTGACCATGAAAACGATGGCAGTGTGGAACTTCATAAAGATGCCAATGGGAATCTGCTTCAGCAGGGCGATACCGTAGTACTCACCAGGTCACTCGATGTAAAAGGTTCCACGCTTAATGCCAAAATGGGTACTTTAGTTAAAAACATTCGCCTGGTAGAAGATAATACAGAACAGATTGAGGGAAAAATAGAAGGCCAAACAATTGTTATATTGACGAAGTATGTAAGAAAGCAAGGATAATCTTATCTGCGATCATCGTCCGCAGATTTTACGGATTTCGCAGATTTGTTTTTGCTGATTTTTAATTAAAAAAGAAGCATAACAATGGAAACAAACAAAGCCAATATTGTTGTCAAACAATTCAATGAAACCATCGAAAAATGGATCAGTTGTCTGGATAATTACAGTTTAGAAATGCTTTGCCAAAAACCTAAAATTGACTCCTGGTCCTTAGGTCAGGTGTATATACATATTATAGATGATACCAAATATTTTATTGAACAAATAAAGACAGCTTTAATAAATAATGCCAATATGGAAAAACCCATGCACGAAGAGGCTAAAGCTATGTTTGAGAATAATGCGTTCCCTGATATTTTGCTCAAAGGCCCTTCTGCAAATACCAACCTAAGGCAACCCCAAAATAAAGATGAATTATTGCAAGACCTGGAATTGATTAAAGAAGAAGTAAATAAGCTGAGTTTTACACTTGATTTTGAAAAATCTTATGGTAAAACAGAACATCCCGGATTTCAATTTTTTAATGCCTCCGAATGGCTCGCTTTCGCTGAAATGCATATGCGACATCACTTCAGACAGAAAAAAAGAATTGATGATATATTATTTTTAAATAAAAATGAAGCTTGATTTTTATTGAAACCGCGTCGCCTTTAATTTCATTTAATGTTTGCGGATATTCTTCTAATTCGAGCGCAAAAGGACTTTTTTAAGCTTTCTTTTCTTAACTCTCTTTCCAGAATCAGCTTTGGAGATTTTAGTGGTAGCAGTGTATTTTTTCGCCGTCATCCCACCTTCAAAACCTGCTGTTTCATTTTCAAGTATTCTATTAACCACCTTTAATTGGCGCTCATTTTATAAATAAACTCTGAAAATCAAATAGCGTAATAAAAAATACAGAGGTAAAGAAACTCACGTTAATTTAAATTGACGAACAAGAAGAATGCAGTTTCGCCAGGCCGAAGGGTAAATGAATTATACCTAATTACAATCAAAACCGGGTATAATCAAACATTTATCGTTTGTCCTTTACAGTCGGGATGACTGGATTCGAACCAGCGGCCTCTTCGTCCCGAACGAAGCGCGCTACCGGGCTGCGCTACATCCCGAAAACGTAAATTTAAAAATATTTTTATTCGGTTCCTATCATGATAAAAAATTTTAGTTTCATTTATTCCGGCCCACTGGATTTTTAACGTTCATTATCTTCGCATAAGATGCACGTCGAAAAATTGAGCATTAAAATTGTCGGTAATTATGACAGCAGAGCGTGAACAAAGACTTTTAAAAGTATTAAACAACAGGCAATCGGATCTTACGGTGGTAATGGAAAATGTAATGGATCCGCATAATATTTCGGCCGTTATGCGTACCTGCGATGCTGTGGGAATCCAGGATCTGTATATTTTAAACACAAAAATTCCCCGGCATAAAAAATGGGGCCCTAAAAGCA
Organism: uncultured Chitinophagaceae bacterium; assembly: GCA_963695165.1. Lineage (GTDB taxonomy): Bacteria > Bacteroidota > Bacteroidia > Chitinophagales > Chitinophagaceae > CAVOGF01. The sequence goes on from CAVOGF010000004.1 coordinate 238,349, forward strand.
GCAGCAGCGCGGCAAAATGGTTAACCATTCATAATTATGAAGATGTGGAAAGCTGTTTCCGGGACCTGCGTAAACAATATCAAACCATTTTAACTACCCATCTTTCAGATGATGCAAGGAGCGTTTATGAAATTGATTTTACAGGAAGTGTAGCATTGGTATTTGGAAATGAACATGAAGGCGTGAGTGCGGAAATAAGACAAATGGCTGATGGAAATTTTATCATACCTCAAATGGGAATGATCAAGAGTTTAAACATTTCAGTAGCTTGCGCAGTAAGTATTTATGAAGCTTTCCGGCAAAAAAATCTTGCGGGACATTATGAACACTCCCGTATGGATGAATTACAACGGAAGCTGATTATGGAAAAATGGGAATTGAATAAATAATGCGCTTCAATTAATAAACAATTATACTTTGCAAGGAATAAATCTATTGTTTTTTTTAGGGCTTTATACTTTGCACAATAAAGATAAAAAAGCTAAAGAGTGCGACGCAAGAAAAGCTCCATAGTAGCAATGCTGCAGGGCTCAAAAAAATCTACTTAAATTTTATCACCAAAACTTTCATTATATCACCAACCAAAAAACAACAATTATGTCAATGCTTAAAATGTTTTTAAAGGAATTGGATCAGGAATCGGTAACCACCCGCAAAATGCTTCAGCGCATTCCCGATGACAAATACGACTGGAAACCGCATGAAAAAAGTATGACCATAAGACAACTTGCCACCCATATTGCAGAATTACCCTCATGGAGCTCAATGGTGCTTACAACCAGCGAACTTGATTTTGCAAGCAATCCATATTCACCTCCCATTATAAACAACACCGCTGAATTGTTGGATTTGTTTGAAAAATCATTAGCTGATGGCAGATCACATTTGGAAAACGCGAAAGAAGAACAATTATCCGAAGACTGGACATTAAGAAGCGGTGACCAGATCTTTAGCACCTCGCCAAAATCTGATGTGATCCGGATGTCCATTTCGCAAATCATACACCACCGCGCGCAATTGGGCGTTTATCTTCGGTTGCTGAACATACCCATCCCGGGAAGTTATGGTCCCAGCGCTGATGAACAAGGTTTCTAGAATAACAAAAGGGACGGTTTATAAAGCCGTCCCTTTTTTAGTTCAGTTTTTTTCTAACCCGAACGGAAAATGCATTCACCGGGTTTTCTTTAAAAATTAAATTTATTTCCGCTTCAGTAAAACCATTTTTTCGCAATTGGGGAATAAACCGGGTAAATACAGTACTATAATTATTGAAATTACCACCGTTTACTTCCCCCACATGATACCAGCCCGAATCCTGCGAAATGAGTATTTGAGAAAGCAGTTTTTCTTTCTTCATCGTCCTTCAAAATATTTATGTATTCAGGAATTGATTGTTCATGCAGGCCATCAAATTCCACCCACGCTCCTGCTCTTGCCGCTCTAATATGAAAACTCAGGTCTTTTTCATTTTGCGCATGTATCCATATCCAGGCGGAAGGGGAAACGCCGTTTTCATCCAAAATACGCATTTCCTCCATTGCTGCTTTTCCATCACCGGTATGTGTGCCTATAGTCAATCCTGTTTCAAGATGGGTAAGCGCCGCTGCCTCTATCATTTTGCTTTGCACACCGGACAAAGGAAAATTGTCCACAGCGGTTTTTATAAAACCAGGTTTAATTCCAGTTCCATCAATACCATTTTTCCATTCATTGATCCAGTCCTGTGCTATTTGCGCGGCTGTTTTAGTATAAGCATCCGCAGGTAAATATTTTTCTTTTGCCGCACCATAATACCCGGTATTGGTAATAATATTCAAACCCGATGCAACTGCCAACCGCTTCAATAACCGTACATCCCGGCCAAGATAACCGGGCGTACATTCTATAAATGTGGAGCAGCCGGCTTTTTTTACATCAAGCAGTTTTGGCAAAGCCTTTTCAAATACTTCACCGGCATTATACCGGTTGGGTGATACTTTATCGGCGCCAATAAAATCAACCATTATATGCTCATGCGGCAGAACCATTCCCGAGGAATCACCTGAAATAAAGCCATTTACAGTCATCAGCTTTTTGTCTGAATTTTTTCCATATAATGATGGATGAAAAAACCATGCGGCACTCAATACCGCACCTGATTTAAGAAAGCTTTTGCGGGTTATTAATTTCATTTTCCTTTAAATAAAATTTAAACAGATTCTTATGTTAAAAATGAATATAACTCAATTGTACTGCATAAGGGGTAAAAAGACAAGCATATTTTTTTGAGCCCGGCAGTATTACTACTATGAGGCTTTGGTTGCGTCGCACACTTCAACATTTTTATCTTTATTGAGCAAAATGCAAAGCCTGAAAACAAACTCATTTATCCCATTGCAAAGTATAAAATATAATAGTATTTTAAACCGGTATTATTTTCAGCAAACTCTTTCATTAGCATCATGCTTCATTAAAAGAGGGTGCATTTCAAATTGTCGCCGGTTGGTGAGGCCACCAACCGGGGCGGCATGCCGTGGGCGGTGGCCCCACCAAATACAAAAAGTCGGCCATGCGACAATTTGAAATGCACCCTTAAAGAACTCAATTCATTTTTCCGGTGAACGATTGATTAAATTTGTAAAAATCACCGGCTGTTTTAAATAATTTTTATGGACAACTCATTGGAAATCCGCGGTTATTTAGATGCTTATTTTCCTTCTTTTGAAAACGCTTTAAAAGAAAAGATTTCGAAAAACAGCCTGGTTAAAAGTTTCAGTGCAGGTGATATTATTATGCGCACCGGGTCAATACATCCGGTTTTCGGTATTGATAGCCAGTGGAAGTGTAAAGCTCTATCGCGAACATGAAGATGGCGGCGAAGCATTCATGTATTACCTGGGGCCTGGCAGCGCCTGCGCATTATCCATGATCTGCGCCGTAAAGCAGGAAACCAGCCAGGTAATGGCGAAAGCTGAAGAAGATACTACCGCTATTATGATCCCCATTCAACTGATGGATGAATTGATGCGGGATTACAAATCCTGGTATTATTTTGTACTGGAAAATTACCGGACGCGTTTTGAAGAATTGCTGACCGTTCTTGATCATGTATTATTTAAAGGTATGGATGAACGGCTGGAATTTTATCTTAAAAACCAATTTAAAAAAGCAGGCGCGCCTCAATTAAAACTAACCCACCAGGAAATAGCAAACGACCTAAACTCCTCGCGCGAAGTGATCTCCCGGTTACTAAAAAAGATGGAACAGGATGGAAAGGTGAAGCTGTACCGAAGCTATATAGAATACCTCAATCATCCATTGTGATCCAGGTCACCAAAATAAATTTTTAAATAGTTGACATTTGCTTTCAACAAAAAAAGCAAATGGAAATAGCAGGTTATGCAGCATCCGTACTTATAGGAATTTCACTCGGTTTGATCGGCGGTGGCGGATCCATTCTTACCGTTCCGGTGCTTGTTTATCTTTTCGGTATTGATCCCGTTCCTGCTACAGCATATTCATTATTTATTGTAGGAGCAACAAGCCTGGCAGGCGCGTGGCCTAAATACAAAGCAGGACTGATTGATCTGCGAACGGCAGCGGTATTTGGAATACCCTCCATAATAGCAGTATATGCAACCAGGCAATTCATCATCCCTGTTATTCCTCAGAATATTTTCAACGCCGGAAGTTTTGTTGTTACCAAATCGCTTGTTATCATGCTATTGTTTGCAGCATTAATGATTGTTGCATCCATTTCTATGATCCGCGAAAAAAATGTCATTGGAGAAACCAGTGACCAGCCGTTGCAATACAATTATCCGATGATATTACTGGAAGGTACCCTGGTAGGCATGCTAACCGGGTTGGTAGGTGCAGGCGGCGGATTCCTGATTATTCCGGCTCTGGTATTATTCAGTAAACTGCCCATGAAAAAAGCGGTAGGCACTTCCCTGCTTATCATTGGTGTTAAATCCCTGATTGGCTTTACCGGGGATCTTGCTCATTTCCCGATGAACTGGACTTTACTGGCCACCATTACTGTATTGGCTGTCGCGGGTCTTTTTGCGGGCAATTATACATCTAAAAAAGTAAGTGCAAAAGGATTACAAAAAGGCTTTGGCTGGTTTGTACTGGTAATGGGTTGTTATATAATTATAAAAGAATTATTCCTATAATCATTATGTGACTTAAGTTACCGATTAACAAAAATAGATTCAGGAACTTTACAATATTCACATTCATCCTAAAAACAATGACCAATATGAAACTTGAACAAATTTATACCGGATGTCTCGCACAGGGTGCTTATTATATAGAAAGCAATGGAGAAGCAGTAGTAATTGATCCGCTGCGCGAAGTGGATTCCTATATTGAACGCGCCCGGAAAGACAACGCCAAAATAAAATACGTTTTTGAAACACATTTCCATGCCGACTTCGTATCGGGCCATCTTGACCTGGCTCAAAAAACCGGTGCAACCATTGTATATGGTCCTACTGCCAATCCGGGTTTTGAAGCGCATATTGCAACCGATGGCGAAGCATTTAAAGTGGGTGCACTTAGCTTTAAAGCATTGCATACGCCCGGTCATAGTATGGAAAGCACCTGCTATTTATTAAGCGATGAAAATGGGAAAAGACATTGCCTTATTTTCAGGCGATACTTTATTCATAGGTGATGTTGGCCGTCCGGACCTGGCGCAAAAGATCAGAGCCGATCTTACACCGGAGATATTGGCCGGATATCTTTACGATTCGTTACATCAAAAAATCATGCCGCTGAGTGATGATATTGTTATCTATCCGGCACACGGTGCAGGAAGTGCCTGTGGCAAAAACATGAGTAATGAAACAACAGATACATTGGGGAATCAGAAAGCGACCAATTATGCTTTACAGGAAATGAGTAAAGAACAATTTATTAAAGAAATTACTACCGGACTGGTACCGCCGCCGGCTTATTTTCCATTGAATGTAATGATGAATATCCACGGATACGATAGCATAGATCAAGTATTACAACGCGGATTGCACAAAATGTCGCCGGAGGAATTTGAAACAGCTGCTAATAATACCGGCGCTGTATTGCTCGACACAAGAGCTCCGCAAATATTTTGCACAAGGTTTTATTCCAAATTCCATCAACATTGGTATTGACGGAAATTTTGCTCCCTGGGTTGGAACTTTGATACCGGACATCAAACAACCTATTTTACTCATTGCGGATGAAGGGCGCGAAGAAGAAGTGATCACCCGGCTTTCCCGGGTGGGTTACGATTTTGCCATCGGTTACCTGGATGGTGGATTTGAAGCATGGAAAAAAGCAGGCAAAGAAACAGACAGGATTGAAACCATTTCAGCAGAAAAACTTGCCGCTAAAATGCAAAAGCATAAAGTAGATATTGTAGATGTGCGCAAACACAGTGAATATGATGCCGAACATGTGATTAGCGCTAAAAATGCACCGCTTGATTTCATCAATGAAAGCATGCAACAACTGGATAAAAACAAAACCTTGTATGTGCATTGTGCCAGTGGTTACAGGTCTATGATTTTTAATTCAACATTGCGTGCAAGAGGATTTAATCACCTGGTAGATATCAACGGCGGATTCAAAGCATTGAAGGAAAGCGAATCAATTCAAGCTGAGTGAATATGTACCACCTACAACAATGTTGTAACTTTAACTGGTACTATTCTTTGGGATAAATCAGTTGTTTTTCGGGATTTTGCATTTGCTCAATAAAGATAAGAATGCCCATCCCGCAAAAAGCGGGACGACGCAACAAAAGCTTCATAGTAGTAATGCTGCGGGCTCAAAAAAACAGATATTCATTTCCCTTGTGCAGTATAAAAAGCGTACAGATCATCAGCAATTAAAAACAATATATGATTGAGTTAATAAAAAGTCCCTGGCCCTGGTATATTGCCGGGCCGCTTATTGGCCTTACAGTTCCTATTTTATTGGTATTGGGCAACAAGCATTTTGGCATATCCGCCAATCTGCGCCATATATGCGCAGCCTGTTTTCCGTCCAATATTCCATTTTTCAGGTACGATTGGAAAAAGGAATTGTGGAATCTTTTTTTTGTAGGAGGAATATTACTGGGTGGAGTGATTACAACGTTATTTTTTTCCAATCCGCAACCGGTAAATATCAATCCTGCTTTAGCGACAGAATTATCCGGGTATGGAATTACTGATATTAATAACCTGGTACCGGCACAAATCTTTAGCTGGAGTTCTTTGTTTACCCCGCGCGGAATGATCATAATGATCGGTGGAGGTTTTCTCGTAGGATTCGGAACCCGCTATGCAGGCGGTTGCACAAGCGGACATGCCATTATGGGATTAAGCACATTACAATGGCCTTCCCTGGTTGCAACGATCTCTTTTATGATTGGCGGATTTATTATGGCCAATTTGATTTTACCTTTTATTCTTTCGTTATAAAAAAAGTCAAGTAACATAAGCAAGAACGAACGCTAAGGAAGCAAACATTCATTCGAAGAAAAATAGCAGTAAAAATAAAACAACATGGATCAAACAATAATTACAGATTTTGAAGTTCGTTCATTAGATACAATCTGTATAAATGAATCGCAGTTGCAACATAAATGGTATCACAATCTTAAATATATGGTTGTTGGTATTTTTTTCGGAATAATTTTTATAAAATCCGAAGTGATCAGTTGGTTCAGGATACAGGAAATGTTTCGCCTTCAGTCGTTTCACATGTATGGCATCATTGGATCTGCTGTGGTAACAGGCATCATATCCGTTTACCTGATTAAAAAATTTAAAATCAAAACCATTTACGGCGAACCAATTGTATTTAGTTCTAAAAAATTCAACAAAGGACAAATTTACGGTGGCATATTGTTTGGATTTGGCTGGGCATTAACAGGCAGCCTGTCCAGGGCCGCTGTTTGCACAAATTGGAACGGGCGTAACGGCTGTTACAATCGTATTATTAAGTGCGATTGCGGGCACCTGGATCTATGGAAAATTCAGGGAAAGGCTGCCCCATTAAGGCAAAATAAAATAAGAAATCCTTCAACTTTTCTAAAGAATTATCATGACTAAAAAAACAATACTTCTTACATTGGCCGGTATTTTCATTGGCGCGGCATGGCGGCTATTTGTATTATCATTATATTGGTTGCAATTCAGGAACTTGTGCCATTACTTCCAAACCGCTCAATAGTACCTTATATGGATCTGTAATGGGAGGTTTATTGTTTAATTTATTTATAAAAAAATAAGAATTCTAAAAATTAAAGAATGAAAAATACCATCTTTCAAAACTGGAATTTCATCCGGTGGTTCCGTTTAATACTTTCAGTGACCTTTATTATCGGTTATTTTACCTTTTCAAAGGGAGATATCATCATCCTGCTTGCTGGCAGCTTTTTTGGCTTACAAGCTATTTTCAACATAGGTCGTGGCGCAATTCGAACTTCATCGCATACCGCTCAACAACAGGTTGTAGACGCGGATTTTGAAGAAGTAAAAACAAAATAAAACATCAATGAAAAATCTCACCCTGGCTGATCCTGATTTCTGGAACACGCATTATATAAATGATCAAACGAATTGGGATTTGGGTATGGTATCGCCGGCTATCAAAATTTATATTGATCAACTAACCAATAAAAACCTGCGCATCCTGATACCCGGATGTGGCAATAGTTATGAAGCAGAATATTTAGCCGAAAAAGGTTTTACAGATATTATCCTGGTTGATATTTCCGATGTTTTAATAAACAGGCTTAAACAAAAATTTATTAACCATCCAAATATCAAACTGGTTGCGAGGCGATTTCTTTACCCATAATGGTCAATACGATCTGATTATTGAACAAACTTTTTTTTGCGCCATTGATCCAGCTCTCAGAAAAAATTATGTACAGAAAATGGCGGATCTTTTGGCGCCCGGAGGAACACTAACCGGTGTATTGTTTAATAAACATTTCGATTTTGAAGGACCGCCTTTTGGAGGAAGCAAACAGGAATATGAAAATCTTTTCAGCCCGTTTTTTGATATTAAAATACTTGAAACCAACAATCATTCATCCCCGAAACGTAAGGGAAAGGAATTGTTTTTTAATTTTAAGAAAAAATCCGGCTAATAGCGGATAATCTCATTTAAAATCTAATTAAAATGGCAACATTTTCAGAACTCATTAATGGTGACAAACCAGTACTGGTAGACTTCTGGGCTACCTGGTGCGGTCCTTGCAAAACGATGGCTCCTATTTTAGAAACAGTAAAATCCAAAATTGGCGATACGGCCACCATCATCAAAATTGATGTGGATAAAAACCCGGCGGCGGCTTCGGCATACCAGATACAGGGCATTCCTACATTAATTTTATTTCGCAAAGGAAAAGTACTCTGGCGACAATCGGGTGTAGTTCCCGCCAATAATATTGAACAGATTATTAAGCAAAATTTATAACCTCGCTATAGCAGCATTAAAAAATTATTACGCTACTTTGACAAAAACACAACCGTAAAACATGGCAAAAGAAAAAAAGTTAAAGCACAAATCAATTTTAAATGACAATTCTTTACAGTTTTTAAAAGATTATATCAACAACCCTTCTCCCGTTGGTTTTGAAAGTGGCGGTCAAAAATTATGGCTCGATTATCTTAAACCTTATGTCGATACTTTTTTTACAGATCCTTATGGTACTGCTGTGGGTGTTATCAATCCCACCAATCCGTTTAAAGTAGTGATAGAAGCGCATGCCGATGAGATCAGTTGGTTTGTAAATTATATTACAGATCAGGGATTGATTTATTTAAAAAGAAACGGCGGTGTAGATCACCAGATTGCACCCGCCAAGCGCGTTCTTATTCATGGAAAAAAGGGACTGGTAAAAGCTGTTTTCGGATGGCCTGCAATTCATACCCGGATTGGTGGTGCGGAAAAAGAAACCCAGCCCAAAGTGGAAAACCTGTTTCTCGATTGTGGCGCAAGAACTAAAAAAGAAGTAGAAGATCTCGGTGTGCATATAGGCGCGGTGGTAACCTATGAAGAAGGATTTGATGAATTGGCCAACAACTATTTTATTGGCCGCGCTTTCGACAACCGTGTGGGCGGATTTATGATAGCGGAAGTTGCACGTTTACTTAAAGAAAACAATAAAAAATTACCTTTCGGATTGTATGTTGTGAATGCGGTGCAGGAAGAAATTGGTTTGCGTGGCGCTGAAATGATCGCACGCCGCATTAAACCGGATATTGCCATCATCACCGATGTAACGCACGACACACAAACGCCCATGATCAATAAGATGATCGAAGGCGATATCGCTTGCGGCAAAGGCCCTTCACTGGCTTACGGCCCTGCTGTACATAACAAGCTTTTAAACCTGGTGCAGGATGTGGCTGAAAAAAATAAGATTAATGTTCAGCTTCGTGCACTTAGCCGCAGTACCGGAACGGATACTGATAGCTTTGCTTATGCCAATGACGGTTGTCCTTCCGTATTAATTTCTATTCCATTGCGGTATATGCATACCACTGTGGAAATGCTGCATAAATCGGATATTGAAACAACCATTCAACTGATGTATGAAACGCTGTTAACGCTCAGTCCTAAAACCAATTTGAGTTACCTGTAAATTTTCAGCCGCATTTTTTAATATTAAAAAGTTGTCAGTTTTTTCAATTGACAACTTTTTTTATGCCTTCCGAAAACCATATATTCCTCCTGTTAAAACACCCGTAAACGGGTGCATTTCAAAATGTCGCATGGCCTGGCTTTTTGCGGTCACCGGCGGCCGCCGCCCCGGTTGGTGGCCTCACCAACCGGCGACAATTTGAAATGCCAAACCCGTTTTTTATAAAAATTGTACTTTTGCATACTGGAGAATAAATTATGTCGGTTAATATTGCAATACTGGATTTAAATGAGGGACAGCCCAACCTGGGCATGAAATCCATTAGAGAGATCATTCATAATTGGGAAAAAACAAATGATATTGAAGTCAATAGCCAGGGAATTTGAAGTACGCCAAAACTTAGAATTGCCAGATCTTTCTTTTGATATTTATATTTCCAGTGGTGGCCCCGGATCGCCGCTGGATAGTGAAGGAACCGAATGGGAAAACAAGTTCTTTGAGTGGATCAGATCGGTTGAAACCTGGAATCAAAAAAGCTTAAATTATCCCAAAAAGCATGTGCTTTTTATTTGCCACAGTTTCCAGCTCGCCTGCCGTTATTATAATGTCGCTACTATTTGCAGACGCAATTCCACTTCCTTTGGCGTATTCCCGGTTCATCTTTTGTCCGCCGGAAAAAAGGAATCCGTATTTGAAGGATTGCAGGATCCTTTTTATGCGATGGACAGCCGCGACTTCCAGGCTATCAGCCCAAAGCAAAATCGCTTAAAGCCATCGGCGCAAAAATTCTGGCTATTGAAAAAGAAAGACCGCATGTGCCATTAGAAAGAGCGATTATGGCCATCCGGTTCAATCCTTATTTTATTGGAGCTCAATTTCATCCCGAAGCCAATGCCGAAGGTATGAGCATGTATTTGCAACGTGCGGATAAAAAGAAAACCGTAATTGAAAATCATGGTGAAGCGAAATGGAAAAACATGGTCGCACAACTGCGGGATCCTGATAAAATAATGTTTACTTACACTCATATTATTCCCAATTTTCTTCAAACAGCAACCGCCCGGTTGGTGAATGTATCAGAAGGAATTTAGATTTGGGAATTAGGATTTGCGGAATTTAGATTTGAGCGTAATTATCACTTAGAAGCAGTCTAAAAATGATTTTTATGATACCAACTAATATTTTCATGGCAGCTTCGTTGCGTCGCAATCCGTTCATCTGTAGTTAAAATGGCAGCTTCGGGTTTCAAACTCAACGTTTCAAAATAAATTTAGACAGCTTCTCAGATTAAAAAACAAATAATCAAATAAAAATTTTTCAACTTTTTTGGACGAGATATAAGATATAAATTTAGTACTACCAACCATCAACTACCAACCATTTTCATGATACCGACCCTTCGCCAACAGTTTAATAAAAATTTTAGCTCAGAAAAATATAAAGCATTCCTGGAGGACTCTTAATTCCTTTCATCCTGGGGCCATAGAATTCAGAGTAGCAGAAACGCCGGTATTTGTAGATAAAGCGTTTACAGAAAAAATGCTGTCGGCTTGCGAAAGTATAATAGATGTGATTACCCAATATAATTTTAAAAGCATAACCGCGCATGCGATTCCGGATGAATTAAAAGTTCCGGATGAAGATGCCCATACTCAATTCATCGCTTTTGATTTTGGGATTTGCGAAAATAAAAAAGGCGAACTGGAACCCCAGTTGATCGAAATGCAGGGTTTTCCATCACTATTTGCCTACCAGGTTTATCATGATGAAGTCATACGCAGGAACTTTGAAATACCGGAAAATTTTTCAAGTTATTTAAATGGATTTAATAAAGAAACTTACCTGCAATTATTAAGAGAGATCATTATAAAAGATCATGCACCGGAAAATGTAATTCTACTTGAAATTTTTCCTGAAACCCAGAAAACGCGGATTGACTTTTACTGCACGCAGGAATACCTGCAGATCCCCGTTATTTGCCTCACGAAACTGGTAAAAGAAGGGAAAAAGTTGTATTACATAAAAGATGGTAAAAAAACAGAAGTAAAAAGGATTTATAACCGGGTAATTTTTGATGAACTCAAACAGCAATCAGCAGAAGTGCAGGAGAAAGGAAAAATATTTTTCGAGGAGTTAGATGTGGAATGGGTGCCACATCCCAACTGGTTTTACCGGATCAGCAAGTTTACACTTCCATTTCATTAATCATCCGAATGTACCGGAAACAAGGTTTTTAAGCGATGTAAAGACAGCTTCCGTCAGATCTTGAAAATTATGTTTTAAAGCCGTTATTTTCTTTTGCCGGACAAGGAGTGATCATTGATGTTACCAAAAATGATCTGGATCAAATAAAAGACCGGCATAACTGGATTTTACAACGCAAGGTGCAGTATGCGGATGTGATCGTTACGCCCGGTGAAAATGCAAAAGCGGAGATCAGGCTTTTTTATTTTTGGAAAGAAGATGCAGCCAGACCGGTTGCTACCAATAACTTGGCACGTTTGAGCAAAGGCAAAATGATCGGCGTACGCTATAACAAAGACAAAGAATGGGTAGGCGGAAGTTTGGCGTATTTTGAAAGATAAAAGCTACTTTGATTTAAGTTTTCATTCTTCCTTATCAGCTAACAACTTGAAAAAATCTACCTCGGAAATTTCAGCCGAAGGATCAACTTTCATCTCTGCAAGTCTTTTTAGTGATTCCTGCATTTGCCATTCAGGTATAGGTTCTTCCATAATCTCAATAGCATCTGATTGCTTCAAGTTCTCAATAATGGCAAAGGCATATTCCTTTTTAATTTTTATATGGTATGTTTGTTCATTCATGCTTCAAATTTCTGAAATAAGCGCATTTATAGACAAGAATTCCCTTTCAAAACGAGGTAAAAACCGGTTGTACTTCCTTCTACAAAAACGTAAAAAAGTATTGCTTTTTTTACTGAACTATTTTTTTATCAAATAGTTCAACAACCTAATCAACCTTTTTATTTTGGGGCGGATTAATCATAATATGCGCCCGGTGCGTACCCGGATCCATCAGCCAGGGCATTCCCGGAGCTTCGGGTTTTAAAGGCAATCCTGTACTTTCCGAAGTAGCATAAGGGATGTAAATAACATACCGTAAATAACCGTTTTTAACTTCACCGGTTTTATCATCATAGTCTTCAGCGGAAGCGGTGTAAGCATACAGCGTAGAGGGCGATTTTGGCATCTTCAGTTTTCCTGCCTTTACTTCCCTTTCACGGATCTCCATTATTTCCTGTTGCGATTTTCCTTCAGCCCTCAATGCCCGTCCACGTTCCATAAAAGGCTCCAGATCCTTGTGATAACAGGCTACATTCAAGCCTTTCATTTTAGGATCATCGGCAAGACAAATCATTTCATTTGTTCCTTTTCTTAATAAAACCAGTTGGTCATTTTTATCATATCCATATACCGCTGCCCCGGCACGCATATCTTCAGGAGCAGCCAGTACGGCGGTTTTTATTTGTATCTCCGGCGAAGGAATATCCTGTGCATCCAGGCAATCAATCATCAAAAAAAAGAGTATGAAAGAAAGGAAGCTAATTTTCATGTGTGGTATTTTTTAATTGCCACATGGAATTCACCATAAAATTTTCATCGGCGTTTTTATCCCCCGAAAATTTTATGGCTCATTCCATAGCGGTAAAGTTTCATTATTAAAGTTAGCCAAAATAACTGACAGAAGCCCTTCGGTGAAAACTTAAAAACTTTTGAAACTGCAGCTACTTTTTCATTCTTATGTCATTAAATTTCAAATCCCAATTCTTATTGTTTTGTCCTTACAGGGCAAGGATTCCATTGGGCATCCTATTTCTACCGACATGTTGCCCCTACAGGGCATTCGCACACAATCACCAAAACCAAATCCAAAATTCGCAAATCTCAAAATCTCACTACTCACCGATCGCCGTTTCACTTCTCACTTTGCACTGTTTTATTACGCCCTTTCAGGGCTGATGGATGAATATTGTTTCAAATTCATCGGGCGTTGCCCGATGCTGGAATAAGGTCGCCCTTTCAGGGCTTCATTTTTACTTTTTCTTTCTTCTTCATTATTAATTCTTCATTTTTCATTTCATTCCTCATTTTTCATTTTTCATTCTTCATTTTTTCACTTCACTTCTCCCCTTTCACTTTCTCAATCCTCCATCTTATTCTTCAGTTTTCCCAGCAATGCAAAAGCGCCTTTAACAGCTATTCTTTTCTGAAGCCATTCCTCTTTTTCGCCTTTAATTTCTTTAAATCCTTTTTCAACAATACCGGTTTGCACTTCAGTCATGGTAAATTCTTTTTCGTCAGTAGTGGTAAATACATATTCTTTCCCCATAAAACGTACCACCGCTTCCTCGGGAACTGTAAGTACATCTTTTGAATCAATCGCAAAAACACCGGTTAAAAACATACCTGGCAACAAGTCATGTTCCGGGTTTAAAAAATGACAATGAATAATACCGCTTCTGCTATCATCAATATTTTTTGAAACCAGGATCACTTCCACATCATGCAATTCAGATGGTTTATCCGTTAATGTAAGAGAACCGCGAATTCCTTTCTTAAAAGAGGCGATATCCTTCTCAAACACCGTAATAGCCGCATGAATATCATCCGGATCTACGAGTTCAAATAACACATCAGCGGGATTCACATATTTACCAATATTTACATTCACCCTGGTTACAAAACCATTGATCGGCGCATAAATGGGTACAGCTCTTGAAATAGCTTCCAGGCTTAGTTTTGCAGGATCAATGCTGATAATACGCAACTTCTCTTCCAAGCGATTTGATCAGTACCTGTTGAACCTGGTATTCATTTAAAACCTGCTGATAATTCTTTTTACTCACCGCATCCGCTTCACTCAGTTCTTTTTGCCGCTGCAGATCTGTAAAAAGATATTCCATTTTTGCTTTTGCGGTAAGATAATCCTGCTGCAATTGCACATAAGAAGGATCTTCCATTACGGCGATCACCTGACCTTTTTTTACCGGATATCCCGGCAATAAAGGCGTACTTTTTAAGTATCCGCCCAAAGGAAAACTAACAGAAACCAGCCCTTGGGGCGGCACATCCACTTTACCATTCACCTTTACAGTTGTCTGCATATTTTTAAGTGCCGGCGCTCCTATGGCAATGCCTGCATTCTTATATTGAATGCTATCCAATAGTACAATGTTGGTTTCTTCATGGGCTGTTTCGACAGGGGTTTCTTTTTGTTTACAGGAAAAGATCATTAAAACAGGGATGATATATAAAATGATATTTTTCATAATTTTTTTTTATTTGGGTTGTAGTAAGTATTCAAGTTCTATCTGCTGCGCATTCAATTCTTTTAATGCATCTATGTAATCAGCCTGAACGGATAGTGCGCTATTAACAAGGCTTCCCCATTCTATATAATTGATTCCGCCATTTTTATAATTCAGGTTGGCTGTTTTAATAATCAACTCAGATTGCGGAAGGGCGCTATTCCGATAATATTGAATCAGTTCCTTGTATTTAAGATAGCCATTCCAATGCTGCTGCAATTTTGTTTTCAATGTTTGAGCAGCCAGTTCACTCGAGGTAGCTGCCATGGCCTCCTTTTCCCGGGCCGCCTTAATACGTGCTTTTTGCGCTTTATTAAAAAGAGGAATTCCTACGCCTACCTGGACGGAAGAAAACCGTTTACCGCCATCATAATATTGCTCGCTGCCGTCTTTATTTTGCTGAAAGCCGATGATAGATTGATTGTGGTAGCCCAATAAAATATCAGGCTGAAGTTTTGCTTTTTCCACCTGTGTTTCGCGGGAGGCGATTTGCTGTTGCTGCCGGGATAATTGTAAATATGCATGTTGTTGCCATAAAGCGGTATCCTGTAGAACCGATTCATCGGTTAACGAATCGAGTGCCACAAAATTATCCTGCCGGTTAAGCAAAACACCCAGTTGAATGGAAGCATCCCTTTTATCTGCCTGGAGCATTCTTATGCGCATTCTTACCTGTTGTACCTCATTGTCCAGTTTTGTTTTTTCCAATAAATTTGTTTCCCCTTTTTCAAAACGTAATTGAGCAATTTTTAAGTAAGCAGCATAAACGCTATCCATTTTTTTGAGCAATAATTCCCTTGACTGATCATATTGCAATTGAAGATAAGCCTGCTTCACAAGCCGTTTGATCTCAGATTGCAGCAATATTGTTTCCATCATGGAGCCCTGCCATTGGGCTTCAAACTGATTTCGCTGTTTTTTATATACCCCGGGCATGCTGAATGTCTGCATTACTGAAAAACGATTGTCTGTTGTAGCGCTGTTAATTTGGCCCATTTCCGCATTTAATTCGGTTTTTGGCAAAACAGCAGCCGATTGCTTTAATGCATTGAAATAATGCTCCTGCAGCGTACTTCTTTTTATTTGAAGATTTTGCTCTTCAGCTATTTTTACCGCTTCATTTAAACGAATAGGTTGTATGGTTTGTGCCTGCATGAAAGCTGGAAAAGCCATGCAGATAAATATCGCAATAGCAGAAGGTTTAACTTTTATTTTTTTGCCACGTTCAATCAATAAATACAACGCTGGCAATACAAATAAAGTAAGCAAAGTAGCAGTCAATAACCCGCCAATAACTACTGTAGCCAAAGGACGTTGCACTTCGGCGCCGGCGCCATTGCTCAGCGCCATGGGAAGAAATCCCAACGATGCCACTGAAGCGGTCATTAATACGGGCCTTAGTCTTACATGCGTCGCTTTCATAATAATATTAATCAGATCATTGCTTCCCTCCTCTTTCAAACGGTTCATTTCACTGATTAAAACAATTCCGTTCAAAACCGCTACACCAAACAGCGCGATAAAACCCACGCCGGCAGAAATGCTAAAAGGCATATCGCGCAACCACAGCGCCCATACTCCGCCAATGGCTGAAAGTGGTATGGCTGAAAAAATAAGCAGGCAATATTTTATTTTATGAAAAGCAAAATACAGCATCAGAAATATTAGTAACAATGCGATGGGCAATGCAATACTTAACCGTTGCGTAGCATGCTGAAGATTTTCATACTGGCCGCCATAAGTAATATAATAGCCGGGCGGCAATTTGATTTGTGCAGATACTTTTTGCTGCAATTCTTTTACAACCGTTTGCACATCCTGGCCACGCACATTGAACCCGATGGTTATCCTTCTCTGTGCGTCTTCTCGCTGTATCTGGTAGGGCCCTTCCTTCATTTCAACAGTAGCCAAAAGTTTCAAAGGCACCTGTTGTCCATCGGGCAATCCAATCAATAAATTATCAAGATCACTCAAATCTTTTTTCTGATTTGCAGCCATACGGATAACAAGATCAAACCGTCTGTCATTTTCGAATACTTCCCCTGCTACAGCGCCTGCATAAGCGGATTGTATGGTGGTGTTAATATCTGAAATATTCGCGCCATAACGTGCAATGGAAGCACGGTTAAAATTGATTACCATCTGTGGAATACCCGTAACCGTTTCGGTATAAAGATCTTTTGCGCCATTTACTGTTTGAATGATGTTACCGAATTTAGCGGCATATAAAGCGAGGGTATCCAAATCATTGCCGAATATTTTACAAACAACATCCTGGCGGGCGCCGGTCATCAATTCATTGAAACGCATCTGAACCGGAAACTGAAAGCCTGTAGCTACACCCGGAACTTCCTGTAATACTTCACTCATTTTATTTGCGAGTTCAGGAAATGATTCCGCGCTTTTCCATTCTTTCTTATCCTTCAAAATCACCATCATATCCGCAGCTTCCAGCGGCATAGGGTCGGTAGGTATTTCGCCAGATCCTATCTTGGTAACAATCTTCTCTACTTCAGGAAAATTATCCAATAAAACCTTAGATGTCTTTTGAACGGTTTCCACAGTATTGGTAAGGGAAGAACCAGTGAGCAAACGCGTATCCACGGCAAAATCACCTTCTTCCAGCTGCGGAATAAATTCTCCGCCCAATGTACTCATTACTGCCGCTGATATTCCAAACAAAACAAAAGCCGCAGCTACGATTAATACCGGAATTTTCATTGCCTTTGATAAAACCGGCTGATATATACGCTGCAAAAAACGCATCATTTTATCTGAAAAATTCTCACTGTTTTTGTAATTTTTGCTCATGAGCAATGAACTCATCATGGGCACATAAGTCAGGGATAAAATAAAGGCCCCGATGATGGCAAATGAAACCGTTTCAGCCATTGGCCGGAACATTTTTCCTTCAATTCCACGTAAGGAAAGTATGGGCAGATAAACGATCAGAATAATAATTTGTCCAAACACCGCACTGTTCATCATTTTCTTTGATGCGCTTCCCACCTGTTCATTCATTTCCAATTGCGTTAACCGCCCGGATTGATTGAAGGTTTTTTTCAGGCTGAGTTTATGCATAACAGCTTCCACAATAATGACCGCTCCATCAACCAGCAATCCAAAATCCAATGCGCCAAGGCTCATCAGATTTCCGGTTACGCCAAATAAATTCATCATGATTACCGCAAACAGCATGGAAAGTGGAATAACGGAAGCTACAATAAATCCTGCCCGGAGATTACCCAAAAAGATCACCAGTACAAACACTACAATCAATGCACCTTCAGCCAGGTTTTTTTCTACGGTTGAAATGGCATTGTTCACCATTTTTGTCCGGTCAAGAAAAGCCTCAATCATCACGCCTTCCGGAAGTGTTTTTTCAATTTCAGTAATCCGTTCCTTTATAAGGCGAATCACTTTATTGCTGTTTTCTCCTTTTAGCATCATGACAATGCCACCGGAAACTTCTCCTTCATCATTAAACACCAATGCACCATACCGGACTGCGTTGCCAAAATCCACATCTGCAACATCAGATATTAGTACGGGTATGCCTGCATTTACCTGTTTTACAACAATATTGCGGATATCATCCAGGTTTTTTACCAGGCCTTCGCTTCGAATAAACAATACATTGGGCCCCTTTTCTATATAAGCGCCACCTGCATTCTGATTATTGGTTTGTAAAGCCTTATAGACATCGGCAATGGTAAGTTGAAAGCTGTTTAATTTTACCGGATTTACGGAAACTTCATATTGCTTTACAGCGCCCCCAAAGCTACTTACATCAGCTACCCCTTCGGTACCGAGCAACTGGCGGCGAACGGTCCAATCCTGTATCTCTCTAAGTTCGCTTAACTGATATTTGCTTTCATATCCGGGTTTTGCTTTTACGACATATTGAAATATTTCTCCCAATCCTGTCGTCACCGGGCCTAGTTCAGGATATCCCATTCCTGCAGGCAGTTGTTGCCTCACTTCAAACAAACGCTCATTTACCTGCTGCCTTGCCCAGTAAACATCGGTTTTATCATCAAAAACAAGGGTTACCAAACCCAGTCCAAAGCGGGAAAAACTTCTTTGTTCAATAATTCCGGGAACATTCCGGGTGGCCTGCTCTACAGGAACAGTAATCAGCCTTTCCACATCCGGTGCACCGAGCCCGGGAGCCGATGTAATTACCAGTACCTGGTTATTTGTAATATCCGGAACGGCATCAATAGGAAGTTTTGTAAGAGAATAAACTCCTCCGAAAATTAATCCACCAATTAGAAGCAGGATGATTAATTTATTCTTTATTGAATAATTAATAATAGCATTTAGCATGCGGATAAATTATAAATTGATAGTAAGTTGAATAGTAAGGATAGAACGAACAAAACACATTCATTGCTTCCAATAAAGTATTAGTCCTCATAGTTTTACCTTCTCAGATAAAACATCAGAAGTCCATAATATTAAAATTTGAAATACAAAATTTCATTTAAGTTGTACGAATAAAATCATTAAACTTATTCACTTGCATAGCTGTAACATAAGCAAATGAATACCTATTTAAATGAAATAATACCTGGCACAACTTTTTAAAAGGCAGGTTAAAGCCGTGGAGGCTGAAAGATAGAGGAAGGCGAAAGAAAAGTTTCCCGGACATCGTTCCAAACAATATATTTGACCAGGTGAGGTACCTGGTTCACATGCTCTAATTCCACACGAGATGGAACAATTGTGGCAATGGAAATACAACAGCCGGTTTCATAAGTTTTAAAAGGAAGTTTCATATCCTGAAGAAAATCATCATCCACTACTATTTTACCGGTATAATGCATTTTTAAAAAACCGGAAAGTGACAAAGAAGGATTTTCATACTTATGATCAACATAATGCTGAACAAGGATTGGAAATTTTAATAACTGGCAGGCATCAGTAGCTCCAAAAATATAAATTGATAATACAAATATTGCCGCCCATTTTTTCATTGATTGCAAAGATAATGAACAGCGAGTCAAAAACAATTCGAAAAAATCAGCACAGGAATTTCAATTTGATTTTGAAAACAATAAGATGTTATATTTGAGAAAATGATTGCTTATGCTGATTAAATTCATTCTTCCATTATTATTTATATTAAATACGATGTATGTGAATGGGCAAATAGGAAAGGTTCAACTTATAAGTTCGGAATTGATATTCCAGGATCCTCCGTTTGAATCCTGCCACTCCTCTACCCTTGTACAGCTTCCGAATGGCAAAATTGCCGCAGCCTGGTTTGGCGGAAAAGAAGAAGGCAATGAAGATGTTTGTATCTGGGGCGCGCTTAAAACCGGAGATAAATGGTCTAAGCCGGTATTGATTGCGGATGGTATCATCAATGAAAATAAAAGATATCCTTGTTGGAATCCGGTACTGTTTGTAAATAAAAAAGGCACGCTTTTTTTATTTTATAAGGTTGGTCCTTCACCAAGGGAATGGTGGGGAATGATGCGTTCTTCAACAGACAACGGAAAAAACTGGTCCGATCCGGAAAAATTACCGGATGGCATTTTGGGACCCATAAAAAACAAACCGGTACAATTGGCGAATGGGGATATTTTATATCCGTCGAGCACCGAAAGCATGAATGATAAAACATGGAATATTCATGTGGAAAAAACAAATGATGACATTAAAAACTGGGAAAAGATTGCAATCAATTGCGATAGTTTTGGAGTGATCCAACCTACGATTTTACAATATCCCGGCAACCGTTTGCAAATGCTCAACAGAAGTAAGCAAAATGCTGTTGTAGAAACCTGGTCATCAGATAACGGGAAGACCTGGAGCAGTTTGAAAAAAACAAATGTTCTGAATCCCAACTCTGGCATTGATGCTGTTACGCTTGAAAATGGCATGCAGGTGTTGGTTTATAATCCTGCAAGAAAAGGTTCAGAATGGTATAATGGCCGGAGCCGGTTAAATGTGGCCGTATCAAAAGATGGTGAAAACTGGACGGATGTATATGAACTGGAAAATAATAAGAAAGGCGAATTCAGTTATCCGGCCATTATTCAGTCCAATGATGGATTGGTTCATATCAGTTATACCTATGACCGGAAAAACATAAGATATGTTGTATTAAAAATTCCGGATTAAATCCGCTACTGATATTAATGGGGAAATTCCAAAAATCTCAGTAATTTAATTCTTCATATTCTCAATCACCATCGCACTTGCGCCGCCGCCGCCATTACAAATGCCGGCGGCGCCTGTTTTAGCATTATGCTGTTTTAAAATATGGATTAAAGTAACGATGATCCTCGCTCCGCTGCAACCAAGCGGATGTCCTAAGGATACTGCACCTCCGTTTACATTTACCTTTGCTGTATCCAATCCCATTTTTTGAATATTGGCAACACCTACCACAGAAAACGCTTCATTCAATTCTATAAAATCAATTTCATCAAGTGATAATCCGGCTTTTGCAACCGCTTTTGGAACGGCAAGCGAAGGAGTTGTGGTAAACCATTCCGGCGCTTGTTCGGCATCGGCATAACTTCGGATGATGGCCAATGGTTTAATGCCCATTGAATCAGCTTTTTCTTTGCTCATTAATACCACAGCAGCAGCGCCA
Organism: uncultured Chitinophagaceae bacterium; assembly: GCA_963695165.1. Classification (GTDB taxonomy): domain Bacteria; phylum Bacteroidota; class Bacteroidia; order Chitinophagales; family Chitinophagaceae; genus CAVOGF01. The sequence continues at coordinate 259,901 of CAVOGF010000004.1, forward strand.
TCATTCATTGAACTGGCATTTGCCGCCGTTACGGTTCCATCTTTTTGAAACACGGGTTTTAATTCAGCTATCTTTTCAAACTTCACTTTAAAAGGTTCTTCATCTTTTGAAATCAAAACCGGAGCGCCTTTGCGTTGTGGAATTTCCACGGGCACTACTTCTTCTTTAAAGCTGCCATTTTCCCATGCGTGCTGACTTCTTTTATAACTTTCAATTGCAAATGCATCCTGTTCATCGCGGGTAATATTGCAAGTTTTAGCGCACAATTCAGCGGCATTACCCATGGCATAGTTTTGATACACATCCGTAAGCCCATCTTTTGCCAAACCATCGATCATTTCTATGTTCCCATATTTATTTCCCCATCTCATTTCAGGAGCATAATAAGGTACATCGCTCATATTTTCCATTCCTCCGGCCACAATAATATCCGCATCTCCAAGTAATATGCTTTGCGCACCTTGCGCAATAGCTTTCATACCACTGGCACATACTTTATTTACAGTTGTACAAATAACGGAATCCGGCAATCCGGCAAATAATGCCGCTTGTCTTGCGGGCGCCTGTCCCAGGTTTGCCTGCAGAACGCAACCCATTAAAACTTCCTGAACCTGCTCAGGTAATAATCCGGCTTTTTTTACTGCGGCTTTAATAGCTATTGCCCCAAGTCGGGTAGCAGAAATATCTTTTAATAAACCACCAAAACTACCAATAGGCGTGCGCACTGCTGATACTATATAAACCGTTTTATTGTTCATGAGAAACCAATATTAAAATGGAAATCAAAGATAACGATTGTTAGTTTAATAAACTTTAAGTGGCGGAAGTTGAGCGGCAATTATTTTAAATTCGAAGTATCTTTCCACTGGTCCATTTTGTGAAGATTATTCATTTGAGAACCGAGTGTTTTTATGTTGATGAATTTATTATTGTTAAACATGCTTCCTCCATTCAATGAATCCTTTGAAGCATTATAGATCATATACCTTCCTGTAAGGTTTTCAAATTGATAAACACCAATTCAGCCCTCGTTCTTTGCAACATAATTGCCGATATAATAATTTCCAGCTTTTAAATTGTTTGCCAGGTCGCCGATTGTTGTAGTTTCAAAGACGTGGAGCAATTCATTCCGGATCTGCTTATATTGATTGTGCATAGGGCAGGGATGCGATTCTGAACACTGTTTTAAACCCAGCCCGCATTCTCTGAAAACATCCATTCCATCTATATCATTTACGATACGTAGCAATGGGATATTTAATTGGTATGGTTCAATAAAAAAACCACCATAAGGGCCTTTAAGTGAAGTAATAATTTTGTACTTGTTCAGCTCCTGCAATATTTTAGCGGTAAATGCTTCCGGCGCATCAATTTCTTTTGCAATATCCTTCACATTAAACTTTACATTATCACCCACTTTGGATGCAACAAATATAACGGCGCGTAATGCGTATTTACAAGCTTTTGAAATCATAATATTCCCATTTCTTTTTTCCCGGCATCTGAAATTTTATCAATACTCCAGGCAGGTTCCCAAACAATTTTTGTTTCAATTTTTTTATTTAAAAACAAAGGTGACAATGTATTTTTAACAGCTTGCTGTATCGCTTCGCCCAAAGGGCAATGCGGAGTGGACAAAGTCATTGTAATCTTTAATTCTTTGTCATTGCTTAAATCAATATCATATACAAGTCCGAGATCTACAATATTTACAAACAATTCCGGATCATATACACTATACAATGCTTCCAGCGCTTTCATTTTATCGGCAAAATAAATATCATTGATATCAATTATCATAGTTTTTTTTTGTTTTATGAAATAAAATCATAAACACATTGTAATTATAAAGTAAAGCAACTATTATCCATATCAACGAAGCAAACTTTATTACAATAAGCAGGTTTAAAATTAATCCGGCAACCAATAGTGAGAATGCACAGATGAATAAATAAAACTGGTATTTTACCAGGCTTTCATTGTATAAGTTTCTTGGCAAAGGAGTTTTTTGTTTGCCAACCAGGTTTTTATACCGGTTGTTCCAGATAATGAAAGGCAATGTTTTAAATGTTTTCCCGAGGATAAGCGGTGTTAACCATCCTAAAAAAATGAATACACCGTATAGCACAGAAATCATTTTATTTCCTGTCATAACAACCAAAGGCATCATTAAAAATACCAGGACAAGTATAAAGAAAGATAACCCGGTAAATCTCATTTGAACCTCCAGCGGACGTGGAACTCTATTTCTATAGACATCATATAAATAAAGTAAATGGAAAATCACACCGGCAAAAACGAGTGCTGCATACAGGAGAAGCAAGCCTGAAAATCCTAAAAATAAACCATGCAAAACAAATACAATCAAACCAGTATTGATCAGCCAATAACTGTAATTAAGATAGCGCTCTTTATCAGATTTTCCCAATAAAAACATGGGAACCAATTTAGAACTAACGCCAATAATCAATAGCAGGAACCATCCTGCAAAACCGGCATGAGCATGAAGTTTCAGCATCTTGAGATGATCCGCATAAATAAAGGGATACCGCAAATTAACGGCGAGCAACAAGCCGGCAAACGTTGTAATGAACAACCAGGCGGCGGCAGTAAGAATGATCAGTTTTGCGATAGTGAACTTAACGGTTATAAAAGAAGTAAACCACACATTAAAAAGATAACAAACGGCGGCCATCACAATCAAAGCAGCGCCTGCAATCATAAGATATCCCGCATAAAAATTCCAGAAAGCATAAACCAATAAAATAACACCGGCAGTGAATAACAGGTAAGAAGAAAAAGCAAGCTTCGAACTATAAATATCCCGTTCACAAATTACAGGCAAAAGCTGGTAGGATGCACCGAGTATAATCATGGTTGCCCATCCTAAAGCAGCGGTATGAACCATCGCTAAAGTATGCGGATGAAAATAATGCTGCTGCAAAGCCGGAGCCGCAATAAACAGAAACGTGCATAATACAAAAAATGCAATGGCCGCAGTAGCATAAAAAGGAAGTACCGCATATTCATCAGGCGATTTGGCAAGGGAATCAGACATCGCGCTTATAAATTAATAAATGAACATTTCCTTCAGCTACTTCCCAGATTTGAATTACATAATCACTATCTGCTAAATGCTCAAGCAAATAAACCGGCAATTTTTTATGAAACACATGAAGCGCTTTTTCCAACGGCAAATTTTTCAAAGCAGCCAAAATTGTTTGCATGGGCAAAGGCATTTCCATCTGGCGCACATCTATGGTGTGAAGTTTATTTTCAAACCGGTGCAGCAACTGCTGAAAACCGGCCGCATCATTCTTAATAAAATTTCCGGTTGAAGCTTTACCAGTAGTAATAACTTCAGGTTTTAAAAACCAGGTATTATATTCCTTTTCATTTATGATTTCCGTAAAGCTTAATATGCCCTCCTTTCCCAAAAGCCGCATTAGCGGAACCGGCTCAAAGGAATTAATGATGCAAAGTATTTCACCCGGAGCCAGTTGTTTGAAAGCTTTTGTGATATGGTGCAAAGGATCTTCACCGGCAGCAAGTGCTGCCCTTACATCAAGCTTTGTTATATGATTATTGTTTGCATTAAGCAACCATGCCGGTTTTTGAACCGCCGAATCTGATGTATTTTCTTTGGATACATTTTCAAATGTAAAACCCAGCGGAAATAAAACTTTTGCAAAATCATCAACACTGCAACCTCCCATTTTTGCGGCTTCCGCAATGGTTACACGCGAAGCCAGTATTTTTCTTAAAACGGGGTTACGCAATTTGGCAAGTGGCGGTGCAATGCCTGCTATAGCATCTATGCTTTCACTGTTTAGCTTTATGATTGTTGAGATCTTAGTATCGGAATTAATGCTTGTCATTTGGATTTTTTTATCCAGAACGCATCTTCAAAATCATCTTTTAAAGGTTGTTCCCTTTTTTGAAGCTCCTTTCCTATTTCTTCCAATTGCTGAGGCGATAATTGTTTTTCAAGGTGCGGAAATAAAATTCTTTCTTCAAAGCGGATATGCGCATCTACCATTTCTGTCAGCGCGGAATAAGCTTCAGGATTTCCCATTTCTTCAGCTTTGATTTTTTCAATCTGCTGATGGATTTTTTTATGATCATCCAAAGCCTGCCGGCAAAGCGCATCCTTATTAAACAACAACTCTTCTTCCTCATTGAAATGATGTTTAAAATGAGCTTCCCAGAAATAAGAAACATATGGTTGAATCCTGTTCAGAGAAACACCCTGCTTTAATCCCTGGCGGATCTTCCAGCTAAACAACAAGCCAAAATGATGGTCTTTAGACAACATTACGATGTGCGCACTTCTTTTCATTGGTTGTCCAACATCTGGCGTACGATCCATACTTTTTAAGTTTTTTAATGACCGAAAAGTGAAAAAGTGTATAGTGAAAGGTGAAAAGTGAACATATCTTCCTTCTCAGTTTTTCAATTCCTTTTCCATCTTTAGCGCTTTAGGAAATAAAATATTATTTTCAAGATGAATATGTTGTTGTAAATCTTCTTCAAATTCTTTCAATTTACCAAATAAAAATGAATAGGAATTACAGGCATCTTCCGGCAAACTATAATTATCAGTTATCCGTCTGAAATAGGCCATATCTTCTCCTGCCACCTGGTGTTCCATCTCCATCATTTGTATCGGCGATTGAATGCTTTCAAAATTAAACGCAACGTTTCCTGCGGGATCATTTTTCTTTTCCACCAATTGTTTGATATAGGGAAAAACAACTCTTTCTTCTTTTATAAGATGCGAATTGAGGTCTTCGAGAAATTGCTGAATACCGGATGTAAGCTCATGCAATTCCGGATGAGTGGAACCGTGATGCGCTGCAACCTTTAATGCAATCCCTTGTATAATGGGCGCTGACTCGCGGATATAGCGATGATGCGTGTTGAATACATAATCCGCGAGAAAATCAAGTTCCCACTGATCGTAGCGGTGAACATTATTGGATGTTGTCTGTTCTGCAACCTGAAGCTCTTTTTCCAGTTCATTTACATCCACGCCCGCTTCAGCACAGGCTTCTTTTAATGTTTTCTTTCCGCCGCAACAAAAATCAATACCGCGCTTTTTTAAAACTTCGGCTTTACGAATATCTTTTGCGGCAATTTCACCCACAGTAGGCTGACCATTGGATTCATTTTTCTTAATCAGCACACGCCACCATTGTGGTCCTTTTTCAAGATAAGTCCAGCTAAATTCAGCGCCACGCTCAGCAATCAACTGGTAATAAAAAGGTTTGGGATCGTGATCATTTATTAATAAAAAACCTTCACCTTTCTGCAAGGAATCATATTTACGAAATAGCGACGGATGCTTCTCCCGCGGAACAATGCGTGTAACATCTACCTCGTCCATTTCTCCGGCATCTTTTCCTGAGGCTGAAACCACCTGTGTTTCTTTTTGAACAGATGGCTCCACTGCTTCCTTTTTACCGATTTTTACTTCCCAGATTTCCGGGCCCTGCTTTAGATATTCCCAGGTAAAACCGGAGCCCCTTTCGGCCTGTAGCTCATAAAAAAGCGGCCTGGGATCATGATCATTGTGGATGGTAAAAGCTTCGCCGGCAGAGAGATTATCATAATGCTGAAAAATAGAAGGATGTTTCAAACGGGGTTCTATCTGAGTAACATCGAGGACTTCTGTGAGTACCATGTTATAGATTTTTGAAGTGAAAGATTGGTATCTGATTTTATTTATTCAATATGAGAGAACAAAAATAAGTATTTTTTTTATAAAAGACTAAATTATCCTTTATAGAAAAATAATTATTTAAAAGTCTTTTTTAAATTTTATAAAGTTATTTGAATCGGAAACTGAAGCTGCCCAAAGTGATACAGATGAACGGAATGCGACGCAAGGGACGATGCCATAAATACCAATGCCGGTAACAAAAAAAATTCCTAAACATTCATGTGGCTAAAGCCGGAACACCTGTGTAATAGTATCCGTTGGCTGAAGCCAACGGCAATGGAGGAATAAAGCATTATTAAAAACCAGGAGAATTGTTGCTAATGATTAAAAAATCTTAGATTAAAGTTATGGCATGAAAAGGATTGCATGAATTGCCGTCTGCTTTAGCCGACGGTTCAAAGCATATATTATTATATCCCTGGCTTTAGCCACATAGAACGGTAACCCCTAACCTGGAAATAGAAACGCGAGGGAATAAAACAGCGCCCAACCGATAAATGCGATTATCAATACCCATAACCAACTGGGTACATGCCTTGGCGTCTCACTGCTTTGGATAAGGAATTTTTTCTGATCGCCTTTGCTGTAAGCATTGATAAGAATGGGAAGAACGCCATCAACAACTGAGTTATTTTTTATTCCTACCACATCAATAGATGGGCCGTTGCGTACAACAAAAGGAATGGTTCGCACCCCTTCTATTCCCCGGGTATCCTTACTCACAATTCTCATTACATGATCGCCATCAACCAGTTTGCGGGTATCCAATTCAAAATTCACCGGCGCCTTAAAGGAAGCCACAGGCTTTTCCTCATCATCTATAAATATTGTTACGGTACTTTTATCTTCCATATTAATTAAAATTAAGGATACTTCTTTTAATATGATTTTCGCCACTTTCCCCTGGCTTTACCAAATACCTGATGGTGTAATAAAGGCAATATAAAACAATCAATACGGTGGTCCATACGATTACATAATCCCAATTACTCTGCGGTCCGGCGCCATGGGTAATGCCGCTTAATATTTTCGGCTGCTGTTTATCGCATACCGGGCAGGCAAAAGATGCAAGCTGCCAGAAAACTGCTGCAATTAATAAAAGTATTTTTCTCATTAGTTATGTTTTATAATGCTGAGACTTTATTCCTATTTGGCTTTTACTTTTTCCATTAAACCTTTTATATCTGCCACCGTTACTTTAGCGGCATTGTTTCCCCAGTTTGTTCTTTCATGGTTGATGATGGCCGCCACTTCTTCCGGTTGCAAATTATTGTTGGTACCAATGCCAGGCATGCTTGGGAAACCTTCCTTTTCCCTTGCGCTATACCCGTTCATAATGATGCCTACATAAATTTCCAGGTCGGCATTCAACACAATTGAACTTCCTTTTAAGGCGGGGAAAGCGCCTTGCAGGCCTTCGCCGTTTGCCTGGTGACACATCTGGCAATTTGCCGCATATAACGCTCCTCCATCCAGTTCTGCTTCTATACCCGCAGTACCCTCCTTGCCGGCTTTTACGGCTCTTTTATATAAAAATTCAGGAGAAGGCCGTCCATCGGGCAAAGCAGGTTGTTTCAATGATTGCAGGTAAGCTACCAGCTGCAGCGCTTCTTTTGTTGCTACTATTTTACCGGTAGCTTTCCGATATTTTTCAGGAACATTAATTACCACATCATTTTTCTCAGGCGTTTTTTTCTCTTTAAACAACCAGGGATAAGCAGGCATAATGGATTTTTCTACTACCGACCGGGGTTGATACAAATGCAGCAAATGCCATTCAAGACTGGGTTGCCGGGTTCCGATACTTGTAAGATCGGGGCCGGTACGTTCGGTGCCCATCAGGGTGGCGGTATTGCGCCAGAAGTCGGTTCTTTTTACACGGGCATAATCATTGGCAATACTGGGCCTCGCGCCCCACATTTTATCCATATCCACATTGCGTACCTGCTGGGTATGACAAGCTACGCAACCATTGGAAATATACAGCATCTTGCCGGCCATTTCATCTGCGGTCAAAGGATCGGTTCCCGGTAGCGGTTTATAATTCCGGTCATTCTGCAAAGCCGGAACGATGGCAACCAGCATGGTTAAAATAAGAAACATCCACAATGCGGCGCTAAAGAGTTTTTTATGGTTATTATAAATATCCATGATCAATTCATTGTTTAATTAAGCGTTTGTTTCAGGTAAGGGCGCATTCATTCGCAGTTGTTCAATGGCCGCATCATTGATATTGATTTCCTTTGGCGCCCATATCATTTTATACATATTGTATCCAAATATTAAGTGGGAAAACCACATGAGGCTTCCACCAATAGCTCTCCAAAGCCAGTAAGGCGCCATCATTTCAACGCTGTCCATAAAAGGCTTGCCATCCATCCACATCAGTCCTTTCAAGGTGCCGCCCAGCATTAAGGGAATGCTGTAAAACATCAATCCTATCAATGCAAGCCAGAAATGACCGCCTACCAAAACCTGCGGCGGTTCCTTGCCGGTAAGCCTGGGAACGATGGCATAAATAAATCCCCATAAAAAGAATGCGATGATACCATACATGGTAAGATGGGAATGTGCAACGGTGAAATCGGTAAAATGCCACAATAAATTCGTATTGCGAAACGCTTCCGCAGTGCCTTGCAAAGAACCGGTAAAATAAAAAATGATGCCAACAAGAAAAAATGGCAGGGTATAACTACCGGCCAGTTTGTGCCAGCTTCCTTTGAAGGTCATTAAAAAGTTGGTGGTACCGGCAACAACAGGTATTACCATTCCCATGCTTCCTACAATTGCTACTGTTTGCAATGACCAGGGAATAGAACTAAACACAAAATGATGTGTACCAATAACGGTATAAAATAAGATCTGCGCCCAAAAAGCAAGAATACCAAGGCTATAGGAATAGATAGGCCGGTTCAGCTGGGCAGGCAGGAAATAATAAACAAGTCCTAATGTGAACATCATAAACCACATACCAACCCCCTGGTGCATATAATATCCCTGGATGATGGTTTCACCCAATCCATTCTGCCATACAGGCACATAGGCTGCTATGGAAATAACAATTACAAACATAGCCGCGGCAACAATATACCAGTTGGACACATAGATCTCCTTAGTCGTACGCCTTGCAATGGTTTGAATATAATTGGCGAGTGTAAGGGCTACGCCTATTCCAAAAAGTAGCATGATGGGCCAGATATATTCCCTGTATTCACCGCCAGCATTGTTGAGGCCTGCCATCAGAGAAAACGAACCCAGGATCACTGCGGCATTAATTAAATACAAAGTAGTCCAACCTTTTTTAATACTGGCAACGGGCACATTACTAACGGTAGGAACCACATAATAACCAAGGCCGATCATGGCAAGTGAAGTCCATCCCCAGAAAACCATATTTGTATGCACAGGCCTAAGTCTTCCAAAGCTAAGCCAGCTAAAACTATCTACATCCGGGGCAACGAATTTAATACCCAGGTATTCGCCAATTGTAGTACCGAGTATTAACCAAAAAGCGGCGCTGACCAGGTACCATAAAATCAGTTTTGAAAGTTTGGGATCTATATCCGGCCTTTTCAAAGCCCTTTTTTTGACGGCAACAAAACTCACCTGGGGTTCAGCACCTACATTGTTTATAAGTCCCTTTTTATCTTCAGCTAACTGCGCGCTGCCAAGTTCAGTATGAGTCAACTGAAAATCAAGTGATTTCTTCCGCCTTTGCAATACTGTGGCAATTTCATCACTGTTTAAATTCTGAAGGTATTGGGAAAAAGATTCCGCTTCACTTTTATCCTTTTTCCTGCGAACCCGGTTAACCAGGGAATTCATTTTTACAATAAACAATAAAATGGCAATAAGTAAAGGGATCAGCAATAAAATAATGGTAATAAGAATTCCTGGCTCACTCCAAAGCCCGTCTTCCATTTTACTGGTTTGCGCATACAAAGGATGGGAGCTTAAGGTAAGAAGTGCAATAAAGAAAAAAAGAAATGGCATTATTTTAATGCGTCTTTTCTGTGCAACATTTGAAATTGAGTTTTTCATCCGAATTATCTTTTTTAAATGCTGAAGCAAAGAAACGAATAATATCAACAAAAAAGACCTTTCTATCCGAAATAAAATATCCTATCTCATGAACATGGTGCCCGTTTGTGTTATTCCCGCTTCGGACTAAATAATTTTTTAGAATATTCCAATAGTAAATTTAAGAATAAATTTAAGGAAAATTAAATATGCTTTATATATGCAGGGTTATTTTAGCAAGAAATGATATCGGAGCCGCACAACAGCAGAAAGGTTTGAAAATACTTTGTATTGCTGTTTTAACTTTGACCGCAAAAAACAGCGGATTAAACTTTGAGAAAAATAAACTTTCTTAAAGCACAGATGAAACAGAAAACAACCATTAAATTTTTACAAACTATAAATCAGTGGTACAAAAAACAACAATTGATACCTGATCATAGGTTGTTTTAAAAAGCTTAACTCATACTATTTTCTTGAAATGAAGTCCGCACAAAACCTTCCTCAGGCTGCCAGATTAACTATTAATCTCAAATGCGGGGTTCCATACTACTTCCCATAGATGTCCGTCCGGGTCCTGAAAATAGCCAGCATAACCACCATAAAATGTTTCCTGTGCAGGTTTAATAATTTTTGCAGCTGCGTTTTCAGCCTGTTTCATTATGGCATCAACTTCATTCCTGCTGCTTACATTATGTCCAATAGTGAATTCTAAAGCAGATGCTGTTTGCTCAGGAAGGCTGGTTTCTTTGGAAATACTTTTCCTGGGCCAAAGGGCAAGCTTTAATCCGTTTTGAAGATCAAAAAAAGCAACTGCGCCATATTCAAATTCTTTGCCGATAATTCCTTCAGTTTTAAATCCGAGACCATCTTTATAAAACGAAACCGATTTTTCCAGGTCGGTTACTCCTAATGTTAATACGGTTATTCTTGGTTTCATCATTCTTATTTTACATTTTTCCCTTATTTTTATGACTTTGCAATTTATATTTTTCTTATTGATACTTGCCTCAAACCCATAAAATGGCGGAAAATAATTTGTTTTCACAATTAAATTGACTGAATTGAATGCCGATCCAAAATCCAAAAAAAGAATTTATCATCTCCCTATCAAAGATTGATAAACAAATTTTTATTCATGAGTTTCTCCAATTATGTACACTTCAATTCAGATTGATACAATCTGATACTGAATTAAATCAATACCTTTTTATTAAACGGAGATTTTTATTGCATGCCTTGTATTATATAGATATTCGGTTTAAACAAATTTCCGGCGAAGAAAATTTGATAGAAGTTGAAATAAGTAAATCAGGACATCATGATTTAAAGAATGTGGATGAAATATATAAGGCGACAAAAATTTTAAACCAGATCACTATCAACATTTATAAATGTCTTCCTGAAAAATTAACCCTGGGATCGAATCAACCGGAAGATGAAAAGCCTAATGCAATATTTATAATAAAATGCATTGTGTACATCTTGATTTGTTTAGGCTGTTTTTTGTTTATCTGGTATCTTTTGCTGCGATAAATCAAAACTATGTTTAATGATTTTTTCTAAAATCAAGCGAATCTTCCACGCTGCCACAATGCAGCATACCACTATGATACACCGGGTGTTTAGTACCTAAATAAGGGTTCACAATTTCATTTTTAGCGGATATCCAAAAAGCTTCCTCATTATCATTGAAGGCCATCGGGCATTTAACATGATAGATCACAGACTGATCATACTGAACGGTCCTGATCAGGTTGTATAAATTATCGGAAAGGGTATAAAAAGATCTTCTTTTTCCTTCAATGGCAGGTTCGCCCACAATCGCCTTAGCTTCGGATGCAATGTTTTCCGCAAAAACTTTGGCCGTAGATACAATTGCGCTATCCCCTTTTAACTCATTAAAATTAATGCCGGAAGCAATTGTGGCAAGCTGTTCCGCCTGCTTATCAGCGCTTGCCGTATCCCATTCTACCAAAGCTGCACTTACACCATAATAGCTGTTAAGCAACTCATTGAAAGATTGATTAAAAGCAGGACTGTTTTTCTGAACAACAAGCGCCTGTTGTTTCGGATCTTCTTTTTGAGAGATGGATTTATCAAAAAAAATAAAATAAACAGCTACTGCGATAGCTACAATACCTATGAGCGCTAAACCTTTTTTCATGTGTGCATTTTTATTGTTTATTGATCCACATTGGATTCGGTATTAAATTATAATACTCCATTTCATGCGTTCATTTGATTTTTTTGGATCCCGATAATTATCGGGAGAACTCGCCATATGATTATTCCGGTTCTTGATTAGAAACTATCATTGGCTCATTTTCTATTTATTATTTTCCGCAAAAATACGGTTAAATACGGTTTCAAGGTTTTTCAGCTAATTTTGCGCAGCAATTGAAAAATATGTTAATAGGATTAAATAATGTAACGTTTGAATTTGGCGCACGGGTGATTGTGGAAGATGCTACCTGGCATATCCAACCCGGCGAACGAATTGGCTTGATCGGTTATAATGGTACCGGAAAATCAACCCTGTTAAAAGTGCTTGTGGGCGAATATGTGCCTTCTGCCGGAACGGTTGAAAAAAGCCGCGATACCACTATCGGTTACCTGCACCAGGATCTGCTGAGTTTTGATACCAATGATACTATTCTTGAAGTGGCAATGGGTGCTTTTGAAAGGGTAAAACAACTGGAAAAAGAAATTGAAATCCTTGGCAAGGAACTGGAAGCAACTTCGGATGAAAAACTGCTTTTATTGTACACTGATAAATTGCATGAACTGGAAGTACTGGATGGTTATAATATTCATCACAAAACAGAAGAAGTATTACAGGGTTTGGGTTTTCCGAATGAAGATTTGCACAGGCCTTATAAAGAATTCAGCGGTGGCTGGCGCATGCGTGTATTGCTGGCAAAAATGATCCTGCAGCAACCCGATGTTTTGCTGCTCGATGAACCTACCAACCACCTTGATCTTCCATCTATTGAATGGCTGGAAAAATATCTGCTGCATTACCAGGGCAGTGTGGTGATTGTAAGCCACGATAAATATTTTCTGAACCGGATGGTGACTAAAATTGTGGAAGTGTATCAGCAGCAACTGCATATTTATACCGGCAATTATGAATTTTATGAAAAGGAAAAGCAGATCCGTGTTGAAATGCAGCAACGTGCTTATGAAAACCAGCAGGATTATATCCGCCAGCAGGAAAGATTTATAGAACGCTTTAAAGCCAAAGCCATCCAAAGCTGCCGCAGGCACAAAGTGCCATGAAAAGATTGGATAAAATTGATCGCATTGAAGAGGTTTAAATTGAAAGACCCAATCTGCGCATCAATTTCCAGGTGGATAAACAGCCGGGAAAAGTACTGGCTACGCTTAAAGATGTAACCAAACGATTTGGCGATATTACCATTGTTGAAAATGCTTCCGCCGAAATAGACCGTGGCGATAAAATTGCATTGATCGGCGCCAATGGAAAAGGTAAATCTACTTTGCTGCGCATCATTGCAGGCACTGAAACCTTTAGCGGCGAAAGAACCTGGGGACATAATGTGGAAGAAAGTTTTTATGCGCAGCATCAGCTGGAAGCACTGAATCTCAACAATACCATTCTTGAAGAAATGAAGCAATGCGGCAGCGGAAAAACTGACCTGGAATTGCGCTCGCTGCTGGGTTGTTTCTTATTCAGCGGCGATGATGTTGAAAAAAGAATTAAAGTATTGAGCGGTGGTGAAAAAGCAAGGGTGGCACTGGCAAAAACAATTGTAAGCAAAGCCAACTTCCTGATGCTGGATGAACCTACCAACCACCTTGATATGCATAGCGTGGAATTACTGACTGAAGCATTGAATAAATATGAAGGCAGCCTTATATCTGGTAAGTCACGACCGTTATTTTATTTCCAAAACAGCCAATAAGATCTGGGAAATCGTAGACCATGAAATAAAAGAATTTAAAGGCACTTACCAGGAATGGGTTGAATGGAAAGAGCGCATGGCCAAACAGCAAAATCAACGGGGTAAAAACACAGAAATTAAAGAGGAAAAAATAAAAAAAAAAGACAATTCAGTAAATAATCCTCCAAAACAGGAAACCGTTAACAGCGCTCAAAAAAAGGAATTACAAAAACTGCAAAAACAATTTAGTAAGCTGGAAGAAGATATCAATCAATTCAATCAGAAAAAAGCCGGTCTGGAAAAGGAACTGGCAATTCCTGAAAACTATACTTCCGGCAAGAAATTTATTGAATTGGAAACAGCATACAAAAAAATACAGGCCGACCTGGCTTCAGCAAACCAGGAATATGAAACCTTGTTTGAAAAGATAATGGAGCTGGAGGCGGGCGAGCTGTGAGCTATCAGCTTTGAGCTTTGAGCTATCAGCAGTGAGTGTGAAAAGTGAAAGGTATGAGGTATTGTGAGATTTAGGGATTTTGATATTTGGGGATTTGAACTGCCTTGTAGGGGCAACCTTTGGGTAGAAATAGGATGCAATAAGAATTGGGATTTGAAATTTTATGACACACATTTTTTAAAACAAGTTATTGCGAATCAGGTCATACATAAGGAATAAATAATCAAATAAAACTGTCACCATTGATTTATATTCAAAATCAATTTTTATGAAAAGGAAATTATATCCTGTAATTTTTCTCATATTTATAACAGCATCTATAAAAATGAATGCACAACCATATAAATGGCCGGATGCCCAACCACCGGTAGCGGAAATTAAACCTCATACCCGTTCGATTCATGGCGATAATGTAGTGGACAATTATTACTGGATGATTGATTTCTTTAAAAAAGGTCCGGACAGTACAAAAGTTGTTTCCTACCTGGAAGCTGAAAACAATTACCTGGACACCATGATGGCTGGTACCAAAGCATTGCAGGAACAACTTTTTACAGAAATGAAAAACAGGATAAAGGAGAAAGATGAATCCGTACCTGTTTTTAAAAATGGCTACTTCTATTATACACGTACTGAAGATGGCAAACAATATTTTAAATACTGCCGCAAAAAAGGCAGCCTGGATGCCAAAGAAGAAGTACTGCTTGATGTAGATGCAATGGCTGAAGGATTTCCCTACTATGCGCTAACCGGGTTCAATGTAAGCGAGGACAATAAATTGCTTGCATTTGGAATGGATACAGTTTCGCGCAGGCAATATGTTATCCGGATTAAAAACCTGGAAACAGGAAATTTATTGCCCGATGAAATTCATTCAACCAATGGCAGAAGCGTTTGGGCAAATGATAATAAAACCCTGTTTTACACTGCCAACAATCCGGAAACATTGCTTTCTGAGAAGATAAAAAGACACTTGTTGGGTACCGCGGAAAACCAGGATGAAACTGTTTATACGGAAACCGACAATACCAATTATATTGGTGTTGGCAAATCAAAATCGGGACGGTTTATCACCATTTATTCCGGCGGCACGCTTTCTTCAGAAACAAAATTCATTGATGCCTCCACTCCCAACGCGCCTTTCAAAGTGTTTCAGCCACGGATGAAAGAAGTATTGTATCATGTGGTTCCATTGAACAATAAATTTTTGATACTAACAAATTGGAACGCGCGGAATTTCCGTCTGATGGAATGCCCATTGGATAAAACGGGCAGTGAAAACTGGAAAGATGTAATTCCACACAGACCGGATGTTTTATTGTCTGGCGTTGAAGAGTTTAAAGATTTCATTGTTATTAGTGAAAGGAAAAATGGCCTGGTGCAAATGCGCATCCGCAAACTGGCAAATAATGAAGAATATTTTCTTGATTTTGGCGAACCGGCTTATACAGCAAGCGTAGGAGCAAACCCGGAATACGATAGCCATACCCTGCGATACAATTATAGTTCACTGGTGACACCGGTTTCCGTATATGATTATGATTTAGTCAGCAAAGAAAAAAAGCTGATGAAACAACAGGAAGTGATTGGCGGTTACAATCCTGATGATTATGTTTCTGAAAGAATTTATGCAAAAGCCACCGATGGCACAAAGGTTCCCATTTCATTGGTTTACAAAAAGGGCTTTAAAAAAGACGGATCGCAGCCACTATTGTTATATGCCTACGGATCCTATGGAAACAGTATGGATGCTTCCTTTAACAGCAGCCGCCTCAGTTTACTGAACCGCGGATTTGCTTATGCCATCGCGCATATCCGCGGCGGCCAGGAAATGGGACGTCAATGGTATGAAGAGGGAAAAATGATGAAGAAGAAAAACACCTTCACCGATTTTATTGATTGTGGAAAATTCCTTGTTAAAGAGAACTATACCAGTAAAGAACACTTGTATGCGCAGGGCGGCAGTGCCGGCGGCTTATTAATAGGCGCGGTGATCAATATGGCTCCCGGGCTTTTTCATGGCGTGATAGCGCAGGTTCCTTTTGTGGATGTGGTAAATACCATGCTCGATGAAAGTATTCCGCTTACTACCAATGAATTTGATGAATGGGGTAATCCCAAAAACAAAGAAGCTTATGCTTATATGAAAAGTTATTCGCCTTATGAAAATGTGGAGAAAAAAGCATATCCCAATATCCTTGTTACTACAGGATTGCACGACAGCCAGGTACAATATTTCGAACCGGCAAAATGGGTGGCAAAATTAAGAACCATGAAGACGGATAACAATGTATTGCTGCTGCATACGAATATGAAATTCGGTCATGGCGGCGCATCCGGCAGGTTTGATTACCTGAAAGATGTAGCGCTGAATTATGCTTTTTTAATGGCTTTGGAAGGAATTGGAAAATGAGTGTTCCGGTTTAATTTCTTAAATGGATAATACAGTAAAAAATCCCCGGTTAGAAACAACTAATCGGGGATTTTTGTTAGGGGAACTTTTCATTTGCACCGAAATATTAGTATAAAAGATTTATTTTATGACTTATACCCGGATTTTATTTAGCAATATATTAAGGGTAAAGCGAAACTGATAATGTACTTTCTGTGTACAAAGTGTTTTCCATAAGAAACACACGCTAAAACACTCGCCACCAAAAGCTTTCAGTCGCTACGAAAAAAACAAGCGCCGTGCCTGCCTTAATATCCTACAACCGCTTTACGACAAAATAAATGTTTTCATTTCTTGGCCGTTGGGCAAAACGAAACCTTAGTTATTGTGCGTTTGTACATCGCATATTATTTAGGATAGGAAATTGTTAGTGTTATACAATACTGATTAAGCGTCCAAACATCTGTAGCTAATCCTTGTGAATGTAAATTCGGCACCAAATTTTTGGTCTCATTAGATACGAAAATTGACTTCCCCTTGTCTAAGTGAGATATTATTAAATAGTCAGTGATATCATTTATGTATTTATCAATATTGTATCCTGACTGACACATTAAATCAAGAATTCTAAATTGTAATGCAAATAATGGTTTGAATCGTTTAATGATTTTTTGAAGTAGCTGCTCTGTTAAGTCGGGCATTACAATTCCTTGTAGATTATTGTAAATGTATAGATACATACCAGTCCCGAATTCTCTAAAAATTAAATCATCCTTTTTCGCTTTTCTTAATTCTCTGAGCAAGGTTGCTCTTTTAGCTTCGTCGTTTGCAAAAACTTGCCAATTTCCAGTGTAGTTTTGGTCATGCTTCCTTATAAAAGAATTTATGAAAGAGTTTCTCCAGCTAAGTTTTAAGTCGTTTAGATATTTACTTGCTAATTGAATTGTCTGACTATTGTGTTTAATAAAAACATCACTAAAACCATTCTCATGAATTTGCAACAGATAATTGAAAAGGGTATTTTGCTTATGAGTATCTGCAATTGGTGCTCTGAGATGGCCTAATTTCCACGGACAGTAAATTCCACTAAATTTGTCAAGTTTATGGAAACAAAAAACGTGAAATCAAGCCGTCGTAAATACGATGTGGATTTCAAAAAAGAAGTCATTAGAATGATAGAATCCGGCCGAAGTGTTCCAGATGTTGCTCAATCTTTGGGTATAGGAACCAACCTGATTTATCAATGGCTAAAGCGCTCCAAAGCATCCTCAGCTTCTTGTAAAGATTCACCAGATATTTCATTCGATGCCGAGAAGGCAGCTATGCATAAGAAAATAAAAGATCTGGAGATGGAGCGTGATATTTTAAAAAAAGCCTTGGGCATTTTCAGCCGCTAGACGTAAGCCGGGTTTATGAATTTATTCGTTCTGAACAAGATAATTTTCCCTGTTATAAGCAATGTCAGGTTCTCGAAGTAAGCCGCAGTGGTTATTATGCCTGGCGTCAGGGAAAGACGCATCAATTCAATCAAGCAGAAAGCAAAAAGTTTGTAAATCCTAAGAAAAACCAATAGCCGTCATACTTATCAAATAAGGTCCTAATCTTTTATTGACAGGAACAACACCCAATGAAGTGTGGGTAAGCGACATTACTTACAGGGCTTGCTGCTGTGGCGGCATTCAGTGTTCGTCCAGGCGCAGAACGGCTGCTCGGTTCAGTCTAATTGTAGAAGATAAGAGCTGAAAGAGCCGGGCTAATCCTTCGATGACACTTATGGAATCATGCTAGCCGAAGCATTGCATAATAACGGAAGTTTTGTGTGTCCCCGTGAAATTAGAACCACCTCACTCGTAACCTGTTGTAAATTTTATGAATTCATTGTCTGCATTAGGTAACAAGTTTGTTAAGTCAAAGTCGCTATGATAAAGTGCTGCATAAAGCCCGTACTTGCATTCCAAGTAGGTATTTGAATTAATTGGGTCGTCAAGATGTGCAAGCATTTCCGACAATTTTTTATTGTCGGGTTGTAAAGTAAAGTCAAATTATTTTTTTAACTGCTCGTGTAGTTGTTCGTTCTCTAATTTTAAGTCCATTCCATTTTGCAAGATTCTTCCAAACACCATAGCAGCAGTGGCAACTGTGATAGAAACAAAAGTAGTCACAATGCATATTGCAAGAAAACCCGCAGGGTCGTCATCTTTAGCATGGAATAGCCTTATGTATATTCCTGCCATCACAATTAAAATACCCAGGATGATTGCGCAATGTTTTATACTCCTTAAAGTTCTCACCGAGTTGAGTGAGAATATTTTTTCTTTTCCGATATAACCGAGTAATTTGAACGCTTTATACAGCGCAACAAAGAAAGCGATTGATGCCACATATCCATACAAAATGAACGGATCAAGGTATATGCTGAAAAGGTCTAAGTTTTCAGCTCTCCCCTCTGTCAAAGGAAAACGAATCATAATGGCAAGTGCCACTATACCGATAAGCACGATAACTGCTTGAAGAAATGCTGTTGAACGTGGTTTCATATTTTTTATTGTTACTGCCATTTGATACTACCTATGGTAGCCTTCCGCAACTAATCCGTAAAATGTAGCCTTTTACTAAAAATTTAAATTATGACAACGAAAAAAATCATCGGAAGAACTGAGGTACAACAAAAAATACCTCAACCGTTCCTGCCATGAAGTTAATGGATTTGCAGAATTTCTTCAATGTTTTGAACGCAATATTCCCATCCTGGGCCGCGCTCCCCGCAGTTTTGACAATTACTCCCGTCATGTGGGGGCCATGGCGCTGCACTTTTTTTATTTCTTTATAAAAAACTTTCCATCCCCTATTTTGCTATCATAAGGATCTGTTTTTAAAATGGGCAAACCATTTTTATATATTAACTCCAACTCTGTAACATTGTCATTATCCTTTAAGCTAACAATTAGTCTATCGTTTGTATTAAATTCCCATTGCCCCCTTTCTATTATGCTGTCCAAATTTATCAAAAGAAAAGCCTTGTTTTGATTCAGAATTAAAGTTGTATCCTTAAAATAAAACGTTCCAATTAGGTCTTTCTGAATTTCTTCAACGTTTTTCTTTTCAATATAACCAAGAATAATTGGTATTAAGATTAATACAATCGCCCATAATATTTTTGCTTTTGAGTTCTTATTACTAACTGTTAATCCCTTGTATAAAAGGAAAATAGCCACAGGAATACTAAAAAAAGCAAAAGTAAACCACATAAAAGTTCGTTTAATTAATTACCCTATTGTTGTAAATAAAACAGCAAGTTCCCTAAGCCGGACAAGCCGGAACTATAATTAAATTTAAGAATCTAAATTTTTAATCCAAGAAGATAGGCTTTCGATTTATTGATTTAATGTCCGGTAAGTTATTATGGTGAGCCCATGCATAATGGCATAGTACCATTTAAGTTAATAGCTTCCCAACCTATTGAAACCTCCCCCCGTTTAAGCATTTGAATCTCAAAATTGCAAACCCCGATTTTTCGTCAAAACTTATAACTGTAACCAAGTCTTATTACCTGTGTTTCGTAATAGTCGTCACTTGTGTATTTAAAGCCTTCGCCTTGAATTTCCCTTTTGATAACCATTGTGTTCAATAAGTCCGTTGCATTAAAAAACAGTTCGCCCTTTCCTTTTTGAATGGCTTTCTTTAAGCCAACATCTAATGAAAACCGGGATTTTATTTTGCCTTGTGGAATAATGTCTGGCGCTAAATAAATAGCGGTTAGCTGCGCGTCAATACTTTTCGAAAAATGAAAGGTATTGTTCAGCTTTATATTTCCGGAAAATATTTCTTGTTTGTCTGCGGAAAATGTATGTGTTACCGGATATTTATTTATTACCGTAAAAGCGTCAATCTGGTTTCTGTAAGCATTCAGGTTTACATTAAACGAATATAATTTTGAAATTTCCTGCGCCAAAACCATTTCCAACCCGGTATTATAACTTTTATTCACGTTTTGAAAAGTAGCGTAAATTAAATTGCTTTCAGCCAAAGCGCTTGAAATGCGCGTAATGGTTCCGTCTGCAAACCGGTGGTACAACGCGTTGTATAAACTGCCTTTTTCCCAATTGGTTTTATATCCCAACTCTACTGAATTGGTAAACTGTGGGCGCAAGGCAGGGTTGCCTACTTTAATAATTTCAGCATCATCATATTTCGGGAAAATACGAATATCCACTTCATTAGGCCTGTCCACTCTTCGATTGTAAAAAATGGAAAGTTTATTATTATCATTTAATTTATAAGCAAGTCGAAAGTTTGGAAAAGGCTGTGTATAATTATATCCGTCGCTTTTATAGGTACTGTGATTTTGATTTACATCATATTGAATGTTCACATACTCTATTCTTAAACCTAATTCCGCTTCCCATTTTTTATTTTCAAAAACATAATTTCCATACAAAGCAGGAATGAGTTCTTTATAAGTGGCCCAACCGCCGGCAGTAATATCTAATACAGAATTTAAACCGGGAATAAACAACATATCTGTTGGAATGTTTCTTTTACGAAGTTTAATTCCGGTTTCTAATCTTCCATATTTCAATGGTTTGATGTAATCTACATTTAAATCATACACCTGTTCATCGGATAACAATTTGAAAGCATCAGTACCTTTATAGGTTGGCAGAATATTGTCGTAAAAATATTTTTCATCCTCCCTGTGAAAAGTATAATTAAAGCCAATATTCAGTAAATGCCCCGCTTCCTTCAACTTATGCTGATAATTAACAGTAGCCATTACTGTTGTTTTTAATTCATCTTCCAAAAATTGCCATAATCTGTTTCTTTTAGTTAAACCGGCATTAAAAAATGGTTGGTCGCCATTGTCAATAATTTTTTCACTTCCAAACAATCCTGAAATGGTTAAAATATCCTGGTCATTCATATTCCAGTCTATGCCCGATTTTAGCGTAGTAAAGTGCGTATTTCTGTTTCTTTTTAATTGTTGATGAATGATTTCGCCATTGTCGTAAGTTCTAACGACAAACTCGTTTTTATTCAGCGTTTCGGTGTATAAATAATCACCTTGAAAAAAAGCATTTATTTTATTCCTGCGATAATTGAGCGATAAACCCGGATTTATTTTCGGGGTAAAAGTATATTGAGGCCGGATGGTTGGCAGGTTTTCTTTTCGTACCCATAAAGCGCCTAAGCCTGTAGTAAAACCAGCCTTTCCATTGAAGCCCTCTTGTTTATTTTTTTTGTAAATGATATTAATAATTCCGGCGTTTCCATTGGCGTCGTATTTTGAAGAAGGATTGTTTATGATTTCTATTTTCTCGATAGCCGAAGCCGGAATATTGTCCAAACCACTTTGACTTCCAAACCCCGTCAATGCGGTTTGTTTACCATCAATTAGCAGCGTAACTCTGTCGCTGCCACGCAATTGCACTTTTCCGTCTTGTACAGTTACACCCGGCAGATTTTGCATAGCCTGTAACACCGAACCACCACTTTGACTAATGTTGTCCTTTAATGAAAAAGTTTTTTTGTCCAACTTCTCACTAATTTCATTTT
This sequence comes from uncultured Chitinophagaceae bacterium, assembly GCA_963695165.1. Classification (GTDB taxonomy): domain Bacteria; phylum Bacteroidota; class Bacteroidia; order Chitinophagales; family Chitinophagaceae; genus CAVOGF01. The sequence continues at coordinate 281,953 of CAVOGF010000004.1, forward strand.
GCCTGGCAGTTACCACTACTTCGTTCAACGCTGTTGATAACTCTTCCAGTTCAATAGTTTTTATATCCAAAAACCGGGTTAGATCACCCACAAAAAGCGATTGTTTTGCGGTGATGAACCCGATATAAGAAACTTCTAAAAAGTAATTTCCTTTTTTAATGTTTGAAAGTAAAAATCTACCAGTTTCATTGGTTACTGTGCCACTTACAAAAGAACTGTCATCCTCCGTTTTCAGTACCACGTTTACATATGGCAAAACAGTTTTAGCACCTTTATCTTTTATGATGCCTGAGATCGTAACATCTGTCTGTGCTTTTGTATTTAAAAAAAATGCAGTTACTATAAAAAATGTCAGAAATACTCTTGTTCGCATTATGTTTTATCTTTCTATTTGAATTCGAACAAATATAGTTAAAATGTCCACCGGTTTTTGAGCCGGTTGTACGATTACATTTGCTATACTTTTCCTCTTTGATCTAAAAATTCATGGCGGTGTTCATTACTAAACGGTGGCTTCCATATAATTTACGAACAACCTCAAACGACCTGGGCTTCATCGTGGGCGCTTCGAACCCGACGGGACCTTATTTATTATGAGGCGTCTTTCTTGTCTGCATAGCTCATTCGTTTTAATAGTTTCAGGTGTGAAATAAGTCCGCCCCAGTAAGTTGTCTGATTTGGTTTGATATGATTTGTCAATAAAATGTCGTACAAAATTCTGTTGAGCTTTGGATAATGAATATGATGATAATGCGGGAACAAATGATGGGCTACATGGTTGTTGAAACCGCCTAATATGAAGTTTATTGTTTCGCTGAACGGGTGCATATCGTTTGAACTTTTAATTTGGTTCATTAGCCAGGAAGTATTTATATAACCGTTTTCGTCTGTGGCTGGATATGCTGTTGACTCAACGTGATGCGTCATAAAAAATGTGAACAGTAGAAATAGGGATTGTGATAAATGCATCAATACAAAGCCAATCAATACAATATACCATACTTGAGAAGAAAAAAGTAACGGCGAAACAAGAATGAAGGTTATGTAGAACGTCTTTTGTGTCCAGAATGAAAGGTGATATTTTAAATTTTTCTTTGTTCCGTATTCATCTTTCCGTTCTCCGCAATGTCTCTTCGCAAGGCTTTGTTCGTAGAAAGGACATTGCGGTTTTATATAGCTGGTTTCGATAAATCAACATCTCTCAATTCCATAAAACTTGTAACCGGATAAATTCCCGTTCTCCGCAATGTCTCTTCGCAAGGCTTTGTGCGTAGAAAGGACATTGCGGTTTCATATAGCTCATTTCGTTAAATCAACATCTCTCGTTCCATAAAACTTGTAACCGGATAAATCCCCTGCAAACCTTCAATGTAAAATTTAGCTGAACTATGTTCATATTGTTCAGGCAAGTCAACCAGCTTATTTCCTTTGCACGGATTAAAATGGATATAATCTAATTTTTGTTGAATGAACTTTTCCGTTATACATTCTTTCCAATCGAAAGATGTTTCAAAGATTTTATGCATTTTACCTTGCTTTCTTTCTGTATTGTTTAAGCTTGACGATAGCTCACTTAATATTAACGTGCTGTTTTGTTGCTGTAACCGTTTTACGAGATCATAAGCTATAAAACGTTTTCCATTTGATATGATTAAATTGATGCTTTTTCCTGTATTGCTGAAAGCAATAACTGCATGCACATGACTTGGCATAATAACATAGCCTATAATATGATGGCCTTGTTTTTTTAAATGATTGAACCAATTGTAAATCCCATCATAACCATTACAAATTTTAAATAATGGCAACCAATTGGTACAGGTGAATGTTATGAAATAGACTCCATCTTTTTCTGGTATGGCTTTGCGAACAGGCATGGATTGAAGTTAAGGAATTAAATGAGCTTTTGTGCTCCGAATGCCGCAATGTCCCTGCTTGCGCACATGCCTTTTCAGGAGACATTGCGGAAAAGAAAGCCAGCGGATGCTGGAAAAATATGGAAAAGACATCACGGTTTGCCCAAAGTGCAACAAGGGAAAACTGGTTTGGATGTATACCGGTTATGCGAAAAATGACAGTGTAATTTTTACAAAAAACCGAACCGCGGAAAAGAAAATGCCGTGGCAATAAACAACAAAGCATCACAGGTGAAAAATCAATCATTGCTATCTGTAGGTTGTAACTATAGATTTTTCACTTATTCTGATGTAAACCCCATCACAACCATTACAGATTTTAAATAATGGCAACCAATTGGTACAGGTGAATGTTATAAAATAGACTCCATCTTTTTCTGGTATGGCTTTGCGAACAGACATGGAATGAAGTTAAGGAATTAAAAGAGCTTTTGTGCTCCGAATGCCCGCAATGTCCCTGCTTACGCTCATGCCTTTTCAGGAGACATTGCGGAAAAGAAGGTACATTTCCAATATTCTTTGCCTTTTGGATCGAAAAATGGATAGCAGGTTCATTACCGGAAACTATAAAAGAGGTTTAAAGTAAATAGCTCACTTAATATTAACGTGCTGTTTTGTTGCTGTAAACGTTTTACGTGATCATAAGCTATAAAACGTTTTACGTTTGATATGATTAAATTGATGCTTTTTCCTGTATTGCTGAAAGCAATAACTGCATGCACATGACTTGGCATAATAACATAGCCTATAATATGATGGTTTTGTCTTTTTAAATGATTGAACCAATTGTAAACCCCATCATAACCATTACAAATTTTAAATAATGGCAACCAATGGTACAGGTGAAATGTTATAAAATAGACTCCATCTTTTTCTGGTATGGCTTTGCGAACAGGCATGGATTGAAGTTAAGGAATTAAATGAGCTTTTGTGCTCCGAATGCCCCAATGTCCCTGCTTGCGCACATGCCTTTTCAGGAGACATTGCGGAAAAGAAAACGGCAACCTCGCTTTATGTTTACACCAAGGGATTTACAATGTTTGAAAATGCAAAGCAACTCGCTTGTTATTGTGGCGTTGTACCTTTTAGTAAAAGCTCCGGAACCAGCGTTCGATTTAAACCAGGTGTAAGTCCATTTGCGAATCGAAAACTTAAAAGTTTATTGCATTTGTGTGCTATGTCGGCCCTTCGTTGGGATAAAGAAATCAAGGCCTATTATGAACGAAAAGTAATGGAAGGAAAAAACAAAATGAGTGTAATAAATGCAATCGGGAACAAACTACTTTTAAGAATATTTTCCGTGTTAAGAGATCAGCGTCCTTATGTGGAAAACTATCAACTGGCAAGTACATAACGGCACAAAAAAACATTTTGTGGGATCATAGAAAACTTGGCGTTGTGGTGGTACTCTGTGCCACGTCAGCCGATAACGTCAGTTGATTAAAAATAATTAGTTCATTGTTATTTCTGTTGCTCAATTTATAACCTCAAGTTGAAACCGATGCACAATAGCGATACAAAAGCTGATGTGCATTCCGTCTAGCCACCATAACGCCAAACTGATGTTATACCCAGCCTTGTCACGATTTGGGTTCGAAACCTTCTTCTTTAACAAGTGTCGTAAATAGTAGCAAGTCTGTCTTCAGGTCGGATACTGTTTGTAATGTATGTTGTCTTATGTCATACTGCTTAGCAATGCTTCCAATTCTAAATTCAGCGTTATATTGTTTGAATTTTTCGGTTAAGCGATTGAACTCGCTTTTGTCAATTTTTTTCCATTCTACAGGTATGTCAAATTCTAAGAAGTGTCGACCCTTTTCTTTGGATATGTCCATTTTTAACGTGAAGCCATTGAGTTTGCCTTCCTTTATTTCGTCGGTGAATGACCATTTTGAAGTGTCGCCTTTGTACGACCTATAAAAGCCAATGTTTTCAATCTGGTCAAAAGGTGTTTTAGAAAATGCGCTTTGTCTCGACTTGTGGTTAAGCAGCCAAGTCAATGACCCAAGAAGCAATATGAAAAGAGGAAACCCGACACCAGCAGTCAGTATTATTGAAAATAGTAGTTGTCCACTTGGCAAATTTCCAGATGTCAAAAAAGCAATTAAGGATATTACAAAAACAAGCCCCAATAGAACCAGTGCTATTCTAATGAAGGAAGGCTTTAGCTTCTGTCTGTTCAATTCAAGGAATGTGTCCATTTAAGGTTGGGTATAACACAATATTACACGAAACCTAATCAATTTTCCAGAATATTTTACCTGCTGATTATCATCTTTTTTCTATTGTGATTTTTTGTATTGTTGTTGCGCCAATACAAATTTTAACATTGTCAGCCTTTGCCATATAATGCATTTAACGGCTTACTATATTTACAAGTGTTTCCAATACCACGGTGAGCAACTCATAGTTTTTTTTCGTAGAGGTGATGTGCCAGCACTTATTCGTACGGCCCCATCTTGCTCCTGCTTCTTTTTGAATGTACCGCTGTAAAGTGTTATTTCTTTTAAAATAAATTCCAATGTATTCCTGTTCATGGTGGAATAATGGTTTTAGTGTAATGGTTATCAATCCTCAATTTACAAAATGCCGGAATAAACCTTTAATGATTTGCCCTTTTTCTCATATATTTTATTTCTTTGAGCCAGGCTTTTCAACAAAAAGTATTCAGGAATCATAATTCAATTATAATATAAGATCCCTGGTTGGTTGTTTTTAACCGGGGATTTTTTTTTAGAAGAATTTGAAATTAAAATTTTATAGATTAAGATGTCCCCCAAGTCCTTCTGAGATGATGCGTTGCAAGGTTGAAAAACGAACGTCCTTTAAATCTTTATCAAGTTTTGAAATGTAAAATTTATTTGTCTCTGATAGTTCTGCAATCTGCTTTCCAAGACCTTTTTCCTGCCTTGCCAGTTAAAGGAGTAACCCCAGTTTAAATGACTCATATCCTGTGTCAAAATCGTTTTTTTGTTCTTTAAGTATGACCTCCTTATCTATAAATTTATTAAGACTTGTTAGATTTCTTCTTTTAATATTTTAAGATTATTAGTCTTCATACAAGGCCCGCTCCTATTTTTCATTTAATATTTCAATTAATTTTTTATTGAAAATTTCCACCCCATTTTGATTCAGATGGTGGTAATCTGAAAAATGTAAGGAATCGTTCAAAGAAAGAATAGTATTAAAGTTGTAATATTTTCCATGCGCAGACATCGTACTGTCAAAAATATTATTGTTGTAATAAGATTTGTATAGATTAGGGGTTATGGGAGCATTCACCAGGATCAGTTTTATTTTTTTTTCTTTACACAATGCAATTATTTTTTTGAAATCAACAAACTGTTCTTCATTAAACTCCCATTGTTGTGTAGGATAACTGATATGGTTGAAGAAGGACATTTTTTTCTCCACATATCCACCAGAAATGTACTTGTCGTTGACTTTTTGTACCGGTTCCACAAAATCAGCGTTTAAATTAAACACGTCTCTTAAATATCCATAAAACAACGTGTTATAGACTTTAACATGATTGATGTTTAAAGCCATTTTCAGCGAATTAAAATCATTTTGATCATTGGCAATTATATCCAGGGCCGATTCCACACCGTCCATGCAAAATGTAGCCGGATAAACTTCATAAATAATAACTTTCGGCTGTAGCTGGTCTAAATACCTGTTTAATAATAAGCCAGTTTGAATAGGCGTCTGAGATTTTGATCCCAGGTTAAAAACTTTTAAGCCGTTTGCTTTAAACAACCTGGTATCGAATCCCCTGTAGGCATGGGAGGAACCTAAAAAAAGAATATCCAGTTCGCTGAAATTTCTCAGTTCGCGAAGCCGCGAATGCAGATGCCCATAAGATCCCATTTCAAAATTAAGGTTGGGTTTAAAAAGCTTAGGAACAAAATCAGCCCAAACAAATAATAAGAGCGCATATATTATTGCTAAAAAAGGAATAAAGTATAAAATGGATTTAATAAAATACTTCATTTCGTGATAGGGTTAAAACTGAAAATAAATGAATGGTGATTCATGCGTGGGGGTGAACATCCCAATTAAAAAAATCAGGAATGAATACATAGCCCACCTGAATGGCCGTTTCCAACGAAATCCCATACGCGCAATTGCATATTGTTGCTCTCTTCCCTGCCATTCAATAAGTATAAACCCGGCTAACAAAAACAAGCGTTATAATGCCCTGACCCATTCCGGAAAATTTGGGTATTGTAAAAAGCGAAGGCGATAAGATTTCGAAAATATAATTGACAGCATGTGCGATATTTTCAGCTCTAAAAAATATCCAGGCTAAAACGGTTAAACTAAAAGTAACCAGCATGAAAAATAATTCTTTTATAGTTGGAAGTGATTTTCCTATTGCGACTATCTCTAAATTATTCCGGTTGTTGCGGGTTAATAAAAGCGGCAAAAAGTAGATCGCATTTAAGATTCCCCAGGCTATAAAAGTCCAATTTGCTCCATGCCAGAAACCGCTAACAATAAAAATGATAAATGTGTTTCTTATTTTCACCCAGGTTCCACCTTTGCTCCCTCCTAATGGAATGTATAAATAATCTCTGAACCAACTTGAAAGCGAAATATGCCAACGCCTCCAAAATTCAGCGATATCCCTGGAGAAATAAGGAAATGCAAAATTTCTTAAAAGTTCAATTCCAAAAAGCCTGGCAGTTCCCAAAGCAATATCAGAGTAGCCGGAAAAGTCACCATATATCTGAAAACTAAAGAATATAGCTCCCATAAGTAGCGTGCTGCCTGAATAACCGGCTGAATGATTAAAAATATCATTCGCATACACCGCACAGTTGTCTGCAATAACAATTTTCTTGAATAGCCCCCAAAGAATTTGCCGCAAGCCATCCGCGGCCCTGGTATAATCAAACGTTCTTTTCTTCTGTATTTGCGGTAATAAATGCGTGGCTCTTTCAATAGGCCCAGCCACCAGCAAAGGAAAAAAACTTACAAAAACGGAATAGTCAATAAAATTCTTTTCGGCTTTTATTTTGCCGTTATAAATGTCAATTACATAAGATAAACCGTGAAATGTGTAGAACGAAATACCAACGGGAAGTATGAGATTTAATGTCCAGGGATTTACCTGGATACCAAATTGAGAAATGGAATCTGCAAAAGATTTTACGAAAAAATTGTAATATTTGAAAATTGCCAGAAATCCAAGATTTACAGATATGCTTAGCCAAAACCAAAATTTTTTAGTTTTTTTATTGTTGGCATCTGACATTTCAATACCGGTGAAATAGTCTAAAAAAGTTGAAAAAACGAGCAAAAATAAAAATCTCCAGTCCCAGCAGGCATAAAAAAAGTAGCTCGCAATCAACAATAGAATATTCTGGGATCTTAGATTTTTCTTTGTTACAAACCAATATAGTATAAATACCAGCGGTAAAAATATTGCAAAGCTTATCGAGTTAAAAAGCATGCTGTTTGGTCTATTAACTTAGCTATTTAAATTCAGTTTTTGCTTAATAAAAAAAAGAAACCTTACAATTTCTTTAAAATAATTTTTCCCTGCGAAAAGGAATAAGCGGTATTTAATATCTCTTCAATGAGCGGCCATTGTACGGCTTCCATATTTTTTTGGCGATAAACCTTTGTAACAAGGAGCAGTAAGGTGTTGTTCTCTATTTTGGCCGTGCTTGTAAAAGCGCCGGTTTCGTTTGCAATCATTTTGTTTAACCCTTCCACACCTTTTACAGTATAGCCCGCGGGAATAACGAATTGTATATTCCAGCGCAAGGTATAAGGATAACCCACGTCTACAGGCAAACTGCGGACATGTTCTTCCTTTTTTATTTTTGGCTGCCTGCCTACTAATACCGGAAGCGCGATAATGATATCATCGCCCGCCTTAGCCTGCATATCGTTTAAAATAAAACTTTCACTGTATTTCAAACTGCCTTTTTTATGATTACGGCCATCCTGAATCAAACGGAAATTATTGTATTTAGCCACTTCCATACTATATGTTCTTTGTGCAAAAGCTTTCATCATTTTTGGCTTCTCTTCCTTCCATTCTTTCTTTTGCTGCATAAAATCAGCGCGGGCTTTTTCTTCATCTTTTTCACTTAAACCTTCCCACATGCCGGAGCCATCATAGTTTCTAAAATCATTTTCCATAAAGGGCGTTTGCAAAAGAATATCATCTATCAGGTCGCTTTTAACCAGGCCGGTCGCTTCTACCGTTTTATCAACCAGCACACCCGGATTTGCAGGATCCATACTTACAGAAATTGCGGAAACCAAGCTGTTGACAAGGGTATCGCTTGCCGGCAAAGGCTCACTTGCCATTTTTCTTTTTTCGTTGTTCGAATTGAATTGAATGGATGCGTTGCCAGCCAGATGTCCGGGAATTTCTTCCGGGTTCAAATGCTCATCAGGATTTACATAAAACCTGTTTTTGTAACGGATACTCCATGACAATTCGGGCGCAAAAGCAACCGTATTTAACCCCGTTCTTTGGTTGGAAGCGGAAACAACAATATCGTGATCTATCTTCTTTTCATTGAGCAACCCGGAAAAAACCTTTGCAAATGCATAATCACTCCAGTTGCTGTATAATGTTTTGGACCGGATATAGTAATAAATCTTACGTATATACTCATCATCGCTCAGGTTATTAAAGCCTTTCTTTTTACATTCTTTATACATGCTTTTAACGGTACTGCCAATGTCTGAGCTTAAACCAGCGGCATAATCTCCCGTGCTTTGCAGGTTTTGCGACCGGAACCAGAATGCCTTTGCTTTTTCTTCCAGCATGGCTTCAGTTATATCCTGATTTTTGTCAGCATTGCTATCAAACCATATAAGATCCTTACTTCCGTTACGCGCATATACCATCTGGAATTTAACAGAGGGAAGCTGAAGGTATTGGTTCACATAACGGGTATCCGTTAAGCGGTCCCTGTTGTTATCTGTCCATTTATAAATTTTTTTACCGCCGGAGGAACTTTCCGTGAATTCCGGGGCGCCTTTAAGGCTTTTATAGCTTAGGTGGTATTTATCATCTTTTGTTGCCACTTCTATGGATTGCTTTACAATGGGCAGCGGACGGTTACACAAATAATAAATGGGATGAAATTCCTTATACTGGGGATTAAAAGCATAACGCCGGGTATTAATGTTGATAAACTCATATTCTATAATATCGCCTTCCTCAACATTTGAAACAGCTATTTTAAAATAATCAGGCCTGTAAATAGAGGTAAATTTCTCATCCGTATAACTGGTGAAAAGGGATGGTACTGTTTTAATGTCATCTATCTTGATTGCCTCACCGAGATCCAGTTTTTGTATGCTGCCATCTTTTTTTATCACCCTTGCCGCAAAGGCATCACCTTCAGTGGACAACCTGAAGTATAGCACCGAAAATTGATCGAGCGCATATTTGTCCTGCAAAATAAGTTTCAGCCTTTCTTTTTCCTCAATTAACATGCGCGTATCATTATTCCAGTTGGCCCATAAAATTGACTGGCCAAGGGAAGGCAAAGCAAATACAAGTCCCCAGATATTACGTCCTATACGCCTGCCTGCACTTAAGCCTTTCTGATCGAAATCAAAGCTGGTTTTCTGACAAAGTATAATGGCACTTTCTTCGTTCCATTTGGAATTGGGGTTTCTGTTCTCCAAAAAATCGGGATCATCCAAAAGCAATGGACTGGCAGATAAGTTTTTATTTAAAAGGTCCAGTTCTTTTTTGCTTATTCTTTGTTGAGCGCTTACCGTACATAATGTAAGCATACACAACGCGTATAAGAATATTTCTTTCATCTGATTAACGGATTGAAATATGAGTTGAATTGTTGTTGTTAGGCGGTAAGGAAATTGTAATCAAGTTGCCAGTTTTTTGAGACTTATTTTCAATAGCAAAAACTCACAGGTTCCTTATGTCTTATCCCGAAAAAAGTTGACAGTTTTTTTTGATTATTCGTTTTTAATTTGATGATTTGAGTCGTCGATAATAATTAGTTTTAAAAATGACTTGAAGTCCCAATTCTTATTATTTTGCCCCTACAAGGCATTCCAATCCCTAACTGCTGGCAACTGATAGCTCAAAGGCCCATACCTCATACCTCACATATTCTTCATTTTTTGTCTTTCTAATTCTTCATTTTAAATTCTTATTTTCCAGGCTATTCTCTAAATTATAATAGCTAAGTTTTGCCATTATCCTATTCCATTTTTACAACTGAATCTTGATATTGCTCCTGTTAAACTCTTTGATCTTCGTAAGAAAATCCTTCCATTCCTTAAACTGTGCCGGGTGAATTACCGGCGAATTGAATAGCATCTTTTTCTTTAAAATAACTTTATTGTCCATATTACTATAGGATGCGTCCAGGTGATCATTAGCATATGCGGTTTTAAAACTTTCCGGTAAAGTTTCCACTTTGGCATTGGCGGGCAATGATAAACTGACTTCATCGTTGGCTACAAACACATGATCCATATCAATGGGTGTTTGCCTTTCATCATCCGGAATAAAACGGGTGATGGTTGCCGGGAAAAAATCAATATTGGTATAACAGGTTTTATCTACCAGCGTCACCTGGTCGGTTATTTCCACATTCCCTTCAATAACGATGGGTATATCCCGGTTTTTAAAATCAGAGGTTTTTATATCCGACACCTCGGTATTGTTGTTACTCAGCTTCACCAGTGCATTGATAAAATCCTTTCTTTTATTGGCAGGAATATTATTGTACACATAATGAAAGAAACTTTTAGATTCCCCGTCAAACTCTATTTTTACATGCCCGGTGATCTTATCCTTATCAAGCGCCAGGTCCGCTTTGGTTAAAATAATGTTTTCTTCCGCAACCGCATGCGCAACCCGTTCAACCTTGTATTTATCACCATGCTCAACCATTACCTGCTTGCCCTGGATACGGTAAGCGTTTTTACCCAAAGAAGCGTATTTTTCGGTACCATCCAGGAAAAACACTTTGTCTTTCAGGTATAGTACACTTATGGCATGGTTGTCTACGCACATAGATTGTATCTCAGTTCTGTCATAAGGAATATCCCTTGTACCGATCCAGGCGAAATGGGCGTCATAACCAGCCAGCTTCAGCATTTCGGTCAGCAGGTTAGCCATACCTTTACAGTCGCCGTATTTATTTTTGTACACTTCCTGTACCGTCTGCGGCACAAATCCAGCATATCCTTCTTCAAAAGCGATATAGCGGATATTATCCTGAACCCAGTAATACAATGATTTTACTTTTTCCTCATCTGAATTCTTTCCCTGCAGCAGTTGTTGTACATGCGTTTTCAGTTCTTCAGGCTTGTTCTGAGCTTTTTTGTAAAGGCGATTGTACCAGGCATACATGTCATCTAAAGTCTTAAAACCGTTGTACTGATTTTGGTTAATGGAAAAGCTACGTACGGTAATTACCAAATGTGGCAGATAAAACGGCCGCGCCAGGGAAAGCGGTTCCTGCTTTATCGGAGGAAGATTGTCGGCCGTAAAAGTATAGGTAGTGATCCCCTTCTCCGTCCTTTTATCCTTTTTAATTTTATAACCTTCAAAGTTTTTTTCAATGATGTCTAACTGTAACCAGTCCGGGACATGGAATGCAATTTTATTTTGTTTTATGGGAATGCCCTCATGAAAAAACATCCGCGTTAAATACTTGGCATCGGTATATTCATAATTGTATTTAAACCGGCTACGCTGGCCCATTTCAGACGCTTTAAAACTGTAGAATTGCCCGTAATTGTCATCAAAAAAAATGGCATCATCAGTTAGTGAAACTTTTTCGGGCGGATACTTCTGGCTTTTAAAACTGTTCCGATAAAAAATTTCAAAATCGTAATCATTCAACTTTACAAACTGATTATAAGGCAGCAAATAGCCTACAACCGCGTTGTTTTCCATGGCCGTCATTTCTACTTTAGCTTTCTCCTTTGCCGTAACAACCGGCAGATTATCCAACCCTTTGCCCGTGCCAAAACTGATCTCAGTCTCTATAAGGAAAGCGCCGAATTTGGCCTTTTTCGCTAATTTCTTTAAAGCGGAAGCCTGGGCCACGCCTTCGCCATCGGAAGTTTGTAACTGGGCATTTAAAAAATTGCAGGAGAGAATGGATAAAGAGAGAAATAAAAACAACTTTCTCATGGCGGTTACAGGTTTTGGTTTGCCAACGAATGTATTTATTCCGATCGAAATAGCACATTAATTTTTGCTGAAAGATGCTGTTTCGGTTGCAGGATTTGTTTTTGCTGATGCATAACATTGCCGCGGCAAAAATATTTGGTATTGATTTTTAATGCAGAGAACAAAGCCTTGTGTACTTAAATTTTAGCATTTCTATCAAAGGCTCCAGCTTGAATTACGACATCGCTGTTATAAAAAAACTCTTGCTTCAATTCGGATTTCCTCTTTATACCAATTATACCAATTCTGTATAATATAAAGAGAAGTTCTGATAAAAATTCATGGAAATAGTTCGCTTTAAATCAGAAGCTTTTCATTTTTTCCGTTGAATATAGTACAAAACCTCAATAGAATTATTACCGATAAGTTTGTTTTCAGCCGCCATGATGCTAAATCATGTTGACGGTTCGTGGCTATTCAATGTTGAGGACTATTGCCAAAGCTTTACGAATTCTGTCCATTGTATCAGCATCTACATGTCCTACTTTTTTTACACACCGTTCTTCAGCAACTGAACGGATTTGGAAACAGTCAGCAGATGAGTCCTTAGTCAGCTTGTTCTGGCGGTCAGCAATAAGTTTTACCATCCACGGCGCAACGGAATATCTGTCTTTCCAATCAGTCAGCGGAATAATAATTTTTAAAGGAAGTCTGCCAAGTGTATTGTCATTTATGATAATGGCAGGTCGGGTCTTTTTAATTTCAGCACCCACAGTCGGATCAAGAGAAACAAGCCAAATCTCACCTTGTTTCATAGAAGGGTTCGTTATCCAATTGAGTAAATGCAGTTAGTTCTTTGTCCGACTTATAATCTTCATAAAGACTTTCAACGGCTGCTTTCAGGCTTTTTTCCTTTTCAGTCCTAATTGACTTTAAAATCCGCTCAATGACTAAAAGTTTGTCTGTCAATGGCAACCGCTCAAGTTCACGTATTATGTTAGCTGTCGTCATAAGTCCGAAGATACAACTTTTGATGATTCACATTACAGCCAAGGGTTTGCGGCTTGATGAAGAACTGGCATTTGAAATTTGCCATCCAAACTAGATATGAAGATAATTAGAATTACAAATGTTCAATGATTGACTCAGTCAGTTTTTTGCCAAGCCATTTATTGTATCCAAAAAGAGCCTCTGTTTGCGTGATGCACCAAACATAAGTCCAGTCACAGAGCTTGAGCTAATAAAGTATTTTATTTAATTTACATCATCCGGGATGATGATATTCTTTGCTTTTCCATCATTGTCCGCTTCTTCAAAACATCAATAGCCTTCTTCGCAAAGTGATCCTGTTGATATTTTCTTTTAGTTTTCAGTTGCAATTGAAAAAAGAGTATTTACCTGGTTGTGCATTCCAGATACATTTGGAGCTTTTACTTTTTATCTGCATTCAACCAAATCACTTTCTGCTCAGATACATGTTCCTGGCCGATGATATCCCGGTACAAATCTGGTCGCCTTGCTTTGATGTAGCGGTAGCCGCCAGCCTGAAAAAGTTTTTCGGCTGTAATGGTTGCTGTTACAAAACTATCGTCAAATGAACGGCATTCTGCAAGAATATCACCAAATGGATCGATAATCATGGAACAGCCGTTTTTCAATTGGTCATCATCCATACCAACGGGATTTGAAAATATGGCATAAACAGCATTGTCGTACGCTCTTGCCGGCAGCCATTTCATTAACCAGGCCCTTCCTTTCATTCCGTCAAATTCCAGGCGCAAAGAAGTAGGATCCTTTTCGCGGTTCTCCCAAAGTTTGGGGTCTACAAATCCTGCGCCAGGGCGGGTTGAAGGCGTGCACATCGTTACATGCGGCATAAAAATAATATTGGCTCCCAATAGCGCTGTCGCCCTTACGTTTTCAATGATATTGTTATCATAGCAAATTAATATTCCGCATTTCCAGCCTTTGATCTCAAAAACACAAAACGCTTTTCCCGGAGTAAGGTATGGATTTATGAAAGGGTGTAATTTTCTGTATTTTGCTACAAGCCCGTTTTTATCTACACAAACGTATGCTTTGTATAAATGATCATTTTCATCTTTTTCAAAAAGCCCGGCCAGTATCACAATGTCATTATTTCTTGCAATTTCAGTAAGTTTTAAGATGCTTTCACCATCCGGAATAAATTCAGCCAACTCAAGCATTTGTTCTTTTGAAAGCCGTCTTGCAAATGTGTAACCTGTAATAGAACACTCATGAAAAGCGATCACATCAGCACCTTCTTCCGCAGCTTTTTTTGATAGTCTTTCAATAACGGATAAATTATAATCCTTATCGCCGCTTTTGTGTTCAAACTGAGCTGTTGAAATTTTTAAATTTTCCATATAAAAACTTATTATGAAATTACTACCAGAGCTTATCTATAAACCCGGACTCCGCCACTTTTACTCTTTGCTTTACTGGAAATTTTTAGCACTATCTTATAAACGTCTTGTTCCTAATGAGTTCCAGGTTTGGTGTTACGAATGTAAAAAAACAAAGGCATCTAAGGCAGCAAACGTAATAAGTAAAAATATAGATTCTATTTTTTTTCTTTCAACAACTTTTTTGGAAAGCACCTTTTGATAACTGAACGGCTTTTACTTTATCCTATCACAAGTATGACTAAACGTAAAATTATGATTACTTAATGCGTTAAAGAAGTGGGAAGGATAGAATTTGAATTTTAAATATTTCGTTTCATGTGGATGGAGAGGGAAGCCTTATAATCTTTCTAATTGGCACATATATACCAAAAGTAATGAGCCGATTAAAGAAGATAATCGGCTCATTATATAAAGTTCAGCTTAATTTGCAGGTTTAATTCAGAATGACATCCTAAACTCCATACGTAGTTGAAGAAGTTTCTCCTCCACGACCGGTCCAGTTGGTATGAAAGAACTGCCCACGTGGTTCATCTAAACGCTCATAAGTATGTGCACCAAAATAATCCCGCTGTGCCTGTAAAAGGTTGGCCGGTAAACGGGCACTTCTGTAACCATCAAAATAGTTAATCCCTGCGCTGATACAAGGAACCGGAATTCCATTGAGGACAGCTGCAGCAACTACTCTTCTCCATCCCGCCTGAGCCTGATGAATTTTGTCTTTAAAGAAATCATCAAGAATCAGGTTTTGCAAATCTGGGTTTTTATCGAAAGCCTCCTTAATTTTACCTAAGAAAGAAGATCTGATAATACAACCTTCACGCCACATTAAGGCAATACTACCATAATCAAGTTCCCATCCGTATTCCTTTGCCGCAGCCTGTATCATTTGGTAACCCTGGGCATAAGAAATTACCTTAGACGCATAAAGTGCGTCACGTAAATCATTAATAAATGCGGCTTTATCGCCTTCAAATGTTGGCGTTGGACCGGTTAATACTTTAGAAGCCGCCACACGTTCATCTTTTAATGCCGACAAACATCTTGAAAATACAGATTCAGTAATTAAGGTTAAAGGAACACCTAGTTCAAGTGCTACGGTACCTGTCCATTTTCCTGTACCTTTTTGCCCGGCAGTATCCAAAATCTTATCAATTAAAGGTGCTCCATCCTGATCTTTAAAAGCCAGGATATCACTCGTAATTTCAATCAGGTAACTATTCAATTCGCCTTTATTCCATTCCTCAAATACCTTTTGCATCTCGTCGGCCGACATACCCAGCATGTCTTTCATTACATGATAGGTTTCATTGATCAGTTGCATATCGCCGTACTCAATACCATTGTGAACCATTTTTACAAAATGGCCTGATCCGCCATCACCTATCCAGTCGCAACATGGCGAACCATCTTCTACCTTTGCAGCTATAGATTGAAAAATCGGTTTTACAGATTCCCATGCTGCTTTGCTGCCACCCGGCATAATAGAGGGACCTAACAAGGCTCCTTCTTCACCTCCGGAAACACCAGTACCTATATACAACAATCCTTTACTTTCCACATATTTAACACGTCTTTCAGTATCAGGGAAATGCGAATTACCACCATCTATAATGATATCACCCGGCTCCAATAACGGAATAAGCGTTTCAATAAAATCATCAACAGGGCGCCCGGCTTTAACCATCAGCATCACCTTACGAGGTCTCTTTAGCGAACCGATAAACTCTTCTATAGACATTGCTCCAAAGATGTTTTTACCCTTGGCACGTCCATTCATAAATTTTTCTACCTTATCAACAGTGCGGTTATAGGCTGTAACACTAAAGCCTTTACTCTCCATATTGAGAATGAGATTTTCGCCCATTACTGCAATACCAATTACGCCAATGTCAGAAATTTCTTTCATATAATTTTTAAATATTTAATGTTTTGTCAATGTATAATTTATGTGCAAAATAAAACAATTATTTTTTTTATAAACATATCATTGTTAATTAGTACTCTAAAAAATGAGAGGAGCTTACCCAAAAACTAATAAAGAGGTTAAGCCCAAAGCAACATTTGGTTCTAATGATCAGGCGCCACCATCACTTGAAAACCATTCAACATTTGAAGATATTGCATCGGCGTTTGGCTGGCAAAAAAACGAAACTCGCTGATAAAGTGAGATTGATCATAAAACTCAAACAGCACCACGATTTCCCACCAATCGGTACAGTTGTTTTCTTCCATGTACAGCCTGGCCTGGTTAAACCTCAGGAGACGTTGGTACATTTTGGGCGTCATGCCGATTTCTGATTTAAAGGATCTTTCTAAGGTTTTGGCACTGGTATTGGTTGCTTTTTGAAGCATTTTTACACTAATGCCCGCAGCACTTTTCTTCAAAATAGATACCGACTCCAGAATATGCGGCTTGTTCCCCTTTTTTCTACTGGCGGCTTTTAGGCACAAATAGTTGTCAATCAGCCGAATGGCTGTCCTTCTGATTTTTGGATTCAATTAATTGTTCATGCAAATGGTTAATTTCTGCACCAAAAATTGCTTCTGCATCCACAATCTGATCGGTGAAACTTTCCAAATTAATACCGGTAAGCCGAAAAACCCCGGTTGGTGTAAAGTTTACGGCAATGAGATCCACACTCAGGGAGCTGCTAACCAGTGTGCTTGTGGAGATGGCCTGCCCTACAAAATAAACTTTATGCTTTAGGGCGACGGTCTCCTTTTTGACAAAATCAATATCATCAAGTGGGCGGATATTAAAAATCAAACCCTGGAATATGGGGGAAAATTCGGAGAAAACAAAAGAGCTGCTGAGGCGGGCACTTTTTATTCTATAGTGCGTCACTATTCCTTTTAAACTTGAATGCGGCAGTATTTCGGTGTATTTCAAAAAATCTAAGTTCATCGATAGAAAACAAAAAATTGTTACTTATTTTATTACCAAAACTGCTTTATGCTCTCAATATATTACACATAAAAAAACCTGTTACTATTTAGTGAAAGTAACAGGTTTTTGTAAAAAACCAAAATAATGTATTTAATTATAGACAATCGTCAAGGTGAAAGGTCTGCCGGTTCCGGTTATTTTAGTAGGGAATTGGGGATGTTTATTGTCATTAAACTCGTAGCTAAAATTCATATCCAGCAAGGTAGTGTTGCCTTGTTTTGCCATTGTTTTAGTCGGATTACCTTTTCTGCCAATTACATCCTCAGCGCCCATATTATCACCCATTGGAATACCTCCTAAAAATTGAATTTCAGCCCAACCGGTTACATTGAAAAAAGGAGATTTTTTAGTATCGTAAGCTATATTTATTTCAACGTCGCCACTTTTCGCTTTTATTACATTACCATTCGCATCAAGCTCCAAATTAACTGCCTCTCCGGTAGTTTTCCAGGCATCATTTTCGTATTTGTAATCTGCAAGGGTTAGCGCTGTATTGGAGGTATAGGTAAATCTTACCTGGCCTTCTGCTTTGCTGGAGTGGTATTGGGTTATGCTACTTAAGCGTTTGGTATTTGCATCATATTCTAAAGCCTTATAGTCGCCATTCGTTCCATAGTCTATTTTAACAATGCGGTCGCCATCGTAATGATAGGTTTCCATATTTCCGTTACTACTCTGGATCTTATCTAATTTTTTGCTGTCGGCCTGATAAGTAATAGTAGTGGTTTTTGACGGTGCTCCATCACTAGTCATGATTAACTCAAGCGGCAATTTGTTGTCCTCTTCTGTTTCCTGGTCGCCTGCCAGGTTCTCCAGGTTGAATAGAATAACTGATTACAACTGTGAACTTAGTTTTTCCATTTTCTTTTCCGGTTATCTTAGTTGGGAATTTTGGATTTTGAGTATCATTAAATTCGTAGGTGAAAGCTAAATCCAGTAAAGGAGTACCAGCCTCGGTTGCTGTTGTTTTGGTTGGGTTGTTTCTTCTTGCCACAACATCCTCATAGCGAATATTATCACCTAAAGGAATACCCCCTGTAAAATGGATATCAGGCCAACCGGCTACATTCAAAAAGGGAGCATTTTTATCATCGTATGATACGCCTACCTTAGTCTTGCCGCTTTCAGCTTTTGTCAAATTGCCTTTGTTGTCAAACTCAAAATCAACCGGATCGCCTGCCTGTTCCCACTTGTCGTTTTTATATTTAAATTCAACAGCCTGCATCTTGTTGCCTGACGGATAAGTATATTCGGTCTTAGCCGCCGCCAGGGATGCCTGATAATATGTTTCGCGGACAAGGGCGTTATTTTGATATTCGAATTTTGTATAGTTGCTTCCGTCCGTACGATAATCGATTTTATCGACCAGGTCTCCTGTGTAGTGGTATATTTCTACAGCACCATTCGGCCTTGTAATGCGATCTATTTTTTTACTGTTGGGAAGATAGGTAATTGCGTAAGTTTCTGATTGCCCGGCTTCATTCGTCATAACCACCTTCATCGGCAAGGCATGTCTTTCTGCTTCCGGTGGTGCTTCTATACCTGGTTTTTCAATACCTGGTTCTTCAGGCGGTCCGGGGTCGGGATTGGTTGAGGCTTTTTTACATGATACCGCTATCATAACAAATGCAGCAAGGAGTACGAGTTAATTTTCTCATCTATTAATCTATATGTTAAATGGTTAGTGAAAGCTGATTTCATACAGACCCATGTTGCATACAGAATATACGATAACAAACCATCTTCCGCTCAAATAAGCGGTTGACAGGCACCGTGCCTCTATAGTTCTTCATAATTTGGATCTCTATTCATCAAAACTAGGAAGTGCTGCGCTGTTATTATAGGAAAAAAACGACATTCTGTGAAGGATGGTAAATGGCTTGTCTTTATGTATTTGATTTATGGATTGATGAATGGATGTAATTTCCTGTATCTCGCTACAAGCCCGTTTTTATGTATACAAACGCATGCTTTGTACAACTGATCTTTTTCATCTTTTTCAAAAACCCCGGCCAGTATCAAAATGTAATTTTCTTGCAATTTCAGTAAGTTTTAAAATGCTTTCACCATGAGGAAAAAATTCAGCCAACTCAGGCATTTGCTCTTTTAAAAGCCGTCTTGCAAATGTATAGCCTGTAATAGCTTTTTTTGTAGTCTTTCAATAACGGATAAATTATAATTTTTGTCGGCCGCTTTTGTGCGCAAACTGAGCTGTTAAAACTTTTAAAAGTTCCTTCAATTTTTTGTTGGTGTTTCAAATGTTTTTAAAGTCTTTTCTTAAATAGTAATTAAAAATTAATTAATAAAGGGCTTACTTGATGAAAATTAAAGGGTTAGTTCCGATCTTTTGAATTAGTAACCAAAAAGAAATAAAATGGATTTGATAGATTCTTTGAAACAACTGTCAGAACGCATTCTTAAAAGTAAGGAACTCATCCATACCGAAGAAGCAACTAAGCATGCTTATGTAATGCCATTTATTCAAGCCCTGGGTTATGATGTTTTTAACCCAATTGAAGTGGTGCCTGAATTTATAGCGGACATTGGTATTAAAATAGGTGAAAAAGTAGATTATGCAATAATGAAAGACAATGAGCCCATTATCCTTATTGAATGTAAGCATTGGTCAGCCGACCTAAACCCACATAATTCTCAATTATTTAGATATTTTCATACAACGCCGGCTAAATTCGGATTATTAACTAATGGGATAGAATATAGATTTTACACAGATCTGGTAGAGCCGAATAAAATGGATGACAAACCGTTTTTCACATTTACAATAACTGACTTAAAGGAACAACAGGTAGAGGAGGTTAAAAAATTCCATAAAAATTATTATGACTTTAGCACGATTGTAAACACTGCAAGCGAGTTAAAATATTTAGGTGAAATGAAAGCGATCATTCATCAAGAAATAAATGATCCATCTCCTGATCTTACCAAGTTTATCACCAAACAAATATATGTAGGGATTATTACGCAAAAGCTTTTAGATCAATTTACGCTTCTTACTAAAAAATCATTCGCTCAATATATTAATGACCAAATAACGGAGCGTCTGAAATCAGCTTTAAAAAAAGAAGAAATTGATCAAAAGGCTAACACGAAAATAGTGTTGGAAGAATCAATTCCAAGCAAGATTATAACAACATCTGAAGAACTTGAATCCTATTACATCGCCCGATCAATTTTAAGGCAAATAATTCCGGTTCAGAGGATATTTTACAGAGATGCACAAAGCTATTTTTCTATTATTCTAGATGATAATAACAGGAAGCCGATTTGCAGAATGTACCTGAATAGTCCTACAAAAAAATACCTTTCCACTATCAAAGAAGACAGGTCAGAGCTTAAACATGAGATAACTACATTAGATGATATGTACAAGTATGCAGAAGAAATCTTAAATACTGCGAAAAGATACCTGGTGGAAAAAGGAGGAGGCCATTTAAAAGAAGCAAATGGGTAACTTTAATCACCCCAATAAACTGGAAGTCTATAACTAAAATTTAGGAGTCAATCTTTAATTTATCTGGTCGGCTGTAAATGTATTTTATAGTAATTCTTATCGGCAACCGGTTCAATCCGGCTTTATTTACTTCTTTGCGTAATTCCCCGGATAACGAAAGCATATAATTATTTTTGGTGAACACGTGGTGAACTATTGGTGAACAAAAAAAAAGGAAAATTAGGTAAAAGCAGGTAGTGTCAAGTAAGTTGTTTAATATATAAAAACAGCAAAGCCGCTATTATAGCGGCTTTGAAAGTGATCCGGAATGGATTCGAACCATTGACCTACTGCTTAGAAGGCAGTTGCTCTATCCAACTGAGCTACCGGACCAGGATTTAAATTTCTCTAAAAAAGGCAACCTTTCTTTTTAGAATGCCGCAAAACTATATTTTAATTAGTTTGCAACCAAACTGAATTTAAAAATGGATGTTCAAATTGAATCAAGTTGGAAAAATGTGCTGAAACAGGAATTTATCAAACCTTATTTTCAGCAGCTTATTACCCATTTAAAAACTGAAAAAGCTACCGGAAAAATCATTTATCCGCCCGGAAATCTCATTTTCAATGCATTCAATACTACCCCATTCGACAATGTAAAAGTAGTTATACTCGGCCAGGATCCCTATCATGGCCCGGGACAGGCGCATGGATTAAGCTTTTCCGTTCCGGATGGAATAAAACCGCCGCCTTCCTTAGTCAACATTTTTAAGGAATTAAAAAACGACATCGGCCTGCCCATTCCTGAAAAGGGCAATCTGACAAAATGGGCTCAACAAGGAGTTTTATTGTTAAATGCATCCTTAACCGTAAGAGCCGGCGAACCCAACGGCCACGAAAAAATCGGCTGGATGGAGTTTACCAATTCGGTAATAAAAAAAATATCTGATCAGAAAAATGGAGTGGTTTTTTTATTATGGGGAAAATTCGCCCAGGAAAAACGGGTTTTCATTGATGAAACAAAACATCATGTACTCAAAGCGGCACACCCCTCTCCTTTCAGCGTGGATAAAGGCTTTTTTGGATGTAAACATTTTAGTAAAACCAATGAGCTGTTAATGAAAGAGGGACTGGATCCGATTGATTGGAGTTTGTAAAAAACGATTCCAAGTAATCTTTTCTTTTGGAAGATATTTTGAAAATCATGCTTCAGATTTTTCACCTAAAAATTACTTATTAAAAGAAGTTAGTTTTGCAATCCGATGGAAATTAAAACAAAATCCAACAAGGATACCGTACACTACAGTTGGATCATAGAAATATTTGGCCGGATATGGGCATTGTGGGGACTGATAACTTTTTTAGCGACTATGTTGATCGCCTTTATTTTTTATTTACCCTGTTATTTACTGAAGGAACCCAAAGCTGCACGCTGGCACAGATCTGTATCACGGGTCTGGATGAGCCTGTTTCTCAACCTTATCGGATGTCCGCTAAAAGTAAAAGGAGCGGAAGTTTTTAAGCCCGGAACCAATTACATCATTGTTTGTAATCACAACAGCCTGATGGATGTCCCCGTTACAACTCCTTTCATGCCCAATGCCAATAAAACCATTGCCAAAAAGGGATTTGCTTCCATCCCTGTTTTCGGATGGATCTATAGCCTCGGAAGCGTGCTCGTTGATAGAAAAGATGATACAAGCCGTAAAAAAAGTTATGATGCAATGAAAAAAGTATTGGCCATAGGACTGGATATGGTTTTATATCCCGAAGGCACCCGCAACAGAACGGATCAACCCCTGAAAGCCTTTTACGACGGCGCTTTTAAACTGGCTACAGACACCAAAAAAGAGATTATCCCGGCTTTGATCTTCAATACAAAAAAAGTGATGCCCGCTAGTAAAACTTTTTTCTTAATGCCTTCCCGGCTGGAACTTCATTTTCTTTCTCCTGTTTCACCGGATGCCCTTTCTTCCAAAGCGCTTAAAGAAACCATCTATACGCTTATGTGGAATTATTATGAAAAAAATGATCCCGGTAGTTGAAAGGTCAAAAGTGAAAGGTGAAACTGTGAAAGTGAAAGGTGAGAAGTAAAAAGTGAAAAGTGAAAAAGTTGAAACATGAAAGCTGGGAAAGCAAAAGGTGAAAAGTGAAAAGCCCTGAAAGGGCGACCTTATCCGAGCATCGGGCAACGCCCGATTAAATGACAAACAATATGTTATCCGCCAGCCCTGAAAGGGCGAAATAAAACCAGGTATAAGAGTAAGTGAAAAGTGAAAGATGAAAGGTGAAAGATGAAAGGTGCGCAAAGCATTCGCATCAACAATGTAACCATTCAAAAGTGCAACCATTTAACAATGCAACCATTCATCAATGTAACCATTCGGTAAGGAAAGAGAAATATCCATTTTCCGCTTTTTTGCATCTTCTCATAATTAAAAATCCACGTTAATTTTTTCATAAGGCCAAAAATTTTTTTAAATCTTAATTAAACGTTTGTTTAACTTTGACGCCTCAAAAATTAAAAATGAGCTATAATGAGAAGCAACTGCAGATCATAAACAGCGCCGAGCAATTATTTTCAGCCAAAGGTTTTGATGCAAGTTCCGTACGCGATATAGCTGAAAATGCAGGCGTAAATATTGCAATGATCTCCTATTATTTTGGTTCCAAAGAAAAATTAATGGAAGCGCTATTTCAACAACGAACCGGGTTTTTCAATTTGCGTTTGGAAACACTTTTGCAGGATGAAAAGAAGACAACCTGGCAAAAGCTGGAAATTTTAATTGATGAGCATATCGAAAGGGTTATGCACAATCAATTGTTTCATAAAATAATGATTTGTGAACAAATCATCAATAAAAATCCGGTCATCATTGGAGTTGTCAACCAGTTAAAAAAAAGAAATACGGAATTATTCGGCGAATTAATCAAAGAAGGACAAAAGACAGGAATCTTTAAAAAGAAAATTGACCTGGTATTAATTTTCAATACCATTCTTGGGACGGTTACCCAAATGATGGTTACCCAACATTATTACCGGGATTTTAATAACCTGAACTCCCTTCCTGATGAGGAATTCCATTTATTGCTCAAGGAGCGAACCGGAAATCATTTAAAAACATTAGTTAAAGCATTATTGCAGTATGAAGCATAACAGATTATTCATCCTTTTTAGCATCATCGCTCTTTTCCATTTTGAGCTGTTAAAAGCCCAGCAAAAAACACTTACACTCACCGAAGCCATTGATCTGAGTATTGCAAACAGCAAACAACTTAAAACTAATAAAGCTGCAATAGAAGAGGCCAGCGGAGCATTAAAAGAAGCCGAAGATCACCGGCTGCCTGATTTTAAAATAAGCGGTTCTTATTTGCGAATGAATAACCCCAATGTGGATTTAAAAATAAAAACCGGCAATGCCGACGGTGGCAATCCTGGCGGCAATGCTGCTGCTACTCCAAAAATATCACAGGCCACTTATGGCATTGCCAATCTCTCCCTTCCCATTTATTCCGGCCAGCGCATCAAATATGGAATTGAATCTGCACATTATCTTTTGGAAGCTTCAAAACTGGATGCAGACAATGAAAAAGAAGCAGTAATATTAAATACCATTGATGCATTCAGCAATTTATATAAATCGAAAGCGGCAGTAAATCTCGTGAAAGAAAATTTGCAGCAATCGCGCCAGCGCGATACGGATTTTTCCAATCTTGAAAAAAACGGGCTGCTTGCCAGGAATGACCTGCTTAAATCTGAATTACAAACTTCCCAGGTGGAATTGAGCTTACTGGAAGCAGAAAACAATTGGAAACAGGCAAATGTAAACATGAACCTCATGTTGGGTTTGCCTTCCAAAACACAGTTATTACCCGATTCATCCGGCATGAACTACAGTTTTTCATTAAAAAATGAAGAGGAATATGAACAGCTAGCCCTTCAAAACCGGAAAGATGCTGAAGCCTTGATTTTCAGAAAAAAAGCGGCTGGCAGCGCCATCAAATCGGTAAAAGGCGAGCTCTATCCCGGAATCGCGTTTACAGGAGGTTATATAGCCGCGTATGTTCCCAATCTGCTTACTGTTACCAATGCTGTAAATGTTGGAATTGGCCTGAACTACAGCCTTTCATCTTTATGGAAAACAAAAGCCCGGATACAGCAGGCTGAGGCCAGGCAAAAACAGTTGGAGGCCCAGGAGGGCATGCTCCAGGATAAAATTCAGTTGCAGATTAACCAGGCTTACAATAATTATTTATTAAGCCAAAAGAAAATTGAAGTCTATAATAAAGCAATTGCACAGGCATTGGAAAATTATAAGATCACGAAAAATAAATATGACAACAGCCTGGTTACAACAACCGAATTACTGGATGCGGATGTGGCACAATTGCAGGCAAAACTGAATGCCGCTTTTGGAAAAATAGACGCCTTGGTAGCTTATAACAAACTGTTGCAGGCAGCAGGACTTTTAGGAGAATCATTAAAATAATTACCGGTTAATAATAACAATTATGTCAGTTATACCACTTGAAAAAAAAGAAAAACAACAACTAAACAAATCGCCGGAAGTAAAAAAGAAAAACAGGTTTTTTCTTGTAATCTTACTCTTGCTGGTAGTATCAGGCGCCTGGTTTGGCATAAGCAAATATATGTATGCGCAGCATCATACGGAAACGGATGATGCGCAGGTAGAAGCCAACATCAGCCCTGTAATACCACGCATTTCAGGTTATGTAACGGAGGTAAGGGTAAAGGACAATCAAAAAGTAAAAAAGGGCGATACCTTAATTGTACTTGACAACAGGCAGTTATTAATAAAGCTGGAACAGGCTGAAGCCGCATTGGCAACAGCTAAAACTAATTTGGGTGTAGCAGAAGCTTCCACTCATGCAGCCCATGCCAATATAGCGAGCGCTCAGGCTGGCGTATCCACCATTGATGCACAAATAGAAGCCGCACGCGTAACTGTATGGCGGGCCACACAGGATTACAACCGCTATGCCAATCTTATTAAGGATCATTCCATTACCCAACAACAATTTGAACAGGCTGAAGCAGCTAAACAAACCGCTGAACGTCAGCTCCAGGTATTGGTTGAACAAAAGAACCAGGCTACTCAGCAGACCAGCTGCAGTAAGCTCTCAAAGTAATGCAAGCTCCCGGCAAATACCCGTTGCCAGTTCAATGATCAAACAGCGCCAGGTGGATGTGGATGACGCAAAACTGAATCTTTCCTATTCAGTCATAACAGCCCCTGAAGCAGGCGAGGTATCCAAAGTAAATGTGCAGGAAGGCCAGTATGTACAAACCGGGCAGGCGCTTTTTAGTATTGTTTTAAACCAGAATGTATGGGTGGTGGCCAACTTTAAAGAAACGCAGTTAGGAAAGATGAGGGTGGGACAAAAAGTAATAATTGAAGTAGATGCTTTTTCACATCACGAATTTGAAGGGCAGGTAGCTTCTTTTTCACCGGCTACCGGCGCACGTTTTGCACTGCTTCCACCGGATAATGCAAGTGGCAACTTCGTAAAAGTGGTTCAAAGACTTCCGGTAAAAATTGAGTTTAATCCCGGTGATTCGTTAGTCAAATGGTTGAGACCAGGAATGAATGTTAATGTAAATGTGCATCTCGATTAAGAGGATTTGAAAAAGCGGATAAAGATTAATTCCGCAAACTTTGTATGCAACAGGAATCATTAGTAGAATATGGCAGCCGCAGGGTTATTATTACCATTACAGCTATCATCTGCGCGTTACTGGAAATAGTTGATTCAACCATTGTAAATGTGGCGATCAATGATATGCGGGGCAACCTGGGCGCCACTTTTACTGAAATCGGCTGGGTGATCACCGCTTATGCTATAGGCAATGTAATTGTGGTTCCCATGACCAGCTGGCTCTCACAGCAATTTGGAAGGCGCAATTATTTTGCAGCCTCTATTATGTTGTTCACGGTCTGTTCCTTTTTATGCGGCAATGCCACCGGCATTTGGGAACTGGTACTTTTTCGTTTTATGCAGGGATTGGGCGGGGGCGCCTTGCTGGTAACTTCTCAAACAATTATTACCGAAGTTTATCCACAGGAAAAACGGGGTATGGCTCAGGCAATTTATGGATTGGGTGTTATCATCGGCCCAACACTTGGCCCGCCGCTTGGTGGTTATATTGTAGATCATTATTCCTGGCCCTATATTTTTTACATCAATATTCCTATTGGTATTATTGCCACTTTAATGACACTTCAGTTTGTACGCAGCCCAAAATATGGTGAAAAAAGTAAAACAAGAGATGTGGACTGGTTGGGTATAGCATTGCTTGCCATTTCTGTAGGATCACTTCAATATGTTCTGGAACGCGGGCATGATGATGATTGGTTTTCAAGTAATACGATTACCATTCTTGCCATTACCGCTTTTTTCGGATTATTCTTTTTTATCTGGCGGGAACTTACTTTCCGCAACCCTATTGTAGAACTTCGCGTTCTTAAAAACGGAAACCTTCGTATAGGAACCATTTTATCTTTTATACTTGGCTTTGGATTATATGGATCTACTTTCATCATTCCTGTATATACACAATCCACGCTGGGATGGACGGCAGAACAGGCGGGGATGCTTATGATTCCTTCTGCATTAACTACCGCTTTTATGATGCCCATCATCGGACAGATGTTGCAAAAAGGAGTTCCACAGAAATATCTTGTGGCACTGGGGATGCTGCTGTTTTTCGGATATAGTTTTTGGGCATATTCCATTTTAACACCTGATACGGCTGCGGATAATTTTTTCTGGCTCCTGATTGTAAGAGGAATGGGTATGGGAATGCTTTTTATTCCTATTACAACTTTATCGCTTTCCACACTTAACAGGAAAGCAAATAGGCCAGGGCGCTTCTTTTACCGGTATGATGCGCCAGTTGGGTGGTTCTTTTGGCATTGCCAGCATCACTACTTTTATGGCCCGGCAAAACATGGTTTACCGAAGTGACCTGGTAAGTAAATTAGACATCAACGATCCTACGGTTCAGCAGCATGTGCAGGCGCTGCAGCAGGGATTTATCGCCAAAGGTTTGCCGCCTAATATCGCGCTTCAAAGCAGTTACCAGGCTCTTGACTATTCAGTTATGAAACAGGCGGCGGTTTTGTCTTACATGGATGTGTTTTTGTATATAGGAGTAATGTTTCTTATCTGTATTCCTTTTATGCTGATGGTGAAGGGTAATAAGGGTAAAAAAATTGAGCTTTCCGAAGCCATGCATTAAAATAACAGTCATTTCCATGAATCCGGCTCAAGCACAAGCTTTTATACTTCGGTTTTACAAAAAACACCAGTTTAAATCATGATCGGTTTTTCAGATTTTTCAGGTCATTTATAATAATAAAAATTGCAAATGATTGATACCTATTTCATTGAAAATAAAACTTCATGAATCAGGAGATGGTTCGTTTTCCATTAGTAAAATGGGTACGATTTCTGATATTATAAAAAGGAATTCCAGTCGGTTTTATTTATTCAATAATTTTAAATCAATCCACATGAAAAAGATTATTTTATTAGTGGCGGTAAGCGCTTTTTCTCTTTGCCTCTACGCCCAGGACAGAAGTGCAGATACCACAACCCGTCATCATATGGGAAAAATGGATAAAATGAATAAAATGAAAGATTGTGTAGTAATGGAAAATGGCAATATGATGGTGATGAAAAACGGTGAAACAACCCCAATGTCCCAGGATATGACTATGACTAATGGCACAGTTGTAATGACTAACGGATCAGTAAAAATGAAAGATGGCAAAACCATGCAATTGAAAAATGATGAATGCGTGTATATGGATGGCCATATGGGTCATGTTAAACACCCAACATGGCGAAAAGTTCAGGCAAGATGAAATAATACGACTGCTGATTAGTAGTTAAAAAGGCTGTCTAAAGAACAGTCTTTTTTGTTTGAGGTTCACAGCTTTGAACTACCAGTCCCTGTTCAGGTTCCTAACTTTTTAATTTTTAATTCTTCATTTCTAATTCTTCTTTCTTTCCCGAAAAAAGTTGACAGTTTTTATTTAATTATTCGTTTTTAATTTGATGATTTGAGTCATCGATATTAATTGCTTTTAAAAATGACTTGAAGTCCCAATTCTTATTATTTTGCCCTACAAGCCAAGAATTCCACCAGGCATTTTATTCTACCAAAATGTTGCCCCTACAGGGCATTTCCAATCCCTCATTGCATGCTGACAGCTGATAGCTCAATGCCTCATCTCATACCTCACACCTCATTTCTAATTTTCATTTCACATTCCTTCCCGCTCTTCCTACCTTTACAACTCAAATTAATTATTCAAACAAAATAAATTGATCGCTTTATGAAAGTAACAGTAGTGGGTGCAGGCGCCGTGGGTGCAACCTGTGCCGATAACATTGCAAGGAAAGAGCTTTGTGAAGAATTGGTATTATTAGATATTAAAGAAGGCGTTGCCGAAGGTAAGGCGCAGGATATGATGCAAACAGCCGCTCTCTTGGGTTTTGACACAAAAATCACAGGCAGCACCAATGATTACAGCAAAACCGCAGATTCCAATGTTGTTGTAATTACTTCAGGCTTACCACGCAAACCAGGAATGACCCGCGAAGAACTGATTGGTGTAAATGCAGGAATTGTAAAAACTGTTACTGAAAATATTTTAAAACATTCTCCCAATGCCATTATCATTGTTATCTCCAATCCCATGGATACAATGACCTATCTCGCATTGCAAAGCACCGGATTGCCCAAACACCGCATTATTGGTATGGGCGGCGCATTGGATAGCGCACGTTTTAAATACCAACTGAGCCAGCATTTAGGCGCAAGTCAGGCTGACTTAAATGCAGTTGTAATTGGCGGTCACGGCGATACAACCATGATTCCCTTGATCAATCATGCAACCTGGAATAGCATTCCTGTCACCAAATTTTTAAGTACGGAACAACAAAAACAAATTGTTGCCGATACAATGGTTGGTGGCGCCACTTTAACCAAATTAATCGGCACCTCAGCATGGTATGCTCCGGGCGCTGCCGGCGCATCCTTAGTGGAAAGCATTGTACGCGATGAGAAAAAATTAATTACCTGTTGCGTTGCATTGGAAGGTGAATACGGACAAAAAGATATTTGTCTGGGCGTCCCGGTAGTAATAGGAAAAAATGGCTGGGAAAAAATTATTGAAGTAGAATTAAGCGCTGAAGACCAGGCTGCATTCAACAAAAGCGCCGATGCGGTAAGAGCGATGAATGATGTGTTGAAAACATTATAACCCACGCTTAAAGGAATTATAAAAGGCCTCAATAAGATTGCAATCTTGTTGAGGCCTTTAGTATGAAGGCCTACTATTAAAAAACTTTCCAAGAAGGAAAAATATGAAAAAAGATTATTTAGAATACTAGATGAAATTTTTTTTGGCAAAATAGAAGGTACAACAGATCTTGTTTCCTTTGAAGATAAAATGGTAAAAGAACTTAAAAAAGCTTTTACAAACTCGGTTACCGAATACATTGCGTTATGTAAGGAAATAATAAACCTGTTATTAAATCCTTGAAAAAGGAATCATGCGAACAAGCGGAAATTCTGAAAGTAAATGATTAATTTCATACAGGTAAAAAAGGTTTATATGGAAACTGTAACAGTTGAATTAATCAATAAAAAGGCCCTAAAATTATTAGAGGAGCTTGAAGAACTTGCTATAATCAAGCTCCATAAAGCAGAAGAAAAAAAGGTTGTAAATGATAAAGCATCGAAATACAGGGGCTTTATGTCGACAGACACAGCTGATGCTTTTTTAAAAACCACTGGGGAAAGCAGGAATGAATGGGAACAAAGATTTCCTGTTTAGATAATTCCTTTCAAACGGGATGAAATATTTTCCCAGTTATCGTTTAAATTCACTGTCCTTATTTGAATATTATGTTGCATATATTGAAAATCTAAATTGTATTCGGTTTCAATAGTCGGATAAAGTAATATACCAGAGGTATTTTGTGTTTTCGGATGCTCGCCTTTTTGATTTATCAGATAACTGAATAACTGATAAAGATTAGCCGATTTTATTTTTTCCTTGTTATAATTTAATGTCATTGTTTCGCGGTAAAACTTTGCATCTATAATGATCTTTTCTGTGTCATTCTCTAATGTAATATCAGTTTCCATTTGAGGTAAATATGGGAAGCTTTTATAGTCGATATTGTTAAACTGCCATTTGATTGTTTCCTTTTTCACCATAGTAAATTTCTTCTGTTCTATTTTATAGAAGTTTCTAACGAATGATTCAAAGAGGATATTCATTTTATGGTCATCCCTGGTAAAGTCTGCAAATTTGTATTTTCCCGGTTTTTCTGAAGGCAATATATTTTCATGAATTATTTGACAAACGTTCATTATAAAACCGTAAATACGGTTATTCCGGTTTAGTTTTATTTTACTAAAAAGCGATGATGCAATCTTTATTTGTTGAATGTGTATTAACATTCCTTGTAAGGAAATTAATTCATTTTTTAATTGTTTATCAACCTCTTCAATTCTTGATAGCCAGTAAATGGTTGTGACTAAAATTCTGTTTGATAAAATGTTTGAAGAGAATTCATCATAAGTGCAAATGGTTCTTTGATAAAAAAGCAAATTACTTTTCAGGGTTTGGCTTATCTGCACTTTTCCCTTTATGCCTGTTAATTCTTCGGTATGATCAATATAGTTTTTGTCAATACCTCTTTTTAAAATTATTTTGGTTGCACGGATTAAAACTTTTGCAAAAAGATTAAGCAAATCCGTTTTATCATCTATCGAAACATTTACCTGGTCTTTTTCATCAAGCTTGTTCCAGGCATAGCAAAGCAGGAAGTAAATATTTTCAATTGGAATTTTCATGACTTATTCTTGAAAGCTGTTCAGTCATTTCAGACGCTTTATTTGTATCATCAAACCAGATTTCCTCAAGTAAAGGTTTAAGCTCAAAATTCAAAACATCATTCCACCATGTTATTTCATCTTCGCCTGAATTATAGGTGCAGAAATAGCTATAACCAATTTGAAATCCTTCACCAAGATCCATTTTTATTTTTCGGTTCATTTCTGTAACGGAGAAACAAATGTGTTCAATCATGCGATTTGAAACTCCTTTAAACTCAAGAAAAGAACGAAAAGCAATCCCATAATCCGGTTTTAGTGTAATAAATGCAAATCGTCTTCTTAGTGCATAATCAATTATTGCCAATGAACGATCGGAGGTATTCATGGTACCAATGATATGCAGATTTTCAGGAACATAAAAACGGTCCTCTTCATCTTCGGCATAAGTTAATTTCAGCGCATATTTTTCATCTCTTTTATCCGATTCGATTAACATCATTAATTCCCCAAAAATTTTACTCAGGTTTCCCCGGTTTATTTCGTCAATGATGAAAAAGAATTTTTTCCCAGGTTGATTGATTGCTCTTTGACAAAAAGTATAAAAAATTCCATTTCTCAATTCAAATCCACTTTTTGCTGTAGGCCGTAACCCCTGGATAAAATCCTCATAACTATAGGATTGATGAAATTGTACCATTTCAATCTGCGAATTATTAATTTCACCCATTATTTCATAAGCTAACTTTCGGGCAATAAAAGTTTTTCCAACTCCCGGTGCACCTTGTAGTATGATGTTCTTTTTACGTTTCAATAGGGATACAGCCTGTAAAAAATTGGCTTGACTAATAAAAGGTTTGTCCACATCATTTTGAAAATCATACTTTTGAATGCCATCACTTATAGAAATCCCTTTTACAAAATCGTTTCTTTCATCAATTACACTTCTGATTAAATTGTATTCCGCTTCTGAAAGTTTAAATAAACTTCCCTGATTATTTTTAAAAACCTCACAATTTTCAAGTCCTTGTAAATCTTTTAACTCACTCCAATAAACAGGATAAGAAAGCTTTTTTATCAGTTCAAATTCAATTTCTTCTTTATTGTTCGATTGAAAAACACCTCTGGTTCCTTCGTAAATTGCCTTTATTGCCTTTGAAGGAGAACTTTCGTATCCTAATACAATATCACCTTCTTTGAAAGCTTCAAAGTATTTATAAATTCTTCTTTTATTTCCATCGTCGTTATGCGTGGTATAAGTTTGTAATTCTCCCTCAGAATGGCTGCCAATCTTCCAGATTTTCGGGTTTGCGTTAAGCCACCAAAAATTGACTTCTTTTTCAAGGACACTTTCTTCTACTATATTTTCCTCATAAAAATTCAAATCAGATAGAAATGCGTTTACTCCTTTTTCGGTCAATTTCCAAAGTCCTCTCGTTTCTGCACTAATAAAACCTAAATCCTTAAGGCTGTTGCGGGCCCAATCAATTTGATTGAAAATTCTAGACGTTCCCGACTTCAGCTTTATATTAATTTCAGATTCATTAATACCTAGCTTTTTGGCTACTAAAGGCCTTACTTGTGTTGGGGTTCCTGAACCGCCTAATTCCTGCAGAACTTGTAATAATGGTTTCCAAAATCTTACAAATTGAGATCCTGAATTTTTAAATTCCTCCTTTTCAATATCCCCCTCTTGTGGGTGCAAAACAATTAAGCTTTCAAAAGGAAGTTGATATTCGTTAAATAACGATATTAATTCAGGATATATTCTGACATATTCACTCAAAAGAAAGCGCCAAACTTTTGTCGGACTAAATGTATCCGGCCGGAAAAGATTTTTAATTTCTTTTAATTCACTTTTGTATTGATAAACCTTATCGGTTATCCATTTTATTTTTCGCCGATGATTGTAACTTCCTGCATCTTCATAATAATATTCTCCCTCAATAATGCCTATTCCAATACAGGTATTTACACCTTTGTTAGCAAATACAACATCTCCAATATTGGCGGTTTTTAACAGCCATAAATTCCATGTCTGATTGGATACACTTTCCGGAGTAAAACCTACTGCTTCATTTATTTCAGCTCTGGTATTGTATTGTGAAAGATCGCCTAAATCTGCACTACTAAAATTAATTGCAACTATATTTTGTGAATAAAAATCATTCCATTCAGATGCCTGACTGCCTGGTGCAAATTTGAAATAATTCCTGCTTTCTTTATTTAATTTTAAAATCTCCGGTTTAAGTTCTTTTAAATAATCTAATGCATCTTTAAAGGATAATACGGTTTTAATCTTGTCTTGCACTGGATTTTTTAATGAATGTCCCGCAACCATTCCTGCCTGGGCAGGCGAACCCAGATTTAAAAAAAATTGATAAGCATCTTTATGAGATTGACGGGTTGCAGGAAACAAAGCAATCCAGCACCTGATATCTCCAAAATTTGCAGCGCCAAAAAAATCAACAGGCTTATCTTTGGATTTATAATCTTCAAGATCCAATTCCTTTAATAATTGTTCAGAAATCTGGTTTAAATAAAGACGCGTGGTTTCTTTATCCTTACCTCTATAGAAATAAACAAAAAAGATTCTCCATGGAATATTCCAGGCTGTAAAATAGTCGCCCTTCTGGTTTATTTCTTTATAATTTTTTAAACTATCCAGGTACTCTTTTGAATAAGCAGAAAAATAATTCATATCGCGCTCCCTGATCTTCTCCTTTACAGTTTCTATTAATTCCAGGCTTACCTTTTCCCCTTCTAACAACTGCCTTGCTATTTCGGCGCGCAATAAATTTACGGGCTGAAAGCCAACATCAGTGCCGCCATATTCCTTAAAAATATCTTCAACAACCTTTTGAGGTAATTCGTTAATAGCTTTATATAAAGTTTCGGTATCTTCTGATAACTGCCTGTAACATTTCGCCAGATCAGTTATAAATTGAAATTGCATCTGCATCAGGTAGGGCGTAATTTTAAATCAAGATAGTAAATTTTACAGATGCTGCAACCTATTTCTTCAACCACTCCTCCGTTTGCAACACCATAGCATCTACATCCTGCAATTCCATACATTTAAAATGGCCTTTAGGGCATTTCTTATACCCGATTTTACTGCAAGGACGGCAGGATAGATTTTTTATTTCAAATCGCAGATCCTTGTTTTCTGTTTTGCCATAATAAGCAGTCATCCCAAACTCTGGCATGGTATTTCCCCAAACAGAAATAACCGGCTTTTTAAATGCGGCTGCAATATGCATTAAACCGGTATCATGCGTGACAATCAATCTGGCTTTCCGTACTAAATCAGCGCTTTCATTCAGGTTAAATTTGCCACAGGCATTATAGATCTTAACCGGATCAATAGCGGCTATCTGCTCTCCTTCTTCCTTATCTTCCGGTCCACCCAACAAAATGATGGGATGCTGAATTTTCTTACACAAATCTGTCAGCTTATGCAGGGGAAGTTTTTTAGTATTTAATGCCGCCCCGATAACAATTCCAATAAAACCAGCATGATGGCTCATAGGCAAATCCATAACAGGCACTTCATCTTTTTCAGGTATAAAATAATCCAATCCTTTACCATCATTTTTTACTCCGAAAGACTGAACTGTTTGTAGATAGCGGTCAACAATATGAATATCCGGAAGCCGGTTGATCTTTAATGCAGTTAACAGCCATTTTTCTATATTCAACTTATTAAAAGAAAAGCTTTGCGCCGATTTTAAAGCACGCTTTATTCTCAACGTCCGCAGGTTGTGATGCAGGTCTATGATGCAATCAAATTGCTCCTTCTTCAACTCCACAATCATTTTATTCCAATCATCCTGCATTACATGA
Organism: uncultured Chitinophagaceae bacterium; assembly: GCA_963695165.1. Lineage (GTDB taxonomy): Bacteria > Bacteroidota > Bacteroidia > Chitinophagales > Chitinophagaceae > CAVOGF01. Next base: position 317,553 of record CAVOGF010000004.1, read on the forward strand.
ATCTTATCAACAAAAGGGTTGGATTCAATAATACCGGCAAAACTTTTCTTGGTTAAATAATGCACTTCCGCATCCTCAACCTGCTGTTTTAAACAACGGATCACCGGCGTGGTTAATACAATATCGCCAATAGAAGAAAAGCGTATAATAAGAAATTTCATATCAGGTATGAGGTTTGAGGTATCAGGTATGAGCTGTGGGCTTTGAGCTTTAAGCTTTAAGCTGTGAGCTTTAGCTTGATACCGGAATTCTTTTTTACTGTGTTTGCTTGAATAAAAACAATTTTCTATTTAGCATTAAACAATATAACAATTAAACAATGTAACAATTAAACAATTAACCCTATTCCTCCACAAAATTCAAATCCTTGCCAAAAGTTTCTTTAATGTTTATAATGGCAAAGATACCAATGGCCATGACAATGATACCGGTAATCCATGCACCGGTGATATAGCTGGTATGGGAACGTAGTTGCTGAAATAAAATTAAAATCAAAGGCAGCATTCCTCTTACCATATTAGGTATGGTTGTGGCCGCCGTTGCACGAATATTGGTGCCAAACTGTTCTGCGCCCATGGTTACAAATATTGCCCAGAAACCGGTTCCAAAACCAAGCCCGGCACAGATCAGATACATTCCGTTTGCAGAGCCGTTGTATTGCGCAGTAAAAAACAAGATAATAAAAATGGAAGTAATCCCGTAAAATAAATACAATGCCTGCTTCCTGCTTTTAAACCATTGACTAACCAAACCAACCGCTATATCTCCAATGGAAATAGCCACATAAGCATACATAATTGATTTTCCCGAATCAATGGGCTCCTGAATATTCATTGCTTTTCCGAATTCATTGGAAAAAGTAACGAGTACGCCAATAATATACCATGTTGGCAATCCAATTAAAATACTGAGCAGGTATCTCTTAAGCCTTTCTTTTTTGGCAAACAGCATAAAAAAATTACCGCGTACTACCGTCATCTTTTTTATCTCATGAAACATGTGCGATTCAAAAACGGAAACCCGAAGGATCAGCAACAAAAAGCCCAATCCGCCGCCAATAAAAAAGCAGGTGCGCCAATGAAAATGCTCTTTAATAAAAAAAGCGAATACAGCTCCGGTTAATCCCAATCCGGCTACCAGTGAAGTGGCAATACCTCTTTTTTCTTTTGATATCAATTCTGAAACCAGGGTAATGCCCGCGCCCAATTCGCCAGCCAATCCCAAACCTGCAACAAAGCGGACCCATCCATATTGATGCACCGTTGTTACAAAACCATTTGCAATGTTCGCAATTGAATACAGTAAGATGGAACCGAATAATACGCTTAATCTTCCTTTTTTATCGCCGATGATTCCCCAGATAATGCCACCCAACAGCAATCCAACCATTTGCATACTCAGGATCCATTCGCCATCATCTCTTATTTGTATATCCGTAAGTCCTATCTCCCTTAAACTTGGTACACGGATTATTGCAAACAATAAAAGATCGTAAATATCCACGAAATACCCAAGCGCCGCTACCAATACCGGTATGGATAAAATTTTTTGTTGTTGAGTCATATGAAATGGTTGCTAAAAAGTTTTTTAATAGAGGTTTTTATTAAGAAAAGGGGTTGAATTCAGACAGCAGTTTTTATGAATCATAAAATATAAAACCATATCATCATAACTCAACTGATTTCGGTTTTTTCTTATTTCCGGAAATTAAAGATAAGGTCACATAGAGAATAAAAGCCACCGGCACGGCAAGCCAATGAAATATAAACGCAGCAACAAGGATAAGGATCAGCAATAAAAATATCGCCCAGTTATCCTGCAGGTTAAAATTTTTAAATTTCAATGACAGCATGGGTAAGGAACAAACCATCAGGTAACTCACAGCAATAACAACTGCATACCAAAACCAGGGATTGAGCAGCCATTGAAGCGTCCACCCATAATTTGAATACCAATAAATTAAAGGAAAAGAAGCGATCAGCAATCCCGCAGCAGGAATGGGCACACCTTTAAATCCATATTGTTGCGTTGTATCCAGATTAAAGCGGGCGAGCCGATAAGCGCCGGCGCAGGGAATGATAAAAGCCGGCAATAAGAACAATGCATTTGTATTTAAACCATCCGGTTGTTGCGCATAACTCATCATTAAAAACTGGTAAACGATCATTCCGGGCGCCACTCCAAAACTTACCACATCGGCAAGTGAATCCAATTGTTTGCCCATTTCTGACGGTACTTTTAAAAGCCGTGCAAGAAAGCCATCAAAGAAATCAATCACCGCGGCACATCCGATGAATATGGAAGCCCAATAGATTTTTTCAGGTAAAAAAAATAAATTCTGCCCGGTTTCATCCGAAGAAATTGACAGGCCGGTTTGCAATACACTTACAATGGCCAGGCAACCAAATACCAGGTTCAGTAAAGTAAAAATATTCGGAAGTTGTTTCATGCCACTAATCCCTGAGTTGTTAAATGAAGAAATAAATTTAAAATAGTACTTTAAGCCAACTCAGGATGTTTCATCAATTCCTCAATCTCTTCCACTGTAATTGGAATATTTTTCATCAGGTCGGTATTACCGGTTTTAGTGATCCAAACATTGTTTTCAATGCGAATCCCCATTTGCTCTTCTTCAATATAAATACCGGGTTCCACTGTTAGCAACATACCAGGTTGAATCGGTTCAGTTCTGGTACCAAGATCATGCACATCAATACCTAAATGATGTGAAATGCCATGATACAAATATTTTTTATAGGCAGGATTTTCCTTGTCTTCATTTTTAATATCGGATTTTTTAAGCAGCCCGATCTTTTGAAAAATCTTTGTTGCTTCGTCGCCTACCTTTTCGGTATAATGCACCAGGGTAATACCAGGCTTTAATAAGCTTTTGGCATATTCATGCAAATGCAGGCATGCATTGTACACTTCCTTCTGGCGCTTGGTAAACTTTCCGTTTACCGGAACGGTGCGGGTAAGATCTGCCGCATAACCGCCATATAACGCGCCAAAATCCATGAGTACCAATTCTCCGGATTTACATTCTTCATTGTTAAAAACATAATGCAAAGTTCTTGCCCGGTCGCCACTTGCAACGATGCTTGCATAAGCTTCACCACTGGCGCGGTTGCGTAAAAACTCATGGAATATCTCGGCTTCAATTTCATATTCCATCACACCGGGCTGTATAAATTGCAAGAGCCGCCTAAAGGTTTTTTCCGTAATGTCAATTGCTTGTTGGGTTACTTCAATTTCATATTTGGTTTTGATCGAACGCAACCGTTTCATGATGGTTGCAGCCCGCTCATAATGATGGAGCGGATACCGTTGTTTCATCTGCTGAACAAAGCGGTAATCGCGGGTTTCCACCAATGGAGCATCTTTACGGTCATTTTCATTTGTATTCAGATAGATTTTATCAGCCAAATGGATCCAGGATTGCAAAAGCGCATCCAGCGCATCGAGCCATACTATTGTTTCAATGCCTGAAATTTCAGTCGCTTCTTTTGCACGCAATCTTCTGCCATTCCATTTTTCTTTTAATTCATTCGGGCGCATCAATACCAATACTTCGCGGTATTTATGATCAGGATTGTCGGGGAATAAAACTACCATCGTATCCTCTTGTTCAATACCGCAAAGCCAGTACAGATCACTGTTTTGTTTAAATTTATATAAAGCATCCCCATTCGCAGGCACTTCATCATTGCTATTAAAGATGGCTATACTGCCGGGTTTCATTTCTTTCCTGAACCGCTTCCTGTTTTCAGAAAACAGTGTTGGATTAATGGGTAAATGTTTCATAGAAATAATTGAGATTGCAAGATACAGGAATAATCCTTTTTTGAGGAAGTGCGTTTGGAATAAAAACCAGGAAGGTTTTTTGAAACCTTCCTGGTTTATCAAATATTAAAATGCGGGGGCGTTTCCAATTTTTAGACAAAACATTCAACAATGGAATAAAATAAGGTTTTTGAAACCTTCCTGGTTTACCAAATACTGTACTTTATGCAGCGATATGCCTTAGTAAAATAAATTCCAGTTGTTGGGCTGTGATGGAAGCATCATTTTTAACTTTATAGTGAGCATTTCAAAAGTTTATTTCTCCAGTCTTTTATATTAAAGCGGAAAGCCAGCGTCTTTGCACAAAAGCAGTTTTATCTGGTTGTTTTTTTTAATTGAGGGGTAACGATGCTTATGTCCTAAAAGAAACACAGGCTGAAACGCCTGCCGCCAAAAGGTTTCAGCCGCTATGAAAAAAAAAGGCGCCCCGCCTGCTTCAAAATCCTACAACCGCTTTACGACAAATCCATAAGTACCTGCTTTTCCCGGTTTCGTTCAACAAGGGTTTCATTTCTTGTTCGTTGGGCAAAACGAAATCTTTAGTGATTGCCTGCCGTTAAGCAACTTTTGTGCTGATTGATTTTATTGTATTGAGCATTGCGCTTTTAGCGGACATCTCTTCTTCAATGTCAAAATCGTCTTGCAAACCAAGCCAAAATTTAGCGCTATTGCCAAAGTATTTACTAAATCTAATGGCTGTGTCAGCCGTAATTCGTCTATTGCCTTTTACTATTTGGGAAACTCTGGTCTGTGGAATTTCTATGTCTTTTGCAAGCTTATACGCTGATATATTAAGAGGTTTTAGAAATTCTTCAATGAGTACTTCGCCAGGGTGAATATTTTTGAGCTTTGCCATATTTGAAAAAATTAATGATAATCGATTATTTTAACTTCGGAAACATTGCCCGAATTCCATTTGAAAACAATCCTCCATTGATCATTTATCCTAATGCTGTAAAAGTCTTTGGAGTTTCCTGATAGCTTTTCAAGTCTATTGGAAGGGGGAATTCTAAGTCAGCCAGGTCAACAGAGTTATTTAGCATTCTTAACTTCCGTCTTCCGATATTTTGAATTTCATTTGGTAATTTCTTGACTCTATCGCCATTCCATACTTTTTCTGTTTCTGAATTTCCAAATGATACTATCATTGCTACTGTCTAAAGTTACTAACGTCAAAAGTAAGCAAATGATTTGAGTATGCAAAATCTCAAAATAAAGGAAAGCTGATGGCTCGCAACTGTTTCGGGCTTGGCGATCGGGCGTACTTAGAAGCACTAAACTGTCAACCAGCAAGAAACCACGAAGGCCATACGCTTGTCCAATGAGGCAAGCGGGCAAAGGATCTTGTGCACCGGCTTCACCCCAAGACGCCAGCTAAAACCCTTGACGGGATGCGGTTTCAGCATCTCGTTTCAAAAGAAGGCTCCCTGCCTGCTCCGGGGCTTTGCGTTGGGCGGCGGATAACCTGCACCAAAGTTTAGCCCAGCGCTAAAATAATAGAAAGCAGGAAAGTTCATGTTTGTACTTCAGCCCGCCTGATGCAGTACCCCCTGTTGAACTAAACCTACGGTAGCCTTCCGCAACTATCCGTAAATTTAGCGGTTACTAAAACAATTTTATTATGACAACGAAAAAAAAATCGACGGAAGAACTGAGGCACAACAAATATCTCAATATCCTACAACCATTTTACGACAAATCCATAAGTACCAGCTATTCCCAGGTTTCGTTCAACAAGGATTTCATATCTTGCCCGTTGGGCAAAACGAAACCTTAGTAATTAGTAGTTTCAGTTTTCCTTAAGTACACCTTGTATTTGGTCATAAAGCTCAGGAATTTTGTTTTTGAACACGTCCCAAACAATTGAGTAATTCACTCCCATATAGTCATGAATTAGCCGGTCTCTCATTCCGCCTATGTTTTTCCATTGAATTGTGTTCCATTTGACCTTAAATTCCGCCGGAATTTTCTTTGTCGCTTCACCAATAATTTCCAAACTTCGCACAACAGCCCGCTTCAAAGTCTCGTTATCAAGAAAATCTTCTTTTGATAACCCCTTATTGACCGAAAGCAAATATTCGCATTCGTCCGATATATGCTTCAGAAATTCGACTGGCTTCTTAGACATACAGAACGCTCTTTAGTATCTTAGGACCGATATGTGGGCTTAAACCATTTTTAGTAACGATTTCAACTTTCTCATTTTTAAAAAGGTTCTCAAATATATCGTAAACAGCCATGTAGTTGTCAAAATTTTCTTTGTCAGGTTCAAAATCAATCAGTAAGTCAATGTCACTGCCTATTAATTGCTCGTCACGTAAATAAGAGCCAAATAAACCAATATTAGATACGCCATATTTTGACAAGTCAGACTTGTGAGTTTTCAGAACAGAAATAATATTTTCTTCGTTGTCATGCAACAAAGATAAAATTACTTCGGCGATTTGATACTGTGCAGAAAAATTACTGCCAACGCCTCCGGTTTGCTGTCTGTAGCGGCATTCAGCGGTTCGTCAGCCCCAATATAGTGATCATGTTTATTGATTTTCTGTTGCTGAATGACTTACGTCCGCCGCTAATGGCAGCAAACCGCATTTTTTAACTAAAAAAATCGCCGGAAGAATAAGGTACAACAAATACCTCAACCGTGCCTGTCGTGAAGTTAATGGATTTGCCGAAATTTTTCAACGTTTTGAACATAAAGATACACGGGATAAAACGCCCGCCGCCAAAGGGTTTCAGCCGATATGAAACTACGACATAAGTACCTGCTATTGCCCAGTTTCTTTCAACCAAGGTTTCATTTCTTGCCTTTTGGAAAAACGAAACCCATTTGTAGCGATTTCCTCGTCCGTGTAAATACTACGTCTCCACCTCTTAATGTCGTCAACATAAAATGCAAGTGTGGCTTTGGTTGTCATAAAATTCTAAAAAACGTCAAATTTATATAGTGGTTTCCCAAATTAGTATGCGATAAATATATGGATTATTTGCCGCAAATAAGCGGTGAATGATTTGATTTTCACCGCAGGAAAAGGCAGAGAATGGCTCGGTTTCGTTCAACAAGAGGTTCATTTCTTGCCTGTTGAGCAAAACGAAACCTTAGTTATTAGCGTTCGTTGTTTTTTCTGATATCGGTTCATAATAAAATACTGTTGCACCGGAATGTAGGGATTTTGTCTTAGCGAGTTTGAAAACAATCCTGTCCTTTATTTGGTCAAACAATGGCAGCCCTTTTCCTTCTACGACAGGATGAATACAAATTTGAAATTCGTCAATAAGATTACTATTTAACAGTTGAATGATCAAACTCCGGCTTCCAACCAAAATGTCCTTTCCTGGTTGTTGTTTGAGTTCCAAAACTTCTTCGTCAAGAGGTCTGTTTGCAAGTTTTGCACTCTCCCAGCCTGTGTCTTTTAGTGTGTTGGAGAAAACAAGTTTTTGAATTTTGTCTATTGAAATTGCAAAGTCGTCCATTGATTTTTCACCAGAAGGATTTTTCAATAATGATTGCCAAAATTGCATGAGTTGGTAGGTTGTCCGACCATATAAAATAATTCCTGCATTATCTATAAGTTCAGAATAATGTTGATGTAGTTCCTCATCAGCAACTCCGGCCGTATGGTCGCAAAATCCGTCGAGTGTCATATTGATTGCAGCAATTAGTTTTCTCATATTCTAATTTTTAGTCGTCTGTATTACACGGGGGCGTCCGTTCACCCTACCGTGAAGTTAATGGATTTGCAGAACTGCTGCAACGTTTTGAACGTAAAGAATACAGGGCTAAAACGCCCGCGGCCAAAGCTTTAGCCGCTACGAAAAAAACAGGCGCCTGACTGCTTCAATATCCTACAACCGCTTTATGAAAAATCCATAGGTACCTGCTATTGCCCGGTTTCGTTTCATTTCTTGCCCATTGGGCAAAAGGAAACCTTAGTTATTATTGGTGGTAGTTTTAGGCCACAAATGTTTCTTGAATTACGTTTTTCACTTTCTCAATTTCCTTGTCGGTCAATGATTCAAAACGTTTAACAATTCTTCTTCTGTCAATTGTTCTAATTTGGTCCACCGCAATCCAACCTTTAGTAGCTTTATGTTTAACTTCAACTCTTGTCGGGTACGGTTTTGAGCTACTTGTCATTGGTGCAACTACGACTGTCTGCAAATACTTGTTCATTTCGTCTGGCGACAGCACCACACAAGGTCTTGTTTTTTTCATTTCGCTTCCAATCGTTGGATCAAGGTTAACCAATACGATTTCATATTGATTTATTTGCTCCATTCTTCAAAGTTTTCATCTTCAAAAACATCGTCCATCAAAAGATGGTCATCACCGTTTTCATGCATCTTTTTAAACGCTTTCTCCCAATTTTTTCGTGGTTCTGGTTTTGGCTTTAAAATGATATAATCTTTTTCAAGAATTAATTCAACTTTGTCACCGATACTGTATTTTTCAAGAATGGTCTTGGAAAGCCTAATTCCTTTTGAGTTTCCAATGTTGATGATTGAAAGTTCCATAATTTCCAGTTTTGTTATTACAAAGTAATTACAATTTTCTCAGCCTTCCAAATTATCAAAATAGATTTTCGTTTCGCAAATAGTGTCCGGAAAAATTACCGCTAAGATGGGTAAGGGAACTCATAGGCAAAACGAAAAAGAAATCAGCCATTTAATACTTCAAAGCATGGCTAATCCTGGGTTACAACCCTCACTCAACAACGGAAAGCTCTAATCCTACACGGGAACTCAGCTCATTTACTTGTCAGTCAAAAATAACTCGAAAGCTCCCACAAATCTACTATGTTAAATGCGGGGGCTTTTAGTGGGGGCTTTCGGCTATTGTTCTTAATGTTGAATTAGCTAGCAGCTTTTCTTTGCAACTACGATTTATGTTAGCTTGTTTACACCTCTTTAAAATGTAAGATAACTCTATCATAAATCGTCGACGATGGTAAGACTGCCGGAAGAACTGAGGTACAACAAATACCTCAACCGTGCTTGCCGTGAAGTTAATGGATTTGCCGAACTGCTGCAACGTTTTTAACGCAAAGAAACACAGGCTAAAACGCCCGCCACCAAAAGGTTTCAGCCGCTACGAAAAAAAACAGGCGCCCTGCCTGCTTCAATATCCTACAACCGCTTTACGACAAATCCATAAGTACCTGCTATTCCCGGTTTCGTTCAACAAGGGTTTCATTTCTTGCCCGTTGGGCAAAACGAAACCTTAGTTATTAGCGGCAGCCCTGTTCTTTGTTGCCCGAAACCTGCTTAGTTATAATTAGCCCCTTTGCATTTTCTCAAGCAATAAGCATGTTCAAACTAATTTCATTCTCTGTCCACAGAAGGCTATTTAGAATAATTAAAAGTAATGGAAATTCTTTGTAAAGATATCCAAACGATAAAGCCGCTTTTTATAAATGTTGTTCAGCTTCTTCAGCATTTCAACACACTATTTTAGCGGCTGATACAGATGGCTCTTAATAGAAATAATTTTTATAAATAAAGTAATTACAGCACCTACAACTCCACTCCAAAAAATCAAAAACTTATAATATACATATCGGGAATTATATTTAATACTTTTCGGATCCAAGTCCTCGTCTACACGTCTTTTTAGGAAGTCATTAAATCTTTCTTAGGAATTAATAACATGAAAATTATTGTTGACACGTACACAATAATAAATATGACTAACAAGCTATTCATGGTAAGCGATTTATTTCATTTCGTTATTTTCTTACAACATTACTAAAGACTTCTTTTATTCTAAATATTTACTTAAATATAGTAGTTTCTCCAACAGTTTTATATTCAAGTTATACCGGAAATAAGAACAGTTTTTTTTCCTCAACTGTCAGCTAACGTTTATCAATTACCCACTTCGGGTCTTTCAAAAAGGGTTGCCCATAACTCAAATATATGCGAAACTTTTTACCACTCTTGCTTTTTTTAACAAAAATATTATTGATTTCCAAATGGTTAAACCGGTTTTGCGAAAGACATATTTAAAATTTATAGCTTTCGTAAAGCCAACTTGTATTTTTCAATCCTCCTCCAATATCTTTCCAAATTTCTGCCCTTAAATTTCAAATGCGTTTTATCCGGCACAACAACCAGCTAAAACGCATTTGAAGGATGTTTTTGAATCATGCTGAATAGAATTCCCAACAGTACAAGAGTGCGACGCAACGAAGACCCACAAAGGTTTGCAGCCGGGTACAAAAAAACCAATCTCTGGAATTTAGGGATGAATAATATTAGGCAAACGACATTCTTAATTTTTAATAAAATATTCAACCACTTTGTGGTTGTTTCTCGCATCTATTTTATACCCCGGATTTCATCCGGGGCTACTCACATTTTAATCCCTTCGGGATTAAGAACGCCCCAAATAAAATCTGATGGGCGCGGCTGGAAAAATGCCGCCGTTTCCCCTTCGGGATTAAGAATACCCCACAAAAATGCCCCGCTTTTGTGCGGGGCGATTCCAATTATTTAAACGAAACATTCAACAATTCAGCAATTAAACAATTAATCAATTCAACAATTATCAACTTTTCTTAAACTGCTGAATGAGCTGCTCCTTAGGCACCACTTTTACCTTTGTACTATCCTGCAATTGTTTGCTCACCACATCATAAGGGCCTGTTACTACTTCATCACCGGCTTTTAAACCGTGTGTAATTTCTATATAATTAATATCCTGGATATCTGTTTTAACGGGCACCTTTCGAACGATACCATCTTTCTGAACCACAAAAACAACTTCCTCCATATCATCATCAGAAGATACGCTTGCAACCTGGCTGACATTGTTGTTATCATGTCCTTTTTTTCCATGTCCGGAGATTTATTGTTCTTCTTATCGCGGGTTGTAACGGCATTTAAAGGCACCGTAAGCGCATTGGTATGCGTCTTGGTTTGAATATCCGCGTTTGCGGTCATATTAGGACGGAATGGAAAAGGTTTTCCTTTACCCAACAGATCTTTATAACTATCCGATAAAAGCCGCACATGCACCTGGTAGTTGGTAACAGTGGTGGAAGAAGATCCGCCTGAAGACTGTAAAGCAATCAACGGGTTAGCGATCTTATATACAACTCCTTTGAATTTGCGGTTACTATACGCATCCACTTCCACAATGGCGCTATCGCCGATGCGCACTTTAGGAATATCATTTTCACCCACATCCACCTGCACTTCAATGCTGCCCAGGTCCGCGATACGCATCATTTCGGTACCGGCCATTTGCGCTGTACCCACTACCCTTTCGCCTTTTTTCACCGCCAGTAAACTTACAACGCCATCCATAGGCGCCGTGATGGTTGCACGGTTCACATCTTTACTCGCGCGGTTCAGGCTTGCCATTGAACTTTGTACCAAAGCCTGGTTGGCTTTAATGGCATCCGATGCGGCCTGATAATTGGCCCGTGCCGATAAATATGCCTGTTGCGCCTGCTCAAATTCCGATTGTGAAATCACTTTTTGATCCAGTAAGGTTTTTTGCCGGTTATATGCCGCCTGTGTCTGATCTAATGTCGCTTTTAATGCTTCCAGCTGCGATTGAGAATTAGACACCTGCGCTTCCGATTGGGAAACAAGCGCTGCGGCCTGGTCGCGCTGGGATGCATAAATATCAGCATAAATTTTAGCAAGCACCTGCCCTTTTCTTACCGTATCGCCTTCAGCTACGGTAAGCTCCACAATTTCGCCGGAGATATCCGGGCTTACCTTTACTTCCACTTCAGGATAAATCTTACCACTGGCGCTCACGGTTTCAATGATGGTACGATCGGCCGCTTTTTCCGATGAAACTTTTGTGCCTTCGTCTTTTCCAAAAACGCCCGCCTTACTCAATGCAACCATCGCTATTACCAGCACGATAAGAATGCCGATGATCCATTTTAATTTTTTACTCATATTTTTATTTTCAGTGGTTGTGGTACAATATTAATTTTAAAACCGTTTCCCGAGCTGCAAATCATTTTTTTGATACCGGCATTTGTTTTTTATGGCATCTTCGTTGCGTCGCATTCCGTTCATCTGTATATCGTTGGGCAGCTTCAGTCTGCATTTCAAACTACCTTCCAAATTTTTTAAAGAACGTTACTGATTAAAAGAATTCTATTCAAATTTCCAACATTTAAATCAATTATATTTCATCAAAAAATTCGTACAAAGCGGTGAAGGATTTCTTATAATTTCAATCCCTGCCCTTTATAAAACTCAAGCAATTTCAAACGAAAAATATAATCAAGCTGGTTGGCGACCTGCTGAATTTTTGCGGTCAGTAATTTATTTTGATTGGTCAGCAAATCAATGGTACTGAGCAATCCCACATCATAACGCTTTGTTGCAAAATCAAATGCTTTTTGAGCGGACTGTACGCTTTTTATGCCCACGAAATATTTCTGCATCGAACTTTGCGCATTTACATAAGCGGAATAAATATCCTGCTTCAATTGCAGATCGCCCTGCGTTTTTTGCAATTCATAATTTTTAATATCCAGTTTCGACTTTTCATAATTCAGCCGGTAACTGCCATTATTAAATATGGGAATACTGATATTGAATCCAAAACTCTGCCCGAAATTATTATTCACCTGGTCGCTCCATCCTTCCCAAAGCTGTGAAAAATTGCGGTTGTTTTGAGAAACCTTTATATTAGGACTCTGCACATAATAATTTGTTCCGCCAATATTTACAACCGGCTCCAATCCCGATATGGGATTGTAGCCTGTGAAATTATACCCCGATAATTTTTTGAATGTATTTGAAAAATTGGTGGAAAGATTATATCCAAAGGTAATATCGGGATACATCAATGATTTCAGCGCCCTGCTGTTTGATTGCGCGGCCTGTATTCTGTATTGATTTGCTTTTTGTAAAGGAAAAAATTGAACCGCAGTTTGAAAAACATATTCGGGTTGCAAATCGGCCAGGTTTTCCAAAGGAATCTGATCCAAAGAAGGCGTTTCAACTTCAAAAGGAGCAGCAGCATCCAGGCTTAAAAGCCCTTTCAAAGACAATACATTCTGTTCATAACTTGCCTGCGCCGTAATAAGGTTCGTACTGTCCACGGCAAGCTGTGCTTCCAGTTCGGCCAGGTTTAGCTCGGGTAGCGAGCCGGCTAGTACTTTACTTTTAGTGTTTTCATATTGCGCTTTTGTAAGACTTATCTGGAGGGTATCAATATCAATTTGCTGTTTGGAGGCCAGTACCTGGAGATAATAGGTAGCCACATTTAAAGCTATATCATTTCCTGTTTTTTCCATATCGGCGAGTGCGGCCTGCGCAAATAATTTGGATGCAGAAAGATTGTGCTTCAGCCTGCCCCAGTTGAATACTTCTATTCCGCCGCTTACGCCAAAATTCTGATAAAGAAACTGGGTAGTGGAAAACTGGTTGGTAGTAGGATCAATAGAACGCCCGAACCGCAGACCGGTGCCTGTGGAAAAACCGGCATTGGGATATTGATTCAGCTTCGCCTGCTGCACCTGCAATGCGGCAATACGGGCCTGTACATCCGCCTGCTTTACAGAGATATTGTTTTTAAGGGCATATTCCACGCATTGGCGCAGATCCCATTTCTCCTGTGCAAAAACTAAAACAGGGATAGTGCAAAGAAGCACTATCAATAAACGTTTTATCATATAACAAATATATTGGAAAGTTTGCTTTCAGGAAAAATTTTAGATGAACGGAAATAATTGTAGCTAACTGGTAACGCAAGCTGGCGGTGGTACCATAAAAAAGCAGTTCCAAATCATCAAACCATTGTCATCTGTCCTATTTATCACACATATAAACGAAACATGCAGTTAAGCAAAAACCCTACACTGTTTCTCCAGCGAAGCATCCGTTAATCCTTCAAGGTTTGCACATTGAAAAGCAAAACTGCTGGTTTCCACTTTTTTGACAAATAATGGCCGGCCAATAAAAATTATAATTATTAAAACACCAATGAATACCCCCCGCCTTTTCTTTTTTGTTGCTGCATTTCGGTAAATTTAGTCATTTCCAACTGCAGTAATGTTGCATATTGTTTGTACATAAAATTCCTGAAGATGCTGATATTTTCTTCTTTGCGGGCGGCTTGCAAGGCTTCAAAATAATCAGCTTTGTCTTCTTTAAAAACAATTGCCATTGGCAGATTAAATAATTGCTGGATATAATTCATCAGCAACCTGGATGTTCTACCATTGCCATCATAAAATGGATGAATGCTGACCAAATCAAAATGAGCATCAAAAGCCAGATCCAATTGTTCCGTTACAGTTTTTTTTTCAGACAGTTTTAAATTTATGGTACTGCACAGACGACTTACAAGATTTTCCACTTTATCATAATTTACAAAGTAAGCGTTGCCCGCACTAACATTGCCCTTCCTAAACACTCCTTTTGATGCATCCAGTTCTCCAAAAACGGTTTGATAAACTGAACCGGTCTGCTTCATTACCTGCGCATTAATGGATTGAATAAATGCAGGTGTAATAATTTGCTTTTGCTTTGCAGCATTGATGATAAAAATCAACGCATTAAAATGGTCCTGCACCATCAGGCTATGTAATAATGGTTTTCCCTTTGGGGTAATGCCTTCATCCAGCAACAACCGGGTTTCAACTTCAGTCAGCGTACTACCTTCAATAGTAACAGAATGATGAACAATTGAATACTGGTTGAACTTATCGAAATCTATATTTTGCGATAAATCCATTGCTTTGTATTGCTGTATCAGAAATTCAATACTGTCCACCATTCAACATTGTGAGGTTTTGTTTTTCAAAGATAATACATTCACAAAGCCTGTAAGAAACATCATTTACAGGAAATACCTCTGATGGTTGGTGGTTGATGGTTGATGGTTGGTGGTTGGTGGTTGATGTCTAACAACTTATACTCATACCTCATACCTCATACCTGACCTCATACCTCATACCTCATACCTCATACCTCATACCTCATACCTGATACCTCATACCTCATACCTCACACCTAAGTCCCCGCTATCAACCCCAAATGATTTCCAAACGGATCTTCTACTATAGCCACTTCAATGGTACCACCCACATTTCGTACAGGTGATATTAATTTCGCCCCCTTAGCAATGCTTTCGTTTACCGTTTTCTGAATATCATCCACCGCCCAATATGCAATTACATGATTCCCTTTTTCAACACCTGACATATCCGGATCAAGCCCCAATTCGTATCCGTTAATATCAAAACCCACATAAAAAGGTTCATCAAAATAAGGCGTTATGCCGGTTAATTGCTGATACCAGTCTTTTGCCTTTGCAATATCATTTACATGATAAATAACTGTGCGTAATTTCTTGAACATATTTATTGTTTTTTGCTTGTTAAAAATAGGCTGTCAGCTTTGAGCCATGAGCTATCAGCTTAAGAAACATATCCATAGAATTATCAATCGGCGCCTCCTGTTCCATCACTCACTAACCAAGGCTAAATTTACAGATAAAGTCATTGTTATTCTATAACTAAAGCGTTATTCGTCGACTGAAACTGATACCAGAAAAATTTTAACCACCCGGTTCCTACAATATGATATTCCTTCGGAAGCACTACCTGCCCTATGAAATCATATCAGTCACCGGAAGTTTTTCCTGCTTTCAATTCCTTTTCTATTCTTTCATTAATATTGATTTTGGCATCGATAAAACAAAAAATCGTTGTTCCATATTCTCTTGCATATTTATTAGTAATCGAGTCTGCTATAATTGAATGTCGAAAATAAGGCGAAGTTTCTTTCATCTCCGTTTCTCTTTCCCAGGCATTTTTAACCCGGATTAAGTTATAATACTTTGTGTCTAAATCAAACCAGTTGATATAATCTGCATTGAATGATACAGCACGAATACCGTGCTTAGAATAATAGTTGATTGCTCCTGCTTGTCCATAGTTATCGCACAATACCAAAGTATGTTGCGGATTCGGAATTTTCAGATAAATACTATCCACTTTTCCGGCTAACTCTTTCCAGCCCAACATGTCTGCAAAATCCTGCGGTAATGGATGCTCTTTTCCGTCCTCCCAGGTCAGCATTCCAAACTTCCTGTATTTCTCCGGATGATTTACAAAATATTGCGGGCTTTTGTTGGGGAAAGCAATATTGTAAACAGGAATAAAAAAAACAACAGGTAAGATGATTAGTATAGGTTTTATAATTCTTCCAGTCTTGTTTTCCAATAATGTCGAAATATAAACAGCACCAAAAGCAAAATATACCGGATAGAGACCGATTGTATAATAATCTTTAGCTTTTAACAGCAGGAAAACTCCTATGGTGATAAAGAATAACCAAAAGAATAACCGGTATTGCTTAAACGCTTGATGTTTTAATAAAGCATAAAGTCCAAGAATTAAAACAAGAAAAGTTCCCGGAAAAAACAGGAATTGAGAACGAATGAAATGCCACCTATTTACATTTACAAGTTGGGTTTCTGACAGTTCATTAAGATGATGGATTACGGGGAAATTATTGTTGAATTGCCAAATTAAATTCGGAAGGATCAGTAATAATGCCAATGCAATTCCATAATATAATTTTCTGTGTGTAAATATTTTTCTTTCACGTGTTAAAAGTATTGCGGGAATAATTCCTAAAACCAGGAAAGCGATGTTGTACTTGTTCAGGAAGCCCAATGCAAATGTTATTGCAATAGCATATATCCATTTTGTTTCGTTGGTATTTAAATATCTTATGAAGAAATAACAAAACGAAGTCCAGCAAAGCACATCCAATGAATTGGGTTGGTACAAGGCATTTAACCGAAATAGAATGGAGAAAGTAATACAACTTGCTCCAAAGATTAAAGCAAAAAGGTTTCCTTTCAATTCTTCGATCGTTTTCCATACAACGAGAATGGTTAATGCTCCAAAAAATGACGGAAAGAATTTAATCCAAAATATAGAATTGCCTAACATTTTAATGATATATGAAATCCAGGAAGTGACTGGCGGAACAGATAAATATCCCCAGGCCAAATGGTTTGCCTGATCCAGGTGTAAAAATTCATCTCTTTGCAATTCGTATTCAGGACTGATCAGCGAATATTGGATTAAAAATTTAAGAATGATAAAGCAGATAAGAATGATTGATTTTTTCATATGTTTTTTCTAAAGAAGACTGGTTTAAAACCATTTTGTTACATTTTACAAAATTTACTTTTCGGTAACAGTTCTGGGTGGCAGTGATGTGGCACTCCATAAAAAAATCCGTAAGCCGAATGTAATACAAAAGTAATTCAAGACCTATAAACGGTTTTATAATATCAACTCTTTTTACAAGGGCTATCAAAACCTTATAGAATTGTTTTCTTTAAAATAAAATTTTTATCCATCTTATCAACCATTATTTTTGCATCGAATTTGGTTTCTCCGCCTCAGGCGAAGAATTAAAAGGGAAGACCGGTGTAAGTCCGGCACTATCCCCGTAGCTGTAAATGATACCTTTTAAAAAAAGGAACATCTTAAAAAAAATAGTCACTGTCTGTAAAGGATGGGAAGGCTTTAAGATGCATCATAAGTCAGAAGACCTGCCCGGTTCCATTATTTAATCGCTGAGCTTTCGGGTGAAAAGCCGGAGATGTAATTTGTCTTACTGCAGAAGGCTTATTTCATTTCTACTATTTTCATTGGAAGCTCACTCCTACAATCACATTTTAAACCGGAAGATGAGCATGAAGAAAATTATTTACAGTTTATTAGCCCTCAGTTTTTCATACGCAGTATCAGCGCAGGATTCCACACAAAACAATTATCTCGAACAGGTAGTGGTAACAGCCACAAAATACCCTGTAAAACTGCGGCAAACTGCCAGGCTCGTAACCATTATTACGCAGGAACAAATAGAAAAAAGCGGCGGCAAAGATTTAGCCCAACTGTTGAACGAGCAGGCCGGAATTGTTGTCAGTGGCGCCAACAGCAATTCTGGAAAAGACAAGGCCGTTTACATCCGCGGCGCTAAAAATGATTATACATTAATACTGATTGATGGCGTTCCCGTGGCGGATCCTTCCGGTGTTGGCGGCGCTTTCGACATCAGGCTTCTGCCATTAGAAGGCATTGAAAGAATTGAAATACTTAAAGGAAGTCAATCTACTTTATATGGTTCTGATGCGGTGGCAGGGGTGATTAATATCATCACCAAAACAAGCGGCAATAAAAAGATCGCATTGGCCGGCGGAGCATCGTATGGAAGTTATAATTCCTTCAATGGAAATGCAGGTATCAACGGTCATACTTCCATTGTAGATTACAACTTTAATTACAATTATGCAGCAACAGATGGTATTTCAGAAGCAACCGATACCACGGGTAAGGGAAATTTTGATAAAGACGGTTTTATCAAACAATCTTTCAATGGATCCTTGTCATTTAAAGCCGGGGAAAAATTAAAGATCTCACCTTATTACCGTTATTCTTATTATAAAGGCGATTTTGATGCGGATGCTTTTACCGATGGCAATAACAAGTTTGATTACCTGCTCAACAATACCGGCGCCATTGCAACTTATCAATTACCCAAAGGAAGCATTACAGCCAATTACGGTTATTCTTTTGCAAAAAGAAACTACACCGACGATTATGGCAGCTATGGATTCAGGGGACGCTTTCAAACAGGTGATTTATACATGAATCAAAAGCTGAATGACCAGGTGCAATTATTAGCCGGCGTCAATCTGCAAAGCTATCGTTTGCTGGATACTACCTTGGAGAAAAAAAATCCTGAAACATCCATTGTCAGCCCTTATGTATCTTTTTTAATCAATAGTGGCAATGGCGTAATGATGGAAATCGGAAGCCGGTACAACCATCATTCCCGCTTTGGAAGTTATTTTACTTATGATGTCAACAGCGCATACCAGCTCAATGAAAAGATCAGGTTCTTTGCGCATGTTTCCACAGGATTTAAAGCGCCTTCGGTAAGCCAGTTATTCGGCTCTTACGGGGCCAATCCCGATCTGAAACCGGAAAAATCAACCAGCCTGGAAGCCGGAGTACAAACAAACTTCCCGGACAATAAATTAACATCTGACGGCTACGGCATTCAACCGCGAAATCAAAGACCTGATCGCTTATATCGGCAATTACCTGGTAAATGTGGATTTCCAGCAGGATAAAGGCATAGAACTGGAAGCCATTTTTAAACCCAACAGCAAATGGAATTTTAATGGCTCCTACACTTATTTAACCGGCGTTATTCAACAAACAAGAAATGGAAAAGACACCAGCTATTTCAACCTGATCCGCCGTCCTAAAAATGCAATAACAGCTATGGTAGGTTACCAGGTTACCAATAAATTTTATATCAGCGCCACATTCCAGAGCTTTGGCAACCGAACCGACCTGTTTTTTGCGCCTCCTACTTATAAATCAACAGAGGTGGATTTAAAAGCTTATGCTTTACTGAATGTTTATGCAGAATATAAACTATGCAAAAACAGGATCAATTTATTCGCGGATGTGAAAAACCTTACTAACAGTTCGTACACCGAAGTGTATGGTTTTAATACACTGGGAACTAATATAAACGCAGGTATCCGTTTCAAACTATAAACTGGTCAATTATATCATTTTAGTTATTGAGCACTTAAGTTATTCATAGGCCTTAGTATTAATTATTTAAAAGCTATTATAACCTGAACAATACCCCAATGACTAAATTGACTATGAATGCCGCTGCGATTTTATAACCAATTTATCTGAAGCTTTTTTGAAAAAAATTCAGATAAATTGGTTGTTTTTAAATAGAATAGAAGGTATTAACAAAACAATACTTTCAAAAATGAAGCTATGGATCAAATGATATTTAGTTTTGCGCCCAGTGAAAAAAAGATCAAAAAATATAATTGGTTATTTGGGTAAATTTTTCTCTAACGGAAAAGTTCTGCCTCTTTTTTTGATCTTTGCTTTTTTAGTAACAAGTTCTTGCCCGGTTAAAAAATTAATCCAGGGATTATCAGACATCCCCGCAACTCAAAATTCCGGAGGAAAATTAAAAGAAAAAAACACTTCCAATGTACATTACGCATCAATGCCATGTACAATTAATAAATCCCGGGAGGATGTTATTGTTTCCGGATCTTTTAATAATCAAAACCATCAAATACAGGATGATTTTTTAATCATCACCGGTAGTTCAATCCCATATTATCTGAGTTTCATTAAAGATGATGTGACTGCATTATCAGTTACTGAACCCGGTTTTGCTGCGCAGCAATTACCTTTATTTCTTGCCCATAGAAAGCTGCTTATTTAATACCATCTCTCCTGATCCGCGAATCTTTTAGCGGAATTATCTCATTCTAACCTCAATTTTTTCAGCTAAACGTACATAACGTCTAAGCCGCAATCTATTCATTTAATTCTATCGAATGAAGAAGCAATTATTATTTGTCGCAGGTATATTATGCCTGATGCAAACTTATTCCCTTCGGGCGCAGCCAACACAATTATCACTGGAACAAGTATGGCAGAAAGTATGGAACAATTATCCATCACTTTCTTCAAAAAAATCTTTAGTGGAAGAAAAATATCATCAGAAAGAATTGGTTAAGAGAACTCAATTCCCTGATGTGCAGGTACAGGCGCAAAAGAGTTATGGCAGTTACCAGGGTATTTCAGGAGCATTTTTTCCGCAGCCCGGAAGTTTTAACGTAAATGGAAATAATAAGACTTCTGCTCAACAACCGTCTTCTGTATTTAATGTTTATGGTTCGGCAGTGTTTGATTGGAAATTTATTCAATTTGGCAAAATAAAAAATCAAATTGCTGCAGCAGATCATCAGCTTTTACAGGCGAATGCATCTTATGATTATGAGAAAGTAATACTGCAGGCGAAAAGCACTGAACAGTATTTTGATATCCTGTTTTATCAGGCTTATCTATCATTAAAAAAGAAAGATATTGAACGGTTGAAAGAACTTTTTTTACTGTCCAAAAACCAGGCGGATGCAGGCTTGCATCCGGGCGCTGATTCCTTATTATCCAAATCGGCTTACCTGCATGCCAAAGGAGAAATGAATGACCAGGAAGCCCGGTTAAAAACTGCAGTTATTGAACTCGCTTCATTGATGGGATTGGATACATCAAAAATTATTTTGGAAGAAGCTAATTATCGCATGGATCAGTCGGAAATCCTGTTCATACCGATAGCATTTTTACCCACCCTTATCTTCAATATTTACAACAGGAAACAAACTACAATAAATCTATGCTTGAAGTGGCCAAACGTGAACCACTTCCATCTATTAGCTTACTTGCCGGTGTGGGTACTACGCGGATCGGGAATCAGCGGTGAAGGATTGGTAAACAAAATCAAGATAAATGCACCCTGGCAAAACAATGTTGGCAGCTACCTTGCTGGCATAGGCCTTACCTGGAATCTTTCATCTTTATACAACAATAAATCCAGGCAACAAAAGATAGCAAGTAAGGTTGCGTCGGCAGAAGCAGATTTGCAAACAGCAAAATTACAATTACAGGCTGGTTATCAGTCGGCAATTACAAGCTTATACCATCAACAGTTGAAACTAAATGAAGAAAAGCAATCCTATGCAGCCGTTCTGGAAGCCTATGATCTTTACCTGGAAAGGTATAAGAGTGGTTTGACTAATATGGTGGAGATCTTACAATTACAAAAGGAAATACAGGCTTCCGAAAGATCTGTTATTATGGCTACCAGTCAATATTGGAATGAGCTGATCCAGCAAAGTATCGCGGTTGGTGATTTCAGGATTTTACAACAACAATTTTCAAATTAAGATTTCACCTTTCATCTTTCACTTTTCACTTTCCCACTTATGAATATGATCCGCTTTGCGCTCCGTCGTCCCATCGCCATCATGGTAGCAGTGATTGCAATAGGGTATTTTTCCTTTACTGTCATTAAAAAAATCAATGTTGATATTTTTCCAAAAATAGAATCACCAGCCATTTACATCGCTATGCCTTATGGAGGTTTAACGCCTTCCTATATGGATGGATTTATGGCCAATGAATTTCAAAAAGTACTCATTTTTGTTAGTGGAATTCAAAATATTGAATTTAAAAGTATCCAGGGTTTTACCCTCATGAAACTGAGTTTTTTTCCCGGTACTGATATGGCTCAAAGTGCCGCTGAAACTGCAACACAGGTTTCAAGGGCAATGGGATTTTTGCCACCCGGCGCCGTACCGCCCCAGGTGGTTCGTTTTGATGGAAGCGCTTTACCCATCGGCCAGTTGGTTTTTAATAGTGCCACCCGCTCGATCAGTGAAATACAAAACCTCGTGCAAACAAAAATCCGACCAATGTTTGTAACCATTCCGGGCATAACCGCGCCGGCGCCTTTTGGGGGAAATGTCCGTTCTATCGTCATACGCGCTAACCCGGACCTGATGCAGTCTTACGGATTTTCAGCAGAAGATATTATGGCTGCCATAGCAAGGAATAATTTGCCTTCTCCTGCGGGGAATATCCGTATTGGTGATGAAAACCTGATGAGCCCTGTAAACTCTATGGTTAGAGATACAGAGGAATTTCTAAATATCCCCGTGCAAACCGGTACAGGTCCGGCGGTTTTTATCAGAGACATTGCAACTGTGGAGGATGCCTCAGATATAACCGTAGGCCATGCTCTTGTTAATGGCAAACGAACGGTGTATTTACCCGTCATAAAAAAAGCGGACGCTTCCACACTAGCGGTTGTAAAAAGCCTCAAAGCATCGCTGCCCATGCTAAAAGAAACTCTGCCGGAAGATGTGGAAATAAATTATGTTTTTGATCAATCCGATTATATAAAAAGCGCCATACACAATCTTGTGACAGAAGGATTGCTTGGCGCCATTTTAACCGGACTGATGGTACTGCTTTTCCTGCGGGATAAGCGCGGATCACTTATCGTAATACTTACCATACCAATCTCTATTTTAATTGCGGTAATGCTTTTGTATGCCTTTGGACAAACCATCAATATTATGACTTTAAGCGGCCTCGCACTTGCTATTGGCGTGCTGGTAGATGAATCAACCGTAACCATCGAAAACATACACCAGCATTTTGAAAAAGGAAAGCCAAAAGCAAGGGCCATACTCGATGCCGTAAGGGAGATTTCCATTCCTAAACTTTTGATCCTGCTTTGCATTTTAGCAGTATTAATACCATCTTTTATGATGACGGGAATCCCCCGGGACATGTTTTTACCATTATCCATGGCAGTGGGATTTGCCATGATCGCTTCGTTTATTTCTTCCCAAACTTTTGTTCCCGTATTGGCTAACTGGATCATGAAAAATAAACATCATGCAATGCCGGTTGTAAAAGGCAAATCCAAAGCATCCGCATTTGTAAGATTCAAAAGACGTTTTCTCATCCTAAGCCGTCATTTACAAAAAAGGACACGTTGGGTTTTAGGTATTTATATAATTGGAGCAGTTTTAATGATTGCAATTGGTTTCAAATTGATCGGTACGGATATCATGCCTGCCAGTGGCGGTGGCGATATACAATTGCGCATTGTGGCCCCTGAAGGATCACGTATTGAAAAAACAGAACAATACCTGCACCAGGTTTTGGATATCATCACCAAAGAAACAGGTGAAAATGGTTTGAATATCAGCTCTGCTTATGTAGGCACCCAACCTTCGGGTACCGCCATCAATCCGATATTTCTTTTTACCAGTGGTTCGCATGAAGCGGTATTGCAGCTATCGGTAAATAAAAACAAATATCCTTATCCGGTAGATCAGTTAAAAGAAAATATCAGGAACACAATGAAAGAACAATTACCTGATCTTTCAATTTCTTTTGAACCCATTGAACTGGTAGAAAAAATAATGAGCCAGGGAGCCAATACTCCTGTACAAATACGCGTTGCTGCACCTCGTTTGCCACAGGCAGAAAATTACGCAAAAAAAATTCAAAAAGAATTGCAGGCATTTCCCTTTCTGAGGGATATAAGAATTGAAGAACCGCTTCATTATCCTTCTTTAAAAATTGAAGTGGACCGGGTTCGCGCCGCACAATTCGGACTTACCATGCAGGATGTTACAAGAGCCCTTACTATGGCAACATCCTCTACCCGCTTTACCAATAAAAACCAATGGCTTGATCCGGTTTCAGGACTTATTTTCCAGGTACAGCTTCAGGTACCGGAAGCCGACATTCAATCGCTGGACAACCTGAAATCATTGCCTTTAAAATCCGGCCATACCAGACCTGTTTTGGAAGATGTAGCCGCGCTTTCCTTTAGCCATGAACCAGCCCAGATGAACAGGCAGGGCGCCAACCGGTTTGTGACAGTAGCGGCTAATTTGCATGGTACAGATTTGGGATCGGCATGCAAAAGCTGTGCAAACAGCAATAAAGAAAGCAGGTGAAAAACCAAGAGGAACCATTGTATCTGTTCCGGGGCAATTGCAATTGTTGTCCGACACCTTATCAGGTTTACAAACCGGGCTTCTAGTAGCCATCGTTGTCATCTTTTTAATGCTGGCCGCATACTATCAATCCTTTGCTGTTTCAGGTATGATACTCGCCGTAGTACCTGCAGTTGCCGGAGGCAGCTTGCTCATGTTGCTTTTATGTGGCAGCACATTAAACCTTCAATCTTATATGGGCATAATAATGTCCGTTGGTGTTTCCGTAGCCAATGCGGTTTTAATGATTGACCTGGCTGAAAAAAACAGGTTTGAAAATAAGTTGAATGCAACTACAGCCTCTATTCTTGCTGTTTCATCACGCCTGAGGCCGATTATCATGACCACACTTGCAATGATTGCGGGAATGCTACCAATTGCATCAGGACTCGGTGAAGGTGGCTCTCAGGTAGCGCCACTTGGACAGGCTGTAATAGGAGGATTGATATTATCCACTTTTACAACATTACTGGTATTGCCCAATTTATTTATACTGGTAAGAAAAAATGCCGGATTTAAGGGCGTATCTCTTGATCCGGATGATCCTGAATAGCCGGTTTTCACATGAACAAAAACTTCATTCCTAAACATACAGAACTTCAATAAACAACATGGTATGAAAAATTATTTATTGCTTTTCCTGGTTGCATTTCTGTTAAATGCATGTTCGGATAAAAACGAACAAAAAACTGCTGAACCCGTTCAAACGGTTAAATCAATAGAGCTGAGCCAGGTTCTAAAAGACAGACCGGAATATACCATCTCGCTTACCCGGAGAATTAAAACCTTATGAACAGGTAAAAATTTATCCAAAAATAAAAGGTTTTATAAAGAACATATATGCAGACAGAGGTAGCAAAGTAAGCAAAGGTCAAATCCTTGCTACATTGGATGCACCTGAAATAACACAGCAATACCTGGGGAAAAAGGCTTTGGAAAAAGATGCTTTTGAGAAATACCAATATAGTAAACAATCCTATACAAGATTAATATCTGCAGCTCAAAAAAATGGCGCGGTTGCGCCCATCGAATTAGACAGGGCTTATGCTAAAATGCTTGGAGACAGTGCCGCTTATCAAAACGCTCAGGCGGAGGTAACGGAAGCCGGACAAGCTATTCAATATTTGAAAATCATTGCTCCTTTTGATGGCATTGTTACCGCAAGAAATGTATCTGCAGGCGCTTTGGCAGGTGATAATGGAGCCGCAAAAGAACCTTTATTTGAATTAGGCCAGCAGCATAAATTACGGCTCACCATAGCGATTCCCGAAAAACAAATCCATAGTTTGCCTGCGGGCACAAAAGCTTCTTTTTCAGTCATTGACCGGCCGGGAAAGATTTTCACCGCCGACCTTTCAAGAAGTAGCGGGCTGCTGGATCAGTCATTAAGATCTGTGATGGCCGAGTTTGATGTGGACAATTCAAATGAAGCGCTACGCGGCGGGCAATATGCCAAAGTGGACATTACTTTAATAAGACCTGATTCCTCTTTATGGGTTCCGTCTTCCAGCGTTGTACAATCACAGTCCGGTATCTTTGTGTTGCGCGTTGAAGATAAAAAGGTAAAACGCATCCCGGTTTCTACCGGCATTATTAAAGATGGTAAAACGGAAATTTTTGGCGATATTCAGGCTGAAGATAAGATCGTATTAAAGGGTAGTGAAGAAATTAAAGAAGGAACGATCATTCCCTGATAAAAATATTGTATCTGAAAATCTGTTCATTTTTTAGCTCTGATTAATCAGGCTAAAGCAAACTAAAATATGTTTTATAGTTCCCCGTTAAGGGAGGCTCAAAATAAAAGATGATGAAAAAAACAACTCAATTATTCCGAAAAAATGGCGGTACCATTATTTTAATATTGTTCATATTGTTGTTCGCATTTAATCCGGATGCAAAAGCATGGGTATTGGATAAACTGATCCATACAGGCCTTTTTAAAATGGACACTAAAAATGAAAACATCATTTCACAATCTTCAACAGCGAATCTTTTGTTGAAAAAAGACGATGGTTCCCTTCTTAATACTACTGATTTAAAAGGCAAGGTAGTATTTATCAATTTCTGGGCTACCTGGTGTCCGCCATGCAGGGCTGAAATGCCTTCCATACAAGGCTTGTATAATAAATTAAAAAATGATGATCGTTTTGTTTTTATCATGGTTGATGCGGATGGGGACATCAAAAAATCGAAACAGTTTTTAAATAAAAACAAATATGATATGCCACTCTACATTGCCGTTGAAGAAATTCCCACCCAATTTTTGAGAGGCAGTATTCCCACCACCGTCATTCTTGACGCAAAAGGGAATATGGTACAAAGGCATGAAGGGATGGCAAATTACGACACACCGGAAATGATGGATTATTTAAAAAGATTTTTATAGAAAGAATTTCCTGCAAAAAACACGGTTAAACGCTGAGAAAAAATATCAACGCTAATGACTTGAAATATTTTCAGTACGTTTGAAATTTAGTAAGCGAATATCCATGCGATCATACATCAGGGCTATTATTCACGTGTACCGGGAAATAAAAATTCAAAAACAATACAATAAAGAATTTTTAATTCCCTATCTCAAAGAACTGGAAGACAAATACAATGGAAATTTTTCCGCGGCACAGACGGAAAAAATCCTGAAATATTATGGCCTTTTTATCACTTCATTTTTATGCAGCAGCTATAAAAGGCTACAGGGAAAAAACCTGAATGAAGCCGAAAGAAAAAGAGCTACGTTATTTGGGATCCTTACGCCGGTAGGCGATGACCTGTTTGACATTGACAAATTAAACATCGAAAACATCCGGACGATTACCTATAATCCGGATGTTTTTATTGCGAATAGTTTCTCCGCTCATGTAGCCAAAGAAATACAATCTTACCTGTTGAAGCATGTTCCGGATCAGCAGGAATATTTACAAGCTTCAAAAAACGTTTTGGAAATACAGGTAGAAACCATTCAACAAACCCATCCATCCATTTCCAAAGAAACACTGGAAGCCATTACCTACTCAAAAGGCGCTTATTCCGTCATCATTTATCACCAGGCATTGGATACCATTGCGGATGCGCAAATGAAGGAAGTATTGTACCTGATCGGGAGTTTATTTCAATTGGGCAATGATATTTTTGACCTGTATAAAGATGTAAAAGACAACATTTATACACTGGTAAATACCTGCGATGATTTTAGTTTATTCAGCATAGATTTTAAAGAAAGGATCCGAAGTATGAACAAGGCTATTTATGCATTGCCTTACAGTGCAAAAGATAAAAAAGAATTCTCCATAATCATGAATACGATCAATGCGAGAAGCATGGTAGCTTTGGAACAGTTTGAGCGCCTTCAGAAAAAAACAGGAAACAAAATTGAATGGTGGAACCGTTCAAGAAAAGATATGATCTGCGATATGGAAAAACCCGCCAACGTACTGCGTTGGTTTTATTATATATGTACTTTACCAGGATTGAAATAAAATCTGCAACATGAATTTGTTTTTTTTCACAATTTTTAAAATATCACGAATTCTTTGCATTGCTTTAATGATTGTGTCGTTTTCCCGGCAACCGGTAATCGCACAACAAAATGATTCCGCCCTCATTAAAGGGTTGATAAAAAGCATCGCCGAAGATCAGGTAAAGACTGATGGGGAATTCTATGCCGGCATGTATCCGTCCTTTCGAGAAACTGCCGGATCGCCGCATAATTATCAGCCGGATAACAATATTTTTTTTACAGCAGTGGCAACATTTGCATTAAAAAACATGCTTCCTGGCTTAACAGGAGAAAACAAAGCCATTGCAGCAAACCTGATAAACAATTCAATAAAAACTTATCCCTATTATCAAAATAAAAATGGCGAACCTTATTACGGATTCTGGCCAACTTATGGTGTCATCATGCCGAATTCTTATTATTTTAAATATCTGAAAGGTGTTTTTGGACAAGGCGAAGATGCAGATGATAGCGTGATGATTTTGATGACGATGGATAACAATGATAGCATCTGTAAAGTACTGAAAAACAGAATGATACTTGCCAGCAACCTTGAAAAGAAGAAAAGGAAGATCATTTCTACCTATAAAAAGTATAGAAACATTCCGGCCTATTCCACTTATCTGGGACTGCGCATGACCCCTGATTTCGATTTCGCTGTCCATTGCAATATTCTATATTTCATGCTCGACAAAAAGCTCCCGATGGTAAAGCAGGACAGCGCCACCATTTATCTTTTACAGCAAATGATAAAGAACAGGGAGTATAAAAAAACGCCGGTTTTTCTTTCGCCCTATTATGTGCATTCCTCCATTTTATTGTATCATGTTGCACGGCTGATGGGAAAATTTTCCATCCCCGAACTGGAGCTGTATAAACCACAGCTTATTACCGATATCCATGAAGCATTGACAAAGAGTTCCAACATCATGGATAAAATTATTCTCAGTACTTCATTATTACGGTTAGGCGCTGATGCACCTGCTCTACCAATACACAACCTTAATGATTTTGAAAACAGCAATCAAAACCGATTTGTTTTTTTCCAGGCCCGCGCTGCTTTTTCATATCCGGTATTATTGAAACAAATATTCCTGCACTGGAGTTATATCAATTATTATTTTTATTGCCCGGCATACAATAAGGTTTTATTGCTGGAATATCTTATTGAAAAAAAGAAGAATAATTGATTAAACTTTCGCTTTCAAGTTTTACTAAGGAAATTTTCTAAACACAGTTAGCCGCAATACCATTTCCAATAAAATCAATAATAAACCCGTTATAAGCCAGGGAAGATATTCTTCCGTAAAGCGATGATAGGTAGTAATTTCTATTTTTGATTTTTCGAGCTGATTGATGCTGGTATAAATTTTTTGTAACGCATCGTTATCGGTTGCATGAAAATATTGCCCATTGGTTGATTGAGCCAGGTCCTTCAATAACCCTTCATTAAATTCCAGTTTTTTTCGTTCTGTCATCGGTCCAAAAGGAGAGTTCACCACTTCATTCATTTCCGTATCACTTCCTATGCCAATAGTATAAATTTTAATGCCATACAATTTTGCCATATCCCTGGCAATATCAGGCGATATAGCGCCGCCAAAATCAACGCCATCTGTGAGCAGTATAATAATCTTTGTTTTAGATTTACTGTGGCGAAGCCGGTCCACACTCGTTGCAATTCCCGAGCCTATAGCAGTTCCTTCCTCCTGCAAATAACCGCTTTGAATATTGCTGATCTGCGCCAGTACACTATTGAGATCAGTAGTAACAGGACAGAGTGTAAAACTCAGGTTACTGAATATCACAATCCCAATGCGGTCGCCCTGTCGCTGGCGGACAAATTCAGTGGCTACTTCTTTTGAAGCTTCGAGCCGGTTGGGCTGAAAGTCTTTCGCAGTCATACTTCCACTGATATCAAAGCACAACACAATATCAATTCCTTCACCGGTAGTATGCTCTTCATTAAACTTTATCTGTGGCCTTGCAAGCGCTACGATCAGGCATACTAAAGCGATACAGCGTAAAATAAATGGCAGATGATGCAGCATCGTTCTGATGCTTTTAATACCCGTTAAAAAATTTGTGGTAGAAATGTCCATAGAAGCTTCCATCCGCTTAAAACGGCGGATGTATTCATATACCATTATGGGAATAAGGAGGAGTAATCCCAATATCCAGCCATATGCAAATTCAGTATGTTTAAGCCATTCAGTAAGCATTATTATATTTCATCTGTTGTGACAATTGATCCGTATGTTGAATGATGATCTTAACGATTTTCACCGCGTCTTCATTTTGTGTTTTATCCGGAAAATATTTGGCAAAT
This sequence comes from uncultured Chitinophagaceae bacterium, assembly GCA_963695165.1. Lineage (GTDB taxonomy): Bacteria > Bacteroidota > Bacteroidia > Chitinophagales > Chitinophagaceae > CAVOGF01. Next base: position 347,643 of record CAVOGF010000004.1, read on the forward strand.
TTCACCGCGTCTGCAAGACGAATCAACTGATAAAACCGGGTGCGTAAATCTTCCTGTTGCAAATATATCTTTAACTTAACCATCATTTCATCACTGGTAAACCGGAGGGAAGAAATCCGCAACTGTTCTTCAAAATAGCTGCGATAAATTTCATCCAGCCGCGTATAAAATAGTTTAGTTTGATTTTTTGAGGGCAAATCTTCTTCTTCCAAAATCCGGATCTGCTCCATCGCCCATTCAAGTGGCGAACCTTTAATCACTGCTTTTGGGGGAGGAATAACAACTTTTTTATTCTTTATCAGAAACTTCCAGAGGAAAAATAAAGACAGCAGGGTAATGATAATAAGTGACACGATAAGCCAGGGATTATTTTTAACAACAACCTCCTCAATATCTTTCATTTCATGATAGGTCTTCAAATTACTTACATCAACGGGTAAAACCTGTAATGAAAGCGCATTCGTTTTAAGCGTTACAGTTTTTCCTTCTGCGAATGGATGAAAATACACGGATAAAGGTGGTATCTGCCATTGACCGGAATCAAAGGAAGTGAGCGTTATTTTTTGAAAATAAGTTGTAAGTCCGTTTATAACAAGCGTATCAATAACATCTCTTTTTATCACTTCAATATGATCAATCGAATCAGGCAGGTTGAACCAGGCATTCAGGAAAGCAGTGCGTGTATTGAAATCTTCGATTTTTAATTGCAGAACTACCTGCTCACCCAGCAAAATTTTATCCCGGTCAAGTGATGCGGATACGGATTGCGCTTGTATCGGGTTAAAAGCATTCATCCATAATACAATCGCAATAAAAAAAACAAACAATTGAATGCTCCGCTCCTGCTTACGGGATAATTTTTTTTTTGGTGGTGTAATAATATACGCGTTCATCATGCCCTCTTAATAAAAAATTGCTGTAAAGCTTTTACATAATCCTGTCCGGTAGATAATTGAATCAGATCAGCGCCTGCCCGTCGAAAATAAAGCTTTGCATCTTCTATGATCTTTAAAAATTGCTGATTGTATTGAAAGCGCGTAATGGTATCATTGGTATCCAACAAGACAGTCTTACCTGTTTCCGAATCTTTTACCTGCAACAATCCGATCTTGGGGAGTTGTTCATCCCTTTTATCATAAACCTGCACTCCAATAACATCATGCCGTTTTGCAGCTATACGCAGTACATCTTTATATCCAGCATCTGCAAAATCACTTAACACGAATACAATACTTTTTTGGCGGGTTGCATTGTTTAAAAAACTCAAAGCTTTTACGATATCCGTATTGGCAGAACGCGGTTGAAAAGACAATAACTCCCGTACCATATACAGCACATGGTCCCTTCCCTTTTTGGCGGGAATAAATTTTTCAACCTTATCACTAAAAAATATAAGTCCCGTTTTATCATTATTGCTTGCGGCAGAAAAGGCAAGGACGGCGCATATTTCTGTAATCAGATCTTTCTTAGTCTGGCGGAATGTACCAAATAAACTACTTGCACTCACATCCACCAGTAAGTATACGCTTAATTCCCTTTCTTCTTCAAACAGTTTACTGTAAGTATGTCCCATCCGGGCTGAAACATTCCATTCAATAAAGCGTACATCATCCCCGGGCTGATATTCGCGCACTTCTTTAAAGATCATTCCACGTCCTTTAAACGCTGTATGATATTCACCGGTAAATATATGATTCGTAAGTCTTTTGCTGATGATCTCCAGCTCGCGGACTTTTTTTAATATTTCTGATGTTGTCATGATGGTTGGTGGTTGGTGGTTGATAGTTTGTGGTTGGTGGTTTGCAACCAACCATCAACTATCAACCACCAACTATTTTAATTCAGGCCTTTGCTCAATTGATCTGATTAAGCCATTAAGTGTTTTTAATGAGTTTTCTATTGAAGGCTGAATATGATCAAAATCTGATTGTTGAATAATTTCTGTCATTACTGCCACCAATAACTCAGTTTCCAATTCATACAATGAACCTCTTGCTATAAAAAGGAATTGCAAAGTATCTTTCCTGTATTGTCTTCCTAATCCTTCAGCAATATTTGCCGGTACAGAAACAGCAGCTCTTTTAGTTTGAGAAGTCAAACCAAACATCTCATCTTTAGGATATTTTTTTGTTAGCATGTATACTTCTTTTACAAGCTCCATGGAAAATTTCCAAACATCCAATGTTTTATAATTAGCCATATAATTTTAACCTATATTTTTATGCCACCACAAACAACTATCAACTATCAACTATCAACTACTAACCATCAACTACAGTCACGGCACTTGCACTGTTTTTAGAATATCCTCAATCATTTGTTCGGAATTAATGTTCTCTGCTTCCGCTTCATAGGTTAGACCAATGCGATGCCGCATTACATCTTTACAAATAGCTTTAATATCATCCGGAATTACAAATCCGCGTCTTTCCATAAAAGCATGCGCTTTTGCGGCTAATGCGAGGTTGATGCTTGCCCGGGGTGAGCCCCCATAACTGATCATGCTTTTCAGTCTTCCCAAACCATACTGATCGGGATAGCGGGTGGCGAAAACAATATCTACAATATAACGTTCAATTTTTTCATCCATATAAACCTGCCTGGTAAATTCCCTTCCCATTAATATTTCATGTGTACTTACCACAGGATTTATTGAAGGCAACTCCAATCCCTGCACCTGTTGGCGGATAATAAATTGTTCTTCCTTTTTATCAGGATAACCCACAATTACCTTAAACATAAAACGATCTACCTGGGCTTCCGGTAAAGGATAAGTACCTTCCTGCTCCAGCGGATTTTGCGTGGCCAGTACCAGAAACGGTTCTTCCAAAGGATATGTTTGTTCACCAATGGTTACCTGTCTTTCCTGCATGGCTTCCAGTAAGGCGCTCTGCACTTTTGCGGGAGCACGGTTAATTTCATCGGCTAAAATAAAGTTGGAAAAAATAGGTCCTTTTCTAACCATAAACTCATTCCGCGACTGATTATAGATCATGGTACCCACCACATCTGCAGGCAGGAGATCTGGTGTAAACTGAATCCGGCTAAACTTCGCATGAATGGCTTGCGCAAGGGATTTAATGGTCAATGTCTTGGCCAGCCCGGGCACCCCTTCCAATAACACATGTCCATTGCTGAGCAACCCGATCAGTAAACGGTCTACCATCAGGTGCTGACCAATAAGCACTTTCTTAAGCTCCGTACGCAGTTTGTCCACAAAAACCGCATGATGCTGAATCTTTTCATTAAGCAGACGAATATCCTCTCCTGTTTGCATACTGTGAAATTGATTTTATCCGTGAAAGTACAAAGTAAGCAGGCTATTGCATTAAAAAACAACCGTCCTTTGTAATTTTCGAAACATTAACCAACAATTATGCCGTATGAAGCTCTGAAGCCCCCGCCCTAAAGGGAGCTTGTTAAGAGTGCTGAGATTTTAGACATGTTTTTAGTTGTGTGGAAGCCCCCGCCCTAAAGGGAGATTTACATCAGCAATTCATATTTCCCAACAGGGGAACCAAAAAATATTCAACTTTGCTGTAACATTTAATTCTAAAAAGCGTACAATAATCAGAAAACGAAACAATCTGATTTATTTACGAGCTGTTTTATGACCGAAAGAGAATATAATGAATGTGTAAACCTGCATGCAGATGGCGTGTTTCGTTTTATTGTAAAAAATTTACGGCACGAAGAAGATGCTCGAGATATTGTACAAACCGCATTTGAAAAATTATGGCGTAACAGGGAAATGGTTGATAATGAAAAAAGTAAATCCTATTTATTTACCGTTGCTTACAATCAGATGATTGATACGATCAGGAAAAATAAACGGGTTCAGAATAAGCCGGACTTACATTCTGAAAATCAGGTACAGCATCAACCGGGGTTCCAGGCAAAAAAAATTTTACAGGAAGCGCTTAACAGGTTGAATGAAACACAACGAAGCCTGGTAATGCTGAAAGATTATGAAGGATACAGCTATGAAGAAATCGGGCAGATCATGAACCTAAATGCAAGCCAGGTAAAAGTGTATCTGCACCGTGCAAGGCTGACATTGAGAAATTATCTTGTAAGTCCTGAAAACGTGATTTAAATGATTACTGACAAATTTTAAAAATGGCTATTAACAGATATAATTATGAAGAATATTTTCTGCTTTATGTGGATGATGAATTAAGTCCGCAGGAACAGCAGGAAGTAAAAGACTTTATAGCACAGCAGGCCGATCTTGCAGAAGAACTTCTTATGCTGCAACAAACAAAATTATTTTCAGAACCACATATCAGATTCAACCATAAAGAAAGATTATTTAAAAATGTTCAACGCGCCATTACACCGGATAATTATGAAGAATATTTCCTTTTGTATATAGATGCGGAATTGAATGAAAGGGATAAAAAAGAAGTCGAAGATTTTCTTGCGCAAAATCCTCAGATGAAGGCGGCTTTTGATGTATTGCGTCAAACAAAACTTCAACCCGAAAATATCAGCTGCCCCAACAAAGAACTTTTATATAAAAAAGCAGAAACTGATACGCCTGTGCGGCCAATGATCTGGAAAAAAATTGCCATTGCCGCCACACTTACAGGATTAATAGCTCTACTGTGGTGGCTGGTCCCCGCTGAAAAACAAAGTCAACTGGCCTTACAAACGCCTGTTGAAATAAATAAAGCGCCAAAAAATGAAGCTCCTGATGCGGCAATTGAAAATCCTGTCATTGCTGAAAAAGCGCCGCAAGCGGAACAAAAAACTATTGTAAAACACAACGAAAACAAATCGTCCGAATCACATAAAAATGCGATTGCAACCGTTAAAAAACCGGTTACAACAAAAGCGGAACTGGCAAAAATTATAATGCCGGCAGAAAAACAAATCAATAAAATTAAAGAAGCAGAAATAAAAGCTCCGGCTTTAGTGCGGGAAATTAATAATGAAGATAAGTTGACGGCTATACCCAAAAAATTAATACCACTTGAAGAAATAACATCCGAAAAAACAAAAACAACGGAAGCCAGCTATGCAGCAGCTACCAATAAAAATACGATAACCCAACCTGCAGTTTACAAAGAACTTAATACAAACGAGGATGATGATAAAACCCTTTATGTAGGATCCCTGCAATTAAACAAGGAAAAAGTAAAAGGTTTTCTTAAGAAAACTTCCCGCCTGTTAGGCGCCAAAGCAAGGGAAACAGGCGCAGATGATGGCCAGCTTGAAGTAGCAAACCTTCGCTTTGACACCAATAAACTGAAATAATTTTCAAACCATAATTTATGAACAGAACAGTAATTGTGCTGGCGGCAATGTTGCTTGCTTCAGCCGGATATGCTCAAACAGACAGCACGCAGAATAACGAACCCGATACCATTCGTGTGGGCAATTTTGTGATAGTAAAAAAGAATAAACACGGCGCTACCAGTGAAGAAAATCATTCTTTCAATATCCGTATTGGCTCCAATAAAAAGAACCGCTCTAATGTAAATACCAACTGGTTTATCTTCGACCTGGGCTTTGCAAACTGGAGGGATGAAACCAATTATGGATCCGGGGAAACCAACAGCTACTTAAAAACACTTCCGGGTCAAGAGCCTTTTACAAAGGATGATTTTAAATTAAAAACGGTGAAATCATCCAACGTAAATATCTGGCTTTTCATGCAAAAGTTGAATGTCACTAAAAATGTTTTGAACCTTAAATATGGACTGGGTTTGGAAATGTATAATTTCCGCTACGAAAACAATATCAGTTATCATAAATCGCCAGCATACATTTTTAGGGATTCAGTTGATTTTTCCAAAGACAAATTATATGTGGGTTATTTAACCGTTCCATTTATGATAAATGTAAATACCACTCCTTCAAAACGCAATGGTTTTAGTTTCAGCACTGGAGTTAGCGCCGGCTACCGTATTGGAAGCCGTAACAAACAAATAAGCTCTGAAAGAGGAAAACAAAAATTAAACGGCGACTTTAATCTTGAAAAATGGCGGCTCGCATATATTGCTGAAGCAGGATTAGGGCCGGTTCGCCTGTATGGTTCTTATAGCATCAACCCCCTGCATGAAGACGGATTAAAACAATATCCTTTTGCAGTAGGCATACGTTTCAGTAATTGGTAAAAATATTTTAAACAGTAAAATGAGGAATTATAAAATATTAAAACTTTTATAATTCCTCATTTTTTTTGTTCTAAATTTATCGGGATTGATTATCAAATGTTTTTTGGAAATTTTTTATGCGATAAAAAATTTCCGCCGCTTCAAATAATGCGAATGAAATTTTTACGTTCTATTCCCAAACGGATTTTATGAAAAACTGTTTGATGGCCGGATTAGTAGTGACATTGTTTTTCCTTAACACTTCTTTTAATCATCCGGATTCAAATGCTTCTTATTATGTTGTAATTGATAAAAGTTCGTATGAATTAATCGTGTACGATGCCAAAGGCTGGCTGGTTAAATATCCCGTTGTTTTTGGGAACAATGATCTTGGAGATAAATTGTATGAAGGCGACCGCAAAACACCTGAAGGAACATTTACAATCGTGAGCAAACGCGTGCACAGCAAATGGAACCGCTTTATGCTGCTCGACTATCCTACACAGGAAGATTATGAAAAATTCAATCTTCGCAAAGCCAGGGGAATTATTCCTGCCAATGCAAAGATTGGCGGTGGTATTGGCATTCATGGTACCTGGCCTCATGAGGATTATGCGGTGGATCGCTATGATAACTGGACCGAAGGATGCATCAGTCTCAAAAATAAGGACATACAGGAACTGTTTAATTATTTACCCATAGGAACCCGCGTAACAATTAAACGATAGCTTACAGTTTTCCAATTTTTTCATACATGGTTTTAAAAGTTTGCCAGGGTGTATTATCGCCGCCTTTGTCGTCTTTTTTATTGCTATAAAATCCGTCCATAAAGGAACCGGCATCCGACCATACGGTTTGCATCATTCCTTTAAGATTGGCTTTCATTTCCGGGGTGGTTTGTTTTCTGAAATTCAGCATATCATCTGTTTGCATTACCGCTATTGAAGGATTTCTCCAGGGACAGGTTATTACATTCAAGTCCCTTCATTGCAAAATATATGGCTGTTTTATCCGGTCTTTCATAATGCCAGTCGCAGATCATTACATCTTTTGGAATCATATCAATGGCGCGATGCGTATTGTTATAACTTGCTTCCCACATGCCCAGGCCGGTTGTTTTTCCATCCAGCAACCGATCGCCCCAAATCCATAACCGGCGGTTCTTTAACCTCAGGTGATCACTGATCTTACGCACTTCATTTGCAAATAATTCTGCTTTATCTCTGCCGCCACATCTCGGACATTTGTCGTCGCCGATATAAAACACTTCATCCATACCGGCATGAAAAGCATCGGTTTCAAAAGCATCACAGATTTCATCCATCAGTTTAAAAACAATTCCATGTACATCGGGATGCAGCGGACAATAGCTTTTACAATACAATCCATCCGCATTGGGCCATACATATTTTTCAGGCATTTTTACATGCGGCGTTTCATCAAACTGCGGATACACGCTTAACAATTTACCGGTACTGGAAGCCCAGGATTGATGCCCCAATAAATTGATTTGCGGAATGAGCCGGATATTATTTTTTTTACAGGCTTCCACCAGTTTTTTCACATCTGCTTTGGAAAGCGGATTGGCATCCCTCAATTCAGGATGCGTTTCAAATTCATAATTATAATCCACTCTTAAGATGAGCGTATTTACTTTTCGCGGAGCAAGTTCTTCATTAATAAATTTCACAAACTTTGTTACATTGGCCGGCGATGGCGCGGCAATACAAAATCCTCTTACCGGTAAAAGACTATCCAGTTTGTTTTGAGCAACAGATTGAAAACCTAAAATGGAATTGACAACAAGCACTAATAAAAGCAGGTAATTTTTCATAAACGGCAATCAGTTTGATGTTCTTCAATTAGTGAATATAAGATAGAAAATCTAAGATAGTTTTTTAAAGTTATTATTAAAAAAACAACCATCCGTTTCAGTAAGAAATCAGAGTTTTTCTACCAGGTTCATCAATGCAATTTTTTTTATGATACCGGCATTAGTTTTTTATGGCATCGTTCCTTGCGTCGCATTACGTTCATCTCCATATCATTGTGCAGCTTCAGTCTTCATTTCAAAACAGCCTGATTAAACTAAAAAATGATCCTATAAAAAAGACTACTATCTCATTGCCATTAAACTTTTGAAACAAGTTGAGGCCGCACCACAGCAGTTCTGTTATAATCAATCCAATACCCCCAGCCAATTAAAATCCATTGGGATAATGCGCCTTTAGCAATCGAATCCACCGATGTTGGAAGCGGGCCAAATATATTCATAAAATAGATCGCGACTAAAAATACAATCAATATCCATACTGAAATCCTGCCTGTTTTATTCCTTGCTTTGGTTGATCTAAAATATAAAAATACTCCGCCAATGAACAAAATTAATTCTACAAAAATGGTTGCCAATTTATGATTCCAAAGCCCAAGACCAGTTGTAAATATCGGAGAAGGGCGATAGTGGCAAATCGGGCCGGTGCGTAATCCAGTCGAGCACCCAATGGCTCAATACAAGTGCGCCTATAAGCAAAGCAGCTTTTCCGTTTTTCTTAAAAATATAATAAACAAGACCGAATAAAACGGACCAGCATAAAGCAAACAATAAACTGTGTGAAACAGGATAATGTACAAAATTAAGTGGTGTAAAATCTGTGTTTCCCGGCTCAATTGTTACGGATTCATAACCCATCAGTAGCAATAATGGCCATAAAAGATCAAGCCATTGCGCGGCAAGAAACAGCGTTCCCAATGAAGGTTTCGGGTTTACTTTTTTAGCAGCAAAAGCAACTGCATAATGACCTAAAAACATGGTTTAATTATTTATTTTATTTATGATAATAATTTTGAGTAAAGTATTCTTAGATAGTAAATTCCTATTGGGGGAACCAGTAAGCAAAAAAATATAATAATTATTTTTCCGGTTGGAATGGGCTGCCCGCTTCTTTTGAGAAATAAATTTGATAAGCAAATAGCGAGATCAATAAAAATCACGAAGTAAGCTATTGAAAAAATAGATTTAAAACCAGCACTAAGCGTAACATTTTTGCCAATATAAATCCAAATAGTACCAATAGCATACAAAATAAGCAACAGAACACATTCTATCTTATTTCTTAATCTCACATACCCTGTTTCTTCATTATCCCTTTTTAATAAAAATGAGGTGTATGCAAGAAAAAAAAGAAAATATAGAGCAGAAGGCACAGCTGGTTGCTCAGAAAAAAATAAACATGGAAGAGTAAATAAGAATAATAACAACCAAGGATTTATTTTAAATATATTCATATGAAAAATTTTTTCATTAAATATGTAGCAATTGTAGACTGCCTCATAAACAACGATTATTTGCCTTCGTCTCCAATTTTATTTTCCCAGCCAGTCCTTAAACTCAACTACTTTATCCATACTTACAAAAACCTCATCCTTCATAGCCGGGGCCAGCTCCAGTTTTATTTTTCCTTTTGAATAGACATGCATATTAATAATAGCACCCAATTTCACCATCATCTGCCTGTTGACCCGGTAATACATTTTGGGATCTAAAACAAATGAAAGTTTATCCAGACTATAGTCAACAGGAAAACGTTGATTGTCTTTGGTAACCAAAAAAGTTATTTTATCGGCGCTATAAAAATAGCGGATATCTTCGGCCTCAATGGTTTTTAATCGTGAACCGATTGATACAAGAAACCGTTGTTTGTATTCCGGCTCTTTTTTATGCAATGATTGCAGCAGTTCTTCAAAACCGGAATTCTCTTTTTTGTTTTGCTGGTATAAACTTTTATACTTTTCTATCGCCTGTGCAAGTTCTTCATAATTGAGTGGTTTCATCAGATAATCCACACTGTTTACCTTAAAAGCTTTGATCATATACTCATCATAAGCGGTGGTAAATACAACAGGTGTGGTTAAATTGATGGTTTCAAATATGCTAAAGCACTGCCCGTCTTCCAGGTGAATGTCCATAAAGACCAGATCCGGATCGGGATTGGATTTGAACCAGTCAACAGATTCAGATACGGAAGGCAATACCGCATCAATCTGCATAGTGGCATCATATTTATGCAACATATTTTCTAACCGCTGAGCCGTAAGCTGCTCATCTTCTATAATAACTACCCGCATAATTTCTCTAATTTAATAATGGTATGGTAACGGTAAATGATTGATTATTTTGTTGAATATCCGGCTTTTTATCCGTGATCAGTTCGTAGCGTTTAATAATATTTTGCAACCCTATTCCCGTAGATTTTTCGTACTGCTCTCTTAAATTGATATTGTTCTCAACTACCAGTAAATTATCTTTTTGGGTAACGCTGATTTGCAGAGGTTCGGCATTGGACATTTTATTATGTTTCAATGCATTTTCCACCAGCATTTGCAAAGTAAGCGGTGGAAGTTTTAAAACTTCCGTATTGTCATTTATATGCTTGTGCAACTGTATTTTTTTCTCAAACCTTATCTGCATGAGAAAGAAATAAGCATCCAAAAAATCAAGCTCCTCCTTCAGGGTTACAAGGGCCGTTTCCTTTTGGTCCAGTATATACCTGTAAGCTTTGGAAAGCTGAATTATAAAACGCTCAGAGGTTTCCGCGCTTACATGCACCAAAGAAGAAAGCACGCTTAAACTATTAAATAAAAAATGCGGATTAACCTGGCTTTTCAACGCCTGCAAAAACAGTTGGGCGTATTCCTTTTGCAACCTTGCAGTTTGTGCAGCTTTTTCCTGTAATAAGCGATATAAATTCAATGAGGTAACAAACAGGTAAATAAAAGAACATCCTATCAGGTTTACTACGATGTATAAGCGGAATTGCCATCCCACATTCAATAAATAAGATGCGTAATTGCTATTACCGGTCATCAGCACAAAATAAAAATAAAGATGCCAGAAGGAAACATATAAGATAACCGGGTATTCGATCAGATACCTGTACCAACGGTGTTTTTTATTTCCCATCATTAAATTAAAAACGAGGGTAACCAGGTAAATAATGACAACGGATAAAATATTCAATAAAGCAGTCATTCCGACATCAATGATAAAACGCCGCGGAACAAAATTGGCCGTAATTATAGAAAACAAAAATGGAAAAGCCACACTCAACACCAGTAATAAAATGATACTAAACCGGAGAACATGAATTTTTTCAAACCCCTCTACTGATTTATTTTTCATTCGCATGCAATAAAGGGATTTTAATGGTTTTTAACTGGGTGAGCTCATCAGTAGTTTCTTCAATATTTTTTCTAAGTTCAGAATAATGATTTTTAAGGCTAATGAACTGATCATATAAATGCATGGTCTGAAGCGCTTTGGGTTGCATGGAATAGCGTAATAATAGTACATGTCCGCCCGCTACCACATCAATCCACAAGGGCTTTTTCAGAGACATGCTATTACTGCCAATGATGTATTCAAAAATTATCAGCAAGGTATGCGGAAGCAAAAACAATTTTTGTGCATCACACTGAATATTTTCCGTGATCAGTAATTTATCGCCGTAGCGCTGAAATGTCAAAAATTTAAAGTTGTTTAAAAAATCCAGTTCAAGCGATAGTTGCACCGCTTCCTTTTCCCTTTGATCCAAAAGATAGCGATATGTTTTAGAAAGCTTTTCTATAAATAGTCTCAGCTTTATTTTCATCTGCATATACCAGCGATGTAAGTACACTCAGACTGTTAAATAAAAAATGCGGATTCAACTGATTCTTTAAAGCTTCGAATTGTTTTTCAGCAAATTCTTTTTGCCATTGCAAAAGTTCAAGCTGCTTTTGCTGAAGGTTTTTATAAATACGGAAACCGATGAGCAACCCATACATCAGCAGCAACATGGTTTGTGAAACCTCCTGCATATTTACCAGGCGCTGTTGCAGCAGTTGCATATTTTCTTCCGGGGCTACAACGAATTTTACAAAAAGATGGTGAAAGAATACATTAATACCGAAGCCGGCTACAATCACAAACAATAATTCATAAATATAGTAGCGCAATACAAATTCCTTTCCCGAAAAACGTTTATCAAAAAACCGCATGGAAAAATAAAGAAAATACATGGCGCTGATAAGCTGTACCAGGATAAGCAATCCTTCTCTGAATATATCTGTCCAATTAAAATTTAAAAAAACAGACCCATAATTTACATACAGCAATAATAAAGTCAATAAAAAAAACAACAGCAAACCGCTTAGTGGCAGCCAAAAATGAACACTTTTTGAGATTTTTTTTATTTGCATACTAATTATTGTAACCAACTGTAAAATTCATTTTTTACTTCAATTTTCCTGTCTTCTTTCCGATGAATGACGAATATAAATGGATGAACGCCTTTGCAAACTGCTTTTAGATAAAATTTAAAGCATACTGCATCAAGAAAATATAGGTGCCGGGCTTTAGAAGTTTTTAGCATAATATGAATTTGCACTGCAAAAATTGAATAGAACATTCATTTAAATAAGAAAAAGTTTCCGGATGCCGGATAAGTGCATCTGGACTAAGGAAAAACCCGGATCAGGCGATTCCGTTTAAATGAAATTATATTTAAAATACACTTTCAAATTTGAATAAAAATACTTTCTGCAAATGAGCGCATGTTTTGAACAAAAATGCATTAAAAACAGTGTTCATCAGAAGCCATTACAAGTAATAGTATGGAATAAAATTTGTTATTTATAACCGGTAGATAATAAAAAAGGGGAGCAAGAATTGTTCTTGTCCGACTAATGATACCGGATGTAAAGTTTTGATTTGAGTTTTTAAATAACCAACGGGATTAATCCTCTCATTATGAGCATTTACCCTATAAAAATAATAACGTGTTTATTGTTGTTCTTTACATCTTTATTTGTGTTTTCTTCTTGTGGCAGTAAAAATCAAAAAACCGGTACAGCCCAAACCAACCAGGTAAAAGATTACCCGACACTTACCATTATTCCACATACTACAACCATATACACCGATTATCCGGCCACAATTGAAGGGCAGGAAAATGTGGAAATACGTCCAAAGATTGATGGTTATCTTGAGAAAATGTATATAGATGAAGGCGCCACCGTAAAAAAGGGCGAGCCGCTTTTTCAGATTAGCGCCCCACAATATGAGCAGGAAGTAAGAACCGCCCTGGCAAATATTAAAATTGCCCAGGCCGATGTAAATGCCGCCCTGATGAATGTTAACAAGGTTAGTCCGCTAGTACAGAAGAATATTATCAGTAAATATGAATTAGAATCAGCAGAATATACCTTAGAGGCAAAGCAAGCGGCACTTGCCCAGGCAAATGCCGCCCTTGCCAATGCAAAAACCAACCTTGGATATACTTTAGTTTCAAGCCCTGTAAATGGCGTAGTCGGTTCCATCCCTTATAAGCTGGGAAGTTTGGTCAGCAGCAATACCACGCAACCGCTTACAACAGTCTCTAATATTGGAAATGTCTATGCTTATTTTTCAGTTAACGAGAAGCAGGCACTTGCATTTTCAAAAAATACAAAAGGTGCTACCACAGCGGCCAGGCTGGCCTCTCTTCCACCTGTATCATTAATACTTTCAGATGGCACAGAATTTCCGAGGAAAGGCCGTATTCAAACGGCAAGTGGATTAATCAATACTCAAACAGGTTCTCTTAGTGTAAGAGCTGTCTTTCCGAATCCGGGCAACATTATACGTAGCGGTAGCAGCGGGGCAGTGCGCATACCATCCACGGTTGATTCTGCCATCCTGGTACCTCAGAAATCCACTTTCGAAATACAAGGAAAAACATTTTTGTACCTGGTATCGGATTCAGGAACGGTTAAAAGTTCGCAGATAGAAATATTGAGTAACAGTGGAGGGCAATATTTTGTAGTGACCAAAGGATTGAAACCCGGTGATAAAATTGTAGTGGAAGGTGTGGCCACGCTTCGTGAGGGAGCCCAGATAAAACCCAGGGAAATAAATGCAGATAGTATGTACCAGCAAATGAAGCAATAGCTAGGATTTAGGATTTACCACTAATAACCAACAACCGTCAATTGTAGAAATCAGGATTTGGGATTAAGGATTTAGAACATAATAAATTTCTACGAAAACCACCAACCGCCAAACTTGCGATTATTTAAACAAAATTTATGTTTAACCGCTTTATAGAACGCCCCGTATTATCAACCGTGATTTCCATCCTTATAGTAATGCTTGGTGTGCTCGGACTCCTCTCTTTACCCGTTTCTCAATACCCCGAAATAGCTCCACCTACGATTATAGTTTCTGCTTCTTATCAGGGTGCTAATGCTGATGTGGTTTTGACCAGCGTTGTAGTTCCTTTGGAAGAACAGATTAATGGAGTGGAAGGAATGACCTATATGACTTCTACCGCTGCTAATGATGGAACCGCTAGAATTATTATAACCTTTAAGCTGGGCATCAATCCGGATATAGCCTCGGTAAACGTACAGAACCGGGTAGCACTTGCTACGCCATTATTACCTCAGGAAGTAGTACGGTCAGGAGTTATAACCAGGAAAACACAAAGCAGTAACCTGTTAATTTTTGCCCTTTACAGTGACAATCCTATCTATGACCAGTCATTTGTTCAAAATTATGCAGACATCAACTTAGTTCCGGTAATAAAACGGGTTCCGGGAGTGGGCGATGCTACTGCTTTTGGGCAAATGACCTATTCCATGCGTATCTGGCTGAAGCCGGATGTAATGGCTACTTATGGCCTTGTACCAAATGATATCAGCGCGGCCCTTGCCGAACAAAATATAGAGGCGGCTCCGGGTCAATTTGGCGAACGTGGGGCGCAATCATTTCAATATGTGATAAAATATAAAGGCCGTTTAAAAAATACAGAAGAATTTGGCGACATCCTTATCCGTTCAACCGCTAATGGCCAGATCCTGAGATTAAAAGATATTGCGAGGATTGAATTAGGAGCCTTAAGCTATGCCAGCAATTCCACTACAAATGGCAAACCTTCTGTAGGTGTGGCGATAAGCCAAACCGCAGGATCCAATGCGCAGGATGTAATCAAAGGGAGCTTACAGGTATTAAGCAACGCATCCAAAACTTTTCCCAGGGGAATTCATTATGTAAATCTTGTAAATGTAAATGACTTCCTCTCTGCTTCCATTAGCAAAGTAGTTCATACTTTAATTGAAGCATTTATCCTGGTTTTTATTGTGGTCTTTTTATTTCTACAAGACTTTCGCTCTACCCTTATTCCTGCTATTGCCGTGCCGGTAGCTATTATGGGTACATTTTTCTTTCTTTTATTATTTGGTTTCACTATTAACCTCCTTACTTTGTTTGCTTTGTTACTAGCCATTGGTATAGTAGTAGATGATGCCATTGTAGTAGTGGAAGCTGTTCACGCAAAACTAGACCAGGGTTATACTTCCGCACTTAAAGCCAGTAAAGACGCCATGGCTGAAATTTCCGGCGCTATTATTTCCATTACGCTGGTAATGGCCGCAGTATTTGTTCCGGTAACTTTTATTGCAGGGTCCGCCGGAGTATTCTATAAACAGTTTGGGCTTACACTTGCTATTGCTATTCTTCTTTCTGCAGTGAATGCTTTAACCCTTAGCCCGGCGCTTGCCGCCTTATTTTTAACGTCCCATAAAGAAGATGGAAAGAAAAAGAAAAATCTTTTGCAAAGATTTCATACTGCTTTTAATACGGGTTTTAATGCTTCCAAAAAGAAATATGAGAAGTCGGTTACTTTCCTTTCTCATCACAAATGGATAGCCTTTGCTTTAATAATCATATTCTCCGGCATATTTTATTATTTAATAAAAATCACGCCTACAGCTTTTGTTCCGGATGAAGATATGGGAGCTATAATGGCTGATGTTTCTTTACCTCCCGCCGCATCTGCAGAGCGCACAATGGAAATAACAAATGAAATAGAAAGAATTGCCAAAACCATTCCGGAAATAACTACGGTTTTAAAGGTAACCGGCACAAGCCTGCTCAGTGGGGCAGGTAGCAACTATGGATTGATCATTATGAAACTTAAACCCTGGGATGAACGAAAGGGTAAGGGCCAGGATGTAAAATCATTGGTAGGCCAGATGTTTGCAAAAACATCCGGCATCCGGGATGCAAGAGTTATCTTCTTTGCTCCCCCTACCCTGCAAGGTTTTGGCGTTTCAGGGGGTTTCTCTTTTCAGCTACAGGATAAAACGGGTGGCGATATCGCCAAATTTTATAAAGTGAGTACAGATTTCCTGTCAGCATTAAACCAACGCCCTGAAATTCAGTACGCTACTACGGCTTTTAGTCCAAATTTTCCTCAATATGAAATTGATGTAAATGTGGCTAAGGTAAAACTAGCCGGGTTAACAGTAAACAGTATTTTGGATGCAATGCAAGGGTATTATGGCGGTGTATATGCTTCAAATTTTAACGAGTTTGGAAAGCAATACAGGGTAATGTACCAGGCCGATACTGCTTACCGGGCCAATCCTGAAGGCCTGAATAATATTTATGTAAGAAATAATACAGGAGCTATGGCGCCCATCACCAGCTTTATTACACTTAAAAAAGTATATGGGCCTCAATCCATTGCAAGGTTCAATCTTTTTACTTCTATAGCAGTAAACGGCGCTCCCAATGCAGGATACAGTTCAGGCGACGCCATTAAAGCCATAGAAGAAGTAGCGGCACAGGCACTTCCCGCAGGTTATGGGTACGAATTTTCGGGAATGACAAGAGAAGAGCTTTCAGCCGGAGGGCAAACTACTTTCATTTTCCTGTTGGTTATATTGTTTGTTTACTTTTTGTTGAGCGCCCAATATGAAAGTTATATATTACCTTTTTCCATACTGCTTTCCTTGCCAATAGGATTGGCAGGCGCTTTTATTTTCGCCCGGATCTTTAATGTAACCAACAATATTTATTTACAGATTACTTTGATTATGCTTGTAGGCCTTTTGGCGAAAAATGCCATTCTTATTGTTGAATTCGCATTGGACCGGAGACGGCAGGGGATGCCAGTTATTCAGTCGGCCATACAAGGCGCCGAAGCCAGGTTGCGCCCCATTCTAATGACTTCATTTGCTTTTATTTTCGGCTTGCTTCCCCTTATGCTTGCTACCGGCGCCGGCGCTACCGGCAACCGCTCAATTGGTACAGGAGCAATTGGCGGAATGCTGATAGGAACATTAATTGGCATTTTCGTGATACCAACATTATTTATTGTGTTCCAAACTTTACAGGAAAAGATAAGCAGTTCATCAAAACAGTCAAAAGAAAAGGATAAGAATCAGCCATCGGAAATAGTGCAGGCATCCTGAGAATATTCTAAGGATGCTAAAATAAAAGAGAGCATATGATCAAAAATGTTTCCAAATATATTGTTTTCATTATTCTGGCAAGCCTTGTTTTGTCGTCCTGTAAAGTAACCCAAAAGTACCAGCCACCTCTTGTGCATACTGATAGCCTTTACCGCGATCTGTCAACAACCGATACCAATACGATTGCCACTCTACACTGGACGGAGATATTTACAGATACCAACTTACAAAAATTAATAGCTGAGGGTATTGCCAACAACCTTAATTTGCAAATTGCCTACACCCATATTCAGCAATCACAGGCATTTTATCTGCAAAGCCGCGCTGCTTTTCTGCCTGCATTGAATGCAAACGCCGGAGTTACAGAATCTAAATTTTCTAAAACGCAGGCTCTCGGCCTGAATAGTGCTACGCAATACCAGATTGGTATTTCCACCTCATGGATAGCGGATATTTGGGGTCAGTTGAGCAGCAGTAAAAGGGCCAATCTTGCCAGCTTACTACAATCAGAAGCAGCGGCAAGGGCCGTTCAAACAAATCTTGTTGCTTCAATTGCCAACTTTTATTACTCATTGCTTGCCCTGGATCAGCAATTGGCCATTACCGAACAAACTGTTAAGAAACTGGGACTCTACTGTACAGATCATGCGGGCATTGAAAGAGGCATCAACAGTTACTGAAGCTGCTGTGGTTCAGAGTGAAGCGCAGCGATATGGAGCCGAAGTAACCATCCCGGACCTGAGGCAAAGTATCAGAGAAACAGAAAATGCACTCAGTATCTTAATAGGTTCGGCTCCCAGAGCTATTGACCGCGGAACCATAGCAAACCAGCAACCTATCCGGTTATTACAAACAGGAGTACCGGCTCAACTCCTGGCCAACAGACCTGATGTGCAACAGGCTGAACTGAATTTCAGGGATTTTTTCGAATTGACAAACCTGGCGCGAACGTTTTTCTATCCATCACTGAACATTACCGGTTCCGCAGGTTTAAACAGCTTTTCCTTTAGTGATCTTTTTAAAACGGGCGCGCTTGCTGCCAGTATTGGCGCCGGTTTAATTCAACCCATCTTTAATCAAAGGGCAAACAAAACGCGCCTGGAAGTAGCAAAGGCACAGCAACAGGAAGCATTATTGAACTTTCAAAATACATTGTTGACGGCAGGACAAGAAGTATCCAACGCGATGTCTTTATACAATACAGCCATTAATAAAATGGATATTCGTATCAACCAGATGTCAGCGTTACAAAAATCTGTTGAGTATACACAAGAACTTTTACAGTATGGCTTTGCTAACTATACGGAAATTATAACAGCCCGTCAGAGTTTGTTGCAGGCTCAGCTAGGAAGCGTGAATGATCGCCTGCAACAACTTCAGGCCATCGTAAATCTTTACAGTTCATTGGGCGGAGGCTGGAAGTAAAATTGGTATTTGAAATTGCAATAAAACTTTGCATCACACGCCACCCAAAATAAAAGACTTCCATTTACCCGGTTAAAAAATTGAGAGGCATTGCTTAACAACCACGTTATAGGCGTTTCAGTTCATTTGGATACCCCTAATTTCCTGATGTCATAAATTTCCAGCTTATATTTCCAACAGTATTTGGTTTTCCTTTTACCGGAGCAGATATGGTTCCATTCAATTTTCCATTCTTATCCTTTTCCACTTTTATTTCTCTCCAGCTAAAAGCACCCTTTTTCATAATTAAAAGTTTCGCCATCATCATCATACAACAAATAATGACCTGGTTTTTCACCGTAATATCTTATCTCAAGATTCACCTTTTCATCCGCTTTTGGCGATTGCAATAATGGCGGCATCATAGGAATGACACCACCGTCTTTCACATACACCGGAATGATATCAAGCCCCGGAGTAATGGTAATTACTTCACCATCACCGGCATATTTCCCGGTATAGAAATCGTACCATTTACCTTTTGGAAGCACCACTTTCCGCGTAATTTGCCCCGTAAACATGGGCGCCACTAAAAGATATTCGCCAGCCATATACTGATCTTTAATCTCCTTTGTAGTTGCTTCTGCATAAGGGTTTTCTTCCAGGTTTACAACAGCGGATCTTTCAGCTTTTATGTCCTGCCTGAAACCATCTTCGAGGTTCATCGCCCGGAATGGCGGGGTGCCTTCAAAATGATATTTTGCAAATTCAGAGTACCAATATGGCATCATTTTCATGCGAAGCAAAGCATACTCCTTTACCTGCTTTTCCACATCAGGATAAGTCCAGGGTTTGGTGCCGCTCGACCATGCATTGATCATCGCCATTGGAGAAAAAACATTGGTCTGAAATCTTCTCAGCCACTCCTCTCCTGTTTTGGATGCGCGTACTTCCGGCGTCCATAAAACACCCGCAAAGCCGCTGTTGATTAAAGCCGTAATAAAATCCTGGTGATTGTAATAATCATTGTAGATGACATAAGGAAAAGAAGTACCGCCACCATTGGAACCGCGAACCAGTCCATAAGTGCGCTTATTTTGTTTTTTAAACATTTCCGCCGAATAGCGCTGCATCAGTAATCCATAAGTTTGCCGCATTTGCTCGGCGCTCAAACCCGAAGGAAACAAGGCAACATCCGGCCATAGGTAGTAATCATACCCATCCACTTCATCTATCTTATAACCACTTACGCCAATATCCACCTGGTCTTTTTGCAATTGAGAAAAGAATATATCTCTCGCCTGAGGCAGGGTAAAATCCGGAATCAATCCCAACCAAACAGTATGAGATGCAGTGTAAGGACGGATTTCTTTATACATTGAAGCATCAGGAGAAACATAAGGATTGATCCAGAGGTTCATTCGGATACCTTTTTTCAGCATATCCTTTACAAATTTCCCAGGTTCCGGAAAGCGATTCTTGTCCCATTCAAAGGTTCCGGGATATGATTTGCTTTGCCAGCCCGGTTCAAGTCCTACAAAATCCAGCGGGTATCCTTTTTCAGCAAAATCATTGATTTCTTTTTCTACTTCAATGGCGGTAAAACTTGTCCTGACACGTTGCGTGAATCCCAGTCCCCAACGCGGCGGAAGATAACCGCCACCATTAAACAGGTTGTATCTTTTTACAACATCCAAAGGCTTGGGTCCGCCGAAAATATACACTTCCACGCCTTCCGCCGGAACCAGCATTTCCACAGCATCCGAATACGGTCTTGCACTCCAGTTTTTATCGGTATTTCTATCCTGGGGAACTGGAAAATCCTCACTGTCCTTCCTCACACCTGTACCCGCCCAAACATTGATATAACGTGCAGAATTTACAAATACTCCATAACCACTTGATGATATATAAAATGGGGTTGGTGCATGTGTGCGTCCATTATCTTCTTTTCCATAATGATCTACATGCAATTGCATTATCTTACCCCGCTGATGCACGGTTTGAAAATTCAATCCAAAGCCATATAGTTGCTCACCACGTTCCAATGGCAGCCGGAGGTAAGTTTTTCCATCAACTACCCTGAAATCTATTTTCTGTTTTGAAAGTGGAAAATCAGTATTGCCAATTTTGGCCAGCGCTTCCTTATTTGGAACTGTTCCGGCCGCTTTGAGCAGATCATAGTTTTCGGGTTTTCCAACCACGGCTTTCCATATGCCGGGTTGCACCTCCGTCCATATAGTTTCCTGCGCATTTAGTGAAAGGAGGCCAACTGTAAAAAGCAGGCATAGAAATACAAATTTTAAATAGCTCATACATTTTGGTTGCTAGGGTATAAAGTTGTGGAAAAATTACAATCACTCAGAAATAATCACGAAGAAATTATGCTGCGATACAGATTAACCTATAAAAAATGGGCTTTCTTTGATCAAAAGCCCATTCGGTTATCAATTAATTATTTATTTACTAGCCGATTGCCTGGTTAAGATCTTCTATCAGATCATTTACATCCTCAATACCTACGCTTAAACGGATAAGGGAATCGCTCAAACCATTTTTTATGCGCTCTTCTCTTGGTATGGAAGCATGCGTCATAGAAGCTGGATGATTTATCAGGCTTTCAACACCACCAAGGCTTTCAGCAAGGGAAAATAATTTTGTTGAAGAAAGCACGCGGCGAACATTTTCCGGTTGTTCATCTTTTAAGGTAAAGCTCATCATGCCGCCAAAACCGCGCATTTGTTTTTTAGAAATCGCATAGCCGGGATGGTCTTCAAAACCATTCCAATAAACCTTTTGCACTTTTGGATGATTACGGAGAAATTGTGCGATTTTTTCACCATTCTCACAATGCCGTTGCATGCGAACATGGAGGGTTTTAATACCACGCAACACTAAAAAACAATCCTGAGGACCGGGAACAGCGCCGCAACTTTTTTGTATAAAATATAATTTATCTTTCAAATCAGCATCATTCATCACCAATGCGCCCTGTATCACGTCACTGTGGCCGCCAAGATATTTGGTAGCGGAATGCATAACAATATCCGCACCCAAATCAAGTGGATTTTGCAAATAGGGAGAAGCAAAAGTATTGTCAACGCAAAGCAGGATATTATTCTGTTTTGTTAAGGTTGCAACAGCTGAAATATCTGTAATGTTCATCAAGGGATTGGTGGGCGTTTCAATCCAGATCAGTTTTGTCTTTGCATTGATCAGCGGTTTCAGATTTTCCGCATCAGTAGTATCCGCATAATGAAATTTGATACCAAACTTTTCAAATATTTTACTAAACAGGCGGTAAGTTCCGCCGTACATATCTTTGGAGGAAATCACTTCATCGCCGGGTTCTAAAAGTTTAATCACCGCATCTGTGGCTGCTACACCACTGCTAAAAGCCAATCCGAATTTGCCATTTTCAATAGCTGCCAACGCGCGCTCAAGTGCAAACCTGGTGGGGTTTTGCGAACGTGCATATTCGAACCCTTTATTTTCACCGGGCGCCGATTGCACATAGGTGGAAGTTTGATAAATAGGAGTCATAATAGCGCCCGTTGATGGATCGGGCTCCATGCCGGCATGTATTAATTTCGTATCAAGTTGCATAGATTTCATTTAATAACAAAAATACTAAGAATAAGGAACAAGAGATAGGAAGATAAGAAACAAGGACAAGACAGAGAAATAAGAAACAAATACTTCTGGTTAAATCTTTCAATAAAAAATTTAATAGCTCCCTTCAGGGCGGGGGCTCCGGGATTTTCTTAAAAACTCATCGGCACACTTACACTGGTTGTATCCCAAAATATATTGAGACTGGCGCCGCCTTTTCCGGGTTCAAAAAGCATAGTAAAAGCTTCCGCGCAATTTTCTTCCTTTTTAACCGGCACATTCACACGAAGAAAATCCTTTTTAGGATTGTATAATAATCCCCAAACATCCGTTTCGGTATTAAAAATGATCGTCCAGTGGGTTTCCGAACAAATCGCATACATTGAATATCTTCCTTTAGGAATCGTTTTACCATTAATTTTTACAGGTTTAAAAATATCTATTTCAGTAGCTTCATTTGCGCCAAGCCGCCATATTTCATCGTATTTTACAATTCCGCCAAAAATATTTCTGCCTGCTTTTTCAGGACGACTGTATAACACCCGGGCAACCAGATCGCCATTGGTTTTTGCATTCATTTTTAGCACCGGATAATCCTGCGGAAAATAACTTACATCCATTGGCGACTTATCTAATGGAACCGGATTTTTTTGAGCCTTTACACTTTCAAAACTTAAAAAAGCACACATAATAATCATCAAAAATCTCATGGCATACATTTTTCGCAAATATAAAATCAACATTACCGAAATTGGTTAAATAAATTCAAAGCAAAATTTTTCAACGAAGGAAAAAATTCGATATAACATTGTTTTAATACATCATATTCATTTTGAAAAGCCTCAAATACAGGTTTACTGTTTTGCAGATATGCAGCTCTTCGGGTCAATCCTTCAAAACTTTTTTCTATTCCACTGAAATATCTATAATTAAATAACCAGTCCTGCTCACTCATGAAAGGGAGCATGTAAGAGAATTTTTCAGGCAGCACATTTTTGTACTTAAATAAATTCTTATAAGTTCTTGTGGTGAAATTCATCCACTCAAGCTCTGATAATTCATTTTGATCCATTGCCAGAAAATGATCATAAGCAATATCTACAAATGCTCCGGCATACAGTCTGGCCGTGGGTTTGAAAACTTTTTTCGCTTCTATATTGGCAATATGAAAATCAGTAAAATTATCAATAGACCGGTGCAACGCTATTCCTTGCTGAATGCCAGGCGCGTACCCGAATTTTTTCTTCCCTTTTACAAAATCGCTGATCATATTCCCCACCAGGATTTCAGGATCTTCAAATGAGAGATAAGCATGAGCCAGATAATTCATATTCTTAAAACGAAAAAATTGTAATGCAACGTATTGAAAATTTAAAGAAGATTCAATTAATACTTACATGGTAAAAGATCAATCATAAATGTTGAATAGTTATTTAATCATTCTTCCACAATTGTAATTTAACTTCTGCTTTACAATAATTTTCTTTTCCTTAAGAAAAAATAACAGGGCTGCAATACCGGTCTTTCTATCAGCTCACAAAATAATTTAAATAACGTTTTTTACCACTCATCCATTACACGTAAAAGAACGTAGGAACTGGTCATAATTCCATTGTCTCACCTGAGTAAGCCTTATACTTTTGACATAGAAAATCACAATAAAATCATTAACCACAGTAAAAAAAATAATCATGAAAAAGATCCTTCACAACCAGTTTACCGGGGCAAAATTATTCTCCGGCAAAAAGCTTCTTCTTGTTGCTGCATTAATAGTGACTATAAGCGCCTCCTCTTTTGCCGCGCCTAAAATAAATTCAAAAGCGATGCAAAGCTTTTCAAAAGAATACGCCAACGCATCTCATGTTACCTGGACGGCGGCTGAAACATATACAAAAGCATCTTTTGTCTGGAACAATCAGCCCATGTGGGCTTATTATGATGAAGCAGGCGAATATATTGGTGTAGGCAGGACAATAGATTTAAAAACAATCCCTTTGGATGCAATGAAAACCATTAAAGAAAGATATGGGAAATATACTGCTACTGAAGCGGTGGAGTTTGATGATGCCGCTGATACAGTCAACTACTATGTTTCAATGGAAAACAACAAACAAAAAGTTATACTTAAAATTTCATCAGACGGAAATGTTGGTATCTTTAAAAGAGTCAGAAAATGATGACTCCTGAAATATAAAAAGGCTGTTCCCTGATTATGGAACAGCCTTTTTATTTCCAAGCTTTTTCTACAATTTTATTTCTTCATCATTGGAGTCGAAGAAGTGAAATTCGGTAAAATAATAGTCAGCATTTGATTTTACAATAATTTTTGTTTTGTGTTTTCTGCTCCATTTCCAGCGGATAGAAAAAAGACCTTTGGTAAGATGCGAATAAACAAATGGATGCACCACCAAAGTGAGATTTTTATGATGGTGACTCACCAGGTATTTTAAGCGCGTTTCCAATTCATCTTCCAGTAAAAATGCAGCGGATATCTTCCCGGTTCCTTTACAACTCGGGCAAATTTCAGCGGTATTAATAGTTACTTCAGGGCGCATACGCTGACGGGTTAGCTGCATCAGCCCAAATTTAGATATGGGTAATACGGCATGCTTTGCCCTGTCGGCCCGCATAAAACCATCCATGGCTTCCTGCAGTTTTTTCCTGTTTTCAGGAAGTTTCATATCAATGAAATCAACAACAATAATTCCACCAATATCCCGCAGTCTCAATTGTCTTGCAATTTCTTCACCTGCTTCAAGATTTGTTTGAATGGCATTTTCCTCCTGGTTGTTGCCTACACTTTTATAACCGCTGTTTACATCGATTACGTGTAAAGCCTCCGTATGTTCCAATATCAGGTAAGCGCCGCTGGGCAGGTTTACCGTTTTCCCAAAAGCGGATTTTACCTGTTTGGTAACGCCATACTGATCAAAAATGGGAAGACCATTATTGTATAAGCTCACAATATCTGATTTTTCCGGAGCAATTTTATTGATATAAGCTTTTGTATCGTTATAAATGTTTTTATCATTGATGACGATACGATTAAAATCTTCATTCAACAGATCCCGTAAAATGCTGGTGGTTTTGTCCTGTTCACTTAATATTTTAGTGGGAGCAACAGCGCCGCGCAAATTTTTCTGGATGTTCTTCCAGGTTTCAATCAGGTCGGCAAGATCTTCTTGCAGTTCCGAAGCTTTTTTACCTTCGGCTGCCGTTCGAATGATAACGCCAAAATTTTTAGGCCTTATGGCTTCTACTATTTTCTGCAGTCTTTTTCGTTCTTCAGAAGAATGAATTTTTTTTGAAACGGCTACTATTTCATTGAAGGGAGTTACAACCACAAATCTTCCGGGAAGGGAAATTTCACAACTCAAACGCGGGCCTTTAGCAGCAATGGGTTCTTTTAAAATTTGAACCAATACATTTGGCTTGCCGTTTAGCACTTCATTTATTTTACCGGTTTTTATTATTTCCGGTTCAATCTGAAAGCGTGAAAAGTCTAATCCGTTTGCGCTTTTATCGCCTATGGCAAATTGGGTAAATTTCAATATAGAGCGCGCATAGGGGCTAAGATCGGTATAATGCAGAAAAGCATCTTTTTCAAAGCCTACATCAATGAATGCGGCATTTAAACCCGGAATCAGTTTTTTCACTTTTCCGAGATAAACATCACCGACTGCAAAACTGGCATCTGATTTTTCATTATGCAGTTCTACCAGTTTTTTATCTTCGAGTAACGCAATTTCAACTCCCGTAGGAGATGCGTTTATTATTAATTCTTTGTTCACAAAGAAGCCACTTTTAAATTTACAATTCTGATTTCCATACAACTACAGGAGCATGAAATGCAGTGTGCCTGACACAACAAATCATTCCACACAAAATCCTGCTGCTTTGGTCTGATAAGGAAAAGGTAAAAGTTGCGGCCAGAAATTAAGGAATGGGAGCGCTGTTTAAGGTAAAAATGCCGGAATGCAAAATTGCGCTCCGGCATAAACTATATAACAGGAGAAGTAAGTTTTCTACTTCTTCTTTTTATGACGGTTCTTTCTCAATCTTTTTTTGCGTTTATGTGTTGCGATTTTATGACGTTTTCTTTTTTTACCACAAGGCATACTTCAATTTTTTTTTTAGTTTGATAATTATTGCAATTCTTTTATTCTTTTTTCAAGCGCTTTTTTAGCTGCAGGTACCGCAACTTTTTCTGCCGCTTCTTTATACCATTTAATAGCATCTGCTTTGTCTCCCATCCGGTCATAAGTTTCTGCAAGGTGAAAAATCGCCTGCAAATTATCCGGCTCCACTTTTACCACTGCCAAAAACCGGTCAATGGCTTTATCAAACTGACCGCTTTTTATACTTCCCAGCCCAAGCATCATTTGTGCATAGGCATTGGAAGGATCCTTCTCCGTTATTTCCCTTAATGGAAGAATTCCCTGCATTGGGTTATCGGATATGTTACCGAATAAATAACAGCCAGCCAGGCCGATTCTTGAGGAATCATTAGCCGGATTTAGTTCCAAAGACCTTTCAAAAAAACCTTTTGCTTCCAAGGCAAGCCAGTGTTGCATGGCAGGATTTTCTTCCGTTAAAAGATCATCCAGCAGCAAACGGGCTGCAAAGTTGAGGTTTTTTTCAGAATTTTCCAACTTTCCTAATTGGCCGGTATAATATGCCGCCATTACATGATGGTGCATACTGTCTCGCCAGAAAGATGCCAGTTGCTTATATACTGCTGCCTGCTGAACTTTTACATCCCCTCTTACCACGCTATTTTCAAGCCTGGTAAGCTGTTCAGACTGCAAGGCGGACAATTTAGTTTTAGCCTGTGCAATTACTTCATCCGTTGTAAGCTGGGAAGTTTTTTCCTTTTCCACTACTGGTTGCGCGGCATTTTTATTATCAGGAATTGTTCTTCCAAAGAAAAATAATAACAGTAATAATCCAATGCCGGCCGAAATAAGAATAAGTTGTTGTTTTTTCACGAGTGCAAAATTAAGCAATAAGATCTTAAACCTTGCGCTTTAACTTTACTTCGTTACCAAATTCTTTAGAAGGTTTAAAAGCGGGTATATAATGTTCTGGTATTTCCACCGCTACATTTTTTTTAATGTTGCGTCCTATTTTTGCCGCCCTTTTCTTGGTAATGAAACTCCCAAAGCCGCGTATGTAAATGTTTTCGCCTTTGGAAAGGTTTTCCTTTATTTCTTTTAACATCGTTTCAACGGTTACCAAAACATCCACCTTGGGAATACCGGTTTTTTCAGAAATATTGTTGATCAAATCTGACTTTCTCATATAAGTGCTTTAAAATCAAAGGTATAAATTGGCTGTCTAAAATAAAACACAAAAATTGACATTTTGTTTATAAATGCAATATTTTTTTAAGATGTTTAAACCTGATGTGTATAACATTAACATATATTATCAAATTCTATGAGTTTAGAACGTCAATATTTATACCAAAAACATCGTTTGAAATCAATCCGGAAAAATATTCTTGTTTTTGTTTTTCAGTATAACCCGTTTTGAGCCATTGAAATATGAATTATCACCTCAAGAGTTTTTTACTTAACATTGCTGCCAAGCATGAAAAAAAGTACATTTAGCCGCATTTTACTGCAATGGCATCGCAATGAAAATTTGCGCGAAATGCCCTGGAAAGGTGAAAAAGATCCTTATAAAATATGGCTTAGCGAAGTAATATTGCAACAAACAAGGGTAAACCAGGGATGGGAGTATTATGAAAAATTTTTAAACCACTACCCTGTTATACAAAAACTTGCCGAAGCCAAAGATGAAGCGGTATATAAATTATGGGAAGGACTTGGATATTATAGCCGATGCAAAAATTTATTGCATACCGCCCGTTTTATCCAACGTGAAAAAAATGGAATCTTCCCAAATAATTATGAGGAAATAATTACCCTTAAAGGTATTGGCCCCTATACCGCAGCGGCTATCAGTTCATTTGCCTTCAACCAGCCTTATGCTGTAGTGGACGGAAATGTCTTCAGAGTTTTATCAAGGGCTTTTTCAAAAAATATTCCGGTTGATTCTGTTGCAGGAAAAAAAGAATTCAGTGCGCTGGCCAATGAACTGCTGGACAAAAAATATCCCGGCGAATTTAATCAGGCCATTATGGATTTTGGAGCTACCATCTGCACTCCGGATATCCCGAAATGTATAAGCTGCCCTTTTACAAAACATTGTCTTGCCTTTAAAAACGGAACCGTAAACCAGTTACCTGTAAAAGAAAAACGGCTTGTGAAAAAAAAGCGGTGGTTTACATATTTTTTAATCCAGGCCAATGATAGAATAATGGTAAATAAAAGATCGGAAGCCGACATCTGGGAAAACCTCTATGAATTTTATTTGCAGGAAACGGAAGAAAAACCATTGTGGAGCAACGACTCCATAACAAATTGGATGTACCTGAAATTTGGTACAAAGAAAATAAACAAAATAGAAGTTTCCACTTTTTTCAAGCAACAATTAACCCATCAGATCATTCAATCGCAATTTATAAAAATCAGTTTATCCAAAGTTCCTCATCACCTTATGAATGCAAAATGGGTAGCGCCCGGTGAACTAGCAAATCTTGCATTTCCAGCACTCATCAATCAATATTTAAAAGAGTATTCCTTATGATGCAGCCTCTTATAATATTTTAATGCATGTTTTTTGTGGTATTTTACTTAATTTTCAAAAAGAATTATTTTCTACACCGTAATTAGTTTATCAGGCGAGTCAAAAATCTAATGTATGAGAGGAGTAAACAGAGTAATGCTTATTGGGAATCTGGGTAAAGATCCGGATGTTCAATATTTGGAAGGAAATATTGCAGTTGCCAAATTTCCTTTGGCAACCACAGAAACCTATAAAGACAGATCAGGAAAATTAATCTCACAAACAGAATGGCATACTGTTGTATTATGGCGGGGATTAGCGGAACTGTCTCAAAAGTATTTACATAAAGGCAGTCTTATTTATGTGGAAGGCCGGTTGAGAACAAGAAGCTGGGAAGATAAGGAAGGCAGCAAGAAATTTGCCACTGAAATAGTAGGCGACAATCTGATCATGCTGGATAAACGAAATGATTCCCACGGCGGAGCCTACCAACCCCCGGCTTCTCATGAAGGCCTGGAAGGATTTAATCCGGATGAACCCTTACCTCCATTAGGCGATTTGTCTGAAGGTTTACCCTTTTAATCAATCAACCGAAAAAAAACGGATATTTGTGCAAAACCCAAATTCTGTGCATTTAAATTATTGTTCACCGTATAAAAAAGTAAACCAAAATTATTTAATTTGGAAGCTGCGCCCTTGTTGATACAAAATATATTTAATCCCTCTACCCTGTTGGCGATTCAATCGCAGGGTACTACTATTTTAATCATATTGCTTCTTATTCTGTTTGCTTTTTCATTTATAGCATCCGGAGCAGAAGTTGCTTTTTTTTCGCTTTCTTATAAAGACATCAACCTGCTGAAAACTAAACAACAACCCCCTTATAAACGCATCATTGACCTGCTGCAGGCTCCGAAAGAATTACTGGCCTCCCTTATGATTGCCAATATTTTTGCAAATATTGCCATTATTATCATTTTCAACCTCGTATTAGACAGTTTATTCTCATCTCAGTTGGCATCTATGCAGCTACTGGAATTTGGAATAAAACTCGTAATTATCAGTGTATTGCTGGTCTTGTTTGGAGAGGTGATGCCCAAAATTTATGCGACACATAACAATATCCGTTTTGCAAAGGATTTTGGAATAGTGGTGGAAGCGATATTTTATCTTTTCAGCAGAATGGGTGGATGGCTGGTAAAGAATTCCGATTTGATTGAAAAAAAATTATCCCGAAAAACGGGATCTTACAATTTGGAAGAACTGGATCACGCCATTGAATTAACTACCAGTAGCACCGCATCGGAGGAAGAAAAAAACATACTCAAAGGGATCGTAAAGTTTGGGAACATTACGGTAAAGCAGGTAATGAAAACCAGGGTGGATGTAAGTGGCATCGACTATTCCACTTCTTTTGATCAGCTGATAACCAAAATCCGTGAACTTCATTATAGCCGCTTACCGGTTTTTAAAAGAAAACTGGATGATATAGCCGGCATGATTCATATTAAAGATCTGCTACCTTATTTGGACCAGCCCGCGGATTTCCACTGGCAATCTTTAATGCGGCAACCATTTTTTGTTCATGAACAAAAGATGATTGAAGACCTGTTGAAAGAATTTCAATCCAAAAGAATTCATTTTGCCATTGTTGTGGATGAATTTGGAGGAACCAGCGGCATCATTACACTGGAAGATATTTTAGAAGAAATCATTGGCGATATTCATGATGAATTTGATGATGATGATGCTGGATATAAAAAACTGGATGAAAATAATTTTATTTTCGAAGGTAAAATGATGATCAATGATATCTGCCGTGTGATGGAATTACCCGCCGATATTTTTAATTCCGTAAAAGGTGAAAGTGACTCGCTTGCCGGATTGGTATTGGAACTGGCAGGCGATATTCCAAAAGAAAATGACACCATCATCAGTGGCGACTTTCAATTCACTGTTTTGGAAATTGCAAAAAATCGTTTGCAAAAAATTAAGGTTTCCATCGCACCGCTGCCGGCAGACAAATAGTAGTTTTAAAAAATGAAACAAAATTTCTTTTCCAACCTTTTTCTTTGGCGCCTGCTTGCGATTTTATTAATATTCAGTTCCTGCAATAGCAATTTTGTCCCTAAACCGGAAGGTTATTTTAAAATTGATTTGCCCGAAAAAAAATATCAGCAATTTAATGAACCCGGTTATCCTTATAGTTTTGAATACCCGGTTTATGCAACCGTATCGAAGGACAGCAGTTTCTTTGGGGACAGCCCCGAAAATCCCTGGTGGATCAATATTGAATTCCCGCAGTTTCATGGAAATATTTATATCAGTTATAAACTGATCGGACAGTATAAACTGAATAGCCTTGTTAATGACGCTTACAATATGACCAATAAACATACGTTAAAAGCTTCGGCTATTGACGACTCACCAATCCATACGCCCAATAATGTTCATGGCATGTTTTTTAAAGTAGCAGGAGAAGTGGCCACATCCGAGCAGTTTTTTTTGACGGATTCTACAAAAAACTTTTTGCGCGGCGCATTATATTTTAATGCCACGCCTAACCAGGATTCACTAAGACCCGTAAATGATTTCATTGTGGCTGACATGCATCATCTGATCAATAGTTTTAAGTGGAAAACTACAAATCGCCCCTAAAGAAAAACCGTCAAACGCTCCCATCAAATTTCGATTTATCTTTGCTGTTATATAACAATGAAGTTTTATGATTGCAATTGAAAATAAACTGATTAGTGATGAAATAGTGCAGGAGCAATTTGTTTGCGATCTTATGAAATGCAAAGGCGGATGCTGTGAAGATGGCGATGCAGGCGCTCCACTGGAAGTAGGCGAATTAGATGAACTGATCCATAATTACGAAGCCATTAAACCTTACTTAACGCCCGAAGGAATAAAGGAAATTGAAAGAAAAGGCAAATATATATATGATGTGGAATTCGGCTGGGTTACGCCTACTGTAAATAGCGGCATATGCGCCTATGGTTTAAGAGATGAGCATGGCATCATTAAATGTGGAATTGAACAAGCTTTCAACGATGGAAAGAGCAGCTTTAAAAAACCAATAAGTTGCCATTTATTTCCTATCAGAACAAAAAAAGGCAAACTGAAAAATGATGTTGAATATTTAAATTATGAACCGCGTGAAGATCTTTGTAAAGCAGCCTGTGCTTTGGGAAAGCGTTTAAAAATGCCGGTATATATTTTTTTAAAAGATGCTCTTACACGCAAATATGGAGCAGAATTTTATGAAACGTTGGCTGCTGTAGCGGAGGAAATGAAAGCGCCAAAACTTTAAAAAACCTAGGGTAAGCTAAGAAGGTTTTTGAAATCTTCTTGGTTTTTAACACATTCTTAAATTAAAGGACGGAAGACTGCTTCCTCATTACATTTACCATTTTGAATATCTATATATAAGCTTTTGCATTTGTTCAAAACCAGTAAAAATTTCAAAACAATAATTTTGTTTGCGGTGCTGGCATTCAATAAACCAACATCAAGTACAGTTTTTTCTAAATTCGTCACTCATCAAAAAGTATAAAACAATGAAATTTCCCTGGCTGTTGTTGTTTGTATGTATTGTATTCATCGGCATCATTTTTTTCCTGAAAAACAAATACAAAAATGAAGCGAATATACATAATTCTGCAGCCGATAGTTTAGTAGCAAATGCAATTTGGCAGGGAAAGGGATTAGATCAAATACCTGCAGAAACGGAAGAGGGAAAACTCATTGCTTATGGAAGGGATTTAATTGCAAATACTTCTGTTTACCTGGGTCCTAACGGAACCGTTGCGACATACAACCAACGGAATGAATTGTCAGAACTGCCATCTTGAGGCCGGTACAAAACCCTGGGGAAACAACTACGGCGGCGTATTTGCCAACTATCCGCAGGTACGCAGCAGATCCGGAACTTTACAAAGTATTTATGATCGCATCAATGATTGTTTTGAACGCAGTTTAAATGGTCAAAAACTCGATACTTCCACCCATGAAATGCAGGCTATGTATAGTTATATAAAATGGCTGGGAGAAGATGTTCCTAAAAATACGAAACCAGCCGGGATTGGCATTCAAAAACTTCCTTTTCTCGATCGTGCAGCGGATCCGGAGAAAGGAAAAATTGTTTACATTCAAACCTGCAAACTATGTCATGGCGCGGAAGGCGAAGGATTACAAAACCCCGAAAAGAACGGGTACACATTTCCACCATTATGGGGGGAAAATAGTTATAATGATGGTGCAGGATTATTCCGGTTGAGTAATTTTGCGGGATTTGTAAAAAATAATATGCCACAAGGCATAAGTTATCATTCGCCACAGCTTACCGATGAAGAAGCCTGGGATGTGGCTGCTTTTGTAAATTCGCAACCCCGTCCGCTTAAAGATCAAAGTATGGATTTTAAAGACCTTACCAAAAAGCCATTCGATTGTGCATTTGGCCCTTATAATGATACCTTTAGTGTGGCGCAACATAAATATGGCCCTTACGCTCCCATTGTAAATGCCAACAAAAATTAATTTTAGACAATTAAACCACCTTGTATGAAAAAAATAATCTTATTAGCAATCGTAATACTGGTAAGCGGAACGTATCGGAATGTAATGGCACAAAATACTATGAACCGGACTCCGGCGGCATTTACCGGTGCAGTTGCTGAAAAAGATCATTACCGTGCAGTTTATATGCTCAATACAATGGATGATAAACGGATTCGCGGCACCATTCGTAATATCAACAATGCTCTGGAGGATCCCCGCCTGAAAGGCAAACTTGAAGTAGAACTTGTAGTATTTGGTGATGGCGTGGAGGCATTTAAAAAATCAAATCATTACGATACGCTGTTAAATACGCTTCAAAATAAAGGCGTTATTCTGGCTCAATGCCTCAATACATTAAAAGAAAGAAAAATAGACAAGGATGAATTGCTTCCATTCATTTCCTACGTTCCTACCGGCAATGGAGAGATCATTATACGCCAGACACAAGGCTGGGTGATGATGCATCCCTGATGGTTGGTGGTTGGTAGTTGATGGATGGTAGTTGGTGGTGGCTGGTGGTTGATAGTTGTCTATTTAAAAAAAATAAGTATGAAGAAATTCATTTTAGGAATAACTTTTTTTATCCACAGCTTTTTTATTAAATACGAATACCCTTCAGGCACAGGATCATCGTTTCGATCCCCCCTGGAATACACCTCCTGAAAGTGGCGTTCAATTTACAATACCTGGAATAGATAATGTACCTGACCTGTATGGCGATATCATCAATCCGCAGCTTGTGGTATTTTTTGCAGGCAACCAGTTTATGGTTATAGATGACCTGATAAAAGCATTTAAAAAAGCATATCCCAAATACCAGCGTGTATTTGCCGAAACATTGCCGCCCGGCATTTTAGCCAAACAAATTGAAACCGGTTCTATTACCATTGGCAATATGCGCATCGACATTCAACCGGATGTATATACAGCGGGTAAAAGCAGGATCACAGAAATGCAACATCTTTTCAGCCGTACCGAAATTTATGCTTACAATAAACTGGCAATCATGGTGCAAAAAGGCAATCCGAAAAATGTACAAAACCTGCGCGATCTTGGTCGCGGCGATGTACGTGTGGCGATGCCCAATCCGGCATGGGAAGGGATAGGAAGAAATATTGAACTGGCCTATGTAAAAGCCGGCGGCGAAGCGCTGCGTAATAGTATTATGAATACCAAAGTAAAAGACAGCAGTACTTATCTTACACAGATTCATCACCGCCAAACGCCGATGCGTATTTTGTATGACCAGTCAGATGCAGGTCCGGTTTGGTTTTCAGAAGTTCATTATCAAAAAATGATTCACCATCCTGTAGAATTGATAGAAGTGCCTGACCAGGAAAACATACAGGCAACCTATATTGCAGGCCAGTTAAAAAATGCGCCCCGTAAAAAAGCGGCAATTGATTTCATGAATTTTTTAGTAAGTCCGGCGGCAAAAGCCATTTATCATAAATATGGTTTTACCACCGATTAAAAAAGACTGTGGATAAGCAAAAGATCTGCATGTGAAAATTAGGATGCTCCTAATTTTCGCCTAATCCGGTTAGTAGTGGTTGGTAAGGCCACCAACCACGGCGTGCTGCCCCGGTTGGTGGCCTCACCAACCGGCGACAATTTGGAACGCAACCGAAAATTATAAACCCTTCACATCTTTTTTTTGTATTTTTATCATTCCGTATTAGAACATTCTGCTCACTATTTATATCAGCCTATGCAAAGCAATGCAGCATCTTTTCTTTCAAAAAGCAAACAGAAAGCTCCCGACCTGGAGCATAGAAAAAAGATCAATTTTAATATAGGAAAATACAACCAGGTGGTACCTGTTGCCAAAGAACAATTCACAGATTTAAAGATGGCAAGGGAAAAGGCAAAAAATGCCAAATGGCGCGCAATAGAAACACTCGATCAGCAACTGGAAGAATTTGAAATGCAGATTTCACGCCGTGGCGCTAAAGTGATATGGGCCGAAACAGCAGAAGAAGCATTGAAAGAAGTAGGCAATATCTGCGCTGAAAAAAACTGCAAAACGCTGGTGAAGAGCAAGAGCATGGTGACCGAAGAAATCCATCTGAATGATTACCTGGAAAAGCAGGGAATTGAAAGTGTGGAAACGGATCTTGGGAGAATATATTCAGCAGCTCGATCATGAACCGCCTTATCATATTGTAACACCGGCAATGCATAAAAGCAAAGAAGATGTTGCCCGTGTATTTGAAGAAAAGCTCGGTACTGTTCCCAATTTAACCCCCGATCAGTTAACAGCAGTAGCAAGGGAAAAATTACGTGAAAAATTTATTGAAGCCGAAGTAGGCATTACCGGTGCCAACTTCATTATTTCAGACATTGGCGGCATAGCTATTACAGAAAATGAAGGCAATGGAAGATTAAGCTGCGCATGGCCCAAAACGCATATTGTGATAGTAGGTATAGAAAAAGTAATTCCTTCATTAACTGATCTGGCCTTATTCTGGCCATTGCTTGCAACCTATGGAACCGGGCAAAAACTAACGGTTTATAATACCATTGTTACCGGCCCGCGACAGCCAGGTGAAACAGACGGACCCGAAGAAATGTATGTGATCTTGTTGGATAATGGCCGCACCAATTTATTGGCAAATCCGGTGGCAAGGGAAGCATTGTATTGCATCCGTTGCGGCGCCTGCCTCAATGCATGTCCAATATATAAAAATATTGGTGGCCATAGTTATGAAACTACTTATAGCGGCCCTATCGGCAGCGTAATTACCCCGCATTTAAAAAACATGAAATCCTGGAAACATCTGAGTTATGCATCCAGCTTGTGCGGCAATTGTACAGAAGTATGCCCCGTAAGAATTAATCTCCATGAATTGCTATTGGAAAATCGTCATGAAGCAGTAGAAGAAGGCGATAGCAGTATAGGCGAACGTGTTGCATGGAAGCTCTGGAAGAACGCAAGTCTTAACCGCAACCGGATGAATATGGCTAATGGCAATATTAAAAATTTTGTTGTAAATAAAATTTTTAAAGGCTGGACACGCAACCGGGGAAATCTAAAATTCAGTCAGAAAACATTCAATGAAATGTGGAAAGAGAAAAAGGGGGGTGAAAGTTGATAAATGGTTTCATTGTTTAATTGCTTGTTGCTTAATTGTTTAATTGCTTAGTTGTGAATGGGTAGCTGAAACTTTTAGAAAACACAATTCCGCTACCGGTTGGTGTCCTCCCAACCAGCGGAAATTTGGATACACCCCGGGAAAATCATTAGCAATCGAATGGCTTGATTTTTTTATATTTGACTTAAAGAAACTCGTATGAAAATTGTTGAAAAAGGCAGGAAATTTTCTTCCGAAGAAGAATATTTCCTTTACGAGGAAAAAAGCGAGCTCAGGCATGAGTTAATGAACAAAAACTTATATCAGATGAGCGGCGCCTCTATTCAACATAATGAGATCTGCGGCAACATTTATGTTTTATTGAGATCGCTTTTAAAGAAATCGGATTGGAAAATTTTTATTGAATCTTTTAAAGTAAGGACGCCGGATGGAAATTTTTTTTATCCTGATGTTTGTGTTTGCTCTCCATCTCCACAGAAATATTATTCCGATGAACCGGTTCTTATCGTAGAAGTTTTATCCAAATCAACCCGCAATTTTGATTTATCAGACAAGTTTATTGAATACCGCAAAATTAAAACGCTTGACTATTACCTGTGCGTAGAACCAGAGCAGCAAGTAGTTTTTTTCTACTATAAAACTGAATCAGGTGAGTGGATAGCTGAAACTTTTACTAAAGACAATTCTGTTTTAAATTTTCCACGTCTTTCTATTTCATTCACGGTTAAGGAAGTGTATCTATTATAATTTACTATTGGTTCAGATTAAACAGCCTGTAATTTCTCCAAACTAAAAAAGCCACTTTATGAATGAAAGTGGCTTTTTATTTATGTTTTAAGTGGTAAACCTTAATGCTTAAAATGTCGCATTCCGGTCATAACCATAGCAAGATTTTGTTCTACGCAATAGGCAATACTGTCTTTATCGCGAATAGATCCTCCGGGTTGTATAAATGCTTCAATCCCTTTTGAATGCGCTATTTTAACACAATCATCGAAAGGAAAAAATGCATCGGAAGCTAAAACGGAACCATTTAAATCAAATTCAAATTGCGCGGCTTTGTCTATTGACTGGCGCAATGAATCGATGCGGCTGGTTTGCCCACAACCTTTGCCCACAAGCTGAAGGTTTTTCACCAATGCAATGGCATTGCTTTTTAAATGTTTGCAAACGATATTTGCAAATTCAAGATCGCGCTTTTCGCTGGCGGTTGTTTGTCTTCCACCTACTTCTTTCCAATCTGTAAAATTACCTTTATCCTCATCCTGCATCAGTACTCCGTTGAGCAGCGATTTGGATTGTTGCTTCACTTCAGTACTCGTCTGCGGAAGCAGTTGCAACAAGATCCTGTTCTTCTTCGATTTCAGAATTTCAAATGCATCCGCAGTAAAGTCATTTGCAATCAGTACTTCAAAAAATATTTCATTGATGGCTTCCGCGGTTGTTTTATCAATCGTTCCATTGCTTACCAGTACTCCTCCGAATGCGCTTTCAGGATCTCCGGCCAAAGCCGCATCCCAACTTTCTATGATGGAAGCGCGTGATGCAATGCCGCATACATTCGTATGTTTTATAATTGCAAACACCTGCTGCCAGTCTGTTTCAAATTTACTGCTTCCGGGTGCAAATTCTCTTATCAGTTGTATGGCAGCATCCACATCCACCAGGTTGTTATAAGATAATTCCTTACCATTTTTTTGTACAAACACTTCATTCAGATTGCCGTAAAACGCTGCCTGCTGATGTGGATTTTCACCATAGCGCAATACATGCTTCTCTCCTGCGTTTGCTACAGGTTGATTTTTTTTATTAAAATAATCACTGATTGCAATATCATATTCCATCACTATTTCAAAAGCCCTGGCAGCAAATGTTTTCCGCTGCTCCTGGCTGGTAGCACCCTGTTGCGATTTTAATAAATTTTCCAATGCTCCGTAATCAGATTTTGCTGCCACAACCACTACATCACTGAAGTTTTTTGCCGCGGCACGTATCATGGAAGGACCACCGATGTCTATTTTTTCAATGATCTGTTTTTCTTCATCCGTATTGCGTAATGTTTCCTCAAAAGGATAAAGGTCCACTATCACAAGATCCATTTCAGGGATATTAAAGTCTTTCATTTCCTGCAGATCCTGAGGTACGGATCTTCTTCCCAATATCCCGCCAAAAACCGCAGGATGCAGTGTTTTTACACGGCCGCCCAGTATGGAGGGATAACCGGTTAATGATTCCACAGCAATGCATTTAACACCGAGACCTTCTATAAACTGTTGTGTGCCACCGGTGGAATAGATTTTAATGCCAAGACGTTTTAATTCTGTAACAATAGATTCAAGCCCGTCTTTGTAAAAAACTGAGATGAGTGCAGATTGAATTTTTTTTTGCATGCTGATATTTTTTATACTTTTTAAAAAGTAAAACCTTTTTAAAAGCTGTCAGAACTTTATAGATCCAGTTCGTATGCGCCCTGACTGTTTACTGAATGAAAACGCAAATGTAGGCTGTCGCATTCTTTTTTCCATCGTTCAATTTTCCACAAAGAATTGCTGTTATCAAAAACCACTTCATTACAGTCATAAAAAGATAGCAACCGACTGATTGAAACATTCGCATTTTTTCTGAGGATGATTGCATCCAGCATCATTTTCTGTTCCGGAATTGCATATTCCGGGAGTTTGTGAATGATTAATAATTTTTTAGTTCTGCTTTGCACAAGTATAAATTTATTTTCAATAATTGAATGATCGCCGGCTGAT
Organism: uncultured Chitinophagaceae bacterium; assembly: GCA_963695165.1. Taxonomy (GTDB): domain Bacteria; phylum Bacteroidota; class Bacteroidia; order Chitinophagales; family Chitinophagaceae; genus CAVOGF01. Next base: position 387,084 of record CAVOGF010000004.1, read on the forward strand.
TGAACGCGGTGCATTGTGCGGGAAGGATTCAAATGAAAATTTTGAAGGAAAACATTCGCCGAAACCATACTGTCGCCGATAAAATGATAATTTTTTCCATCAAAAATATCTATGGCGGTTGACTGAGGTAAATGATACAACATCAATTTTTGCTGTTTGTTTTTTCCAATGATATCTATTGATCTTATAGAAACAAATACCAGCAAACAAATAGAAGCATACAGTATACTCTGAACATTTTTATTTAATAGCCAGGCAGCGCAAAAAATAATAACCCCATAAAGAAATATGGTTTGGATAAAATTTATTTGAATTCCTGTTGTAACCGAATTTGGAAATTGATTGATATTGTCAATAAAGCTATTCATGAATGTAAGCATGGCGCCTGTAATAAAACCAACGCCATAAGCAAGCCATGTAAATTTGGATACTAGTACCAGCAACAATTCACCATACAAGATGAAACCCGATAGCGGAACCACTATTATATTGGCAATGATGAATAGATTTGGAAACTGGTGAAAATAATAAAACACAAGCGGCAGCGTCATAATCTGGGCCGATATTGTAACAGCACTTAAACTCCAAACACCATCAATAATCTTATTTTTAAAGTAAAGCAGATGATATATCGGTTTCATAAACAGCACTATACTTAATACTGCGGTATAGGACAATTGAAAACCAACATCCCATAAAAAATATGGATTGAATATCAGCAGGCAGAAAGCGGATGCGGCAAGCGTATTATAGATATTCGTTTTTCTGTTGCTTCCATCCGCGATCACAAGGAAAGAAAACATAGTAGCCGATCTCAAAACAGATGGATCCGCGCCTGCAACTAAAGCAAACAGCCATACGATTGATAAAATGAAAACCGCTTTTAGAAATTTTCTTTTTTGAAAAATTTTTAAAATGGAAAGCAACCAAACCGTTAAACCATAAATAAGCCCCACATGCAATCCGCTGATGGAAATAATGTGAACCACGCCGGTATTACTATAAGACTGCATCAATTCTTTATCCAGATCACCACGATAGCCCACAAGCAATGCTTGTGCAACACCCTTTTCTTTATCACCCGGAATATTTTTTTGGATAATCTGAAGCACGGTTTTTCTTGTATTGACAAGGAATTGATTCAGCAGATTTGTTTTCCTGTCCGGTAAGATGATAAAATCAGCAGGTTCAAGGTACACCTGGAAATAAAGATTGCGAAGCGCCAGATAGCGCTCATAATCAAATTGCGCGGGGTTTCCCGGATTTAGTATTGGTTGCAATGGTTTATTAAAAATCAATCTTGATCCATAGCTAAAACCGGGTACGAGGCTATCAGTTTTTAAATAAAGGATCAGGTTTGCTTTTACATTTTGCCAGGAATTATTTTTATAAATGGCATCAATGGATACTTCAGCTTTAAACGTTTTGGACTTTTTTTCGGGCGGCTCTTTCAATGTAACTAGGAATTGGGCCGACTGATACTCATAATTTTTTATCCAAAACCTGTTATTGCGAATGTCTTTTATAAACACAACCAGTGAACCAATAATCAAAAAAATTGCAAGGATCAATATCCCTTTCAACCAGCGAAGGGAATACCGGGCGGCTTCAGATAAAAATTCAAAAAGAAAAATGAAGGCTGCAATGATTATAAAAAGCCATGCTAATACATGAATATCGAGGTAAAGATGGTCTTCTAATACAATCCCTGCAACCAAGGCTATTAAGGGCCGCAGAAAAGGTATTTTTTTAAAATAAAGCATTCTTTAAACTTACTCATACCATGTTAAGAATGTCAATAGTGGTAAGGGAATAAATTTTGATATTTCGGAAATGCTATATTGCGATATTATTACCCGGAATTGCGCTTTTAGAAGAGTGCATTTCAAATTGTCGCCGGTTGGTGAGGCCACCAACCGCCGTTGGCGGTGGCTCCACCGCCAACACAAAGCCAGGCCATGCGACATTTTGAAATGTACCCTTTTAGAAGGCATCCCTGATTTTTTATGTAGTTTTACAAAGTTGAAATAAAGCATGGCCAATCCAAATTTTAATACCGATAAATCTGCACTCACTGCCGCGGATAAAGATTTTGAAAACACCATTCGTCCGAAAGAGATTGTTGAATTTTCCGGGCAGCCACAGTTGGTGGAAAACCTGATCATATTTATAAAAGCAGCCAAAATGCGGGGCGAAGCACTCGATCATATTTTGTTTCATGGTCCGCCGGGATTAGGCAAAACAACCTTGAGCCGGATTGTGGCAAATGAACTTGGCGTAAGCATAAAAGAAACTTCCGGGCCGGTAATAGAAAAACCCGGTGATCTTGCAGGTTTGTTAACCGGACTTGAACCCAATGATGTTTTATTTATTGATGAAATTCACCGCTTGAGTACGGTAGTGGAAGAATATTTATATGCGGCCATGGAAGATTTCAGAATTGATATCATGATTGATACCGGGCCGAATGCGCGCAGTATTCAACTGAACTTAAATCCATTTACACTGGTTGGAGCAACTACAAGAAGCGGACTTTTAACCGCGCCGTTATTATCAAGATTTGGCATCCGTTCGCGCCTTGAATATTATAACACTGAGGTATTAAAAAAAATAGTGGAAAGAAGCGCTGCAATCTTCAAAATTCCAATCAGCGCGGAAGCCGCATTTGAAATTGCGCGCAGAAGCAGGGGAACGCCGCGTATTACCAATGGATTATTAAGAAGGGTCCGTGATTTTGCAAAGGTGCTCAATGATGGAATTATTGATATTGGCATTACACAACATGCGCTAAAAGCATTGAATGTGGATGAGCATGGTTTGGATGAAATGGATAACCGCATTTTATTAACGATCATCGAAAAGTTCAAAGGTGGTCCGGTTGGAATAACGACTATTGCTACGGCCGTTGGTGAAGAAACAGGCACTTTAGAAGAAGTATATGAGCCGTTTTTAATACAGGAAGGATTTTTACAAAGGACGCCAAGAGGAAGAGAAGCCACTGAAAAAGCATACAAACATTTGGGAAAATCTTATAGAAAAGATGGCGATCTGCCTTTGTTATTCAGTTAAAAAATAAACCAGGAATGTTTTAAAGATTCTCCTGGTTTATTTTTTAAACCTTTATTAAGCTTATACCCGAGTAAACATCCGGGAAATACCACGGGAAGTTTTTTTTCTTATCCAGTTTGTGATGAATATAAAACCTACCCAGGCAACGGCCCATCCGGCAATCATTCCTCCAGTTAATCCATACAAGCAAACATCGGAAAATGGCCATCCAATCTGGAATATCCAGTTTATAAGCGCCAAAAAAATCAATCCAAAAGACGCGCCTAAAATACCGAAAACGAGCAGGAAAAATTTTTTAATAACCCTCATTATTATTTTAAAATTGATTTGCAAAATTATTTTATTGTTTACTTAAAACAAAAAAGCGGATACATTATTGCATCCGCTTTTTGTTAAATAAAACATCTATCATTTATTACTTAGTGGACTTTGTATTTCGCTTAATAAAGATAAAAAGCCGAAGAGTGCGACGCAACGAAAGCCTTATAGTAGCAATACTGCCTGGATCAAAAAAAACTTTTATGGTGCAACAAGTCTGAATCCGTTGCCATGAATATTTACAATTTCAATATCAGAATCTTCTTTTAAATATTTACGCAGTTTAGCAATATACACATCCATGCTACGGCCGTTAAAATAAGTATCGCTGCCCCAGATCTTTTTCAAGGCACGTTCTCTTGGTAAAAGATCATTTTTATGCTCTGCCAGCATTTTCAGCAATTCATTTTCCTTTGGAGACAAGGTTTGCGTTTTCCCATCATGGCTAAGTTGACGCAGTTTGGGATTAAAGTGATATTTACCCAAATCAAATTCAATATTTTCGCTTTCCCGGTTCAGTTCCTCATTGCGTTTGGTAATGGCTTTAATCTTCATGAGCAAAACTTCGCTGTCAAAAGGTTTGGTAATATAATCATCCGCGCCCAGCTTGTATCCCTGTATGATATCATCTTTCATGGTTTTAGCGCTTAAAAAAAACAAAGGCACATCTCCATCAATATCCCTGATCTCTTCAGCTAGTGTAAATCCATCCATATTGGGCATCATTACATCCAAAAGGCAGACATCATATTTCTCACGCTGAAATGCCGCAAGACCAAGCCTGCCGTCTCTTTCAAGGGTTACGTCATAATCATTTAATTCCAAATAATTCTTCAAAACCATTCCAAGATTTGTATCGTCTTCACACAATAAAATTTTGTATTTTTTGCCTTCCATATAGATTATATTTTGTTTTTTATCTGATAAATTACTGAAATTTTTCTACAATATCAACTTCAATCTTTTAAAGATCATAAAGCTTTTTAATCGGTCACAAAATTAATTGTTATCAATCCCTTATTAATTTTTTCCGGGAGCATTGGGATAAGCATGTTAAAAGTAATAAAATTAATAGATATAACCCGATGGTCTTTTTTTATCGTTGAAAAATTAAAGGATTTTTACTGCAAAACCATCGTTTTAAACAATGCACGCTGGCCCATACTCTCCCATTCCACCGAACCGTCCTTTACTATTTCATTCCTGCTTTCAGAATCGAAGTGAATACCGGAAATCCCTTTTTTTACGCAACGCCAAACATGATTCCCTATAAAAACAACATCATTTTTTGTATAGTTTTTATTTGCTTTCCATGTGTCGCCGGCCGCAAACCCGGACCGTACCACCACCCAGGCATAAATGCCATTTGCAGGATCCGCATTTTTAATGGTTGAACCGGCAGAATAATTGCCATACTCCGGAATCCTGTTTGCAAAACTTTCCGTAATGATTTCAGGTTTTTCTTTCTGATTAAACCCGGGAATAATAATATAAGGCCGGTTGTCATCGGTGCTTCCTGAAAAATTATTTGTAAACCCGGTTGAAGGAAAAGATATGTCTTTATTAATGCGGTATTCTGAAAGATTGGAAGAAAATCCGATTTCATCAATACCGTGCCCCTGTATCTGGTTGTCGTTTACAATCAGATTATTAAATTTTCCAAAACCGGTAGCGCTGAAATAAATTCCATGAGTGGTATATACCTTATTCGTATCCGAACGAAAATTCAGCCGGTTGTTGTTACGCAATTGATTCCCGGAAATCCGGCAATGCGTAATCCAGCCATTCTGCACCTCTACGAAAATATCCGAAGCGATATCCTTTTTATAAAAGTTCAACCCATTGGTAACGGTATTGTTTTCTATGGTATTAAACAAGTTTGTTCCGATTGAACGCAGTACGATTCCATTTTCCCCAAAACGCTCAATAATATTATTGCTGATTTTTATTTCCCTTGCCTGCCCATTTACAAAAATCGCATTGGATTTTAACTGGCTGAAACTATTACCGTTGATTTGCACATCCACACTCTGCCCTTGTAAAGTAGTAGTAAGCATGATACCATTTCCATCTTCCCGCGCCAACTGTTTGTCAAAGGCTTTGACATTTCCTATTTGCGTAATGGTATTGTTGGTTACTTTCACATAGTTGGCGTCAATTAAATAAATACCGCAATTTTGAAAAGAAGCCGGTTTTTCCCTTCTAAAATTGAAATTACCTTTAATGAAATTGTTGTTGATGACCGCTTTATTCGATTTGCCCGATCCATAATCATCGCCTAAAAATATTGCCGCGGCAGATCCTGCATCACCGGCATGTTTATCGCCGCTGCAATAAAAAAAGTTATCCGTTACATTTACATTATCACAACGCTGAAAATCCATTCCATTATCGCCGGTAAAGGATATTCTGTTCCCGGAAGCCAATACATTTACGCATTCCTGGTTTCCAATACCTATACCTGAAATGTTTTCCAAAATATTATTATTAATGGTCAATCCTGTTATTTTATAGGATGCAATAGCATGGGTGCCGATATAGGAAAACCGGTTGTTTTCAATCCGGATATTTTTGCAAGCCGGCCGTCCATAATTGGAAATGGCGCCATCCACTGTTTCAAATTCTATGTTATATCTACCGATGCGGGTAAAGCTGCAATCTTTAATTGAAAGGTTTTCCGCCTTGTATGCAACGCCCCTACCATAAGCATCTGAAAACAAACAATTTTGAAAACTGATATTATTAAGAACCGAGGAATCGTAACTGATATTTACAATATTATGCCTTCCATTTTTCTGAGTAGAGATCTGGGAAACATTGTGCTGTCTTCCGCCATTAAAACCCAAATTACGAATAACAACATTGTGCCCCGTTATTTTAATAAGGGAAGGATATTCATCATTAGAAATTGAATCGGTGGTGATAGTGCTGTTTTCCTTATTCATTCCGGCAATATCGGAGCCACCGGGAATAATAAGACAAAAATCATGTGGTATAAAATAACTTCCTTTAGGAAAAAAAACCGGCATCTTTAAAGCTGCGGCTGATAAAATAGCTCTTTGCAGCGCTTCAGCATCATTGGTTTTCCCATCACCCGATGCGCCATACCATTGTACATTTACAGCCGATTGAAATATCCTTACCCAACTACCTCCATTTATTGCTTTGGCCGGAAAAGAAATGCCTGAATCAGCGCTCCTTTCTCTATCATATTTAAAAAAACCGCCACGTATTTTATCACTGCAAAAAATGATGACGCTGCTATCTGGAAAACGTTCAATATCGTTAATCGTTTGCAAATTCTTTGGAAATAATGTCTTAAAATCAATTTCATCAACCTGCTTTTGTGCCACTATTCCCGAAACTGAAAAAATTGAGAACAACAGGAAGATCCAATGGAAGAAAATTGTTTTTTTAGTCATAAGAATATAATTCATCATTCAGAAAATATGTTTCGTCCAGAAGTATGCCGTTTTTTTTTGAGAAATTGGAAACCGCAATTATAACCGTTAAAATTACTTCACAATTAAGGGAACCTTTAGCCAAAGGCTTTTGCTTTGGCATAGTAATTGACAATTCGAGGTCAAGTTCATGTTCCAAATCCGCAAATCTCCATGAGTTCACGCTTTGATTATATCGTTCGACTTTTCCTAATGCTGATAGATTTTGTTTGCATTAACGCGGCTTTGCTGATTGCTTTTACTATATTCAACTCATTCCAGGATCTGCATCATGATTTAAAAATCAACTTACTGATTATCGTAAATCTGCTTTGGTTTTTTCTTTGCGCTTTTTTCAAAATGTACAGCTATCGGTCTTCAGGACGTCTTTCGCATGTTAAAAACGCTACCATTAATTCCGTATCAAGTTTTGTAATACTTTATATTTTATACCTTACTATTTCGCACCAGATCAATTCATTAGCGGTTATAAGCTGGTATTTTTTGTTTCAGATGGTAATGAGTATTGCCATTACCCGCATTTGCCTGAAAATTTTGGTTCGGATGCATATTCGCAACTCAAATGACATTCGTAAAATTGCGATTATAGGTTTTAATGAAACCGGCCGTAAACTCGCTGAATATTTCACGGGTCAGCAAACATCTTATGAATTCAGCGGCTTTTTTGATGATGATATGGTAAAACAGCAAGCTTTAAATGCCGCAGGATTTTACTCCAGTAACAAGCAGCAGATTAAAGGTTCTGTAAGAGACATTATAAATTATTCCCTGAAAAATGGGATCCGCGAAATATACTCAACGCTTTTGCCTGACAACAACCTGGCTGTAAGGGAATTAGTAAGCGTAGCAGATCAGCATAGTCTGAAAGTAAGATTTGTGCCGGATTTTTCACGCGCGCTTAATTCATCCTATCATATCAATTATTTGGATCAATTACCCGTGATTACTTTAAGGGATGAGCCTTTGGAAGAAATCCGTAACCAGCTTTCCAAACGGTTGTTTGATATTGTATTCAGCGGTCTTGTAATAGTGTTCTTCTTAAGCTGGTTTTTTCCACTTATAGCTTTGTTAATAAAGATCACTTCGCGCGGTCCCGTTATTTTCAAACAATTAAGATCGGGTCAGGATAATAAATCCTTCTGGTGTTATAAGTTCCGGACCATGACTGTTAATAATGAAAGTGACTCAAAATCTGCATCCCGCGAAGATGCGCGTGTAACCTGGCTTGGCAAGATTATGCGTAAAACAAGTATTGATGAATTGCCGCAATTTGTAAATGTTTTCCTGGGCGACATGAGTGTGGTTGGGCCACGTCCGCATATGCTTGCACATACAAAACAATATAGTTCTCTTATCAGCAAATTTATGGTACGTCATTATGTTAAGCCTGGAATTACCGGATGGGCCCAAGTAAAGGGTTTCAGGGGAACGATAGAAGAAAATAAAATGATGGAAAAAAGAGTGGAGTACGATATCTGGTATATGGAACACTGGTCTTTATGGATGGATATCAAAATTATATTTATGACGATTACCAATGTTTTTAAAGGCGAGGAAATGGCCTATTGATGGTTTTTAAAGCGTCCCATTCCTAAAAGAGCTTTAAAAAGCTAAAACCAAGAAGGTTTTTGAAACCTTCTTGGTTATCTAAAGTAATCTTTAAAATTCCAAAATCTTAAATCTCAAAATTCCTCATACCTCATACCGCAAATAAGGTAAAGCCAATAATGCCCAGAGGCTTAGATAGGCAAATTCCGGTACAGAAACCATCATGATTAAATAAGTGGCGATCAAAGCGATAGTATAAAAATATTTAAAACGCTTTTCCTTAAATACAAGAAATGCATGATGAAAATAAAACCAGGTAAAGATCAGTAATCCCAAAATGCCGTTGTTGACAAGTAAAGTGGAAAAAAAATCTGTTGACCGTACAGTTCCAAATCCAATTCCGAAACATTTACCCAGCAGGTTCAAATCATTCCACCAATAGTGAATATTAGCAGAGAAATATTGCATTCTAAAAATACCAGACTCATTTCCGCCGGTCAATTTCAAAAGAACCAGGTTATTAAATAAAGTCTTCAAAAAGGGAATAAAAATATAACCTGCAATCAGCAGAAATGGAATGATGAGCAGCCATACCGGCAATTTCCTTTGCTGTTTAAAATATAAAACGATCAAACCAAGCATCAGCACAAGCATTCCCAGGTAAGCGGAAGTAGAAAAAGATAAGATCAAAGCCGCAAAAAACAAAATGGCATCCAGCCATCGTTTCAGGCCTATTGCCATTATCCAGAAAGGAACAATTGTAAAAGCAAACATGGAGGGTTCTCCTGTAAGGCTTTTAAGGCGTTGCATCCGGAAACCTTCAATAGTAATGGATTGAAAAAGACTACCCGAACCTGGGACATTGTTAAACATGCGGTTACTGATAATATCACCGTTTTTTCCAGTAAACTGAAACAATATCACTTCAAAAAATCCATAGAAAACAAGCAGACGCAATCCCCAAAAAAGCCAGTTGATATGATAAGCTTTTGCCCAATATTTAAGATATAGATAAAATAAAATGGCTGTGAATAAATAAATGGATTGAGTGAATAATGTTTTACGGAGAAACAGTTTTTCCGGGTTTGCTTTATCAACCAATTTCAAATCGGGTGATAAGGTTGTATGTGAAAACCAAACGTTCAATTCCGAAACGCAATTGATGAGTAAAAAAACAAGCGCAAACACACAGGCTTCATAAAACATTTTTTTACAAGACAGCATGCTAAGTACCAGCATTACCGGTGCAAATGCGATTACCAGCAAATAAGAAGGAACCGAAGCCGGCAATGATGAAAAAACAATCACCGAAGTGACGGGGAATAGCAGTAAGAGCAAACATAAATAATAGCTGGTAAGGCGATCTGCAAATTCATGTATTTTCATAAGCGATAGAATGATTACTTATCCGAAATATAATTCGTGATCTTTTCTACAAAAACAGATTCATCAAATTTTTCAGCATGCGCTCTGATAAACCGGGTATCAAAAGATAATGTTTCAAATAAATGCACTGCTTTTTTGAGCGCTGCAACGGATTGTTCGTCAAAAAACACCGATGTTGCCTGTCGCATATTATTGCCATTATATGGGATCATGGTTTCCAGCACACCGCCCGCGCCGTATGCAATTACAGGCCTGCCGGAGGCGGCTGATTCCAATGGAGTGATACCATAATCTTCATGTTGCGGAAAAATAAATGCGCGGCATTCGGCGTACAGTTTTGCAATTTCTTCCGCGTTTAATGAGTTCAAAAAAAGAATATTGTCTCCTGCGTTTTTTTTCAATTCATCTTCCATGGAACCGCGGCCGACCACAATCAGTTTCTTTCCGGGCATTTCATTAAAAGCCTGCACTACAAGGTCCGCTTTTTTATATGGTTCCAGCCTGCAAACAATGAGATAATAATCCAGTGTATTTTCCGCGACATAAAAATTATGCGCCTTTACAGGCGGGTGAATAATAGTAATTTCTTTCGCCGGATGATAAGCATCCATTATCCTTTCCCGCACCTCTTTTGAATTGGCAAGATACCAATCCGTTCGTTTAGCGGCCATCTTATCGGTAATTTTTAATAATGCGGAAAACCGCAAAAATAAAAATCGCAGGATCATTCCATGCCGCATCATGTTTTCATAAGATGCGGGCCGCCATGCCAAACGAAAAGGTGTATGACAATATGTAATTACAGGTATATTTTTTTTAACCCGGATAAATTTTGCACAATGTGTAGTGGAAACAATCACCACATCATAGTTTTTTAAATAAAAAGAACGCATGGCCAGTATGGCAAAGGGAAAATATAAAGCTTTCACCAGCTTTTCCGATCTGCCCAGTTTTTGAAACCAGGAAGTGATAATACGGCTGTTTTTAAATTCGGAATAAGTATTCAAAGGATTATAGCAAAGTGTATAAACAGGCGCTTCCGGAAATGCCTTTTGCAAACTCAGCACTACCTGTTCGGCGCCACCCCTGCGAACCAATTCGTCATGCACGATCGCTATTTTCATTTTTCTATAATTATTATATTGTCCAGCTTTACAAGGCTGTTTTCTTTTACAGATCTGGTTAGTACCACATTTGCGCCAATGGTCGAATTGGCGCCAACCTTTATTTTACCTAATAATTTTGCGCCGGCGCCCAACACACAATAAGCGCCCACTTCCGGAAAACCATCATCAACAGGTATTTCAAATCCCAGTTTCCTGCGACCCAATGTTACTCCATGATAGAGAACCACTTTCCGGTGAACAATTGCGCCCATTCCAACAACAAGTCCAACGCCATGCACGATCATAACTCCACCATGAATGGTGGATCGATAATCAATGTCTATCGCATACAAGCACTTGTATAAACCGGGTTAACAACAAAGGAATCAGTGGTATTTTATTTTTATAAAAACCACTGGCCATTCTATAAAATAATAAAGCATGAAATCCGCGATTGGTACAAAAAGCCATTGCAAAGGAAAGCTTATACGTTTCCTTTAATGCATGCAGATCTGCTTTTACATTTTTAAAAAAGATCATAGACTTTGTTTGATCACTTTCAGCAATTGACTGGCTGATGATGTCCAGTTATATTTTTCTGTAATAAAATCAATGGCTTTCTTATTCCTTGCAGGAACAGCATTATCAAATTTCTTCAAAAGAAACGACAACTCATGTATATCATTGGGATTAAAATATTCCGCATAATTTCCGGCTACTTCGCGAAACACCGGGATATCTGATGCAATAACCTTGCAGCCATTTGCCAATGCTTCCACCACAGGAAGCCCGAATCCTTCATAGAATGAAGGAACGATAACAGCTGATGCATGCTGATAATAAGCTGCCAGGGTTTCATCATTTACGCGGCCCATAAAATGTATTCCCGAATGTTTTTTAAATGGTTGCAACCGCCGCTCAACATCGTTGTTAAAACTGGTATTTCCTGCTCCTATAATCACCAGTTTTGTATCCGCAATTGCGGATTGTTTATAGGCTTCCATTAAAGCGAAAATATTTTTACGGGGATCCAAAGAACCTACAAATAAAAAATACGGATGTTTCAATGGGGAAGAAAATGAATTACCCGAATAAGTCAATAATTTTTCAGAGCAAGCATTGGGTATGATGCTGATCTTATGCGAGGGCAATTTAAAATGCCGCATCAATTCATGCTTTGAAAATTCGCTTACGGTAAGAATCTGACGGCTGCTTCTGATGATCAAAGGAATGATGAGCTTATAATACCAATAGAATTTTTTTGAAAACCAGGAAGGATTGGTAAGATAAGAAAGATCATGAATACAGGTTATCTTATTGCGATAAAATACCGGCGCTGTATTGCAAAGATTGATGAATAAAGGATGATGTTTTTTAAACAGAAAATAAGGAGTTGCTACCTGCTCCCACCAAAAATTTCCATAGGTTCCGGTATTTACTATTTTATTTCTTAACCGGTCGCCGGATTTATCAAATCTCCGGGGTGCAAGTACCGGTATTTCCGGCGCCAATGAATATAATGCGTTCACTAATTCGAGCGCATATCTTTGTACGCCGGTAACAGGTTGAGTTAGAAATTTTCCATTTAAGTAAACATCAGTCATTCGCATTATTTTGAGTCATCACTTTATTTAGCAATTTTTCAAAGTCATTAATAATTTTATCCGGATCATATTTGCATAAAACTTCCCTGCAATGGGCTGCTTTTTCTGCAATAGATTCCGGGTTGTTTAAAATCTTTTCCAGTAAATGCGAAAGGCTTCCTTTTGCTTCTGTAAATTGCCACATGCAGGATGGTTCATACAACTCAGAAAGCCCGCCCTTATTAATAATGCATACCGGTTTTTGAAAGCTCAAAGCTTCTATCGGCACTCTTCCAAATGGTTCATTCCATAAAGAAGGAACCACAACAAGATCCACTGATTTGTAAAATTCCGATGGATTCATTTTTCCTTTAAATTCGAAATTTTGGCTCAAATCATACTTAGTTATCAATTCATTTTTATAAGACTCCTCATAGGCTCCGGCAAGCAATACTTTATAATTTTTATTACTTGCTAAAGCCTGCAATTCCTGCAATAACAATTCAACTCCTTTCTCCTTTGTAATTCTTCCGATAAAACCAATTGTTATTGATTTTTTTGAATAGGAAAAAGAAATAAAATCAGCCGTTTGTTTTCGCACACCATTGCCAATAACAGCCCGGATTGCATGCTTAAAATCAGCATAATTTTCATGCTTTTCCAATATAAACCTGCTTATTCCTATATACGCTTTGGGTATCGGAATGAATTGTTTTTTTATAGAAAATAACAATGCGCAAGAAGTACATAAACCATTGCAATTTTGATTGTTTTTATAGCACGTCGTACGATAGCATAACAAATAATAATCCCGCATGGTATGTATAACAGGAATGTTCATTTTTTCCAGAATACGCCAGATATAAGGAGAAAATCCCTGTATATTATTTGTATTTACCACATCGGGCCGGATGCGCAGCATTAACTTTTTAAGAATTGCCGAATAAAAAAAATTTTTAGAATCCACCCAATGCCAGATCATTTTTTTCCATGCGGGCTGCCGGTCTTTTTCGGTAATGTTATAGATGTTTTTTGTTTCGAGCACTATAGAAATAACTCCATTAATTCTACGGATACAATTTTTAGCGCCAAGAGAAATAACATATACTTTGTTATTTCTTTTTACCAATCCTTCACATAATATTTGAACAGACACCTCTGCCCCACCCACCTGGTATGGATAATAAAAAGTATTAAAAAAAGCTATGGTCATTTGCGCAGGTTAGGATAAATGATAGAAGGATTAAAAAATAAACCCGCCCAAAAACCTTTTATATAAATGCTTGCCTTGTGCCATCCATTCTGTACAAATAAACAGGCAAAAGTTATTTTAATCACTCTTAACATATCCAGAATGCATTCAGTGAATTTTTTATGCTTCCTGCTGATGTATAAATTATTCCGTACGTTATAATAATGCAATGCGATCCTGCGGTTATCCTTTTCAGTAAGGATACTTGGAAATGACGGATCCGCTCTCAGGTGAACAACCTTGCTTTTTCCTACCATATAACCCGGCGCTATTTTGGAAAGACGGCTGGTGAAATCAATATCATCGCCCCAGATAAAAAAGCTGCGGTTGGGTAATCCTGCTTCCAGCAGATAAGTGGTGTTTATAAAAAGTGATACGAACGTTGCATTTTTAATTCTTATAATTCCTTCTTCGGAAAACTGCCCCCACTGCGGATAATTATATTGTGATGGCCGGAGATCAATATTGGGCGCATTAATAAACACATCATCTTTACTCACTACTTTACTGCATAAGAAAGCGAAATCACCTACGATATTCCTTGCTTCCAACAAATATTCTAATGCATCCGATTCGGGCACAACATCATCATCCATTACCCATATATAGGAATATTTCTTTTCCGTGGCAAACTTCACGCCCGCATAAAATCCACCTGCGCTGCCGCTGTTATGCTGATGGATTTTTTCAATTGAAATGTGGCTTTCCAACCATTCATAAGTGCCATCAGTGCTTCCATTATTCACCACAATGATTTCAGTATTAGGATAAGACTGATACTGCAAGGCCGCTATGCAGCTTTTCAATAATTCCAACCTGTTATAGGTAACAACGATTATGGCTATTTTGTCTTTCATTATATATTCAATACCTTGTTTATTGTTAGGTAGGTCTAAACTTTTTGCTCAGAGCGATTTTAAAACTTTTAAACACTGAAAAAATATAATCCCGGTTAAAGTATTGCCGGTCAATCAGTGTAATGTTTCTTTTCCTTAGCATAAAAGCCATTCCTGCGCTAATAAATATTTCCGTCAATACCCAAGCAACAACTGTTCCATAGTAAGAAAACCGGGGTGTAAGCAATAAGTTAATAATTAAGCAAAAAACAGATCCCGTAGCAGTTACATAGAGAAAATCCCTGTCATTTTTTAAATTCAATAAAGTTTGAATTCCCATCAGGTTGCTAAGGCTCACGATAAAGGGAATAAAAGCCATTATCCTTAGCAGGATCACTGAAGCAGAAAAGGCTTTCCCAAAAAGAATTGTAACTATAAGCGGCGCGAAAAGAAAAAGTAAAACAGATATTCCAAGGGTAAAGCATATTACTATTGGAAATAATTTTTTCACTTGCAGGATTCCTTCCTTTTCACTTCTTCCAAATGCCTGCCCAATATGAGGATAAATGGTTTGACTTAAAGGAATTAATGTAAGAGTATTGAGGATGGTTACAATTCTCCAGGCTGCTGTATAGATTCCAACTTCAACTGTGGATTTTAAAAATCCGAGGATCACAATATTGGTGGTAGTATATAAACTAATAACGATGGTGGATAAAAAAACAATCCGGTCATCCCGCAGTTGTTGCAGGATGGATTTAAAATCAACTTTTACAAATTGAATATGAAAACGATGAATGGCATAAAAAAACAATACAATCGCCACCAGGATCTGGGAAACAGTTGTTAAAAAGGCATACAACCAATAATCAGCTTCGGAATGAATAACCAGTACAAGCGATACGCTGAAAAGAATTTTGGTTATAAGATTGAATATCGCTGCATTTTTAAGCTGGCCCATTCCCTGGAATAACCAATTGGGAAAAAAAATATTAGCTATACAAGCCGCAAAACAAAGTAAACTAACCCGTATATCTTTTTGCAATTCCGGTATTGCAAAAAGTAAAACAATAAAGAAGAAGGAAGATATGCTGAAAAGAAAAATTTTCGCGTAAAACGACCGCGTAAAGATTTCATTGATTGCAGCCGGATTCCGGATATTCTGAGCCACTGTTCTTGTTGCACTGTAATCAAAACCATAATTGATGAATAAAATAAAATAAGTAACAATGGCATTCAGAAAGTTTAATAATCCAAATTTATCCGGTCCAATGATTCTTACAATAATGGGAAGGGTGATGAATGGAACAAAAAAATTAGCCGCCTGGATAATGGATAATGCGCCAAAATTTTTTGTTAATGCTTTCGAATTCGACATGAGGGATTTTAATAATGAATGCTGAATCCCTTTAAAAGCAAAAAGATTGCCATGATTAATTTAAAGTGTTTTTTTCCTTCAACTTTATAAAACCCGCACAGCTATTAGATTGAAAAATACTTTTTCTTTGAAAGGATTTTGCTGCTTTTGAAATCGCCCTATTGCCCTTACAGGGCAAACCACCTATCCATTTTATTTGCTACCGACATATTACCCCTCTGGGGCATTACATCATAAGCATATCGAATTTATTTGCGAGATGCTTATAACAAAAACGACATTGAAAATTCCATTCCAGGGTATGCTAAAAAGGCATTACAAAAGGATGTACGAACTCATTCACCTTTTGCAATGCCTTTGGAAATAATTGTTGGTCAACCACACTGTCCCTTAACTTTTCACTTTCACTTTTCACTTCTTACTTCTCACTTCTCACTTTTCACTTCTCAACTTTCACTTCTCACTTCCTCATTTTTCATTCCTCATTCCTCATTCCTCATTTCACTCACTATCATACGACCATTTCAGCCAGGTAGCGCCCCAGGTAAAGCCTCCGCCAAAAGCGGCCAATATCAGGTTATCGCCTTTTTTTAATTGCTTTTCCCATTCCCACAAACAAAGTGGTATAGTTGCGGCGGTGGTATTACCATATTTTTGAATATTGATCATTATTTTTTCTTCCGGCAAATTCATTCTTTCGGCTGTAGCATGTATAATACGAAGGTTTGCCTGGTGCGGCACGAGCCATGCAATATCATCAGCGGTTAATTGATTCCGGCTCATCAATTGTTCACTAACATCTGCCATACCTGTT
Organism: uncultured Chitinophagaceae bacterium; assembly: GCA_963695165.1. Lineage (GTDB taxonomy): Bacteria > Bacteroidota > Bacteroidia > Chitinophagales > Chitinophagaceae > CAVOGF01. The sequence continues at coordinate 403,835 of CAVOGF010000004.1, forward strand.
ACAGCAAATTTAAAAACGGTTTTTCCTTCCTGGTACACAAAATGTTCTTTTGCCAGTACCGTTTCCACCGTTGCCGGTTTTACAGATCCACCAGCCTTCATATTCAAATAATGCCTTCCTGTGCCATCGGTTTTTAAAATACTATCCAAAACGCCTGTTTCATTAACAGATGGTTCGAGCAATACCGCGCCGGCACCATCGCCAAAAATGATACAGGTGGCACGGTCTGTATAGTCAATGATCGCGCTCATTTTATCCACACCTATTACAATCACTTTTTTATAACGGCCGCTTTCAATAAAGCTGGCGCCGGTAGTAAGAGCGAATAAAAAACCGCTGCATGCAGCTCCTAAATCAAATCCAAATGCATTAACGGCTCCAATTTTATCAGCAACAATATTGGCTGTTGCCGGAAAAACCATATCCGGCGTTACGGTAGCGCAAATGATACAATCAATCTCCGCAGCATCCATTTTCTTTTTCCTCAAAATTTCCAATACAGCTTCAACCGCCATGTCACTGCTACCTTTTCCTGCCTCATTTAATATTCTTCTTTCTTCAATACCGGTCCTCGTACGGATCCATTCATCATTGGTATTCACCATTTTTTCCAGATCCGCATTCGTTAGTTTATTTTCCGGCACATGTCCACCTACCGCTGTTACAGCTGCTCTTATTTTATTCATTTTTTATATTTATGACGCGCAAAAGTATTAACAAAGATGCAAATAAGAGTGTAGTAGATCTTAAAAGCCGCCTTTTGCAGAAACCATGCTTATCAACGTTTCAGTTTTGCTTAAAAAATTTGGTCATACCGTTTCACGTTAAAACAGATATTCAATGCATTAATCTATATCCGGAAGTCTGTTATGATTGAAGAAAAACCTGAAGGGCTAAAAGAATTCAATAGCTTCAACACTGAAAGGATTAACTAGGATAGCTTGTAAAAATTCGGATACATTTCAAAATATTTGGTAAACCAGGAAAGTTTTTGAAACCTTCCTGGTTTTGTCATGCGCGATACAATCATAAAAGGGCCTGTGGCAACCTTGAAACCGCCATTCAATCATATTAAAAAAGATTACAGACATTTGCGTTAATAACATATTTTTGATTTAACATTATGATAGCATTTTTAAGAGGAGAATTTATACGCAAAACGCCCGCCCAGTTAATTATCGATGTAAATGGAGTGGGCTACGAACTTCAGATCAGCCTGCATACATATTCGGCTATCAGTAATGAAAATAAAGGACAATTATTTACTTATTTACATATTACCGAAAATGCGCAGACGCTTTTTGGTTTTTTTGAAATGGTAGAAAAGGAATTGTTTTTGCAGTTAATAAGCGTATCCGGAGTGGGCGCTTCCACCGCAAGAATGATGCTTTCGGGAATGAAACCAGATGAAATTGTAAAAGCAATTGTTCATGGAAATGCAAAACAACTGGAATCGATAAAAGGTATTGGTCGGAAAACTGCAGAGAGACTTGTTTTGGAATTAAAAGATAAGTTGGGAAAATATTCTGCTGAAACTTCAGCAGGAATTGCTCCCTTACACAATACGCGGGAACAGGATGCGTTAAATGCATTAATATCTTTGGGAATAGCAAAAGCAGCTGCCGAATCGGCTTTGAAAAAAGCCATTCAGCCGGGAACTGAAAATTTAAAATTGGAAGATCTGATCAAACTTGCGCTCAAAAACCTTTGATGTATGAAAAAAATTTCCAACTAACCAGAGCTAATAAAATTGATTCTGAAGTCATTATTTTTTCGAATAACTCTATTGGCGGCATTCATTGCGCTGTCAAATGCAAAACTTGTAGCGCAAAACGCTGATACACTCCGATTTCCAATACAGGACCGAAGGGGGGATGCTTTTTCCTGGCAATACCGCAATCCTTTCAACCTGAATGATACCTCCATAATAAAACAACAAATTGAATATGATCCTGTTACCAAACAATATTTCATTGTTGAAAAAATAGGAAACACCACTTATCGTAAACCTACCTATCTGACGTTTGACGAATTCTGGAAAATACAAGACCGGCAATCTGAAATCAATTATTTTAATGAGCGCTCCAAGACGCTCAGTTTATTGAACCGCAAACAGCCGCGTCCAAAAATGCAGCTTTATGATAAATTGTTCGACCGCATTTTTGGCGTAGGTCCCAATGGATTAAAAGTGGACATCAAACCGCAAGGAAATGTGGACCTGATGGTGGGCTACCAGGGACAAAACATCAAAAATCCAACTTTACCCGAACGTGCCCGCAGAAACGGCGGTTTTGATTTTGACATGAATGCCAATGTAAATGTAATGGGTAATATCGGGGATAAATTAAAACTGCCCATCAATTACAATACACTGGCCAATTTTGATTTTGAAAACCAGCTGAAGCTGGATTACCGGGGAATGGATGATGAGATCATAAAATCCATTGAAGCGGGAAATATTTCCTTCCAAACAAAAGGAACGCTTATGTCCAGCGCGCAGAGCCTTTTTGGCATAAAAACACAGTTGCAGTTTGGAAAACTTTTCCTTACCACAGCTCTTGCCACCCAGCGCTCGCAGCGTCAATCGCTCACGCTTCAGGGCGGCGGCGTATCGCAACAAATTAAAAAAACGCTGGATGATTATGATGAAAACAAACATTTTTTAGTAGGGCAATATTTTAAAAATAATTACAATAATGCCATGAGTAATCTGCCGGTGGTGCGAAGCCAGGTGCAGATCCTGCGAATGGAAGTTTGGGTAACAAACCGCACGGGCGCTACCACTCAAACCCGTGATATTGTAGGATTAATGGATCTCGGGGAATCTGCGCCCTACAACCCGGTTGTACATTCCTTAACCGGCAATCCTTTGCCGGACAATGGCTCCAACGACCTCTATTCCTTTCTCGCATCCAATCCTATCAATCGCAATCCGGCTATTGTAAATACCCAGTTGGTGGCAAAAGGCCTGAAGCCAGTGGAGGATTATGAAAAGACCTTCGCCAGGCAGCTCAGCTCCAATGAATATTATTTAAACCCCCAGATAGGTTTTATCTCTTTGAATCAGCAGTTGCAGCCTGATGAAGTTTTGGCCGTAGCCTATCAGTACACATACAACGGCCGGGTGTACCAGGTGGGAGAATTTTCGCAGGATGTAGCGGTAGACTCCACCCAGGGTGTTCAAAAAGTTTTGTTTTTAAAATTATTGAAAGCCACTTCCCAGCGTGTTCAGCTTCCCATATGGAACCTGATGATGAAAAATGTGTATTCACTTGATGTTTCCGGGTTGCAGCAGGAAGATTTTAAACTGAATATTTTTTACCAGGAACCCAGCGGTGGATTAAAACGTTTTTTACCTGAAAGCGCTCCGGCAGTGGAGGGCCGCCCTTTATTGTCTATTTTAAAAGTGGATCGGTTAAACAACCACAACGACCCGTTACCAGATGGGCAATATGATTTTGTGGATGGCTTCACCGTATTGTCGCAACAGGGAAAAATCATTTTTCCGGTATTACAGCCTTTTGGCCGCGATCTCGACACATTGGCTTTTGCGGGCCAGCCTACGCCCATCAAAAAAAAGTATGTCTATTATCAATTATATGATTCTATAAAAGCCATTGCACAAACTTATGCCAACCTCAATCGTTTTGTGGTTCAGGGAACAGTAAAAGGCAGCTCTTCATCAGAAATTTATCTTGGCGCTTTTAATATCCCACAAGGCTCGGTAACAGTAACGGCAGGCGGACAGGTACTCCAGGAAAACAACGATTATGTAATTGATTACAACCTGGGAACTTTAAAGATCATCAACCAGGCCATTGTAAATTCCGGCGTACCGGTAAATGTACAATACGAAAACAATGCGACTTTCAACATTCAGCAGCGCAGTTTTATGGGAATACGGGCGGAATATCTTGCCAATCAAAAGCTCACCGTAGGCGCCACAATGGAAAAATTAACGGAACGGCCATTTTTTACTAAAATGAATTATGGCGATGATCCAATTCGAAATACCATGTATGGGGTGGATTTTAATTATCGCTCCGAATTACCCGGACTGACCCGGCTTTTGGACAAACTTCCTTTTTATACCACAACCGCTATGAGCAATATCAATGCTTATGGCGAAGCGGCGCTACTAAAACCCGGACATCCGCCACAGATCGGCTCAGGCGGCAACGGACTTATTTATATTGATGATTTTGAAGGCACAAGAAGCAGCGTTGATCTGCGGTTCCCCTTTGTAGCCTGGGCGCTTGCCTCCACTCCCGCCAATAACGGATTATTCCCAGAAGCAACACTATCCAACAACCTGGATTATGGGAAAAACAGGGCAAAGCTTGCCTGGTACAATATTGAACCGATATTGCAGGATAAATCCAGCGCGAGCAATCCTTTGCGCAACAATCTGACCGCACTGAGCGATCCGCGGGTAAGAGCAGTTTATACCAATGAATTGTTTCCCCAACGTACAACCAATATTACTGATGTACAAACAACCACATTCGATTTAGCTTATTATCCTACAGATCCGGGTCCTTACAATTTTGAATCAAAAGCTTCGGAAATTTCCGCGAATGGCAAGCTCAGAAATCCTCAAAAACGCTGGGGTGGTATCAGCCGTGCCATTGATCAAACGGATTTTGAAACCGGAAATGTAGAGTTCATTGAGTTCTGGATCCAGGATCCATTTATAAAAAAGCCAAACAGTACCGGTGGAAAACTATATATCAACCTGGGCAATATAAGTGAGGATGTGCTTAAAGATGGCCGAAGATTTTATGAAAACGGGTTGAATACACCCAACCAGCCTTCAGCTATAGACAGCAGTTCCGTTTGGGGTAATGTTCCTGTAAACCCAATACAGGTAACCAATGCATTCAGCAATGATCCGGCGGACCGCCCCTTTCAGGATGTAGGTTTTGACGGGTTGGATGATAATGGCGAAAGAAGGAAAAACAGCGCTTACCTTGCCGCTCTTGCCAATAATTTTGGAAATACATCCCCCATTTACCAAAAAGCAAATAAGGATCCATCCGGGGATGATTATAAATGGTACCGCGATGCAAGTTATGACCAATCCAATACCGGCATTATGGGGCGGTATAAAGATTACAATAATCCACAGGGAAATTCACCGGTAGCTTCCACAAGTTCCCAGTTTTCTTCCGCAGCTACGCTTTATCCCGATAATGAAGATCTGAACCGCGATAATACCCTTAATGAAACAGAAGAATATTATCAATATGAAATGGATCTAAAACCGGGAATGGATGTAGGGATCACCAAATACATTACGGATAAAAAAGTTATTACCCCAAAACTTGCAAATGGAAGTACAAGCGCGGAAAACTGGTATTTATTCCGTGTTCCTATAAAAGACTTTACAAGTAAAATCGGAAATATTCCCGATTTTAAATCCATCCGTTTCATGCGGATGTATTTAACAGGTTTTGAAGATTCCGTTGTTTTACGTTTTGCCAGCCTTGACCTGGTAAGAAATCAGTGGCGAAATTTTACTTATGATCTTGATACTACCGGTTCTTATACCCCATTGCCGGCCAATTCCAACACCACATTTAATGTACTGGCTGTAAATGTGGAAGAAAACAGTAACCGCCAACCCATTCCCTATAAAATTCCGCCGGGAATCGAGCGGGTGCAAACCCTAAGCAATAACGGAGTAAATTTGTTGCAGAATGAACAAGCCATGAGCCTGAAGATCCTCAATCTTGCTCATGGAGATACACGCGCGGTTTTCAAAACACTGAATCTCGACATGCGTCAGTATGGCCAGCTTTCCATGTTTATTCATGCGGAATCTGTGATTGGCCAAAGACCTGTTATGGATGGCGACCTGAATGCAGTAATCCGAATAGGACAGGATTTTTTAAATAATTATTACGAGATCCGCATTCCGCTTAAAATGACGCCGTTCAGTTCAACTGCTTCAGCGGAATCCATTTGGCCGATAGAAAACAATCTTGATTTTGAATTGCAGGAACTGGTAAGTTTGAAATTGCGCCGCAACAGCTCCAATGCATCTGCCACTACCATTTACCGGGAACAGGTTGGAAATAAAACTTTTTCCGTATTAGGAAATCCCAATCTGGGAGAAGTGCGCGGATTTTTAATAGGTGTGGAAAATGCACTGAAAGGCAGTTCCGCTCCATTAAGTACAGAAGTTTGGGTAAATGAATTGCGCTTATCACAATTAAATGAAAACGGAGGCTGGGCCGCATTGGGAAGAGTAGATATGCAACTGGCCGATCTGGGAACACTTTCAGTATCCGCCAATGCTTATACACAGGGATTTGGGGGAATAGAACAAAGGGTGAATGAACGCGCAAAAGATAATTTGCTGCAAATGGATGCTGCATTAAATATTGATGCAGGAAAGTTACTGCCTCAGAAAATCGGGCTTTCAATACCCGTATATGCGAGTATCAACCGAACGGTGTCTACTCCTGAATATGATCCTTACGACCTGGATGTAAAATATAAAACCAAGCTCGGTATGGCCGGCAACAAACGTGATTCGGTACGGCGGGCCGCCATTGACCAGATGACCGTTAAAACACTCAACTTTACCAATGTACGGCTGGCTCCGGCCCTTGGAAAAACAAAACTCTGGAGTATCAGCAATTTTGATTTCAGTTATTCATATACACAGATAGATCAGAAAAATCCCATAATCGCCCAAAACCTCATCACCCGGCACCGCGGTGGCTTGGGTTATACATATAATAGTAATCCCAACTATATTGAACCCTTTAAAAAACTGATTAAAAATCAGTCGGCCTGGCTGGCTTTTATTCGCGACTTTAATATCAATCTGCATCCTTCTTTGCTGGGCTTCAGGGCCGATATAAACAGGCAGTATGGCCAGTATACTCCTCGTATTGTAAATACTTATGACAGTAAAGTGGAAAGAGTAGATACCACTTATGATAAATATTTTACGTTTGACCGGTATTACAATATGAGGTGGGATTTCACGCGTAGCCTCAATTTCGACTTTTCTGCCATTAACAATTCAAGAATTGATGAACCTTACGGAAGATTAGATACTAAAGCAAAGCGGGATACGGTACGCAATAATTTCTTTAAAGGCGGACGCAATACCATGTATCAGCAAAAAGCGACCTTAAGTTATAACCTTCCATTAAGTAAAATCCCCGCTTTGGACTGGATCAATGCGCGGTACAGTTATGCAACAAATTATGACTGGATCGGCGCTAGTTTACTGGCCCTCAACCTGGGAAATATCCTTGAAAACGGGCAGCAAAATAGTTTCAACGGCGAATTTGACTTTACCCGTTTATACAGCAAATCAAGGTTGTTAAATGCCATGAGCATGCCGGCAGCGCCCAAAACAAATACTCCGGCACCGAATGCACCGGGGCTTAAACCTTCCGGCGATAGTACCGGTATTAGAATTCCTTCAAGAAATGAAGTGATCAAAGGAAAGAAAGGAAAGCAAAAAAGGGAAGCATTAAGAGCATGGCGTCAGCAAAAAAGAAATGCGCGCAAAAATGAACGCCTGGCCAGGGCAAATGAACCCATCCATATCAATGGAATTGAGCGAACAGGCGGTACATTATTAACGATGGTGAAACGCGCTTCGGTAAATTACAGTGAAAATTATTACAGTCGGGTACCGGGTTATACTGATAGCACCCGCTTTATAGGCCAGGACTGGAAAACCATGCAGCCGGGATTGGGCTATATTTTTGGCAAACAGCCAGATACAAGCTGGCTCAATAAAAAAGCTGCGCAAGGTGTAATAACAAGAGATTCAACATTCAATCTTTTATTCCGGCAGACCTTTGAACAAAGACTAAGTATTACTGCACAAATAGAACCTGTACGTGAGCTGATCATTGATCTTAATCTCGATAAATCTTATTCCAAAGAATATTCCGAATTGTTTAAAGATACCAGCACTACCGGCCTGGGTAATTTCAATCATTTAAGTCCATTGGCCAGCGGTGGTTTCAGCGTTTCTTACATCAGTTTCAAAACATTATTTCATAAATATAAACCAACGGAGATCTCAGAAACCTTTAACCAGTTTCAAGACAACAGGATCATAGTATCAAAGCGGCTTGCCGAATCAAATCCTTATTGGCAAAATCTGCCTGCAGGACAAAAATTCACCAATGACGGTTTTGCAAAGGGTTATGGCCGTTATGCTCAGGATGTACTCATACCCGCTTTTCTTGCTGCTTATTCCGGCAAAGACGCCAATACGGTACCATTGATCAGTCAGCAAAATAAAAATATCAAGTCCAATCCATTCGGTGGTATAAAACCCTTACCCAACTGGCGTGCTACTTATACCGGACTTACTAAGATGCCGGGGCTTGCTTCCATATTTTCAAACATTACCATTACCCATGGATACAACAGCACTTTAAGCATGAACAGCTTTACAAGCGCGTTATTATATTATGATCCATTCCATTATGGCACGCCGGGTTTTATTGATACGATTTCAGGCAATTTCGTTCCATTCTTTTTAGTACCCAATATTACTATCCAGGAACAGTTTAGTCCTTTAATAGGTTTCGATATTACTACCATTAATCAAATGAACCTGCGTTTTGAATTTAAAAAATCCAGGCAATTGAGCCTGAGTTTAATTGATTATCAGCTCAGTGAAGTGCGAAGTACGGAATGGACAATTGGAGGCAGTTTTAGAAAAACCGGTGTTAACCTGCCATTTAAAATTCCCGGCATGAAAAAGCAGAGTCCGAAAGGAAATGATCTTAATTTCCGGCTGGATCTGGGTATGCGGGATGATACGCAAAGCAACAGCCGGTTAGACCAGTCCAATGCATATAGTACCGGCGGTCAGAAAGTAATCACCATTCAGCCATCTATTGATTATGTATTAAACAATCGCGTGAACCTGAAATTATATTTCGATCAGCAGCGAATCATTCCATATATCTCCACCTCGGCACCGGTAACCAATACAAGGGCAGGAATACAAATCAGAATTTCTCTCGCTCAACAATAATTGTATTAAGTAAATCAACCGTCGTGCAGAAACATATTAATGTTTTTGGATAGTTCGCAATTACAAATTACCGGCCAGATTATGAATCGCGTAGAAGGTATTTTATATGTTAAGAAACTATGAAAAATACTTTAGGAAAATTCATGACAACAACCATTATAATTTTCTTTATTATAGATTGAATTGGAAATTTAATTTATTCATTCACCTATGAATATCACTTCATAACCTAAACTAAATTAAATTTTAACTAAAAAAGCAGCATTTTAAATTAAGGACCTGTCAGTAATATATAACGAAATGCTAAAAAAAATCTTTTTTTTTGAAAATAACATTTCATTTATATTTGAAACTATTAAAAAATTCACATGAGAAAAATCTTCACACTTTTAGCGGTGGTGCTAAGCGTAGCTATGGCCACTGCTCAAACCCGAACCATCACCGGGCGGGTAACAGACAAGAACGGGTTGCCCGTGGAGGGAGCCTCGGTTCAGATTAAAGGGAGTACGGTCGGAACTTCGGCAAATCAGCAAGGGAACTTTTCAATTTCGGCCAAAAATGGGGATGTAATTGCTGTTTCTTCGATCAATTTTTCACCCAATGAAGTAAGAGTTTCAAATCAAGACAATCTTTCTGTGGTGCTGGAACCTTTAGAAAGTTTAATGGATGAAGTAATTGTAACTGCTGGTGGTATTAAAGTAAAACGTAAGGAACAAGGTACCGCGAACACAGTGATAAAAGCAGAAACCTTAGTAACAGGTAAATCTGTAAGTATTGCCGGCGGTTTGCAGGGAAAAGTGGCTGGTTTGCAAATCAATGGAACAGGTGGTGGCGTTAATCCCAATTATCGTTTGATATTAAGAGGACAGCGTTCATTGACCGGTAACAACCAGGCGTTGATTGTGTTGGACAACGTGATTGTACCCAATATCAGTTTTAGGTAATCTGAATCCGGAAGATGTTGAAGATATTGTTGTACTGAATGGTGCAGGTGCAGCAGCTCTGTATGGTTCACAGGCTTCCAATGGCGCTGTAATTGTTACTACCAAAAAAGGTAAAAATGGACATTAACACAAGTAAGAGTTTCCAATACAACTACCGTTGAATCGGTAGCGTTTTTTCCAAAAATTCAGAAGAAATTTGGCGGAGGTGGACGGCTTATGGTATTGATGAAAATGGTAAACCACATTTTTCTTACTTAGAAAACCAGTCTTATGGTCCTGCATTTGATGGAATTAAAAGACCATTAGGGCCCACCCCTTGAAGATGGTTCACAGGATTCTGCTATTTATGCCTTTATCTGATGGGCATAATAAATTTTGGGAAAAGGGAATTACCAACCAAACGGATTTCTCCTTATCTAATGGAGATGAAAAATCAACTTTTTATTTATCCGGTCAGTATGCCACTGTAACCGGAACTACGCCCGGTGATAAATACAACCGTACTTCACTTCGTGCTAATGGTACACGTAAAATGGGCAATAAGGTTAATGTTACTTACACTACTGCTTATACTCAAAACAGGTATGACATTACTACACAAACCGCAAGTATGTATGCCAACATGCTGAATATGCCTTCGAATGTTGATATTACCAAATACAAAAACTGGAGAACGGATCCATTTGCTAATCCTAATGGATTTTATAATCCATGGTATCAAAATCCATATTTTACTGCAGATAACTATCGGTCCAATCAAAGAAATGATTACTCGACTGGAAATGTGGAAGTTAAATTTACTCCCATTCAAGGCCTTGATTTTACCGCACGCCAGGGTATTGCTACCAGAAATTATTCTAACAAGAATACACAAGGCGCATTTAATTATACAGAATATGCCAAAAATACAGATGCTAGTTCAAAATCTGATATTGCAGCATCCGTAAATGATGGCAGCAGCTATACTACTCAATTATTAAGTGACCTTTTTGCACAATACAATAAAAAAGTCAATGATTTCAGTTTTAATGTAATTGCAGGTGGACAGTGGCGCCAGGATCAGGCAAAATATTTAGGTGTTACCGCTAATGGGTTGGTTGTTCCGGATCTTTATAATGTAAGTAACGGTATAGGTACACCTGAGGTGGGAGAATCAAATTATATGGCAAGGCAAATGGGATTATTCGGAGATTTAAGAATCGGGTATAAAGGCTATCTTTTCCTGCATGGTACAGCCCGTAATGACTGGGTTTCTATTTTAGCTCCTGAAAACCGCTCTTTCTTCTATCCTTCCATTGATCTTTCATTCATTGCAAGTGAGGCAATTGATGCAATAAGAAACAGCAATACTATTAGTTTTTTGAAAATAAGAGGTGGATGGTCTAAAGTAGGACAGGTAAACCTGGGTAACAGCTCCGATTTTGGAGCGTATTATCTGTTACCAACCTTTAGTTCAAATTCATTTGGCTTCCCTTATGGTAACCTTGCCGGCTACTCTGTTGGTACAACTTTGGTTTCAACTTCTCTGAAGCCTGAGATAACAAAAGGATATGAAGCAGGATTCGACCTGAATCTGTTTAAAGACAGATTTATCTCAAGCGTTACTTGCTACAACACAAAAACCGATGACCAGACAGTATCCACAAGAGTAACAAATACTACAGGTTTCTCTAACTTAAGAACAAATACCGGTCAAACCCAAAGCAGTGGTTTAGAGGTTACTGCTCATGCAATAGCGCTTCAAACACATGATTTAGAAATCACTGTTGGAGGAAATTATACTTACCTGGATAATAAAGTTAATTTTATCAGTGCAGATTTACCACGGCTGGCCTTAGCCACTTATGGCAGCACTGCAGGTTCTTATGCTGTTTCTGGCTATGCTTTCCCGGTTATTATGGGATATGATTATAACCGCGATCCCCAGGGACATGTAATCATTGATCCATCGAATGGTCTTCCAACACAATCGGATACTATTTCAATTTTGGGAAATGCAGTAGCGAAAAAACAGGGTTAGTTTGGATGCTACCATTGCTTACAAAAACTTCCGTTTGTCTGCATTATTTGAATATCGTGGTGGATACCAGGTATTTAACAATATGGGTGGTGAATTAGATTGGTCCGGTACAGGTTATAGAACAATCGCATTCAACCGCGAACGTTTTGTATTTCCCAATTCAGTTTATGAAGATCCTCAAAAACCAGGCACTTATATAACTAATACAAATATCACTGTAAAGGATGGAAACGATTTCTGGTCTAATAATATTAACAGGGATGTTACCTCCAATTACGTTACTTCCGGAGATTTTTGGAAATTAAGAGAAATTTCACTTGCTTATACTTTGCCTTCAAATTTATTAAACCAAACCAAATTCATAAAAGGCGCTACTATAAGTGTTCAGGCACGTAATCTTTTTATGTGGCTGGCTAAAGACAATTATTATACAGATCCTGAATATAGTGATGCAGGAAATGACAGTAATGGTATTGGCCTTACCGGTTTAGGTCAAACACCTCCATCACGTTTTTATGGAGCCACTTTATCATTAACCTTTTAGTAAAAAATGATTCGAAAGTAAACTCCCTTTTTTCAATAAAAAATTGGGAGATGAAAAAGATCATTGCTAAAAATAATATTCGAAAAATGAGAAAAATAACATCTATTGTTTTTATGGGCATCATGGTGCTAAGCGCCTCCTGTAAAAAATATCTTGATATAAATAACAATCCAAACGCGGCTACCTCAGCTACGCCTGAAGTAATATTGCCACAGGCTATTACCGGAACTGCAAGCACTATTAACGGGTATAATTCCTATGGCTCCCAGTTGGTGGGATATTTGGCCAATGCCGGTGGTTATGGCGGCTTTGGCTCATCAGTAACTTATGGATTTTCATCCAGTGATTATCAGGGAAGATGGTCCGACACTTACCTTAATCTCGAAGATTATCAAACGATTCTGAATGAAACGGATGACCAATTGCCCCTATACAGTTATTTTAATGCGGCGGCAAGGATCATGAAGGCTTACAATTTTGAATTATTGGTAGATGCCTACAATGATGTTCCTTATACGGAAGCTTTAAAAGGCATTAATCAACTTACAACAAAATATGATGATGCCAAAGCCATTTATGCCGATCTCTCTGATGAGCTGGATAAAGCAATCAGTACAATTAACGAAGCCATGAAAACTACAGGCACTACCATTAATGAGTTGGGCGCTTCCGACGTATTGTTCAAGGGCGACATGAACAAGTGGAAGCAATTTGCAAACACCATTAAATTAAGGTTAATGGTGCGTGCAAATGGCAAAGTAAATTTTGCAAACACTTCCTTTGATCCTGCTGGATTTTTAACAGAAGATGCATTGATCAATCCGGGCTATACCAGAGATAATGGAAAGCAAAATCCACAATGGCAAAGCTGGGCATACACTTATACCGGTGGCGCGGCCAACAAAGCATGGATGCCAAATAAGTTTGTTTTTGCCTTTTATGATGGTCGCAAACTATATGATCCGTACAGAGGGGAAGCTATTTATTTTGACTTCCCCAAAACCGGAACAAACCAATTGGGGCATGAAGGAAACGAAGTGGTATCTAGTCCAACAGGCAGCTTCTGGTATCCCGGTACTGACAGAGATGGAACTACAGCTGGTAATACTACCGGAATTCTAAAAGGACCAAATGCAGGCTATCCTATTTTACTGGCAGCTGAAAGTTATTTTTTACAGGCAGAAGCAGTAGTTAGAGGTTTACTTTCAACCGGAGATGCAAAAGCCCTTTTTAATAATGGAATAAAGGCATCTTTCAATTATTTGTACAAATTACCTGATGGTACCTTTGAAAAAGATGCGGATATAAATGGGGACCTGGCCGAGTATATGGATGAAAACGCTGAAGAATATCTTGCCAATTTTGATCTTGCCACTTCAACAGATAAGAAAATTGAAGCCATAATAACTCAAAAATATATCGCGCTCAATTTTATTCATGGTCATGAGGCCTGGAATGAATATCGCCGCACCCATTACCCAAAAATTGTAAATACTGCGGGCGCCAATGCTTATCAAACCTTTGCTTCCACTCAGTCGCAAAGCACAAGGCCAGACCGTTTACCTACCCGGATCTTATATCCTTCAGCAGAAGGATCTTACAATTCAGCTAATGTACCTAAGGGAATAAGTCCTTTTAATTCACTTATTTTCTGGGCTTTACAGTAAAAATTTAAACTAATAAAAATGAAAAGAACAATAATAAAAACATTACCTTTTTTACTGGCGATTGCAGGCTTTACCTCCTGTTTAAAAAAGGATATGATGAATATTGATCCCAGCAAATCAAACGATGTAATAGAGTTTGCGAATACAGAAGATAATAAAGCCACTGCATCTTCTCAATATCCAAGATTTAATATTGATTTAGGAGTATTGGAAGCCGGTGATACCGCCAACTTTAATATAAATGTAAACTATGCCGGGGCGGATGTAGCGCCGGAAGATATAACCCTCAATCTTGTACTGGATGAAAATGCGCTTTCCAATTATAATGACCAGGATGGTACTGAATATGAAACACCCCCAACAAGTGTTTATAAGTTCCCAGCTTCAGTAATTATAAAAAAAGGTACAAGATCTGCACAGATTAAGGCGACGATAACTATTAGCCCGGATTTCGATTTCAATGTTAACTATGCACTCCCCATTAAAATAGCCTCTGTATCTTCCGGTACTATCAGCGGAAATTTCGGAACTGCTATTTATTCTTTTGCTGCACGCAATCAATATGATGGCGTTTACAGTGTAACTGGAACCTTTTCTGATCTTACAATAGGCCCCGCGGCAACTGCCACTTATCCCAGAGATATAGAATTGACGACTTATGGTGGTAATTCTGTTGCTTATTATGATCCAAACTTAAATTCCGGTACTTATGGTTATTCTTTCAAAAATGCAGGTAGTGGTTCATATTATGGCAATTTTGCGCCGGTTTTTACTTTCGATGAAAGTGGAAAAGTTACAAGTGTAACAAACTATTACGGGCAGGGTAACAATGGTTCTTTAAGGTCCTGTGAAATAGATCCTTCCGGAATAAATAAAATTACCTTCGATGGTAGCACACCTGCTAAGCTTGGAGGTAAGTTATTTTATGATTCAAGCTGGAGCTAAACGCTTGATAATAACAGAGACTTTTACTTATAAAGGATCAAGATAAAATAAACACATCCATGCTAAAGGAGGCTGTCGCAAATTAAGCGGCAGCCTCTTTTTTTTCAGGCATTTTTATCAGTTGTTCCCAAACCACTTCGAATGAATTATTTTATTCAGTAACCGGCTTTTAAGATGGATTTTACTTTTATAAAAAGCTTACACCTTTTTTTCATTACAAAAATTGATCAGATTAATCATATCATTCCTATTAGAGAAATCAACTTTATTATTTTTTATAAACTGGCTGATCACATTTGCTTTGGAAGGAAATACCTTGATAATTTGTTTTTCTGAATTGGCTTTATAAAAACTATTTCCTCTTACAAGCCAATATTCCTTTATTACTTCAAATTCAACGTCTCTTTGGAATCTCCGGGTTAAATAAACATCTGAAATGGTATTACTTACTTCCTTATTCGTTTTTCTGGAAGTACCATTATGATCTGTCGTTGCCGAAACAGAATGCGGTTTGCCTTTATAGGAAATATAAAGAGCTATTGGCGTTGTAGTGGCAATTTCATAAACCTTATTATTTACAGGAACAAATTTTTTGTCTTCAATAAATATAGTGTCTACATTTTCCAGGTTGGTTAAAATTAAATACTGCCCATCTTTTTCAAATGCTATGTTTTGGTTATTTGAATCATAATTTAAACGGGCATATTCTATTTCATGGGATTTAAGAAGAACTGAGCCCTGAATAAAATGCTCAAAAAGATATCCTTTTGATTGGAGATTGTCCGATTCTGGTTGAGCATGAATAAGAAAAGGAAGTAAAAAAAAGGAATAAAGTGGCAGTATAACTTTTCTCATAGTGTGTGAATTTGGTTGAATGAATTTATTCACTAAATATAAAATCTATTTTATAGTTACCCGTAAAATTATTTTAACCAACAAGAAGATCCCCCGACCTGCGCCACCCAATTACTTTATTTAAAAATTCGCCGTTAGGCTATGCTTGTGGCGCACTTAATTCGGCATCTGGCACAGGTCTCCTGACCTGTGCCAACATGTAACTTAATTTAGAGTTTACAACGGCTTATTTAAATACTAACTCACGCAGGTGTCCTGCCTTGGGTTTTAATTTATAACCATAAGTTTCTTTGTAAAACAAGTAACTTCATGGCACAGGTCGGGAGACCTGCGCCAGTATCCAACCTGCGCTGGTTTTTTCTTAAATATCCGTATTTTTTCTTCTTCCCAAATTTTTAATAATAATTTCAATTAAATTGCAAGGATGCCATTTAATTGCTTTAAAAAAAGAATTACCATGACAAAAAAACTGCTTGTTTTTACCAGCCTTATAATTTCCATTCAACAATCGCTTTTGCTCAGATTCGTTTACCTAAAATTTTTAGTAACAATATGGTTTTGCAACGCGAAAAACCAATTGCAATATGGGGTTGGGCCGCCCCGGATGAAAAGATCCAGGTTGAGTTGCATGGACAGAAAAAATCTACTACGGCGGATAAAGACGGAAATTGGAAACTGAATTTACAACCGGAAGCCGCCGGAGGTCCGTACCAGCTGTTAATAAATGGAAAAAACAATATTACACTTGATAATGTACTGATAGGTGATGTGTGGATTTGTTCCGGTCAGTCAAATATGGAATGGACAGTCAGGAGCAGCAATCACGCGGAAGAAGAAATAGCAAAATCGGATTATCCTTTTATCCGGCATTTTAAAGTTCCCAATACGGTTGCTTCTAATCCGCAAAAAGATATTAATGGCGGCGAATGGAAGGTTTCTAATCCGGAAAACAGTGGCGAATTTACTGCTGTTGGTTATTTCTTCGCAAGAGCATTGTACAATGAATTAAAAATTCCGATCGGTTTGATCAACACCTCCTGGGGTGGCACCCATGTGGAAACATGGACAAGCCGGGAAGCATTTGAAAACAATACGGAGTTTAAAGAAATGATCGCTGCAATGCCTCAATTAAATCTTGACTCCCTGGCCAAACAACAAACAGCAGCCATTGTAAAAAAGGTGGAAGCTTTACAAGGACCACTATCTAAAAATGGAAGTTCTGACAATTGGAAAGCTCCATCTTTTAACGATCAAAACTGGCCAATGATGCAACTGCCCGGCTTATGGGAACAACAGGGTTTGGATGGACTCGACGGCGTGGCCTGGTTTAGAAAAACTGTATTCTTAAACGCAGCCCAGGCGGGTAAACCAGGCTCGGTTGAACTGGCTATGATAGATGACGCGGACGACTGCTATGTGAACGGAATAAAAGTGGGTAGTACCCAGGGATATAATGAAAAAAGAAATTACAAAATTCCATCGGGAATCTTAAAAGAAGGCAACAATGTAATTGCTGTTCGTGTAAATGATACCGGTGGCGGCGGCGGCATCTATGGTGATGCCGGAGAAATGAAATTAACGGTAGAAAACAATAGTCAAAGTCTTGCCGGCGAATGGCGTTTTCAAGTGGAATCAATTCTTCCAACCGCAGCTACTGTAGGACCGAACAGCTATCCCACCTTATTATACAATGCCATGGTAAATCCCTTGAAACAGATGGCGATAAAAGGCGCAATCTGGTACCAGGGCGAATCCAATGCCGGGCGCGCTTATCAATACAGGAAAGCTTTTCCATTGATGATTACCGATTGGAGAAAACAATTTAGCCAGGGCGATTTCCCTTTTTATTTTGTGCAGCTGGCCAGCTTTAATGCATCAAATGGCAATAGTGAAAAAGGAAGCGGCTGGGCCGAATTGCGTGAAGCGCAAACACGCACGTTGTCTTTACCCAATACAGGAATGGCTGTTACCACCGATATTGGTACGGCCAATGATATTCATCCCCGTAATAAACAGGATGTGGGTAAACGCCTTGCCGCAATTGCTTTGCACAATGATTATAAAAAGCAAATCGTGTATTCAGGGCCACTGTATAAATCAATGCAGGTGGATGGTAATAAAATTATCCTGGAATTTTCAAATGTTGGCGGGGGATTAACAGCTAAAAACGGCTCATTGAAGAGCTTCGAAATTGCCGGGGCGGATCAGCAATTTAAACCCGCCGAAGCAACGATTAAAGAAGATAAACTGATTGTATTTAGTTCAACAATAAGCCAACCGGTAGCTGTTAGATACGCATGGTCAGACAATCCGGAAGAAGCCAATTTATTTAATAAAGAAGGTTTTCCCGCTTCGCCTTTCCGCACGGATGACTGGAAAGAAATAACAAGAGACAATAAATATGTGATTGGGAAATAAAATTATAGTGAAGGAAAATTCTAACATTTGCGAAAGCCTGTGCCAATCAATGGCATAGGCTTTCGCAAATGTACCTGGCATAAATGGCGAAACCTGCAGTTCCGTTTATATGCTTAAGGCTGCCCGGCACCTCCTGAGGAGCCATATACCTGACCATTGGCATAACTTGCGTCGTTGGCGGCGAGCTGAACATAAATTGAAGCAAGTTCAGCTGGTTGCCCCGGCCGGCCAAGTGGTGTTTGTCCACCAAAGATTTTTATTTTTTCCTGCGTTGCGCCGCCACTGATCTGTAATGGAGTCCAGATGGGGCCTGGCGCTACGCCATTCACACGGATCCCTTTTGGTCCCAGTTGTTTTGCAAGAGATTTCACATAGTTCATCGTAGCTGCTTTTGTCTGAGCATAATCATACAGATCCGCAGAGGGGTCATAAGCCTGCTCAGAGGTGGTTCCTATAATAACAGATCCTGGCTGCATGTGCGGAAGCGCAGCTTTAATAATCCAGAAAGGCGCATAAATATTGGTTTTCATCGTCCAGTCAAATTGTTCTGTTGAAATATCCAGAATGGAGGCATGGGTTTGCTGGCGGCCCGCATTGCTGACCAAAATGTCTAATCCGCCAAGTTGCCTTACAGCTTCATCCACTAATTTTTGACAAAATGCCTCCTCCCTGATATCACCAGGAATAGCAATAGCCTTGCGGCCTTCTGCCTTAATCAATTCAATTACTTCATGCGCATCCGGTTCTTCAGCGGGGAGATAGTTTATGGCTACATCAGCACCTTCACGCGCATAAGCAATAGCGGCCGCACGTCCCATCCCGGAATCTCCACCGGTGATCAATGCTTTACGATCCTTTAAACGACCAGAACCTTTATAGCTTTTTTCGCCATGATCAGGCATGGGGTCCATTTTTCCCGCGAGCCCGGGCCAGGGTTGTGATTGACTCTTAAAAGGAGGTTTAGGATATTTGGTGGTCGGATCTTCAATATCCGTAATAGGGGCGAATTGTTGATTTGCGGATGTTTTGCGCCCTGCAAAAACGGGATTGATTGCCAATACAGCAATGCCTGCCCCCAGGCCACCGATAACTTTGCGCCTGGAGAGTTTGTTGATATTTTCCATAATAATATTATTTAATCGGGGAATTGTTATTTATTCAGAAATACAAAATACATGCCCTTTCAAAAATTATTTCTGGTTATCAACTCTGCTGATTGATGATAGGTTCTATATCTGCAACCACATAGATAAAGCGGATATTTTTCTCTGAAATGATGGTTTTCTATTCCTGGCCTGGCAGCCTCCAATTTGTATTAACTTTTACAAGCATAGCTATATGGTTACGTATCCTTTATATGAACTTAAAAATTACATCCTTTCAGGTGGCCGACACCATTGATGCAAAACAGTTTAAAACTGCCTTCCGCCCGTATCCATTATGCGAATACGGATGAATTGCTTTAACATACTGGCGCAGGTCTCCCCAACTCTGCCAACCTATTATTTGATTTAAAATTGCGACGACTTATTAAAATTACATGCAGGACAACCTTTAGCCTGATTTAAAACTCGAACCAAATTGCGCTTATTAGTAAAACAAGTAAACTCATGGCACAGGTGGGGTGATCTGCATCAGAATGCTTAAAATCGGCATCAAAGAGCGCTTTGTCGTTGTATAAATTCCAGAGGCATTACTGATTTCCCTAACAAGGCCTCGGTATACTGCTGCATTGACGTTTACATCAATTTCTTTTCCATAAAGTATCGTTCTAAATCTTCTTTGAACTTAGTCGTATTAAAGTCTTTGAGTTTGCCTTTCATTTTATCCAATGCTTTTAACGATTGAAAGATTTCTTGAAGAAGGATTTTTTTTGCTTCTATTTCAGAAGCATCCTTAAAGATTTCATAATTCAACCTAATCTCATATTGTAATGTTTTATGAAGCTTGTATTTTACACCTTCCTTTTCATATACCTTTTCATCTCTGTCATAACGAGGTTTTCTTGGTTTAAAGAATACCTCAAATTGCGGCAATACACAAATAATTCCAATGTATAGTTCGGTCACATCCTCTCCATAGTTGGCATTTTGGGTTATTTTATTGATGTCCCATTCTATTTGATTAAAAACATAGACAAATTTGTTTAGCTCTTGACTTAAATTCAATGCAAATGCAAATTTCATTTTATCTAAATATTTTATTACCAGGTGATAAAACTTCCATCATTAAAATAGTATCCATAATATCTCCTACAATTTAACCTAATAAATTTGCTCCTAGCGCGTATAGGTATGTTTCAGCCTATACCGCCGGAGGTTTAACAAGTGGGCTTTACTTTATAGCCACATTGGTTTATTCGTAAAAAAGTAACTCATGGCACAGGTCCGGAGACCTGCGCCAAACGTAAATCCAATTGTATCAGAGATGTTCAAAAATTGATCTACAGCAAATCTCTTCGCAACTCCTCTGGTGATTTTGGAGATAAATATCCCAAAGGAATATCAAACACAGTTTTTGCTCCAACCTGACCTTCTTTAGCCATTTTACCAATGGCCCTGGCATACGCGACTAAAACACTGGCAGTAAATTCGGGGTTGCTTTCTAAATTTAAGCTAAATTCAATACTTTGTTTTGTGCCATTTCCTGTAACGCCGGAACGTAATACAATTCCACCATGTGGCATAGCAGCGTGATTGGCTAATAACTCCTCCTCCGAAATAAAATGAACCTCAGTATTATATTGATCAAAATAATGGGGCATGGTTTTGATGGTATTTTCTATTACTGATAAATCAGCCCCTTCATTTGCTACAACATAACAAACCCTTTCATGCTTTTCGGCTGTCGATAATTTAAGATTTTCACCAGCACGCACTTTTTCAACCGCGCTCTCAATAGGAATTGTGTATTGCACACCATTTTTTACGCCATCAACGCGCCGTACGGCATCAGAATGTCCCTGACTTAAGCCCTTGCCCCAAAAGGTATAATCTTCACCCTGAGGTAAAATACATTGACCGATTAACCTCGCCATAGAAAACAATCCCGGATCCCAACCTGTAGAAATAAGGCTAACTTTATTATTGGATTTAGCAGCTTCATCAACCTGAGCAAAGTATTCCGGAATTTTTGCATGGGTATCAAAACTATCAACCGTATTAAACATTTTTGAAATCATAGTCACTTGCTCCGGCAAATCTTTTGCAGATCCACCACAAAGAATCATCACATCAATTTTGTCCTTGAAACTATCAATTTCTGCAATAGAAACCACTTTAGCCCCGGTGTTCAATGCAGAAGTTGGCCTTCTTGTAAAAACAGCTACCAATTCCATATCCGGATTCTGTTGAATAGCCAGTTCAGCCCCCTTACCTAAATTTCCATAACCAACTATACCAACTTTTAAAACATTATTCGTCATATATCGTCTTTTATTTATAACTAATATAAAAAGGTATCATTTTATAATTCCAAAAAGAATCTATCTGCTCCTCAAATTAAAATCCATCGTTTGAATGAAATGTTGATACAGCATTTTTCTATTGCTTTAGCGAAACTGATCATTACCACTAATTTTTTAGGGCGCTAAGTTAAATAAAAAGTAAAATGTTGCGTATTTAGTTATAGAGGGGAATTATAAGCAGATCTTGTTTAATTGAGTGCGAATCATACTGGCGCAGGTCTCCCGACCTGTGACAACCTGTTACTTGATTTAGAATTTATAACAGCTTATTTATACCGGCGCAGGTTTAACAGGTGGGCTTAATTTATAGCAATCATTAGTTTATTTGTAAAATAAGTAATTTCATGGCACAGGCCGGGAGACCTGCGCCATGCGGAATGCTGATTTTTTATCCCTGGCCCGGCAGCCTCCAATTTGTATTAACTTTATACAAGCATAGCTATTGTTCACATATCCGTTATATGAATTTAAAAATCAAATCCTTTCAGGTGGCGGACACCATTGATGTAAAACAGTTTAAAACTGCCTTTACCGCCCGTATCCATTATGCGGATACGGATGAATTGTTTTATCATATTGACGGATACAAATATCTCTATGTGTTTAAATACGGGATTGTGTGTTTTTTAGGTTACAATGAAATAGAGATGACTGCCTTTTTACAATTGATAACCCCTTATTGCAAAAACGTGTTTGAGCAACGTTTGAGCGATGAATTTGATATAGAAACCGGTGCACAGGGCACCAATTATGGCTACAATAAAATTGAAATACCCAGGCCGGATATTGATATGCTGCGGCTCATTATGCTCAATGCTTCTCAAAGTGTGGCGCTGGATCATTACAATCAACAAACCAGTTTGCTTTTGGAAGAAACAAATTATCATACCCAGTTACTGGAATTAAAAGGGAGACTTGACCTGGGAGGCATTGATCTTAAAAAATATATCGGCCGGACACTGAATCTCAAAAACAAAATTGCGGGCAACCTGTATATTTTCGACTCCCCGGAAGAAACATGGGAAGATGAAAATCTGAATAAACTGGATATCGGCTTAAAAAAAACATTCGATTTGCAGGCGCGCTTCCGTATCATCCAGGATGGATTGGAAATCGTAAAAGAAAATCTGGATCTCTTTAAAGATCTGCTTCAGTATCGCAATAGTGTAAAACTGGAATGGATCATTATCATCCTTATTTTAGTGGAAGTCCTTAATTTATTTATAGAAAAACTTTTCAAACTCTGATAAAGTTCCGCATACAAATCAGGAACTTTAAACTTAGCCAAAAATTTATTACTTGTTTTATCCTCAAAGCCATGAGTGTAATAAATAAAGTTGTCGGCTTTTTTAAAAGAGTACAACTTTGAGCAATACAAAAAGCAGCTATTATGAAAGCAATGAATGTTTTGGGTTTGATTGGAAACACTCCTCATTTACGTATTAACCGTTTGTTTCCCGAAACGCTGGAAGTATGGTGCAAGCTGGAAAAAAACAATCCCGGAGGAAGTATAAAAGACCGCATTGCACTTTCCATGATTGAAGATGCGGAGCGCAAGGGATTGATCAATAAAGATACGGTGATTGTAGAGCCTACATCGGGAAATACCGGTATTGGCCTGGCGTTGGTGGCTGCGGTAAAAGGCTATAGGCTCATCCTGGTGATGCCTGAAAACATGAGCGTGGAGAGAAGAAAATTAATGAGTTGTTATGGAGCTATTTTTGAATTGACGCCGCGGGAAAAAGGAATGAAAGGCGCCATTGAAAAAGCCCGGCAATTAATAGAAGAATTACCCAATGCCTGGATGCCGCAGCAATTTGACAATCCTTCAAATATTGAAATACATATGCAAACAACAGCCCGCGAAATCATCAATGATTTCCCTGACGGGTTTGATTATTTTATAGCCGGCGTTGGTACCGGCGGACATCTCACAGGCGTAGGAAAAATATTAAAACAACATTTTCCTGCAATAAAAATTTTTGCTGTAGAACCCGAACAATCTCCCGTAATCAGTGGTGGCACGCCCGGACCGCATTTTATACAGGGCATAGGGGCAGGATTTATTCCTGCTAATCTTCATACAGATATTTTGGATGGCGTAATACTTATCAGCAAAGAGGAATCTTATGAATATACCCGCCGGATAGCAAAGGAAGAAGGCCTTTTTGGCGGTGTTTCCACCGGCGCCGCATTTGCTGCGCTCGCAAAAAAACTGCCGGATATTCCGCCGATGAGTAAAATATTGCTGTTCAATTATGATACCGGTGAAAGGTATTTAAGTGTTGAAAATTTGTTTTTGTAGGGCGCGAAACGTCTCCGCCCCTGTTGTTGACAATTGCGTGGTGAATTGAATACACCAGGGATAAAAGAGCCCGAATTTGCCGCCGGTTGGTGAGGCCACCATCCGGGCAGCACGCATTAGGCGGTGGCCCGCCGTCACCTTCTAATATTTGAGCCACAAGACAATTTGGGATGTATCCGGGATAAATCAGTTGTTTTTTTATGTTTTGTATTTTGCTCAATAAAGATCAAAATGTGGAAGAGTGCGACGCAACGAAAGCGTCATAGTAGTAAGGCTGCTTGGTTCAAAAAAAAAATCTTATCTTTTACTCTTTGTGCAGTAAATCTCTACTTCTTCTTTTTCATTTTAGAAAAATCAAAACTTAAACCCAGCGAGGCATTCGACCCCCGAACTCTTAATCTGGAATCCTCAACCTGTTCGTTAGATATCAAATGCTCTTCCACCTTGTTTTTGGATGCGCTGCTAAACACCATCTCCAATTTTATCCAGGGCAATTTTGGTAACCCAAATTGAAAATTAAAAGAAGGTTCAAAAAAAGTTAGCATCCTGTTTTCTAAGGTTTGTAATGAGAAATATGCAAGCTCATCATCCTTATAAGTGGTTCTTGTTTTACCATAATGCACAAAAGATACTTTTCCTGCAAGAGAAAGGCGTACTGAATTACCGGGCATAAAATTGATAGATGGTTGAATAAACCATTTATTTATGCCATTTTCATAATAATGATTTGATCCGGCATTGTCTTCAAAATAAAATTTTCCGGTAGCCCAACCGCCGTATAAATTAGCAGTAAGTGTCTTTTGGTTATTAAGAGGAAGGAAATAGCCAGCGCCAATATCAAATAAATTTCTTTTATACTTCACAATAGATGCATTATACAAATCGGAATAATCATAAACATCTCTTTCCCTCCGGTTAAAATACCCCGCTGTTATCGCCCAGTGGTTACTGATGGCGTAAGCACCTTGTAAGTCAATTCCATGAATGTAATTTCCCGGCTGGTTATTATCTTCTCCATCGCCTGCCGAATAATAAGCTGCTAATTTGGATTCGCCTTTTTCTTTAAAATACGGACTATTGGCCGGTGACGCGGAATAGATATACCGGTAAGTACTAGAGCAGGAAGCGAAAACGATAATTGTAAAAAATAATATCGAATTTCTCATAACAAGTAGTTTGGTTTTAAACGGGTAGAACTGGCTTTATAAAAATACAATATTATTCATTCAATTGACAATGAGGTATGAGGTGTCAGGTATAGGCATGAGTGTGATTTTGAAATGTTTGAGGCTTTTAGCATTGGGCTATCAGAAATGCTCCGTAAGGCAAGATATGAGTAATTAGAAATAATATACCCATTAGAATTCTTGCGCAACAGCCCAATTAAAAAACGTTGGAAATCATTCAGCAATTCAACAATACAGCAATTCAACAATACGGCAATTCAACAATTCAACCATTATCATTAATTTTGATCTCCTCCTTACATTCTCAAAAGATATAAATGAATAAAAATAAATTTCCTTTTAGCGGTTTCAGTTCAGTAGCGCTGCATGCGGGCGATCATCATTTCGGGGAAGGCGCACACCTCCCTCCTATTTATGCAACATCCACATTTACTTTTGATACGGCGGAACAGGGAATGCAGCGTTTTGCAGGCAAGGAAGACGGTTATATTTATACCCGCTGGGGAAATCCCTCCTTCGCTGTAGCTGAACAATGTATAGAAGCATTGGAAAGCTTTGGCATAAAAAACAAGGAAGGCGAACCTTTGCAACTAAAAGCTTTATTGCATGCAAGCGGCCAGGCAGCAATGGCTACTATGTTTTTGGCCAATTTAAAAGCGGGCGATACCATGCTTTCCCATTACTCCCTCTATGGCGGCACACATGAACTGATACATAAAGTATTGGGTCAAAATGGTATTAATACCATCATTGTTGATATGCGGGATTTGAACGTGGTGGAAGAAACAATCAAACAAAATCCATCTATCCGGCTGGTACATATTGAAACACCTGCCAATCCAACCATTCAATGCGTAGATATTGAAGAAGTAAGTAAAATAGCCAAACAGTATGGTTTGATCGTTACCGTTGACAATACTTTTGCTTCGCCCTATTTGCAACAACCTTTTAAATACGATGTGGATTTTGTTTTTCATTCAACCACTAAATTTTTAAACGGACATGGAACAGCAATAGGCGGTGTATTATTGGGCCGCGATCTTGATTTCATGCATACCAAAGCCACAAAATGGTATAAACTTTTAGGTGGTAATGCCAATCCTTTTGATGCGTATTTATTAACCATCGGAATGAAAACGCTGGAAGTAAGAATGGAGCGGCATTGCAGTAATGCGGTGGCTGTTGCTGATTTCTTACAACAGAATGATGCCATTGCCAAAGTAAATTATAATGGCCTTGCTTCACATCCCGATTATGCGATAGCCTGCAAACAAATGCGTCATCCCGGCGCCATGCTCAGCTTTGAATTAAAAGGCGGACTGGATGCAGGCAAACAATTTATTGACCGCCTGCAAATGTGCGTCAGAGCCGTATCATTGGGCACTGTAGACACCTTGCTTTCACATCCCGCTTCGATGAGTCATTTCGGTGTATCCAGGGAAGAAAGATTGCAATACGGCATCACAGATGGCCTCATAAGAATGAGTGTGGGAATTGAAAATATTGCGGATATTTTAAACGACCTGGAACAATCATTGAAAGGTTTGTAAGGTTTGGGATATATTGGAAGAGATATTATGGACCCGGCCAAAATACTACTATTAAGCTTTGGTTGGAGCCTGTCCCGATTTGTTATCGGCATCGCACTCTTGTGCTTTTGTTTTCCTATTCAGCAATATTCACTTGTCAACATTAGAAGCAATAACGGCAGTTCCAATTTCTTTTTAATATCATTTTTTCAAACAAATTTTTAAACAGTTCTCATTATAAATAAAATTATTTTTGCGCACTTCAATAAAAGAGATTTATCAAACTGATGGTTATAATTTACCATTAAGAATTTATCCTTCTACTGAAGCATCAAAAAAATTTAAAGGTTTAATTATTTCCTTAAGATATGAATATCAGTCTTAGAAGAGCAGAAAGAAAGGATTGCAAGCGTTTGCTGGAATTGGTTCATGAACTGGCGCATTATGAAAGGGCGCCAGAAGAAGTTATCGTAACCCTTGACCATTTTGAAGAAAGCGGTTTTGGTGAAAACCCCGTATGGTGGGCATGGGTGGCAGAAACTCCCGCCGACTCTGAAAATGAACCAGGTAAAGTGATCGGTTTTGCATTGTATTATATCCGTTACTCCACCTGGAAAGGGCAAAGAATGTACCTCGAAGATTTTTATGTAGAAGAAAAATGGCGTGGCAATGGTACGGGCAAATTGCTGTTTGATGCGGTAATAAATGATGCGAAAGAAAAGAAGTTTTCCGGCATCCTTTGGCAAGTATTATCGTGGAATGAACCAGCCATCAACTTTTACAAAAAATACAATGCAAATTTTGATGATGGCTGGCTCAATTGTTCTATTGAATTAAGTTATTAAAGAGGTATCAGGTTTCAGGTTTGAGGTTTTGAGTTGCCGGTTACAGGTTGCTCATCCCCCTTACCTCATACCTCACATCCCTTCCGCAACCACATTTTTATCAATTTTTTTCACTAACATCTGTAATACTTTACCAGGGCCAACTTCCGTAAAACGGGAAGCCCCATTGGCTATCATAGCTTGAACACTTTTTGTCCATTGCACCGGAGCGGTGAGCTGGTCAATTAAATTTTGCCTTATCTGCGCCGGATCTGTTACGGCTGATGCAACCACATTTTGATATATAGGACAAATGGGAGTTGCAAAATTTGCGGCAAGGATTGCTTCGGCAAGTTCCTTTTTTGCAGGCTCCATCAGCGGACTGTGAAATGCGCCGCCAACATGTAAAGGCAACGCTCTTTTGGCACCGGCTTCCAGCATTTTTTTACAGGCAATATTTATTGCATGCTCCGTACCGCTGATCACTACCTGTCCGGGGCAATTAAAATTAGCTGCCACTACTATTTCACCTGATTCTAACTGAGCCGAAGCGCAAATTTCCTTCACAATCTGATCTTCCAGCCCCAGGATAGCAGCCATCATTGACGGGTTCTGTTCACACGCTTTTTGCATTGCCTGCGCACGGATATTTACAAGCTTTAAAGCATCTGAAAACTCCAGTGTTTTATTGGCAACCAAAGCGGAAAATTCACCCAGCGAATGTCCGGCAACCATACCCGGATGGGCATCCGGCAATGTAAGAAAAGCAACAACAGAATGCAGAAATACCGCGGGTTGCGTTACATTGGTTTGTTTAAGCTCCTCTTCCGTTCCGGAAAACATGATATCACTGATACGGAAATTCAATATTTCATCTGCCTGTTCAAATAAATCCTTTGCTTTTGAATCTGATTCGTACAAGCTTTTTCCCATTCCTGTATGCTGCGATCCCTGGCCGGGAAAAATGTAAGCGTGTTTGCTCATAAATATCTTTTAATCAAAAAAAATGTTTGCAAATGTAACCTGTTTTCGAACCATTTTTACCCATTTAATCAATTGTCATTTCACCCAGTGGAGAACTTACTTTAGAACGGGGAATCAATGATTGTGCAATCCGGCTCAGTAACAATACGGATAAAGCGCCCACCACATTCAACCACAAAAAGCCCAACCCCAGTATTTCATACCTGTCTAAAAGGAACAGGATCACCACTATCACTTCGCTAATGATGGCTGCAATAAATACCGCGTTTCCATTGATTTTTTTCATATAAAAAGCAACCAAAAAAATACCGAGTATCACACCATAAAACAAGGATCCCAATACATTCACCGCTTCTATAAGACTGCCCAACCGGTTGGAAAACTGCGCGATCACAATACAAAAAACTCCCCATCCGAATGTGGCCCATTTCGACTGGTTGTATTTTTTTGCATCTTCAATATCCTGTGGCTCAGGATGCGCATGTTTTTTCTTAAACCTGAAATAAAAATCAATCATCGTACTTGATGCAAGTGAGTTTAATGCAGCAGCTATAGAACCCCATGCCGCCAAAAAAATGATTGCTATCAATAAACCAACCAAACCAACCGGCAATGTATCTACAACAAAACGGATGAAAATATAATTGGTGTCATTGGTATCCACAGAAGGATCCGCTTTCTTTAATACCGATTTATATTGGCTACGCAACGCATCAATACGGCTGTTATTTTCCTTCAAACTATCTTTATACGATTCAATCAAATACGCTCTTGTATCATCCTTGGTTATTGCCACATATTCGGCAGCCAGAATTTGTTGTTTTTTTCCAGCCTGCTCATATTGATTATTAATCTGAGTCAATGAATCGCCATATTCAGAATGATACACTTTTTCACTTACAGCATTATTAAAAAAAACAGGTCCCTGGTTGAATTGATAGAAGGTAAACAACAAGGCGCCAATCAATAAAATGAGAAATTGCATCGGCACTTTTACCAAGCCGTTCAACAACAAACCCAGCCTGCTTTCCGTAGTATTTTTTGCGGTTAAATATCGCCCTACCTGGCTTTGATCGGTACCAAAATAAGACAAGGCCAAAAAGAAACCGCCAATCAATCCACTGATCAGGTTGTATTTGTCTTTCCAGTCGAAACCATTTTTACTGATACCTGTGGTTATCACATTTAATTTGCCCGATGCGCCACTTACTTTCAATGCATCTTTAAAACCTATATCGGCAGGTAAATTGTGAACGATATAATACCCCGCGATAAACATTGCTATGGCGATGATCGCGAATTGCAATTGCTGCGTATAAGCCACCGCTTTAGCGCCGCCGCTTACGGTATAGATGATTAAGATACCGCCCATAACAATATTGGTCCAATAGATATCCCAACCAAGCAGAGAAGATAAAATGATGGAAGGCGCATAGATACTGATACCGGTAGAAAAACCTCTCGACAATAAAAAAAGTCCGGAAGTGAAAGTTCTTGTTTTTACATCAAACCTTTGCTCGAGAAATTCATAAGCAGTAAACACTTTCAATTTATTGAACAAAGGCACGAAACTGATACTAATAACGATCATGGCTAAAGGCAGTCCGAAATAATATTGCACAAAACGCATTCCGTCTGTAAATGCCTGCCCCGGCGCGGATAAAAAAGTGATCGCGCTTGCCTGTGTGCCCATGATGCTCAGCAACACCATATACCAGGGTAGCGTACGGTTATTTAAAAAATATCCATCAAGATCCTTTGTTGTCCGGCTTTTATACAAACCATACGCAACAATAGCGATGAGCGTACAAATTAAAACAATCCAATCTATTTTACTCATGAAAAATATTTAGTAAACCAGGTGAAAAATATAATCAGCATCAACAATACAAGTATGACAAATACATACCAGTAAATCCATTTTCGATTTTCATTTACCTGTTTTTGTTGCATACTCATTACATTTTGGTTTAAGGGCAAGTATTGCCGGTTTCATTATTGATGCGCTTTGCAATTATTAATGCAAAATCAGTTAATTTCAAAAATAGGATAAAAGCCAATAGTAATCTTTCAATTGTAAGGTGATCAAGGAAGTAATAATAAATAATTAAAAAATAGTTTGTAAATACAATCCAGCCTGTTGGAAATTAAATTTCGTAAATTTGAGATTATGGAAACTATTTTGATACAACCCGAAAATACAGAACAGTCAAAAGCGGTAAAAGCGGTACTTAAAGCATTAAAAGTTCCTTTTAATGCACAAAAAAACTCCCCTAAATTAACCAAACAAAATATTGACCAGGCTTATAAGGAAATGAGAGAAGAAAAATATACAGTAATAAAAACCGCTGATTTGTGGAAATAAGGTATTCTAAACTAGCCGTTCAACATAGATATCTAATTTAAAAAAGTGGTAATAAACTTTTTCAAAAAAAGATTTCCCGATTGATTACTGAAATTGAAGAAAATCCGGTATCGGAATAGGTCATGCTGAACGCCTTAAAGGTTACGAAATACCCACTTATAGCCGACGAATAGATAAGAAAAATCGTTTGATATATTCAGTTTTACAAACTGAAAATGCAATTGAAATTTTATCTATTATGGGACATTATGAGGAAACATAATTCTGTGCAACACTTTTCTTAATATCAGCAAGTAGCATTTACTTCTTTCTTATCAATCCGGATATTAACAACCCCAAAACCAATCCCATCAGCAAGCCGATACGCACATTTTTTATGATCAATCCTATTACCACACCCAATACAATCAGTAAACCTAGACTCACATTCCTGCGTCCTTTTTCATTCATGCTTTCTTATTTGTTTTTGGGTAATGCAATTAAATTTGCCATTAAACGATAAGCGCCGGGCACGCCGGCAGGTAGTTCTCTAAAGAAAACCAAACCTGTGTAAACGAAATTTCCCTGCCCATATTTTGCAATAATAAGACTTCCATCCGATTGCGGCTCACCCGGATCATTCATTCCTAAAAGAGCAGTAAAATGCGCATCCAGCCCATCGGCCTGGTATAGGCTTCGTTCCTGGATCCAGCCTTCAAAATCTTTTGAAGTTATTTTATTGGGATAATTCAATGCGGGATGAGCAGGCTAGCAGAAATTTTACAGGGGCGTTTTCATCCGTCACCCTTGTTCTGCTGATACTAAAAGGATAAGGTCCGATTTTCGCATTCAGATTACTTAGGTTATTATTTGTATTGTACTGAACAATCAGGTTGCCTCCGGCATGAATATAATTCATAAGCACATCATATTTGGAACCCAAAAATTCATGAATATTATACGCCCTTATACCAGTGATGATAGCGTCAAACTGTTTCAGATTATCTGTAGTAATATCAGACTGCTGCAACAGTTTTACATTATACCCCAATTGCAATAAAGCTGATGGAACCTTGTCTCCGGCTCCGGGGATATAACCGATATTCTTTCGCGCGGTTTTTATTTCCTCAGGAATGATTTTAACTTCATTCCGGTAGAAATAATGGATATGTGGAATATGATCATATTCAATCGCTCTTAAATTATGCGTGTACGCAATACGCTTTCCCTGCGCATTAATCTAAATGCTGGCTGATAAATTTTTATATGCATTCTTATTTAAATATTCTTTTACAGGAATAAATGTTTGAAACGTTTTTCCGGCTTCACAATTAATCACGGTGTCTTTTGAATAAATCAGTTCACCGCCCTGCAACAGGCTTATTTTTACAGGAACATTATTTTCAGTAAAATTGGTTTTGTATTGCAATTGTACCGAAGAATCTTCCGTCATTTTATTTCCAGGCTTTACATTGGTAAAAATAAAATTCGGCGACAACGAAACTATCAGCGGAGTAATTACAACCACAGGTTGATACAATTCGCCTTTTACCGGATCTGTATGTTTGTATTTTACCGGTTTATTTACATAAAAATTGATACCATTTACATTAAAAACAAAACGGGCGGAATAAGGCGGATCGTTTTCCGCTTTACCAATTAACAATTGATCGTCCACATTAAAACTGCCGATACCGTCCAATTGTTTTTCCAACCAATAGGGTTGTGTTATTTCTTTACTGTGCGGTATAGTAAATGACTGATTAAAACCAACATTCTGATTGGTTGGAAGATCCATAGTGAATGAAGAATCAAATGAATTAAGTGAAACAGATTCAAGTCTGATCTTCGCATCATTGCGTTTATTCACAACAAAATTTACATTCATTGTTTCTCCTAATACCGCGTATTCCGCGTTGGTAGTAGCATCGGCAAAGATGCCCCCGCACTCCATTATCAACTGCTGCACTTCAGCCAGTTTTTTATTCCACCAAATACCCCGGTAATTCATCCGTTGAATGGCTTTATACAATTCTACCAGTCCATCAACTGATTTTTCCGGATGCACAAAATCATATGCACTTAAGATCAAATTGATCTGTTGTTCTATTCCAGATGCAGTGGGTATTTTTTTCCAATCAGTAATTACGCCATCCATCAAACTGCTTTTCAATCCATCACCTTTCGTTAACTGAAAATATTCCAGTGCCGTACCACGCTGGCTTGCTACGCCAAATCCCTGGCTTCTATGCTGGCTGCGACTTTCAGCCGCTATTTCTCCCATACTTTTTCCAATTAATGGATTGTAATCTCCTACGTCCATTTTAAACTGGGTATCACTGGTTGTATTGTTGCCACCAAAATTGAATGTATTCCATAAGATTCTTTTCGCCTGCCAGGGTTGAACATGATAGTTAAACTGTTCGGGAAATTTTGTGGGATCAGCCGCTGCCGTAAAAGCTTCAATAGCCAAAATAGCGGAAGCTGCATGATGCCCATGCCCTGCTCTTTCATCAGGTGGAAAACGTGTGATAATTACATCCGGCTGAAATTTGCGGATTACCCAAACCACATCACTTAAAATTTTATCATGGCCCCAAATCCTCAATGCTTCATCGGCACTTTTTGAAAAACCAAAATCATAAGCCCGGGTAAAAAACTGCTCCGCGCCATCAATTCTTCTTGCTGCAAGCAACTCCTGTGTACGGATCAATCCCAGTTCAATTCCCTGTTCATCACCAATTAAATTTTGTCCGCCATCGCCGCGCGTTAAACTGAGGTAGCCGGTTCTATATTGTTTTTCTTTTGCGAGATAAGCAAGCAACCGGGTATTTTCATCATCCGGATGCGCTGCTATATAAAGTACACTGCCCAGCACTTTCAGCTTTTCCATTTGCAAATAAATATCCGCGCTATTGGCAGACGACGGCGCTTGCGCATGCATAAGCGACACTGAAATAAATGCGGCAAAAAGAAGCATGTATTTTTTCATAAATGCAGTTATTTGGGTGGTGAGCCGTGAATTTTCAGCTTTGAGCTTCGGCTTCTCCCCATTAATGTAATGAACTTTAAATATTTTTTTGGGCCAAACAGTATTGCTACTATCAGGCTTTGGTTGCGTCGCACACCTGAACGTTTTTATCTTTATTGAACAAAATACAATGCATCTAAAAAAGTTGATTAACTCATCTATTACAAAGTATATTTCATTCAATTAAACTTCAACAATGTTTTGCCCCTTACAGGGCAAGAACTCATTGGGCATCTTATTTCTACCAACATGTTGCCCTTACAGTGCATTTCCAATCTTCCAAATCTCAAAAAATCTCAGAACCTCAAATATCAAATCTTCAAAATTCCCAAATTTCAAATCACAAAATCTCAAAATCACACCTCACACCTATTCCGGCACTACAATCCTATTATTAACCCGGTTCACATCGGCCATACGCTCGCTGGGATCAATAATTATTTCTTTAATATCTTTTACAGGTTTTGAGATTTGCATCTGGTATTGCGGATCGGTCCATTTCCACTCCTCATGTACAATGCGGGGTATGTTATTTTCGGCAGGTTTTTCACCATACATCAGGTTCATGGGTATATAATGCATTTCCTGGCTTCCGTCTTTATAAGTCACAAGCACATCAACGGGCATGGGCATATCGCCCAATTTTTTGATGGTGATCATTGCTTTGCCGTTTTCTTCATTAATACTACCAAGCGCATAATCAATGGTTTTGGTAGTGTAGATCCAGTATTGCTTGTACCATTGCAATTCAATACCGGAAACCTTTTCAGCTACACGAATAAAATCATTGGGATTGGGATGTTTGTATTTCCATTGATCATAATAAGCCAATAAAATTTTATCCAGGTTTTGATTTCCTGTAATATATCCAAGCTGGGCAAGAAATACAGCGCCTTTGGAATAAGCATCCGTTGAATAGGCAAAGTTGCTATTATAATGATCTGCATGCGTGCTCATAGGTTCTTCTTTGCCGGATTTTGCAAGATTATAATAACTGCGATAAGCATTTCCATATGCAAAGGAACTGTCATGGCGCAACCAGGCAGAGATCCGCAGTTGGCTATAAGTAGTAAACCCTTCGTCCATCCATGCATACAGACTTTCATTGGATCCCATCAATCCCTGGTACCAGGCATGCATCCATTCGTGAAGCGCTGTACCAATACTGGCGCTTTTTATCAAAGTGGCCATAGCGTATTCCATTCCACCATCTCCACCCTGGATAAAGGAATAGTTTTTATAAGGATATGGACCAAAAGTTTTGGCCATAAAAGGATAAGCCGCTACCATCGTATCCGCTAGTTTGTACCAGTCATTTTTTGATGGGTCATCTTTTTTAAATACAAAATACAATATCGGCCCTTTTGGAATATGCTTTTTAATCATTGTATAATCCGGATCGGCGGCCCAGACAAAATCATGTACATTCTGAGCGCTGAACTTCCAGGTAAGCGTAGCAGCATTTTTAGTTACTGGCTTTACATTGCCGGTTTCATAACCAAAACCAATTTCATTGGCATTTTGCAAGGTTCCCGTACCTGCAAGCATATAAGATTTATCAATGGTAATATCTACATCATAATCACCCCAAACACCGTAAAACTCACGTGCAATGTATGGATTTGCATTCCAGCCTTCATAATCATATTCCACCATTTTGGGATACCACTGGCTCATACTGAATCGCACGCCTTCAGCATTATCACGACCGCTTCTTCTTATCTGAACAGAAACCTGGGCTTCAAAACCAATATCCATATTGG
Source organism: uncultured Chitinophagaceae bacterium (assembly GCA_963695165.1). Lineage (GTDB taxonomy): Bacteria > Bacteroidota > Bacteroidia > Chitinophagales > Chitinophagaceae > CAVOGF01. Next base: position 439,686 of record CAVOGF010000004.1, read on the forward strand.
TTTTTGAACGCGGTAAAATGGGCTTATCCAACTGTACTTCCAATATGGTTTCATGCAGGATCAGCTTTTGAGCTTTATTATTTATTTTTACATACGCTACTTTCTGATATCCTTCTTCATCCGGCTTTAGTTTGCTGATGCGATCCGTTACCCGGGAATCCCAGTCGCGCACTTCTTTTCCGTTTTTATCATAACCGCTTATTATTTTTCCAAGCTCGCGGCTGCGAACATCCATCATGCTGTTGGGCTGAAACGCATTCCAGTAAAGATGAAAGAAAACCCGGTCCAGCGTATCAGGAGAATTATTATAATATTCAATTTTTTCAGTTCCCTTTAGTATGTTGGTGTTTACATCCATATTCACCTGGATCTGGTATTTAATACGCTGCTGCCAACGGTCTGGCTGCGCCTGAACTTTAAAAATGTAAACTGAAAGAACAAAGGAAATGAAAACAATTTTTCTCATGTTTTATAATGATTATTAAAAAAAAATGAATATAAAAAATAAGCCTGAAGGTAAATTACTTTCAGGCTTAAAAATATGCAAATATAAAATGGATCAGAGTGTTTGCGCCTCCCTTTCCAATTTTCCTTCTTTATTAAAGTATAAAAATTTCTTTTGAACTAAAGAGCTTTTTTCCACATAAATCCTGTATTGGGTATCCTTGTCTTTTTTATTAACTTCAGTAACAGAACCCGGAGTCCAGTCGGCATATTTACTTTTTTTCAAACCATCTTTCACGCTTGCAGGCAAATCATCAAAAGATATTTTTTTATCGGTTTCACGCCATTCGCCCTTACCTGAAAAATCAGCAACCATATCCACTCCTCCAAGTGAAAATGAAGCCTCGAAATAAGTCAGCTTATCTTTCCATTCCACTTTTTCAGCAGCAGGAAATTTTGTTTTAAAGGCATCCGTTACTTCTGAAGGTATTTTTCTGATCTGTGCATTTACTGAAACCACCAGCATAGCAAGTACGAACAGCATGAACAACTTTTTCATAAAAATTTAATTAATATTTTGATTGAATTTCAAACCAAACCTTGCACCACTATCACTATTTCCCCTTTAACTTCTTTTTGCCTAAAATATAAGCAAACATCGTGCAAGGTTCCTCTTTTTGTTTCTTCAAACAACTTGGTGAGTTCGCGGCTTACACTGCATGGACGTTCTGCACCGAAAAACAAAATCATTTGTTCAAGTGTTTTTATTAACCGCATCGGACTTTCATAAAAAACCATAGTCCGTTCTTCAACAGCGAGTTTTTTAAATAAAGTTTCCCGGCCTTTTTTTAAAGGCAAAAATCCTTCAAATAAAAAACGGTTTATAGGAAGGCCGCTATTGACCAGTGCGGGTACAAATGCAGTGGCGCCGGGAAGGCATTCCACTTTGATGTCATTTTTTATGCACTCCCTTATTAATAAAAATGCCGGATCAGAAATGCCCGGGGTACCGGCATCGGTGATCAATGCCAGTTTTTTTCCCGCAATCAACTGATCAACTATATGCTGCAAAATCTTGTGCTCATTGTGTTGATGGTACGACATTTTGGGCTGTTGAATATTATAATGATTCAACAGTTTGGAAGAAGTGCGTGTATCTTCACAGAGGATAAGATCCGCTTGTTGCAATATTTCCAAAGCCCTCAAAGTAATATCTTTCAAATTGCCAACAGGCGTCGGAACCAGGTACAGCATACCCAGCTGGAATTTCCGTTCCTGGTTTTGAAGTGCAGATTTATTTACCTCAGCCGGTTTCATTTATTTATAATCCCGAAGCTTTTGGCGTACCGGAAAATTGATTAACCATTTCAATTTCATAAAACTCCATTACGGGGTTGGCAAGTAATTGCTTGCAACATTGTTCAGCCATTTCACGCGCATCCGGTTCAGATTTTGCTTCAATCTGGAGTGTAATATGTTTACCAATCCGCACTTCCTGAACTCCTGAAAGTCCTAAATTCTGCAGACCGCCCAAAACCGCTTTTCCCTGCGGGTCCAATAAATCTTTTAAGGGCATTACTTTAATTTGTACATTATATGTCATATCTAAAAAAATTAGTTAGCAAACTTAAGGAATTGAGATTTGGGAATTTGGATTTAGGATCTGGAATCAGGATTTAGACTAAATTGACCAAATTACTAAAATGATTTTTTATCTTATAAGTTTTCCGGATCAGAAGGAGACGGTGGAGCAACCGTTTTTTTCTTCGATCCAAAAACGATCTTATATATAACGGGGAGCGTTGTAATTAAAATAATAACTATCGCAATCGCTTCAATATGATCTTTCAGGCTAAAATCGAATTTCTTCAAAACCCAGCCTTGTAAAAAATGACCACCCAGCATCATGGTACCTACCCAGGCAATACTTCCCATAATATTGTAAAAATTAAAAGTAGATCTTTTCATTTTTACAATGCCGGCAACAATGGGCGCGAATGTGCGCAGAAGGGGTAAAAATTTAGCAAGGAAAATAGTGCCCTTACCATATTCTTCATAAAATTCTTTAGCTCGGATCAGGTGTTTTTTCCTGAATAAGAACGTATCTTTTTTCTCGAATAAAAGCGGGCCGGCCTTTTTTCCGAACCAGTACCCTACCATGTTACCCAATATAGAGGCGATGATTACCATTAATATTATCACACTGTAATGCACATTGAAAAAATCTTCTGCCAGTTCATTTGTGTACAATCCTGCGGCAAATAATAAACTGTCGCCAGGCAGAAAAAATCCAAGGAACAATCCTGTTTCTGCAAACACAACCAACAGTAACACATATAATCCTCCATTATGAATGATCCATTCAATAAACTGCTGTATTAAACCTTTGTCCATCGTAGTTAATTATTAGGGGTTAATTGTTTTAAGATATAATAAATCACTGAATCAGTCAAGCTCATGTTCCCATTTACTTACAGCACTTGTAGCTAACGCATTGCCCAGCACATTTGTTGCAGTTCTAAACATATCGCAGAAATGATCAATAGGCAAAATAAGCGCAATACCTTCCGGAGGAATCTTAAACATAGCCAGTGTGGCGGTAACTACCACAAGTGAGGCCCGCGGAACACCGGCAATACCTTTACTTGTAAGCATCAATACAACCAACATGGTAAGCTGCGTTCCCATATCGAGATGTATTCCGTAAGCCTGTGCAATGGCAAGACTCGCGAAAGTCATATACATCATACTCCCATCCAGGTTAAAAGAATATCCTAATGGTAATACGAAGGCTACTATTTTATTTTTACAACCAAAACGCTCGAGTTCTTCGGTTAGTTTGGGGAATACTGCTTCACTGCTGGTGGTACTGAATGCAATGATCATGGGTTGTATGATCCTTTTTAATAATACCGGTAAACGGTTTTTTAAGATCAACCAACCCGCCAACAATAATATCATCCAGAGAATAATAATACCTATAATAAAATAGAGCATATATTTTCCATAAAATATAAAAATAACCGGACCTTTAGTAGCCATTACCGCCGTAATAGCACCAAATACTCCCAATGGTGCAAAGTTCATTACATAACCTACCATTTTAAGAATAACATTGGCAACAGACTCTAATCCCCGCACTACTATTTTCCCCTTTTCTCCTATTGCTGCTGTGGCAACACCAAAGAAAATAGAGAAAACCACCAGTTGCAAAATTTCATTTTGCGACATCGCCTCAATCACACTTTTTGGAAACACGTGTTCAATAAACTTAGGTAAACTGAATTCCTGTGTTTTACCAATAAGATCTTTAGCAGCTGCCATATCCGCATTACCAAGATCAATACCTACGCCGGGTTTAAATACATTTACCAATACAAGTCCAAGAAGCAAACTCATCAGGGAAGCTGAAATAAACCATAATAAAGCCTTACCACCTACTCTTCCCACAGTTTTTAAATCTCCCAGTTTGGCGATACCTACGACCAGCGTAGAAAAAACCAGTGGCGCGATGATCATCTGCACCAGACGGAGAAAAATAGTAGTGAGTAAATTTAATTTTTCGGAGAAAGATTGAATAAATTCAGGAGATGCGGTAGAATAAATATAATAACCCAAAACGATGCCCCCGGCCATTGCAATGAGTATGTAAAAAGTAAGCCTATTCGATTTTTGCATGCAGGGCGAAATTATAATTTGCGCAATATAGTATTAAAACACTGATATGATCTGTAAACTACCCGATTGAATAACGGCTTTAATAAAAGATTTGCAACCGTAAATAATAAATCACTATTTTTCCAACCTATTTTCAAAAAAAATACAAGTTTAATCTATGAGTTTATTTGTGAAGAAGCCCATGGCCATGTTGATGCAGGAAGCCGCGGATGGCGAAAAAGGCCTTAAAAAAACATTGGGTGCCGGTTCGCTGGTAGCTTTAGGAATTGGAGCTATCATTGGAGCGGGTTTGTTTTCCATTACCGGTATGGCGGCCGCCAATAATGCGGGACCTGCTATTACCATTTCTTTTATTATTGCCGCATTGGGATGTGCTTTTGCCGGTTTATGCTATGCGGAATTTGCATCCATGATTCCTGTAGCAGGAAGCGCTTATACTTATTCCTATGCCACGATGGGTGAATTTATCGCCTGGATTATTGGATGGGACCTTGTTTTGGAATATGCGGTAGGCGCAGCCACCGTTGCCATTAGCTGGAGCAGATATCTTGTAAAATTCCTGGAAGGCTTTGATGTTCATTTACCCGCCGCCATTGCCACGGGTCCCTGGGATGGAGGCATCATTAATCTGCCGGCCGTTATAATAGTGGTAGCCGTAAGCTTATTACTTATAAGGGGAACAAGCGAAAGCGCATTTGTAAACGCCTTGATAGTAGTGTTGAAAGTAGGCGTTGTACTCACATTCATTATTCTTGGCTGGAAATACATCAATAAAACAAATTATATTCCTTATATCCCGGAAAATCTGGGCACATTCGGGGAGTTTGGTTTTAGTGGTATTATCCGTGCCGCAGCCATCGTGTTTTTTGCTTACATAGGGTTTGATGCGGTATCCACAGCAGCACAGGAAGCCAAAAATCCTAAAAAAGACATGCCTATTGGCATATTGGGCTCTCTTATTGTTTGCACCATATTATATATTCTATTTGCACACGTCATGACCGGGGTTACCAGTTATACAACTTTTGCGGGTAAAGATGGCATTGCTCCTGTAGCCGTAGCAATTGATCATATGGGCACAACAGATGCAAGCGGTTTAATACATCCGGATTATCCCTGGCTAAACAGAGCCATTGTTTTGGCAATCCTGGCCGGTTATTCGTCCGTGATACTTGTAATGCTCATGGGACAATCAAGGGTTTTCTTTTCTATGAGCCGCGATGGTTTATTACCACCCATATTTTCAAAAGTTCATTCCAAATTCAGAACACCGGCAAAATCAAACCTGCTGTTTATGGTTTTTGTCAGCTTGTTTGCCGCATTTGTACCGGCAAGAGTGGTGGGAGAAATGACCAGCATCGGTACTTTGTTTGCATTCATATTAGTATGTATTGGCGTATGGGTGCTTCGTGTAAAACAACCTGAACTTGAGCGCGCATTTAAAACTCCCCTTGTGCCCTTGATACCGATATTAGGTGTAGTAACCTGTTTGTTCATGATGGTATTTCTTCCATTGGATACCTGGATAAGGCTCATCGTCTGGATGTTAATAGGATTTGATGTTTATTTATATTATGGATTAAAAAACAGTGGTCTTTCCGATCATAAACCAGGCACCTATTCAAGAGGAAACCGAATTGTTTCTATTTGTGGTATGGGTTTGGTTGCCTTACTTGTATTGGTAGCTTTTATTCATCATTATACTACGGAAGAACAAGATTGGGGTCTTTTTATTTTTTCGCTTTCTTTTGCATTTTTACATTTGCTTTATTATATGATGAAAATGAATAAAAGCAAAAAGAAGCAAGCTGATTATTCTTTTCAAAATAAGAATCATAAAATGAATAATTAATTATGGGTCGCATTTTTGAAGTACGCAAAGCCACCATGTTTGCCCGTTGGGATAAAATGGCCAAACAGTTTACACGAATTGGAAAAGAAATAGCTATTGCTGTAAAACAAGGCGGACCTGATCCTACATTAAATGCTGCTCTACGCCGTTGCATGATCAATGCAAAAGGTGTGAACATGCCCAAAGACCGCGTGGAAGCAGCTATAAAAAGAGCGCTGGGAAAAGACATTTCGGAATTTGAAGAAATTGTTTACGAAGGTTATGGACCTCATGGAGTGGCAGTATTGGTAGAAACAGCAACTGATAACTCAACCCGAACGGTCGCCAACCTGAGAGTACATTTTAAAAAAGCAAATGGCACCCTTGGCAATAGCGGATCTGTAGCCTTCTTATTTACAAGAATGGGGGAATTTAAAATAAAAAATGAAGGCCTGGATCCGGATGAACTGGAATTGGAAATGATTGACTATGGCCTTGAAGAAATCGGTGAAGACAGTGAAGATAATATTGTCATCCGTACACCTTACGAAGAATTTGGAAATATGAGTAAAGCGCTGGAGGATAAAGGCATTACGCCGCTAAGCGCCGAACTAACAAGAATTCCGGCAACAACCGTGGAGTTGAATGAAGAAGAATCCAAGGAAGTGCTTGAACTGATTGACCGACTCGAACAGGATGAGGATGTGCAAAAAGTGTATCACAATCTGAAATAAATACATTTCACAAACCCATCTCCGGATGGGTTTGTTTTTTTAGTATAACTTGATGGGAAATTGAAATGTGAAAAGCGAAAACTGAATAGTCAAATTTAAAGTAAAAGAAATTCAGTTGATTAATGCCCTGCAATGATAATGAACATCCGATTATTTTGTTTGATGGCGTCTTCAATCTTTTTAATGGTTCAGTTCAGTTTATTATAAAACGGGATCCTAAGCAGCATTTCAGGTTTGCTTCTTTTCAATCTTCATTTGGTGAAAATGTGTTGGAACAACTTCATCTTTCTTTTGATGAAAAACATCTTTTATCCTCATTGAAAAAACAGGCCGGCATTTTATTATTCCTCCATTTATTCAGGACGTTGTATATAAATGGATTGCTAAAAACCGCTATAAATGGTTTGGCAAAAAAGAAAGTTGCCTAATACCTTCTACTAAAGCAAAAAATTTATTTCTTTTAGCTGTGAGCAATTTAACAATGTGACAATGCAACAATTTAGCCGTTAATTCATTCTTCAATACCTTTGCCGGATATGAAACAGTTTAATGTTCCGCATATTTACAGGAGTTCATTAATTAGCGCCATTAAAAATAAGCGGCGGCAGGAAGATAAGTTGAAAAAAAATTTTACCCCTACCCTGTTGGATTTCGGTTCTATACGGATTTTACTTGCGCGACATTTCGGTTTTTGTTATGGGGTTGAAAATGCGATTGAGATTGCGTTCAATACCATTCATGAAAACCCCGGCAAACGGATATTTTTACTGAGTGAAATGATTCATAATCCACAGGTAAATGCCGACCTGCAGGAACGCGGCGTTAAATTTCTACAGGATACTTATGGTAAACAGGTTATCGGTTTTGAGGAATTGAAAGCGGATGATATTGTGATCATTCCAGCCTTTGGTACTACGCTTGAAATTGAAAAAATACTCAACGACAAAGGCATTCAAACACAAAAATACAATACTACCTGCCCTTTCGTGGAAAAGGTATGGAACCGCAGTGAACAGATAGCTCGTAAAGGATACAGCATTGTTGTGCATGGAAAACCACGGCATGAAGAAACCAGGGCTACTTTTTCTCATGCTTCTTCTCATACACCTACAGTGATAGTGAATAATATGGAGGAAACCCGCCTGCTGGCCGAATTCATTACCGGGGAAAAACCCGAAGAAGAATTTTATGCTCTTTTCAAAGGAAGATATTCGGAGGGATTCAATGTTCCCCGTGATATGCAAAGACTGGGAGTGGTAAATCAAACAACACAGCTGGCTACAGATACACAGGCCATTTCAGATTATTTGAAACAAGTAATGAAAGATCATTATCAATTAACAGATGCTACCATCAGTGAGCGTTTCGCAGATACAAGAGATACTTTATGCTATGCAACCAATGACAATCAAACCGCGGTATCCGGCATGCTGGATACTAAAGCGAATCTTGCCATTGTAGTAGGCGGATACAATAGCAGTAATACCTCCCATCTGGTGGAATTATGTGAAAAGGAATTGCCGACCTATTTTATTAATTCAGCAGACAAATTAATTTCCCCCGAAGAAGTACTCCATTGCAACTGGCAAACAAAAAAGGAAAAAACGGTTTCAAATTATCTTCCGGCCTCGCAAACACCCACTATACTAATCACAAGTGGCGCCAGTTGTCCGGATGCGGTTGTGGAAGATGTGATAAAGAAATTACTGAGCTTTTATAATGCGCAGGATCAGTTTGATGCTATGATTGAGCGGTTTGTGTAGAACACACTTAAAAGGTGAAAGATGAAAAGTGAAAAGTGCGAAATGAAAAATGAGAAATGAAAAATTAAAAATTAAGGCAAAACAATTTCTATCAAGCCCATAGCTGGATTGCTCATAGCTCATAGCCGACAGCTGACTGCTCAAAGCTCTTTACATGATCCGTTTCAATAAGTCCATCTTTTAAACGAACAATTCTTTTGGCATAATTAGCAATATCTTCTTCATGTGTTACCAGTACAATCGTATTTCCGGAGGATTGTAAAAGGCCAAATATTTCCATAACTTCTACTGATGTCCGCGAATCAAGGTTACCGGTTGGTTCATCAGCAAGCAAAATTGCCGGATTGTTCACCAGTGCACGCGCAATGGCTACACGCTGTATCTGTCCGCCACTCAGTTCATTGGGTTTATGATGGCTTCTATCCGCAAGTCCTACTTTTTTTAGCGCTTCCATTGCCCTGTCCATTCTTTCCTTTTTAGCTATACCTGCATATATTAAAGGAAGGGCTACATTTTCCACTGCCGATAACCGGGGTAACAAATTGAACTGTTGAAAAATAAAACCGATTTCCTTGTTTCTTACGTCTGCCAGTTCATCATCCACCATTTTACTTACATCTTTTCCATTCAGAATATACTGCCCGCCGGTTGGCGTATCCAGGCACCCCAGTATATTCATCAGTGTACTTTTACCGCTTCCTGAAGGTCCCATTAAGGCAACATATTCATTTTTTAGAATATCCAGTGAAATACCTTTTAATACGGGAATAGCCTGAGAGCCCATAAAATAGCTCTTTTGAATCTCATTAAGATGAATGATAGAAGCCATAATTGTGTAAGTTTTTTAGAAAAAAGATTTTTCTTTATTTATTGATCACGCGCGGGACGAGGAAAAATTCGTCATTTTTTACAGGGGCATTCTTCAGCGCTTCCGTACGGCTTACAGAACCTTTTACTTCATCCTCCCTCCATGCATTTACCTGCTTCCCCATGTGCAGCAATGGTTCTACATCATCCGTATCTACTTCTTTCAGTTTTTCCACAAAAGCAATCATCCGCTGCAAATCATGTTTCAACGTGTCTTTTTCCCTTTCATTAAATTCCAGGCGGCTTAGGTGTGCAAGATGATCTATCAGTTCATTTGTAACTTTCATGTGTTCATTTTTACTTTTTCTAATTGTTCCAGATAGCTATCAGGATAATTCGCTATAAAGAATCATTGTGGTGGATGATAACTTTACAGATCATTTCATAATAACAAAAATAAATTGAAACTCTTAGGTTTGAAACATTTTTTACAGCAACGGCAATTATAAGCCTTTAAATTTTCATGATAAATTTTAAATTAATCAGGTTTTAATTTGGGAAAATTCCCATTTTGGCAACAAATTACCGATATTTATAATTGAAAAACCTCTGATCATTATTTAAATCTATTATGGCAGCTGATTCAGTATCTATTTTTATTGTGGAAGATGATGCATTATATAGCGCGGTATTGTCGCATTATCTTAGCCTGAACCCGGATTTTGTGGTTAGAAAATTTTCAACCGCTTCCGCTTTTTTAAAATGCATTCACGAAAAACCAGATGTTGTAACCCTTGATTATTCATTACCAGATGGCAGAGGAGATGAATTATTAACGCAGATAAAAGAACAAAGTCCGGATACAAAAATTATCATTATTTCCGCCCAGGAAGAAATAAAGATTGCCATTGATCTACTGAAAAAAGGCGCGGATGATTATATTGTAAAAGATCCCGAGACGCAGGACCGGTTGTGGATAGCAATAAAAAACCTCCGGGAAAACATCCGGCTGAAAAAAGAACTGGAAAACCTGCAAAGGGAAGTAACCAAAAAATATAATTTTCAAAAAGCCATTATTGGTACCAGTGCGGCTATAAAAAAGATTTTCGGATTGATGGAAAAAGCGGCATCCACCAATATTACAGTCTCAATAACCGGGGAAACCGGTACCGGAAAGGAATTAATCGCCAAATCCATTCATTATAATTCCGGGAGAAAAAATAAATCTTTTGTACCTGTAAATGTGGCCGCCATTCCAGCTGAATTATTGGAAAGTGAATTATTCGGTCATGAAAAGGGCGCTTTTACCGGCGCCGTCAACCAACGGATCGGCAAATTTGAAGAAGCCAATAAAGGAACCCTTTTCCTGGACGAAATCGGTGAAATGGATATTAGCCTGCAAGCAAAATTATTGCGCGTATTGCAGGAAAAAGAAGTGACACGCGTTGGCAGCAACCAGGTGATTCCCATTGATGTCCGCATTGTGGTGGCAACCCATAAAAACCTGCTTATGGAAGTAAAAAAGGGGCGGTTCAGAGAAGATCTGTATTATCGGCTATTGGGCTTACCCATTCATTTACCTCCATTGAGAGACCGGGAAAATGATATCTTATTAATCGCCCGGCACTTTTTGGATGATTTTTGCCAGGAAAATGGCCTGGGTAAGAAAAATTTATCCCTTGAAGCAAAAAAGAAATTATTAAGTTACCCATTCCCGGGAAATATCCGTGAATTAAAATCCATAATGGAACTTGCCTGTGTATTGTCTGATACTCCGGAAATTACAGCCGAACAGGTTCAAACGATTGATCAGGAACATGCATTCAATCATTTACACGAACCGCTGACCATGCGCCAGTTTACCATACAATTATTACAACACCATCTTGAAAAACATCATTTTGATGTATTAAAAGTGGCCGATAAGTTGGATATTGGTAAATCAACCCTCTATAGAATGATTAAAAATAAGGAATTGGTAATCCCAGAAAAATTTAATTAAAAAATAATTAAATATATTTTAATTTACCCATCCAATTTCCTGGAGTATCTTTCTATACCCCTTTCAAACCTAAATTTTCGTATGACAGAACCAACTGCCCCAAAAAATTTCAATCAGAAAGAATCTCTTCAAAGTTTAGACACAGATGATTGGCTAAGACAATTGGTAATCAATTTGCCACAAGGCATTTTGCTTTCGAATTCTGAACGCAGGATCATGTACATGAACCAGCAACTTATTGATATTTTTAATTTAAAAATAAATCCTGAAGATTTTTTTGACCGGCCTGTAATATCTATTATTTCCCTTATTGAAAGCCTGCTCCCGGATTACAAAAAACAACTGGACCGGATAAATGAGCTGGTTGCCAATTCAAAACCGGTTTATAAAGATCCGTTGCTTCTTTCCAATGGAAAGATCATAACCAGGGATTATATACCTGTTTGGAAAGATGGGAAGTTTGAGGGCAATATGTGGATATTTTATGATGAAACAGAAAATATGCAAGCCAGTAAGCGGGTAAAAGAACAAAAGCAATTTTATGAAGATATTCTAAATCATATTCCTACAGATATAGCTGTATTTTCTTCTGATCTTCAGTACCTGTTTGCAAATCCCATCAGTATTAAAGATCCGGAAATAAGAAATTGGGTAATCGGTAAAACGGACTTTGATTATTGCTTAAAAACGGGTAAAGAACAACTGATAGAAAACAGAAAAAATATGTTTTCAGAAGTAATTGAGAAAAAAACAGAAAAGGAATGGGAGGAAAAACTAATAAATGAAAAAGGACAGGCAGAATATTATTTAAGAAGATTATCACCGGTTTTTGAACAGGATAAAAGACTAAAACTTGTTATAGGCTATGGTCTAAATATAACTGAACTTAAAAAAATTGAATCGCAGATTAAAATAAATGAAAAACGGTTAAAAGATCTGTTCAACTTCAGCCAGGCTATCATTTGTACCCATACGCTTGAAGGCAATTTAATAGAGGTAAATCCTGCTGTTTGCGAATTGACGGAATTCAGTGAAGAAGAAATAACTGGAAAAAATATCAATGAATTTTTATGGGATGAGGATAAGGAAAAATTTACAGGAAAACTATTTAATCCCAATTAGTAAATTAAAAAAATTAAAAGGTTTATTCCGGATCAAATGTAAATCCGGGAAAAGGGTATATCTCCTGTATCAAAATTATATTGTGGAAGAACTTGGTCGTGAACCGTATATCGCGGCGTTTGCACAGGATGTTACTGATCGGATAGAAGTGGAAAAACAGCTCAAAGCGGCTAAGAAAATAACGGAAGAAACGGCAAAAATAAAAGAACGGTTTCTTGCCAATATGAGCCATGAAATAAGGACGCCGATGAACGGAATTTTAGGCATTACCCATTTGTTGGAAAAATCAAACCTGGATGATGAGCAAAGAAACTATTTGCACATTATCGGTGAATCGGCGGAAACCTTACTTGATATCATAAACGATATCCTTGATTTTGAAAAAATAGGAACGGGTAACATATTATTGGAAAATATTCCGTTCAACCTTACAGAAAAGATCAAATCCTGTATCAGCTTGTTTGAACCCGCTGCTTCCAAAAAATTCCTGCGGATTGATTTTTTCAATCAAATTAGTCCACACCTGATCGTAGTTGGTGATCCTACCAAATTGTCACAAATCATCAATAACCTCGTCAATAACGCCATTAAATTCACACATTCAGGAAGTATTAAAGTATCAACCAGCATTTTGGAAGAAACGGAAAAAAATATAACTGTTCAACTGATCGTGGAAGATACCGGTATTGGAATTAATAAAGATAAGTTAACTGCTATTTTTCATCCGTTCATGCAGGCATATCCGGAAACCACCCGATTATATGGCGGAAGCGGTCTTGGATTGTCAATAACTAAAAAGCTAATTGAGATTCAAAATGGGATGATCATCGTAGAAAGTGAACCGGGACAAGGAACCCGCTTTTTAGTAACCCTTTCTTATATAAAACCGCTTGAAGTAAATAGAATAAAATTTTCGGATGATCCCGTAAATGAACCTAAATTAGAAAAACTTAAAATCTTACTGGCTGAAGACAATCCCGTAAACCAATTATTGATCAGGACTATTTTACAACAATGGGGAATGGAGTTAAAACTGGCATTAAACGGAAATGAAGTACTGGAAATGTTAAAGACTGAACCGTTTGATCTTTTACTAATGGATATACAAATGCCGATCAAAAACGGCCTTGACACCACCCTTGAAATTCGACAAAGCGATGATGAAAATTATAAAAATATCCCAATAATTGCATTGACGGCAAATGCGATAAAAGGTGAAGAACAAAAATATCTTGCCGCCGGCATGAATGCTTACCTGATTAAACCGTTTAAAGAAAAAGATTTATATTCAGCCATTTCATCAACCATTAAACACAAAAAAAGTTTATATATGAATGAAGCAACGGATGAATTAATGAATGGGGAAATTATGCAGAATGAGGAAAAATTGTACGACCTGGATTATCTCATGAACATACAAAACCCCGATGATGAATTTATTGAAAATATAAAAACAATTTTCATCGAAACAGTACCATTATCCGTACAACAGCTGATTGAAGCGTGCGAACAAAAAAATTGGGAAGAAGCATCCCGGCTGGCGCATAAATTAAAATCAAGTATTGATACTTTTAATGTACGAAGCATTAAAACAGATATCCGCCATATAGAAAAAATGGGGCGCGAAAAAATGGAATTAGAAACCTTACTACCTTCTGCAATTAAAGTTGATACCATTATAAAAACAGTAATCAAACAAATGAAGGCTCAATAGTTTTAAAACCTGATAACTAATATCTAATACATCAACTTGAAACCGCGTTCATATCAGATGCCTTCTCAAGTAATTCGGAAGCAATTGGTGTGTCTATTGATTTTTTAGCCTGATCAAGTTTTTCATATTTGGAATTGTTGCTGATAAATTCCGGAGCCATTTGCTTCATCAATCTTACACATTCCCAATCTGACCCCTTTCTGGCATGAAAGATCAGGTCTTCTACCAATTCCAATACATTCTGCTTATTACAGGAAACCTGGGCAATCTTTATTTTTTTATGATATGTGGGTAATGTGGATTCTATTTTACTCAGTAATTCTTCAAAAAGTTTTTCTCCAGGACGCAGGCCAGTATAAGTAATTTTGATGTCTTCATCTGGTTTTAATCCGGCAAGGGAAATTATTTTTCGTGCCAGATCTGCAATGCGTACGGATTTCCCCATATCAAATATAAAAATTTCTCCCCCTTTTCCCATTACTCCAGCTTCCAAAACCAATTGACAAGCTTCTGGAATGGTCATAAAAAAACGGGTAATATCCGGATGAGTTACCGTTATAGGACCGCCTTTTTCAAGTTGTGCTTTAAACCTGGGGATCACGCTTCCATTAGAACCAAGCACATTTCCAAAACGGGTGGTTATGAATATAGTTTTTCTGCATTCATCACCATCCTGAATTTCCATTCTGATTCTTTCATATAAGGCATGGATGTACATTTCAGCTATCCTCTTGGAAGCTCCCATCACATTGGTTGGGTTTACCGCTTTATCAGTAGATACCATTACAAAGCGTTCCACACTATATTTTACCGATAAGTCAGCGATTACTTTAGTTCCGGAAATATTATTAAAAACCGCTTCTCTTGGATGCTCTTCCATCATGGGCACATGCTTATAAGCTGCTGCATGAAATACAATATTCGGTGCATAATTTTGGAAAAGCGATTCCATACGCCTTAAATCGGTGATATTGCAAATAAAGAGTTTATAAGGAATTTCGTCCACGGATTCTTCCAGTTCAAGCCCGATAGAATGTAATGGAGATTCAGCAATATCGGCAAGGATCAATAGTTCAGGTTCAAACCGGGAAACCTGCCTTACAATTTCACTGCCAATAGAGCCGGCAGCTCCGGTAATTAATACACGTTTGCCTTTTAAAGTTGTATTGATTTCCTTATTGTTTATTTCAATAGGTTCCCGCTCTAAAAGATCTTCAATTTTTATATCCCTTAACTGGCGGATCTTAAAAGAATGATTGAGCCATTGCTGGGTAGAGGGTAAAATTGAAACTTTAATTCCCTGCTCAATAAAAAATGAAGCGACTTCATTCCTACGATTAATAGAGATATGGTTTACAGCAATAATAGCTCTTTTGATCGCATATTTCTGAAGCAATTTATCCATGTGCATGATGTCATAGATAGGTATGCCGGCTAAATTTTTTCCTATTTTTCCCGGGTTATCGTCTATTAATGCAACTACTTTCCATGGGTTCACTTTATCCTGCAAAATAGCTTTTAATGCGGTTTGCCCCATATCGCCCGCACCAAAAATAATAATAGGTTCTTTTTTTGTATTGGAAGCCGTTTCAAAAATTTGTTTGATAGATATTCTGCTTCCTGCAATCAGGCAAAAACTTATAAATGCATTGATGACCAAAACCGAAAAAGGCACCAATAATAATCCTTGTGTAGAAACAATTATTTCATTTATTATAGCAATAAATATATGCGAAACCAATACCGCATAAAAAATCTTTACTGTATCCTGTAAAGTGGTATGCCGTATTATTCCTTTATAAGTTTTAAAGTAAACGGAAACAAAAAGATAAACAACAGCGGTTGCAAAAATGCCCCGGATAAAAAGGTTGCTGGTAATTTGTTCCGTTTGAAAATTAAACCGTAGAAGATAGGAAAAAATGATTGAGAAAAAAGCTAAAAGCCCATCCATTAAAAGGATTATCCATCTGGGCATATACCTGACATTTAATAACGAAGGTAATTTCATAACTTTTATTTTATTGTTCTTCCTTTCAACTGAAATAATTATTCTTCTTTAAAACAGATTTATAAATTAAACATTAATAAATAATTATCTAAATAATTCTGCTGTTTTATTTTTAACGCGTTCCCAATCGTTTTGCGACATATTAGTAGCAGAAGGCATACAAATACCATTTTCAAATAACCGCTCAGAAGTACCATCGCCATAAAAAGGCGCGTCTTCAAAAACCGGTTGCATATGCATTGGTTTCCATAAAGGCCTTGATTCTATATTATCCGCTTCCAAACACAACCTAACATCTTCACGGCTTACATGATTGGGTGTAAATTCCGGATCCAATAATAAGGTGGAAAGCCAGCGGTTGCTTTTCATACCCTTTTGCTCCTCCTGAAAATAAATACCTGGTATATCCTTAAGAAAACCACGATATTGTTCAAAAATATTTCTTCTTTTTTCTACCCTTTCCTGTAATACCAACATTTGTCCTCTTCCGATACCAGCACAAATATTACTCATCCGGTAATTATAACCAATCTGAGAATGCTGATAATGAGGAGCTGCATCGCGGGCCTGAGTAGCCAAATATCGTGCCCTTTTTATCAGGGAAACGGAATTTGAAACCAATGCTCCTCCGCCAGATGTAGTAATAATTTTATTTCCGTTGAAAGAAAGAATGGCCATTTTTCCAAAAGTACCAGCTTTGCGATCGAAATAAGTAGAACCCAATGCTTCAGCAGCGTCTTCAATTACGGGAATTTCATATTCATTAGCTATGCTTAAAATTTCATTCATTTTACAAGGCATGCCGTATAAATGCACACAAATAATTGCCTTTGGTTTTTTCCCTTTTTTGATCCGGTCTTCAATAGCGACTTTTAGAAAATCAGGTGACATATTCCATGAATGCGGCTCAGAGTCTACAAATACAGGTGTTGCGCCCTGGTAAACTATAGGATTGGCTGAAGCTGAAAAAGTCATACTCTGGCAAATCACTTCATCACCATGTTTTACACCAATCATTATCAATGCAAGATGAAGGGCTGCAGTACCAGAGCTGAGGGCTGCAACATGCACATCCTCTTCCAGATATTCTGCGATATCCTCTTCAAAACCATTTACATTAGGACCTAATGGAGCAATCCAATTTTCATCAAAAGCCTTATGGATAAAATCAATTTCATTGCCCCCCATATGTGGAGCTGAAAGCCATATCTTCGTCTGTGTCGCTGTTTTCATTAAATTTTCTTTATAATTTTAGCTGGATTTCCTACCGCTACAACATTGTCAGGAATGTCATCAATTACTACCGCACCTGCGCCAATAACAGCATTCGAACCAATAGTTTTTCCAGGAATAATAACCGCTCCACTTCCGACATGTGCGGCTTTGCCTACTTTTACTCCTCCACTTAAAGTGGCATTTGGTGAAATATGCACAAAATCTGACAAGGTACAATCATGATCTATTGAGGCATTGCTATTGATGATACAATGTTTGCCGATAAAAGTATCCGAATTAATTAAAGCTCCCGCCATTACTACCGTGCCTTCACCTATGGAAACATGTGAGGAAACAATTGATTTTGGATGAATAGCAGTGTAATAACTAACATTATTTTCAATCGCAAGTTTCATTCTTATTTCATTATTTCCAATTGAAATAATTAATTGATCCTCGTTTGTATTAAAAGGGCCCGGGAATTGAAAAAAAGGATAATCCCACACACGTTTCATTGGATTTTTATCAAATACCCCACCAATTATTATTCCACAACATTCCAGAATATCTACAATAACTTTCGCATGTCCACCAGCTCCGTATAAATAAATCATTAATTAAGCATCAAATTTAGTTATAAACTTATATATCAAAGGGTTGGAAGCTAAAAAGAGATTACACAAAGGTGAGAAACAAAAAGCGATTAACCAACATTTTGATGAATTTTATACATTAATAAATTAACAACTTTGTCCAATTGGGACATTATGTAAACTCAAAAGATCAAGAGGGAATAAGATTTAAGATTACGAAGTCTATTCAGTATACGTTTTAATAAAATCTTCGCCATTGAACTTTTCTATTGTTGCAGAGCCATCGGCATTAATTCCTTCTGATCTTAAAACTTTTGCCAGCGTACGGAAAAGAATTTTTATATCGAGTATTAAACTTAAATTTTCTACATACCAAACATCATATTCAAATTTTCGTCCCCAGCTAATCGCATTGCGCCCGTTTACCTGGGCCCAACCTGTAATGCCTGGCCGCACTTCGTGCCGGCGTTGCTGGCGGGCATTATATAATTGCAAATATTCCACCAATAGCGGCCTTGGACCAATAAGGCTCATATCGCCTTTTATTACATTTAATAATTGTGGAATTTCATCTAATGATGTTTTGCGTACAATGGTTCCAACTTTCGTTAACCGTTCAGCATCAGGTAACAATTGTCCTTCACTGTTGCGACGGTCATTCATGGTTTTAAATTTGATGATGCGGAATAGTTTTCCATGAAGCCCGGGTCGGGTTTGAATAAAAAAAGGATTGCCTTTATTAGAAAGTAAAAGCAAAAAAACAACTAAAAGAAAAATGGGAAACAATACTATAAAACCTGCCAGGCTGATAATAAAATCGAATATTCTTTTAAAAAAATTACGATACAATTCCTTGCTTTTTTAACTGAAACTGGTATTCTTCCAGCAATAATGACCAGAAATAGTTTTGTTCATATCTTTCTACAATATGACATCTGGCGTTTGATTTCAGTCGCAAATATAATGCTTCATCATTTATAAATGCATACATAGCTTTATACAAAGCGGGTTCATCTTTAACCGGAATAATCAAACCATTAATTCCCGGTTCAATAATTTCATTGCAGCCATTGATATCCGTTACTATTGAAGGGAGCTGAAAGCATCCGGCCTGCATAGGCACATTGGGGAAACCTTCCCGGTGCGAAGGAAAAACCAATGCATGACTAATCGCTAAATAAGGTCTTATATCGGATTGAAAGCCCACATGCAATATGGAATCTTCTGTTTCAATGGATTTAACGGTTTCCTTAGGTAATGGATCGAGGTTTGGCTCAAAAAATCCTACTAACAACAATCGTACATGGTTATACTTTTTATGTAATTTTAAAAATGCATGTATCAACTCTTCCAATCCTTTATCTTTTACCAAACGTCCTATAAAAATAAAAACAAAATTTCCCTCTGTTATTCCCAATTGCTTTTTTAACTGAACACCATATCCGGCAATTTCCGGCGTGAGTTGATAATGTTTTACATCAATACCATTGCTGCTCCCATTTCCCACAACTTTTATTTTAGCAATGTTGCAATATTTATGAGCCACAATATAATGGGCCAATTTTGTGGAATTTGGATATACCAGGTTGGCGCAGTAATAAGTAAGTTTTTCAATTTCATCCAGTAGCAAATGTTTAAAGCCCCTGGTTTCCATCAGCGGAAGCCCGCTCACAGTATGCATCCGCAATGGCACCCGGCAGATCCAGGCAGCCAGCATTCCTACAATTCCGGCTTTAGGTGTATGTGTATGGACAATGGTGGGTTTTAATTTGCTGAATACACGAATCAGTTTGAAAAGAGAAATTAAATCCCTGACAGGCGAAATTAATCGGGTCATTTTTACGGGAATAAATTTAGAATTTTCTTTTTCTTCCAGCTTTTCAATATTGGTTTCAGGGGAACTGACCATATATACTTCAAACCCATGGGATGCCATAAAATTCATTTGACCGGGAATTAATAACTCCAATGACATCGGTACGGTTGTCAGGCGAATGAGTTTTGTCATAAACAATCAAATAATTAATTGCTACCAGACTTAAAAAACAAGGATAGTAATTGGTTAAATGACAAAAAACAAGCCAATGGTCTAAGGCTGGATCATCACTGATTTTTCAATAAATTTTTTTGATTCTGAAAAATGATCAATTGGTAAGCGCCGGCACTAAATATAGAAATGACAATCTGTTGATGTAGCGCACTTTTGATGTAACGCACCTGTAGTTTTTGCTTTAAAATTTTGAAAGATCATAGAAATAGCATAGAAATTTTCCAAATTAAAACTTCCTGAAAAATTTAAATAGAGTATACCGTGAACAAGATTGGTGGAAAACTGAAAACCCGGTATTCCTTCAACAAACCTTAAAATATTTTAAACTGGGATTTGCTGTCTGTAAAGTAATTTTATAAGCAGGAATACCTGATCCTGTTTTTTAAGGCCGGAATATAAAAAACGAATCTTTTTTTATCCATTTAAGGATTTACCATGTTATTTAATTCCCTTCAATTCCTGATTTTTTTTCCGGTTGTAACCATTCTTTTCTTTTTATTACCTCATCGTTTCCGTTGGATTCATCTATTAATTGCAAGCTGTATTTTTTATATGGCGTTTATCCCCGTTTATATTTTCATATTGTTCTTCACCATCATCATTGATTATATAGCAGGACTAATGATTGAAACGGCTTCCGGTAAAAGACGAAAATTATTTCTGAGCATGAGTATTGTAGCCAATGTAGGAGTATTGGCTGTATTTAAATATTATAACTTTTTTATTGAAAATATCAATGCTTTTCTGCTATCATTAAATACAACTACTTATTCCATTCCTTTACTCGCCATTATTTTACCAATCGGTCTTTCTTTTCACACATTCCAGGCAATGAGTTATACCATTGAAGTTTACCGCGGACATCAAAAAGCAGAAAAGCACCTGGGCATTTATGCATTGTACGTAATGTTTTATCCTCAGTTGGTTGCGGGTCCTATTGAAAGACCTCAGAATCTGTTGCCACAATTTAAAATTTATCATGCATTCAGCAGCCAAAGTTTATTATCCGGTCTCCGATTGATGTTATGGGGATTTTTTAAAAAGGTGGTAATAGCCGATCGCCTTTCCCAATATGTGGATATTGTATATAATAATCCGGAAAATTATCATTATCTCAACCTTATTATAGCAACTATATTTTTTGCTATTCAAATTTATTGCGATTTTTCAGGTTATTCCGATATCGCCATCGGCGCGGCTAAAACGATGGGATTCCACTTGATGACAAATTTTAACCGGCCCTATTTCTCAAAAAATATCCAGGAATTCTGGAAACGCTGGCATATTTCCCTTTCAACCTGGTTCAGGGATTACTTATACATTTCGCTTGGTGGAAATCGCAGGGGCATTAAAAGGATGTATTTAAATGTGGCAGTGGTATTTCTTATCAGTGGGTTTTGGCATGGCGCTAATTGGACTTATATTATCTGGGGTGCGATACACACGGTTTTTATAGTCAGTTATATGCTTTTTCATTATTACAGCGGCATTAAGATCAGAAAAAATATGTTATCCAATTTATTGAGTTTGATATTCACTTCAATGATAGTGAATTTTGCATGGATCTTTTTCAGGGCCAATGGATTGAATGATGCCTTGTTAATCGTTGATCATATTTTTTCCTTCAATAATACCAATCCTTTTCAATTTGTATTAACCGATTTCACGAATCTCTCACAGTACGGAATCACCAGCATTTTAATAGGCATCATCATGACCTGCATAATGTTTTTTGTTGAAATGAAGTTACCGGTACATCTCGAATCTTTAAATAAAAAGCCTGTGCAAAACATCGCATTTTGCACTATCTTTTTAACCCTGATAATTTTGTTTGGAATTTTTAATAAAGAAAATTTTATTTACTTCCAATTTTAAGAAATGAAGCCCGTTGCACAAATTGTTGTTTCATTGATACTAGCCTTTACGCTTTGTCAGTTATGCTATGGGCTTTTTGAAAAAGGAATAAAAAAATATAACACTCATACATATGAGAAATTTTCAGCGCTTTTTTTACACAATTCAGCTTATGATGTTTTGTTTCTCGGCTCCTCCAGAACGCATGTGCAGATAGATCCAAAAATCATTGACAGCATATGCCATATAAACTCATATAATGCGGGAGTAGAGGGCGGTAATTTGTTTGAATTTAAAATGGTTTTGGAAGCTTACCTGCAAAATCATCCGCCACCTTCCTATTTATTACTCACACTCGATTTAAATGCATTTGATCTCAGACGAAAATTTTTTAATTACAGCGTGTATTTTCCATTCATAAAAAATAAGGTAATAAAACAAACACTTAATGATGAAGGGCACAGTACAATACCCGCACAGATTTTTCCATTTCTTATACTTACGGTCTATGATGATTATGCAAAAATGAATGCCATTAAAGGATTGCGGGGAGAAACGGAAATAAAAAAAGGTCAAATTTCCTATAAAGGATTTTTATCCAATACTGTTGAGGAAATGCCGATAAGTGATACGGCGATGCCCTTTAAACCGGAAGGCATATCGAATACCGCCATTAATTATTTAAATGATATCATGAAAATCTGCAGAAAAAACAATACCAGCCTGATTTTCACTTATGCCCCCGAATTTCAATTCCAACTTCAAAAGCACGTGTATAATGCGGGCGAAATTTTTAATACGATTAACGAAATAGCACAGCAAAACAACATTCCCTTTTGGCGACATGATAGCCTGGATATTAGTTCCAACATTCATCTATTCTCCAATGTCGGGCATCTAAACAGAGAAGGAGCAGAATTATATTCAGTATTACTCGCCAAACAATTTAAGGAATATAGAACTACCGGCGGTTAATATTTTTCACCCAAAGAGGAAAGTTGAAATACAATAATCCGACCTTCTTTTAAAAAAAATTCAATCATTTGTTATCATGCACCAACCTGGTCTTATTATAAGCAACCCTGGGTTTTATTTCGGGCACATCACTATAAAAAACATTCCCACTCGATTCAATTGCATTTTGAACCAATGAATGAAATTTGCTATTGTTAATCAATTTTGAAGGAATAAATATTTTATTATCAATGAAATACAGGTTGGGTGATTGCAGATAAGGGAAATAGGATTTTAAGGTATCCCCGGTAAAAACCAAGGAATTATGAATCAGGCGAACACTATCCCGCGAATCCGCAGAGGTAGACAAAACACCTTGTAAGGAACTTTTTATAGTGCAGTCCTGGATAGTTGCCCTGCAACCCGGCAATGCTAGCCAGGTTGCGTAAAGGTTTCCTTTCCCAAGATCCATATCACAGTTTTTAACCACCATGCTGTCTGCCGCCAAAATCATCTGGTATGGTATTATACTATTTTGCGCAAGCAGCGTACAATTTTCAACTACAATATTAGAAGTAGTGGAAGGAGCGGTACATATAAACTGGCCACCCATATTGTTTTCAAACAGGCAATTATTAAAAACAATATTGCCTGAGAAAATGTTTTTATAAGATATTGGCTCTATATCTACTCCTGCGCTTGGTGCATGACGTCCATAATTTCCCGTAATGCCGGTATTGAGAAAAGCGCAATTGGTAAATGTACCCTGCCTGAGTCCGCAAATAGATGCGCCCTGCCTTGCATTGTTTGCGCATTTTATATTCACAGCCTGTATATCAATACTTGGGTTATTTACACCACCAATATACAATCCGTCAGAAGCTGAGCTGTCGAGTGTAAGATCTTTTAAACGAACATGATTGCAATCAAATATGGAAATCAGCCCCTGCCCTTTTTCAACAACATTTCCCGGCCTCGTCATTTTATCCACATTGCCGGTTATTGTAAGTCCCTCAATTATTATATTGGAACATTTTTTAAGGTAAAACGGTACGATCTGGTTATGATTACTGTAAAAATTTCGTTTAATTTTAAAATCTGCCGTACGGGTAAAATCTCCTTTAACAGATATTTTGGCCTTATTTCCTTTTATTGTCAAACCATTACAATTAGCAAAAACTAAACTATGATCTGCACTATCTGTATTATAAATATCCATGAGATACACACCTTCAGGAAAAAATATTGACCCGCCCTTTTGCTGGTTTACATAATCCGTCATTTTTTTTAAAGCTTTATAATCATCATGAATACCATCGCCTTTTGCACCCCAATCTTTCACATTAATGATACGTACCGGTTTAAAATTTTTATCCGTTTTACTAAAAAGCGGGTTTGTGGTGGCAAACAAAATCAGGACAAGAGCGAGTTTCCTTGCTGGTTTAATGAAAAGCATTTTTATACCAAATTTCAAGGCATAGAATTGAGTACAGCATTTTAGCACGCTTTTCATCTGACACCTGCACTTTTTTTTCATACAGATCCTGTATAAATTTTTCATCAATAAAATCTATGAACAACCGGTTGGACGAGTGAAATAAATAATCGTTTAAAAGCTCATTTAAATCATTTTCGATCCATCGTTTTAAGGGCACTTCAAAACCTCTTTTAGGTTGATTAATTAATTCTGCCGGCAGATACTTTACCGCCAGTTTTCGCAACAGGTATTTGGTTGTAAATTTATTTATTTTATAATTGTCATGAAGGGACGGCGCAAAATCCAGAAATTCATTTGACAGAAAAGGGCTCCGGCCTTCTAAAGAGTTTGCCATGGTAGCAATATCCATTTTTGGCAATAAATCACTAAAGAGGATGGCATTGAAATCGGCAAGCAGGATCTTTTTGAGGGGGCTTATGGGCATAATTTTAATTTCATTCAACATATTTACCAGCGCCCGGCAACAGGGTTTTTGAATGAATTTATCCTTATATCCTACAAACAGATCTATAGTAGCTGCATTGTACACATCTGCCGGATCATGGTATTGGGTAAATTGAAATAAACGATAGAAATAATTATATATGTTTTTCTTTTCGTGAGAAACAGGAAGCAATTTTAATAAAGAAGCTGAAAAGCTTTTAAAATTGTTGCTCACATTAAAAAAGTCGAAATACCGGAATGGAAGATAACGGCGATAACCTCCGAATAATTCATCAGCTCCATCTCCATTCAATACTACGGTGATGTGTTTCCTTGCTTCTCTTGATACATAATAACTGGGAATAGCGGAACTATCAAAAAATGGCTCGCCATAATTGAAAATAATTTTCTCAAAATCGGCCTGGAGGTTATCGAATGAAACATCTATAACCGTATGATTTGTATGATATTTTTGAGCCACCAGGGCAGCAAGCTCTGACTCATCATACGCGCCCGGAAAGCGCACGATAAAGCTGCGTAATGATGGTGAATGTTTAACTGCAATCGCAGTAACCAGGCCACTGTCTATTCCACCGCTTAAAAAACAACCGACCTCCAGGTCAGAACTTAAAATCCTGCGGCTTACCGCGAGTTTCAGCTTTTCATCGAGTAAAAAAAGCGCCTCATCTTCAGCCAAAAATGATTTTTGCCAATATGGAGCCGCAATATGATACCATTTTGTTTTTTTAAAATGAAAGTTTACAAGATCAATTTCCACTATTGTTCCGTTTTCTACCTCAGAAACTTTTTCATAAGGTGTGGCTGCACGGAAATTGTATCCAACATAAAGGAAATCTGAAACCGATTGTCTATTAAGCGATAATGGCAGAATTTTTTTTAAAACATTCAATTCTGAAGAAAAGATAAAACTGTTTCCATCATTCCATAAAAATAGCGGTTTTATGCCCGCCCTGTCCCGAACAAGAAAGATCTTCTTTATTTTTTCATCATATAAACAAAAAGCAAACATGCCGTCAAAATCATCTAACATCTTTAATCCTTTCAGCTCATACATTAAGAGTATGGTCATCGTATCAGACTGTCCGGAATGTGAAAGCTTATATCTTTCCCGCAGATCTTTATGATTGTAGATTTCCCCATTAAAAATGATGTGAATACCATTATAACTCATTGGCTGACGACCTTGGGCAGACAATTCCTGAATGGCTAAACGGGTATGAAAAAATTCAAGATTTGAGTCAAAAACAATAAGATTTTGTTCATCAGGACCGCGATGAAAAAGCTCTTTAAAAACAATATCCTTCTTTTCCTTAACAGGATAATTGATGGTACCGAGTATTCCGCACATTGTGATATAGAAAGATTCAAAAACTGATCCGTTTTTTATTTCTTTTCATTCTTGCCATATCTGCAATTTTGGCTTTTTTTACCTGCTCATAATCAATAAATAAAAGAAGTATAAAAATAAAATAGATCATAAACATGTTCTTCATACGCATTGCGATGCCGAGATTGCTTAAACTGTTAGCAAAAACTGATGTGGAAAATAAAAACATGAATACGCCGGCTTTGGCCCAGGGCGCTAAATTTTTTAAAACTTTTAAGTTAAAAGACATCAACCCTTTTATAGTAATAAACAGATAGATCATGTTTTCAGCAGAGCTAAAAATGCCGGGGATATTTCCCGCGTCAAAAAACAATGGACGGTATAAATAAGTAAAAATCCGCAATGGCAATGAATAATTTTCCAGAGCCACGGCTGAGCCTACGGAAGGCGTGTTCAAATTACTGATTTTTGTATTTGCAAGATTGCCTATAGAACCCGTACTTAATTCATCAACATGAAGAAAAAGCAGCAGTTTTGAATAAATAAGAAAAAAAACAGCCAATGCAAGAAGTGAAAAACTTATTTTCCAAACCGGCTTCATTTTTCCCGATAATAACACTGAAAAAAAAACACCTGCCAGCATTATAAAACCAATATGCGGCCTTATATAAAAAGCAAGCAAAAATGAAAGGATCAAACCGATTGCTCTTTTTTGATATTGTTGAAAACTGAATAAAAACCAGGCGATTGCAAAAAAGCACAAACTGTCTTTACCTATACCGGCGGTCCAAAAATGAAGATTGGGTAGAAAAAACAGGAAGGGAATAACCCATAACCCAAAAATTTTAAAATTTACATTCAGTTGCTGTATAAAAATAAAATACAGGTAACGGATACCTGTAAAACCTAATACCGCGTATAGAAAATTGCCGGTGTAATAGGATAATCCCAATACTTTGGCCGGTATAAAATTTAAAAACTGAATGAATAAAGTGCCGGTTCCAAAATAATCAAACCATTTATCTGAAGAAACACCTGATTGGTTTTTATTCAGTTGCCAGTATGCGAATGAGTCGCCGCCAATTTTAAGTATGTAAACGGTAAAAATCAGGCAAAACAACAAGTGATAAAAAAATAGATAATCAAATGATTTTTTGAAATATGCTTTGTTGAAAGTCTTTTTTGCCAACCTCTTATTGCCGGAAAGCACCAAAAAGCTGACAAATAATATAACAAGTATATCAAGCATGCCTGTTGTTTATTTCATTTAAAAGCTGCACCCATTTATATCTCGCTTTTTGTAATGAATATTTCTCCTCCACTAATTTCCGCCCCGCTTTCCCCATTTTGCTCCTCATATCTGAATCCACAATCAATTGCTCCAGCGCTAATTTCCATTCATAAAAATTCCTTGGTTTAAAACCATTGATACCTTCATCAATCAATTCATCATTTACTCCTACAGGACTTCCTACAACCGGCAGCGCGCAACCCATATATTGAATTAACTTGTACCCGCATTTTCCTCTTTCCCAGGCATTGTTTTCCAGTGGCATAATACCTATATCAAACTGTTGAACCAATTTAGTTTCCATCGTTTCGGTCCATTCAATTAAAGATTCATAACCATCAAGGCCAATCAGAGATTTACCGCCAACAATATGCAATTGAATATTGTATTCACTGCCCAATTCTTTTAAAACAGGTTGCAGCGCTTTCAGATATTTTAATGAAGTAGGTGAACCAATCCATCCTATCACAACTTTTTCTGAACTATAATGTTCCTTTATCGGATATTTATCAATGTCAATGACGGTCGGAATCAGTACTGTTTTTTTTGCCCCGGACATAATTGAATATTGCTGCAGATAAGAATTTCCTGCAACAACCTGTTCCGAATGCCGCATCACATATTTGATTTTTCCACTTAAAAAATATTTTATCAGCTTGTTGGGGTGCAGATCATAATTGTGAAAAATGGCATCATCATAATCAGCGATATAAGGTATTTTTAAAAGCTTCAGCCACCATTCTCCGATGGCCGGCAAAAAAGGAAACAATTCTTTTTCCACAATTACAGCATCATAATTTCGCACACGGGCTAATTTTAAAAAACATTTGAAATAACTTTTCAAAATGTTCCATTTATTAACAGGTTTCTTTTCATAGATCTCCTTCAGGTACTGATCATTAAAAAAAGGAAAAATATCACACTCAATTCCATTTTGCTGAAAGAATGGTATAAATTGATAAGATCGAAGCCTGCTGCTGGCTCCTAATTTTGAATAGCGGGAAAAAATTATGATTTTCATTCAGCTTCAATTTACTTAATAAGGTAAATTATTTTTAATCAATCTCTCATAAATGTTTAAGTAAGTAGTGTTTCCTTTAGATAGATCAAAGTAATAAAATGCCGCATTTCTTATATTTTGTTTGGGAATTTTTAAAAGCGCATCCAATTGCTGAATACGGTTATCATATTCTTTTTGTGAAAATTCATTCACCAATATTCCTGTTCCGGTTGCTTTAATAATATTCCCGGTATCTCCTATATTGTTACAAATAACAGGTATGCCCATACCCATTAATTCCGCATGTTTTGTAGGTGAAGAAGCTATTTTGGAATAGGTTGGCCGGATAAAAAAAATGCTGCAATCAGTTATTTTTAAGTATTGTGGCAATTCCTTCCTTCCGCAATACCGGATGATTAATTGTTCCTGGTCAATTCCGGATTTTTCCGCTTGTTTTCTGATTTTGAAAGGATCGTCTTTTGTAATAAAAAAAAATAAAAATTCCGGATAACGCAATAAAAGCCGTTTATAAAAATCAAACATTTCTTCCATCATATACCAGCCTCCAATTGACCCGAGGTAAGTGATTATTTTTTTATCAGGAGGAATGGCTAATTCACTTTTTATCTGTTCCGCTTTTTGACAGGAAACAGCATGATAATCAAAATGATCCAGGTCTGCGCAGCAGGGAATTACTTCAATTGAAAGATGGGCATATTTTTTTTGGCTTAACAATTCCTTTTTTGCAGCCTCTGTTAATGTGATAATAGCGTCTGCATTTAATAAAAAGGCTGTGTTCCAATTTTTTATAATGATTATAAATCTGTCTATAAAAAAATTGATTCAAATTCCACTGGCCATTATCCAGTTTTTCATCTGCCCAAAAGCCGCGCATATCAAATAAAAACCTGGTTTCAAACCGTTTTTTAAATATCAATCCAATTTGCGCGGCCACATAACTGCGGCAATGAATGATATGAAACTGATGTTTCTTTTGAAGCTTCAATGCCATGCGGCGCATTCTCCATACATCATATATTTTGGCTAAAAACGGCGGCCTGGATGAAAAAAATAAAGGCACCCAATTAATGCCAGCTTTTGCTGTAATGGCTTGAATAGAATCTTTTTCATGATTGAACCGCTCTTTTTTTTCAAAACTTAAAATAGTAAACCTATAGCCGGATCTTGATAACCCTAAAAGATATGGCAATACCTGGGATTGCCCCAGCGGATCAGTAAGTCCGTCGTACAAAACATAGAGCGCATTCTTCATGTGTTGATTTTATTTTTTTTGCTGTCGATAGTTTTGGGCGAGCATTTGCTTCATTTATCCTTTCTCAATTAACCATTTATGAAGTAAAATCAATGCCCATAACCTATTGTACAAATAATGCTTTCCCCGGAAAAATGCGGCTTTTAATTTTTCTACATTTTCCGGAAATACGATGCCACACTGGGCTACAATTGAAGGGGATAACCAGGTATCAATCAAATATTTCAGATCAGTTCTTAACCAGGCAGCAAGGGGAACCGAAAACCCACGCTTGGGCCGGTTGAAAAAAGTTTCCGGAATATAATCATATAAAACCTGCTTCAAGAGATACTTACCCGTATTTCCATTCAGTTTCAGATCTGGTGACAGATTAAGCGCAAACTCAACCAACCGGTAATCCAGCAATGGAACACGCATCTCAAGCGAATAATGCATAGAAGCGCGATCGGCTTTTACCAGTAATTCTTCGGGAAGATAATTTTTGATATCAAAAAAACTTTGCTGTTCAGGCAGATTGAAATTGCGAACGGTAGAATAAATTTTTTCATCAATATTAATAGCAGCCGGACAAATAAGCAAATCATCGATTTCCCTTTCAGTGAAATAATATTGTTCCTGGGAAAAAATATGGCTTTTTATTCTTGCCTGGGAAAGGTAGTTAAAAACCTTGCTACCTCTTTGCATCCGGTTGTTACCAAATGTATGTAAAGCATTTGCCAGCGGCTTACGAAATGTTGATAACCACGGATTTTGCATTCGCCTTGCCCAGTAATAAAATCCATAGCCCATAAAGAGTTCATCTCCGCCATCTCCCGTTAAAACTACGGTTACATTTTTTCTCGCCAATTCAGAAACAATCAGCGTTGGTATTGCCGATGAATCTGCATAGGGTTCATCATAAATGTCAAGAATTTTTTCTACCAATCTTAAAGCGTCACATTCTGTCACCTGGTATTCATGATGGTTTGTGCCGATGTACTTTGCGACGTTTGCGGCAAACTCAGATTCATTGTATTTTTTATCAGTAAAGCCAATGGAAAAAGTCTGTACCGGTTGTTCTGAAAAAGACTGGGCAATCGCAGTCACCAGGCTCGAATCCACTCCACCACTCAATAAAACCCCAATTGGAACATCACTGATCATACAATAACGGACACTGCTTTTCAACAATCCCTTTAAAGTATTTTTTGCTGATACTTCATCTGAAATAGTTTCCTTTAAAATTTTATCTTCTATTTTCCAATAAGGAAAAACCGTAAACTGGCCTTTATCCCAAATCGCATAGTGACCGGGTTTTAATTTTTTACAATATTTATAAATGGTAGCTTCCCCGGGTATATAGCCCAGGTAAAGAAAATTGCTTATTGCATTTCGATCTTTCGTTTTATCCATCCCATCAAAACAGAAAGATTTCAATTCCGAAGAGAAAAAAAAATCTTCCCCTTTTAAATAATAGTATAATGGCTTTATACCAATGCGGTCGCGAATAAGATATAATTTTTCCTCCAGGTTATCCCATATTGCTATTGCAAACATTCCATTAAAATCGTTGAGCGCTGCGATGCCTGCCAGGGCAAAGGCTTCAATAATAATTTCGGTATCAGAACGCGTTTATGGCTCAATTTTATATTTTTCCGCAACTTCCTTATAATTGTACACTTCGCCGTTATAAACCATTACATACCGACCATTCTTTGAGAAAAATGGCTGATTGGCACTTTCTGACAAGTCGAGGATACTCAAGCGTCTGTGACCCAAAGAAACCTGGAAGATCAATTGCGCGACGAGGAGCCGCGCTGGTCCCGGGCCTACGGTTTCGTCCTTGGCTTCTTCGCCCTCGAGATTTTGCTCCTCTATCTTTTCACCGTCCGGTTTTCGTGAGCCGGCTCGACTATCTCGTCCTCTTCGCCACCGTCCTGGCGATCCCGCTCTACGGACTTTGGCGAACGCGCGGACGCGAGTCGTTAGGGCATTATCTCAAGGGCGACAAAACCATTCGCTGGGGAACTATCGGGCTCTCGGTCCTCGCGACTCAGGCCGGGCCGATCACTTTTCTCTCCATGCCGGGGCAGGCTTACGAGAGCGGCATCGGTTTTATCCAGAATTATTTCGGTCAACCGCTCGCGCTTCTCGTGGTCTGCGCGGTTTTCGTGCCGATTTATCAAAAGCTGAAGGTTTTCACCGCCTACCAATATCTCGGGCAGACGATTCGATCGAAAAACCCAAATGCTGGGCGCGTTTCTTTTTCTGGTGCAACGCGGCATCGCCGCCGGGATCACGATTTACGCGCCGGCAATTATTCTTTCCGCCATTCTCGGATGGCAACTGAACCTGACCATCTGGCTCGCCGGCGGTTTCGTGATCATTTACACCGTCGTCGGCGGAACGACCATCGTTAGTCTGACGCAGCGTTACCAAATGATGGTCATTCTCGCCGGAATGGCGATCGCCTTCGGTGTGGTGATTTATCGATTGGTCCGAGCATTTCATTCGGTCATGCGCTCACGGTCGCCGGCAAGCTCGACAAATTGCAGGCGGTCGATTTCTCGATCGATCCGCACAAACGCTACACTTTCTGGTCGGGAGCGATCGGCGGATTCTTTCTCGCTCTTTCCTATTTCGGCGCCGATCAATCGCAGGTGCAGCGTTACCTCGCGGGCGATTCTCTGCGTTCGAGCCGGATGGGATTGCTCTTTAATGCCGTCGTCAAAGTGCCGATGCAGTTTTTCATTCTTCTGCTCGGCGCGATGGTTTTTATCTTTTATCAATTCGAAAAGCCTCCGGTTTTTTTTAATCGCCCGGCCTACGAACGCGCGATCGAGCACGGCGCCGGTCCGCAACTGAACGAATTGGCGACGAAGGAGGATCAAGTCTTCGAGCAGAAGCGGGAGGCGTTGCGCGCCTACGCGGCGGAACCGTCGCCTGAGAAAATGGAGATCGATTCGAGAACTCGATGCGCGGACCCAGGCACTGCGAGCAGAGACCAAACAGGTTCTCAATCAAAACGGCGCCGATCCGAGGAGCAAGGAGTCCGATTATGTCTTCATCACTTTCATTCTGCAGGAGTTGCCGCGCGGTGTTGTCGGTTTGCTCGTCGCGGTAATTCTTTGCGCCACCATGTCCGCCACGGCCGCGGCCTTGAACGCGCTCGGCTCGACCACCGTCGTCGATCTTTATCGGCCGCTGCGCAGCTTCGTCGCGAGCGATCATCATTACGTCGTCGCGACCCAGATTTTTCACCGCGGCATGGGGCTTGGTCGCGATCGCGAGTGGCCTCCTTTGCCAACCTGGTCGAGAACCTGATCGAAGCGGGCAATATTCTCGGGTCGGTCTTTTACGGCAGCATTCTCGGCCTTATTTCTCGTTGCCTTTTTCGTCAGGCAAGTGCGCGGCTCGGCGGTTTTCTTCGCCGCGTTGATCGCTCAGGCGCTGGTGTTCGCTGCTCTTCTTCACCACCGGCATTGGCTACCTTTGGTACAACGCGATTGGTTGCGCGCCGTCGTCGTGCTGGCGCCAGTTTTGCAACGGCATGATATTTCGCGCCGAGCCAATGGAGGCCTGACCTGAATGCCTGACCCGATCATTTGTTTCGGCCAGCAACCGTGCGGGATTTTTCCCAAACGATTTCTTTTCGCCAAGATCAAGACTGCCCGCCGGCTCCAGCGCGAGATCGGCGGAACGATCGTCTTTTTTTATCACGATAGCGACCACGATCCGCGCGAGACGAGCGACTGTTTTGCAAGGATCGATCGACAGCGGCGAGAAAGTTTCGCTCAATTTCGAATTCGAAAACAAAATCCAAAAACTCTACTCGCCGCTTTATTTGAAGCGCGTTGTCGCCGGACTGGAAGACAAAGATGGAGCGGCAGCTGCCGGCCTATGTTGGACGAGAGTCTCGTGGAAATATTCAAGGCCATCGACGAAAACCACGGTGGCCGATTTTTGTCTCGTCGATGTATGAGGGCATGGGTTTGATGGAAGGAATTAACGTCGTGCGTTCGAGCGAGCCCTCGTTTCGTTCGGCGGCCTGCGCGATTGAGGATTATTTCGTCGATCTTCCGTACGAAGGTGAGATTGTTCGGGCGCGGGCGCGCGACGGAAAATTCTGGCTGCACAAGGGCGGCGACAAGTTCATCGAAGTTCCGGCGCAAAGTTACGGACCGCGAACAGGTGAGCCCGACGCGCGATACTCGGTTTCGCTGGATGCAAAGCGTCATTCACTGCACCCATTATGTTTCCGGCGCGAGCGAGCAGGATTACATCAACAAAGCGGACGGCCCCGGCGTGACTTTTGTCGAGCGCGAAACGATCGATGAATTCCGGCGACGCGTATATTGGCGGGAATGAATAAGGAGCCTCTTCGAATTGGCATCGCCTGTTTCCCACTGATCGGCGGAAGCGGAATTCTGGCGACCGCTTTCGGGTCCGAACTGGCGCGGCGCGGACATGAAGTGCATTTCTTCAGTTACGCGCGGCCGGTCCGGCTGGATACAGCGGAGGAACGACTTCATTTTCATCTCGTCGAACTCGCGCATCATCCGCTTTTTCCGTGCCCCGATTACACTTTGCCGTTGGCAGTCAAGATGGCGGAGGTCGCCTCGACGGTTTCGCTCGATATCATTCACGCGCATTACGCGGTGCCGAATGCGCTTGCTGCGGTTCTGGCCGCGCAAATGTCAGACGTTTCGCCGGCATCGTCACGACTTTGCATGGCACCGACACAAATCTGTTAGGCCAGGATCCGGCCTATCGCACCGCGATCGAATATGCGCTCGCCCGATCTGATGCGGTCACGGCCGTTTCCGAAAGCTTGCGGGAACAAACGCGGGAGATTCTGAAGGTTTCGCGCGATATCGAGGTCATTCCTAATTTCTTTACCCCTCGACCGGCCAGCCGCAGTCGAGAGAAAGTGCGCGCTGATCTCGGTGTGAGGGACGAATTTCTGATCCTGCATATGTCGAACATGCGATCCGGGAAAAGAATCGATCTTCTTTTGCAAACTTTCGCGGCCATGCGGACGCGCGACCGGACCCGATTGCTCATTCTGGCTGGCGAACCGGTTCAGCCT
Organism: uncultured Chitinophagaceae bacterium; assembly: GCA_963695165.1. Taxonomy (GTDB): domain Bacteria; phylum Bacteroidota; class Bacteroidia; order Chitinophagales; family Chitinophagaceae; genus CAVOGF01. Next base: position 474,356 of record CAVOGF010000004.1, read on the forward strand.
TACACCGAAATGATTGATCGCCTCGGTTTGAAACAACAGATCATCATTCGAGAGAACGAAGCCGCGGTTGAAGAATTTATCTCGCCGCGGACGCCGGACTTTACACATCCGATTACGAAAGTTTCGGGCTCAGCATTCTTGAAACGCTCTACTTCGGAAAACCGATTGTGGCCTTCGATGTCGGCGGAATTCCGGAGGTCGTCGGCAACGCCTATCCGCTTTATCCGTTTCCCGATGTCACCGCGCTCGCCTCCGCGATGGACAAACTGGTTGAATCTCCCGATCTCGCGCGAAGCCTCGGCGAACAGGGAAGAAAGCACGTCGTCGAGAAATTCTCAGCGGACATCATTGTCGACCGCTACGAAACTCTCTATCGCCGGGTGAAAAGCCAAAATCGCTGAGAGAAAGCGCTCCAGAGGTAGGATTCGGCGCTGTCTTCCCCTGTATTTGGCTGCACTGAAGCAGCTTACACCTGAGTAATCAAGCGAACTCGCCGACTACTCGCGCGAACTCTTTCACTGCCGTTTGCTGGCAATTTTGCTGGCAGCTGGAAAACGAAAAGTTAAACTCGATAGTGGGTTCGAGCCCTGTAGGCTCCGGGGTTTTTGTATTACAAAAACGCTTGCTAACGAGTGAGATAATTCCGATTGGCTGGGCAACGCACACGCGAGGTAGAGCGTCTCGTACAGTTCTGAGGTAGCTGCAGCAAAGCCGATCAAGCGCTGCGACTAATTCGGAATGTCGACGCAGTTCATTGATCCGTTGCGCCGACAGTCACGGTTTCGGTGTTATCACCGGTCCTCGAATCGTAGAGCGGGATTTTGCCGTGCGTCACTTTGCCGGTTCGCACATCGTAGCGAACCACGCAATCGTGAATGCTGGGATCGGGCGGGTCCGGGCGCGCGAACAGGTTGAAATGAAACCCGCCGGATTCTTTGTCCCAGACAACGTCTTCGCCCGAAAAATGAAGAAATTCACCCGAAGAAAGCTGCGTTTTGTTCGCACGATGTAAATCTTCCAGAACCGCGGTCAATGCCAGATCGACGAGATCCTTCTGTACCACGTGAATTTTCCCGTCTGGTTCGACTTTGTACAACACAAGGATGTTGCATCCGGCAAAAAGATGCTGGTCCCGTACGAAGCAGCGCTCATCCGGTGAAATAATATAATCCGCCGGCATTTGATAAGCGGTTTGTCGTTCCAAACCGACTTCCGCAAGCACCTGATCGGGCTTCGATTTGTCGCTGAAATGAACAGTGGTCTGATAGCAGGGCCAACCGCCTTTTTCATCGCACCCTTTTAAATGATGGGCAGGCCTTTGGATCAGGCTAAAGCGTCCGCTCGGCGCTTTGATCACATACGTTTTGTTTTTGTGCTCGTAATCAGGTCCGATATTCTCGTGGAGTGCACAAATCCCCTCGGATCCGAGCAAATAAAGGCTGCACGCAATGATCAGAAACTCGCACCGAGCAATCCCGTTTCGCATAGGCGAACTTTCACAAAATCATAAAATGAGCCGCCATCGATGAACAAGCGTAAACCCCTTGGGTTGCCCAGGAGTAATCGGATAAGTGGAATTGACCCTTAGCTCTCTTGATTCGGGATCCTGGCTAGTCAACCCCAAGCGCATGCCGCAAACGACAGCAGGAACCAAAAAAAACTATTCAGAGGCGGGATCACCAGCACCGCTTGTCTATCGGCCGGGATTTACAACAATCCGAGTAACATCCGAAAGGCCGCCATGTCTTCCTTCGTGACCATAGACGGCAAAATAGTACGTGCCCGGAGGAAGTCCGTGGATAAGAACAGAGGTTTTCCACGAACCGATCATGGCTAACAGGCGCGCGTTCCTGATCCATTGTGAAGAAGGGGGTGTTGCAGATATAAGAAGTTCGAAAGGCTGTGTAACACCAATGGTAGTTTTCCAGGTAAAAGTCGCCGTTGTATTGACATTGGTGTTTTCAATATTTATGACCGCCACCGTTCCTTCCCCAGCGATATAGGGGGCACCGTGAATGGGGTTCATGCTTGGCGGCACGCTGTGGATAACAAACGACGGTATGGGCGTCGGCGATTTAGAGGTGTTCGTTGATTTCGAGGAACCTTCTGAGTTTTCCGCTGTGATTTTAGGTTTCGATTTCGGCTTGGTATGTGCTGCTGGCGTTGGGCTTTCTCGAATTTCCTGAATTGGCGCAGGCAGGCGATCGACTGATAGAAATAGCAGTGCGACCGCGAGAATTGAGATCGATCTCACGGTGAGACTTTATGGAAAATTCCGGTTGCGTCGTAAGCACCGTGACCAAAACGATCACCATTAGCCTTTTCGTGAACTACGGCTGTCCGCCCATCGGGATTCAGAGTCCCTGTTGTTGTTCCCGAGTTACCCTGGAACGTCCAATTGGAGATGATCATTTTTCCCGTGCACGTTGCTACGGACAGTTTCTTCGTCTGCCGATTGGATGCTGATGATTCCACGCTAGTGCCTGACTCGCTGATCACATCGGTGAATTGAACAATGCCGAATTCCCCGCAGTTTAAACTGCCAACCCATTTTCCATCAAAGCTTTTGCAGTTTGCCGATTGATCGACCTTCGCTGTTTGTTGCGCCTTGCGGCTTTTCGCAGCGTCGGAGCTTTTGCGTTACTTCCTTGTGTTTTGGTTTAGGCGAGTGCGCGGCTTTTGGTGTCGGACTTTCCTCGACTATGGGCGCTGGCGGACGGTGCGACGTAACGAACAATAACGCAGCGACAAGCAAGAGTGGCTTTGCTTTCACAGCTCCGAATAGTCGCAAGTTTAGGAGTTCATCGTCAATTCAACTCTCTTCGAAGTGGAACCAAACTTAGTGGGAATCGTCGGCCATTGCAAAATTGATCGGAATTCTTATTTGGGATTCGTCCCGGGTCTAAACCGCCAACGCTTAAAGGCCTTGATCGCAGCATTATCCAGGATGGGATTTCCGATAGACTCGGCCATCGTCGCATCTGTAACAATTCCGTTAGGATCGATTGTTAATAGACAAACACCGCTACCAGTAATGTGCTGACGGCGGGCTTCGGCCGGATACTCGGGTTGCGGTGCATAGATAGCCAGAGCTCTAACCTCGGAATGAGAGAGCTCGCCGGGAAGTAATTCAGCGGAATAGATATGCTGTTCGCTATTGCACTCATAGGATCCGTGCTGCCCATCTGCCGAAAAATGCAGGGTAAAGGACTCGGGCTTCCATCGAACGTTTGTCGGTTTGGATATTAGATCTTTAGTACTGGCGCGCAGGGTGTCGCCATCCCAGACACCATCAAATCTAACAATAGTCTTTCCAGAGTTGCTTGTTTCAGTCATCGTGCCGGACCTACGATCCGCGGCGAGACTAATTGTCAACGGCGTCCCCGAATCCTGTTGGCCACTTTCGTGAATGGTGCCCTTATAATCCGGGCGAATGTTCACGATTGATTTAGATTGGAGCGATAGATCGGCAACGTAGGTTTTTCCGTCAGCAACACATTGATAACTCGCGTTCTTGCCGTCGTCGGTAAAACGAAGGATAAAAGATTCGGGCTCCCACTTAATCTCCTTTGGGGCTGAAATGAGTTCGTTAGTGACCGCGTCCAAAGTTACTCCGTCCCATGTGCCGGAAAATTTAACTACCGCGTTCCCGTTGCGGCCACTTTGCATCATCGTGCCTGATTTGAGGTCGGACCCAATCGTGATTAACAGCGGCACATTGATGGAGTTGTCGTTCTTTACGTGGATTGTTCCTTCGTAAACGGAGTTACCGACCAGCTTTGGTTGCCGCGTCGGAGTGGAGATTTCTGAAACACTCGCAGCCGACGTTGGATGATCCAGTGGCGCACGGCTTGGCTCAGCCTGAGCTACCGGCGCTATTGTTGGCTCAGTTTGAGTTAGCGGTTGAATAACGACTGTTTGCGGACGGGGCCGAAGCGCGAAGTACCAAATACAAATCGCCACCAGCACGGCTGGAATTAGAACGACTGCCGTACCTCGAAGCGTCTCCCGAGTGAATGACAACAGGAAAAGACCCGCGTATCTAAGCGTCTTTTTAACGGCGCTAAATACGGTCGCGATACTCTTAGCGATCGCCTGGCTAGTATTGGAAAAGGCACGACCAACTTCTCGAAATCCTTTCCTAATCACATTGACTCCAGCCACAGCCGCGCGGCCTACGCTTTGGCGCGCCGCCGTCACACCATGTCCAATACCTTGAAATCGTTTCTTCCCTGCTCCGCTTCTCCGCGGCCGCGCCTTAGAGGATGGCGTTTGTGTGAGACGTGTTAAGATTTCAATTGCCGACTGCGGGCGCCGCGTCGGATCTTTTTGGAGACAAGCTGCAACAACGCCCTCCCAAATCTCATCGATCGGCTCTCCCTCGACTTCAAGTTCCTCGCGTCGATGACTCATCGGCGGCGGAACCCTTTCGTGAATCTGGCGATCGATGTTTCCAGAATAAAATGGCGGCTTGCTAGTGAGTAGCTCGTATAAGGTCGCACCTACAGAATAGATGTCGTCCAAGTGCGACCCACGCTCACCATCGAGCTGCTGCGGGCTCATATAGACGAGCGTCCCGCTCGTCCCGCGGGTTCCCATCGTTGCCATGCTCACCGAGTCGCTCAAGCTTCGCGCAATACCAAAGTCAGCGACTTTGAGGTCGCCGCGTTGATTTACCATGAGGTTCGACGGCTTCAGATCGCGATGAACGACGCGCGCGTGATTATGCGCGTAGTCTAACGCGTCGCAGAGTTCCTTCATCCACTGACCAAGCTCGCGCGTCTCAAAGACCTTTGCCACACGATCGACACGCATATTGGATAGTGTGTCGCCGTCGATGTACTCCATCGAAATAGAGGCGGAATGGTCATCATTCACGAAGTCATAGATGCGAACGATATTCTTATGGGTCAGCTCAAGACTGCGTTTCGTCTCCTTCTTTAAGTCTTCGAGGAAGGCTCGATCGTGGATAATTATTCCTGGTAGAAACTTCAACGCCACGTCTCGCTCCAGTACTTGGTCATGCGCCAGCCAAACGACGCCCATACCTCCACGGCCAAGAATTCGAATCAGCGCGTAACGATTAAACACTTTTTGGCCGTTCGCGAAATCACGCAGAGTTGCGTCCAGTCCGGCGTCGGAAGTCGCCTCGCTCACGTCTGTTTCTAACATACGGAGACCGCCATCAGAAAGCACAAAGTCGCAACTTGCTCTGGCGGCGAAGTTTCCTTGCGTTTCCCAAGGGCGCAGCGGTAAAGGTTTAACGATGACAGACGGCGTAGGGGCGTGGCTTGAAGCGAAGGACGGGAAACGATTTCCGATTCGAGGCAATCTCTCAATTGGTAGATCGCCTAAGACGTCTTTGATTCTAGACTCTCCGAAAGTCTCGCGGCGACACGCTATTATCAATGTGCAAAACGTCGGTGAATTCTGGCTGATTGACCTGGGCAGTAGCAATGGCACTTTTCTAAACAAGCGCCGGCTTCACCAACCGCTCAGGCTTTGCGACCTGGATCAGATTGTCATCGGAGACGCTGTATTCACATTTCGGCAGCCGAATGAAATTACTGATAACTATCGAACAACCCAGATCGAACGGACGATCCGCGAAATTGAGAATGTGCCCTGCTGGTTGATGGTTGCAGACATTGAAAATTTCACGCCCCTCAGCCGCAGTCTAACGAGTGATCGTCTGGCGGTGTTGATCGGCGGCTGGGTCGCGACCTGCAAAGAAATCATAGAGTCGCATGAAGGTGTGATCGACAAATATTTAGGCGATGGGTTTTTGGCCTACTGGCGTGAGGATGAAAATACCTCGAAAGAATGTCGTGACTACTCTTACCCAGCTCAAACAAGTCCAATCGCGCAACGAGCCGCGATTTCGCTTGGTCTTGCATTTCGGGTTGGTTGCAATCGGCGGCGTGCCATCGATGGGTGAGGAAAGTTTGATGGGTAAAGATGTCAACTTCGTCTTTCGTATGGAAAAACTTGCCGGCTCGTTAGGCATTTCGGTTCTGACGAGCGCCGCCGGGAAATCTAAGCTCGGCTCACTCGCTAAAGTGGAACCCGCCGGTCCTCATGAGCTCAAAGGCTTCGAAGGTGAGCACGAGTTCTTTGGCTGCTGAATCGCGGCCGACCTAGTCAGCAAACGCCGCTGTAGTTACTTCCACTTGTCAGCGACGACACGATCGCAGGGGTTGTCCGCGCCTGCGTTAGAAGATCCCGCTCAGCCACGGCAACCAACAGCCGGTGAACGTCAACCATGCGACCTATCGTGGGTGGCCGGAGGCGGTGTGTTGATCGGCATTGTAGTGACCGGCATCTGGTACTTTTGGGCTTTTCCGTGTCTGCCCCAGGTTTTATAAGGTTGCGATAACTGAATCGCCGTCGACAGCAACCACACTTATAGTAACGCCGAGTTCCCAGGTGACAAACGCGCCAAGCGCTCGATCACGCCCCGTAAATGAAACCCGAAATGCCGGGCAACGCCGAAACGTACGGGCCGCTACGAAGATCAGGCGCGGGTGCGGCAAGGATTCGAAAATGAAACGAACGCTTGGTTTGATATTCGGTGCAGTATTGTTCGTTGTTCCTGCGCACCGCCTCCCGGCGCCAATTCTTGAGGAAAGCCCGGTCCCAACAGAAGCGCATTCAAAACCTGATTCGATCGTCGCGAAACATGAGACAGGTAATTCGCCCGATTCCAGTCCGATGGCGACACCTACGGGGCGCGCATCGATCACAAATCGCGGCGTGTCTCCCGGCCAGACAATCGCGACACCGCTCGGTCGGTATCAAAAAATGGTTTACGATGCAATCGGGTCGAAGTGGTATGCTTATATTGCTCAACGTGGTGACCTAATCACGGTGGGCACAGCGAGAGTAAGCTTTACAATCGCCCGAAATGGTCGCACGACGAACCTAAAGGTGATCGAGAACAGTTCGAACGAGGTTTTCGCGAATATTTGTCTCCAGTCGATCCTCGAAGCTAAATTGCCGCCGCTTCCCAATGATGTAGTGAAAAGGTTGCCGGCAAAAGGATTGGGACAAGAGATATCCTTCACAATATTTGGTGATTCGAACAATCCCCCAAGTTCACCAAGTAAGCCATCTGAGACGGCAACAATACCACCGGTTGCAACTGAACTTATCGCGCGCGCAGTAGATCTGCCTCGAGTGGAAGTTGCCGTTCGAAAGATTAAGGATAGCCGCTCCGACGGCGGAGAGGCCCGCAGGATGGAAGTGGAGCTGAATATTTCAACTGACGAGCTCTTAAATGACGTCAGGGGGTTCCGAATCGAGGTCAATAAAGCAACGGATGACACCGGGATGGATTTGGTTGGGCCGCGGAGCAATGGGCGAGAATTTGACGTGATAGAAGGATTCAAAGGAGTCCACAACTTCAAGCTAGAGTTGAAAAGTCCACATCGGAATGCGGTGACTATCCACGAATTGAATGGCAACGTTGAACTCTTTGTTCCTAAGAACGATCCGGCGGCAACGGTCGTAGTGAACTCGCTTCACACGCATTTAGGCAGGCCGATTGACTCAAATATTCTCAAGAACGCCCAACTAGTGGTGGTTGTTCGGACCGCGCCGCAATACGCCGCCGTATTGAAGGAGCGGCAGGCGCAGAACTCTAAGGTCTTGGACCAAAAGCCAGTCCAGAAGATGCTACATTCCTTCAACATCACCGACGAAATTATGCGGGAGTCAAATGGCATCGCCGTGTCGAGCGCCGGCGCGACCCAAAATCTGGTTGTCTGTGAGTTCCGGGATCAGGAGGACAAGCCGATCCAAAGTAAGATTCGTCTTAGTAGTTATGGCCAGAATGGTCCACAATTGGAGCGAACTTTGGTATATCATTTAGACGCTCGTTTGCCCGAAACGACAAAATTGGCAATTTTGGTGGCCAAGCCGGAAGCTCTCATCAAAGTGCCGTTTACTCTAACGAATGTCGTCTTGCCTTGAGCAAAATAGAATTTTGGCATCCTAGAAACAGTCTCATTAGGGGCACGAATCGTCCTCGAAGAGTGGACGTGCTGGCACCTTGACGGATACGCCGAAGTGAACCGCGTCTATCGAATAGATGACAAAGGCATATCGCTCGCGCACGAATCCATTAGTCACCAAAAAAACTCGAGTCGTCCCTGACCACAGACCTGGAGGACGCAGCAGAGAGTAAGCGCGAGCAGCGACCTCAGTCGTCTAATCTCAGTGCTCTCTCCGAGATTGTTTGAGCCTTTAACTTAACGTTGTTTCCAGACACTTCGTAGATCTTCTTCACCTCGATGACGGTATCGGAGTGTTGACAGCGAATGCGGTGCAGGACGTCGACCTCAGTTGGACTTTTCCAGCCAACGGGTGTCAGCCATTCGTTGTGAATACCGTCGGGAAAGTTGCACTGCGGATACTTGGAAACTACTTCCTGTTCTATCGGCCCAGGGTCGCCTACTGCATCACCGATGTATTTCTTTCCCAGTGCATCGGCCAAATCGCGCGGCATCTTCAATGGCGTTCCATGGGCCATCGCAATCACCCAAAGGTAATCGCCTCCGTTGGCCCGGCGATTGTTTACCGCAACGTATTTTCGATCGGGACTCCAGTAGACGTCAGACAGGAAACCGTAAGTTGGATAATGAGCGATTGCCTTGCCGTGTTTCTCCACGAGGAGCTGCGCATCTTCGGATTCCGGTGACTGTCGGAGCTTCTTCTGAACGATCGCAATACAGTACGAATGATCCGGCGTGCACATCTTTTCCGGTCTGCTAGAGTGCGGATCAGGTTCGGCAGCAATCAGCCAGCCACAACCGATGACCATGGCCACGACGGCAAAAAGTTGATAACCGAAAGATCTAACAGTTTTATCAGCGGTGTAGCCGCTGTTGTTATTATTGCTCGTCGGCTGTCCAAATCTAGCGACGCCGAGGATCACAGTCGCGGCGGCAATTGCCGGAATAAAAAAACATCTTGTTAGCATAGCGTTCGGTTGAGATCGCGTTAAGATAATCCAACTTTGGCGCTGATGGTCCCGCTTCCTATTCGGTCTTGCAAACGCCAACTGAGTGCGACTTGTGATTTTAGTTGAGTGTAAAGGTATCAAACGAGGTCCGTGACCCGGAGGTCGGATCCCAATGTCAAAAAGTTCCCCATGACCCGATTCAGACAGTCGCCAGGAGAAATCGATTCTGAGATTGCGTTTGGCTGAAGAAAAACTGCAAATAACAAAGCCGTTCAAAATTCGCCTGCGTAGGCCGCTTAAAACAAGCTACTTAACGCTCCAGAGGTAGGATTCGAACCTACGACCAATCGGTTAACAGCCGACCGCTCTACCACTGAGCTACTCTGGATCGATTTCGCGCTCGATTGAGCGGCGTTGAACTTTGCGCACGCGGCGGGCGCGGCAAGTAATTTGGTTTCGTGACCGCTGCCCCGCAGAAGAAAATTGGTTGCGGGGGCTGGATTTGAACCAGCGACCTTCAGGTTATGAGCCTGACGAGCTACCAGGCTGCTCCACCCCGCGGTGGTATTATGCCGATGTAATTGCCGGAAGCAACCCACCAAAGGGTGAATCGATTATTCGCTGACCTCGTCGCGGTGGTCTCTACGGGATCGAGCCATTTGCGTTCTATCGACGGGCGGTTTGGTTAGCGGGTGAGGGCAGCCGCAAAAGCATCCAGCGGGAGAATTCTCATCGGCACGGCGAGCTGGACCGATCCAGGATTTGTCGAGCGCTGGTATCCAAAAAAAATGCCGGCCCACGAACGTCTCGGCTGGTACGCGCAACATTTCGAGATGGTGGAGGTCAATTCCACGTTTTACTCGGTGCCGGACCCGCGAACGGTGGAACGATGGTGCGCGACCACCCCGAACGACTTCGTGTTCGACGTGAAATTGCATCAGCTGTTTTCGTTTCATTCGACCCAGGCAAAACTGTTGCCGCCCGCTTTGCAGCGACTCGCAGAGACCGATCCAAAAGGAAAGGTGAAGGTTTCCCCGGCGCTACGCGACGCGCTGCTCGACCTTTTTCTGCGGACAATGTCGATCTTGCACTCGGCTGGGAAACTCGGGGTGTTTTTGCTGCAGCTTTCGCCGGCGTTTTCGCCGCGAAAACATGAACTCGAAGAATTGGAACCCGTGATCTCAAGACTTCGCGACTTTTCGCTGGCGATCGAATTCCGAAATCGCAACTGGGTCGTGGGCGATCAATTGAAATCGACAGTCGATTTTTTGCGCAAGCGAAAGGTGGGATTCGTGAATGTCGACACGCCGCCGGCCGAACATTTTTCGATTGTGCCTTCGAACCTGAATGAAGTCACGACATCGAGGTTCAGCTATCTGCGACTTCACGGCCGCGACGCAAAGGCGTATCTGACCGGCAAAACCGTCGCGACGCGCTTCGATTACGATTATTCCGACGACGAGATTGACGAAGTCGCCGAGCGCAGCCGAAAGTTGGCGAACGAGGCAAAGGATGTCCACGTCGTGTTCAACAACAACAATCTCGATTACGCGCCGCGGGCAGCGATTCGGCTAAGGAAAGCGCTCGGTCAAAAAATCGCCGCTCCGCCGCCGCAGACACCGGAATTGTTTTAGAGTAAGTTCGCGCCCGTGCCAGATCCCAAACCAGCCGAGGAACATCGCTACGGGCCAAGTCTGCCGAACTGGCTCAGGCGAAAGAAAAAATGGCTGGCCGACCATCACATGACGCTGGTGACGATGGCCGACACGCCGCACTCGATCGCGCTCGGCTCCGCGATCGGAATGTTTTTCGGTTTCACGCCGCTTTGGAGTTTCAAGACGCTGCTCTCAATTGGCTTCGCCTGGATCTGTCGATGGAACAAATTGGCCGCGGCGATCGCGTCGAATTTGCATGACGTCTTTTTCTTAGCGATGCCGGCGGTCTATTTTTTCGAATACAAAATTGGTTGCTGGATGCTCCGGCGGCCACCTGCTCCGAATCCGTTTCACCATTTTGTGTTTGGTGATTATCTCCACTGGCATTTTCTGGTTCGGGTGGTTTGGCCGGCATTGATCGGTTCGCTGTTCCTAGCGGTTCCGTCAGCGGTGGTTACCTATTTCATGATGCGACTGCTGATTAGCCGGGCGCGGGCGCCTCAAACGGCGTAGGTAGACGGACGCTGATCGACCGCGGTTTTCCCCGGAAAACGGCACGAGAGTTGCATCAGATAGCGCGAAAATGGCTCGCCTTTGCCTCGAAATAAGGCCGGCGCGCCAGCACTAAATAATATGAAATCTCTCATCGCTATCGCTTCCAGCGTCCTGCTTTGCTCATGCGCGGACATGTATGTCACCAAGACTGATGTGGCTACGCCAGGTGGCCGGTCCGCGGCCGCCATCGATGCCAAGGACTTTTACGGCTCGAAAGGCGTCCACATGATTACGAATTGCGGAGTTGGGGCAAACGATCCGAAGGCGATTTACATTCGGCCGTTCTGCATCGACACCGCGGTGTTCAAAGGCGACGAGGCGTTGAGCGACGGCGAGATGCCGATTCGCAAAGCGCTTGCTCCAGTGGAGTTTGCGAATGATTTGAAGGAACAACTGGAAAAAATTGCGCCGGCTCGAATCCTCAAAGATACCGAAACGCCGCGCACTGGCTGGCTGGTTGAAGGCAACTTTCACTTTGGTTGATGGCGGCAATCCGTATGCCCGGTTCTTCCTCGGCGACTTGGGCGTCGGACAATCCGAGCTGGTTCTCCACGTCCGAATCACCGATGTCGACCGCGGCGTGGTTGTTTACGAATTCGATATGGCCGGCGGCAGCCGTTTCCAGGGAAGACACGGCACGGTGCGCGCCAGCGGCCTCGGACGCGCGACCCATTTCGATCTGGTGAACGCGGCGGAGCGGATTTACATCACGCTCAGCGCGAATCCGTATCGCTACGGCGAGCGCGCGAACATCAGTCTGCCTGAATAATTCGGCGACTTCCCGACGCCCAGCGGAAGTTGCAAATTTGCAGCCGACACGGCTGCCACTACAGTGCGCGCGTGATTCTTCTTCGCCGCTTAATCTTAATCGTCACCGCGCTGTCGTTGTTCGCGGGAACGCTTCGTTCCGCGTTGCCGCGCAGGCCTTCATCATCGTCGATTCGCAAACCGGCTTCATTCTTCAGGAATCAAAATCGAAGGATAAACGTCAGATCGGAAGTCTGACCAAAATCGCGACCGCGATGGTCGTTCTCGATTGGGCGGAGCACAAAGGCGGCGATCTCAACCAATTCGTAACGATTCCGCCGTCGGCGTTTGTCGGCACGCTCGAAAACAACATTGGTTTTCGGCCCGGCGATGAGATTGCGCTGCGCGATTTGCTTTACGCCGCGCTCGTCCAGTCCGACAACATCGCAGCCTACGCGTTGGCCAGTTACGTTGGATCGCAGATCCAGGCGCCGACCGCCGAAGCTTTCGGCGGTCGACATTTTCGTCACCCAGATGAACGCGCTGGCCAAGCAATTAAAAATGGAAAAGACGCGCTTCGTGAATCCGCACGGGGTCGACACGAACGTGAAGCCGTTGCCGTATTCGACCGCCGAAGATGTCGCGCGACTCACTCGTTACGCGCTGAACAAGGCGAGCTTTCGCTTTTACGTTTCGCAAAAGGAACGCCAGATCTCGTGGCGGCGCGGCGGAAAAGAGCAACGTTACTTGTTGCGCAACACGAACGAACTTCTCGGCACGAACGGAATCGACGGCGTGAAAACCGGCCAGACCGCGCGCGCCGGTCAATGCCTGGTTCTTTCTTCGGCTCGGGAATCGGAAGTCGTGCAGGAAGGCACGGGGCACCCGCATTTTTCCGCGACGAATCATCGTCGTTTTGCTCGGCAGCACCAATCGATTTGCCGAAGGCGCTCAACTCGTCGCCCAAGGCTGGCAGCTCTACGACCAGTGGGCGGCAGGCGGCCGGCTTGTCGATCCGAAAAAAATGCTTTGATTAGTCTTCGTCATGAAGACGCGAATCGGCGTTCTCACCAGCGGCGGTGATTGCCCGGGACTGAACGCTGTCTTGCGCGGCGTCGTTCTCGCCGCGGACAAACTCGGCTGGGAAGTGATCGGTTTTCGCGACGGCTTCGAAGGATTGCTGCCGCCCGGCGATTACGTCATGCTCGATCGCAAAAGCACCGACGGAATCATGGCGCTGGGCGGGACGATTATCGGCACAACCAATCGCGGCCATTTCATCGCCAAGGTCGGCGCCGGCGATCGCGCAGTCGTTGCCAGCGAAGTGATCGCGCGCGCAAAAAAGTTTTGAACGAACTCAACGTCAAAGCGCTGATCATCGTCGGCGGCGACGGTTCGATGACGACCGCGCTGCAACTGCAGGAAGCCGGAATCAATTGCATCGGCGTTCCAAAAACAATCGACAACGATCTCGAAGCGACGGCGATGACGTTCGGTTTCGATTCCGCAGTGGCGGAGGTGATGGACGCGCTCGATCGATTGCACACCACGGCGACGAGTCACAAACGCGTGATGGTCGTCGAAGTGATGGGACGTCACGCGGGCTGGATCGCGCTGCACGGCGGCATCGCCGGCGGCGCCGACATCATTTTGATTCCCGAGATTCCGTTCGATTACGACAAGATCGCGGACGCGATCAAGAAACGTGACGCGGCTGGCCGGCTCGATTCGCTGGTTGTGGTGGCCGAAGGCGCGCGGCCCAAGGACGGTCAGCAGATCAAGCGCGACATCGAAGGCGGCGAATTCAAACTGGGCGGAATTGGCGACGTCGTTGCGCGCGAAATTGCCGCGCGCACCGGAAAAGAAACGCGCTCCTGCGTTCTCGGACATTTGCAGCGCGGCGGCCCGCCGACCACGCTCGATCGAATTCTCGGCACGCGCTTTGGCGTGAAAGCGGTCCAGCTCGCGAACGAAGGACATTTCGGATCGATGGTTAGCTATCAAAATTATCAGGTGCGCCACGTTCCGATCGCCGATGCGGTCAATCGTCTGCGTCTGGTCCCGCCGCACGGCGAAATGGTCCAGACCGCGCGCGACGTCGATATCTCGTTTGGAGATTAGATTCATTTGTAGCGGCGGTCTCTGACCGAATCGCAATCCGATTTCAGTCGAATTCAACTCTCAACCTTGGATCGAACTTGGATCAACTTCTCTGTGACATGAAAATCGTTCTGGCATATTCCGGCGGCCTCGACACCTCCGTCATTCTTCGTTGGCTGAAGGAAAATTATCGGGCCAAGATCATCGCGTTCTGCGCGGACATCGGTCAGGAAGAAGAGCTCGCCGGTCTTGGAAGAGAAAGCGCTCAAGACCGGCGCGTCGAAATGCGTGATCGACGATCTCCGCGAAGAATTCGCCCGCGATTTCATTTTCCCGATGTTTCAGGCCGGCGCGATTTACGAGAACCAATATTTTCTCGGAACAAGCATCGCCCGGCCGCTGATCGCGAAACGAATGGTCGAGATCGCGCGCGCCGAAAAAGCGGACGCGATCGCTCATGGCGCGACCGGGAAAGGGGAACGATCAGGTCCGCTTCGAATTAACCGCGGCCGCGCTCGCGCCGGAGCTGAAAGTGATTGCGCCGTGGCGCGAAGAACGTTTCCGAAAACAATTTCCCGGGCGCAAGGAAATGATCGCGTTCGCGAAGAAAAACAAAATTCCAGTCGAGGCGAGCGCGTCGAAACCGTATTCGACGGATCGCAATCTTCTCCACATCAGTTTCGAAAGCGGCGTGCTGGAAGATCCGTGGTTCGACGCGAGCTCAAAGAAAATGCGCGGCATGTACAAACTGAGCGTCGCGCCGGAAGACGCGCCCGACGAAGCCGAACAGGTCGATCTTGCATTCGAAAACGGCAATTGCGTGAATTGGAGTGACGATCGGTCAAAAAAGGACGACACGATTTCGCCCCTCTGGCCGTGATGCAAACGCTGAACAAGCTCGGCGGCAAACACGGCATCGGCCGCGTCGATATCGTCGAGAATCGTTTCGTCGGAATGAAAGGCCGCGGCGTTTACGAAACTCCCGGCGGCGCGATCCTGCATTTCGCGCATCGCCAGATGGAAACGCTGACCATGGACCGCGAAGTCATGCATTTGCGCGACAGTCTGATTCCGAAATACAGCGAGCTGGTTTACAACGGCTTTTGGTTTTCGCCGGAACGCGAAGCGCTCCAAGCGCTCGTCACCGAAACGCAACGCAACGTCACCGGCCTCGTTCGACTCAAACTTTACAAAGGCAACATCATCGTCGCCGGCCGAAAAAGTCCGAAGAGTCTGTACGATCCGAAGATCGCGACCATGGAAGGCGAAAAATCCACCTACGACCAGGGCGACGCGACCGGCTTCATTCGACTGAATGCGCTTCGTTTGAAGGTTCGCGCGCTGCGCAAAAACTAGCCAGCGTTCCGTCGAAGGCTTTGCGCTCGACAGCGAAACCAGACCGTCGCTATGAGTGTTGTGCCATACAACTCCCGACGAGATCACAAAGGAGCTCAAGCTTATGAGCGAAAAGCTTTCGTTCTTTGCCGAACTGAAAAGGCGCAACGTTCTGCGCGCGGCGGTCCTCTATCTCGGCGCCGTCTGGGCGCTCGCGCAAGGCATCTCTCAACTGGGCCCGTCGATCGGCGCACCGGAATGGGCGACGCGCTGGTTTCTGGTCGCGGCAGGGATCGGTTTTCCGTTCTGGATCGCGTTCGCCTGGTTTTACGAATTCACGCCGCAGGGTTTGAAGCGCGAAAGCGAGATCGACCCGGCCGACTCGACCGCACACCGGACCGGACGCAAGCTCGACTTCACGATCATCGGCGTGCTGACGCTTGCGGTGGTGCTATTGCTGACCGACCGCTTCGTGCTGCGTTACGGCGTCAACCAAACGAAGGCCGTCGCCATTTCCGAAAAATCGATCGCGGTCTTGCCGCTAATGAATTCCACCGGTGATCCGGCTAACGAGTATTTCTCCGACGGCATGTCGGAAGAATTCATCTATTCGCTTTCCCGTTTGCGCGACCTCAAGGTGATCGGCCGCACCTCGTCTTTTCAGTTCAAAGGCAAGAACGACGACAGCAAGGCGATCGGCGAAAAACTCGGCGTGTTTTATTTGCTTGAAGGAAGCGTGCGTAAGTCGGCCGATCGGATGCGCATCGCGGTGGCGTTGGTCAAAGCGGGCGACGGCGCCAATGTCTGGTCGGAAACCTACGACCGGGAACTGAAGGACATCTTTGCCGTGCAATCGGAGATTGCCGGCGCGGTGGCCAAGGAGCTCAAGGTCGCGCTGCTCGGGAACAACGGGCAGGCCACGCAGTTGACCACCGCGGCCACGCCTTCGAACCAGAATGTCGAAGCCTACAACGCTCTGTTGCAGGGGAATTTCCATTTTAATCGCCGCACGGAGGACGATCTCCGCAAAGCGATCGGCTACTACGAGGAGGCGATCCGGCTCGACCCGGGTTATGCGCTCGCCTATGCGAGGCTGGCGATCGCCGCGTCGAATCTGGGCGGCAGCTACTCCGGGGTTCCAACTAAAGAAAGAGAAGAGGCGACCGCGAAAGCGCGCGCCTCGGCGAAGCGAGCACTCGAGCTGGATCCGAATCTCGCTGAGGCCCATGTGGCGCAAGGCATTATCCTGAGGACGATCGATTTCGATCTCGGCGCGGCGGAAGTGGAATGCCGCCGCGCTTTCGAGCTCGCGCCGCAGGACGCGGGCACGATGGGGAGTCTCTCCGCACTGCTGTCCGTACTTGGCAAACTCGACGAAGCGGCCGCGCTCAGGCAGCAGACAATCGCCCTCGAGCCGTTAAAAAGCTCTAACCACTTCAACCTCGCCTACATTCTCACCGCGCTCGGGCGCTACGACGAGGCCGAGGCGGCGCTGCGCAAGGTGATCGAGTTGCAGCCGCAAGCCGCCCAGACCTACGCGTGGCTTGCGCACATTGAGATTCTGCGCGGAAAATCCGGAGCGGCTTTGGAACTGGCGAAACAGGAAACCGACGTGTTCTGGCGAACCTACGCGTTGGCGCTGGCCCACTTCGCCAACGGCGACCGTGCGGAGGCCGACGCGGCCCTGAAAACACTGATCGACAAATACGCCGACGCCGGCGGCAGCCAGATCGCTACGGTTTATGCCTTGCGCAAGGATCCGGAGAAAATGTTCGAGTGGCTGGAGCACGCCCGGACGACGCACGACGGCGGTGTGACCGAACTGCTGCTCAATCCTTTCTTGCGCGCCTACAAGGACGACCCGCGCTTCATCGCCTTCGCGCAAAAGATCGGGGTGATGCCGAAAGGACAGTCGATAGTTGATCCGCCTTCGCACAAGGCTACGGCGGCAGGTTGACGTCCGGGCTCGCTTTGAGCGGGTGCTGGGTTCAGAGTCAGGCTGAGCTCGCGTCCTTGCGACGGGGGATTGTCGATCTTATATTTAGAGCACGCGCGTGGAGGCGCGGAATCGCGGAGGTAAAATTATGCCAACGACAATTGCAGCTCCGAAAAAAGCGGCGGCGGTAGAAGCTGATTTTCTACCGCTTGAGGGCACCGACTACGTTGAGTTCTATGTCGGCAACGCCAAGCAGGCGGCGCACTTTTACAAAACCGCTTTCGGATTCCAAAGTCTCGCCTACTCGGGACCGGAGACGGGAATCAAGGATCGCGCGAGCTACGCGATTCGTCAGAACAAACTCACATTTCTCCTAACGACGCCGCTGCGCGACCGGCAATCCGATCGCCGATCACATTGCCAAACATGGCGACGGCGTGAAAGCGATCGCGCTCAAAGTGAAGGACGCGACTTCGGCCTGGAACGAAACGACCAAACGCGGCGGCAAGAGTTTCATGAAGCCGACCACGCTCAAGGACGATGCCGGACAAGTTGGTCATGAGCGGCATTCACACTTACGGCGAAGTCGTTCATCTGTTTATCGAGCGCGAAGATTACAGCGGCGTGTTCATGCCCGGGTTCGAGAAATGGGAATCGGATTACAAACCGACCGAGACCGGCCTGCAATATGTCGATCATTGCGTCGGCAACGTCGGTTGGAACCAGATGAATCCGTGGGTGAAATTTTACGAGGACGTGATGGGCTTCAAAAACATCCTGACCTTCGACGACAAAGACATTTCGACCGAATACTCGGCCTTGATGAGCAAGGTGATGAGCAACGGCAACGGTTTCGTGAAGTTTCCGATCAACGAGCCGGCCGAAGGCAAAAAGAAATCGCAGGTGGAAGAGTATCTCGACTTCTACAACGGCGAAGGCGTGCAGCACGTCGCGATCGCGACCAAGGACATCGTCAAGACCGTGACCGAGATCCAGAAGCGCGGTGTCGAGTTCCTGAATATTCCATCAACTTATTACGACGAGTTGCCCGCTCGCGTCGGTCACATCGATGAAGATCTCGAGCCGCTGAAGCGACTCGGCATTCTGGTCGATCGCGACAACGAAGGTTATCTGCTGCAAATCTTCACCAAGCCGGTGGAAGATCGGCCGACGTTGTTCTTCGAAATCATTCAACGCAAAGGCGCGAAGAGTTTCGGCAAAGGAAACTTCAAGGCGTTGTTCGAGGCGCTTGAGAAGGAACAGGAACGCCGGGGCAACG
>CAVOGF010000005.1:0-14030 GCA_963695165.1 uncultured Chitinophagaceae bacterium
GAAGCGTTCAAACTTATTGGCCTGGCCCTGAAAACAAAAACAACGAATGAAAACGGGCAAGCGGGTATCGATTGTGGCAGTTTATGGCAACAATTTGAAACCGGAAATTATGCGGCGCTCATTCCTGGTAAACTGAGTGAAGAAATATTTGCAGTGTATCACAATTATGAAGGCGATCACACAAAACCATATTCCTATTTTATAGGTTGCAAAGTGGAAAATGATGCGGAAGTACCGGAAGGTATGGATACTTTATTAATACCAGGTGGAAATTATGAAAAGCATCTTGCCAAAGGAAAAATGCCGGATTGTATTGCCGATGCCTGGAAAGAAATCTGGAATTCCTCTATTTCCCGGGCTTACCAGGCAGACTTTGAAGTTTATGATGAAAGAACCAAAAACTGGAACGATGCAGAAGTTGATATATTTATTTCTGTTTCATAATTCAGACTCATTTGTTTCCTTTCACCATTTCCTTTGCGTGCTTTGCGCCTTTGCGTGAGAATTTATTTCGCACGCTAAGGCGCGAAGGGCGCAAAGATTACTTTTACGACAGATAAACCAAGAAGGTTTCAAAAACCTTCTTGGTTTTACTTCGCGGCTTTACGTGAGATTTTTTTTTGCACGCTTAGACGCAAAGGCCGCAAAAATTGAAAAAATTGAAAAAAAAAACCTCCGGAATACCGGAGGCTTTTTATGCCGTTGTTCATCGCATGATCAACGACGGCTTGTATTTTTAAATCCTTATTTCACTTCTTCAAACTCTGCATCAGTAACAGTATCGCCTGCAGCGGAACCAGCGCCGGCTCCATTATCCTGCTGGGCTTGCTCACCACCGGCTTGAGCGCCACTGGCGGCAGACTGCGCCTTGTAGATCTCTTCACTCGCCGCTGTCCAGGCATTGTTCATTTCTGTAAGCGCGGTATCCACACGGGCCGTATCCTGCGATTTATGGGCTTCCTTCAGTTTTGCAAGCGCATCTTCAATAGGAGCTTTTTTATCCGCAGGTATTTTATCACCAAATTCTTTCAACTGCTTTTCAGTCTGGAAGATAAGGCTATCGGCCTGGTTCATCTTTTCCACATTTTCTTTGGCCTGTTTATCTGTTGCTTCATTGGCTTTTGCCTCAGCTTTCATTTTTTCAATTTCCTCTTTGCTCAATCCACTACCGGCTTCAATACGTATTTTCTGTTCTTTACCGGTGCCTTTATCTTTTGCGCTTACATGCAAAATACCATTAGCATCAATATCAAAAGTTACTTCAATCTGCGGAACACCTCTTGGTGCAGGCGGTATGCCATCGAGATTGAATATACCGAGGCTTTTATTTTGACTGGCCATAGGTCTTTCACCCTGCAATACCTGTATCTGCACACCAGGCTGGTTGTCGCTGGCGGTTGAGAATATTTCTGTTTTCTTGGTAGGTATGGTAGTGTTGGATGCGATCATGGTAGTCATG
This sequence comes from uncultured Chitinophagaceae bacterium, assembly GCA_963695165.1. Lineage (GTDB taxonomy): Bacteria > Bacteroidota > Bacteroidia > Chitinophagales > Chitinophagaceae > CAVOGF01. The sequence goes on from CAVOGF010000005.1 coordinate 1,460, forward strand.
ATGCCACCCATTGTTTCAATACCCAGGCTTAACGGAGTTACGTCGAGCAGCAACACATCTTTTACTTCCCCGGTTAATACCGCACCCTGTATGGCAGCACCTACGGCAACCACTTCATCGGGGTTTACACTGCGGTTTGGTTTTTTACCAAAGAATTTTTCTACCAATTCCTGAACTTTAGGAATACGGGTAGCACCGCCAACCAATATCACTTCGTCAATCTGTGAAGCATTATAACCGGCATCTTTTAAAGCAGCTTCGCAAGGGCCAAGACATCTTGCAAAAAGTTTATCTGCTAATTGCTCAAATTTTGCACGGGTCAATTTTTTCACCAGGTGCTTGGGCACGCCTTCAATAGCGGTGATATATGGTAAGTTGATATCGGTTTCAGAAGCGGCACTCAGTTCAATCTTTGCTTTTTCAGAAGCTTCTTTCAAACGCTGTAAAGCCATCGGATCTTTACGCAGATCTACGTTTTCATCTTTCTTAAATTCTTCGGCGAGCCAGTCCATGATCACTTTATCAAAATCATCGCCACCGAGATGCGTATCGCCATTGGTGCTCTTTACTTCAAAAACGCCATCGCCAAGATCCAATACTGAAATATCGAATGTACCGCCACCTAAGTCGAATACCGCAATCTTTTGTTCCTTACCACCTTTATCCAAACCATAAGCAAGCGCGGCCGCGGTAGGTTCATTTACAATACGACGTACATTTAATCCGGCAATTTCACCGGCTTCTTTGGTAGCCTGGCGTTGTGCGTCATTAAAATAAGCAGGAACGGTAATTACCGCTTCATGCACTTCCTGGCCCAAATAATCTTCCGCAATTTTCTTCATTTTCTGAAGGATCATTGCTGATATTTCCTGGGGAGTATATAAACGGCCGTCAATATCCACACGAACGGTATTATTGTCACCTTTCACCACTTTATAACTCCAGTGACTTATTTCTTCGGTCACTTCGTCGTAGCGACGTCCCATGAAACGTTTTACGCTCATGATGGTATTATGCGGATTGGTAATTGCCTGGCGTTTGGCAGGATCACCCACCTTACGTTCACCATTTTTCAAAAAAGCAACAATGGAAGGAGTGGTACGGTGCCCTTCATCATTGGCTATTACTACGGGTTCCTTACCTTCCATAACTGCTACGCAACTATTGGTAGTACCCAGGTCAATTCCTATAATCTTTGCCATATCTTTATTTCCTTTAAGATTAGAATTTAGTTATCTGTGGTATATTCTCAATCTTTATGCCATGACAACTATAAATGTAAAAATGGCAGACGTTATTTGACATTCAATGGCTTATTATCAGATATACATGCGGTTAATTATCAAAGCCTGCATCCAAATTGTCATCGTTGGATGCAGGCTGTTAATGAAAGCATAAGCGCAGTTAGTGGCCTCAGCCATTGCAATCAACCGGATTCAACCCTTTCAGGGTTGGAAATCATTGCAATTCATTTGCCACAGGTTTCACCTGCGGCTACTGACATTGAAGCCCTTTGGGCTTCTTCGTCATCAAAGACATCATACGGATAGCAGATGAATAAATCGATTTTTTTACTTCGAAAATTTTAATGTAATCAAACAATTACAATGTTTATTGAATTTTATAACGATAAGCCCAAAGGGCTTAAACCATTAATAACCCCCGGTAAAACCGGGGAAATTACCGGATGATGCGTTACCCAACCCCAACGGGGTTGAATATCAAAGGCATTATTGTTGCGTCACAAAAGAAAAATGAATTTTGAAGTGCACCCGCATCAAAACACTGAAATTTAATCAGCCAATGGTTTCACCATGATGTTTTTGAAATAGACTTTGCTTTTCGGATCATGCCCCTGCAAAGCAAATGTGCCGCTCGAAATCACGCGTTGTGAATCATTTCCTCTTAGGCTTTTTACATCTTCAGGTTCGGTATAATCCACTACAGTTTTATCATTTATTTTAATGATTACTCTTTTGCCTTCCACTTTAATGTATTCGGTGTACCATTCATTGTCTTTTACATACACTTCTTTCACATCATCAATACCATACAGGCTGCCTGTTCTCCGCCAGTCGGTATGCGAATTGTTCACCTGCACTTCATAGCCTTTTGCGGGCCATCCTCTTTCCTGGAAACCGGTATGAAAATAGATTCCGGAATTGGATCCGGGGGTGGTCATTACCTCGGCTTTAAATTCAAAGTTTTTGAATTGATGATCTTTTACCGGGCCTTCATAAAATAAATGAGCCACCGGCCCGTTTACAACGATCATTCCATCTTCAACGGAGAAAGTACCTGCGTTTGCGCCTACCTTCCAGTCTTTAAGCGATTTACCGTCGAATAGGGATATCCAGCCATCGGGTTTTACGGGTTTAAACGCGGAAACTACCAGCAGGCAAAAACCCAGTACGGATAAAGAAACAAGTTTTTTCATGTGTTATTTTTTATAGTTTTTAATGGTTCCCGATAGCTATCAGGAAAATTAATAATTCCATTTTTATTTTTGCGGTTATGAATTATGGCAACCTGCTTCATAACCTGTTTAAAATTAGTACAGATCGTTTGAAATGAACACTACAGATGAACAAAGATATACAGATGAACGGAATGCGACGCAACCGGGATGCCATAAAAAACAAATGCCGGCACCAAAAAAAATAACTCCATAAAGCTGGAACAAGAGTAGAAAAACTTTTATGGAACCGGCTTTTGTACTACTATTAAGCTTCGTTGTGTCACTCACTTGTACTGAAGATTTTTATGGCAGCACTGAATTGCTTAGTTGCTTTCGGATGAAATATTATCCACCACTTTTTTTCTGAATGAAAAATAGCGTTGCGAGAAATAACTGAACGCGATAATAAAAACGGTGGTTACCACAAGTGAAGGTGTAGGATACCAACCGAGGTGATCTACAAATAATTTGAGGAAAATATAGTTTAATAAAATGCAACCCAGCGCCACCAGTAAATAACGGAATAACTGGATCCGCCTTCTTAAATAAGATTCAGGAAAAATAACGTACATACTTAAATAAAATCCTGTAGGAAACGTGATGCAAAAGGAAATAAGATAAGCCGCTATATGCGGACTGATGGTCAAAAATAAAACCTGAACAAGTTCCCTTTTTAAAATGAAATTGTAAATGATAAAGTACAACACAATATTGAGCAGCGTATTTGCACCGCCACAGGCTGCATACCGGTATGTTTGCAGCGGCATAAACCTGCGAAAAAGCGGATAAAAAAAATCCACCAAACGTAGGATTGTGGTTTTGAGGAATGTATGTACCTTATAAAGCATAAACGCCGGCGAAGTTAGGAAAGCCAATGCAAATGAAGTAAACGCGTGAAGAATTTTAGTTTTTTTGTACTTTACCTATAAACGGTGGTTCCGGCAGATTTCGCAGATCAACGCAGACATTTTTTAAAAATCCATCCGTAAAATTTGCGACATCAGCGGGAAAATAGAAAAAAAGTTACCGCTGGTTGCGCGGATCAAAGCAGACATTTTTACAATTCATCCACGAAAATCTGCGAAATTGGCGGGGAAACTATACTAAATTTTCACGGGCAAACATTTTATATACAGACTCTGATTATTTTTGACCACTTTAAATATGAAATAATGAGTATTGCGCAGCAAATAAAAACGGCTACCAGTTTCGCCCTTGACCATTTATATGATATTCAACTGGAACCTTCCGCTATATTGGTAAACGAAACCAAACCCGAATTTGAAGGTGATTATACGGTGGTATTGTTTGCGCTGGTGAAATCTATCCGGAAATCCCCGGATATAATCGGGCAGGAAATCGGGGATTATCTTATAGAAAATTATCCTTCCAGCATTAAGTCCTATAATGTGATTAAAGGGTTTTTAAATTTATCCGTTTCAGATGTTTATTGGAATAATTTTATAAAGCAAAACTTCAATCTCCCCTCCTATGGCAAAAATGAAAGCAGGGAAATAAAAGTGATGGTTGAATATTCATCGCCCAACACCAATAAACCACTGCATTTGGGACATCTGCGCAATAATTTCCTGGGCTGGAGTATTGCTGAAATTTTGGAAGCGGATGGATATAAAGTTATAAAAACCTGCCTGGTAAACGACCGCGGCATTCATATCTGCAAAAGCATGATCGCATGGAAACTTTTTGCAGATGGCGCCACCCCTGAAAGTACAGGAATGAAAGGCGATCATTTTGTGGGAGACTATTATGTAAAATTCAATGATGCGTATAAAAAAGAAGTGGACGCGCTGATAGCCGGTGGCATGGATAAGGAACTTGCCGAAAAAGAAGCGCCCATTATGAAGGCTACACAGGAAATGCTTTTGCTTTGGGAAGAAGGTGATGCTGAAGTAAGGGCTTTATGGAAGAAAATGAATAACTGGGTATATGCCGGTTTTGAGGAAACCTATAAAAAAATAGGAACCAGCTTTGATAAAATTTATTTTGAAAGCCAGACTTATTTATTGGGCAAAAACATTGTAGAAAAGGGCCTGGAAAAAAATGTTTTTTTTCAAAAAGAAGACGGCAGTGTCTGGATTGATTTGACCGCTGATGGACTGGATGAAAAACTGGTACGGAGAAAGGATGGCACTTCCGTGTACATTACACAGGATATCGGGCTGGTGGAAAATAAATACAAAGAATACCATTGCGATCAAAGTATTTATGTAATCGGCGATGAACAAAACTATCACATGAAGGTTTTAAAACTCATTTGTGAGAAATTAAACATGCCTTCAGCCGAAGGAATTCATCATTTGAGTTATGGAATGGTGGAACTTCCTACCGGAAGAATGAAAAGCCGGGAAGGTACTGTTGTAGATGCGGATGACCTGGTAGAACAAATGGTGAATATCGCAGAACAAAAAACGGAAGAATTAGGTAAAGTGCAGGATTTTGCCTCCGAAGAATTAAAAGAATTGTATGAAACACTTGGCCTCGGCGCATTGAAATTTTTCCTGCTGCGTGTGGATCCTAAAAGAAAAATGATTTTCAACCCGGAGGAAAGCATAGACATGCATGGCTTTACCGGACCATTTATTCAATACACGCATGCCCGCATAAAAAGTATTTTAAGAAAATTTGGGGAAGATGATTCAGAAAAAAACGGGCAGGTAAGAGATAACCATTATTTATTGCCACTTGAGAAATCAGTTATTAAACACCTGGAGCAATATCCAACGGTAATAACAGACGCGGCAGCAGAACATGATCCTTCGAAACTGGCGATTTACATTTTCAATCTCGCCAAAATTTTCAACTCATTTTATACCGAACACTCTATTGGTAATGCAGAAACTGAAGAAAAAAAATTGCTTCGTTTGCAAATTTCCGAATTGACTGCAGAAGTAATAAAAAAAGGAATGGGATTGCTGGGCATTAAGGTTCCGGAAAGAATGTAAGAAAAACCTGTCCCTTTAATACCTGTGAGGTCTTCTGAGCATAGCCGAAGATAATGAGCATGTTTCCCGACCTCACAGGTATGAAGTTTCAGATCTTTAATACCTGTGAGGTCTGATAAAATCCTGACTGGTTGGTAAGTTGCCGGGAAGACCTCACAGGTAGTTAAATAAAAAGAACACACTCTTAACCATTGATGGTTTAATAAACGTATTTTTAAATCCTTTTTATGCATTTTCAAAACCATACAATGAGATATTTATTTTTGCTTGTGATTTCTTTTAATGCATTTTCAATGGTAGCATCTTCCCAAACTGTAATTCCGCTTTATCCAAAGGAAATACCCAATAGCAAGCCATCGAAAAATGAAGAAACAACTGAAGTGAGGAAGGATGGCATTAAGATCATCGGCCAAATCTCAATTCCTGATCTTACGCTGTTTTTTCCGCCAAAAGATAAGGCCAATGGTACTGCAATCATTATTTGTCCTGGTGGCGGTTACAAGATCAATGCGATTTCCCATGAGGGAATGGATGTAGCAAAAAAGTTCAATGAAATGGGCATTGCCGCATTTGTTTTAAAATACCGGATTCCGGATGACCTTACAATGGTTTCAAAAGAGATTGGTCCCTTACAGGATGCGCAACAGGCAATATCCATCGTTAGAAAACATGCCGCTGAATGGGGCATTCAAAGGATTGGCATTATGGGTTTTTCTGCCGGTGGACACCTGGCTGCAAGCGCTGCAACGCATTATGCTCAGCCGGTTTTGCCCAATGCGCAAAATGAAAACCTGCGGCCCGATTTTCAGATATTGATTTACCCGGTCATCAGTTTCCAGGATGATCTTACTCATATGGGATCGCGCAACAATCTTATCGGCGAAAATCCGACGCAGAAAAAGAAAGATGAATATTCAAATGAATTAAAGGTAACTGCGCAAACGCCGCCCGCATTTATTGTGCATGCGAGTGATGATGGGGGCGTAAAACCGCAAAACAGTATTGCTTATTATCTTGCATTATTGCAAAACAAGGTTCCGGCCGAATTACATATTTATCAAAACGGCGGTCATGGTTTTGGGATGTATTTACCCAAATCAAAAGATCTCTGGATGGAACGTTGTGAAAACTGGATGGCCGCAAACGGATGGCTGAAAAAATGATTGGATTAAGTGATTTGTATAAATGAAGCAGGAATGAAAAGATACGCCGTTATTGTTGGCGCGGGCAGTGGACAAAGAATGGGCAGCGCTACTCCAAAACAATTTTTAATGCTGCACCGCAAACCGGTTATCTGGTACACCATACAGGCATTTTTACATGCTTATCCCGACATTAATATCATATTGGTTTTGCCTGAAGAAAGAATGGACCAGGCAAAAAAAATATTAAATGAATTTGCAGACAATAAAAAAATACATTTCGTCAGCGGTGGCTCAACCCGTTTCCATTCGGTGCAAAATGGTTTGAAGCTGGTAAAAAAAGATGCGATTGTATTTGTTCATGATGCGGTGCGGTGTTTGGTAAGCCCGGAATTAATACGCCGTTGTAGCGAACAGGCTTTGATCAAAGGCAGTGCGATACCTGCAATAACAGCTACTGACAGTATCCGGATTGTGGAGGGGGAAAAACATTATTCAGCGGACCGGAACAATATCCGGATCATTCAAACTCCGCAAACTTTTTTAAGCAATATACTATTGCCTGCATATGGGCAGGATTATGATCCTGCATTTACCGATGAAGCAACCGTAGTGGAAGCTTATTATGGAAGCCAGGTACATCTGATAGAAGGTGAAACCGGGAACATTAAAATAACCCGCCCACCGGATTTGATCATTGCCAAAAAAGTTTTGAAAGATCATTTTTTAAACCATTTTAATGGCCGGGGTAAACAGTTGAAATGAAGCCGGGAATAAGGTTGATTTATCACATTGAATTTTTGATAAAACATTTTTACCCCGGGTATATCAGATCCTTCAAAATCAAAAATAAGACCGCTGTTTCCAAACTCCGCAAACAGCTGATAAAACAACAGGTAATTGGCTTTCATCGAACGTCCCGCTTCATTTGTTGTATTCATCAAATTATACAAACGGCGCTGGTCTTTGAAAAGAAGTATTGTTGATACAACTTCACCTTCATTGGTTTCAATCTTTCTTGCAATACACTGACCGTTTATTTCAAAAAACCTGGCTAGCTCCAAAAAATTTTTATAATCCTGCTCAGAAACATTTTTCATGCGCGAATGATAATTTTCCCGGAAAAGCTGAATTGCTTCGCCTGGAGACGCGGTTTTATATAAGAGGTTAAGCCTGGTGGCAAGTTGCAATTTTTTAAAAAACGGTTTGGTAAAAAAAGCTTCATCATTACCTGCTCCTTTTAAATGAAGCATATAATTGACCGGTTTTTCAGAAGTATAAACACAATTATCAAAATTGAAATTATAATCACCATATTGCACGAAACGGAATAAACGTTTCAATAGTACTTCAACGGTTTCCGGCAAAGCTTCTCCAAACCATCCCAATTGCTGAACAAAAGGAACATCATAGCAATAACGGATGGTAAACTTTTTTCGCCAGGGAACAGGCATAACAACGGCATAATCATTCCATACCATACCATGCCAGTTATCGGCCATATGATCCAGATAAACAGAACTGGCATATATCAATCCGTGTCGGCAGTTTCTGATACAGTTATCCCATTTCAATTTATCAATTTGATAAGATGGAATGATATCAAAAGAGTTGGCTGGCATTTATCCGGATTAAAAGTTCAATTTCTATAAATAAAAAATCCTGTACAGGCTTGCACCTCATTCTTTTATTTGCCCTTTCCGCTTACAATGATATGCAGCGTATGAATCATAATTTTCAGGTCCAGCAAAAGCGAAGTATTTTCCACATACAGCAAATCATAGCGCATACGCTCCAGCATTTGTTCTATGGAGGATGCATATCCGTAACGGATCATTCCCCAGGATGTTAAACCAGGTTTTACCTTCAGCAAACAGGAATAGTAAGGGTTCAATTCCGTTAACTGATCCACATAAAATCTTCTTTCCGGCCTTGGCCCTACAAGGCTCATATCGCCTTTAAGGATATTCCACAATTGCGGAAGTTCATCGAGTCGCCATTTCCGCATAAATTTTCCCCATTCAGTAATCCGTGGATCATTATCTGAAGAAAGCGCGATACCATTTTTTTCAGCATCTGCATACATGGATCTGAATTTGTAAATAATAAATGGCTTGCCTTTATATCCGATTCTTTCCTGCGAATAAATTACCGGGCCGGCGGATGAAAACCTAGTATAAACAGCCACAAAAAGCAACAGAGGACTCAATAAAACAAGGCCCAGAAATGAAAAAACAATATCAATGGCAGTCTTAATATTTTCCTGCCAGGCGGGCATCAAACTGGTGGTAATGTCAATCAATGAAGGGCCCAATACATTTTCCAATTTTACCGCACCGGAACGGATGTCAAAGTTTTCGTGAATTATTTTTACCACAACATCCTGGTCATTGAGCGTTTTGATGATTCCGGGAATATTTTTTAATTCAGATTTATCCAGGGCAACAATCACTTTTTGCACCTGGTATTCCCTTATTAAAGCATCCAAAACCGATAAATCTCCCAGTCTCGGAATAAAGGAAGAAAGCCCGTTTTTTGAAAAAGATTCCGCACAGCAAAATCCGATTGGCTTATAGCCCAACACTTTAAAATCCCTGTTGATTTCAAAATACATTTTTCGGGCCTGTTTATTGTTTCCGACAAAAAGCGTTTTGAAAAAATATTTGCCTTCCGATAAGTGTTTTTTTACTCTGAAAAGCAGGATGAACCTTCCGCTATATATCACGAGTGACTGAAGTATCCAATAGCTAAAAAGTATTTTATAGAAATATAGAAAATCAGTTCTTGTATCATTTAAAAATACAAGGAAAAATATAAAGATGCACCCGATGAAAGTTGCAACAAAGCAAGCGATGAGCTCATTCAATCTCGACCTTTCATACAAGGAATCTTTATATGATCCCATGAGCATATATAAACCAATCCAACCAGCAGGCACCAGGAAAAATGCTTTTGCAAAAAACATGGGATCATCCAGCAAGGCAACCGGGGTTACAATATCTGCGGATAAAAAAATCAGACGCAATAAAGAGATAACCGCCCAAACTGTAGCAGATAATATATAATCTGACAGCCCATAAAAATAAACAGGTATGGGAGGTTTAAGCAGTTGCATATATGACTTTCATCAAACCAAAATACTGGTACTACTGATTTTCGCCAAAATCCGGTGTGCTACCTCCATTGCAAGATATCCATCAATTTCACTTACTACTGTCGGCTTGTTTTTCCGGATAGCTTCCACAAAGGATTCCAACTCCAATTTAATTGCGTTTACAGCTTTTATTTCAGGATTGGTGATTGCAATTGTTTTTTTTCCATGCGGTGTTTCCAGATCAAATGAAAAAACATTTTTATCACCCGGTTGTTTTAGTTTTATGATTTCAGATTTTTTTTCCAGGAAATCTATTCCAATATAAGCATCTTTTTGAAACAAACGCATTTTTCGCATCTTCTTCATGCTGATGCGGCTACTCGTTAAATTAGCCACACAACCATTATTGAATTCAATGCGCACATTGGCAATATCAGGCGTATCCGTCATCACGGCCACGCCGCTGGCAGAGATATGTTTTACATCACTTTTTACCAGGCTTAAAATGATATCAATATCATGGATCATTAAATCGAGAATGACACTTACTTCTGTACCGCGCGGATTGAATTGTGCCAGCCTGTGCACTTCAATAAACATTGGATTGAGATCCATATCTTTCACGGCCAGGTAAGCGGGATTAAATCTTTCCACATGCCCTACCTGTACTTTTACATTTGCTTCCTTTGTCATTTCCACCAACAGTCTTCCTTCTTCGATCGTATTGGCCAAAGGCTTTTCAATAAACACATGCTTACCTTTCCGGATGGCCGCCTTGCATATCTTAAAATGAAAAGGAGTGGGAGCCACAATATCCGCCACATCTATTGCATCCAGCAATTCCTCTTCATCCAAAAATCTTTTGAGCTTATATTTTTCAGCTACCTGGTATGCAGTGGCATTGTCCGGATCATAAAAACCGGCTATTTCAATACCTTCAATTTCAAGCCAGTTATTTAAATGAAATTTTCCCAAATGGCCTACACCGAATACACCAACTTTCAGCATGTTATCTTTTTTATGGTGTAAAGATAATTAATAGCATAAGGGAAATGGAAGCATTGGTAAAAACTTATCCAGAAATATACGCCCCCGCCCTTAAAGAGGAACCTGGAAAGCAGATTATCTAAATTTCAGAATGGCTGTCGGCAAGGCAATGGACATTTAATGATTGTGAAAAGATTTTAAATCCGCCCTTTCAAGGCTTTCTAAAATTTCATAGCTGATTGCTCATAGCTGATCGCTGATTGCTGATCGCTCAACCTCATACCTCAAACCTCAAACCTAAAAACAAAAAGTTCCGACTGAAAACAGTACGGAACTACTCTTTCTCATGAGCAAATATTATTTATAAATCGCCACTTCAAATAAACCTTTGTTGCTTTGAAGCGCGCGATACATACCAGCGCTATTAAAAGCCACGGCAGCATTGCCTTTGGCGTCAACACCAATCATTCCGCCTTCGCCGCCGATTTTTACAAGTTTGTCATACACTACAATATCCATCGCCTCCTGAAGCGAAAGCCCTTTGTATTCCATCAAACAACTGACATCATAAGCTGCAACTGATTTAATAAACATTTCCCCATGGCCAGTGCAACTAATGGCGCAGGTACGATTGTTTGCATAAGTTCCGCAACCAATCAACGGGCTGTCACCAATGCGGCCAAACTTCTTATTGGTCATCCCACCGGTAGAAGTAGCGGCGGCAATATTGCCCTGACTATCGAAAGCCACAGCGCCAACGGTTCCAAATTTTTTATTTTTCATCATTTCTTCCAGATGCTGATGCGTATGATCGAGTGAATAGGTATCTGAGTCGCGGATCACTTTCCACTGATCATATCTGAACTGGGAAAAAAAGTATTCATCCGGTTCCAGTTTTATTCCTTGTTTTATAGCAAAATCATTTGCGCCTTTTCCACTTAAAAAAACATGATTGCTGTTTCGCATTACCTCAATGGCAAGTTCAATAGGATTGCGGACATTCCGGACGCCAGCCACGGCTCCTGCATCCAGTGTTTTACCATTCATGATTGCAGCATCCATCTCCTGCAAACCCTTATTTGTAAATACAGATCCGCGACCTGCATTAAATAAGATATTATCTTCCAGCATTACAACCGCGGCTTTAATAGCATTGACAGCGGAACCACCTTCTTCCAATACGGCAAAGCCCGCTTTTAATGCAGCTTCCAGTGAATTTATGTAAGCCAATTCCACTTCAGGTGTGATATCCTGCTTTAAAATTGTTCCTGCCCCACCATGAATCACCATCGTGATATCAGCCATATTATATTGTGTTTTCCCGACTGCTAAATTAAATCTTTTGACTACTGAGAACTTTGAAGATTTTTAACCTTTTATTAGACATTCTTCAAGAAAAGAAGAAATTGTTTGAACAATCATTAAAAAGCAATCTGTAAAAACAGGCTGAATTAATATTTTAATAATGAAGGAAATATGAATAATAAATAAAAAAAGAGGATGGATTTCATTAAAAAGCAGCAGATAAAAGAGAATTTTATTGCATAAGCATGCGGAAAAGATTTTGCCCTGTGCAAATCCCAGTGAATAATTAATGATAATACAGGAAAAGGGTAATGGGAAGTGTTATAAATGTTTTGCGGGAAATAAAAAGTCGAAATTCCTATACTCAAAACGTATAAACTAATGTTGATTTAGCCCGGAATTTCATCCGGGTAAATCAACATTTAAACCTCAGGCATGGAAGCCCAGCCCGGAACAATTTAAAACCAAATTATTTTAATATACTTTTTTACTTGGCAGCAGTTGTTCGCATTCCTGCAATAATTTATCCGGATTGATAGCTACAGTTCCCACTTCTTCGCAAACAAGGCCACCTGCAATATTTGCTATTTCAGCGGATAACATAATATTTTTGGTAATTGCA
>CAVOGF010000006.1:0-276123 GCA_963695165.1 uncultured Chitinophagaceae bacterium
ACATCGAGGGAAAGCATATAGTGATCAATATAATAAGTACGTTAGACAGTTTAGGCTACGGACGAGACACGATAAAAATATTTAATTATCATTGGCGCACTCGACGATTTAAAAAGCGAATTGAATAGTATTGATATCAATGCGAAGGAAAATTTAATTTGTGCGCCTTATATATAAATACAATTGTTGTGTGCAAGCAGAACTGACAGCGTCCTCATAACAAAAAGGTTGGACACATTTTTCAAGGACAAAACATATCGACAAGACAAATGGAAAACTCTGCAAGAAAAGAAATGGTTAAAAATCTTTCAGACATTGTTATTCCTGTACTTCGACAAAAAGGCTTTAAAGGTTCATTCCCACATTTTAGGCGACTAACAACTGACAGGATAAATTTATCGACTTTACAATTTGACAGACACGGTGGCGGCTTTGTAGTTGAAATTACAAACTGTAAACCCAACAGGTTTACAACTACGTGGGGGAAAAAAATAGAACCGAATAAATTAACTGCACAAGACCTTTTCAATAGAAAAAGAATTCAATCAAATATGGACACACCTAATAGCTCGACTGACGACTGGTTTCGCTATGACAAAAAATATTTATTTGGTTTTGGCGACATTTATAAAAAAGTTTGCAAAGCTGTTTTATCGAAACTTGCCATTGCGGAGGACTATTGGAAAAATGGAGAACTTAGTGGTTGACGGAAACTGCAAGCACACAATAACTAAGGTTTCGTTTTGCCCAACGGGCAAGAAATGAAACCCTTGTTGAACGAAACCGGTAAGCAATTGATGCAGTATGGGTTTGTCGGGGCGTCGTTTAGAAAATAAGAGTAGCCGAAAAGGGCTGTTTTTTCGGGAGGAAAGACACCACTATCCAATTTTTTAAATCGCTAATTTGTGAATCTTGGTCATAATGCCATTGCACAACTCAGAGTAAACTATAGATTTGTTTGGTAGACCATGCCAACGCTTTAGTAAGCTAAAAAGAGCTGCAAGCCGACGCACATTCCAAAACCAAAACTAATTAAAAATTGAGAATTGAGAATCTAATATTATTTTCTGATACACTAAGAAAACTCATAAACCATTCAAGTATTGTCTTTACAGTTTTTTTCCGGGCTGTTCGAATTTTACTAAAATGGCGAAAGCTTCTTTCCGTTGATATTTTACAAGTTAACGAATCTTTCCTCCTTTCTAACGGACTGCTTCTTATCAAATGGCAGCTTAAAAATTTTCTCTGGGTCAAAATCAATAATGAAATATTATCAGTAAGCCCGAAAGGTGTTTTGCTGCATTACAACAAGCTTCGGACTCCTGTAAAAATTAAAATTGTTGGACTATTCGGAAGATATGAAGAAGAGTTTCTCATAGTTCCTACTGCAACATTAGAAAGCAAAAATTTGCAAGCTCCTACAATTTCAAATACAAAGTTTAAGCAGAAGGGAGTTAATGCATCAATAAACAAACTTGCTCCTTTGAGTTTTCAGCCAGTACTTTTAAATCCAAGCTTAACCAAAGCTTTAGCAACTAAAATTTCAATTGCTCATATTCAAATACCAACCTTCAAAAAAGAAAACTACCATGCATAGAGAATATTACAACACACCCAAATCGGGGAAAATAATGCGTTTGCTTTGGAAAGCTGCTGGTGGCGACCGCTACATTTTAGAAAGAGCTACTTATGCCGACCAGATGAAATATATGTGTCTCGGCGGTGTGGTGGCAGCTACTGGGATTATGGCGGGATTAGCGGGTGGTTATGCCTTTTATACAATTTTCGAAGCACGGGGTTCTGCTATTGACCAAACTTTTAGTCCTTTCACAGCAATAATATCTGTTCTATTTGGATGTATGTGGGGATTAATGATTTTCAATATTGACCGCTTTATTGTGACAAGTACGGGAAAAGGCGATGGAACAGAAGCAATTACCTGGGATGAATTTAAAGGCGCTATTCCCCGCCTAATTATGGGGGCAATTATAGCGCTTACCATTTCAAAACCTGTGGAAATAAGAATGTTCAAAACTGAAATTGATGCCAAACTTTATGAGGAGCAATTAAAGCTGCAAAAAGAATATGAAAAACGGACTACTGCAAACTTTGAAGAACGTTTGAAGGTTGTTGAAAATGATTTGGGTGAGCTTGGCAAACAAAGGCATGATATAATTGAACGAATAAAAACAGCAGAGGTAAATATGCAAGATAATTTGATGGGAAGGGTTGAAGGGATTCCTCCTGGAAATGGAAATTTAACCAAAGCTATACAATCACAAATTGATGCCCTTAAAACTGAATTAGGCAGATTCGATCAAATTAATGGAGACAAAATAAAAGATGCAGATAAGAAGCGAAAGCAGATTTTAGATGAAAAAGAATTAGCCCTTTCGAAAAACGTAAAGGTTGCAAATGGTTTAGATGGTCTTTTGGAACGCATCAAACTTGCGCATGAAATTGCAGGTTGGGTAATCTCACTTTTTATTACTCTTCTTTTTATGGCTATCGAATTAACTCCTATATTCTTCAAGCTAATGCTTGTAAAAACGCCTTATGATTATTTAGAAGATAATGTGAAAGAGTTAATTAAAGCAGAAAATGGAATTGAGGTTAGATACGATTATTATAAAGATAAGCAAGGGCAGGAAAGGCATTTGGTAATTAACCATCTTGCAGAGAGACTGATTTATGAAAAAATAAAATCAACTGAGGCACAAAAGGAATTAATTGACCATGCCATAAAACAATATGTAGAAGAGCAAAAGTTGAAAATAGATGAAACCCCTGAAGCCTATATAAAACAGCACGTAAATGGTGAGCTACAAGCGTAAAAGATACTCCTTTAAAGACTGGCTAATATCCCTTTCAGGAGAAGATGCTCAAATCATTTTCAATGGAAAAACAAAGGGAACTGTAAAAATCACTTTTGCATTTATTGGATGCTTTGTGTTGATGATTTTTATTGTGTCGTTTTATAGTAGTGCGCATTTTATCTATCAGCTTTTCAATGAAAATTTATTTTTAGCGATTCCTATTGGTATTGTGTGGGGGCTCATGATAGCAAATATTTATTTGCTTTTGCTTTATACAATCACGCCAAGAATATTGAAAGGGAAAGAGCGAACAATAAAGGGAATTAAAATAAAAGAAACTGAAGAAAGCAAATTCCTTTCGAGCGTTTCAGTCGGATTTAGAATCGCCTTTGTGGTACTGATAGCTGTTATTATTGCTCAACCCTGGCTTATAACCACATTTTCATCAGTTGCTCAAAAGGATTTAGATAACTATAAGCAACAGTACAAAAACACCTTTCTCATTCAAGCAGACAGTATCCTGATTGTTCAGGAAGTGAAACTTAAAGACGAATTGACCCGAAGCCTGGATTTTGTTACAGTTGGAAAATCTGATTCATTTTTAGTTGCTAATGCCGGGAAAGATATTTTTGAGAAAATTCAGGAAGATGAAGATTTTTTAATTCTCGCATCAGAGATGCAGAAAGAGATTGCAAAATCAAAAAGCAAGTGGTTAATCAATAAAAAACAAAAAACGGATTCGCTCTATAACGAATTAGCCCTTTTAGTGGAAAGTGAGATTACGAATGATTCATTGTTTATTTTAAATTTTAAACCAATTGTTTCCCAAAATGCAGTAATTGAAAGAGCATTGAACGAAACCTATCAAAAACTGCTATCGGTCATTTCAGAAAAAAGCAAGCAGTATAAAAATTTAGATACAGTTCTTTCTGCAAGCAATTTTTACATTCGAAAAATTCAAATCATCAATAGCAACTTCCCGTTAGCGTGGGGTATGACAGGTGTTGTAGTCTTGGCGTTTATTATTCCAATTATTTTAAAATATCGAATCCGAAACACAAGTAATTTTTATGAGATAAAGAAGGAATTGGAAGAAAAAATCGTCAGGGAAGAATACAAGAACTTTAAAAAGGTTTACTCGACTGTTTTTAAAGAGAAGTTCAATATTAATAATGTTTCTTTTTATGAATCTTGCATTGACCCTCCATTTAACACAACTAAGAAGGATAAAAAATATCAATACCAAAATCAAGATATTTTTTTAAGCGAGCTATACAAAAATGCCGAGGACTCAGAATTAAACAAGCAACTGATAGGAGAAACTGTTTCTGTTAAATGAAGATTGTCATTATTATACTCATTATACTTGCCATTCTATTTTTTCTATTTAGAAAAAAAGAAACTGTGGTAAGTACTGCCCCCGCCCCTGTAAAGAAGCCGGATACACCGTCTACTGGAGAAGAAGGCACTGAGCAATGGCAAACCGTGATTCATACTAAGCTCTTTCGCCGAAAAACATTTATCAAAGGCAAGCTCATTGCGAAGTTTTATGGTGAATTAGATTATGTAAAAGATGCGGAAGGATTTGTAAAAGAAAAATACTTTGATTTTACTCTTTATGATGCTGAGATAAAAGATTCAGTTTTTAAAAAAAATAATGAAGGAGATTTTCCAGAATTTAAATTGAAAGAAATTTTTCCGGGAAATATTCAGCCTTCTCCCTTGCCATGCAAAATTTCTTATAATGGCATATCTGGATATTTTCGAATAAACTTATGTGATGTAAAACTTGCCAACATTGACTTCAATAAACACAGGGCACTACACCAAGAAGAAGACAATGAGATTTTTGGCACTGTTGAAGCTGATATTACCGGGTATATTTTAGAAGAATTTGCAGAACAACATGAAGCAAAAATTAAGATTGAACCTGCGGAAATGGCAAATAATCCAAGGCAAATTCCAGAACAGGTTCCATCAGTTTATAAAACATTTGAAAAGACAGGCAAGACAAAGACTGAAGGCAGTTACAGTTGGGAAGAATTTTGGTACAGCGATAGAAAAACTACCTATTGGGGCAACCCAAAGTTTATTGGCAGAAAAGAAACCGGTAGTTGTCTTAGTAGCATAGGGCAACTATTAGGCTTGATATGGGGAATGTTATTTCTAATTGCAATTGGACCACGAGGAATAATTGCGCTTATAATTATTGCCGGTATTGGATTGTTAATCGCTTATTTCTCTGACATATTCAAATGGCTTTTCAGAATAGCTGGCATTTTGTTTCTTTTGTTTGGTATTTTATGGTTTGTATCTGCTTTGCAAGATCAAAAGCCTGCCGCACTAAAGTCTTTTGCTAAAGACGAAGAAAAAGAGAGAAAGACAATAGTAGAGAATAAATTGGATAAAGCAGATTCTTTGATTGTTCATCATCGCATATGGAAAGATTATGACGGCAATCAATACGAAGGAGATATTTGTATCAGGATGAGTGATTTTAAACAGAGCAATTATTTTAAAAGGAATTTATCACTTAGCAACAATTCATTGTTTGCCTATGATAAGTTGCTTTTTGATTTGAAAAATCAAGATTCAAGTAAGCTATATGGTGTCTATATACTATTAGACAGCATCAGAATGAGTAATAATTTATCCTCCACGCAGTTTGCTGAAGCCATTGTATCATTCGTGCAGGATATACCTTATGCAATTATAGTTGATAATGCTTGTGATGCTAATTTATACAATGATTATTTTACCAAATCGTACCTGCTCAACAATCAAGGTGAATGTGAAGGCTATCAAAGGTTTGGCATTAACTCGCCTGTTGAATTTATGGGAACAATGAAAGGTGATTGTGATACAAGGACTTTACTACTGTATAGCATGCTTTCACATTATGGATATGATGTTGCGTTATTGAGCAGTGAAGTATATGCTCATTCCATTTTGGCAGTTAATTTACCTTTTGCTGGAAAGTCATTTAACGCAAATGGTAAGCAATATGTAGTTTGGGAAACAACTTCTCCAAACATTAGAGCGGGTTTACTGCCTGAGGCAATATCAGATTTCAACAACTGGCGAATCTCATTAATTACTAAACCATAGATATGAATATGACAAAATACCTTCTATTGTTCATTTGGTCGTTGCTATTACTTGGCGTTGTTTTTTATATAATTAAGCAACTTGTTTTCGGCAAACGAAAAACCAACGAAGCGATTAATGTTAGCGAAGCCATTTATTTGGCCTCTTTAATCATCTCATCTGGATTCATTTTTCAAAAAGTAGTCCATTCCATTGCTATATCCTTTGACAATATTTTAAAAATCCAACCGGCTCAAATAATACTTCAGTCAATAAAAACGGGCAGTGCAATTTCAGTCACAGGAATTATTATTCTTCTCATATCGCTGTACATAGCAAAACTATTCTCTTTCATTTTTTTAAATAACCGAAAAGAAATAGTTGAATTCAATGCTGACAATGTATCTTTTGCTATTGTGAGAGGAGCTTTAGTTGTTTCCACAACGTATGTGTTTTTGCAAATAAGTGAAAGCATATTTCCTTTCCTAATGCCAACTATTACAATTCCTTTTTACAGGTAAGTAATTTTAGAAATTTTTTTTTGCAGTGCTGTAATGAATTAAAACTTAAATTTCAATAATTTGTGAAACTTTAACACAGACAACCACACACTAAATATGAGAAAAACACTTATTTTTTTTCTAATCATTTCACAGGCAATTATTTCGCATGGACAAGATCTGAAAACAAAAAAGAAAAAAGTTAATCAACAAGAAGGAACGGCAACTTTTTATGTTTTAGCCAATAATGATACAGTTAAACAAGGTGAATATCAAATTAAAGCCTATAGTGGGAGCAGAATACTTTTAAAAGGGACTTATAGTAATAACAGAAAAGTAGGTTTGTGGGTAGAACAATATTATGGCAAGGAATATAAAGGACCTAAGGCTATCGGGCACTATGACAATGACCTTAAAACAGGGGAATGGACTTACTTTAACTATAAAGGCGACACAGTTCACATTTATAACTGGACAGAAAATAAGGTTGTTTATTCGAAACTATGCGGCACAGATATGAAAGAATATAAAGTTATTGAAGATGGCAAAGAGAGTATATCTAAACTTGACTGTCCTCCATCTTGCGTAACAGGAAACGACTATTTTTTGTATGAATTTATCAAGGATATAGAAGAACAAACAAGATATTTTGAAAAAGTTGGCAATGGATTGTATCAACTAAAAACCAAAATTACCATCACCATTGATAAGAATTCTTCGATTACTGAAATAGCTTACTCGACAGACGAAAGGAAAGAATTAAGAGAAATCATTGAGGAATTTGTTAAGTCATACAAATGGATACCCGGAAAAAAAGATGGAAAAGATGTGACATCAAAGTTTGAATTTTCAGTGAATTTATCAAGTCAATTTTAATGTTGTAAGGACCAAAAAAGGCAGCTGCCAATAACTAAGATTCCTTTTGCCCAACCGGAAACCTTGGTTGAAAGAAACCGGTTAAACCTGTGCATTATGGATATGGCGGGCGTTGTTTTAGAAGATGAGATATAGCCGGAAGATTTTTTTTGCGGAGATGACCTTAACTGCACCACTGCACCACTGCATCAACTACAGAAAAAGGCACGTTTCAGCGATAAGCTTCACCGCAAGAAAGCTTGCTGTAATCATCAAGAAAGCTTGCTGTAATCATATGGAATATGATAAGAAGCAGCCCTACAGCAATGAACATGGTATGAGTTCTTAGACCATTAGTTTAACTTCAATATCTGTTTTTCATTCCGTCACACATAGCGCTATTGCCATCGCCAATGCTTCAACTTAGGCAACCAATTGCAGACTTTCAGTTTGGAGTTTATACCAGGAATTGGTATTTTTGGGTGTAAACTCAAGGACAATGGCTAAAAATACTTCCATTCTTTTAGGCGACTATTTTGACAAATTCATTAATTACCAGGTTCAAAGTGGACGCTTCTCTTCTGCAAGTGAAGTTGTAAGAGCTGCGCTACGTCTTTTTGAACAAGAAGAAAAGCAAAAAGGTGAACTTGTTAAAGAACTTATTAAAGGTGAAAAATCAGGATTTGTTCAAAAACCTGACCGTAAAAAATTTATTAAAAAGCTTCATGACAAATATGTAAGTGATGAAGTATAAAATTAGTGTCAAAGCATTTGAAGATATTGAGAATATTTGGCTTTACACTTTTGAAAACTGGTCACTAGAGCAGGCTGATAGGTATGTGAACTTGATTTTTGACGAAATTGAATACTTGTCTGACAATCCTACATCCGGAAAAGACTTTAGCCATGTCAGGAAGCACTACCGTTGTTCAAAGGTGAAATCTCACTTGGTTCTTTATAGATTTATAGAAAATCAAAATGAAATCGAAATTATCAGGGTTTTACATGAGCGAATGGACATTGAAAATAGGCTAAACGACTAAAATTTGTCTGCATACAATAACTAAGGCTTCATTTTGTCCAACGGGCAGGAAACGAAACCTTAGTTGAATCGGAATCGGTAGTCTGTTGGGGCATTACGGGTTTGTCGGGGCGTTGTTTTAGAAGATCAGAGCGGCCTGGAAGGGCTGTTTTTTTTCGGGAGAAGGATACACCGTGATCCAATTTCTTCAAGCGCATCAACTACAGAAAAGGACACGTTTCCATCCTTACGGCTTTGACACAGCTTATGAAATTTCAAAGGAACACCAGCCCTTTATGGTGACATATCTTTATAACTCTTGACGCAATCAACCTCTTTTTTGACGTGATGACACCTTATATATTTTGTAGTCAAGTAGTACATTTGAACACTTACAAATCAATTATAATAACTATGCCATTAATCAATCCTCACATTAACTTCAACGGAAATGCCGAAGAAGCGTTTACCTTTTACAAATCAGTATTTGGTGGAGAGTTTGCAAAAATTATTCGTTTCAAAGACCTTGCAAGCCCTGAATTCCCGGTAGCGGAAAAGGAAGAAAATAAAATTATGCATATTGCTTTGCCTATCGGTAAAACTAATATGTTGATGGCAAATGATGTTCCCGAAAGTATGGGAAAAACAAACGAAAATGAGAACAGAAGTAAAATTGTAATCATTGCGGAAAGTAAAGAAGAAGCAGACAAATTATTTAATGGACTTTCAGAAGGAGGACAAATAGAAGGGCCTATTGGTGATGGTCCCTGGGGTACATATTTTGGTTGTTTTAGAGACAAATACGGTATTGAATGGATTGTGGAATTTGACCCAAAATATAACGAAGAAAAAGAGAGGTAAGCAACCGTCTCATACTCAGGTTTCGTTGCGCCCAACGGCAAGCAATGAAATCTTGGTTGAACGAAGCCGGGCTTACTGTTCAGAGTTTTTGTTTGAGAAGCCTATTCACAAGTTTCACATAAAGATTAATGAATTTTAAATTCAATTTCAATCATTTGTGAAACGTTAGTCAGTTTCGTCAAGGTTGATAATGCGGATGCTTTTGTCCTTGCTGCCTTTTTTTGGTTAGGTATCTCCTGACCGGTATATCATAGAACCTCATTACGAAATAAGCAATAACAACCAGTGAAAATGACGCCCGGTATAATGATATAAGGTAGCTCACCTGCCGGCGGCTTTTTATTTGTATAATAATTTCCAAAGACCCATATGGCTGCATAATGCGTCATGTAAAGCGGATAGGATATGTTGCCGGAAAACCGGCAAACCTTTTTCCATTGAGGCGACAGGCTTGAGCCGGCTCCGAGAGAAACCAGCAGTGGAAAATAGAAGAGTACAACCAGTGCCTCCGTCAGCCAGTTCCACTTAGACCCGGGCATGATAAAGGCTAAAAACAACAAAATGGCCAGGCCTGTAAACCCAATCTTGTTTTTAATGATCCAATTGGAACGGTAAAGAAAGAGGCCCGCTAAAAAGGAGTAAGCAACACGGGCACCACCGTCTAAGAAGTTATCTTTTGACCATCCGCCCAGCAGGTTTCCTGCCCGGTAACTAACGATGCAAATGCCTGCAGCAGCCAGGATAGTCAATGCTGCCAGGGAGCGACGGCCTACCTTATAAAGAACGAAAGCATAAAAAATATTGGCAACATATTCCCAAAAAAGTGACCAGGATGGAGCATTGAAGGCAAAGAGGTTAAAAGCACGCTCTTCCATCACGGGAAGCGGAATAAGAAAAAGCGAGCAAATAAACAGCAAAACAAGTTTGCCTGCGTCGTAAGCTATGGGTGATGCAAAAGGATCCAAAAAAAAGCCCAATAATCCCAATACAGAACCCAAAACCACTAAAGGGTGCAATCTTATCAGCCTCGACTTGAAAAACTCTCCTACTCCCATTTTCCCGATACGGTTATCATAAGCATATCCTATTACAAATCCGGATAAACAGAAGAAGAAATCAACGGCTAAAAAACCATGACCAATAAAGTTTTTGCTGGAATCGGGAAAAACCCATTCCATAAAGTGGAAAATGACAACAGCCAGCGCTGCAATACCTCTTAATCCATCAAGAATCTCAAAATGCTGTTTCGTTTTTAAAATACCCGGGTTCAGATTTTCCTTATTCATGTGCTTAGATGGGGTGAAAAATTTTTTCCACCGCTAACACTGGACCCTAGCAATAGCGACAGAAGCGCTAAATTTAAGCAACAAATCGGAATTAGGTGGTAGTGCCGGGATAATCTGAAAAATTGTTAAAGCCGCCACTGCTTAAATCCCTTCATGGTTGTGTAATGCAAAAACAGCAGTTCCTATAAAGCAAAAAAATCATCGAAAGCAAATGCCGGTTCGTGTACGGAAAACAAACAAGCGAATTAGACGAAGGAGATACAATTTTTCGAATATTCCGAATTAGTGGCTATAAATTTCTGAGTCCGTAAAATTGGTTTATGCAGTGAACCAGGCAGGCGAACTGGAAGACTTTTTCAGTGAAACAAATAACCTGAAAAATCCTACACAAGAAACTATTGACAAGCTGTTGGTTCGATATTTCCAGAAAATCTAACTTTTAATAAAATTGATTATCGAACCAAAAGAATTAGTGAAGCTGTTAGGGCTTATTTACCTGATAAACAATGAATTACAGAGCAAAAAAAACGGTACAAGCGACAATTTTATCGACTTGTACCGTGAGGCGGACCGGACGGGACTCGAACCCGCGACCTCCGCCGTGACAGGGCGGCATTCTAACCAACTGAACTACCGATCCTTTTTGCAGATAATCAATCACTAATTATCCGTTTTCGGGAGGGCAAAGATAAGGGATTTATTTTTCAAACAAATCTTTTATAATAAAATTTCTTTCTTTTTTACGCATTTTCAATCCGTTTCGCACTCATTTTTACTATTCTTAAACAATAATCGCTTCCGTATATTTATTGCAAACTGTAATTTTACCGCCCAACAGAAATTTGAATATGCCTCAGTACCCGAATAGACAATTTCTGGATTTTGAACAACCGATCAAGGAACTGTACGAACAGATTGATCAAACAAAAAAACTCGCAGAAAAAAATCCAAAGATAGATTATGCGCCTACCATTGCAACAACTGGAGGACTCTATCATTGAAAAAAGAAGAGAAATTACTGCAGCATCTTACTCCCTGGCAACGGGTGCAGTTGAGCCGCCATCCCGACAGGCCTTATACCTTAAAGTATATTGATAAAATGTGTCACCAACTTTGTTGAACTGCATGGCGACAGGAATGTAAAAGATGATAAAGCCATGGTTGGTGGTTTTGCTGACCTGGATGGCCAAACCGTAATGATTATCGGCCAGCAAAAAGGTATCAATACCAAAATGCGCCAGTTACGAAATTTTGGTATGGCTAATCCGGAAGGCTACCGCAAAGCACTGCGCCTGATGAAACTGGCTGAAAAATTTAATAAACCTGTTATAACTTTAATAGATACACCGGGCGCTTATCCCGGCCTGGAAGCAGAAGAGCGTGGACAGGGTGAAGCTATTGCACGTAATATTTATGAAATGATTCGCCTTAAAGTACCCGTTATTTGTGTGATTATTGGCGAAGGCGCCAGCGGCGGCGCATTGGGCATTGGTGTGGGCGACAGGGTGTTGATGATGGAGAATACCTGGTACACCGTTATTTCTCCTGAAAGCTGCAGCACTATTTTATGGCGCAGCTGGGACAAAAAAGAAGTTGCAGCAGAACAGTTAAAACTAACTGCTACCGATATGAAAGGCTTTGGATTGGTGGATGAAATTGTTCCTGAACCAATCGGCGGCGCTCATTGGGATTATGCTGAAGCGGCTAAAATTCTTAAAGCAAGTATTCTTAAAACCTTAGAGGAATTAAAACCGATGGATCCGCAACAACGCATTAATGATCGCATTACTAAGTTCGGGAAAATGGGTTTTTGGGATGAAGTTGCCGAATAAAATAGTATCATCAGTACAAATATTTATCAATAAAATTTAAAAATCGCCTACCAATTATGTCTCTTCGCAAGCAGTTAAAAGGAACGGGTGTTGCTTTGGTTACTCCTTTTCAATCCAATTTCAATATAGATTTTGATGCCTTGGGTAAAGTAATAGATTTCGTTATTGATGGTGGTGTGGAATATGTGGTGTCTTTGGGTACAACAGGGGAAACGCCAACGCTGGATAAGCAGGAAAAAGCCGATATTATTAATTATACCATAGAAAAAGTGAATAACCGGGTGCCTGTGGTAGTGGGTATCGGTGGTAATGATACGCGTGCATTGATCAAAGAATTTGAAAGCTTGCCCATTGATAAGGCTGTGGCTGTGTTAAGCGCTTCTCCATATTATAGCAAACCTTCCCAGGAAGGCATTTTTCAACATTATAAAACACTTGCAGCAGCCTCTTCCAAACCTGTGATTTTATACAATGTTCCCGGCAGAACCGGTCGCAATATGGAGGCATCCACCACCATACGTCTGGCTCATGAAGTGGAAAATATTGCAGGCATTAAGGAAGCAGGAAATAATATGGTGCAGATCATGGAAGTTCTTCGCGACAGGCCATCTGATTTTTTGGTAGTAAGCGGTGACGATGACCTGGTAATGCCCCAGCTTGCATGTGGTATTGATGGCGTAATCAGTGTTGCAGCCAATTGTTTCCCTGATTATTTCTCCGAAATGGTACGTATGGGGTTACAAAATAAATTTACGGAAGCCAGGACCATTCATCTTGAATTGCTCGAAGCATATCATCTGTTGTTTGCAGAAAATAATCCCGCGGGTGTGAAAGCTTTTATGGCGGAAAAAGGCCTTATTCAAAATCATTTGCGCCTGCCACTGGTGCCTCTAAGTGAAGGATATCATCAAAAAGTGAAAGATTTTTTAAGTAAATAGGTTATAAGATGAATTGAATTAAAATTTAGGAATTTTGAGGTTTGAGGAATTGGGGGGATTTGAGGAAATGGCCATTTTAGGAGCAACATGTGGTTAGAATATGAAGCGCATTGAATTCTTTTCCTGTAAGGGCAAAACATTATGCCCCTGCATCTTTTTTACCGTTATTATCGGCGACTCAAATCATTAAATAAAGAACGAATAATCAATTAAAACTGGTCAACTTTTTTCGGGACAAGACATAGATTTTTTTCTGTGAAAAATATAAGTAGAGGAGGAGCCTTTGTTCCCCTGCTAAAAGATTTTTTAGAAGCCGATCTGGAAGCCGGTTTTGATGAACATATGGATTTGAAAGATCCGGTAAAAGTCGGGTTCCTTTACTCTTTTAATTTTGTGTTATAAATATTTTTCAATGGTAGTGCCTTTCAATTCTGAAAACAGTTTGGAAAGGTAATTTGCTGTGCAGCTCGTTACTTAAACATCAGACAGGTTGTTTTTCTCAGCGTTTAGTTTTCTTTCAAGTGTAACTTCTCTGATTTTAAATTTTTTACAGACCGGCTTATACATTTCATTCTGCACCATCATAATACAGCGGTTACACATCATATTTTTATAAACAAAATTGTCAAGTATTGGTGTTGACATTTATGCCTCTTAGGACGTTATATCGGGAGGAAATCCGTAATGGGCGCATTCCGTTCGGCTGAGTTGTTGGTAAAAATGATGGCCGCTACCGCACATCATATTATGAAATGCCCTTAGAGCATTAAAAACCGGACAAAGTATTGGTGAACCGGGTGGAAAATTCCGAATGACGGTATGATATTGGAAGGAGAAAGTTATCAGGGATGAAAGCATGCTGATAACCAAAAAAAATAACATGTCCGGCAAATTAAGAGATCAACTTATCGGTTCATGGAAACTGTTATCCTATGAAGAACGGCCTGTTGATGGTTCGCCATCTTTCTATCCCATGAGTGAAAATCCGATGGGCATCATCATGTACACACCGGATGGCTATATGTCTGCACAATTGATGCGCCCTGATCGGAAGAATTTTGTATCCGGCGATTGGTTTGACGGCACCGATGCTGAATACAAACAGGAAGCCTCTACATATATTGCCTATTCCGGGCCATTCCATGTAGATGTGGAAAAGCAAACGCTCAACCACTCTATGCTTGTTTCTCTTTTTCCCAACTGGACCGGGCAAACCCAGCCCCGTGTGGTAAAAATTGAAGGCGATTTATTGCATTTAAGTTCGGCATCACCAATTCGTTCCGGCGGCAAAACCGTGGTGTCTTATTTAATCTGGAGACGAGCAGCAGTGCAGTAAACTGACCTTCCTAAATGTTGCAATTAGTATTTAGCCACATACCTATAAATTCTCTACTATGAATACAGTACCATATAAGGGGAATGACAAATTGCTGTTTGGGATCATTCTCGGCGTTTTAGCATTTTGGCTGTTTGCACAAACCACATTGAACATTAATGTTGACATGGCGAAAGATCTTCAAATGGAAACCGCTATGATGAACATTGCAGTATCTATTACGTCTTTATTTTCGGGCATTTTTATAGTGGTAATGGGTGGACTTGCCGACCGTGTGGGAAGATTAAAAATTATCAGGATCGGGTTTTTCTTTAGTATTATCGGTTCACTGCTCGTGGGGTTCACTCCTGCAGGATCAATGGCAACACCCGTACTCATTACGGGACGTATTTTTCAAGGCTTATCCGGAGCTTGTATTATGCCTGCAAGCCTGGCCTTGTTAAAATCTTATTGGGAGGGAGCGGGGCGTCAGCGGGCGATAAGCCTTTGGTCGATGGGCTCCTGGGGTGGCTCCGGATTTTGCGCCCTTTTTGGTGGATTAGTGGCACAAAATATAGGATGGCGGTATATCTTCTATGCCTCAGCAGTTGTCTCACTTATTGGATTATGGATGATTAAAGGTACTCCCGAAAGTAAGGCCCCGCAATCAGGTGAACCCAAGAAACTGGATATAGCCGGAATTTTCACCTTTATGATCGTTATGATTGCGCTTCAGGTATTGGTTAGCCAGGGAAGCGATTTGGGCTGGACAAGTGCGGTATCGCTCATTTTAATCGCCACGATCATAATATTTGGCATAGCTTTTTTTCGCATAGAAAATGGCAAAGATGCGGCCTTTATCGACTTCAGGCTTTTTAAAAATTCAACGTATAGCGGAGCTACTATTTCCAATTTTCTGCTGAATGGTGTGGCGGGAATCCTCATAGTATCGCTCATGCTGTTACAAGTGGGTGGTGGCCTTTCTGCGCAAACGGCCGGACTGCTTACCCTGGGGTACGCAATCGCTATTGTAGCTTTTATTCGCATGGGCGAAAAACTGCTGCAACGCTTTGGCCCGCGAAAACCTATGATCTGGGGTTGCATCATTGTGGGGATTTCAATCATGCTACTATTACCTGCCAACCTTATTGACCGGTACATACAAGATTCTGGCTATTATTTCCTATACGCTTTTTGGCGTAGGCTTGGCATTTTATGCTACTCCTTCTACCGATGCTGCCCTTTCTAATTTGCCTGAGGCACAGGCGGGCGCAGGTTCAGGAATTTACAAAATGGCATCATCGCTTGGCGCCGCATTTGGTGTGGCCATATCTGCCGGAATTTTTGTTGGGCTTAGTTCAATTGATACGCCAGGCAGCGTGCTTGACAACGTCATAAGGTATGAAGGAAGACAAGACAATATTGCCATTCGTCAGGCCGCCATGATAGCGCTGCTCTTTAATCTGTTCATGGTGATTGTGGCGATAATTACGATCATGAAAACGGTACCAAAAAGCGAAGGAAAATAAAGGTTTGATGTTTTAATTCCGGTAAAAGCCGGAAATTAATTTCTCTTAATAATGTAAAATCTACTATTATGAATACAACCATTCTCGAAGGCACAAAAGCCTTTCATAACGAAATGAAAGAGTGGATGGATCACATACATGAACATCCCGAATTAGCGTTGCAGGAAACAGAAACAGCAAAATATATTGCGGAAAAAGTAAAGTCGTTTGGCTATGATGTTGCAGAAGGTATTGGCAAAACCGGCATTGTAGCTTCCATGACATTGGGAGATAATAAAAAAACAATCGGTTTACGTGCCGATTTTGACGCGCTTCCTGTTCAGGAAGTAAACAATTTGCAATATAAAAGTAAGGTGGAAGGTAAAGCGCACGTTTGTGGTCATGACGGACATACAACCATGCTGCTGGGCGCCGCAAAATATTTATCCGAGACAAAAAATTTTAACGGAACGGTCCGCCTCATTTTTCAACCTGCGGAAGAAACCATGGAAGGCGGTCCGGCCATGATAAAGGACGGCCTATTTGAAAAATTTCCGGTAGACGCTGTATATGGAATGCACAATATGCCCGCCCTGGAAACAGGCAAATTTTATTTTCGCGAAGGTGAATTGATGGCGGCTGTCGATAACTGGGAAATTCAATTGACCGGCAAGGGAAGTCATGGTTCTATGCCTGAGTTGGGAATAGATCCTATCGTATGTGGTTCCTCGTTGGTAATGGCCCTGCAAACCATTGTATCCCGGAATGTATCGCCCTGGCAAAATTCGGTGGTTTCCGTTGGCGCTTTTCTTTCCGGAAAGGCCGGCAATGCGATTCCTCAAAATGCTATTTTGCGATTAACCATCCGGAATATGGATCCTAAATTGCGTGAAATGGTTTTAAATAAAGTTCGTTCCATTACCAAAGGGCAAGCCGAAGCATTCAATTGTCAATACGAAATAAGAGAAGGTGTACCGGGAGCTGTACTGGTAAACACACCAGAAAATACAAGGTGGGCGGCTGATGTAGCCCGTAGTGTTTTTGGCGAAGAAAATGTTATAGATACGCTTCATCCTTATATGGGTAGCGAAGATTTCGCTTTTATGCTTCAAAAAAAACAAGGCACCTATTGTATGCTCGGCAATGGCGACACCTATATGGTGCATAATGCCAAATATGTGTTCAACCAGGATATTTTACCGCTTGGCGCAGCCTATTGGGTTGGGCTAACGGAGGAGTATTTAAAATAAATCAATTATGTTTTCTTTGTAAAAAACAATTGGTATTTGAATTGTTAATAAGAAACTCAATGACTCTTTTCATTTAATTGAATAAGATAATAAGGTTTTATTTATTGATTGATAGATTTTTCGCTACCAGGGTTTATCAGGATGAGGTTTTTAAAACAGCACTAAATAGCGTTTACAAATAATGTTATAAGGCGCTGAAGCGGTTGATCTTAGTAGAAAAAAGTTTAGCTATCCAGTAGAAACCTTATTATCTTATTTCATTAAATGCCCCTGAATTATAAGCTATCCCATTCAACCCATTCTGGGTTGAAAGCCATTGAATTCATTTGCCACAGGTTTTACCTGCGGCTACTAACATTGAAGCCCTTCAGGCTTCTTCAATCCTCAAAGACGTAATATGGATATTGGTTAATGCATTCATACCTGTTTTTAGCTTGTGAAAGTTTTATGCATCATCACCAAAAATTACCATCATATCTATTGCTATTTTTAAGGGTAAGTCCTTCTGGCTTCTTCAATCCTCAAAGACTTAACCCGGATATTGGTTAATGCATCGAATATCTGTTTTTAACTGTGAGAATTTAAGCATACATCAAAAACAATTATCATCATGTCTATTGATATTTTTATTTTAAGCGTTTCACTTAATTTTGATTTTATTAAAGTTTTTTCTGTAAAAAAAGATCTTGAAATGCCTGCATCTTTTAAAGCTCCTTTAGGGCAGGGGGCTTTATTATTGTTGAATAAAGATAAAGGCGTTGAAGAGTGCGATCCCGATAATAAATCGGGACAGGCTCCAAGAAAGTTTAATAGTAGTAACACTGTTGGGCTCAAAAAAAGCTACCCGGACATTGTTTGTTCAAATAAAACAATGGAGCAATTCAAAAAAAGTAACCATTCAACAATACATCTCATGAAGAAATTCATTTTTTTTCTATTGTTTTCATTTTTTGGTGTTCAAATGAATGCGCAGTATTCATTGCGTTTGATCGTAACGGATGTTGCTACCAAAAAACCGGATGATATTTATGTAGCAGGCAGTTTCAACAACTGGAATCCTGCGGATGCCAATTACAAACTCAAACCCTTCGGTGCGGGCCGGAAAGCAATTGTATTGAAAAATATTCCGGCCTCAAAGTATGAATTTAAATTTACCCGTGGCAGTTGGGATAAAGTGGAAACAACCGCTAAAGGTGAAGACATTCAAAACCGGGTAATTGATCTTACCGATGATGCCTCAATAGATATTTCAATTCCCGGCTGGAAAGATGATTTTCCGGATAAGCCTAAACCCAATACTGCGTCTCCGAATGTGCTACTTATGGATTCTGCTTTTTATATGCCGCAGTTAAATAGAACAAGAAGAATCTGGGTTTATCTTCCTGCAGATTATAAAAAATCAACCAATAAAAAATACCCCGTCTTGTACCTGCAGGATGGCCAGAATTTATTTAACGAACAAACCGCCGCTTTCGGTGAATGGGGAATAGATGAATGCCTGGATAGTTTGCAAAAACAAACGGGTAAATCCTGTATTGTTATCGGGATTGACAATGGTGGTGAAAAACGAGTAACGGAATACAATCCTTATGACAATGAAAAATATGGCAAAGCTGAAGGCAGGCAATATCTGGATTTTATAGTGAATACCTTAAAACCTTTTGTGGATAATAAATACAGAACATTAAAAGATGCGCCGCATACTTTTATTGGCGGCAGCAGTATGGGAGCACTGATCAGTTTGTATGGCATTATTCAATATCCGCAAACCTTTGGAGCAGCAGGTATTTTTTCACCTTCTTTTTCTCTCGCGCCGCAGATCTATCAGGATGTTGAAAAAAGCGCATGGCCCGATTTTTTACGGTTTTATTTTTATGCAGGCGGAAAGGAATCCCCAACAATGATCAGTGACATGAAAAAAATGTATGACCTGATCGCGCAGAAGCACAATTATGATATGGAGGAAAAAATATATCCTCCCGGGCAGCACAATGAAAAGGAGTGGAGAAAGGAGTTTGCGGGCTTTTATATGTGGCTGATGAAAAATCAATAATGCATGTTGGATGCTGAACCTAAAGATTTTTTTTTGAGCCAAACGGCATTGCTACTATGAGGCTTTTGTTGCGTCGCACTCTTGTACTGCATATTTTTATTGGGCAATATAATAAGACCTTTAAAAACCAACAGCAGCATTCTTTTTAAAAGTGAATGCTTATGGCTATACCTGGTATGTAACTCCTTCTATCGCCAGTTCCACATTGGGGAAAACCGTTTTTGCCTCCCATAAAAAATTGTCCAGGTTTTCATATTTACTGCTAAAATGGCCAATCAATAATTTTTCAACTCCAGCCATTTTGGCGATTTGCGCCGCTTGTACACTTGTAGAATGAAAGCGGCTGGCCGCTTTTTCTTCCCAGGCCTGCAGGTAGGTAGCTTCATGATAAAGCAGCGACACATCTTTTACCTTTTCAGCTAATCTTTCTGAAAAAATTGTATCTGCCGAATAAGCATAGCTCCTCGGAGCAGTGTTGGGGATGGTTAACCATTCATTCCTGATCAATTCTCCCTGTGGGGTAATATAATCTTTCCCGGTTTTTAATTGTTCATAAAAATCTGAAGGAACAGGATAAAGATGCAATTTTGAACGGTCTATTTTTCTTGGCTTTTTCTTTTCCCTAATTAAAAAACCCCAGCACTCAATACGGTGATATACCGGGAAACATTCAACGGAAAAATGTTCTTCGTCTAAAATAATTCCTTCCTGGTCAAGCGGATGGAAATGTAAGGTGAAGGGAAGTCTGGTATCGGAATATTGAAATTGAAGATCGAGGATTTTTTTTAAGCCTGCAGGAGCGTAAAGATGAAGATCCTGCTGCCTGGACAAGAGCCCCATACTGGTAAGAATGCCGGGCAAACCAAAATAATGATCGCCATGCATATGGGAAATAAAAATATGGTTGATTTTGCTTCGACGTACTTTATACCGGGCTATTTGCATTTGAGTGCCTTCGCCACAATCAATTAAAAGTATCTGATCATCCAGTGTAACAGCCTGTGAGGTAGGATGCCTGTCGTATGCCGGAAGCGCTGAATTATTTCCCAAAATGGTTACACCAAACATAGATTCAGTTTTATGAAAGCTCATTACAATATTAATTGAAAAAAAGTAAAATTCAGGCGTGAACCGGAAGCATAAGCAAAGAATGATTTATGGACTCAAATGAACTTCTGGATAATATCCAAATGAGGGATGACTCACTGTCTAAAAATAGCCTGCCTGCTACAATGATTCAGATACAAAGATGAACTATTGATACATTCCCCTGTAACCTTTACTTTTGAGAAAAAAATATATTGTCTCTACCATCAGTTGCGATTGTTATTTTAAATTATAATGGCAGTTATTTTTTGCAAAAGTTTCTGCCATTTGTTTTAGCTTCTACTTACCGGAATCAAAAAATATATATAGCTGATAACGGCTCTACAGATGATTCTGTTTTACTGCTTCAACATCATTTTTCCCAGGTAGAAATAATTTTACTTGAAAAAAATTATGGTTTTGCTGAAGGTTACAACCAGGCTTTAAGACAAATTTCTGCCGACTATTATATTTTATTAAACTCAGATGTGGAAGTAACACCGGGATGGATAGAGCCCGTTATCAGTTTAATGGAATCGGACAAAAAACTCGCTGCCTGCCAGCCTAAAATGCTGTCCTGGAACAAAAAGGAGTATTTTGAATATGCAGGTGCGGCCGGAGGATGGATCGATTTTCTTGGATATCCTTTTGCAAGAGGGCGGGTTTTTAATGATATAGAAAAAGATGAAAAGCAATATGAAGATATTCAATACATATTTTGGGCCTCGGGAGCGGCCATGTTTGTAAGATCGGAGCTGTATCACCGCGAAGGTGGTTTGGATGGCAGCTTTTTTGCGCACCAGGAAGAAATTGATTTTTGCTGGCGGCTGCAGCGGGCAGGTTACCATATTGGTTACTGCCCATCATCCACCGTGTATCATGTTGGCGGTGGCACTTTGCCGAAAGGTCATTCCTGGAAGACTTTTCTTAATTTCCGCAACAACCTGATCATGCTTTCTAAAAACCTTGTTTGGCGGGAGCGATTATGGAAAATTCCGGTGCGGATGCTGCTGGATATTGTTTTTGCATTCAAATGTTTGTTTAGTGGCGATCAAATAAGTTTTAAAGCTATTTTTAAAGCGCACTGGCAACTTACAAAATGGTGGTTTAAGAAAAAAAATAATACTAAATTTCGCAAAATATCAATGGATCAATTAGATGGTGTGGTTCAAAAATCGATTGTTTGGGCTTATTTTATACAAGGTAAAAAACGATTTAAAGAAATTGTTGGCTTTAAGCATACATAATGTGCTGTACATCCCTATTTTTGCACTGCAATTTTAATGATATGTCATACGAAGTAGAAAATATTAAAGAAAAGGATATCAAATTTAACTGGGTAACATCATCCCGTTTTTTATTTTATGTGCAGGTGTTTTGCATCGTAGCGTTCCTGGTAGGAGGTTGTTATAATTTGTACCAACACCGTTATAAAGGCAAGCCTGATGTGGAAGTTCCAGACAATACTTTATACACTCCAAAATATAAATAAAAAAAATATCAATAAAAATTTTGTAGAAAGGAACAGATGCCTATTTTTGCACTCCCAAAACAAAAGATCTTTAAAAAATAACAATAGCAGCGGAAGTAGCTCATTTGGTAGAGCACGACCTTGCCAAGGTCGGGGTGGCCGGTTCGAGCCCGGTCTTCCGCTCAAAATCCCGCATCAGGCGGGATTTTTTTTCTAAGGCTGCCCTGGTGGTGGAATTGGTAGACACGCAGGACTTAAAATCCTGTTCGCCGCAACGCGAGTAACGGTTCAACTCCGTTCCGGGGCACTTATTATGATAAATAAAAATCCGCCTTTTGGCGGATTTTTTAATTTAAAGCAATTCGAACTCAATTAACCCGCTAACACAAGAGGTTTGACTCTCACTGGTAATAACCGAAACCGGGTATCAATGATACCTGGTTCAGTTATTAAATTAATTCTCCAATATCTATCCCTTAATCAAAAAATTATTGCTTTAAAACTTTATATGATCCGCTCCCTCTGGAACTGCTAAAATGCAGGATGTAAATGCCTTTGGCTAGGGCAGGAAGGTTCAAGGTTGTTGTATGTCCTTTAAGTGTGAAGGCTCCCACCTGAAGACCGCTACTGTTATAGATTTTTAAGTTCGTTTGCTCCGCATGTGGATATACCACTGTTAAGGAATGATAGAAGGGAGTTGGAAAAACCTGGAGGTTTTTACTAAAATTATCTGAATATTCCACCCAGGTACTTTGCGAAATGGTATCTGCTGCTTCATAAAATTCATTTCCCGGTTGTATGGCCCAAATGATTAATTCTCCCGCTTTTAGAGGACTTACCTGGTTCCCGGCAATCACTCCATTTTTTGAAACAATGTATTGAACAGCTAAGCCGGATGAAGCTGTAGCGTTCAGGAGAATTTTTTTGGACATGTAAGAAAGAGCGGGGAGGGGAGGAAAATTTATTTGCTGCGCTGCTTTATAAGCTGTTAACGAAAATGTTTGCGGTGTGGCAGCTTCATATCTTTCATCTCCTTGTTGGGTAACTTTGATTTCATACGATCCTACACCTTGTATGTGCAGGTTATTTTCAACAATGGTTCCTTCACCTTGTATTAGCTGAAAATGTACAGGCAAATTGCTGGTAGCAGTAGCATCAAAACTAATTCGCTGGTCATAGTAGGCCTGGTCTGGTCCATTTATTTGTATTTGCTGGCTTGCTTTTTTAATAACGAGAGTCGTGTTATAAGGTGATGGTTTATGAAAGGGTGATAAAATAGTTGCTTTTACCTGGTACGTTCCGGGCATTGTGGGAGCTATGCTGTCGCCATCGTAAGTAAATGTAACATTCAATCCTGCAGGAATGGTCGATACAAATGGCTTTTTAGCAGTTCCATCATAAACGAAAACCGAACTGTCAATATTAATTTTAGCCTGTGCGATAAAATACAGCGTATCTGAAACGGGACTCAGGCACCCATGTGCATCTTCCACTTGCACCCAAGATTTTCCCCCTTCTTTAATAGTGGTAGTATAGCTGGTGTTTTTCTTTCCATTCCAAATATAGCTGGTATAGCCTCTGGTTGTTTTAATACGTGTTGAAGTGCCTGCTCCAAACTCATCCGTATCTGTAATGCTGATATGTGGTTTCGTTGTTTTTAAGCGTTGGCAAGGTTCCTCCTCCTTTATGGGAAGATTTATATAAAGCCAATCCGTTCTTTCCTGGAACCAATCGGTTAAACGCCTGATTTCACCTTCGTAAGTTTTTGGATAAGGAGCATAATTGGGCCATACATATTTTCCAAGGATGGGCCATTTTTGAAAATTTTTATCAATTACCCCGGTATTTTTTAATTCTTTACCGGCGGTAGATAATAGGAGAGGAATCGTATCAAAAACTGATTTCAACTGATCAAATCGATCACTTACTTTTTGAGCAAAATATTCATCATCAAATAACCGATGTATCCATTGTGTGTATTTTACCCAAAAACCATTTTCTTCATTAGTTACATTATAATCCGCATTTCCAAATCCAATATCAAAATCCCATACAGGCCCCAACATTAATTTCCCGTTTCTGGTTTTAGTTAAAAAAACGCTTCCAAAAAAGCGGGCATCTGTATTTTTTGCAATTTCATTGATCAGGTACCAGTCCACAAAAGAATCAACATCAATATATTTACGGTATCCGTTAATGGAATCTTTAAAATCCGCACTATAAATACTGGTTTCCACTTTATTCAAATATTGTTTCATCCATTGCATCTGTGCATCGGTAATATTTTTCTTTTTGGGATATTTAAAAACAAAATTGATACCCATATTAGAAGTAACATATTTTTCATCAGCAGTTATCCTGTCTTTAGGTGTAACTTCCACAATATACCCACCAGTGATATTGGGTTCTTTCTGGTCTGCAGCTTTATCACTCAGCTTTTCTATATTTACCCGGTGTTCTGCCTTTTTTATTTTTTCACATAAAATATAAAAACCAGCATAAGTTCCATTCAAATAAATTTCCACAAATCTTGTTTTGGGCGAATATTGCATTCCAAGCACGTTTCCCAGGTAGTAAGCGACAGGTATGCGTAAAAAACTTTTATCGCTATAACTCGCTATGATTGCCCATTCCTCATCGGCCGGCATACCTAAAAGTGATGCCGGGTTATCATCTCCGTTATCCGTGATCAAATCTAAGTTGTAAGGTTTTTTAGGCATCGCCCACGTACTATTGCCTCTTCCTGAAATCAAGACCATTCCATTATACAAATATTCTTCCGAATAGTTGGAACCATTGGCATTTTCAATGCGCATCCGCGCTTTTAATTTATCTTCTTTCGTAATGGTACCCGGCTCCAGGAGATCAATATGTATAACCGGTATTCCATTTATGGAGAAATCTTTTTCATTCTGAGCCTGTACTGCGCTATTTCCGAAAACTTGAATAAAGCAGATGATTACCAACAAAAGGAAGTTTTTTTTCTTCATGATAGACAACACATTAATAGTTATGAATTTTAATAAAAACCCTGCAGTACATTAATCCTGGTAACCTTAAATTCATAAGAAAAATTGCAATTAGGGTTGATGTATTGCGAACATATTGCAATTAAATAAAATGACCAAAAACAGTTTCTTTCAGATAAAACTGTTTTGATGATGCCCTTTGAATCGTTTTTATTGCGGCAGTTGGGATTGAAGAAAGAAGCATTTGCTAATGAAAAAATGTACTAAAAGCAGATACGGAGTTGCACAAATACCCAACCCAAATTTCCAGATTTTGATTACAAATTCCACCAATAAGTAAATTTCAATACCAGCGCCCGGTTTCTTACCGAAAAAGGAGCCGGGTAATAGTTATCTGTATATACAATGTATAAATCCGAAGCTGGTTTATACCGCCACTGCAACCGGGTATTCAGATTGATGTTTTTTTGTTGCTCATTATACTGGACGAATGTTGTAAAAAACAATTTATTGGTCATGGTAACATCTACTCTCGGACCAATCAGCCAGAAACTGGAATGTCCCCAGGGCAAAGGCAATTGAATATCATTATAGCTGGAACTGATATTGATGCTCACAAAAGGCTGAAACCGGTAACCCAATTCTCCTGTAAAACTGAAACGTTTCCCTTCCGAATAATAACCGCCATAACGGCTGGCCAAAGAGTAAGTAAATAACTGCTGCGGTTGCGATATAAAATCAAAACCTGCAGTGTTGAATCGATGTGTTGTGCCGGTAGTTAAAGAATCCTTTCCGGTATTGGTGGGATCAAAAGGTTGTAATAATTGCACATAATCATGTGTTAGGATAGGGGCAAAACTGCTCTTATTCCGAAAGGTTATCAGATAGGATAAACTGCTTGAATTATCTGTTTCATGAAACCGGTGATCAAAATAATAAGCGGTGTTTAATACCGGTCCATGACTTAATACGGCTCCTGATTTTGGAAAAAATAACCTGGAGATTTGTGGATTGAGTTTGATATAATCTTTACGTGGTACATAACCTACTTCAGCATTATAATTTTTCCCAACTATTTCATGCTGCCATAGTAATGTCCAGTTGCGGCTCATGTATTGAAGGTGCGCCGCATGTACAAAGTCATTGTCTTTTTTCCCCGGACTTAAAGATTTTAAAAACAAAGCTTTGCCTGTCCACAGATTGTTGGAAGAAGCAAGATTATACTCCAGCCCAAAATTTCTGTTGTATAAGGAATAACCGGACTTTTCAGTTTCTGTTTCGGGATGGTAATTAACGGATTCTTTATTGACAAACAACAAACCAATATTTGACCTGGAAAATACTTTTCTTTGCAAAGCGACCACAGTAAAATTTTGTATAGGCAGTTTGGTTTCATCCACTTTACCAGTTTGCATATTCATCAATCCGATCCGCCAGTTTTTATCCAGTTTGCCGCTTAATCTTGCACCATACTGGATAGGAACGCCCAAGCCAATTCGCCGTGAAAAAAAAGGCCGGATATTGGCATAACCGAAATTGGCAAATAAGTCGCCGTTTTCCAGGAAAAACTGTCTCTTCTCCGGGAAAAATAATTCATAACGACTCAGGTTGGTCACTTGTTTATCCACTTCCACTTGTGAAAAATCAGGGTTTACCGTAAGATCAAGGTTGAGAGATGAATTGATGGCAATCTTTACATCGGCGCCCAATTCTTTTTTAAAATCCATTGATTTTTTTGAATCAAAATCTTTGGTTATCCCGGTTAAAGCATAAGGAATGATAGAAATATTGGAGTTGTTAACCGGTGGCGGTTCATCCCAAACCAATATGCCGGTATAGGCAAGTGATGCTGAAGGGAACTGCCTTGGAACAGGCGCCCAGGAAGATTTTTCAGTTGTTTTTAAATCATTTCGCGAAAAGTTGATGCCCCAACGGGTAATTCCTTTTTTATAACGAATGGATTTAAATGGAATGGCGGCTTCAAAAACATATTTATCCGGGTAATTTTTAACCACAGAAGTCCATTTGTTGTCCCAGCTTAAATCCACTTTTCCGCCTTCATACATGGCGCCATCCCATTGTGCGCCTACGGCATTGGCACCGAAAGTAAAACCATTGGTCTGATCATCGAAGGGATCGAGAAAGAAAATAAAATTATCATTTTTTACAAATGAAAAATCGCGGCGCAGGGATTCAACCATTTGAGTACCTGAGCCATGACAAATGGCAAGCACATAAATATGCTGCTGATCATAGGTCATTTTAACCTCTGTTTTTATGGTTGCAAGGCTGGTATCCATAGGTAAGATCATGAAGAAATTTTCAGCTATATCAGCTTCAAGCCAATCGGATTCATCAGCGATGCCATCAATCACAATTGGATTTTTTGCCTGCCGGATATGTAGCTGATAGGCTTCATTCTTTTTTTGGGCATAGGTCGAAACAGTGAAAAAAAATACACAGGAAAGCAAATAAATAAGTTTCAAAAGCAGGTAATTTTTGAAAAATGATGTTGAAATTGATTGATTTTTGAACTAAATTATATTAAATTGATATAACCACTTATAAATTGCGAAAATTATTTGCCGCTGAACGTCATTGTTGATGCAGGAAGCAATCTTGTTAATGAAATAAAACGGACCATTTCGACAAATTGCTTCAAAATGCCACACAAAGCATTGAAATATTTTTTCGCAATAATGGGCCATAGTGTTTTCGCAATGATGCAGCCGCTGTACGTCATTGCGACGCAGGAAGCAATCTGTGCCAATGAACTCAGCGACTTATTTTAAACCGAGATTGCTTCAAAAATGCATCTGCACAAAGCCAGGCTTTTTTTTCGCAATGACGAAGATTGCTTCAAAAATGCATCTGCACAAAGCCAGGCTTTTTTTTCGCAATGACGAAGATTGCTTCATAAATGCCACACACAAAGCCTTGGATTATTTTTTCGCAAGGACGGGCCATAGTGTTTTCACAATGACGCATCTGCTGAACGTCATTGCGACGCAGGAAGCAATCTGTGTCAATAAATTAAAACGACCCATTTTCTGATTGCTTCAAAAATGCATTCGCACAAAGCCAGGCTATTTTTTGCAATGACGTAGATTGATTCAAAAAATGCAACTTTTCCCACTGACGGACCATTGTGTTTTCACTATGATGCAGCCGCTGAACGTCATTGCGACTCAGGAAGCAATCTGTGTCAATAAATTAAAATGCCTCGTTTTCACAGATTGCTTCAAAAATGCATCTGCACAAAGCCAGGCTATTTTTTCGCAATGACGTAGATTGATTCAAAAACGCCCCACCACAAAGCTTAATGCGTATTTTTTGCACTGGCAGGCCGCCGTAAATTGGAAGAATTAATTATCCATTACGACTGGCATGTTTTTTAGTTATAATAATAAAACGGAATTTTTAAGGGATTATTCATTTTAAATATATACTTATGAATCAAAATGACAATATGAGTTTTTCGCCTTATTTTAAGGTAGCACCGGGAGTATGGGGCATGAAAGATATTTTTGTGAATATTTATATGATTCAGAATGAGGAGGAAAATAGTTGGGTATTGGTGGATGCAGGAATAAGAACCTCCGCTCAAAAAATTAAAAAAATGGCTTCCCATTTATTTGGAAAACAAAGCCGGCCCGAAGCCATCATTCTTACTCACGGCCATTTTGATCATATTGGCGCTTTAAATGAATTGACTCATTTTTGGAATGTTCCCGTATATTGTCATTACCTGGAGTTGCCTTATCTCACCGGAAAATCAGCATATCCGCCACCGGATTCCTCCGTAGGCGGAGGTTTGTTATCCTGGATGGCGGGTATATATCCTAATAAAGCTGTAGACCTGGATGGTTTAATCCAGGCATTGCCGCTAAATGGAACGATCCCGGGATTGAAAGACTGGAGATATATTCATACTCCGGGACATGCACCCGGCCATATAAGCTTATTCCGTGAAAGAGATAAAGTTTTGATTGCAGGAGATGCTTTTGTAACTACTCAACAGGAATCCGCAATTTCCGTTCTTTTACAAAAAAAGAAAATTTCGGGGCCGCCGGCATATTTTACCTATGACTGGGCCGAAGCAAGCGATTCAGTAAAAAAATTGAAAGTGCTGGCTCCTGAAGTGGTGGCCACCGGACATGGCCGACCAATGCAAGGCTCTTCTATGAGAAGAGATATTCAGTACATGCATGATCATTTTTATGAAAAAGTGGTTC
The DNA here is from genome assembly GCA_963695165.1 of uncultured Chitinophagaceae bacterium. GTDB lineage: Bacteria > Bacteroidota > Bacteroidia > Chitinophagales > Chitinophagaceae > CAVOGF01. Next base: position 29,084 of record CAVOGF010000006.1, read on the forward strand.
CTCCACGTGGCAGATATGTAAATGAACCGGCGGTAACGGATGCTAATGGTGTACTGTTTGTTCCACCAAGGGTAAGGAATTACAGACGTTGGGCAATGGTGGGCGGCGTAGCTTTATTGGCAACTACGGTTTTAATTTTGGGAACACATAAGTTCAAACATAGAAAGCTGCTTCAATAATTTTCAAAATATTAAGATAATTAAAATGATTTGTCAAAATTTTGCGTTTTGATATTTTATTTTATTGCTTACCTTTGCCGCCCTATGCATTTTGAAAAGTTGTATTGCTTTCATTTTTCCAAATTCAGCTATCAGTTGCCAAACCGTATTTATTTTGCTGCAACCTCCTGCCGAACAGGGCGTTGCAGTATAAGTGTGCGACGCAACGAAGCTTAATCAGGGATTTGATGTTGGGTACAAAATTCAAAATCATTATTTAAAAAATTGCAATTTTATATATGGCCATTAAAAAAGACAATCGTCCACGAGCTACTTTTTCTAAAATTACCATTGGTCTGGCCTCTCCGGACAGCATTTTGGAACGCAGTTTTGGAGAAGTTTTGAAGCCTGAAACCATTAACTATCGTACTTACAAACCGGAACGCGATGGTTTGTTTTGTGAGCGTATTTTTGGTCCGGTTAAAGATTATGAGTGTGCTTGTGGAAAATACAAACGCATTCGCTACAAAGGCATCGTTTGTGACCGTTGCGGTGTAGAAGTAACCGAAAAAAAGGTTCGTCGTGAGAGAATGGGCCACATAAAACTGGTGGTGCCCGTGGTACATATCTGGTATTTTAAAAGCTTACCCAATAAAATAGGCTATCTCTTAGGCGTGAGTTCTAAGAAATTGGAAACAATTGTTTATTATGAAAGATACGCGGTGATTCAGCCGGGTATTCGTGAAGATAAAGGATTGCAAACCGGTGATCTTTTAACGGAAGAAGAATACCTCGAGATAATTGACAACCTGCCAAAGGATAATCAATATCTGCCGGATGAAGATCCGGAGAAATTTATTGCCAAAATGGGCGCTGAAGCTGTGCATGATCTTTTGCAACGCATTGATCTGGATAGTTTGAGCTTTACATTGCGCAATACGGCCGCTAATGAAACCTCCCAGCAGCGGAAGGCCGATGCTTTAAAACGTTTAAGTGTTGTGGAGTCTTTCCGTGATGCTTCCACCCGTATTACCAACCGTCCGGAATGGATGGTAATGCAATATATTCCTGTTATTCCACCTGAACTGCGTCCATTGGTTCCTTTGGACGGCGGTCGTTTTGCATCTTCAGATCTGAACGATTTGTATCGCAGGGTAATTATCAGGAACAATCGTTTAAAACGTTTGCTGGAAATTAAAGCGCCTGAAGTAATCCTTCGCAATGAGAAACGTATGCTTCAGGAAGCGGTGGACAGCTTATTTGACAATAGCCGTAAATCAAATGCGGTAAAAGCCGAAGGTGGCCGCGCACTTAAATCATTATCCGATGTACTGAAAGGTAAACAAGGTCGTTTCCGTCAGAACCTGTTGGGTAAACGTGTGGATTATTCCGGTCGTTCGGTAATTGTGGTAGGTCCTGAATTGAAAATGCATGAATGTGGTTTGCCAAAAGATATGGCGGCGGAATTGTTTAAACCATTCATCATCCGTAAACTGATTGAACGCGGAATCGTAAAAACGGTTAAATCCGCTAAAAAATTAGTTGATAAAAAAGAAGCCATTATCTGGGATATCCTGGAAAATATATTAAAAGGTCACCCTGTAATGTTAAACCGTGCTCCAACGCTGCACCGTTTATCCATACAGGCATTCCAGCCAAAACTGGTAGAAGGTAAGGCCATCCAGTTACATCCATTGGTAACCGCATCCTTTAACGCGGATTTCGATGGTGACCAAATGGCGGTTCACGTGCCGCTGAGCAGTGCATCTATTCTGGAAGCTCAGTTATTAATGCTTTCTTCCCACAATATTCTGAATCCGCAAAATGGTACGCCCATTACCCTTCCTTCACAGGATATGGTATTGGGATTGTATTATATCACAAAAGGAAGAAAAAGCACCGCAGATGTAAAGGTTCCGGGCGAAGGCATGGCTTTTTACAGCCAGGAAGAAGTATTGATTGCTTATAATGAAGGTCGGGTAGATCTTCATGCGCATATAAAAGTAAAAGCACTTGTTCGTGAAGGCGGACAGCTTAAATCGAAATTAATTGATACCACGGTTGGTCGTGTATTATTCAACCAGTTTGTTCCGAAAGAAGTTGGTTTTGTAAATGCTTTATTAACCAAGAAAAATCTTCGTGAAATTATTGGCGATATCATCAAAATAACGAATGTGCCTAAAACGGCCCAGTTCCTGGATGATATTAAACAATTAGGTTTCCGCATGGCATTCCGTGGCGGATTATCCTTTAGTATCAATGACCTTATCATTCCTGAATTGAAGAATGAATTGCTGGAAAACGCGAAAGAAGAGGTGGATGAGGTATGGGATAATTACAACATGGGATTGATCACAAATAATGAAAGATATAACCAGGTAATTGATATCTGGAGCCGTGTGGATACACGTATCACTGAAACATTGATCCGTGAAATGGCTTCTGATAAACAAGGATTCAATTCTGTTTATATGATGCTCGATTCCGGGGCCCGTGGTAGTAAACAACAGGTAAAACAGTTGGCAGGTATCAGGGGATTGATGGCCAAGCCACGTAAAAGCGGAAGCTCTGGTTCTGAAATTATTGAAAACCCGATTCTTTCCAACTTTAAAGGCGGTCTGAATGTATTGGACTACTTTATCTCTACGCACGGTGCGCGTAAAGGTTTGGCGGATACGGCGTTAAAAACAGCGGATGCCGGTTATTTGACCCGTCGTCTGGTGGATGTGGCGCAGGATGTGGTGATCAATGAGGAAGATTGTGGTACTTTAAGAGGTAACGCCACTTCCGCTCTGAAAGATAATGAGGATATCATAGAACCTTTATACGACCGTATTTTAGGAAGAACATCTTTGCATGATGTTTTTGATCCTGTAACAGATGTATTGATTGCAAAAGCCGGTGATGAAATCACTGACGAAATAGCTCAAAAAATAGAAGATGCCGGTATTGAAACAGTAGAAATACGTTCAGTATTGACCTGCGAAAGCAAACGCGGCGTGTGTGTGAAATGTTATGGTAAAAACCTGGCAACCGGTTATCTTACTCAAAGGGGCGACGCAGTAGGAATTATTGCCGCTCAGAGTATTGGTGAACCTGGTACACAGTTAACACTTCGTACTTTCCACGTCGGTGGTATTGCGGGTTCTTCTTCTGTAGAATCTACTTTGCTGGCTAAATTTGACGGAACCATTCAGTTCGACGGATTACGCTCTGTAACCACAGAGAACAGTGAAGGTGAAAAACAGCAGATTGTAATTGGCCGTACAGGTGAAGTACGTATTATGGATGTGAAGAATGACCGTTTGATGATCACCAGCAACGTTCCTTATGGCTCTACTTTGAATGTAAAAGATGGCCAGGAAGTTAAAAAAGGCGATGTGATATGCACCTGGGATCCGTTCAACAATTTGATTATTGCTGAAATAGCGGGTGAGGTGAAGTTTGAAAGCGTATTGGAAGGATTCACATTCCGCGAAGAGGCTGACGAACAAACAGGTCACCGCGATAAAGTTGTTATCGAAACAAGAGATAAAACCAAAATACCTTCCATCATCGTAGAAGGAAAGGAAATAAAAAGCTACAACCTTCCCGTAGGAAGCCGTTTGGTTGTAGAAGAAGGGGATGCGGTAAAAGCCGGACAGATTCTTGTGAAAATTCCGCGTACCATGCGTAAATCCGGAGATATTACCGGGGGTCTGCCTCGTGTAACGGAATTGTTTGAAGCGCGTAATCCAAGTAATCCGGCTGTTGTTTGTGAAATTGACGGTGTGGTTTCTTTTGGTAACGTAAAACGTGGTAACCGTGAGATTGTGGTAGAAGCAAAAGATGGTGTTGTAAAAAAATACCTGGTTCCATTAACCCGCCAGATCCTGATTCAGGATGGGGATTTTGTAAAAGCCGGTACACCGTTATCCGATGGACAGATTGCTCCGGTGGATATTCTTACCATCAAAGGTCCATTTGCCGTACAGGAATATGTGGTAAATGAAATCCAGGAAGTTTATCGTTTACAAGGTGTACGTATCAATGATAAACATATTGAAGTGATCGTTCGTCAGATGATGAAGAAGGTGGAAATTGTGGAAGCAGGCGATACCCGGTTCCTGGAAGAAGATCTGGAAGACCGCTTTGAATTTAATGAAGAAAATGACCGCATCTTTGATAAAAAAGTTGTTGTAGATCAGGGAGAAAGCACCAAACTGAAAGCCGGACAAATTGTTAGCGTTCGCGAATTAAGGGAAGAAAATTCCTTATTGCGCCGTAATGATAAAAAACTGGTGGAAGTAAGAGATGCACAACCCGCCACTGCCACTCCGGTATTGCTTGGTATTACCAAAGCATCACTCGGTGTTAAAAGCTGGATCTCTGCGGCATCCTTCCAGGAAACAACCAAAGTACTCAGCTCCGCCGCTATACAAGGTAAGGCTGATGATATGCTTGGACTGAAGGAAAATGTAATTACCGGTCATGCTATTCCTGCAGGTACAGGTTTAAGAGAATTTGAAAACCTGATTGTAGGTAATAAGGAAGAATATGAGTTGCTTAGTACTGCCCGCGAAGCGATGAGCTTTGATGAGGAAGAATAAGAATAATTTTATTGAATAAAAAGAGAAGGGAGTAACCACTTCCTTCTTTTTTTTGTATTAACATTGAACCGGATTTTATTAGATTTATAAATAGGTTGTTTTAACAATTTTCTTTTTACTAATTCTTCTACCTTCAATCACCATAAATTATTACATGCATGAAGAAATTTTTATTAGTAGCTAATATTGTTTTGCTTGTTGCGGTAGCGGTTTTGTTCTTTTTGTTTTTTGAATATAAAAATGCCGATCAGCATAAGATCGCTCAAACCAACGCTGCTGTTTCCAATAATTTTAAGATTGCTTATTTTGATCTGGATTCTCTGGAAATTCATTATGAATATGCCAAAGAAGTGCGCGATTATTTGCGTGGAAAGGAAGACCAGATGACCCGGCAGTTAAATCAGCTCCGCAATAATTATATGAATAAATTGAAGGAGTACAATCAGAAAGGGCCTACCATGACCCAGACTGAGCAAAGCGATTACCAGCAACAACTGATGAAAATGCAAAATGATTATCAGCAAAAAGGGGATGAACTCGCGCAGGATATGCAAATGGAAAGCGCCCGCAAACTCCAGGAAGTAAAAGGAAAAATCCAGGATTTTTTGAAAGGATTTTGTAAAGAAAAAGGATACAGTTATGTGTTCGCATCCAATGAAAATGATTATTTGTATTATAAAGATACCCTGCGTAATATCACTCCTGAAATAGTGCGTTTATTAAATGATCAGCATAAATTGCCTGCTAAGAAATAAGTTAGCTATGAGCTTTGGGCCATTAGCCCTCAGCAAAACAGGTCGTAATATAATATTTTTAGATCCCGTTTAGTACAACGGGATTTTTTTTATGAAGGAAGCATTCTTACAATGGATTGCTTTCGCAGCCGTAATTTTGTTGATTGAGTACAGGTCCGCGAATTTGCTAAATTCTCATGCAATTTTATTAACAATATATTAATTTCAATCATATTCATTATCTTCAAATCCCCGTTTTATCAGCGGGTTTTTTTTATGGAAAAAATGAAAGCAGTTGATTCAATATTAAAGCCATCTTCCGAAGCTCATTTCAAACCTTCACTTGGTTTAATGGACGCCACAATGATCGTTGCGGGAAGTATGATAGGGTCGGGGATTTTTATTGTCAGTGCGGATATGATGAAAGACGTAGGATCGGCAGGATGGCTGTTAATTGCATGGCTGCTTACAGGATTTATGACTATAACCGCGGCGTTAAGTTATGGTGAGCTGAGTGCAATGTTTCCAAAGGCTGGCGGCCAGTATGTATATCTGAAAGAAGCTTACAATCCGCTGATAAGCTTTTTATATGGCTGGAGTGTTTTCGCTGTTATTCAAACCGGAACCATTGCGGCCGTGGGCGTTGCTTTCAGTAAATTTGCCGCTTATATTTTTCCTGTTTTAAGTGAAAAAAATATCATTGCCGACCTGGGATTTTTAAAGATCTCCGCTGCCCAGATTGTGTCTATACTGTTGATCATTTTACTGAGTTATATTAATACCAAAGGAATAAAAAGCGGTAAAATCATTCAGAACATATTTACAGGCGCTAAACTGATTGCATTATTCGGATTGATCCTGTTTGGTTTTTTCGTGGCTTCAAATAAAGAGATCTGGAATCTTAACTGGCAGGATGCGTGGACCATGATGCGCCATTCTTCACGCCTTCCAAATAGTGATGGCGTTTCCATATGGACACAGGTAACCGGCGTTGCCATGTTGGGCGCTATGGCTTCCGCGTTGGTAGGATCCATTTTTAGCAGCGATGCCTGGAACAATGTCACTTTTATAGCTGCTGAGGTTAAAAATCCTAAACGAAATATTGGCCTGAGTTTATTTTTGGGTACTTTAATCGTAACCATCATTTATGTTTCCTGTAACCTGATGTACCTGGCCGTTTTATCCAACCAGGATATTGCATTTGCGCCGGAAAATAGAATTGCGGTAGTGGCATCGCAAAGAATATTTGGCGATTCAGGAACGATTATTATTGCTTTATTAATTATGGTTTCCACTTTTGGCTGCAACAATGGATTGATATTAGCCGGTGCCCGGGTTTATTATACAATGGCAAAAGATGGATTGTTTTTTAAAAAAACAGGCGATTTAAACAAAGCTTCAGTACCGGCTTATGGTTTATGGATACAATGTGCTGTCGCTTCTTTATTGTGCTTAAGTGGTAAATATGGCGATCTGCTCGATTATGTTTCCTTTGTAGTCATGCTTTTTTACATTCTTACCATTGCCGGTATTATCATCCTTAGAAAAAAGCGGCCGGAAGTTATGCGTCCTTACAAAGCATTTGGCTACCCGGTATTGCCTGTAATATACATACTGTTGGCTGCCTGTTTCTGTATTTCCCTTTTAGTGTTCAAACCTTCTTATACCTGGCCAGGGTTATTAATTGTAATTGCCGGAATTCCTATTTATTATTTCGCATTATCGAAGAAAAACTAATGTAAGTATATCTTTGCGTTTGCCGATAATGAAAATTGAAGGAATTATGGAAGAATTTGAAAAATTGTTTGATTCGTTTAAAAAATTAAAAGTTGCAGTAGTTGGCGATATTATGCTGGATACTTATTGGTGGGGAAATGTAGACCGGATTTCGCCGGAAGCTCCTGTACCTGTGGTAGCATTGCATAAAAAAGAGTTCCGCATCGGAGGGGCCGGAAATGTGGCATTAAATACAAGTTCATTGCAAGCTGAAACCACGCTGTTTTCTGTGGTAGGCGATGATGAAGATGCCGATTGCCTGATCAGCTTATTACAGCAGCAGCAGATTGATACCAAATACATCATCAGAAGCGCCGAACGCATTACGACCAATAAAATCCGAATCATGAGCCGTAACCAGCAAATGATGCGCCTCGATTCGGAAGTGATGCATGATATATCCGAGGCTGATGAACAATTATTACTCAAAAATTTTACCTCTTTTGTAAAAAGATACCAGCCTGCCGTTGTGATTTTTGAAGATTATAACAAAGGAGTTTTAACGCCTCATATCATTCAATCCATTACGGAGATCTGTAAGGAACATGATATTGTAACAACAGTGGATCCTAAGCGTAAAAATTTCTTTTTATATAAGGACACAGATATTTTCAAGCCTAACCTGAAAGAGGTAAAAGAAGCGCTGAATTTATTAACAGACGAAATTACCGAAGCGCATTTAAGGACCATTCACAACGAGCTGCACAAAATTATGCAGCATAAAATCTCATTGATTACATTGTCTGAAAGGGGATTGTTTTTTCAGAAAGGAAACTATGCGCACATTGTTCCATCCCATATCCGCAACATTGCAGATGTAAGCGGCGCAGGTGATACAGTAATAGCCGTGGCCTCGCTGGTTTTTGCAATTACCAAAAATATTATGTTATCCGCTGAAATAGCAAATATTGCAGGTGGCCTTGTTTGCGAAGAAGTGGGAACTGTAGCTATCAATCCGGATAAATTATTGCAGGAATGCGAACAACTGCTGCCAAGTAAAAAAGTATATTAAAATAATTTGGTTTTAAGTTGTTCCGGGCTGGGCTTCCATGCCTGAGGTTTAAATGTTGATTTACCCGGATGAAATTCCGGGCTAAATCAACATTAGTTTATACGTTTTGAGTATAGGAATTTCGACTTTTTATTTCCCGCAAAACATTTATAACACTTCCCATTACCCTTTTCCTGTATTATCATTAATTATTCACTGGGATTTGCACAGGGCAAAATCTTTTCCGCATGCTTATGCAATAAAATTCTCTTTTATCTGCTGCTTTTAATGAAATCCATCCTCTTTTTTATTTATTATTCATATTTCCTTCATTATTAAAATATTAATTCAGCCTGTTTTTACAGATTGCTTTTTAGCGATTGTTCAAACAATTTCTTCTTTTCTTGAAGAATGTCTAATAAAAGGTTAAAAATCTTCAAAGTTCTCAGTAGTCAAAAGATTTAATTTAGCAGTCGGGAAAACACAATACAATATGGCTGATATCACGATGGTGATTCATGGTGGGGCAGGAACAATTTTAAAGCAGGATATCACACCTGAAGTGGAATTGGCTTACTTAAATTCACTGGAAGCTGCTTTAAAAGCAGGCTTTGCTGTTCTGGAAGAAGGTGGTTCCGCTGTCAATGCTATTAAAGCCGCGGTTGTAATGCTGGAAGATAATATCTTATTTAATGCAGGTCGCGGATCTGTATTTACAAATAAGGGTTTGCAGGAGATGGATGCTGCAATCATGAATGGTAAAACACTGGATGCAGGAGCCGTGGCTGGCGTCCGGAATGTCCGCAATCCTATTGAACTTGCCATTGAGGTAATGCGAAACAGCAATCATGTTTTTTTAAGTGGAAAAGGCGCAAATGATTTTGCTATAAAACAAGGAATAAAACTGGAACCGGATGAATACTTTTTTTCCCAGTTCAGATATGATCAGTGGAAAGTGATCCGCGACTCAGATACCTATTCACTCGATCATACGCATCAGCATCTGGAAGAAATGATGAAAAATAAAAAATTTGGAACCGTTGGCGCTGTGGCTTTCGATAGCCAGGGCAATATTGCCGCCGCTACTTCTACCGGTGGGATGACCAATAAGAAGTTTGGCCGCATTGGTGACAGCCCGTTGATTGGTTGCGGAACTTATGCAAACAATCGTACCTGCGCCATTAGTTGCACTGGCCATGGGGAAATGTTTATTAAATCAGTTGCAGCTTATGATGTCAGTTGTTTGATGGAATACAAAGGGCTTTCGCTTCAGGAGGCGATGGATATTGTAGTGTATGACAAACTTGTAAAAATCGGCGGCGAAGGCGGAATGATTGGTGTTGACGCCAAAGGCAATGCTGCCGTGGCTTTTAATAGCGCTGGTATGTATCGCGCGCTTCAAAGCAACAAAGGTTTATTTGAAGTGGCGATTTATAAATAATATTTGCTCATGAGAAAGAGTAGTTCCGTACTGTTTTCAGTCGGAACTTTTTGTTTTTAGGTGTGAGGTTTGAGGTATGAGGTATGAGCGATCAGCAATCAGCGATCAGCTATGAGCAATCAGCTATGAAATTTTAGAAAGCCTTGAAAGGGCGGATTTAAAATCTTTTCACAATCATTAAATGTCCATTGCCTTGCCGACAGCCATTCTGAAATTTAGATAATCTGCTTTCCAGGTTCCTCTTTAGGGGCGGGGGCGTATATTTCTGGATAAGTTTTTACCAATGCTTCCATTTCCCTTACGCTATTAATTATCTTTACACCATAAAAAAGATAACATGCTGAAAGTTGGTGTATTCGGTGTAGGCCATTTGGGAAAATTTCATTTAAATAACTGGCTTGAAATTGAAGGTATAGAAATAGCCGGTTTTTTTGATCCGGACAATGCCACTGCATACCAGGTAGCTGAAAAATATAAGCTCAAAAGATTTTTGGATGAAGAGGAATTGCTGGATGCAATAGATGTGGCGGATATTGTGGCTCCCACTCCTTTTCATTTTAAGATATGCAAGGCGGCCATCCGGAAAGGTAAGCATGTGTTTATTGAAAAGCCTTTAGCCAATACGATCGAAGAAGGAAGACTGTTGGTGGAAATGACAAAGGAAGCAAATGTAAAAGTACAGGTAGGGCATGTGGAAAGATTTAATCCCGCTTACCTGGCCGTAAAGGATATGGATCTCAATCCAATGTTTATTGAAGTGCACAGGCTGGCACAATTCAATCCGCGCGGTACAGAAGTAAGTGTCATTCTCGATTTAATGATCCATGATATTGATATCATTTTAAGCCTGGTAAAAAGTGATGTAAAACATATCTCTGCCAGCGGCGTGGCCGTGATGACGGATACGCCTGATATTGCCAATGTGCGCATTGAATTCAATAATGGTTGTGTGGCCAATTTAACGAGTAGCCGCATCAGCATGAAGAAGATGCGAAAAATGCGTTTGTTTCAAAAAGATGCTTATATTGGAATAGATTTCCTGGAAAAAAAATCTGAAATCATAAAACTAAAACAACCGGGTGATAAAAATGTTTTTTCATTTGATCTGGAAACACCGCATGGAAAAAAAACAATTGCAATCACCAATCCTGAAATAAAAGCTGTAAACGCAATTAAATTGGAGTTGGAATCCTTTGTGGAAGCTATCCGGAAAAACAAGCCGACAGTAGTAAGTGAAATTGATGGATATCTTGCAATGGAGGTAGCACACCGGATTTTGGCGAAAATCAGTAGTACCAGTATTTTGGTTTGATGAAAGTCATATATGCAACTGCTTAAACCTCCCATACCTGTTTATTTTTATGGGCTGTCAGATTATATATTATCTGCTACAGTTTGGGCGGTTATCTCTTTATTGCGTCTGAATTTTTTATCCGCAGATATTGTACCCCCGGTTGCCTTGCTGGATGATCCCATGTTTTTTGCAAAAGCATTTTTCCTGGTGCCGGCAGGTTGGATTGGTTTATATATGCTCATGGGATCATATAAAGATTCCTTGTATGAAAGGTCGAGATTGAATGAGCTCATCGCTTGCTTTGTTTCAACTTTCATCGGGTGCATCTTTATATTTTTCCTTGTATTTTTAAATGATACAAGAACTGATTTTCTTTATTTCTATAAAATACTTTTTAGCTATTGGATACTTCAGTCACTCGTGATATATAGCGGAAGGTTCATCCTGCTTTTCAGAGTAAAAAAACACTTATCGGAAGGCAAATATTTTTTCAAAACGCTTTTTGTCGGAAACAATAAACAGGCCCGAAAAATGTATTTTGAAATCAACAGGGATTTTAAAGTGTTGGGCTATAAGCCAATCGGATTTTGCTGTGCGGAATCTTTTTCAAAAAACGGGCTTTCTTCCTTTATTCCGAGACTGGGAGATTTATCGGTTTTGGATGCTTTAATAAGGGAATACCAGGTGCAAAAAGTGATTGTTGCCCTGGATAAATCTGAATTAAAAAATATTCCCGGAATCATCAAAACGCTCAATGACCAGGATGTTGTGGTAAAAATAATTCACGAAAACTTTGACATCCGTTCCGGTGCGGTAAAATTGGAAAATGTATTGGGCCCTTCATTGATTGACATTACCACCAGTTTGATGCCCGCCTGGCAGGAAAATATTAAGACGGCCATTGATATTGTTTTTTCATTTCTGGGCCTTGTTTTATTGAGTCCTCTGTTGCTTTTTGTGGCTGTTTATACTAGGTTTTCATCCGCCGGCCCGGTAATTTATTCACAGGAAAGAATCGGATATAAAGGCAAGCCATTTATTATTTACAAATTCAGATCCATGTATGCGGATGCGGAAAAAAATGGTATCGCACTTTCTTCAGATAATGATCCGCGGATTACTGAATGGGGAAAATTTATGCGGAAATGGCGACTCGATGAACTTCCGCAATTATGGAATATCCTTAAAGGCGATATGAGCCTTGTAGGGCCAAGGCCGGAAAGAAGATTTTATGTGGATCAGTTAACGGAATTGAACCCTTATTACTCCTGTTTGCTGAAGGTAAAACCTGGTTTAACTTCCTGGGGAATGATCCGTTACGGATATGCATCCTCCATAGAACAAATGCTGGAGCGTATGCGCTATGATTTGCTGTATGTGGAAAATACTTCGCTTTTGCTGGACCTGAAAATTATGATCCATACGCTGCATATCATTGTAAGCGGAAAGGGCAAATAAAAGAATGAGGTGCAAGCTGTAGGATTTTTTATTTATAGAAATTGAACTTTTAATTCGGATAAATGCCAGCCAACTCTTTGAAAAAATAGCGTGGCTTGTGCATGGGATTTTTGAAGCAATCTGTGCTTTTGAAATGAGTCGTTTTAAGTTTTTGAAGCAATCTGTGCATTGTATTCTGCAGATCATTTAATTGATGATCACAGATTGCTTCATGCGTCGCAATGACGTTCAGCGGCTGCGTCATTGCGAAAAATAGCGGGATGCGAACGTCATTGCGAAAAAATAGCGCAGGCTTTTGTGCATGGGATTTTTGAAGCAATCTGTGCTGTTTGAAATGAGTCGTTTTAAGTTTTTGAAGCAATCTGAGCGTTGTATTCTGCGGGTCATTTAATTCATGATCACAGATTGCTTCCTGCGTCGCAATGACGTTTACCGGCTCCGTTATTGCGAGATGCGGAGTTTGTGCGGTCGTCATTGCGAAAAATTAGGATGGTTTGTGCGTGGGAATTTTTGAAGCAATCTGTGCTTTTGAAAAGACGTTTTAAGTTTTGAAGCAATCTGTGCGTTGTATTATTCGGGATTTCAATTATGATCAATTGTGTTTATACTTCGCAATGACGTTCAGCGGCTGCGTGCTGAAAAACCGGGATTCGAACTTCATTGCTCAAAAGGGAGCAGGCTAATGATGAAGCTTTTTTTACCAAACCGTTTTTTAAAAAATTGCAACTTGCCACCAGGCAACCTCTTATATAAAACCGGGTCGTCTCAACAGGAGCAGCAATTCAGCTTTTCCGGGAAAATTAACGTTCGCGCCATGGAAAAATGTTTCTCGAGGAGCAGGATTGGTAGAAAAATTTTTGGAGCTAGCCAGGTTCTCTGAAAGGGCAAACGGTCAGTGTATTGCAAGACAGATGTTGAAACCAATGAAGGTGAAGTTGTATCAACAGATTGCTTCCTGCGTTCAAAGACTCAGCGCCGTTTGTATAATTTGATGAATACAACAAATGAAGCGGGACGTTCGATGAAAGCCAATTACCTGTTGTTTTATCAACTGTTTGCAGAGTTTGGAAACAGCGGTCTTATTTTTGATTTTGAAGGATCTGATATACCGGTGTAAAAATGTTTTATCAAAAATTCAATGTGATAAATCAACCTTATTCCCGGCTTCATTTCAACTGTTTACCCCGGCCATTAAACTGGTTTAAAAAATGATCTTTCAAAACTTTTTTGGCAATGATCAAATCCGGTGGGCGGGTTATTTTAATGTTCCCGGTTTCACCTTCTATCAGATGTACCTGGCTTCCATAAGCTTCCACTACGGTTGCTTCATCGGTAAATGCAGGATCATAATCCTGCCCATATGCAGGCAATAGTATATTGCTTAAAAAAGTTTGCGGAGTTTGAATGATCCGGATATTGTTCCGGTCCGCTGAATAATGTTTTTCCCCCTCCACAATCCGGATACTGTCAGTAGCTGTTATTGCAGGTATCGCACTTCCTTTGATCAAAGCCTGTTCACTACAACGACGTATTAATTCCGGGCTTACCAAACACCGCACCGCATCATGAACAAATACAATCGCATCTTTTTTTACCAGCTTCAAACCATTTTGCACCGAATGGAAACGGGTTGAGCCACCGCTGACGAAATGTATTTTTTTATTGTCTGCAAATTCATTCAATAATTTTTTTGCCTGGTCCATTCTTTCTTCAGGCAAAACCAATATGATATTAATGTCGGGATAAGCATGTAAAAATGCCTGTATGGTGTACCAGATAACCGGTTTGCGGTGCAGCATTAAAAATTGTTTTGGAGTAGCGCTGCCCATTCTTTGTCCACTGCCCGCGCCAACAATAACGGCGTATCTTTTCATTCCTGCTTCATTTATACAAATCACTTAATCCAATCATTTTTTCAGCCATCCGTTTGCGGCCATCCAGTTTTCACAACGTTCCATCCAGAGATCTTTTGATTTGGGTAAATACATCCCAAAACCATGACCGCCGTTTTGATAAATATGTAATTCGGCCGGAACCTTGTTTTGCAATAATGCAAGATAATAAGCAATACTGTTTTGCGGTTTTACGCCCCCATCATCACTCGCATGCACAATAAATGCGGGCGGCGTTTGCGCAGTTACCTTTAATTCATTTGAATATTCATCTTTCTTTTTCTGTGTCGGATTTTCGCCGATAAGATTGTTGCGCGATCCCATATGAGTAAGATCATCCTGGAAACTGATGACCGGGTATATCAATATCTGAAAATCGGGCCGCAGGTTTTCATTTTGCGCATTGGGCAAAACCGGCTGAGCATAATGCGTTGCAGCGCTTGCAGCCAGGTGTCCACCGGCAGAAAAACCCATAATGCCAATCCTTTGAATGCCCCATTCAGCGGCATGTTTTCTAACGATGGATATTGCCTGTTGCGCATCCTGTAAGGGACCAATCTCTTTTGAAACCATTGTAAGGTCATCCGGAATCCGGTATTTTAAAACAAATGCGGCAATGCCCATTTCATTGAACTTTTTTGCTACATCCATTCCCTCATGGGAAATTGCATTGATCTTGTAACCGCCACCAGGACAAATAATGATTGCAGTACCATTGGCCTTATCTTTTGGCGGAAAAAACATTGTTAGGTCAGGAATTGAGATTTTGCCGATGATTTTAATGCCATCATTCCTCACTTCGGTTGTTTCTTCATTTTTCGATGGCTTACTATTGGGTATTTCCTTTGGATAAAGCGGAATTACAGTTTGGGAAGATGCTACCATTGAAAATGCATTAAAAGAAATCACAAGCAAAAATAAATATCTCATTGTATGGTTTTATAAATGCATAAAAAGGATTTAAATGTCGTTTCTTTTTCGGGAATTTAACCACAAAATTATTTTTGCCACGGATGCCCAATACGTTTATTAAACCATCAATGGTTAAGAGTGTGTTCTTTTTTTTAACTACCTGTTAGGACTTGGCAATAAAAACCAGTTTTAGGATTATTAGGAATACCGCGGTAAAAAGAGCGGAGAACAGGATAGGTGTTGAGATCCCGGGGATTTAACATAAATAGCCGGATTTTATCTCGGGGGATAGACATCACCAGTAAAAACAAACCACACATGGTTGAGGTTAACGGGAAGGATGCATTTTAGATTGTCATCGGTATGCTGAGGCGACCAACAGGTGCGCCGAGCCGTGGGCGGTGGCCCCACCAACCATAAAGTGTTTGAATGTTTATTAGAGGATTCATCCCAGTATAAACCAATTCTTTTGATTTCCACTACTAAAACGGAGAACCATGAATATCTTACATTCTTTCCGGAACCTTTATGCCCAGCAATCCCATTCCTTTTTTTATTACGTCTGCCGTTAGTTGGGCAATTTGTAAACGCAGCAGTTTTTTTTCTTCCGTTTCTGCATTGGCAATGGAATGTTCGGTATAAAATGAGTTGAATATTTTGGCGAGATTGAAAACATAAATCGCCAGTTTTGAAGGATCATGTTTGCTGCTGCTTCTTCAATGACCGTTGGAAATTGTTCCAGGCAGTATTGATACTTTTTTTCAAGTGGAAGTAAATAATGATTGTCTATTATCTGCCGTTGTACCATAATCACCATTCACCATTTTCTTAAAATACTTTTTATTCGGGCATACGTATATTGAACAAATGGCCCGGTAAAGCCATGAAAGTCTATGCTTTCTTCAGGGTTGAAATACCATTTTTCTTTTTAGGATCTACCCGCAGCAGGAAAAATTTTAATGCACCTAAGACCAATTGTTTCATACAATTCATTTAATTCTTCTTCTGTAAAATCTTTTACCTTACCCAGTTCTTCTGTTTTTTGCTTCTGCGATATTACCATTTCATCAACAATATCATCTGCATCCACAACAGTTCCTTCGCGGCTTTTCATTTTACCGGTAGGCAGTTCAACCATGCCATAACTTAAATGATGAATGTCTTTGGCATGAAGGCAATCCCAGTTTCTCGCAAATCAGTTTTAATACTTTAAAATGATAGTTCTGTTCATCGCCTACCACATAAATGCTTTGATCAATTTTGTATTCTTCATATTTATTTACGGCCAGGCCGATATCCTGTGTTATATAAACCGCAGTGCCATCTTTTCGGCTGTACGATTTTTTCATCCAGCCCATCAGCGGTCAGATCTATCCAAACACTGCCATCTTCTTTTTGAAAAAAAACACCTTTTTCCAAACCGTTTCCACAAGGTTTTTTCCCAAGAATATAGGTATGGCTTTCATAATAGATTTTATCAAAATCAGCTGCCGATTCGTTTATAGGTTTCATCAAAACCTGCATACACCCAGCTGTTCATTATGTTCCACAATGCTCAATCACTTCAGGCTTTCCTGCTTCCCAGTCCACCAGCATTTGCTGTGCGGCCTTCATAATCGGCGCTTCTTTTTCGGCCTCTTCCTTTGTCAATCCTCCGGCCTATCAACGCTTCAACTTGTTTTTTATATGCATCATTGAATTTCACATAATAATCGCCAACAAAATGATCGCCTTTTGTACCGGTGCTTTCAGGTGTTGCACCATTGGCAAACAGTTGCCAGGCGATCATGCTTTTACAAATATGAATGCCGCGATCGTTTACAATGCAGGTTTTTATCACTTCATAACCGTCGGCTTTCAGAATTTCTGCCGTACTCCATCCCAAAAAATTATTTCTTAAATGGCCAAGGTGCAAAGGCTTATTGGTATTGGGAGAAGAATATTCCACCATTACTTTTTTATCGCTTGCATCTTGCTTGCCAAAGTCATGGATTGTAATATGGATTAAAGAAATTCACCAATACTATCTGCAATACAAGATTTAAAAACCCTTTGATCAGATTGTATGATTGGAAAAGCTGGCCGGTTATTTTCACCAAGATATTTTCCCAGTTCATTCCCAAGCATCCGGAGATTTTTTTAAAGGTCTTTATCAAAGCAAATAATACAATGGTATAATCGCCTTCAAATTCGGGTTTGGTTGCGTTTACCAGAATCTATATGCCTGCAGATCAATACCATATAACTGGCTGATCGCTTGGCTGTAACTTCTTTTATGTCGGCGACAACGCTCATTTCTTAACAATTTCGGCTGGCAAAAGTAATTAATTAAAAGCTGACCGTAGAAACATTTAAAAAAATTAAAAATCGGGTTGCATTTAGCGCAATTGCATTGGCTACTACCTTTGCTGCGACTTATGCGAAAGTGCATACATTTAAAACCGCAATCCTACGCGTGGTGGATCTTTTTTATCCGCTATTCCGCAGGGTCATGCCTTTAAAAACCTTTCGTTATGCGGCCTGTGGCGGTTTTAATACTCTTTTAGACATTGCACTCTTCTTTATCTCGTATAATTTCATTTAAAAAAAGGCCATCCATTTATCTTTTATAACCATCGGTGCGCATATTGGTGCGTTCCTGATTTCTTTTTGCATTACATTTCCCATTGGATTTTACCTGAGCCGGTATGTTGTTTTCCGGGAAACTTCTTTCAAAAGAAGGCAGTTGCGGAAATATTTTGTGGTGGTTTTAGGCTGCCTGTTTCTTAACTATGGTTTCCTGAAATTATTTGTAGATCACCTCGGTTGGTATCCTACGCCTTCGCTGGTGGTAACCACCGTATTTATTATTGCATTCAGCTATTTCTCGCAGCGTTATTTTTCATTCCGGAAAAAAGTGGTGAACAATATTTCATCCGGAAGCAACTTAAGGATTTCGGTGCCGCCATAAAAATCTTCAGTACAAGTGAGTGACACAACGAAGCTTAATAGTAGTACAAAAGCCGGTTCCATAAAAAAAATCCTATTCCTGTTTTTAATTCAGTCAGCTTTTTAGCAGGTTATTATTTTTTTTGATACCGGCATTTGTTTTTTATGGCAGCTTCGTTGCGTCGCAGTACGTTCATCTGTATATCTTTGTGCATCTGTGGTATCCATTTCATAGCAGCTTTACTAATTTTAAGTGTGCATAATGGCCAAGAGAAACAGGTTTTGAATATTAACCATTAATATAAACCACCATGAAACGGAGTATAAAAATTTCGGCAACAATATTCCAAGTGCGATGAAAATTTTTATCTTTTCCATGTCCCAATAAAAAAACAATAAAAAATATACACATGAAAAAAATTGCTTTCTTATCCGTATTGAGTTTCTGTTTGCTTGTCATTTCCGCATTTAAACCTGTTCAGCCCGATGGCTGGATCTCCCTATTCGACGGAAAAACGCTTAATAACTGGAAGGTTGGTGCAAATGCAAACACATTTTCAGTAGAAGATGGGATGATCGTAGTGAACGGACCTGTTGCGCACCTGTTTTATGAAGGCCCGGTAAACAATCATCAATTCAAAAATTTTGAATTTAAAGCAGAGGTTATGACCATGCCCGGATCCAATTCAGGAATTTATTTTCATACCGGTTTCCAGGAAAGGGGCTGGCCCGCAAAAGGTTATGAAGTGCAGGTAAACAATTCTCATACCGACTGGCGGAGAACAGGAAGCCTCTACGGTATTGATGATGTGAAAGAAGTATATGTGAAAGACAATGAATGGTACACCGAATACATTAAAGTGGAAGGCAAAAGGGTGATCATTAAAATAAATGACAAAACTGTAGTGGATTATACCGAACCTGAAGATGTAAAAAGCGTGCGGGGAAATGATTCACAACGCGTGATTTCCAGCGGCACTTTTGCTTTACAGGGACATGATCCGAAAAGTAAAGTGTACTTTAAAAACATCATGGTAAAACCGTTGGCAGATTAAATTTCAGTGTTTTGATGCGGCTGCACTTCAAAATTCATTTTTCTTTTGTGACGCAACAATAATGCCTTTGATATTCAACCCGTTGGGGTTGGTACCGCGATCATACCGGGCAATTCCCCCGGTTTTACCGGGGGTTATTAATGGTTTAAGCCCCTTCGGGCTTAGCGCCATAGAGTCCAGTAAGGGGTCTTGGTGGTAATTGTTGTTGATGATGCATTAAAGCTTTTCGAACGTTAAAAAATCGATTTGTTCATCTGCTATCCGTATGATGTCTTTGATGGCGAAGAAGCCCAAAGGGCTTCAATGTCAGTAGCCGCAAGTGAAACCTGCGGCAAATGAATTGGAATGGTCTTAACCCTGAAAGGGTTGAATATAATAGGCTTGTAATTCGGATGCATTTCAAACTATGATGTTTTGATGGCCGAAGAAGCCCAAAGGGCTTCAATGTTGGTAGCCGCAGGTGAAACCTGCGGCAAATGAATCAATGTTTTCCAACCCTGAAAGGGTTGAATCCGGTTAATGGAAATTTGGTAAGACCACCAACTGCGCATGCTTTCATTGGCAGCCTCCTACAATGATGACAATTTTGGATGCACGCTTTGATTATTAACAGAATTCATATCTGATAATAAGCCATTGAATGTCAAATAACGTCTGCCATTTTTGCATTTATAGTTGTCATGGCATAAAGATTGAGAATATACCACAGATAACTAAATTCTAATCTTAAAGGAAATAAAGATATGGGAAAGATAATAGGAATTGACCTGGGTACTACCAATAGTTGCGTAGCAGTTATGGAAGGTAATGAACCCGTAGTAATAGCCAATGATGAAGGGCACCGTACCACTCCTTCCGTTGTTGCTTTTTTGAAAAATGGTGAACGTAAGGTGGGTGATCCTGCCAAACGCCAGGCAATTACCAATCCGCACAATACCATCATGAGCGTAAAGCGTTTTATGGGACGTCGTTACGACGAAGTGACCGAAGAAATAAGTCACTGGAGTTATAAAGTGGTGAAAGGTGACAATAATACCGTTCGTGTGGATATTGATGGCCGTTTATATACTCCGCAGGAAATTTCAGCAATGATCCTTCAGAAAATGAAGAAAATTGCGGAAGATTATCTTGGGCCAGGAAGTACATGAAGCGGTAATTACCGTTCCTGCATATTTTAATGATGCACAACGCCAGGCTACCAAAGAAGCCGGTGAAATTGCCGGATTAAATGTACGCCGTATTGTAAATGAACCTACCGCAGCAGCGCTTGCTTATGGTTTGGATAAAGGGGCAAAGAACAAAAGATTGCGGTATTCGACTTAGGTGGCGGTACATTCGATATTTCAGTATTGGATTTGGGCGATGGTGTTTTTGAAGTAAAAAGCACCAATGGTGATACGCATCTCGGTGGTGATGATTTTGATAAAGTGATCATGGACTGGCTGGCTGATGAATTTAAAAAAGAAGAAAATGTAGATCTGCGCAAAGATCCGATGGCTTTACAGCGTTTGAAAGAAGCTTCTGAAAAAGCCAAAGATTGAATTGATGCCTCTTCTCGAAACCGATATCAACTTACCATATATCACCGCTATTGAAGGCGTGCCCAAGCACCTGGTGAAAAAATTGACCCGTGCAAAATTTGAGCAATTAGCAGATAAACTTTTTGCAAGATGTCTCGGCCCTTGCGAAGCTGCTTTAAAAGATGCCGGTTATAATGCTTCACAGATTGACGAAGTGATATTGGTTGGCGGTGCTACCCGTATTCCTAAAGTTCAGGAAATGGTAGAAAAATTCTTTGGTAAAAAACCAAACCGCAGTGTAAACCCGGATGAAGTGGTTGCCGTAGGTGCTGCTATACAGGGTGCGGTATTAACCGGGGAAGTAAAAGATGTATTGTTGCTCGATGTAACGCCGTTAAGCCTGGGTATTGAAACAATGGGTGGCATCATGACTACCATGATCGCATCCAACACGACCATACCTACCAAGAAAACAGAAATATTCTCTACCGCCAGCGACAACCAGCCTGGTGTGCAGATACATGTATTGCAGGGTGAAAGACCTATGGCCAGTCAAAATAAAAGCCTCGGTATATTCAATCTCGATGGCATACCGCCCGCACCAAGAGGCGTTCCGCAGATTGAAGTAACTTTTGATATTGATGCCAACGGTATTTTGCATGTAAGCGCAAAAGATAAAGGCACCGGTAAAGAACAGAAAATACGTATTGAAGCCGGTAGCGGATTGAGCAAAGAGGAAATTGAAAAAATGAAAGCTGAGGCAAAAGCCAATGAAGCAACAGATAAACAGGCCAAAGAAAATGTGGAAAAGATGAACCAGGCCGATAGCCTTATCTTCCAGACTGAAAAGCAGTTGAAAGAATTTGGTGATAAAATACCTGCGGATAAAAAAGCTCCTATTGAAGATGCGCTGACTAAACTGAAAGAAGCACATAAATCGCAGGATACAGCCCGTGTGGATACCGCGCTTACAGAAATGAACAATGCCTGGACAGCGGCAAGTGAAGAGATTTATAAGGCACAGTCTGCCGCCAGTGGCGCTCAAGCCGGTGGTGAGCAAGCCCAGCAGGATAATGGAGCCGGCGCTGGTTCCGCTGCAGGCGATACTGTTACTGATGCAGAGTTTGAAGAAGTGAAATAAGGATTTAAAAATACAAGCCGTCGTTGATCATGCGATGAACAACGGCATAAAAAAGCCTCCGGTATTCCGGAGGTTTTTTTTATCGTTTAACTTGGTTTGCGCAATCTTTGAGTGTCTTAGCGTGCAAAAAAAATCTCACGCAAAGCCGCGAAGTAAAACCAAGAAGGTTTTTGAAACCTTCTTGGTCTTAGCGCATCTTAGCGTGCAAAAAAAATCTCACGCAAAGCCGCGAAGCACGCAAAGGGTGAAAAAACCAAGAAGGTTTTTGAAACCTTCTTGGTTTATCTGCTATCTTAGCGTGCAAAAAAAATCTCACGCAAAGGCGCAAAGCACGCAAAGGAAATGATGAAATGGAAACAAATGAATCTGAATTATGGAACAGAAATAAAAATGTCTACTTCTGCATCGTTCCAGTTTTTGCTTCTTTCATCATAAACTTCAAAGTCTGCCTGGTAAGCCCGGGAAATAGAGGAGTTCCAGATTTCTTTCCAGGCATTGGCAATACAATCCGGCATTTTTCCTTTGGCGGAAAGTTTTTCATATTTTCCGCCTGCTATTAATAAAGCATCCATACCTGCCGGGGCTTCCGCATCATTTTTTACTTTGCAACCTATAAAATAGGAATATGGTTTGGTGTGATCGCCTTCATAATTATGATACACTGCAAATATTTCTTCACTCAGTTTGCCGGGAATGAGCGCCGCATAATTTCCGGTTTCAAATTGTTGCCATAAACTGCCACAATCAATACCCGCTTGCCCGTTTTCATTCGTTGTTTTTGTTTTCAGGGCCAGGCCAATAAGTTTAAATGCTTCAATTGCTGATTGATGTATTGCTCATAAGATGGTTTTGTTTTTGTGAATTTTTGTGTTGGTGAAGTTTCCGTTCATGAAATATTCTTTGAATAAACCGTTTTTCAGTTGGCTGTTCTTGTCGTATTTGCTGTGTCGGTTTTCATAATGGAGTAGGGGATTGGCTTAGTTATTTATGAAATATCCGATTGTCAATGCAATGGTTCTGTTTTTTATATGATTTTCGCGCGTAATATTTGATAGGCCATGATTGTAATCAGCGCTAACAATGATTTTTTGATATTGAAGCCCCATTAAAAAGTCCCATCCCAGGTCAAATCGCCTATCTGTTTGATTATGGAATATTTGGTTGCTTGTTGAACTTTGAGTATGAAGCTTTTGGTCGTTATCAGTAGCTGCAAAAGACGATTTTCTCTTTCCAAATAAACCGAAACCTAATACCGGGCCAGTGCCTATGAAAATTTTTGTGGCTTTATCAACAGGAACATTATACGCCAGATTTACCGGTAATTCGAGATACGTTGCGGATAAATTCCTGTTCCAATAAAACGGACCGGCTTCATTTCCTACAACTGCTTTATAACCTTTTTGCGTGAGCTGTAATGCAGGACGCAGGCTCAGGTTTTTGAGAACCGGGGCCTCAACCATTGCACCAACCTGAAATCCTGTTTTCAAGCTGTTTTTTGTACCAGGTTCTTGCCAATCTTCTTTTACAAAAGATTGAGTAGCACCTATTTTAAATCCATATTTAATTTGTGCAAATGATAAAGAGCAGGGTACAATTGCAAGAGAAAGTAAAGTGAATTTTCTACGCATATTTTGATTTTAGTTGAGTAAAAAAATTGTTTAGAATCGAATGGCTTTCCGAGGCGGAACTTCGGTCTACAGATGAAATTAAGAAAAATGCTTTCTTAATTGATTGATTTATTAATTCCTTTTATTATAGAAAAATTTAAAGTGCGTATGGCTTCATGATTTCTCCTTGATCACTGACTATAATCAACCATATCATTCGTTATTAGCTTAAATCAATGATGCCAAATTGCGGCAAAAACGGTATTTAGTTTATTGACTGAATCCTCCTATGTACAGCGAGGTATGTTTTGGATATTAACATCCTTACTTGTCTGGATGCGGTAACTTAATTCTTTGACCAATCATCCGAAGTTTTGGAAAGTCCCTTTAATAATTATCTTTATAAATTTATTAGCTTGCGCCTTGGGATACAGCCAAAGGATAATAGGGTTTGCATTTATGAGCATACTGAAATGTTAGTTCTCACCGTATTTTACAAGGGTGGATGCATTTTTGTAAAAAATCTTTTTTTAGTCAGGGTGCCAGGGAATAAAATATTATGAATAAAAATGAGCTTACAATTTATTGTCAAAGAAAAAACTTTACCTGTACTGTATCCTGCGTCTGAGCCAGAAACAAACTTTTTTGATACTACATTCAATTACATAGAAGAAAAATCAGGATCATCATAATCTAATTTTTTTTCCTTTGGAATGTAACGTACATTGAATTTTTCATTTTTATTTAAATAATATGATAAAACCATTAGCTAAGAAATTGGATAAAAATGATTTCTCGGTAATTGATTTATTCTGCGGAATTGGGGGTTTAACGCACGGATTTGTAAAAGAAAATTTTAATGTTGCTGCAGGAATAGATATTGACGAATCTTGCAAATATGCTTTTGAAAGCAATAATAAATCAAAATTTATCTCAAAAAGTATTTCTGATGTAACATCTGCAGAAATAGAGGAACTGTTTAATAATTCCAAAGTAAAAATATTAGTTGGATGTGCTCCTTGTCAACCGTTTTCTTCTTATACTTTTAAGGATAAAGAAAAAGATAATTCAAAATGGAAATTATTATATGAGTTTGCTCGAATAGTGCGTGAAACGAATCCACATATTATTTCCATGGAAAATGTTGCTCAATTATTGAACTTTAAAAAGGCCCCGGTTTTTAATGATTTTGTAAGTGGCTTAAAAAGCCAGGGTTATTTCGTTTCTTTTCAAATTGTGAATTGTCCTGATTATGGGATACCTCAGAATAGGAAGAGATTAGTTTTGCTAGCTTCCAAATTTGGAGAAATTAATTTAATTGATAAAACGCATAAATCCAGTAATTATATAACTGTACAAGATGCTATTGGTCATTTACCCCATATAAAAGATGGGGAACTTTACAAAAAAGATATTCTTCATTATTCTAGAAAATTAAGTGCCATAAACAAAAAACGAATACAATCAACTCCTTATGGAGGCAGTTGGAAGGATTGGCCGGACAATTTAGTTTTAAAATGTCATAAAAAACAATCCGGCAAATCTTATCCAAGCGTATACGGAAGAATGAGGTGGGAAGCCCCGTCGCCAACAATTACAACACAGGCAATAGGGTATGGAAATGGAAGGTTTGGACACCCTGTACAAGATAGAGCAATTTCTTTGAGGGAAGCATCATTATTACAAACATTTCCTTTCAACTATAAGTTTTTTGAGCCTAACAAAGAATTTTCAACAGTGGTTATAGCAAGACAGATAGGAAATGCTGTACCTGTACAATTAGGACAAGTAATCGCAAAAAGTATAAAAGAACATTTAAATTCAATTCAAATATGAATGAGGTTACATTAAAGTCTTCGGTTGAACAAGTTGAAGAACAAATCAAAGATATTGAAAAGGATTATAATTATCGGCTAGTCGAATGGCCCATTGAGGTTTTAGTAAAGAAGTTTGTAAAGAAATCTTCAGATCAAGAGTACAAGGACATAATAGATATTAATTCAGCTAATTCGATAATAATTGTGCCTGAATATCAAAGAGAATTTGTATGGGATGAGGATATGAAAGCAAAATTTATTGAATCTATTTTTATGAAAGTGCCAATGCCGCCTCTCTTTGCTTTTATTTTAGACGATGAGGGGAATATGGAATTAATTGATGGGGTACAAAGGCTTTCAACGATAAAGCAATTTGTAGATAATAGGCTCGTTTTAAGTAATCTGGAAGTATTAGATACTATGAACCAATACATATTTGGAGATTTGGAAATTTCACGACAAAGAAAATTCAATGCTCTATCATTAAAAATTTACATGCTTGATGAAGAAACGGATGAGGGGGTAAGGGCTGATATTTTTAATAGGATTAATTCAACAGGGAAAAAATTAACATCTGCTGAAATTAGAAAAGGAAGCTATCTCAATAATGATTTTTATGATTTCATTTTAGAGTGTGTAAAATTTAAAGAGTTTTCATCTCTATTTTCCTCTGCAAGGGCGGACGAAAAATTGCGGGAGAGAAAGAAGAATTGGTTACTCGCTTTTTTGCATATTCTGAGAATTATAATTCTTTTGAGCATTCGGTAAAGGGCTTTTTGGATGATTATATTAAAGAGAAAGGGCATGCTTTTGATAAAGATGAAAGGATTACTAAAGAAATGGAATTTAAGCGAGCACTAGATTTTGTAAAAACATATTTTCCAGACGGCTTTAGAAAATCACCTACTTCTAAGTCAATACCCAAGGTCCGATTTGAGTCAATTGCAGTTGGGGTTAATCTTGCATTGAAAGAAATTCCAAATTTGGAAGATCCAGATTTGAAATGGCTTCAATCGGCTGAATATAAAGATTGGGTTACATCAGGATCTTCTAACAATAAAAATAAACTGAAAGGCAGAATAGAATTTGTGAGAGATTGTTTACTTTCTAATATTAATATTAATTCTTTAGATTATGGAAATTAGAGAGGAGTTTGATAAAAGAATTTCTGAAATTGGAATATACTTTGAAATATTAGAAGCAATTGAATTAGATAAACCTAAATTATCATCTTTCGATGTAATTGAAGAAAGGAAGAAAGAATTAATTTTTGATTCCCAACGGATAAATATATTTAGAGCAAGTGCTTTTTTAATGTTGTATAACTTAGTCGAATCAACTATTTATAATTCAATTGTATTAATTTTTGAAGCTATTAATTCAGAAAAACATGTACCTAAACTTAAATACTATGATGTTATTGATGAGGTCAAGACTTATTGGTTAAGAAATATATATAAACATGATGAAAGGATGGAAAAACACACTATTATTAATAAGTTCAAAGAAATTACAGATAGAATATTTAATGATTCAATAATTTTAGCGTCAACATATATTAGACATGGAGGTTCATTGGATGCTTCAACAATAAATGAGACTGCTAAATCATTAGGTGTGAAGCTTGGTTACTTAATCAAAAATTACAAAAAGGAAACACATGGAGAAGCTTTGATGGAAATAAAGCAAAAAAGAAATTGGCTGGCACACGGCGAGAAATCATTTGCAGAAATTGGCCAAGACTACCCGTTTATCCGTTTAGATGATTGGAGAAAGTATATTGTTGAACATTTAGAAAAATTCATATTATCTATAGAGGATTACATAAAAAACGAGGATTATAAAAT
Organism: uncultured Chitinophagaceae bacterium; assembly: GCA_963695165.1. Lineage (GTDB taxonomy): Bacteria > Bacteroidota > Bacteroidia > Chitinophagales > Chitinophagaceae > CAVOGF01. Next base: position 56,244 of record CAVOGF010000006.1, read on the forward strand.
GCGAAATACTATTGAGATTACATCCGCTGAAATTTTAAACGGCCAAATAAGTTTAAAATAATTTTTATTCTTAAAAATGGCTGATATTTTCACAAAAAAGAAACGCAGCCAAATTATGGCCTTGATTTCTGGAAAGGAAACAAAACCGGAAATTGCGGTAAGGAGTTTTCTATTCAGGCAAGGATTTCGTTTTCGTAAAAATGTAAAGTCTCTGCCGGGCACACCGGACATTGTTTTACCGAAATATCTAACGATAATTTTTGTTCACGGTTGTTTTTGGCATGGCCACAATTGCAAAAGGGCTGCAAGGCCAACATCAAATTTTGAATTTTGGAATTCCAAAATTCAAAATAATATTGATCGAGATAAAAGAGTAAAGAAAGAACTACGGAAATTGGGATGGAAGGTTATTATAATTTGGGAATGCGGACTCAATAACAAAAAGAACTTTGAGAAGTCGATGAGTAGACTTGTACTACAAATTCGACCACAGAACGATTATTAGAATTCATGAAAGATTTAGCCCAAAGAAATGTCTTCATGTGATTTTATTTCCCATGTATTAAAATATTTCATCGCCTCTTTCCCTATCCATTCACCCATGTGTACCGGAACAGCATTGCCAATTAATTTGTAAGAGCTTCTTTTGTTTTCAAATTTAAAATCATCGGGAAAGCCTTGCAGCCTTGCATATTCTCTTATAGAGAAAGGCCTTAAACCATGCCTGGCATTTTTATCTTTTACTAATCTTGTACCTAAATCTTTTGAATAATGGGCTACACACGTTGGTGCAGTTGCGTTTGGCAATTCAGGATCAATAATGATGGGTTTGTCTCTGTACTTTCCGTTTATTCGGTTTAAAACATAGTCTGGCATATCTACATCTGGATTCTTTTTCAAGCAAATCTTTTAAGCGTGGCCGGTTATTTATTTGATTTGGCGCACTTATAGAAAAGGATTTTTTTGTACCGATAAGAATTAATCTTTTTCGTTGTTGAGGAAGCCAATTAGTTGCATTTACGGGACAAAAAACATTTACATAATAATCAGGTAGTTTTGTCATTGCTTCCATTACTACTTGAAATTTTTTCATGCCGGGCACATTTTCTACAATGTACATTTCAGGTTGTTCAATAGCAATATGCCTGAAGAAATGAAGAAACAGATCATCGCCGGTTCGGGTACCATGTATATCTGCAATCGCGGAATATTTTGTGCAGGGATAAGTGCCAACAATGATGTCTGATGCTGGCTGTTCTAAAACGGTTTTATCTTTTATGTCGGCTCTTAAAACAGGATGAGAAAAGTAGTGAGGATTTTGATTCATACAATTCGTTGCTTCAATATCAAGGTCAAGTGATTGTATAATATCAATTCCGGCTTGCATTAATCCTATTTCCATACCGCCACATCCTGAAAAATATCCTTTTGCTGTTGGGGTGTACATGAAAGCAAAGTTGCATTTTGCTCTTTACAAAATTGGTATATTTGAGAACACATATAAGCTTGGGATACCAAAACTTAAACTGAAATATATTTCTTATGGCAGGTAAAAACCTTTGGACAAGAGATGAATTAATTCTTGCCTTAAATCTTTATCTAAAACTTCCATTTGGAAAACTCCATTCGCGAACTCCGGAAATAATACATCTTGCCAACATTCTTGGAAGAACGCCCGGTTCGATTGCTATGCGGCTAAACAATTTTGCAAGCGTTGATCCATTTCATCAACAACGCGGCATTGGCGGATTGCCGGGAGGCAAAAAGCAAGTAGAGCCGATCTGGAAAGAATTTATCAACAACAAAGAAGAATTGCTTTTTGAAAGTGAAAGAATTCTTGCAGCAAAAGAAAACATCTCTTTAGAAAAAAAGTTTTCAGAAACATTAAAGGGAACAGAACATTTAAAAGGGGAATATAAATTAAGAGAAGTAAAGACAAGGGTAAATCAAAATATTTTCCGGCAAATCGTTATTGCCAATTATTCCGGCAAATGCGCCATCACAGGAATTGATATTCCTGATCTATTATTAGCGAGCCATATTATTCCCTGGTCAAAGAATGAAGAGGAAAGATTGAATCCTGAGAATGGTATTTGCCTTTCACCTTTATACGACCGTGCTTATGATAAAGGCTATATCAGCATCAATGAAAAGTTTGAGATCCTTTTATCATCCGAATTAAAAGAGAAAAATAAGGAAGCGTATCACACAAAATATTTCGCATCATTAAGCGGAGCGAAAATTATTTTACCTAAAAAGTATCATCCTAAAAAAGAGTTTTTGCAGTTTCATTTGAAGGAGATTTTTAGGGGATAATCAACCACATTCATTCGCAAATAGAAATTTTCTAACCAGCATCTCCGGCCTGGTATTCTTACCTTTAATCCGGCTCATGTTGAAACTTCTTATTTCTTTGGTGTGCACATCTGCCATCCTGTAAAGTTATCCAACAAATAAAATCCCCAAAAACAGTTTTCCTCCACATACAATTCGGGCACAATTCGTGTATCCTTGTTTATGCTGTTCATAATTTATTTTGTATCAACAGGTTCAAACTAAAACCGTATCTATATGAAAGCGATAAGAATTCATGAATTCGGTGGGCCGGAAGTATTAAAATATGAAGATGCCCCGAAACCCGTTCCCGCAGCGGGTGAAGTGCTGATAAAAATCTATGCCAGCGGCGTAAACCCGATTGACTATAAAATCCGTGCCGGCCATGCAGCGGGCAGGTTCCCAACCCATTTTCCTTTAATACCGGGCTGGGATGTTTCCGGTGAAATAGAAGCAGTAGGAACTGGTGTGCTGAATTTTAAACCGGGAGATGAAGTATATAGCAGGCCCGATCCGACAAGGGACGGCAGTTATGCGGAATATGTAGTGGTAAAAGCCGACCAGGTAAGCCGGAAACCTAAAAGTATTGACCATGATAAAGCCGCGGCAGTACCGCTTGCCGGACTTACTGCATGGCAGGGCTTGTTTGATCATGGTCATTTGCAAGCCGGACAAAAAGTATTGATACATGCCGCATCCGGGGGAGTGGGTACCTATGCGGTGCAATTTGCCAAATGGAAGGGCGCTTATGTTATTGGTACAGCCTCCGGAGAAAATTTTGATTTTTTATATGATCTCGGAGCTGATGAAGTGATTGATTATAAAAAAGAAAAGTTTGAGGATAAGCTGAAAGACATTGACCTGGTATTTGACCTTATTGGCGGCGATACCCAAAAGCGTTCTTTGCAGGTGCTCAAAAAAGGTGGCCGGCTTATTACCACCGTAGGACCGGAAAACCAGGATGCTGCCCAAGCAAAAGGCATACAGGTAGCAGGTTTTATGGCCTTGTCGCTTCCCGCAGAATTGCAGCAAATTGCAGACCTGGTGGATGCCGGCAAAGTAAAACCGGTGGTTACGGAAATATTTCCCTTGAAAGATGCGGCCCGGGCGCATATAAAAATTGAAAGCGGCCATACACGGGGCAAGATCGTGTTGAAAGTGATTTGAAAGGGAGGGGAATTTTTTAGAAGATGAACAGCTTTCTGTTTGCTCAATAAAGATAAAAATGTTCAAGAGTGCGACGAGCAACGAAAGCATCATAGTAGTAATGTTGTTGGGCTCAAAAAAAATCTATTCATCTTGACGCTTATGCAGTTCTCTATGACCCGGGAATATATTTTTATATTGTAACAGATGAGCGCGATCAAATATTTAGGCACCATTTCAAATGAGAATTGGGCGAATCAACGAAAGTTCGTATGTTCATCCGCTTAGGGGTTATCACCAATAACCTGATTCAATCATCTCTAAACCATCTTTAATGAACAATAAACAATTTCAGGATTTTGACATACCTGAAGCCTATGTAAGAACACTGGAAAAAGCAGCAAAAAATATCAAACTAATAGCCGGTGTTTTCCTGTTGCTGGTAGTTTTCTTTGGCGCCTTCTTCCAGATTGAACCCGAAGAATTGGGGTTAATTACCCGCTATGGAAAATATTCAAGGACTGTGGAACCGGGCCTGAATTTTAAAATTCCATTTTTAGAAACCTTGTATAAAATTCCTGTGGAAAGACAACAGAAACTGGAATTCGGATTTCGGACTACCAACACCAGGTCGCAATCCACTTATACAAAAACGGATACCAAAGGAGAGTCCCTGATGCTTACCGGCGATCTTAATTTAGCCGATGTGGAATGGGTAGTTCAGTACCGGATAGAAAATGCCTATAATTTTCTTTTTAAAGTCCGGAATCCTGAAAATTCATTACGGGATATTTCTGAAGCGGCCATGCGCCAGGTAGTGGGTGACCGTACTGTAAATGAGGTGTTGACGGTAGGTAGAACCGAGGTGGCCAGTACCGCCCAGGAGCTGATACAAAAACTGAGTAATGAATATTCGCTCGGCATTAAAGTGGACCAGGTGGTATTGCAGGATGTAAATCCGCCAGACCAGGTAAAAGCGGCTTTTAATGCCGTAAACCAGGCTCAGCAGGAAAAAGAAACCCTTATCAATGAGGCAAGGTCGGAATACAATAAAGTGATACCCAAAGCCAGCGGACAGGCAAAGGAAACCATTCAAAAAGCAGAAGGCTATGCACTGGAAAGGGTAAATAATGCCCAGGGCGAGGTGGCGCGTTTTGATGATTTATATAAAGAATACATTAAAGCTCCTGAAGTAACCCGTAAAAGAATTTATCTTGAAACGATGAGTAAAGTATTGCCGCAGCTGGGACAAAAGATTATAACGGATAAAAATGGTAATAATGTATTGCCATTGCTACAAATGCAAATGCAAAATCAAAAGACAAAAAAAGAAGATTAATTATGACAAAAAATAAACTCATTTTATCGGGCATATTTTTAATTGTGCTGGTTATTGTGATTTCACAAAGCATATATATAGTAAATGAAAAAGAGCAGGTGGTGATTACGCAGTTTGGTAAGCCCGTAGGCAATGCCATTACATCATCCGGTATACAGTTTAAAGTACCTTTTATACAGACGGTTAATCTTTTTGACAAACGATACCTGGAATGGAATGGCGATCCTAACCAGGTGCCCACAAAAGACAAGAAATTTATTTATGTAGATGCCTTTGCACGCTGGCAAATTACCGACCCCCTTCAGTTCTATAAAAGGTTGACCAATGAACGGGGTGCACAGTCGCGTCTTGATGATATTCTTGATGGTGAAACAAGGGATTATATAGCCAATCACGTTATTGAAGAAGCCGTAAGAAATAGTAACAGAACACCGGTTTCAACCGATACCCTTAGTGAACCGCTTGGCGATTCATTGATGAAAATTTATGTAGGACGCGAAAAAATTGAACAAATGATCCTTAAAACTGCCAACGAGCGGGCTGCCGACCTGGGCATTGCTATTTTGGATTTTCGTTTCAAAAGACTCAATTATGTATCGGAAGTGCAAGACCAGGTTTATAAAAGAATGACCAGTGAAAGATTCCGTATTGCTGATAAATTCCGTTCCGAAGGACAAGGGGAAGCTTCGCGGATAAATGGTGAAAAGGAGCGTGAACTTAAATCCATTCAATCGGAAGCCTTTAAGCTGGCAGAAGAAATTAAAGGTAAGGCTGATGCCCGTGCGGCTTCTATTTATGCGGCCGCTTATAATCAATCTGCCACATCGAAAAACCTGTATGCTTTTTTAAAATCAATGGAATCTTTTGAAAAAACTTTTGATGAAAAAACATCTATTATTCTTTCAACCAATAGTGAGTTTTATAAATTCCTGATATCAATGGAGTAGGGAAGGGGGCAGTCTGGATACGCCGGTTGAAAACTAAAAGGTATATTTATACTGTTTAAATATACCTTTTAGTTTTTAATAAAATAGACCTCACTAAAATAAGATGCTATGAGAAAGACTGATATTAAACAAATGCCGGAATATTTTGACAAATATATCAACCTTGTCGAAGACAGCGATATAATGGAGGCATTGGAAAGCAGTATTGAAGCCTTAACACAGCAAGACATTCAGATGCTGCAAATGGTTGCAGATAAAACCTATGCCCCGGGTAAATGGACCATCAAAGAAATTATACAGCACCTAAGCGATTGGGAGCGGATTTTCTGCTTCAGGACTTTAATATTTGTAAGAAACGAAGAAGCTTACCCACAGGGTTTTGACGAAAACCATTTAAGTCTTCATTCCAAAGCCAACAATAAAGAACTGACCACCTTAATTGATGAATTGATATCCATCCGCAAAGCCACCATTGCTATGTTCCGGAGTTTTGATGAAGAAGATTTTGATAAAATTATTGTTACCTATAACAATAGGATTTCAGTATTGGCAATGGGCTATTTTCTGATAGGACACCAGATTCATCATTTGAATATCATCAAAAACCAGTACCTGCCATTAGCCAACAAATAATAGTTTTTCCTTGAGGAAATTGTTTTAGAAAGAATGATGAAATATATTCTTATAAATTAATTCCGCCGGAAACTTCAATGCGCTGCCCGTTGATCCAGCCGGCATCTTCGGAACAAAGAAAGGCAATAACGCCGCCGATATCTTCGGCTTCACCCACGCGGCCTAAGGGCGTTTGGGCGGCCATCATCTTTTTTCTTTCCGGGTTGTTGCGAATGGCGGCATTATTGAAATCTGTTTCTATGGGCCCCGGTGCTACTACATTTACGGTAATTCCTTTTGAACCCACTTCTTTTGTAAGGTATCTTGTAAAGGTTTCAATGGCCCCTTTCATGGAAGCATACACCGAATATCCCGGCACCGCAAACCGGGTGGTTCCGGTGGAGATATTTATGATTCGGCCATGCTCATTGAGCATGGGCAAAAGTTTTTGAGTAAGAAAATAAATAGTTTTAAAATGGATATTTAAAAACCTGTCGAAATCTGCCTCTGTTACCTGCGCAAAAGGAATGGTAGCGCCAATGCCGGCATTATTGACCAAAAAATCGAAGGATGACACATTCCACTTGGTTTGTAAAGCCTCGGTTATTTTGTTCACAAACTGGTCAAGTGATTTAAAATCTGAAGCGTCAAATTGTAAAGCCACTGCTTTGCGACCCGAATTTTCTATTTGCGCTACCACTGCATCTGCATCCGCTTTTTGCGTATGGTAAGTGATGATTACATCATGGCCCTGGCCGGCTAGCCGGATGGCCATATTTTTTCCCAAACCTCTGCTGCCGCCTGTAATCAATGCGATCCTGGTATTTGCTGACATAAGATTTTGTTTTTTTAAATAAGCCTCAAAATTGAAGCCTGATTGGTGGGTTTACGAAATGTTCAATATCATTGGAACCGTCAGCTCTGTATTCAGCTGATCCTTTTCCTGCTTCGCGGATTTCTGTCAGTTATTATTTAAAAGGAAATTTTTGCTCCCAATATCACTGAATGGATTTTACCAATATTGTTTTTTTGCTGCACATATTCACCAGCTTTCAGAAAAAAGGAATCCACGGATCTTGTGTTTGGGTCCACAATAAAATACTCCTGCACGCCGAATCTTTCATAGATTGATTTCTTTTCTTCATAATCCAATTGGGAGTGGAAGAAGAAAGCACTTCAATTACAATATCAGGAGCTCCAACCAAACCTTTATCTTCTATTTTACCCAGGTTTTCATTTTTAATAAAAAGTAAATCAGGCTGTAAAATATTTTGATTGGAAAAGTAAACATCGTACGGTGATATTCTGACCTCCCCAATTTTATTTTTCCGGGCGATGTTAAAAATCTGAACATTAATTTGATTTAATACCGCCTGATGAATTTCTTTTGGCGCTGGACTTATGATTAGTTTATCGTTTATGAGCTGGCATAAAGTTCCTTCAGGAAGCGATTTCCAAACTTCCAGCAAGGTTTTCGCCGGATGTATTAAAGTACCTGGCATATTGCTTTAAAGTTACAATATTATTTCTAACGTAATCTCACCAGAAAAAGCCAGATAAATTGAAATGAAATGACCAACTCAAAATGTAATTTCAGTATTCAGTATAATAGATTTGATTTTTCCTTCTACGGTTTCTTGCTCTTCATATTCTTTGTTGTTCAAAAACCAGGCATAAACAGATTTTGACTGAGGATCCACAATAAAATACTCCTGCACGGCAAATCTTTCATACACCAATTTTTTTTCTTCAAAATCCAGTTGGGAAGCTGAGGGGGATAAAATTTCTATTATCATATCCGGAGCGCCGTTGAGACCGTTTTTGTTCACTTTATTCAGATTTTCATTTTTGATGAAAAGCAAATCAGGTTGTAAAATATTTTCTTTTGAAAAATGAACATCGTAAGGAGAAATTCTTATTTGCCCGATGTTGTTTTTTCTTAAATAAAGACCAATTTGAAGATAAATTTCACCTAAAACAACCTGGTGAATATCAAGCGGGGCTGGACTCATGATTAGTTTGTTGTTAATGAGCTGGCATAAAGTTCCTTCAGGAAGCGATTCCCAAACTTCCAGTATAGATTTCGGCGGATGTATTAAAGCGTCTATCATATTGCCTTAAAATTACAATATTATTTCTAACCTGAATTTCAGTAAAAAAGTGAGAATGGATTGAAAAGAACAATTCAAAACGCAATTTCCGTATGCAGCATCAATGATTTGATTTTCCCTTCCAGGGTTTCCTGTTCTTCATATTTTTTGCCATTAAAAAACCAGGCGTAAACAGATTTTGAATTCGGGTCCACAATGAAATATTCCTGCACGCCGAATCTTTCATAGATCAATTTTTTTTCTTCAAAATCCAGTAGGGATGTAGCGGGGGATAAAACTTCTATTATCATGTCCGGAGCGCCGTTGAGTCCGTTTTCGTTTATTTTATTCAGGTTTTCATTTTTGATAAAAAGCAGATCCGGTTGTAAAATATTTTCTTTGGAAAAATGAACATCGTAAGGAGAAATTCTAAGTTCACCTAAATGTGATTGATTTAAAAATGTCTTTAGATTATAAGCAAGATCAAATAAAACAACCTGGTGAAGATTTTGTGGTGCTGGACTCATAATTAGTTTGTTATTAATGAGCTGGCATAAAGTTCCTTCAGGAAGCGCTTCCCAAACTTCCAGCATCGTTTTCGGCGGATGAATTAATGTACCTAGCATATTGATTTAAAATTACAATATTATTTCTTACCTGAATTTCAGTAAAAAAGTCAGAATGGATTGAAAAGAACAATTCAAAACGCAATTTCCGTTTGCAGCATCAATGATTTGATTTTCCCTTCCAGGGGCTCCTGTTCTTCATATTTTTTGCCATTAAAAAACCAGGTATAAACGAATTTTGAATTAGGATCCACAATAAAATATTCCGGTACGCCGAATCTTTCATAAACCAATTTTTTTTCTTCAAAATCCAGTTGGGAAGTCGAAGGAGATAAAATTTCTATTATAATATCCGGTGATCCAAATACTCCTTTTGGTTTTATTATCTCCAGGTTTTCATTTTTTACAAACAAGAGATCGGGCTGCAGAATATTTTGTTTGGAAAAATGAATATCTACAGGTGCAATTAATATTTTTCCAAAAGGATTCTTTCTCAAAAAAAAAGAAATTCCAATATTTATTTCATTCAGTATTTGCTGATGGAGGATAGCAGGGGCTGGACTCATAATTAGTTTGTCGTTAATGAGCTGGCATAGGGTTCCTTCAGGAAGCGATTTCCAGACTTCCAGCATAGATTTGGGCGGATGTATTAAAGTTCCTGGCATACTGCCTTAAAATTACAATATTATTTTTTACAGGAAAAGCTATCTTTTTACTGTGCGTTTTTAAGTTGCAAAGCTAATTATGGACTAATACCTGTTTAATGAAAAATTGGTTTTTCATTTATTGGTTTCCTTTAAAATTTAATTGCCATGAAACGCCATACTTATCCGAAAGCCAAACAAACTTTTTACTGAAACCATAGTCGCCTGGCGGCATCATGATATTTCCACCTTCTGAAAATTTCTGGAAAAGCATATCTATTTCGGCTTCGGTTTCACAATTGACATAAATTGAAATTGAAGGTGTAAACGAAAACTGATGTTTAATAGGACTGTCAATAGCCATATATTCCTGACCGGAAAGGGTAAATATTGTATGTTTTACAGCGCCTTCTTTTCCTCCCGGTTCACCCGGCTTAAAATATTCAATATGCTTTACTTCAGAATTTTTAAATAATGAAGTATAAAATTTTATAGCTTCTTCCGCTTTTCCACATTGATCACCGGCAAACATTAAAAAAGTGGTTGTTTTTTGCATAAATTAAATTTTTTGATTTGGAATAGGATGGCACCCTTAAAAAGTTTTATTAAACTGCATAAGCATGAGGTTCGCAATAGTATCTTTATCTTTCAACAGGTCGTTATTTTTATTCTGCTTTCTTATTGAGGAACTTTTCAATTATTGGTACAACAAAGTCATTTTCATTAGTGTCTGGCTTTAATGTTGTTATCTCTCCGATATACTCTCCATGCCCGCCTGGAATTATTGCTAATTCTGAGTTGGTAATTTGTCTGTGCATTTCAATGGCATGTTCAGGTGTAATTACGTCTTTGTCACCTATAATGATTAACGCTGGTGCTTTAATCGATTTGATTTTATCATCTGGAATATCTTTGAAGTTCACCATTCTCCTTGCGTCTTTATCGTGCATTATTTGTAGTCCATCCGGGTTTGGAGAGACTCTATTGTAGGCCATCTTCAGTTGTTCGGGCATATTTTCCAATCGTGCTTGTTTCATAAAATCCCAAAACTGCTCAGGAATTCCGTGGCGTTTAGCGAGTGCAGAGCCTAAAATTATTTTATCAACTATTTCAGGGTGGCGAATGGCAATTTGCAATGTGGTTGTTCCACCATTACTGAAACCGAAAAAGTCGGCTTTATCAACTTTTAGATTTTTGAGAAGTGTGGCTATGTCATCTGCATCTTGTTCAAATGATTCGTCTGCGTTTCTGTCGCTTGTCCGCCCGTGAGCCTGTAATTCAACAGCTATTAGCTTCCTGTTTTTTGCTAATAACGGAATCACTTTTTCAAAGCTCGTCTGGATTGTTGAGCCACCTCCGTGAATGAGAACAAGTGGTTTACCTTGTCCATATATTTCATAATACATTTTCAGACCGTTTACATCAGAATATCCGCTTTGGAAGTGCAAACTTTCAGTTGTAATTGTTGTCATGCTAATATTTTTTGATTCTGTTTTATTGTTGTCGAGGCACGAAGCCAGGGATAAAATTATTAATGCGAGAAAAGTGATGGTCTGTTTCATATCTCTGTTTACAGTGCAAGAGTCTCCTTAAGATGATCACCAAAATTAACGGCTTGCCGATTGACTTATATATTCTTCAGCCGAACATCAATCCAATAAAGTTACCAAAGTTGAGATTATGAACAAAAGCTGAACAAAGAAATTTCAACCCTTATCTGGATGCCGATATTAAAATTGATACGCAATTTATTTACTGATGATTTATTCCTCAGCCACCATAGTAAAGCAAAACGATTTATCAGCCGTCGGTTAACTTATGTCTGTCAATTTAATAATTTTGTTATTAGCAAATTCAAAAACAGATTTTCCTGTCAAATTAAGTTCTTGTCCTCTTTTAAGTCCATTTGGAAAGTCCATTGCCAGGACCGCGCTGTAGTCAATTTCTATTTCCGTTTCCTTATCCAAATGTTTAAATGATTTAATTTCCTGCCGTCTGGTTGCAAAGTAATTTTTTGCCCTTTCTGCCTGTTGTTTAAATGCTTTCAATCCTTCCAGAGACAGATTAATTTGTCCATTCTGAACGTTTTCAAATATAACATTGTCGGCAAAATCTACAACCATTTTATCTATATCAAACTGGTTATAACCGTCAACGTAATTTTGAATAATTTTTTCCCGATAAGTCATATTCGCTGTTTGTTGTTAAGCCTTGTTACCTGCTATTTTCTTTTCAAATTCTAACAAATACTTCTTTCGCCAAAGTCCACCACCATAACCCGTAAGTTGTCCGTCAGAGCCTATGACTCTATGGCAAGGTATTAAAATAGAAATTCTATTCATTCCATTTGCATTGGCTACGGCTCTGACGCTGTCTGGTTTGTCAATGGCAATACCTTGTTCTTTATAAGTTTTGGTCTGTCCATAAGGGATAGCTTGCAAAGCTTTCCAGACTGTGTTTTGAAACTCCGAACCTGGCGTAAACAAGGAAACTGAAAAATTTGTCCTTACTCCATCAAAATATTCTTTCAATTGCTTTTCTAATTCGATGAAGTGTTTGTTGTGCCCTTGGATTATGATTGCATTTAAAGTTTTTGCCAACGACTTTAATTCTGTTTCTAGCATTTTTCTGTCGCTAAATTCCAAAAGACAAATTCCTTCTTCAACAGCACAGGAAACCATTGTTCCTAAAGGCGTTTCTATTCTTGTAAAGTCAATTATTTTTTGTTGTTTTCCTTTCTTTGGTGATACGCCGAATATTGTTTTAAATGAATCTAAAAAACCACTTAACGATTCAAAACCTGAGTCATAGGCTGTATTTATTATTGTTTCGCCATTTTGTAATTTTTTAAAAGCAGAGTTTATCCTGAACATTCTTTGATAAGCCTGAAAGGTAATGCCGTGATTTTTCAAAAACCATCTTCTTATCTGGCTTGGGTCAATTCCCTTTTTCTTCAAGTCATAGTCTTTGTATTTCAATGACGGGTCATTAGAAAGATTATCTAAAATTTCTTTGATAATAGCAGGTGTTTCATTTAGCGTTTCAAGAGGTCTGCAAACTTTACAAGGTCTATAGCCGCTCAAAATACACTCCTTTGACGTTGTGAAAAATTCTACATTTTCTCTTTTGGGTTTTCTGGCGGTGCAGGATGGTCTGCAAAAAATTCCTGTTGTTTTTACAGCAGTAAAAAATACACCTTCAAAAGATGTGTCTTTGGAAAGTGAAGCGTTATACATTATATCGTCGGTCAATTTCATTTTGTAAATACAGGTTGGAAAGATTGGTATTGCATAATGTTCTTGGTTAAGGTTTCTAAAGATGAATAACTATACTCGTTTAAGAAATTGCCCATACTAATTCGTTTCACACCCATTCTAGCTAAAACTTCAAAGTTGGGAAGTTCAGGCATACACATTACATTAACAGGAAGTTTTGTAAAGGTTGTAATGCTTTCTATGTCTGTTGTGTTTGTTATGCAAGGTAAAAATATTCCATTTGCGTTTGCTTGTTCATACAACTTAATTCGTGTTTTTGTTTCCTCTAATTTGTTCGAAAGATTCAGTAGAAAACTGTCTGTTCTTACATTGATGAATAGTTCAATATTCAACGCTTTCAATTTAGCAGTAATGGAAGTGAGCAATGCAGAAAACTCATTTGCATCCTTAAGTTGCCTGATACCATCTGTTACTTTGGAATCTTCAATGTTAATTCCTGCCATTCCTAACTTGTGCATTTTTAGAAGATTAGTGATTATTTCCTCAACACTATTTCCATATCCTGCTTCAAGGTCAACGGTCAAGGGCAGATTTGTCGCTTTACTGATTTTATCAACCATAAAAAGCAAATCATCAAAAGGCATTTCTTCGCCATCATTATAGCCTAAGGTCTTTGCAATAGCAGCACTTGAAGTACCTATTGCTTTAAAATTCAAACTCTCATAAATTTTGGCACTTTGTACATTCCAAACATTTCCCAAAATCAAAGGTTCAGCCTGAAAATGTAAGTCATAAAAAGTCTTGTAATTTGTCATCTTTTTTAGGGCAAAACTAGCTCTCTCTTTAGCCTATAAACAACCGAAAACTGAACAAGTATTTTTTTGTACAGGGTTTTTTAAATGGCAGGGTAACGGCTCGGCCTGGCAATGAGGCCTGCATTTGAAAATCGTCTTTATTGAAACACAATACTAATAGCCGTCTAACGCTGGCAGAGATTGTTTTGCCGCTATTATATTGACAAAAAATCGCCGCCTCCTCACCGTTAATAAATAATACAATGTAACTTTAATAAGTGTACAAATGATTAAGATGAAAAGCATATCTGCCATTTTAGTATCTGTGTTATTTTGCACCATGCTTTTAGCGCAGTCTAAACCACAAGACAATAAAGCTAATAATACTTTAAATACTTGCCTGGAGAAAAGTCATACCGGCTGATGACGTCATCAAACAATCAAACGTAATTCAACTTTATTAAATAAATTTAAGCTGACACCTATGGAATGTCACCCATCTTAAAGCCATTTTCCGTTAGTGGTCAGCTTGGAAGGATACCTCAAATGAAAATGTTTTGTTGACGCGAAACAATTGAAATCAATAACCACCCTTCGTGAATTGAGGATTCTAGAATGACTAGCGATGAAGTTGAAGTTCATGGAAATTGGCTTAGCTTTTTTTCGCGGCCCTAAACATCAGTACTGAAGTAAACAATATCTATTTAAAGTATTGAGAATTAAATAGTATGGCTGAAAAAAATAAATCACCGAAACAATTTCCACTGAATAATGCGACAAGGTTGAGACAACCCGTAAATCCGGAAGATGACCATGTGCTTGGGAATCCGGAGGCACCGATCACCCTGGTGGAATATGGAAGTTATTTCTCCAGCGCCTCTCATGTAGCACATGAAGTGATCACCAATTTACGCGACCAGTTTGGAGATCAGTTGCGATATGTGTACAGGCATTTGCCGCTTCCCGGCCACGAGCGGGCTAAAAAAGCGGCGATATTGGCTGAATATGCCGCAGAAACCACCAATAATTTCTGGGACGTGCATGAAGAATTAATGGATCGCGAATCGAAAGGGGAAGTGGACATTGAAAAACTGGCAAAGGATTTTAATTTGCCCATGCCCGATACGGTTGATAATGTGGAATTGGAAACTGCCAGGCGGCGAGTGGAAAATGATATACATAGTGGGCAGGAAAGCGGAGCTTTATTGGCTCCCACGTTTTATATCAACGACCGCCTGTATGAAGGCTCATGGGATGAAAGTTCACTCAGCGAGGCATTGAAAGGCTCGACCGGTTATCGGGTAAAGATCGCAGCGCTTGATTTTGTAAGATGGGGGCCATCAGCAGGTATCGCACTGCTCGCAATGGTAATCATTGCATTGGTATGGGCCAATTTAGAATCATACGGCGCGCAGTTCGTACATTTCTGGGAAAAGCCTTTTGGGTTCCGTGCAGGAGGATTTTCCTTTGATCTTCCATTGATCAGTTGGATCAATGATGGCTTATTATCAGTATTCTTTTTGGTGGTTGGTTTGGAAGTAAAACGTGAATTCACAGTGGGCAGGCTCGCCAAACCTCGGGCTGCAGGATTGCCAATTGTAGGTTCCATTGGAGGAGTTGTGACACCTGCACTCATTTATTTATTGATCGTTCCCCTTGGCACCTTAAGCAAAGGTTGGGGTACTACCATTTCTACGGATACGGCTTTTGCTATTGCCATCATTGCATTTATGGGCAACCGTGTGCCCGTAGAATTACGTGTGTTCCTCACCGTATGTGCTATTGTGGATGATCTTATTTCCATACTGGTGGTGGCTATTTTTTATACGGAGGAAATTAAGATCCCGTACCTGGTGGCTGCCGGGGTGGTTACGATTATTTTGATGATCATAAATAAGTGGCGCGTTTACCGGTTGGTACCCTACGTTATTCTTGGGTTGTTGTTGTGGTTCTTCCTGCATGAAGGAGGAATACATGCAACGCTTGCGGGTGTCATCCTGGCATTGTGTATTCCTACACGGCCTCCTGTAAACTTCAAATCATTGAACGCCCAGGTACAAAGAATTTACAGGGCGGAAACTCATTTTGGTGCCGATCGTCTTCTGGAGCGCGGACCATCCAGACGGTCGATAGAGATGTTAAATACGATTCATGACCGGCTGGAATCGCCAGCCTCAAAGGTTTTGCATGTCGTTGAACCATGGTCAAGCTATTTTGTATTGCCCATTTTTGCACTTGCCAATTCGGGAGTACTCATCACCCTGGATGTTTTCAGGACCGACCTGCAATTGATGATGGCTATTTTCTTTGGCCTGGTAGTAGGTAAACCTGTTGGGATTTTTCTATTTAGCCGGCTGGCCGTCCGGCTAAATATTGCCGAAAAACCTGTAGCCTACAACTGGCGGCAATTATTTGGAGCAGGCGTATTGGCGGGTATAGGGTTTACCATGTCACTCTTCATTGCTTCCGAAGCTTTCCCGAAACCAACAGATTTTGCGGCAGCCAAAATCGCCATTTTTATTGCCTCCATAGTGGCAGGGATTTCGGGTACTATTATTTTATGGAAAAAAGTAGTGTTTACCGGGCCTAAATGATGATTGATCAGAATAATCAAGAAAGTTTATTCTTCAATTTTCCATGATGGATTATGACCAATTTCCCAAAGGTGTCCGTCTATGTCTTGAAAATAACCATGATAACCACCCCAAAAAGCTTTTTGTGCTGATTTAGTAATGTTTGCACCTGCTTTTTTTGCTTGTTCCATTATAATATCAACTTCTTTATCGCTGTTCACGAAATATCCAATGGAGAACTCGGTGGCGCTTTCTGTTTGCAAAGTGAGTTTGCTGTCCCATGCTAAATTTTTTCTTTCATATAGGCTAAGCATTCTTCCATTGTCAAGTTCAAAAAGCACTACTGCACCGTTTTCATATTCAGTACCTACAATACCATTTGTTTTCCAACCAAACCCATTTTGATAGAATTCCATGGATTTTTTCAAGTCGTTTACGCCAAGTGTCAACATATTTATCCGTTGTTTCATTGTTTTATCGTTTTTGGTTTGAAAGTATATTTTTAATGAAACTATTGACGTCAAATGCTTTTCCGAGCAAACAAATGCAACTTATATTGTAATCTTGCTATAGAGATTCGATTCGACAACCAAAAAAGGCTTTAACTTAATCCAGGCATAAAAAGAAAGCAATCTAACAGATGCTATACTTTCTGAAGGTTCAAAACCAGGTTCGCATCCCTGTTTTCCAATATAGAATTTCCCATCAGGTACTGATCAATATTCCTGGCGCATTCCCGGCCTTCGCTGATAGCCCAAACAACCAATGATTGGCCCCGGCGCATATCGCCACAGGCAAACACTTTCGGAATATTGGTCTGATAATTTTTTTCTGATGCTTTTACATTTCCTCTTTCATCCAGGTCAACTCCAGATTCCTGGATAAGACCATCCAATTGTGGATGAATAAAACCCATTGCAAGCAATGCAAGTTCACAAGGGATTTCACGTTCGGTGCCTGCAATTTCTACAAAATGAGCCGGGCGGCCATCATCCGTAATTTTCCATTCAAGATCTACTATTTGCAAGGCTTTTAAAGCTCCGTTTTCATCCGGTAAAAATGCTTTGGTGGCTACTGCCCAATGTCGTTGGGCGCCTTCTTCATGCGAAGAAGTGGTTTTTAATACCATCGGGTAAGTGGGCCAGGGCATATAAGCCGTACGGTCTGCCGGCGGCTGTGGCAACAATTCAAATTGTGTTACCGATGCAGCTTTATGCCGGTTGGAAGTGCCTACGCAGTCGCTTCCTGTGTCGCCGCCGCCAATAACCACTACATTTTTTCCGGTAGCAAAAATGTCTGCACCTTCATACGGGCTTTGATGCCACTCTTTTATTTTGTTGTTTTAAAAAATCCATGGCAAAATGAATGCCTGTTGAATTTCTTCCTGCAACATTCAGATCGCGCGGAATGGTGGATCCCCCCGCCAATACAATGGAATGAAATTGTCTGAGTAGGTCGTTCAGGTTTACATTTACACCCACATTGGCATTGCATTTAAAAACAATCCCTTCTTCTTCCAGTAAAGCAATCCTGCGGTCTATTACCCATTTTTCCAGTTTAAAATCGGGAATGCCATATCTTAATAATCCGCCGGGGGCATCATCGCGTTCAAAAACGGTTACCTGGTGTCCGGCATAGTTTA
This sequence comes from uncultured Chitinophagaceae bacterium, assembly GCA_963695165.1. GTDB lineage: Bacteria > Bacteroidota > Bacteroidia > Chitinophagales > Chitinophagaceae > CAVOGF01. The sequence goes on from CAVOGF010000006.1 coordinate 74,146, forward strand.
GCTGGGCCGCTGCAGCCAGACCTGCCGGTCCGGAACCGATTACCGCTACTTTTTTGCCTGTACGGATATTGGGTTTCCGGGCTTTTACCAACCCTTTTTCAAAGGCGATTTCAATAATATGTTTTTCAATTTCTTCAATGGTAATAGCAGGCTGGTTGATGCCCAGTACACAGGCCGATTCGCAGGGCGCCGGGCAAATGCGGCCGGTAAATTCCGGAAAATTATTGGTGGAAGATAATATATCATAAGCTTCCTGCCAGTTTTTGCGATAAACGGCGTCATTAAATTCAGGAATAATATTTCCTAAAGGACATCCGTTATGGCAAAAAGGTACGCCGCAATCCATACAGCGCGAAGCCTGCTGATTTAGTTTTTCCTGAGAATATAGTTCTACAAATTCATTATAATCATTCACACGTTCCTGTGGAGAACGCTTATTGGGTAATTCTCTTGTAAATTCTAAAAATCCTGTTGGTTTGCCCATATGGTTGATAGTTGATGGATGATGGTTGGTGGTGTTGCGGGTTGCCGGTTTCCAGTTAGCGGTTATCAGTAACCGGCAACCGGTAACTTCTTCATTTCTTATTTTTCATTCTTCATTTCTAATTTTTCATTCCTCCGCTTCTTTTCCTGTAAAGCTTTTTTATATTCTTTAGGGAAAACTTTAATGAAGTTCTTAACCTGGTTTTCAAAATCCGATAATACAAACTGTGCAACGGTACTTCCTGTATTATCTAAATGTTTTTGAATCATTGTGCGCAATTCATTGGCATCTTCTTCATTCAAAGGATCAAGATCAATCATTTCAGGATTACATAAAGATGCGAACTGCGCCTGAACATCGTACACATATGCTATACCGCCACTCATACCTGCGGCAAAATTTCTTCCGGTATTTCCAAGAATGACGGCAGTGCCACCGGTCATATATTCACAACCATGATCGCCTACGCTTTCCACTACTACTTTGGCGCCTGAATTGCGTACACAAAAGCGCTCACCTGCTTTTCCCCTGATATAAGCTTCGCCCGAAGTAGCGCCATAAAATGCCACATTACCGATGATGATGTTTTCCTCCGGTACATAAGAACATTGTTTTGGCGGATAAACGATCAATTTCGCACCACTCAATCCCTTTCCAAAATAATCATTGGCATCGCCTTCCAGCTCCAGTGTAACACCTTTGGTATTAAATGCTCCAAAGCTTTGACCGGCAGATCCGTTAAATTTAAAATGAATGGTGTCGTCCGGAAGTCCTTCTGCTTTATAGATTTTTGTAATCTCATTGGAAAGGATGGTTCCTGCGGTTCTGTCTGTATTTTTTATGGCAAAACTACCGGTTACTTTTTCCTGTTTTGTAAGCGCCGGTTCTGCTGCTTTTAATAATTTCCAGTCGAGCACATCCGCTAATCCATGATCCTGTTTTTCTGTATTGAATAAGCCTGTATTTGCTGAGGCGGGCTCTTTGTATAAAACGGCTGATAAGTCTAAATTTTTGTATTTCCAGTGCGTAATGTTTTCCCGCATTTCCAGGCAGTCTACCTGGCCGATCATTTCATTTACAGTTTTAAAACCAAGCTCGGCCATAATTTCCCTCAATTCCTGTACAATAAAGTGGAAGAAATTGATCACATGGTCCGGGTCTCCTGTAAAGCGTTTGCGCAGTTCAGGATCCTGCGTGGCCACACCTACAGGGCAGGTATTTAAATGGCATTTACGCATCATAATACATCCCTCCACGATAAGCGCCGCAGTGGCAACTCCCCATTCTTCCGCGCCCAATAATGCGGCAATGGCAATGTCCCTTCCGGTTTTCATTTGCCCATCGGCCTGAACCGTTACACGGCTGCGTAGTTTATTTTTAACCAGCGTTTGATGGGTTTCTGCCAGTCCCAGTTCCCAGGGCAGGCCTGCATGCTTAATAGAACTGATAGGGGAAGCGCCCGTACCGCCGTCGTGTCCGGAGATGAGTACCACATCGGCTTTTGCTTTTGTAACACCCGCTGCAATGGTACCTACACCCGCTTTGGAAACGAGTTTTACATTGATGCGTGCGGCGCGATTGGCATTTTTCAGATCAAATATTAATTGCGCCAGATCCTCAATAGAATAAATATCGTGATGTGGCGGTGGTGAAATTAATCCCACGCCCGGAGTTGCATGCCGTACGCGCCCGATCCAGTCATCCACTTTATGCCCCGGAAGCTGTCCCCCTTCGCCGGGTTTTGCGCCCTGGGCCATTTTTATCTGCAATTCATCCGCTTCGGTTAAGTATTGGCTTGTTACGCCGAAACGTGCCGATGCTACCTGCTTGATTGCGGAGCGCATAGAGTCGCCATTGGGCAATGGCGTGTACCTGATTTCATCTTCCCCACCTTCGCCGGTATTGCTTTTTCCGCCAAGGCGGTTCATGGCAATGGCCAATGTGGTATGGGCTTCCCAGGAAATAGATCCAAAGCTCATCGCTCCTGTAGCAAAACGCTTGTAGATATTTTCAGCCGGTTCTACTTCATCAATTGAAATAGATGGACGCAATGGTTTAAACTGAAACAGGCTTCTTAAAGTAGCCGCTTTTTCACTCTGGTCATTAACCAGTTTTGAATATTTTTTAAAGCTTTTATAGTCATTCATCTTTGTTGCATACTGCAGCAAGTGAATGGTCTGGGGATTGAATAAATGAAATTCGCCTTTACGTTTCCATTGGTAGATACCGCCTTCGGTAAGCCGGTCAACCGGAATATCCTTCCGGCTGAAGGCAAAATAATGTTTGGCTAAAATTTCTTTTGCTATTTCATCCAATCCCATTCCTTCGATGCGTGAAGTGGAACCGGTAAAATAGGTATCCACAACGGATTTATTTAATCCTATGATTTCAAAGATCTGGGCGCCCTGGTAGGATTGAAGTGTGGAAATTCCCATTTTGGAAAATACTTTCAGTAAACCATCGCAAACAGATTTTACATAATTCTTTTTTAAAGATTCAGCATCTAGTTCAGTTTGCAACCTGTTGCTGAGCTTCATTGCGCGAATAGAAGACAGAGCCAGGTATGGATTGATGGCGGTTGCGCCAAATCCGATCAGACAGGCAAAATGATGCACTTCCCATACATCACCGGCTTCCACTACAATGCCCACTTTTCCACGTTTTCCTTTACGGATCAGATGATGGTGCACGGCGGCAACTGCTAACAAAGAAGGAATGGCGGCATGATCGCTGTCAATAGCGCGGTCGGTTAAAATGATCAGTTCAAAGCCGTCGTCCACTGCATCTACCGCATAGCGGCAAAGGCGATCCAGACCGGCCTTCAGCGAACCGGGTTTTCCATCGGCACGGAAATAGGTTTGTAAAGTTTTTGCCTGGAAAATACCGGTATCCATGCTCCTGAGTTTTTCAAGCTCATGATTGTTTAATACCGGATGTTTTAATGCTACGCAATGGCAACTGAGCGGATCTTCCTGCAGCAGATCGCCATTGTTTCCAACAAAACTAGCCAATGACATGACCATTTTTTCACGTATAGGATCAATCGGCGGATTGGTTACCTGGGCGAATAACTGTTTAAAATAACTGCTGATATGCTGTGGCTGATCGCTTAAAACGGCTAAGGGTACATCCGTTCCCATAGCGCCGATGGGTTCCTTGCCATCTGTAGCCATCGGGCCGATAATGAAATCGAGGTCTTCATTGGAATAGCCAAATGCTTTTTGATATTTGAATACCTGGTCGGCATGTAGATGGGTGAACATAACCCGCGGCTCGGGCAATTCTTCTAGCCTGATTTTATATTTATTAAGCCATTCTCCATAAGGCTTTTGTGAGCAGATGGTTTGTTTCAGTTCATCATCACTAATGATTCTTCCCTGCTCCATATCCACTACAAACATTTTACCGGGTTGCAGGCGGCCTTTTTCTTTTATTAATAAAGGATCTACAGGCAGCACACCGGTTTCAGAAGCCATGATCACACGATCATCGGTAGTAACGCAATACCTGGAAGGGCGTAAGCCATTTCTGTCGAGTGTTGCTCCAATTATTTTTCCATCGGTAAAGGAAATAGAGGCAGGCCCATCCCAGGGTTCCATCAAAGAGGCATGGTATTCATAAAATGCTTTTTTGATTGGATCCATTTGTTCATTGCCATCCCAGGCCTCGGGAATAAGCATCATCATTACATGGGGTAGGGAACGTCCGCTCATTGTAAGCAATTCGATCATATTATCCAGGTAAGCGGAATCGGATTGGCCGGGACTAACTATAGGCAACAACATTTCCATTTCTTCCTGGCTGAACAGGTCGGAAAAGAAATTTTTTTCACTGGTCCTGAGCCAGTTCAGATTGCCCTGAAGGGTATTGATCTCCCCATTATGTGCAATATACCTAAAGGGTTGTGCCAGCTTCCAGGAAGGAAAAGTATTGGTGGCAAACCGGGAATGTACAAGCCCAAAAGCTGATACTACTCGTTTATTTTTTAAATCGGGAAAATAATTGCGTACCTGGTTACTGGTAAGCTGACCTTTATATACTACTGTTTTATAAGAAAGGGAAGCAATATAAAATCCAATGGAATCTTTTTTTACCGTACTGTTGATGGTATGGCTTGCATAATTGCGCAGGACAAAAAGCTTTCTTTCAAAGATTTCCGGGTTGGTAATATGATCGGGACATGCGATGAAAACCTGTTCCATTTCGGGTTCTACGGAAAGCGCGGTAGGCCCTACATCCTGGGGATTAACGGGCACTTTGCGATAAGCCAGCAGTTCCATTCCCAACTTTTCTACAGACCGGTTAAATATATCGCGGCATTCTTCCCTTAAACGGATGTCTTTTGGAAAAAATATTACACCTACGCCATATTTACCATAAGAGGGAAGTGGAATTCCTAATTTAATACATTCATCAAAAAAGAATTCATGCGGCATTTGAATCATAATTCCCGCTCCATCGCCGGTGTTGTCTTCGCAACCACAAGCTCCGCGGTGTTCCATATTTTCCAGAACCGTAAGAGAATCGGAAATGTTTTGATGTGATTTATGCCCCTTGATGTTAGCTACGAATCCAATACCACAGGCATCATGCTCAAAGGCGGGATCATACAAGCCCAGTTGTATGTTTTGATCAGGCATACTTAATCTTATAAATGGTTATAAAAAGTATCAAGGCGGGCAATCGGGTCTAAATTACGACAACAAATTTATAACAGAATAAAATTATTTTTAAATTTTTTGTTAGAAAAATTGAAATTAATTCAATATTTATGATATTTTGTAGATAATATTTAAAATAACAACTGGTTTGTTGAAAACTATTAATCGTTCGTTTTTATAGAATAAAATATTGGTAATGAGCGGGAAAATTTATTGTAGCAGGTTTTTGTTCAAAAAGTCCAAAAACGGTGCTGCCACTTCCGGACATGGAGGCGTATAATGCACCTTCTTTGTATAATTTATTTTTAATGTTTTCAATTTCAGGATATTTTCCGCCGATCACGGGTTCAAAATCATTTTCGATATCATTTTTCCAGGAAGCAATGGGTTGGATAATACTATCTAATAAGGATTGTGGAGGATTTGTGGGTATAATTTTTGAAAAAGCCCAGGCGGTATTGATATGAATTCCCGGGTTTACCAATACAAAATGATATTGATTCAAATCCAATGAAACCGGCGTTAATATTTCTCCGCGGCCTGTTGCAAAAGCGGGAGAATTGTTAATAAAGAAAGGACAATCGCTGCCTAGTTGTAAGGCATAATCAATCAGTTGGGCTATGGATAAATGGAGTTGAAATTTTTCATTCAGGGCTTTAAGTGTAAATGCGGCATCAGCACTGCCGCCACCCAGGCCGGCGCCCATAGGAATTGTTTTATGCAAATGCATCTGAACAGACGGAAGGGCGGGAAAATCCTTTTTTAAAAGATGCCATGCTTGTACACAAAGATTTTGAGTTTCTGATACCGGAATTGATAAACCGGAGCAGGAAAACTGTACCGGTGATCCGGTTTTTGTTGGTAACCTGATTATTTCAAGGGCATCTTTAAGCGGAAGGGGATAAAAAATTGTTTCAATATTGTGGTAGCCATCCGGGCGTTTACCGGTGATATGAAGTCCGAGATTGATTTTGCAATTGGGAAATAGAACCATAAGGACCGGTTAATAAATGAAAGGTGAAAAGTGAACCATTGAATTAAACGTTGGTTTGAATTGTATAATGTATTTTACAATTCAAACCTGAAGCTGCCCAATAAGATACAGATGAACGGAATACTTCGTTCACATTTATTTATTATTGTCTCAGTGAATGCTTCGCATTTGCGACGCAACGAAGCTGCCATAAAAAACAGTGCCGGTATCAAAAAGTATTTAAACAGAAATTTATTTTCTTTTATTGATTTCATCCCGGATGGAAATGGCGCGGATATAATCTTCCTGTTCCAGCACTTCATTCAATAATTTCTGCAATTCATCCAGGTTCAGATTGCTAAGATCTTCGCGGGTTGCATTGGTTGTTTTGCTCACGCCCACTTCGGATTTTTTGTTTTTGCCGGTATCTTCCATTAAAATGCCCGCACTTTCCAGAATATGATCATAAGTATAAATGGGGCATCCAAAACGTACTGCAAGTGCGAGCGCATCGCTGGTGCGGCTATCAATTTCTACGGTATCATGTTCATTTACACAAATCAATTTGGAATAAAAAATGCCTTCCTGTAAATCATTGATTATGATCTCCATTAATTCAACATTAAAAGCGTTCATAAAATTTTTCATCAGGTCGTGTGTAAGGGGCCTTCCCGGCTGCATACGTTCGAGTGCCACAGCAATAGCCTGCGCTTCAAAACCGCCAATAACGATGGGCAATCTGCGTAATCCATTGAGTTCACCTAATACAACAGCATAAGAATGTGTTTGTGTAATGCTGTGCGACAGGGCAACGATTTCCAGTTCTATCTTCTTCATGACCTTTTCAACAAATGATTTTTATTAACGGCAAAAATAAAGATTTAAAAGATTAACTGCTTTTATCAGTAATTTTTCTGATCAGCAAAATAAATCTTTTAACTGATACACCTGAACACCGGGAAAAATAAATGGGTTTAGCGGGTATCCTGTTCCCATTGTTGGCCAGGTGATCAACAATGGTATAGATTTAAAAATTAACTGCTTTATCTTTAATTTTTCTGAACAGCAAAATAAATCTTTTAACTGATACGCCTAAAAACAGGGAAAAATAAAAGAATTGGATGTATTCATTTTTCATAAAATGAATAATTTTTCCAAAATTTTAATATTATTGAAGACGGATAGTAAAAATGGTATTAAACTATTGGAGTATGAGGATTTTCGTTACGGGATCAACGGGATATATCGGTCAGCATTTAATTATGCGACTGGCTGCTGAAGGTCATTCAATCCATGCTTTATGCAGATCCGGCAACAATCCAAACCTGGTTGCGCATCCCAAAATAAAATTTTTTAAGGGTGATATTTTAGATTTGTTTTCTTTAGAAAAAGCCATGTCGGGATGTGAACAGGTGTATCATCTGGCGGCTTTTGCAAAACCCTGGGCCAAAGATCCTTCTATATATTTTAAAATAAATGTTGACGGAACCCGCAATGTTTTGGAGACCGCAAAAAGGTTGCAGGTACAAAAAATTCTTTTCACTTCCACAGCAGGCGTTTTAGGGCCATCAAGGGAAAGCCCGGTAAGGGAAGATGATCCGAGATGGGGTAGTGTGATGAATGATTATGAAGCATCAAAAACCGAAGCGGAAGCTATCTGCCGGCAGTATGTCCGGGATTTTAATATGCATATTGTGATAGTTAATCCGCCCCGCGTATATGGGCCGGGAGTGGACACTGAAAGCAATGGCGTTACGCGGTTGATAAAATTGTACCTCCGGCGCAAATGGCGCTTTATTCCGGGAAATGGAAATGCAATCGGGAGTTATGTTCATGTAAAAGATGTGGTAAATGGACATGTGCTGGCTATGGAAAAGGGGAGATGTGGCGAGCGGTACATTCTTTCAGGTGAAAATGTGTCATTTAATGATTTTTTTTCCATTCTTGCCAGCGTATCCGGTATCAGTAGAAAAATGATTTCATTGCCCCTCTGGTTGATGCTGCTTGCTGGAAATGGAATGTTATTTATGGCAGAATTTATGGGCAAATCACCACTGATCACCCCTAAATGGATCAGGAAATATTTATATAATTGGTCGCTTTCCTGTGAAAAGGCCGAACGGGAACTTGGCTACTCCTTTATACCACTTGAGGAAGGATTGAAAGATACGATTGAGTGGATCAATAAAAATAAATTGTAATTTGAAGATGTACACTTTAATAACGGCATCAAGTGCAGGAATAGGAAAAGAACTGGCAATTCAATGTGCTCAAAAAAAAATGAATCTCTTACTCGTTGCCTTACCGGGAATAGAACTGGAAGAAACCGCAAACCAGATACGCTTGGAATATGATGTAAAATGTCATTGTTTGGGAATAGATCTCTCTACCAGTTGCGCCGGTAAAAAAGTGTTTGATTGGGTGCAGCGAAACGGTTTTAAGGTCAATGTGCTGATCAATAATGCGGGAATAGGTTCCAAAGGAATGTTTGATAAAATCTCAGAAGATTTTTATCTGAAACAGATACAAGTAAATGTAGTAACCACCTGTTTATTAACCCGGCTTTTTATACCGGTTCTTCAGGCGAATAAGCCGGCTCATATTTTAAATGTGGGCAGTTTGGGTGGTTTTTTCATTATTCCCGATAAAACGGTTTATTCTGCCACTAAAGCATTTGTCTACTCCTTTACGCGTTCATTGCAAATGGAGTTGAAAGGAAGTGGTATTAAGGTAAGTGTGGTTTGTCCGGGAGGAACAAATACAAATTCGAATACTACGGCCATCAATGGTGATCTGAAAGGATTTGCCAAAATATCCATTCTTGATGCGGAAGAAGTGGCAAAGGAAGCGGTTGCAAAAATGCTAAAAGGTCATGTGGTTATTATTCCCGGATTTTTTAATAAATTGTACTATTCCCTCAGCCAGTTTGTACCAGAATTTATAAGAAATTTTTTTGTAAAAAACGCATTCCGGCATGTTACGAATCATAAGTATTAGTGTAATAATTTTTGATTTCAGATTTTTCGATTTTGAGATTTTGAATTTGGTTTGTTGCTTTTCAAAAAATCATTGCTATTCAAAAGGACTATAAAAATACCGGCGACTTTAAAGTCCCCTTTAAGGCGGGCATTGGGTATCTTTAATAATCAATTCAAATACTCTTTATAATTTCATAGCTCAAAAGCTGAAAAAAATATTTTATGAACCTGGATCTTACAAATAAAACAGCGTTGGTATGTGGCGCTTCGCAAGGATTGGGACTGGCAGTTGGCAAAGAACTTTCATTGCTGGGCGCCAATGTAATCTTATTGGCCCGAAATGAAAATAAGTTAAAGGATGCTTTGAAGCAACTGGATATTTCGCATCAGCAAAAACATAGTTATATAGTAGGCGATACCAACTTTCCGCAATTGGTAAAAGAACAGGTGGAGCAATATCTTTCTCAATTTAAGGCCATTGATATTTTAGTAAATAATTCCGGCGGACCTGCTTCCGGGCCAATGCTGGAAACGAAAGCGGAAGATTTAAATGCTGCTTTTCAATCACATTTGATCGCCAGTCATTTATTGGTACAATTGCTGGTGCCGGGGATGAAAACTTCCGGATTTGGCAGGATTGTAAATATTGTTTCAACTTCGGTTAAAGAACCCATTTCAAACCTGGGTATTTCCAATTCCATAAGAGCCGGGGTTGCCAACTGGGCCAAAACATTGGCTACTGAAATTGGCCAATTTGGAATTACTGTAAACAACGTATTGCCTGGTTATACCAAGACAGACCGGTTAGAATATTTATTTGGAAACCAGGCTAAACAAAATAATACTACCGTTGAAGAAATTGAGCGGGCTCATGCATCGCAAATTCCTGCACGCCGTCTTGGAGAGCCGGAAGAACTGGCCGCGGCTGTTGCATTTTTATGTTCACCGGCGGCAGCTTATATTAATGGAATAAATTTACCTGTTGATGGTGGAAGGCTGAATGGATTGTGAAAGGTGAGAGGTGAAAAGTGAAAGGTAAAGGTGAAAGTAAAGGTGAAAAGTGAGAGATGAAAGGTGAAAAGTGAAAGCCCTGAAAGGGCGACCTATTCAAGCATCGGGCAACGCCCGATGAAATTGAAACAATATTTTATCGGCCAGCCCTGAAAGGGCGAAATAAAGGTTAGGTATGAGGTATCAGGAGTGAAAGGTGAAAGGTCAAATGTAAAAAATGAAAAGTGAAAATTGGTAGTTAAAGCTTTATTGCTGACTACTGATAACTGAAAGCTGGTAATAATCACTAAACAATATTCACTTCCCTTTCGAGTTGAATCCCAAATTTAGTTTGTACAGTTTCTCTAAGCCATTGCCGGTCGCTGACCGGCAATTTCTTTATAATCTGCAAAAAAAATCGATCAATCACCAAGTTTTTTTTAAACAATATTCACTTCCCGTTCCAGTTGAATGTCAAATTTATTTTTTACACTTTCTATAATTTTTTCCGATAAATTCAAAATCTGCTTACCGGTAGCATTTCCATAATTTACCAGTACCAAAGCTTGTTTTGCATGACATCCTGCATCTCCTTCGCGGTAGCCTTTCCAGCCGCACTGCTCTATCAGCCAGGCAGCTGCAAGTTTCATTTCATTTTCCTTAAAAGGATAGCCAACAATGTTGGGGAATATTTGTTTTAGTTCATCGAACCTATGATTAGGGATATGCGGGTTTTTGAAAAAACTACCGGCATTTCCTATTTGTTTGGGATCGGGCAGTTTGCTACTGCGGATATTTATGACTGCCTGTGAAATTGCTTTGATGGATAATTCCTTAATGCCCATTTGCTCCAATTCCTGTTCAATGGCGCCATAAGAAATATTATAAACAGGTTTTTTTCTAAGCCTGAATGTTATGTTGAGTATTACAAACTGGTCTTTATATTTCTTTTTAAACACACTTTCACGGTAACCAAATTCGCAATCATTCAAATTAAACTTTACAATAGAATGATCATGGATATGAAATGCTTCCAATTCTTCAAATACTTCTTTTATTTCCACGCCATAAGCGCCAATATTTTGCATGGGTGAAGCGCCTGCATTACCCGGTATTAAACTTAAGTTTTCCAATCCGGCATAATTGTTTTCTATGCAATGCATAACAAACTGATGCCAGTTTTCTCCTGCATTTGCCCTTACGTAATAATATGCTTCATCTTCTTTTATTAATTCAATTCCTTTTATCTCATTCTTTAAAATAATGCCTTCAAAATTCTTTGTAAATAAAAGGTTACTCCCGCCACCAAGTATGAGTAAATGGTTGTTACTACCCGATGCCTGATGCCTGAGACCTGTTACTTGATAATCCAACGATTCTTTTAATTCCTCCACTGATCTGAAAATAGAAAAATATTTTGCTTTTGCATCAATGCCGAAACTGTTGTAGTGTTTTAATGGTATGTTTTTCAATATCTCCATGTAAAAAATTAAGATGCAAACCTACAGGAAAAGAAGGTTTCCAGGGGCCGTTAGGCTATGAAAATCGGTTTTTGACAAAACTGAGCATTCTTCGAAAAGAATGGAATAATTTTATCAAAAAATAATTAATGCAGCCACAAACAGCGGTAGTCCTTGGCGCCACCGGAATGATTGGAAGTTATCTTGTAAAGCAACTACTTGAAGATGAAGATTTTTCTATCGTCAGAGTGCTGGTACGAAAACCTTTAAATGAGAAACATCCAAAGCTGGAAGTAAGAGTGATTGACTTTGAAAATCCCCATGATTTCAGGGCGCATTTGGGAACCGGCGACTGCATTTTTTGCTGTATTGGTACAACCATGAAGAATGTAAAGGGTGATAAATCTGCTTACCGCAAAGTGGATTATGACATAGCTGTGGATGCGGCAGAATTTGGAAAGGAAGCCGGATTTTCAACTTATGTACTGGTGTCTTCGGTGGGAGCAAATCCTGCTGCATCTAATTTTTATTTAAGATTAAAAGGTGAGGTAGAATTAGCCATCCGGGCTGTTGGTTTTACCAGGCTTCATATTTTCCGGCCATCCATGCTGTTGGGGGATCGTAAGGAATATCGTTTTGGTGAAAAAATACTTCAGAATTTAGTTTCGGCAACATCTTTTTTATTAGCCGGATCGTGGCGCAAGTACCATGCAGTACATGGAAGGATGTTGGCTAAAGCCATGATCATTGCGGCTAAAAAGCAAGCGCCGGGAGATAAAGTTTACCGGTATATGGATTTTAAAGAGTTGGTTGGAAAGAAATGAGTAACAATAATAAGGTCCATATTTTTTAAAAAATAATTTGTTATTGAAATGAATATATAGTATTTATTTTTGATGTATATTGAGCGGACAAGAGATTTAACAGGAAAGAATGATCGAAACTAACTTGTCCTTTTTGTTTAAACGGTTAGCTGCTTTTGATGACCATTTAGCTTTTAAAGAACTGCATGAAAATTACTACCAAAAATTGTACTGCTTTGTCCACTCCAAGGTGAATTCCAGGGAATGCGCCGAAGAGATTGTAAATGATGTATTCGTTACCATTTGGCAAAGACGTTCCAGGCTGGAAGAAGTTGTGAAGCCCGAAATATATTTATTTGTTTGTGCCAGAAATCAAGCACTTAAACACTTGCGCGCTCAGGGTATTCTGCCAGTAAAGCAGTTGGAAGAGCTGCAGGACTTTCCCAGTGGACCTGAAAAAAGCCCTATGAATATTTTATTAACCGGGGAAATGGTTCATCGCATTAATAAAGCAGTCGAATTGCTTCCGCCAAAGTGCAAGACGATTTTTCTCTTAGTTAAAGAAGAGCATCTTAAATATCGAGAGGTCGCCAGGATTTTAAATGTTTCAGAAAAAACTGTAGAGAACCAAATGAGTATTGCGTTAAAAAAACTGAGTAATTTTCTTTCTTGTTTAATTATTGTTCTCGGACAAAACCTAACTTTTCTTCTTTGTGTTTAATGTAGCCGCTTTTTAGCAACGTTGTAGATGCGCATTTTCTTAACATTCTATTTTACAAATAAATGTTAAATCCTTTTGGGGGTAATTGCTGTAAACAGACTCCTATTAAGAGCGTACTGGTGCCTAGTGGAAACCTTCGAATGCCAGTTCGCTGAATTTTATTAACTAAACCAAAATTAAAAGGATGGAATGTACAAAAGCTAAATCGTTTGTAAGGATGAAGCACACACCTCCAAAATGGCTGTTTGCCCGGTTGTGTTCCATTATTTTGCTCAGTTTTTATTTTATTATTCCCACATTTTCACAGAGCAGTACTACACCTTCCAATACCAGGGAAATAACGGGGATGGTTACAGATTCCATTGGCGGATTGCTGCAAAATGCATCGGTTTCGGTGAAAGATAACCCGAAACTAGGTACCTCTACAGATGTGAACGGAAAATTTATATTAAGCGTTCCTAACGATGCAATAGTGGTATTCAGCATGGTTGGTTTTCAGACCAGGGAAATACCCGTGGAAGGCAGGTCGGTATTTAATATAACATTATTACATGGCGAGGGCAAGCTGGATGATATCGTTGTAGTGGCTTATGGAACTCAAAAGAAATCCAGTGTTGTGAGTTCCATCACCACCATCAGTCCGAAGGAACTCAAAGGTCCTACGAGTAATCTTACTACCATGCTTGCAGGCCGGCTTGCAGGAGTCATTTCCTATCAACGAAGTGGTGAACCTGGTGCGGACAATGCAGAATTTTTTATCAGAGGGGTAACCACTTTTGGCTATGCTAAAAGTCCATTGATATTGCTCGACGGAATAGAATTAACCGCAAATGATCTTTCGCGTATTCATCCGGATGATATTGCCAGCTTCTCTATTATGAAAGATGCCACCGCTACCGCATTGTATGGCGCCCGTGGTGCAAATGGAGTGATACTGGTTACTTCGAAAGAAGGAAGGGAAGGAAAGGCTCAGGTGAGTGTAAGAATGGAAACTTCATTATCGCAGCCTACTCAAAAAGTTGGCCTGGCGGATCCTTATACTTATATGTTGTTACACAATGAAGCTGTAAGAACGAGGGATCCACTAGGGATACTTCCTTATTCTCCCGAAAAGGTTGAAAATACCATTAAAGGAGGTAATCCTTACATCTATCCGGCAACGGATTGGTATAAAGAGCTGATGAATGATAATACCAATAATCACAGGCTCAACTTTAGCATTAATGGCGGCGGTAAAGCTGCCAGGTATTATTTATCAGGAGGGGTAGACCAGGACAATGGAAATCTTAAAGTAGATAAAAGGAACAATTTCAACAGCAATATTGGTCTGAAAAAATACCAGATCCGTTCCAATATTAACATCAATCTGACTAAAACAACAGAGGCAGTAATAAGGGTTTATGGAACATTTGACGATTACCGGGGGCCATTAGATGGGGGCACTAAGATGTATAATAAGATTATGCTTACCAACCCGGTATTGTTTCCCGCAACTTTTCCAAATGTGGATGATGAAGCCAATACCAAACATCTTCTTTTTGGCAATTATGGAAAAGGAAACTACCTCAATCCCTATGCGGAACTGGTAAAGGGATATAAAGAATCCAGCGCGTCTATGATGTTGGCGCAATTTGAATTAAAAGAGGATTTGGATTACTTTATTAAAGGATTAAAAGTAAGGATATTGGGAAATACCACCCGGTACTCCTATTTCGAGTTGATGCGGAATTATAATCCATATTATTATTTTGTAAATTTCTATGATGAAAAATCCAATGATTACAAGTTAAGAGCCCTTAATTCGGATAATGGAACCGAATACCTGAATTACAGGGAAGGGGATAAAAAAATATCTTCAAATTTTTATTCCGAAGCGGCGGTTCAATATGACCGTACTTTCAACGATCATGGCGTTAGCGGCCTTTTGGTCGGTACCATGCGGCAATCTTTGACCGGAAATTCGGGTGATTTACAAAAATCGCTTCCACATAGAAATCTGGGTGTGTCGGGCAGGTTTACATATTCGTACGACTCCCGTTTTTTTGGCGAGGTGAATTTTGGATATAATGGAAGTGAGCGTTTTGCAGCAAAAGAAAGGTTTGGTTTTTTCCCATCCATTGGTGCGGGATGGTTTGTTTCCAATGAAAAGTTTTGGGATCCTTATAAAAATGTTTTTAACAAACTTAAGCTAAAAGCAACTTATGGTTTTGTGGGCAATGATGCCATTGGCTCCGAGGACGATCGTTTCTTTTATCTTTCAAACGTAAATCTAAATGATCTCAATTATGGATATAGTTGGGGAGTAAGCGGGGGTACCCATCGAAATGGTGTTTCCATATCCCGGTATGCCAATGACCTGATCACATGGGAAACGGCGCAAAAAACCAACCTGGGAATAGAATTGGGATTATTTGGCAAAATTGAAATTAATGCGGAAGTATTTAAAGAATACCGTAAAAACATTCTGATTGATCGTATTTCGCTGGCTACACTCGGCTTGCAGGCCCAAACAAAAGCGAATGTTGGAGAAGCTTCCAGTAAAGGATTTGATGTATCATTGAACGCCAATCACAGTTTTAATAAGAATTTTTGGATGGCTTCCCGTGTTAATTTCACATATGCAAAAGGCATTTTTGAAAAATATGAGGAACCGGATTATTCCAAAACACCCTGGAAATCGAGAATAGGACAACCCATTAACCAGCAATGGGGATATATTGCTGAAAGACTTTTTGTAGATGATCTGGAAGTGGCAAATTCGCCCAACCAGCAACTGGGAAGCATAGTAAGAGGCGGTGATATAAAGTATCACGACATCAATGGCGACGACAAGATCACTCCACTTGATATGGTTCCTTTAGGATACCCTACCACACCTGAAATCACCTATGGATTTGGTTTGTCCACCGGGTTTAAAGGATTTGATTTTTCCTTCTTTTTCCAGGGATCGGCGCGCTCTTCATTCTGGGTTGATCCCAAACTTACCTCGCCTTTTACCAATAGCGATCACGAAGATTATGCAGCCTTTACCACCAATAATGCCTTATTGTCCGCTTATGCCAATAGCCATTGGTCGGAAGCCAACAGAGATGTGTATGCACTTTGGCCAAGACTTTCCGAAAAATATGAGTGGAACAATCTGGAAACCAATTCCTGGTTTATGCGCAATGGCTCTTTTTTACGCCTGAAATCACTTGAAATTGGTTATACACCTTCAAAATTATGGAGCAACAGGTTGAAACTGGATAATTTGAGATTTTATGCCAATGGAACCAATTTGTTTTACCTGAGCAAATTTGATCTGTGGGATCCCGAGATGGGCGGAAATGGCCTGGGATACCCCATTCAACGGGTATTTAATTTAGGAATCCAGATCTCATTTTAATTAAAACCTGAAAAAAATTACTATGAAAAAATTTAAAATACTATTTATATCATCTATTTTGGCGCTCTGCCTCGGAGCCTGTAAAAAATACCTCGATATTGTGCCGGACAATGTGGCCACTATTGATCTTGCTTTTAGCGACCGGTTCAACACGGAAAAATTTCTGGCCACCTGTTATTCCTATTTACCTGTATTTGCCGATCCCTGGATCAATCCAGGTTTGCTGGGTGGAGATGAAATATGGATCAATGAAGAAAGGGACAATCCGGAAGCTACCATGATTGCCAAAGGTTTCCAGTCAACATCCAATCCTTACCTCAGTTATTGGGATGGCAACAACAGGGGAAAACAATTGTATATCGGTATTCGCAATTGCAATATTTTTCTTGAAAACATCAATAATGTGATGGGCATTCCGGAATCGGAAAGAAAAAGCTGGATTGCAGAAATTACGTTCTTAAAAGCTTTTTATCATTTCTGGCTTTTTCAATGCTACGGACCTATTCCTATTGTAGATGAAAATCTTCCCATTTATACCTCTTCAGAAGGGATAAAAGTTTACCGGCAGCCGGTGGACTCCTGCATCAATTATATTATAAAAACACTTGATAAGGCAATTCCGGATCTTCCAATGATGGTGCTCTCCGAAACTACGGAAATGGGCAGAATTACCCGCCCGATCGCATTGGCCATCAAAGCGCGTGCACTGGCTACCGCCGCCAGCCCGCTTTTTAATGGCAATACAGATTATGCCACTTTAACCGACAATAGAGGTATTAAATTATTCAATTCCACTTACGATCCCAATAAATGGAAACTTGCCGCAGAAGCAGCCAAAGCCGCAATCGACACCTGTGAACTTGTAGGAATAAAACTGGTAGATAACTATACCACCCAAAATGAATATTCACCCGAATTAAAACGTGAGTTCACATTGCGTTCTGTGGTTACAGAAAGGAGAAGCCCGGAAATTATCTGGAGCGCCACTAATTTTCGCTTTAGCAACAACTATCAATCCATGTGTCAGCCTTTATTGATTTCAGTAACGGATGCCAATCCTGTTTCCATGTTTTATGCGCCTACGCTTAGAATGGCCGAATTGTACTATACTAAAAACGGGGTCCCCATCGAAGAGGATGTTAAATGGGATTATACAAACAGGTATAGCCTGCAAAGAGCTACTACCGAAGATAATGATTTCATAAAATCAGGGGAGCAAACAGCCAAACTGCATTTCAACAGAGAATCCAGGTTTTATGCCAACATTGCATTTGATCGCGGAACCTTTGTATTGGAACCGACTTTTTATTATGTGCAAACAAGAGCGGGGGAATTGGCTACAAAAAGAAACCGGGCAGAATTTTCGGCTACGGGTTATTTTTTGAAAAAATTTTTAAACCCGAAAAATTCATTTTCCAACAATTCTTATGCATCTGATTATGATTTTCCTTTTCCAATCATAAGGCTGGCTGATTTATATCTTTTATATGCCGAAGCTTTGAATGAAATGAAAACCGCACCTGATGCGGAAGTGTATAAATATATTGATAAAGTAAGGGAAAGAGCAGGTCTTAAAGCTGTGGTTGAAAGTTGGCAAAACTACTCATCCAAGCCTGGAAAACCAGCGGGTAAAGCTGGAATGAGGGATATCATTCAGCAGGAACGCATGATTGAAATGGCTTTTGAAGGATCAAGGTTTTGGGATCTCAGACGATGGAAACTGGCATCAAAATACATGAATCAACCCATAAAGGGCTGGAATATCTCCGGCGCCGGCACTGACTTTTATCATGTAACCACCCTTTTTAATCCCTCATTTGGATTCAGAGATTACCTATGGCCCATTAAAGAATCGGAGATAATAAATAATCCAAATCTTGTACAGAATCTAGGCTGGTAACATCTATTATTTAAAAATATTTTATTAAAATATGAAAAAATTAATCATCCTGATATTGGTAACTGGGGTGCTGACAACCATAGGTGGTTGTAAAAAAGACAAGCAAGGTCCTTTAACAAAAAGCGGAACTGCTCCCGATCCAATCCAATCACCTGTTGTAAAAAATACGCCCGGTGGCGCCATCGTTACTTATACCACGCCCGGAAATGTTGATCTGTTATATGTGAAAGCTGTTTATACCATCACAAACGGAACTAAAGTTGAAACAAAAAGTTCTTTATACAGCGACACTATTTTTATAAAAGGTTATGGTGATACCAATGAACATGAAGTGAACCTGTATGCTGTAAACCGTAGTGAACAAGAATCTCCTGCGGTTACAGTAAAGATCAAGCCTTTGGTAGCTTCTCATAAATCCGTTCTCGAATCTATGGTTTTGCGCCCGGCATTTGGCGGAGTGCAATTCACCTGGAAAAACCCGGATAATGATCCGCTTGCCTTTATTATCCTGGCCAAAGATCCGGCCACCGGGAAAATAGTTCAGCAAAAAACAGTGTATTCAGGTACTACCAATGGGTTGTTTGCCCTGCGCGGTTTTGAGCCTGAAATGAATGTTTTTGGCGTGGTCATTCGCGATCGTTGGGACAATTATTCCGATACCATCAAACAAAGCCTGGTGCCATTGTTTGAACGCAAACTGGATAAAAAATTATTCAACAAAATTATTTTGTCCGGCGATGCCGACATCAATGCCTGGGGAGGAAAATATGAGTATATGTATGATGATGATTTCAGCAATGGTAATATGATGCATACTTACGCGGGTACTGGCTGGCCGCAATATTTCACCCTCGACTTAGGCGTTACGGCCCAATTGAGCAGATTTATTGTTTATCAAAGAATGGATTTCGCTTATTCACATGGCAATTTTAAATTGTTCGAAATATTTGGCCGCGACGACAAGCCAACAGATGGCAGCTGGGATGGCTGGATAAAACTCAGGGATTGTGTTGCCACGCGTCCTTCAGAAGAAGGTGGAAATCCGGATGAAGACGCCAAACATCTGACTGATGGCGATGAGTTTTCTTTTGACCTGGAAGCGCCTAAAGTAAGATATATCAGGATAAGAGTAAATGAAACCTGGGGAAAAACCGGATTTATCCATGCCAGTGAACTAACCTTTTTTGGGCAATAATTATTGAAAATTTAAACATACATGCATGAAAATTTCATTTAAATATATAATCCCTGTTTTTGCCTTATTGGTTTACTCCTGTTCGAAAATGGATGAATATAAAAAATTTGTTCCTGAAGGGGAAACCATCTATGCTCCTGTTCCTATGAATAGTTCAGGTATTCCCAGGAGACGGAAGAATAAAATTAAAATGGCATATACTCAATCCCACAAATGTGGCCAGTTGTGTGGTGGAATATGGAGACAGCGCCAGTAAAAAAATCATACCGGTTACACTGCATGCGCCCAAGGATTCTGTAGAAGTTATTTTTGATCACCTGGAAGAAAAATCATATCTTTTTTATATATATGAATTGGATAAAAACGGCAACAGATCCGTTAAAGTACAGGTAACAGGAACGGTTTACGGAGAAAAATACCTTTCTTCCATTACCAACAGATTTATTTCTGAAATTACAACCAGTGAAAACGCTGCTATTATAAAATGGGCGCTTGCTGGTGAAGGTTATGTAGGGTCGGAAATCACTTATAAAGATCAGGATGGCAATTCTATCACACGTATGGTTTCCGCAGACAGTGATACTACCGTTATAGAAAACTGGGAGTCAATGGGCAATTTATCTTACCGGTCTTTTTATAAACCAGAAGCCCAGGCGCTCGATCAGTTTGCTACGGAAACTCAAACGGTAAAACTTCCGCTTATTGCCGTTAAGATAGCAAAAACAGATTGGAAGATCACCGGTTTTTCTACTGAAGAGCCTGCAGAAGGCGGAGGGCAGGGACTGGCTACAGCACTGATAGATGATGATATTTCCACTTTCTGGCACTCGCAATGGAGCGGGGGTAATCCGCCATACCCGCATTGGGTGAGTGTGGATATGGGAAAGGAAGTTACAATCGGAAGTTTTGAATGTTTCCGCAGGCAAGGAAATGGAAGTGGTCCATCCATCATTCAATTTCTTGTTAGTACTGATGGAGCCAACTGGACCGATGCCGGAATCTTTGATTTTGACAGAAATACAGATGCGGCGCAAAAATTCAACCTCACTGCTGTTCCGCGGGCAAGATATTTTAAATTCGTAGCACTGGAGGGATCAAATTATTATGCGCACATGGCCGAAATAAATGTGTTTGGACAATTGTAATTATTTATAAATATTTACAATGCGGCTTTACAATTAAGTAAGATGTGGAATATATAAAAAACGGTTACAATGGATGGTTGTAACCGTTTTTTTTCTAACAATATCTGTGTGGATTTATAATCCTATACCGGATCCACATCCGCAATAATCTGCACGCTTCTATACATTTTATTGGATTGAATAATGACTATTTGTTGTGCAATCTCTTTTTTGCATTGTTGAATAACCGCGGTGTCTTTGGGTAACCTGATAAGCAGTTCCCATAAAAATTGATTGCGTACCCGGCTTATTACAGGTTGCGCCGGTCCGGAAATGTTTTTTGAAAAATTTACATTTAAGCCCGTTTTCAGAATATTGGAAGCTTCTTCGGCAATATGATTTTCTTTGTGCCTGAAAATGATTTTAATCAGCCGGGAAAAAGGGGGATAAAAAAAATGTTTGCGGTTTTCAATTTCAAAATCATACAATAATCTA
Organism: uncultured Chitinophagaceae bacterium; assembly: GCA_963695165.1. Classification (GTDB taxonomy): domain Bacteria; phylum Bacteroidota; class Bacteroidia; order Chitinophagales; family Chitinophagaceae; genus CAVOGF01. Next base: position 95,315 of record CAVOGF010000006.1, read on the forward strand.
TAGTTGTGTTGCTGCACAAATTGTAATACAGGATGATGAATATTACTTACCTGTATGAGTACTTCGCCTTTTGAATGTTTTCTGCCCGCTCGTCCGCTTACCTGTTCCATCAATTGAAATGCGCGTTCATTTACCCTGAAATCAGTAAAATTTAAAATGGCATCCGCATCTAAAATTCCTACCAGGTTTACATGATCAAAATCCAATCCTTTCACTACCATTTGAGTTCCTACCAAAATCTCTACCCGCTGTTGTTCAAATAATTTTATCAATGCATCGTGATCATTTTTTCCCTTAACACTATCGTAATCCATGCGCGCGATTTTTATGCCTGCAAATTCTTCCGCAATCATTTCTTCAACTTTCTCCGTTCCAAAATTCTTCAGGATAAATTGGTGACTGCCACAGGCTGCGCAGGTATTGATAACGGGATAAGTTGTGCCGCAATAATGACAGGCCAGCTTATTTTTCGCTTTATGATAGGTAAGACTAACATCGCAGTTTTTGCATTGCGGTATCCAGCCACAAACACCGCAGATCTGGTATGGCGTATATCCCCTGCGGTTTTGAAAAAGAATGATTTGTTTTTTTTCCGCTAATGATTTGTGTATGGCTTCTTTCAACGCCGGAGATAAAATTGATTTTTCTTTTGGCGTTGCAATCACCGTTTTTAAATCTACAATTTTGATTTCTGGTAATTGAATGTTTCCAAAGCGTTCATTCAATTCCACCAGGCCATACTTTTTCATGACGCAATTGTAATAGCTTTCAAGAGATGGCGTTGCGCTTCCCAATAAAACCTTTGCACCAAACAATGAAGCGTAATATATAGCCGCATCTCTTGCATGGTAGCGCGGAGCAGGATCCTGTTGTTTATAAGAACCATCATGCTCTTCATCCGCAATGATAAGTCCGAGATCTTTAAAAGGGAGAAACAGGGAAGATCTTGCGCCCAGAACCACTTTTGTATCTCCTGATTTTACTTTATTCCAGATCTCCACTCTTTCATTTGCATTAAATTTTGAGTGATAAATGGCGATATGCCCACCAAAGTTTTTTTGCAACCGTCTTATGATCTGCGCGGTTAAAGCAATTTCAGGCAGGAGGTATAATACCTGCTTTTTCTGTTCTATATATTGCTCAATGAGCTTAATATAAATCTGTGTTTTGCCGCTTGATGTAACGCCATGTAATAAGCAAACGGGTTTATCTTTTAAAACCTGATCTACTTCCGATGCGGCTTCCTGCTGTGCCGGCGATAATTCAAAATCAACCTCCACATTGGCCGGCAAATAACGGATGCGATCCTCTGCTTTTTTTTCTGCAATAAGAATGTTTTTATCAATCAGTCCTTTTAATTGTGCCATTGAAGCATTTGCTTTTTTTAAAAGCTCAGCCTGTGTTACTTCGCCCTCTTTTTTTACCAGGTGTAAATATGCCAGCAATAATTCCAGTTGCCGTGGAGCTTTTCCCCAGTTGTTGAGCAATGCTTCCAACTGGTCTTCTTTTTTAAAAGCAGGATGCAGACTGATATAAGTGACCGTTTTCTTTTTATATTTTTCTTTCAATGATTCCCATACCATGCAAACCTGTTTTTCAACAAGTTTTTTAATTACGGGATATACATGAGATGCATCGAGTATTTGTTGTACTTCACTTAACCGGAGTTCCTTTTTAATACTTAATGCTTCTGCTACTAAATATTCTTCATCATTCAAATCGCTGAAATCATCCGTTCTTTCTTCATTCCATATTAAAATACTTTCACTCGATAATTTTAAGTTGGAAGGAATGGCGGCCTGCATTACTTCGCCTTCGCTGCACATATAATAATTGGCCATCCATTGCCATAAGCGCAATTGCTGCGGATGCACGATTGGTTGATCATCCAGTACATTTAAAATTTCTTTGGATTAAATGCAGCTGGTTTTTCCGTAAAAATTTTTTTAACAATTCCAGCGTATTTTTTATTTTTCCCCAAACCCACTTCTACGCGTATTCCGGGTTGTACAGCCTGTTGAAAATTGGATGGAATAGCCCAGGTATAATTTTTTGGTAGGGCTAATGGAATAATGACTTCCGCATATAGAAACGTTTCTTTTTGAGGAAAAATAGAAACAGGCACCGCTTCATTAAATAAATTGTCTTCCATATTTTGAGGAATATATCCAAATATCGTTTTTAAAAGGATATCGATTGTTCCCAAAGATCTGGGCGGTATTTTTTTAAACCGATTTCCATTTTTTGATGAACCAGGTTTTTCAATGTATGCAGATCTTTTATTGTATAATGATCTACCGGAATTTCATCCATAAAAACTACCCGGCATTTTCCCGGCGTTAAGGTGAAAAATCCGCCATAATGCATGCGGTCGATGGTATCTAAAAATAACATTGGTTTGATCGGCGTTTTTGTTTCAATGGCAATACGGAATGCGCCATCATAAAATGATTTCAATGGTTTTCCGGTTTCATTGAAAGTGCCTTCGGGAAAAATAAAGATTGAAATATGTTGTTTTAACGCCGCTTTTAAGGCCCTTACGCTTTTTGCTCTTCCTTCAGCATTCCGTCTGTCAACAAGTATTACCGCACTGCGGTAGATCCATCCGAAAACAGGATATTTAACCATTTCATATTTTCCTAAAACCCTTATCGGCTGGTGCATACAGCGCACGATAGCCGGAATATCCATATAAGAAATATGATTCGCTACAAAAATATATTGGTTGTGTTTATGATGTGGCGCTTCTAAAATTTCTTTATACCGCATTCCAATGATTCCAAACCAGAGCCTTCCCCACCAGTTGCAGATCACATACACTAAATTGCCACCACGTTGTTTTCCCAATAAAGAAACCAGTAAAACAAACGGCAGAACGATAAACATCAGTAATACAAACCAGAATATTGCATAAAGACAATAAAGAAACTGAAAAACCCTGTGTATTTTTTTCATGCAAATTAAAACTATGCGGCTAAAGATAAGTAATGAGCTTATTCCCGGTTCATTCTTTATATAAATTCCTGCAACTTTGATGAAAAATATAATATGGTTTACAGGGTAATAGGTTTAATGAGTGGATCTTCGCTTGATGGATTGGATATTGTTTTTGTGGAACTGGAAGAAACCGGTGGTAAATGGAGTTATGAAATAAAAGCTGCTGATTGCTATCCTTATGAAGCGGAATGGAGTGAAAAATTAAAGCATGCCATTCATCTGAATGCTTATGAATATTTATTACTGCATAGCGCTTATGGAAAATTTACGGGTGAAAAAATAAATCAATTTATAGCCGATCATCATTTATTTCACAGGGTTCAATTAATCGCTTCTCATGGCCATACTACGTTTCATGATCCCAAAAATGGGATGACGGCCCAGCTTGGTGATGGCGCTGCTATTGCCGCTGTTACCGGCATTAATGTGGTAAGTGATTTGCGTGCTATGGATGTGGCTTTGGGTGGCGAAGGCGCGCCCATTGTACCGATGGGTGAGAAATTATTGTTTAAAGATTTTTCCTGTTTTCTTAATTTAGGTGGTATTGCAAATATTTCCATTAATAAACCGGATGAATATATTGCATTTGATGTTTGTCCGGCAAACAGGGTGCTGAACATGTTGGCGCAGGAAAAAGGAAAAGCCTTTGATGCAAATGGTGAGGTGGCTGCTGCGGGAAAAATTAATACAGCTTTGCTTACTCAGTTGAATGCATTGCGTTATTATCAGCAGCCGTTTCCAAAGTCCTTATCAAACAATTTTGGAACGGAGGTGATTTTTCCAATCATTCAATCATTTCAGCTTTCACCTGAGGATGCATTAAGAACGTATTCCACTCATATTGTGCAACAAATTGGCTATGCTTTTAATCAATTGGATTTGCAAACCGTAAGCAATAAAAAGATTTTGGTAACGGGGGGCGGCGCATTGAATAATTTTTTGATAAAAAGTTTAAAGGATGCATTAGCGGCTTATAATATTGAAGTGGTTGTTCCTGAAAAACAATTAATCGAATATAAAGAAGCATTGATTATGGCGCTGTTAGGTGTTTTAAGATGGCGGGAAGAAAATACAGTTTTAAATTCTGTTACCGGTGCCAAACGCAGTAGTATTGGAGGCGCTGTTTGGATAGGGCAGGAGGCGTGAGGAGATTGCGGTTTTTTGATTGCGGATTTTGGGATTTGGGATTTTGAAAATGTAAAAAAGTGAAAAGTGAAAGGTGAAAGGTTAATGCTCATTGGATTATTGAGTTCCCGGTACTATAAAACTGAATTTGTCTCCGTCAAATAATCCTTTATCGCTTAATTTCAAATGCGGTATTACCAGTAGGGCCATAAAGCTTAAAGTCATAAAAGGCGCGGATAAAGTGGATCCGAGATTTTTTGACATTTGGTCAATTTCTGTGTAAGCATTTGCCACTTCATATCCATCATTAGTACTCATTAAGCCACCAACAGGTAAGGCCAAAACTTGCTCATTTATGCCGTTTACACAACTGATTCCGCCCTGCTCTTTGATTACCAGGTTGATTGCTTTTGCCAGGCTTGTATCATCTGCGCCAATGGCAATGATATTATGGCTGTCATGCGCAACAGAAGAAGCAATGGCGCCTCGTTTCAAACCAAAATTTTTAATAAATGCTTTGGCAACCGGCGCTTTTTTATAACGGTTAATTACAACCATTTTTAAAATATCATTTTCAGTATCGCTTATTAATTCATTTCCCTTGTTTTTAGGATTTAGCCATAATTTATTGGTGATCAGTTGGCCATCTAATGCTTCTATTACAGGTATCAGATCACCAACGCGTGGAAATTCTTTTGAATAAAATTTTACATCATTTTCCTGTATTGACGCGCAATCAAACTGGTTGACTGTTTTTGAAGGAACCGATTGAATAAGTGACCTACCTTCCCGGGCCAATAACGCGCCATTAATATAAGTTTGCAAAACCTCAAAGTCGATAAGATCTTTTACCAGAATAAAATCAGCCGGATCACCTTCGCGCAACAATCCAACATCCAACCTGTAATGTAATACCGGGTTAATGCAGGCGGCTTGTATAACTTTAAACACATCAATACCTTTTGCTACGGCTCTTGCGCAAAGCTGATTGATATGTCCCGCGACAAGACTATCAGGATGTTTATCATCACTGCAAAACATGATTTTTTCCGGGTAATCATGTAAAAGATCTATAAGTGCCTCAAAATTTTTTGCTGCGCTGCCTTCCCGGATAAGGATATTCATTCCATATTTTAGTTTATCCAAAGCCTCTTCTTTGGTAAAACATTCATGATCGGTACTGATGCCTGCTTCGATGTATTTTTTGGCCGTTTCACCCCTTAATCCCGGTGCGTGGCCGTCAATAGGTTTGGCATATTGTTTTGCAGCTTCAATCTTTTTCATCACCTCTTCATCCTGCATCAACACACCTGGAAAATTCATCATTTCACTCAGGTATTTAATTTCCGGTCTCTGAAGTAACTGCTTTATTTCATCGCTGTTGATAGCAGCTCCCGCGGTTTCAAAATTTGTTGCAGGCACACAACTGGGAGCGCCAAAATTAAATTTGAAAGGAACTTTATTCCCATTTTCTATCATAAAATCAACTCCTTCAATACCACAAACATTGGCTATTTCATGGGGATCGCTTACGGTAGCTACGGTGCCATGCACTACTGCCAGGCGGGCAAATTCGGATGGGATCAGCATACTGCTTTCAACATGCACATGGCTGTCTATAAATCCCGGGAGGATATAAGGTAAACCTGATCCATCTATTTCGGGAATCCTTTGAATGGCCGTTATTTTATCATTGATTACATGAATTTCAACTGGGTAAATATCTTTTTCCCAGAAGTCGACAAGATTGCCTTTTACAAAAAAATCTGAAGTAATCATAGAGGAAATAAATTGTTTAGAGCCGTAAACTTAAAGGATTTTATAGAAATTATATTTCAGGAGATATAACTAAAGTCTATTAACAGTAAAAGCTCCCGGAAGGGAGCTTTTAAGATTTCTGATTTCAATTTTGCATTTGGATATTAGACTGTTATTCGTCAGGATATTGGATGTATCGTAACACAAATGTAAAACCTATTGGTACTATAAAGTAATATTTAATATATAATAATATCCGAATCGGACATATCTTATAGGTTTTTCGTTTTAAAAATTTGTTTTTAGCAACAAAAAAATCCTGTATGTACAGGATTAAATTGATTTTTTAAATAGTTGGCAGGTTTCAAAAGAATTAGCCAGATTGGAATGAACTAATAAACGAAATATATTGGATGATAAAACGGGTCAAATACTTAAAACACGATAGGCAAAAGTAAAAGCAATATTATAAATATTATTGATTCAAGTATAAAATAATATCCCATTCAGACATAAAATGCCCAATAGGAGCTTTTTTTATTTTTCTTCCCTATTGTTTTTAATTAAATCCGGTCTTTTTATTTTTGTTCTCTCCCAGGCATTTTCTTCTCTCCAGGCATCAATAATTTTTGGATTTCCTGAAAGAAGTTCTTCCGGAACCTTCCATTCGCGGAAATTTGCAGGGCGCGTATATACTGCGGGCGCAAGTAAATTGTCCTGGAAAGAATCAAATAATGCAGAAGTTTCATCATTTAATACGCCGGGGATCAATCTGCCGATGGAATCTACCAAAACCGCGGCTGCAAGTTCGCCGCCACTCAATACATAATCCCCAATGGAGATTTCCATAGTCACAAAATGTTCGCGAATGCGCTCGTCTATTCCTTTATAATGTCCGCAAATCAATAACAGGTTGTTTTTGAGTGAAAGGGAATTTGCGGTTTTTTGGTTCAGCGTATGGCCATCGGGCGTTAAATAAATGATCTCATCATAAGTATTTTCTTTTTGCAATGATTCAATGGCATTGGCCAATGGCTCGCACATCATTACCATTCCGGCGCCACCGCCATACTGATAGTCATCGACCTGCCCGTATTTATTGAGCGCCCACTGGCGAAGTGAATGGGTTCTTACCTGTAACAAACCTTTATCCTGTGCACGTTTTAAAATGCTGTGGTTAAAAGGACTTTCCAGTAATTCCGGTAAAACAGTAATGATATCTATTTTCAGAGTTGAGGTATGAGGTATGAGGTGTCTGGTATGTGCCGGTTCCTTTGAATTTAAGAATTGGATTCGCCATCTAAAAAATCTTCGATGTGGCGGCGATCTTTTTTTGTTGGTCTGCCTATCTTACTTAAGCGTTTACCGGTATGAAAACTCGCTGTTTGAAGGGGGACAAAATCTGGGTCTGCGGCCGGTGTAAGATCCGCATAATAGTTAATTGCTTCACTATACTGAACTCGCTTAGGTAATAAGCCGGTAACTTTTATAATCCATTTTCTTGTATCGGTTTTTACTTCATATTCATCACCAATATGAACCTGTTTGGAAGCTTTCAAACTATTGCCGTTTTGCTTTACTTTTCCTTTGTCGCAGGCATCGGCTGCCTGTGCACGCGTTTTAAACAACCGGATGGACCAGAGATATTTATCTATTCTTAATTTTTCTTTTTCTTCTGACATGGAATAGGCTTTGTGCTATCAGCTTTGAGCTATGAGCTATGAGCTATGAGCTATGAGCTAAAAGGGCAAAAATACAAAATCCCAATAGCATAAACGCAATTGGGATTTTAGTGCTGAATAAAGAACAGAACGTACAAGTGAGTGACACAACAAAAGCCTGATAGTAGCAACACTGCCGGTAGCAAAAGAAATCCGGCAACCGGTAACCGGCATTTGTTTGCACAGTACTGGTAAAAATCTATTGCTTCATTTCCGCATAATACTGATGAAAATAAGGTATGGTTTCTATGCCTTTATAAAAATTGAACAATTCAAATTTCTCATTGGGGCTATGCAGGTTATCACTGTCGAGGCCAAAACCAAGAAACACTGTTTTACATCTAAGTTCCGTTTCAAACAAGGCGGTAATGGGAATGCTGCCACCGCCTCTTACGGGAATTGGCGGTTTGCCGAAACTGGCTTCTATGGCTTTTGCGGCGGCTTTGTATTCGATGCTGTCAACAGGCGTTAAATATGGATTGCCACCATGATGTTCCGTAGCTTTCAAGGTGATGCCGGCAGGCGTAATTTTATATAAATGATTAATCAGGAGTTTGGTGATTTTTTCATGCGTTTGATTGGGAACAAGGCGGCAACTGATCTTAGCGTATGCTTTGGAAGGCAAAACCGTTTTGGCTCCTTCGCCCATATAACCGCCCCAGATGCCATTCAATTCAAGTGTCGGACGAATGCCTGTTCTTTCATTGGTTGTATATCCTTTTTCACCCCATAATTCCTTTACACCAAGATCTTTTTTATATTCTTCCTCATTATAAGGCGCTTTAGCCATGGCTTTTCTTTCAGCTTCCGTAGCTTCCAATACATCATCATAAAAACCGGGGATAGTGATGTGATTGTTTTCATCATGCAGACTGGCGATCATTTGCGCTAAAATGGTAATGGGATTTGCCACAGCGCCGCCATAAACGCCACTGTGCAGATCGCGGGAAGGACCGGTAAGCTCTACTTCTATATAACTCAATCCTCTTACGCCTACATCAATGCTTGGAGTTTCCATACTTAGCATAGAAGTATCACTGATGAGAATTACATCGGCTTTCAATAAATCCTTTTGCGCTTTCACAAATTCTTCCAGGTTTTTGGAACCAATTTCCTCTTCGCCTTCAATCAGGAACTTAATATTTACAGGTAAACTATTGGTTTTGGTCATCATTTCCAATGCCTTGATGTGCATATAAAACTGACCTTTATCGTCACAAGCACCGCGGGCGAAAATTTTTCCGTCTTTTATAACCGGTTCAAAAGGGCCGCTATTCCAAAGTTCTAAAGGATCCGGAGGCTGCACATCATAATGGCCATAAACCAATACGGTTGGTTTGGAAGGATCAATGATTTTTTCACCATAAATTACAGGATGTCCCGGAGTTGGATAAATGTCCACTTTTTCGGCCCCTGCTTCCAGAAGACGGTTTTTCACTGCTTCGGCACATTGAATCATGTCTTTTTTATGTTCTGTTTTTGCGCTCACGCTAGGGATGCGCAATAATGCCAGTAGTTCTTCTAAAAAACGGTCTTTATTTTGGTCGAGATATTTTTTCCAGGCTTCCATAATCGGTGATTTTATTGTTGAATTGTATGGTAAGATTTACCAGGTACGTTGCAAATTTATACATCAAATGGAGAAAGGCCTAAGCATTTTTATCCCACGCAAACGGGAGCTTTTATTTATTGCAATTTTTAGTTTGCAAGAAAAAGAAAATTTATTTTTTTGAGAAGGAGTAAAAACTAATTGCAGCTTAGATAAAGTTGCCTTTCTTTAAATGAACAAAACCTGCTGTTAAGCAGGTTTTGTTGCCCGACCTGGATTCGAACCAAGACAAACAGTACCAAAAACTGTCGTACTACCATTATACTATCGGGCATTCCAAATAATAGGTTTTTTTGTTTTGGGAGTGCAAAAATAGGGTTGGAAGATATTCATTCCAAAACTTTCTTTTTAAAGTTTATTATAGTGGTTAAAATCAATTGTTTAAAGGTAGAATGGTTTAATTGTTTAATGGTTGAATTGTAGAATTGTTTCAGCCTAAATGTTGCTGATATCTGCTGCAGGCATTTTTGCCCGTTGATTTCCGAAGATTTTTCTCTGTGTCTATTTGCTATCTGTGGGACCTTTTTTTATTTCGCTGATTATCGCTTATTTCTTCAGTTTAAGGTTATGAAATTTTATTTCTTTGTTATCTACAGGTTTTCAATATTTTTAACTTTCATTTTTAAATAAAAAATAATGGAATATATGAACAAATTGATTTGGCTTTTCTCCTTCGTTGTAGTTATGCTGTTGTTTGCTTTTACGCCCAATAAAAAGAAAAAAGTAGTTTTCTTTGGTGATTCCATTACCCAGGCTGGCGTTGGCCCTAATGGTTATATTACACAGATGCAGGATATGCTACAGAAAGCCGGTGTTTCCGATTATGAACTGGTAGGCGCCGGTATAGGCGGAAATAAAGTGTATGATTTGTATTTGAGAATGGAGGAAGATGTGCTAAGTCAATCGCCCGATATTGTGGTAATATATGTTGGTGTGAATGATGTTTGGCATAAAGCATCTTCCGGTACGGGAACGGATGCGGATAAATTTCCGAAATTTTATAAGGCTATCATTCAGAAACTTCAGGTCAATAAAATAAAAGTAATTGTATGTACGCCCGCAGTAATAGGAGAGAAGAAAGATTGTACAAATCAACAAGATGGTGATTTAAATAAATACAGTGAGATTATCAGAAATATTGGTGCGGAAATGAAACTGCCGGTTTGTGATTTAAGAACCTTATTTCTCAATTATGAAAAGGATAACAATCCTGATAATCTTGAAAAAAATATTCTTACCACAGATGGTGTTCATTTGAATGTTAAAGGAAATGAATTGGTGGCCACCCAACTGTTGAATTTAATAAAAGCCATTCCATAGGGAATTTAGGATTTGGGAATTAGGATTTAGGAATTGGAATTTCGGGATTTAATTCAATTTCTAAATTCCCAAATCAGTCATCAGCCATTAAAAAATCAGGAGTCAAAAATCCAATCTCAAAATCAGTACATTACCGGTTTTACCGAATAGCCCGCTTTTCTAAGCAGATCTATAACGCCATTTTTTCCGGCTAAATGTCCGGCGCCAAAAGCAAAAAAAGTAGGTTTGTTTTTAGCCTGATCTGTAATTTGAGGGATCCAGTTGTGGTTTCTTTTTACGATCATTATGGAGTCGTACTGGCTAAAATCTGTATCAGCTTCCATTAGTTTGTATAATTCCTGAATATTTTTTTCTTTATACAAACTGATTAATTCCTGAAGGGATTTGCGGGTGCTGTCAACATTCAATAAAGTTTTGGAAAGCATTTGCGCCTGGGTTTTATAAGGTATGGAATCCATTACATCCATTTGTTGCTGTGCGGTTTCCAGGCCTTTAATCTCTTTCTGCTGTTCCTTTGCCATTTCGGTAAATATTTTTTCCCATCCTTCGGCATCTGTACATTTCAATAACGAAGGGAATATGGCAGCCATAGCCATTAATGGTTTTGCTTTGTTGAGTAAGCTTAAGGGAATGCCGGAAAGTTGCTGAAAAATACCGGCAATGGAATCATATTCATTTTTGTTGATCAGATCCGTCAGGCTGGTATCATTTTTCATCATCATTCCCGTCATCATTTGCATCATGATGGCAGGATCGTCCATATCCATTTCGAGGTACAGTTGCTTTGAGTTGTTGAATTTCTCTTTAATGATATTATTGACCTGGAGATCCTTTGCGCACATTAAATGAAATGTGCCATATAAATAAGAAGGCTGGGAAATACCTTTTCCTGATATTTCCCAAAGTAATGTTTTTTCTTTTGGCGCCTGGCTAAAGGCGACTGAAAAAAGCGATAGCAGAAAAAATACAAGACTTGTTTTTTTCATAGCATTAAATTGACCAACAAAATAAGTTAAAACTGATAAAATAAAAAACCCCGCATAAAAACTGCGGGGTATCAAAACCAACTGATGATGAAAAATTATTTAATTGAAATTTCTTTTGGTAAAGCTTTTACTTCTTCCTTTTTAGGTAAAGTAATTTTAAGCAATCCATTTTCATATTTTGCTTCTATTCCATCGGCCTTAATATTATCATCTACGCTAAAACTGCGCTTGAAGCTTGAAACGCTGAATTCTTTCCGATGGGTTTTCTGATTTTTTTCTTCTGTTTCAGTTTTTTTCTCATAACTGATGGTGAGCATTCCCTTCTCGAGATTCACTTTAAAATCCTCTTTTTTTAAACCAGGAGCAACCAATTCCAATTCATAGGTTTCAGGTGTTTCACTAATGTTCACAGGAGGTACATTCATATCTCTTCCCCAAGTGGAAGGAAGGGTATTAAAAAATTCATCGAAGAGGTTGTTTAAATTTTTGTAATTGTGTTTTACGAGTGTCATGGCTATTAAAGTTTTAATTGTTTTAGAATTAACCAAAATATTTCAAACTATATGCCAGCGGCAAAATCAGTAATTATTTCCTGATTTACAGTCATAATTTATTGCATATGCGTCAGTTTGTCATCTAGAAACGGTTGTTGATGACATAATGGCTTATGAATGAATTTTCCTTGTTTAAAGTTTTAATTTATTTTTGTAATTCACGTTTAAAATAAAGAGGAGGAAGAATGTATCCGGTTGAAATAGTATTACCCATGAAAGCAGAACTGACTGATCATGGATTTGATGATTTGCAAACACCCGAAGAGGTGGATGGCCTTTTAAAAAAGGAAGGCACAACATTGGTGATGATTAATTCCGTTTGTGGTTGTGCGGCAGGAAGCGCAAGACCTGGAGTAGTAATGGCGGTTAACAATACGGCGAAGCGTCCGGATAGGTTAACTACAGTGTTTGCAGGATATGATATAGATGCGGTAAAAAAGGTACGCGAGCATTTATTACCTTATCCTTCGTCTTCCCCTGCGATTGCTTTATTTAAGGATGGCGAACTGGTTCATTTTGTAGAGCGTCATCAGATTGAAGGCCGTTCTGCAAACATGATTGCCAATAATCTTATTGCTGCTTTTGAAGAATATTGCTAAGCAGCTAAAAAAATCCATGGCTTAATGCAGCTTTGTTCATGGATGGGTTAGTAAATATCAAACCTCCTTATTCTTAAGGGGGTTTTTTTATGCGGTGAAAAGTGAGAAGGGAAAAGTGAATGGTGAAAAGTGAATGGTGAGAAGTGCAAGGTGAAAGTGAAAATGCCCTATAGGGGCAACATTTCGGCAGAAATTAGATTCCTAATGAATTTCTTCCCCAGTAGGGTAATACAATAAAGAACTAGGAATTTCGATTTCATGACATCTTAAAACAGTTATTATCGGCGACTCAAATGATAGCTTTTTAGATTACCCTGATACCATTTGTTAAAAATAGCAGATCCAGGGCTTTTTCCCTGTTTGCAACGGCCCTGTTTTCTTGCCGCATACAACGCATTTTGTAATTTTATTTTTTTAATTGTATGCACGAAATAGAACCTTTTTATAACTGGCGCTACCTATATACAGCGGAAGAAGATGCGCATTCACCGTTCTTCGGCCGTGTTTACAGTGAATTTGAATACTCACAGGCGGTTTACAATTATTATATTCATCCTCAATGGGATGAATTTGGAAGCCGCACCTTATATATGAAGATACTTTATGTGGACTATGAACTTCATTTTGCCATTATTGAGTTGCTCGGGGAGTGGAATGATGCAATTGAAAATGATATCATGACGATGAAGCGCGATGTGATTGATAAAATGTCTCCTAAAGGCATTACAAAATTCATTCTTATTACAGAGAATGTAATGAATTTTCATAGCGGGGATAAAGATTATTACCAGGAGTGGTTTGAAGAAGTAACGGATGAAGAAGGGTGGATTGTTTCATTAAACATGCCACCAGCGTCTCAGCATGATTTTAAAAAAAGAAAACTCAATTACTATATCGAATTAATGGAAATAGAAAACTGGCGGATTTTTAATCCGGAACATCTTTTTATAAAAATCAATGAGGAACTGAGTAAGCGGGTCAGTTATTAAGCTCCGGGAAAGGAGGATGTTTGGACAGTTTGCAGGCAATTCAGATAGATTATAATGAATGGATGAATTCTTTTTAAATTAGCTTATGGATATCACAACAGATATACAATTCTTTGGCCTTCTCAAAGAAAAATTGGGCGAAAAGGAGACGGAAGCGCTTGTGGAATTTGTTGAGTTAAAAACCAAGGAAAACAATAATGCTAATCTAAAGTTATTGGCTACGAAACAAGATCTTGCCCTTACTAATGATAAGATAGCTCTTACCAATGAAAAGATAGCTCTTACTAATGAAAAAATTGTAGCTACTAAGGCAGAATTAATAAAATGGATGTTTATTTTTTGGGTTGGCCAGGTAGCAGTAACATTTGGTTTTATACTTCTTTTCCTTAAAAAATAAATTCTGTCTTATGAGGTATTCCAGTCTGCGGAATGATGAATGTTTTTTAAATTAGCTTATGGATATCACAAGCGATATACAATTTTTTCGCATGCTCAAAGAAAAATTGGGCGAAAAGGAGACGGAAGCGCTTGTAGAATTTGTTGATTTAAAAACAAAGGAAAACAATAATGCTAATCTAAAGTTATTGGCTACGAAACAAGATCTTACTCTTACTAATGAGAAGATTGTAGCTACAAAAGCAGAATTAATAAAATGGATGTTTATTTTTTGGATTGGCCAGGTAGCAGTAACATTCGGTTTTATTCTTCTTTTTCTAAAAAAATAAATCAGTTAAAAAGTAAAAAATTGAAATAGAAAGTTGAATGGTTGAATTACTTTATGCCATTCAACCATTCAATTTTCATCCATTTTACATAAAGCTGTCCGATTCACGATAGGCTTTTATCAATGCCAGTTCGCCATCTTTACCAGGTTTTGCATTACCATGCTCCATTCCTAAAATGCCTTTATATCCTTTTGCGTGGAGATGTTTAAAAATATTTTTATAATTGATCTCTCCGGTGGTAGGTTCTTTTCTTCCGGGATTATCACCAATCTGAATATAGGCAATTTCATTCCAGGTGGCATTGATATTGTTGATGACATTTCCTTCATTTTTTTGCATATGATAGATGTCATATAACAATTTGCAGGAAGGGCTGTTTACACCTTTGCAGATCATATAAGTTTGATCGGAAGTTCTTAAAAACAGATCCGGAGTATCGCTCAATGGCTCAAGTACCATTACCAGGTTATGCGGTTCAAGAATTTCAGCGCCTCTTTTTAATGCTTCAATTACATTGCCGGTTTGAATACCTATGGGGATGTTTCTTACAAAATCACCAGGTACTACTGTGATCCATTTTGCATTCACACGCTTGGCTACCTCTACTGCCTGGCGGCAGCCTTTTAAAAAAATATCAATATATTCCTGCTTACCGGCAGCAAGTGAATTGGCCGAATTTCCGCCTTTATCCAATACAAAAACGCCCATAGTCATTCCAAGTTTTGCCATGGTATCGGCAATTTTCTGTTGTTGCTCTATGGGGCGGCCTGTCATTCCATTATCTTCCAAAGAACGGAAGCCCATATCGTACGCAAATTTTATCTGGTCAATAAAATCCCTGCCGGCGCTATTTGCAAACATGCCATCGTGGATGGCATAGTTGAGATTAAAAGGTTCATTTGGTTTTGGGGAGCTTTTTACATTGGACTGTCCTTTTACCACAGATGCTGTTACCAGGGAAGCGCCTGCCAATAAGGATTGTTGCATAAAATTTCTACGTTGCATAATGGAGTTTGGTTTTTAAAGCAACTAATTTACCGGTTCTTTTTTAAATGACCAATAGAAATCAGCTAGGAGCTATCAGCTTTCAGCTTGGCCCTAGCCGGTAAGTGATATCAAAACGAAGAGATTTGATTTATGCCAGTGTATATATTCAACCACTGTGGGGTTGTCTTCATTATTTTTATTCCCCGGATTATATCCGGGGCTATTCATTTAAATCCCTTTTAGATTTTACAATCTTTCTGCCTTGTCCCGAAAAAAGTTGAAATTTAAGTTCCAAACCTTATTGTTTTGTCCTTGCAGGGCAAGTGTAGTATAAGCATCCTATTTACCAAAATATTGCCCTACAGGGCATTTACAATCCCAAAATCTCATAGTCCACAGCTCATAGCTGAACGCTGATCGCTGAACGCTTGCTAAACCTTACCTTTGCGCCCTGAAAAATATAAGCAATAAATTAAATCAACTTTCTCAGGCCCACAGCTGAAAGCTGATAGCTCAAAGCTTAATTAACATGAAATACGAAAAAGAAATAGAGCGCCGTAAAACATTTGCAATCATATCGCATCCCGATGCGGGAAAAACCACGCTTACAGAAAAGTTTTTATTGTTTGGCGGGGCTATTCAGGTAGCAGGCGCGGTTAAAAGCAATAAGATTAAAAAACATGCTACGAGCGACTTTATGGAAATAGAAAGGCAAAGAGGAATTTCTGTCGCTACTTCCGTAATGACATTTGAATACAAAAATTTCTTCATCAACCTGCTGGATACGCCCGGTCACAAGGATTTTGCTGAAGATACTTATCGTACCCTTACTGCTGTGGACAGTGTGGTATTGGTAGTGGACAGTGTTAGCGGTGTGGAAGAACAAACAAGACGATTAATGGAAGTATGCCGCATGCGCAATACTCCGGTAATTGTATATATCAATAAATTGGACCGTGATGGCAAAAACCGGTTTGATCTTTTGGAGGAAATTGAAAAAGAACTGAGTATCAGCCTGCATCCGATGACCTGGCCTATTAACAGCGGTAAAGATTTTAAGGGTGTATACAATTTATATAATAAAAATTTATTGTTGTTTACGGCCAATACCAAAGCTGCTGATGAAGACAGCCTGATGATTGAAGATTTGAATGATCCGGTTTTGGTGGAAACTATTGGAGATAAGGATGCGGATCAGTTAAGAGAGGATATAGAACTGATTGATGGTGTGTATGGAGAATTGAATGTAGAGGATTATCTTGATGGAAAAATTGCGCCGGTTTTCTTCGGGAGCGCTATTAACAACTTTGGTGTTAAGGAGTTACTGGATACTTTTATACGGATAGCGCCGGTTCCGCGTAGCCGTCAAACAAGTGTAAGAGAAGTGGAGGCCGGTGAAAATAAATTCAGTGGTTTTATTTTTAAAATTCATGCGAATCTGGATCCTAAGCACCGCGACAGAATAGCGTTTTTAAGAGTTTGCAGCGGTAAATTTGAACGCAGCAAATACTTTCATCATGTTCGGCTGGATAAAGAAGTACGATTTAATAATCCATACAGCTTTATGGCAAGAAGCAAGGATATCATTGATGAAGCTTATGCAGGGGATGTAGTAGGTTTATTTGATACCGGAAATTTTAAGATTGGCGATACCCTTACTGAAGGCGAAAATTTTTATTTTACTGGGATACCTTCTTTTTCCCCGGAATTATTTAAGGAGCTGGTGAATAAAGATCCCATGAAAACAAAGCAATTGGAGAAAGGGATCAGGCAGTTAACCGATGAAGGTGTGGCACAGTTGTTTACCCAGTTTGGAGGCAATAAAAAAATTATCGGCTGCGTTGGTGAACTGCAGTTTGAAGTGATACAATACCGTTTGTTGCATGAATATGGCGCATCCTGTGAATTCAGAAGTTTGCCTTTTTATAAAGCTTGCTGGCTCACAAGTGCGGATGATAAAAAGCTGGAAGATTTTATGCGCTATAAACAATCCAATATTGCAATGGATAAAGATGAACATCCGGTTTACCTTGCACAAAGTGAATGGTTTCTAAATACCGAAATTCAAAATAATCAGGATATTCAATTTCATTTTACATCGGAAATACATAAGTAAGATTTAGGATTTAGGAATTAGGAATTAGGATTTTGCCGTAGTATTCATTCGCTGAACGCTCAAAGCTAAATGCTCAAAGCTGATAGAGACCATATCTTTCCCCAAAAATATTCGTAAATTGAAAGCGTATCAGTTTTGCAGCTTATGATGATAACAACTCCCAGGCTTGCTATTTTTCCGCTTTCCTATCATCAGCTTTTATATTATATAAAAGAAAATAACCAATTGGAAGATTATTTGGGGCTCGAGCATTCAGGCAGGGTAATCAGTGAAGAAATGAAGGATATGCTGGCTCATTTTACCTTGCCTAAAATGAAGTTTGCGACTCATGAAAATTACTTGTTTTATACCATCTGGATTGTAATAAATAAAATTGCAAATACAATAGTTGCTGAAATAGGATTTAAAGGTGAACCGGATGAAAACGGTAAGGTGGAAATAGGCTATGGCACAATGCCGGATGAACGGGGAAAAGGCTATATGACCGAAACTGTTGAAGTTATTGTTAACTGGTGCAAACAAAGGGCGGATATAAAAGTAGTTGCAGCCGAAACAGTCAAAGGTAACCTGGCATCCAACCGGGTATTGGAAAAAAACGGATTCATTCTTTATAATGCAACGGATAATATGTTGTATTGGCACAAAAGCTGGATTTGAGCAATTGAAACTTTAAACAACAATTACCATACTGCATTCAGGTCAGGGGTAATTCTACAATCAGCATCTAATACAAATTCAAAAAAGTGGTTTTTATCGGATTGTTGAAGTTGATATCGGTCATTGATCAATTCATAAATTTCAATGGATTCGTTATCGGCATCCACAATGAGGTAGTATTTGATTTTTTGTTGCTGATAGATTTCAAATTTTGTATTGCGGTCTCTCAATGCTGTTGAGGATGATAATATTTCCACCACCAGTTGTGGTGGAAAATCAAGATATGGTTTTGGTAATTCACCACATGCAACCAATATATCCGGTTGTACAATGGTGTAGTCTGATATTTTATAATCCAAAGAAATGTAAGTATTGCAATGTTTACATTTTTTAAGGACTATATTAATTTCCGTGGTCAGATTTCCTGCTATCCTTTGATGTTTTGGCACAGGTGATGGACTCATGGCAATAGGATGGCCATCAATCAATTCCCATCTTCCCTCCCAATGTAAATAATCATTGTAAGTATAATTTGGTAATATTTTTTGTGAAAATCCCATAGGCTAAAGTTATATAGCTATTGCCAGATAGCCTTAAGGTCAGGCGAAATTTTGCAATCCTTCTCAAATAAAAACTCAAATAAGCCGTCTTTATTTAAAGATTGAAGCTGGTAATTATCATTAATCAGCTCATAAGTTTCAATGGTTTCATTATCCGCATCCACAACCAGGTAGTATTTAATTTTTTGTTGCTGATAAATTTCAAACTTGGTATTCCGGTCTCTCAATGCTGTTGCCGGCGATAATATTTCCACCACCAGTTGCGGCGGAAAATCAAGATAAGGTTTGGATATTTTACCACATACAATTAATACATCAGGCTGAATGATAGTGTCTTCAGAAATTTTATAATCAAGAGGATCATATGCGTGACAATATTTGCATTTCTTTAGTGCTAAATAAAATTCTCCCCTAAGGTTGCCTGCTATCTGTTGATGTTTTGGCACAGGCGACGGGCTCATGGCAATGGGATGGCCGTCAATCAATTCCCAACGGCCTTCCCAATGCAGGTAATCATCATAAGTATAATGTGGTAATATTTTTTGTGTAAAAGCCATAGATTAAAGTTACTTAAATTAAAATATCCTTCAAACCGAATGGCATTATGCTTTCTGCTAAAATTCCGCCTGCACACCAATA
This sequence comes from uncultured Chitinophagaceae bacterium, assembly GCA_963695165.1. Taxonomy (GTDB): domain Bacteria; phylum Bacteroidota; class Bacteroidia; order Chitinophagales; family Chitinophagaceae; genus CAVOGF01. Next base: position 114,657 of record CAVOGF010000006.1, read on the forward strand.
TAATTTTGCGGCGTAATAGCCTTCAATTCCTTCTTTAGTGCAGCACTGACTTTCAGGCTGCCAATAAAATCATGAATATCGGTTTTGGTTATTGTTGTTTTGCCTCTTGTGAGATCTTTCAGCGCCTCATAGGGATTGGGATAATTTTCCCTTCTTAAAATCGTTTGGATGGCTTCTGCTACCACAGCCCAATTGTTTTCAAGATCTTCATTCAATTTCTGCTCATTCAACAACAATTTACCCAATCCTTTTTCCAATGAATTTATTGCAAGCAGAGTATGGGCAACTGGAACGCCCATATTTCTTAAAACAGTGGAATCGGTAAGATCCCTTTGCAAACGGCTAATGGGTAATTTTCCGGAGAGATGTTCCAATAAAGCGTTTGCAAGGCCTAAGTTGCCTTCCGCATTTTCAAAATCTATCGGGTTTACTTTATGTGGCATTGCGGAAGAACCTACTTCGCCCGCTTTTGTTTTTTGTTTAAAATAATCCATGCTGATATAGGTCCACATATCGCGGCACAGATCAATTAAAATATTATTGATGCGTTTAATGACATCGAAATGAGCGGCCAGATTATCATAATGTTCAATCTGCGTGGTGAACTGCAAACGTTGCAAACCCAGCGAGTTTTCTACAAATTCATTACCCAGTTTTATCCAGTTTTTACCTGGAAATGCTACCTGATGTGCGTTAAAGTTACCGGTGGCGCCGCCAAATTTGGCAGTATAAGGAATGCCGGAGAATAAATGCACCTGGTTGGCTATTCTTTCCACAAATACCATGATTTCCTTTCCGAGAATGGTAGGAGAGGCAGCCTGGCCATGTGTACGTGCAAGCATAGGAATGTTTTTCCATTGGGAAGCCAATTGGGTTAAATGCCTTTGTAAATTCATCAGGATGGGCAGATATTCATGTTCCATGCAATGCATCCAGCTGAGTGGGATGGCGGTATTATTGATGTCCTGCGAAGTCAGGCCAAAATGGATCCATTCTTTTGCATCTTCAGCGCCGGCTTTTGTTACCGCTTCTTTTAAAAAATATTCTACCGCTTTTACGTCATGATTGGTAATGCTTTCAATCTGTTTGATTTGCTGTGCCTGTTCCAGGCTGAAATCTTCACCAATTTTAAGTAAGGCTTTTTTTGCTTTTGCAGAGAGATTGAAGATTTTCTTCTGACTTAAAAATAAAAAATATTTTATTTCAACCTGTACCCTGTATTTCATCAGCGCGTATTCGGAAAAATATTCATCCAGGTGTTGGGTTTGTGAGCGGTAACGTCCATCAATAGGGGATATAGCGGTAAGATTGTTCAATTCCATTTGATATAAAAATTAAGTTTCTGGTATGAAGTATCAGACATTAATGTATTTGCTGTACTTCAAAATAAAAAATTATGGCTGCAAAAATAGATGAATTGGGGAAGATAAAAGTTTGGAAAGAAAGTTATTTATTATAGCAGAAGGGTTATTTGATTTATAATGCAGAATTGTGATTAGAGAACAGGGAATTGGATCTTGTTTTTTGTGGGATTAAAATTAATTTTCCCTTATAAAAATTTGAAATACTGTTTCTTTGAATAGAAATACGAAATTGCGTATCAACTTTTTTTAACTCAATGAATCCTCAATTCACAACTGCTTTTTTTCAACTTCATGCAAAATCTTTAATCGGATTTTTTCTGGTTTTTCTATGCTTTAGTTTTTCTTTTTCAGCAAATGCGCAATGCTATAAAACATTTCAAATTAGTTTGGGTGGCCTATCATCTGATATTGCGTATGATATTGTGGATGCTGGAAACAATGAATTTTATACAGTTGGAACAACAAATAGTTTTGGGGCCGGAGGCATTGATGTTTTAATCACAAAAATAAATGCAAATCGTGAAGTTGTTTGGTCAAAAACCTATGGAGCTAATGGCGATGAGTCAATTAGAAAAGCCAGTAAAACTTCAGATGGTGGATTAGTTATTATCGGTCAAACGAAATCCTTTTCTAATCGAATCGGCGATATTTTATGTATAAAAGTAAACGCGAATGGAAGTATGGCTTGGGCAAAAAAGTTTGGTGTTGGATCCACATATGGAGATTTGGGAATGGAAATTATTCAAACAACAGATGGTGGCTTTGCTTTGTCAGGTATTCTGAATGTACAAGGAAATATTGCAGATATGGTTGTTATCAGGTTGGATAAAAATGGAAATATTACCTGGAGTAAAAAATTTGATAGCGAACAAGGTGAAAATGGTGTTGGATTAATACAAGTCGCAGATTCGTTGGTCATCACTTCTGATATTGATCATAATGCTTCAGATTTCAATTCCGTGATAACAAAAATAAAGATCAATGATGGGGCGCTTATATCAGCTAAGAAAATAGTACCGGGTCAACGGGGATTATTCAATCCATATATTTTCAAAGACAACGCAAACGGTTACTGGATCAACGCTCACATGATCGATGGAAATTCATACGCTCAAATGCAGCCGGTAATATTAAAGCTGGATGTAAATTTCAATGTCACCAAAACCTACGCCCCAACTATTGCCAACACTTTTACCAATGATTTTTTTACCGGTTTTGTGCCCATGAAAGATGGTTTTTTAACCTGTGCAAGTCCGCAGGTAAATGCGGAAGGATACTTTTATTATGTAAAAGATAATGGCTCCGTTACCTTATCCAAAAAGTTTTCAGGAACGAATGAAAGAAGCCTGTACCGGCTGGCATATATTAATAATAAAATAATTTCTGTTGGCAGGGATAACTCCGGTTCCAATAATGATTTTTTTATCACAGAGTTTGGAGAAGATGGATTTATAGATTCCAAATGTCATCCCGATACAGCTTTGGTTACTATTGCCAAACCCACTTTCACCACCAGTGATTTTAAATGGTCCACCATAACTGATCTTAGCTTTAGCAACGTACAGGCCAACCTTACAGTAAAGGATGTTGTTTTGTCAAAATCCGTTTTATGTGATCAGTGTATAGAAGTATCTTTTTCATCGCCTGATTCAGTTTGTGTAAATACACCCGTGGAAATTAAAAACAATACTGTGGGCGGCACCACTTTTAATTGGGATTTTTATGCGGCTAAAGGTTGCAGCGAAGTGGATAATCCCTCTTCTGCCGAGTTTGCTCCCTCTGCTATAATTTACCCGAAACCAGGAACTTATCATATCAACCTGATGGTGGATAAAGGATTGCTTACTCAAACACTTTTTTGCAGAACAATTGTAGTAGTGCCCGCACCGGAAAAAACGCCTTTATTTGATACTTCTTTCTGCACTGGCGACAGCATTGTGCTTAAACCGAAATTTCCTTCCGGTACCTATGCATGGAATACAGGCAGAAGGAGCGATACATTGATTGTAAATAAACCCGGTACTTACTGGGTGCAATCAAATTATTACGGATGTACGGAAAGAGATAGTATAGTGGTTTTAAAAAATGAATTGCCGGTGGTTTATTTGGGAAAAGATACTTCCATTTGTTATCGGGATAATTTATTACTGAATGCAGGAAATCCGGGTTCGAAATACCTCTGGCAGGATGGAAGTATTAAACAGACTTATCTTGCAAAATCATCTGATAAATATTCCGTTTTAGTAACGGATGCCAATGGTTGCAGTAATAGAGATACCCTTCAGCTGGAAGTGTATGCCGCACCCAATTTTAAGCTAACAAAGGATACTACCATTTGCATGGGCAACCAGGTTCAGCTGATTGCGGGCGGGAATGCCAATATAGATTCATATAGTTGGTTTCCCGTTGAAAATTTATCAGATCCCGCTATTGCCAATCCCATTGCAATTCCCGCAGATACAACAAAATATTATATTTCAATAAAAGATAAAAGTGGTTGCTCCGGGCTGGATTCGGTGGTAGTAAATATTGCCCCTTTGCCCACAGTAACTACCATTCCTGATTCAGCTATATGTATTGGAACATCCATCAAACTGACTACTTTAGGAACAACGGGCAATACATATTCCTGGAGTCCTTCCAATGATCTTTCCGATCCGTTTTCAAAAAATCCGATAGCCACGCCTTTATCCAATACCCAATATAAAGTTGTAGCAAAAACTGCTGCCGGCTGTACTGCTGAAACCTCGGTCAATATCAGTTTAAAACCATTGCCGGTTGTGAGTGCTTTTGGCGACACTACTGTTTGTTCTGCGGCACAGGTTCAACTGAATGCGCAATCACCGGGCAATAATGATTTTACCTGGTTCCCGGCAATTAATTTAAATGATTCAAGGATTGCCAATCCCATTGCATCGCCATTACAATCAACCATTTACCAGGTGCAGGTTAGAGGCAGCAATAATTGTATCGGAACAGATTCTGTTGTTGTAAGGGTTTTTCCCAAGCCGGTATTTGCTATCAGTCCTTCTGTCAGTAATATATGTTTGGGTGATTCTGTTATCCTTACTGCCTCGGGAGGAGATGATTATAGCTGGACTCCGGTAGAAACGATTGTCAATAGTACAACGGCATCAACAAAGGTTTTCCCTCAGGGAAATACACGTTATACTGTAAACATAACGAACAATATTTGTGGTGTTTCGGATATGCTTGAAGCCGTGGTTAATATACGTCCCAAACCTTCAATTACGCTTGGTAAAAGCAATGAAGTTGATTGTATGCTGGGGCAGTCAACACTTACGGTAGTTGGTGGTGTAAAATATAAATGGACTCCGGCATCAAGTCTTTCAAGCCCGCTGGCCGCGCGTACACTTGCTTATCCGGGTGAAACGACCATGTACCAGGTTCAGGTAACAGGCGAAAATGGCTGCATTGTCCAAGACTCTATTGAATTGCAGGTTATAAAAGGTTCTGTTCAAAATGGTTATTTGTTGCCAACGGCATTTTCGCCGAATAATGATGGTGTGAATGATTGTTTTGGCGTTTCAAAATGGGGTTATCTTACCAATCTCGAATTTTCAATTTTCAACAGGTGGGGTGAAAGGGTTTTCTTTTCGTCCGATCCATCCCAATGCTGGGACGGAAAGTACAAAGGTGCTCTTCAGCCTGCGGGCACATTTGTGTACCAGGTAAGGGCAAAAGCCGTTTGTGGTGATGTTTATCGTAAGGGCACGGTTGTACTGGTCCGTTAGCTTTACTGTGATGAAGTTTAACATCCATTCCTTGATCTGCTGATAAAAAAACTTTTCCTTTGCGGGCAAACAAAAGCATTGGATAAGATAAAAGTTGCCGCGGTTAGTTATTTAAATACAAAACCTTTACTCTATGGCATCAGGCATTCATCTGAATTGATGAACAGAATAGAGTTGCTGGAAGATTATCCATCAAAAATAGCGGCTATGCTAATTGATGGAACGGTGGATGTCGGATTGGTGCCGGTGGCCATTTTGCCGGAATTGCAAGAAAGTTTTATTGTTTCTGATTATTGTATTGGCGCTGAAGCAGCTGTGGAATCGGTTTGTTTATTTAGTGAAGTTCCGGTAGAAAAGATAGAAACTGTATTGCTTGATTATCAAAGTCGTACTTCTGTAAATCTTTGCAAATTATTACTCAAGCATTATTGGAAGATTTCTCCCAAAATAGAAAATGCGAGGGAAGGATACCGGGAAAGTATAAAAGGAACAACAGCCGGGGTTGTAATTGGCGACAGAGCCCTTGAACAAAAGTATGTTTCCACTTACTCTTATGATCTTGCTACGGCCTGGAAATCGATGACAGGATTGCCTTTTGTTTTTGCGGCATGGATTGCCAATAAACCATTGCCGCCTGATTTTATAGAATTATTTAACCAGGCAAATAAATCAGGACTTGAAAATATCCATAAAGTAATAGAGGAACATGATTCTTTTCATTATGACCTGGAAACTTATTTCAGTAAGAATATTTCTTTTGAATTAACCGAGGAAAAAAGAAAAGGGTTGAAACTTTTTTTGGAAATGCTGAAAGAGAACAAAATGGCGCCTGATGATTTTTTAATGCAAGTAATTTAATTGCAAATATTAAAGTAGATACAGAGCGATTTGATTCTCCGCTGTTCTTTGCACCTATCTCCATACAACTCTATGTAATCTTTAAACATTGTGTATTTTTTTTTACACAGAGGAACACTGGGTACCACAGAGGACACAGAGATCGATTACTATTCTTCGTAATTCTCTGTGCAACTCTGTGTAATCTTTCCATTTTGAAATAAGAAGAGATCAGTGCAATTTTATTTAGAGGAGGGCTGAGTATCAGGGACACAGAGCGATATTTAAAAATTCTTATTAATAAGCAAGCCTTGCTTTCACTTGCTTAAGATATTGTAGACCAGGATGATCTACAGGTTGCCTTTTTTCATTTTTTGGGATATTTATTATTTCTTTCCAACCCTGGAAAAAATGCGGCAAATTAAAATTGGTTTTGCGCAAAAATTCAAAGCTCCACATCAGAGTAGTTGAATAAAAATATCGTTTCGGTAAATATTTCCAAGCCACTTTTGATTTATTCACCCACATCATTTTTAGCTTAATATAATGCGGTTTCCGGCCTAATGGAGATTCTTTATGAAATATTTGAACTGCTCCATCATATTTTAAATAATATCCATTGTTGATGAGCCAGTAGCTAAAATCATATTCTTCCATTCCATAAAAAAAATCCTCCGGGTAACCTCCGTATTTCAGCCATGCTTCTCTTACAATAGCATGCGCACAGCCGGTATAATAATAAGTGGAAAAAGATGTTTTATCCTTGTAAAGGTTGAAATCTTTATGGGGAAACGCGTTTACCTGCATTTGAAGGTTTGAAGCATAAAACACTTTAAAGCTTACCGCTCCAAGTTTCCGGTTTTCAATGCCTGTTGATGAAAAGGATGCAACTACCTTCTTAAGTATTGATGTATCTTTTAAAATAACATCATCATCCAGGTAAAATAAAATATCACCTGTTGCGAATTTAGTCGCATAATTTCTTCCTCTTGAAACACCAAGATTTTCTTCACTTACCAGGTAATGAAAAGGAATATTCGGATGCTGATCCACAAACAACTTTATCTGCTCAAAACTTACTGTGGAAGCATTATTAAGTATAATGATTTCTTTAAGCTGCTCTACATCTTCCAGCTCCGCTATATTGGTCAATAATTCCAAAAGGTCTTCCGGTCTGTTGTACGCAATAATGATTAAACTGAGCGTGTTCATGTTAAAAATCCCTTTATTTTTTCTTGGTTGCAAATAACAATTTGCCAAATTCAAACCAGCCCGCAAGGCTAACAGATAGGGTGTTCCAAATTTTTAAAAAAGTCACATAAACAACCGTTATGAATGTTTGGCTGAAAGATAGCGCCCTTAATTGAAGGAGGTATTTTTTATATTTTACAATATTGTTTTTTTGAACAGCATAATACACCGCGAATTTGCGGTAAACCAGGGCCATTTGATTAAGTGGAAGCTTAATGGCCAGTTGATCCATCTGCCTTTCAGTCATTATTTTTTGCAAATCATTTACTGCATCGGCATGTGAAGCCGTTAAGGAGCCAGCATGTTCGCGATAATAATACAGTTGATGCACCGGCAAATATAAAAAGCGAAAATTCAAAAAAGCCCGCATAAAAAAATCATAATCTTCAATCAGGAAAGCGGAAGGGTTATAACCTTTGTTATAGTAATAAATTTCTTTTTTATAAAGAAAACAGGCGCCACAGCCCAGCCAATTGGTGAAGCCATCATAAATGTTGTTGAACTTGCGTGTACCCTTTATTTTATCATCATCATCAATCAGATAATAATCCGCATATACCAGGTCAACTGAAGGATTGTTTTCTAACGCATCATACATGGTTTGTAAGGCATCTTTTGAATAATAATTATCATCGGAGGTCCAGGTATGATATTTACCGGATGCGATATCAAAACCCGTATTTAAGGATAAGGGCAACTTTTTATTATATGCATTGTGAACAATCTTAATTCTTGTATCAGTGGCGGCATATGCCTCAATGATGGAAGCCGTTTCATCGGTAGAACAATCATTTACAATGATCAATTCAAAATCAGTAAATGTTTGCTGCAGGCAGCTTTCAATAGATGACCGGATAAATTTACTTCCATTATAGGTTGGAAGTACAATGGAAATTAGAGGCAGCTGATCCATGTTTTACAATACATTTGATAAAATTGAAACGATTTGTTCAGATGTTTTTCCATCGCCATAGGGATTAACGGCTTTGGCCATTTTTTCATAGTGTGCCTGGTCTTCCAGTAGCCGGATGGATTCTGAAAGGATTTTTTCTTTATCCGTGCCCACTACGATCGCCGTTCCGGCTTGCACGCCTTCTTCGCGTTCCGTAACATCTCGGATTACTAAAACGGGTTTGCCCAATGTAGGCGCCTCCTCCTGTATGCCACCGGAATCCGTAATTACAAAATCAGATTTATCCATTAACCAGATTAGCTGCGGATATTCCAAAGGAGCTATCAGGTAAATATTTTTTTTATCACCAATTTTCTCCCTAACAATGTTTTGTATATTCGGATTTAAATGAACCGGATATACCAATTGCAAATCCGGATATTTATCCGCAAGGGTTGATAGAGCTTCGCAAATATTTTCAAAAGGTGCACCAAAACTTTCTCTTCTGTGGCCCGTGATCAGAATTATCTTCTTTGAAAAATTCAGGTAGGAAAAAATTTGGGCATAACCGGGATTGCCACGGACTTTTTCCACACCCCAAATTAATGCGTCAATCACAGTGTTGCCCACTGTGAATACATTTTGATCAATGCCTTCCTGATGTAAATTTTCCGTAGCTTTTTTTGTTGGGGTAAAATGAAAATCCGCCAGCGAACTGATCATTTTGCGATTGATCTCTTCCGGGAAAGGAGAATATTTATTATAGCTTCTTAAGCCGGCTTCAATATGAGCCACTTTTATTTTTTTATAGAAAGCAGCCAGCGCGCCGATAAATGCACTGGTGGTATCGCCTTGAACCAGTACCAGGTCGGGTGAAAAATCTTCCAGTACCTTTTGAATTAAGATCAATCCTTGTGCTGTTATATCAAACAGTGTTTGATCGGGTTGCATCAGTTCAAGATTGTAATCGCCTTCAATTTGAAAAAAATGAAGTACCTGGTTCAGCATTTCTTTATGCTGACCTGTTAAGCAAATTTTTACCTCAAATGCTTTGTTTTTTTTACAGGCAAAAATCAAAGGTGCCATTTTTATAGCTTCCGGTCTTGTTCCGAATACAAATAGTAATTTTCTCATTCCATATCTTTTGTCATCAATTCCAATAATGTTTTTCCCGGATGCGGATCGTATAAACTCATTGCCCGGTTATGCGCATAGATACCGGTTTTTTGCCAATCATCCTTATGGGTCCATGCTTTTTCAAGCGCTTTTCCGAATGAAGATACTGTAGCAGCTGCTGCAATAAACCCGGATCTGTCTTCCTCTACCCATTCTTTTATTCCGCCTACATCCGTTGCCACACAAGGCCTTCCGCAAATCATGGCTTCCACAATTGCAAGCGGCATCCCTTCCATATGAGAAGGCATTAATAATATATGATTGTGCTCCCAAACTTTTCGGATATCATTTACTTTTCCGTGGAAAGATATCCGGTTGTTTAATTTATAAAAAGATGCAAGTTCCTTTAAATATGCTTCATCTTCGCCCGATCCGTAAACGTTTAAATGCCAGGAACGCGATTGCCATTCTTTTGATGATAACACCTCGAACGTTATATCCTGCCCTTTGTGTATAATCCTTAGATTGCCAACCATTGCCATTTGTATGACAGGCGAGGCCGGATAACGAATGGCTTCAGTTGAGGAAATATTCACCGGATTTCGCACAACCAATGCATGATGAATGGCGCAAGCCAGTTGCCTTTTCGCATTTTCAAGGTTCCGGTTGGAGATAAAAAAAACTTTTTTGCTTATATCATAATCTTGTCTTATTTCTTTACGGGAAGTATTTGTAAGATTCCAGCCAACCTCATCATTAAAATGTCCGAGAATAAAAAAGTTGGTGGAGTTTTTTTTTAATAGCTGTAGCAGTTTTTTTTCTTCTGCAATTGAATAACAGGTTCCATTATACAAGACAATATCCGGGTTATGACTGAAAATTTTTTCCAAAGACTTGTTCATTCTTTTTTTTAGGAAATTGATTCCTTTATCAAAAAGTTGCATAAGTTTTTTATCTGACTTTTCTATATATGAAGGCCGCTTATAGCTTATCAAACCCTTTTGGATTAATGCCTGCATTTTCGGATGTACTTTGCCACAATCATAAGATACATGCATGACTCTATGACCATTAGCCAGCGCTTCTTTAGCCATGTCTGCCCATAATTCTTCACTACCGCCCCAGGAATCTCTGATCATTGATATTATAGCTATTGTCACTTCTTTACTTATTTAATGATAATACAATTGGTATTTTCAGTCAATTGATGGAACCTTCAGATAGGTGAAGTAATTGCTCAATAAGCATCCCTTACTTTTCTACACAATACAACATTATTCAAATAAAGATCTTTTCTGTCCGGAAGGATCTTACTTAGTATCAATGCTGATGCATTTAAACCCGTATAAGTTACAAAACGAAATACAGATCGCAGCACCGGTATTTTTCTTATATAAGGCGTTATATGCTGATGAATATACATAATCCATAACTGAAAAACAGTTTCAACACTGTTACCGGTCTTTAATTGCTGGATGACTTCAAAGCCATTTTTTTCCAAAAATGCCGGATGCCAAAAGAGGAATATCTTGCGAAATCATGCGGAACTTCATGCTCACAAATTGCAAAAGGGCAGGTGATTAAAATTTTACCACCGGTTTTCAATACCCTGTTGAGCTCCTTTAAAATTTCTTCTAAATTAAAAACATGCTCAAATACTTCACTGCTGAAAATGGAATCAAAATAATCATTGGAAAATGGAATTTTTTTTCCATCATAAAAAACATCTATCTGCTCGTTTACATGCGGATGACCGGGATTTTCAAAATCAAGTCCAATGTATTTTTCAACGGAAAAAAGTGATTGATAGGGTTTGGAGCCACAGCCAAAATCCAGCAGTGTACCTTCCAACTCCGGCACACAAGTTTCAATAGCTTTTAATAACCTGTTCCTGGTTAACCAAGCAGGAAAAGTTATATTTGGATTGAATTCGAAGGAAATATTTTTACCTGTTGTCATACTTGTTTAATGGCGATGCGGCCGGTTTCATCAATTCTGTTTAATAAGATGGGCGTTGGATTTTGTTCAAAATATTCATCCACCGCTTTCCTTGCTCCCTGCCAATGTCCATAATCATCAAGAATTAAAACGCCGCCTTTACTTAACAAGGGAAATAAATGAATTAGTTCATGTTTTGTAGATTCATACCAATCCGTATCAAGCCGCAGGATAGCTATTTTTTCCGGCAAAACATAAGGAATTGTTTCTTCTACTTTTCCTTTTACATACCGGACTTTTTCTTCCGGATATGAAGTAGATTTCATTCCAGATTGAACCGTATCAAGCGTTCCATAAGCCCATACCAGGTTCTTTTCTTTATCATCATTTTGGTTCAGCAACGCTTCAGCCTTTTCGCCGTAATAAGTCTGATCGTGTTCAGTAGGTTCGGACATGCCTTCGTAAGTATCATATAAATATAATTCCCGTTGCCGGCTATTTAATGTTTTTAAAGTTTCCGCTACGGCCATCATGCTTCCTCCTTTCCATACGCCACACTCCACTATTGATCCTTCAATGTTGTTCTTTTCTATATATTTTACCGCTTCAATCAGGCTGTAGATGCGTTCGGGGCTGGTCATCGTATGGTTACAGACTTTATGATAAATACTTTTATGAATAGCATCATAGTCTGGCGGCAAAATTTTACCTGTATTCAGTTTAATGATATCGTAATTAAACTTTTGCAATATTTTTCTTATAGTATTCTTCATGTCAAAACTTAACTTCGCGTGCAAGATAAATATTCATTAAACAATATTATATTCTCTTTTGTCACTCTCCATCATTATAGTCAATTACAATTCCGTGGAAGACATTTCAAATTGTCTGAAAAGTGCGCTTCAATTTGATTCCGCTTACAGCTTTGAATGGATCATTGTTGATAATGCATCCACTGACAATAGTAAGGAAAGCCTTATTGCATCTTTTCCATTTGTAAAATGGATTGATATGGGCTATAATGCGGGTTTTGCAAGAGCAAATAATGAAGGGATCCGGCAGGCGGTGAGAGAGGTGGTACTGTTACTCAATCCGGATACGATTATTTTGGATGATGCTATTGAAAAATGCTATCAAAGATTTAAAACATCACAGGAAATTGCTTGTAGTGTGCAGCTTTTAAACCCGGATAAAACACCGCAGATCACAGGTAATTTTTTTATGAAAGGCGGTTTGAATCATTTATTGCCATTGCCTTACCTGGGAGCTTTGTTGCGCAGTATTGCATTTGCTTTTAAAGTAAAAAGAACCAATGTGCAACAAGCATCCGCCAAACAAAAAGTGGATTGGATCAATGGTGCTTTTATGATGGTGAAAAAAAACGCCATTGAAAAAGCAGGTTTACTCGATGAAGATTTTTTTCTCTATGCCGAAGAAATTGAATGGTGCAGCCGCTTACATAAAACCGGTGATATCTGCGTGTACGGCGATCTTTATACCATTCACCTGCAGGGCGAATCCATCAATAAAGCAACGGGCACTACCGATAAAGGTTATGTGAACTTATTTGACCGGAAAGGATTGCAGCTCATGGTATCGCAGCATATACGCATTCGCAAACAGTTTGGAAAAGCATGGTTTTTATTTCATTTGCTCATGCATACTATTGAGATACCTGTTTTTTTTGTGTGCAGTTTTATAGATCATTTATTGCATTTTAAAAACCCATTTATGGAATGGAAAAAGCTCTTTGGTTTTACAATGAACGTTTTAAGAACATGGAAATTAGCGCCCACTATTTTAAATAATAATCCATTTTTTTATAAAATGTTTTAAAGTGCACAAAGAGTAAGAAAATGAGATTTTTTAAGACTTGTTGTGAACAAAATTGAAAAATAGAATAGTTGATGTTCAGTTAATGTAAAATGAAAGTTTGAAAATTGTCGCACTAATGGCGGTCATATAATAAATAGGAAATAGGTAAGGTAATAAGGTTTTTTTCCTGATACTTATTAGGTTACTAAGGTGAAAAATGCCCGGAACCTTAATTTTTTATCAATCAGGAAAGCGCAAAAGTAATATTGTAGATTAACTTGCGAGTTTATAAAGTGCTTCTAAAACCTTTACCTTAGTAACAAAAAGTTTGCTCTGGTGAAAAAAAACTTATTACTTTATTAAAGTTAGAATGAAGAAAAATGAGATTTTTTTTTGAGCCCGGCAATTTTACTACTGTGATGTTTTCGTTGGAGCCTGCCCCGATTTAACATCGGGATCGCACTCTTCAGCTTTTTTATCTTATTGAACAAATACAAGACCTGAAACACCAATTAAACCATACCGCGTGCATTTATTTTATATCAGCTCAACCAGCAGCCTTTCGCAAACCAAACTGCTAAACGTTTCCGATGTTCTTTTGGCATAACTGACTACCATGGTGCCATCAAAAGATTCAATGGATCTGATTTTAATTTTTAATCCAAGACGCTAGTTCTTTGGTATTGAGGTATTTTAAAAACTCATCTGTAGAATGAATCACAGCAGCCAGTTTCACACTGTCGCCAACTTTGCAATCGCTTAGTTTTTTATAATGAATCCATTCTATTTTTCCTGTTTTATCCGGGATAGGGGAGCCGTGCGGATCCACTTTTGGATAATCCAACAACTCTTCCATTTTTTCAAAAAATAATGGCGAATGAATATGCTCTACCTGTTCGGCAATTTCATGCACCTGTTCCCAGCCAAAGCCCATTTTTTCTACTAAAAACATTTCAGTAAGCCGGTGTTTGCGAATGATCAATCCTGCTTCCCTTTTACCTTTTTCGGTTAAACGTAAGGGTTTATAACTTTCATAATGCACCAGTTTTTTTTCCGCCAGCTTTTTCATCATGCTATTTACCGTGGGCATTTTTATTTCCAGCGATTTGCTCAGTTCATTTACACTCACTTCCCCCTTATCTATAGAAAGGTTGAATAAGGCCTTTCAGATAATTTTCTTCCGTATAAGAATTCATGCGGCAAATTTAGTCAAAATTATACGCTGATGAAAAGTGTGAAATTTATATTGAAATAAATTTGTTAGACTAATTCTAATATTATACTTTTGCAATTCAAATTTAATAGATTATATGAAATTTAAATTCAACTTTTTTGTTTTTCAGTTATTGTTTTTGTCAGGTTGCCGCCTTTTCCCAAACCGGTAGTATCCGGGGAAATATAACCGGTGAAGGAAAGGCGATCGGATCAGCCAGTGTGCAGCTAATGGAACTAAAAATGTTTACAACCGCTCAGGCCGATGGTAGTTATGAAATAAAAAATATTCCTTATGGTGCTTATACTTTGCAGATTTCCGCAGTAGGATTTGAATCTTATAAAACTTCCGTAAACATTCAGACTGATACCACGGTAATCATTTCTGTTTCATTAAAACCAATGGAAAGTTTATTGAATGAAGTGGTGGTAACCGGAACAATGAAAGAAGTGAGCCGGCTGGAAAGTCCTGTACCGGTGGAAGTGTTCACGCCGCAGCATTTCAAAAAAAATCCTACACCCAGCCTGTTTGACGCAATAGGAATGGTTAATGGCGTGCAGCCTCAGTTGAATTGCAATGTATGCAACACCGGCGATATTCATATCAATGGAATGGAAGGGCCTTATACCATGATCTTAATCGACGGTATGCCCATTGTAAGCAGTCTTTCTACAGTATATGGATTAAGCGGTATTCCCAACAGTATGGTAGAGCGCATTGAAGTGGTAAAAGGACCTGCTTCTTCTTTATATGGTTCTGAAGCGATGGGTGGCATTATCAATGTGATTACAAAAGATCCGTCAAAAGCGCCGGTATTAAGTTTAGATGTGTTTGGTACCAGCTGGCAGGAGTTGAGCGCCGATGCCGCAATGAAATTTAAAATGGGAAAAACGCAAAGCCTTGCTTGGATTAAATTATTTTAATTATCAAAAACCAATAGACAACAATAAGGATGGTTTTACGGATGCTACTTTGCAACATCGCATCTCTGTTTTTAATAAATGGAATTTTGAACGCAAACATAACCGCGTGGCAAGCATTGCAGGCCGTTATGTGTATGAAGACCGCTGGGGCGGAGAAATAAACTGGAATAAAAACTGGCGCGGAACAGACAGTATTTATGGCGAAAGCATCTATACCGGGCGTTGGGAAATAATAGGCGCGTACCAGTTGCCCCTTAAAGAAAAAATCATGACACAGTTTTCCTACAACTGGCATGATCAGAATTCCTTTTATGGCAACACTTCTTATATGGCCAATCAACAGGTTGCTTTTGGACAAATTTATTGGGATAAGGAATTCAGTATCCGGCATAATTTTTTATTGGGTGCGGCATTCCGTTATACTTATTACGATGACAATACGCCTGCAACGGCTTCGGCAGATTCGTTGCACAATGCGCCAATGAAAACGCCGTTGCCCGGAATGTTTATACAGGATGAATGGACGATCAGCAATAAACATAAAATTCTCATGGGCTACCGGTATGATTATGATCAACATCATGGCAGCATTCATTCACCAAGAGTCGCTTATAAATTTTCACCAGACAGAAACAATATTCTGCGCGCAAGCTTTGGAACCGGATTTCGGGTGGTGAATTTATTTACAGAAGATCATGCTGCATTAACAGGCGCCCGGGAAGTGGTGATAAAAGCAGCGCTGAACCCGGAAAAATCGTACAATGCAAATTTGAATTTTGTACACAAAATCCCCGCGGACCGGTTTTTTCTGAACTTCGACCTGACCGGCTTTTATTCTTATTTTACCAATAAAATTGTAGGCGATTTTGATACCGATCCCACTAAAATTATTTACGATAATTTAAATGGACATGCTATATCAAGAGGTATTGCGCTTAATACAGATCTGAGTTTTAATTTTCCCTTGAAAATAATGGCGGGCACCAGTTTTATGGATGTTTATTTAATGGAAGGAACGAAGCATGAGCCATTGACCAGGATTCAGCAATTGCATGCGCCGAAATGGTCGGGTACTTTTGCCATCAGTTATGGATTACCTGAAAAATGGAGTGTAGATTTTACCGGCCAATGGAATGGGCCCATGCGACTACCGGTTTTACCCGATGATTACCGCCCGGAATATTCGCCCTGGTTTTGCATTGCCAATTTGCAGTTGACAAAGAAATTCAACAATGGGATGGAACTGTATGGCGGGGTAAAGAATTTGTTCAATTTCATACCCAAAGATCCGATTATGCGTCCTTTTGATCCGTTTAATAAACAGGCGGATGATCCGGTACAAAACCCTTATGGTTATACATTTGATCCGAGTTACAATTATTCCTCCCTGCAGGGAATCCGGATGTTCTTAGGTTTTCGTTACAATTTGTTTGGTGAAAAGTTGTGGAATTAAGGAGTGGTTGCTGGTTTTTAGATGTGGGTTATTGTTTAATGAATCGTATTAGAAAGAGCAGCAACCAAATTTTTATCAATTCGGTTTATAAATCATTAGTATGTATAAACTACAATATCTCACTCATTTTTCACCTTTCATTCCTCACTTTTCATCCCATAATCTCCATCAGCTCCCGTTCAGTAACCGACTGCCAATAATTTTTAAATTGATCCGGATCAATTTTTTCGTTCGTTTTTTTTAAATGAGCTATCTGGTTAAAAGCCTCCGACAATACATTATAAGGCCGATATCCGGATATGATCACCGCCTTATTATCCTGATTTTTTATTACGAGCGAAGGAAAACGGTTTATTCGATGGTATTGCACTTCCTGCAGATCTTTTCTAAATAATTCCAATCCGCTATCATTATCCAGGTCTTTGATAAATTTATCCAGGTTAAATTCTGGGACGATTGATTCCAGTTTTTCGGCAACCTTGATTAATTGTGGACGCTTTGCAATATTTTCCCCATACAACATAATAGTTTCCCGGAGCAGGCGTAAATATTTTTCTTCCATTTTTGCGGATTGTAAAGCTGCACATTTTACGGCAATGCAGGCAAGATACGAGGATGATGGCGGATCTTTCATCCAAATATTGTGCTGAATGGGCATGCCGGATAATTGGGCGGCATGCATCCATACCGGTCCCATTTGTATGGGTTTGCTAACCGAATTGATGGAGTCATTATAATTTTTCCAGCCGGGTAAAAGTCCACCCATGCAATAACGATAATTAATTTGTCCCTCATACTCATAAAGCAGCTTTCGCCACTGTGGCTCAAATGCCCAGCTCCAGCAACAAAGCGGATCGGTATAATAGATGATTTTTACCTGATCCGCCTGTTGCTCTGCCGGAAAATCCTTTATCCTTGTTGGTTTTTCTTTTGACTGGCTTTCTGTTACCATTTGTAGAATAATATATTTTGCATGCTTTAAAGAATTAATGTCTGGGATTCAGGCGAGTTCCATTCCATATCTTTCATAGGGGAAGCCGCTTTTACTTCTTCGCTTCTTAACTGACTTAGCTGTTTACCAAGTTTCTCTGTTTCTTTTTCTGTGCGTATGGTTCCTTGTATTTCCGAATCTCTTAGTCCATTTGTTTCCAAAGAGTATTTGATGGGATCATCAATAAATTGGAATGTTTCACTCAATTCGGGTGTTGGTCCTGTAGGTCCTTCATTCCAGGGGCCGCGGTAATCGTTACCGGTTGAAAAATTAAAATATAAATTGCTGTACCTGGGATCGCCCTGAAGTATTCCCGGGGGAAAATTCGGTTGAATGGAATCCAATGCCGCCTGGAACATTTGATAATGCGCCACTTCCCTCGTCATCAGAAACTTCAATGTGTTTTTTACTTCAGGATCATCTGTGAATTGCAGGAGATACTCATACACCATTTTAGCGCGGGTTTCCGCTGCAATATCCGATCTGAGGTCGCTTGTAAGGTCTCCCTGCACATCGCCATTAATGTAATCTGCCGTCCATGCACAACCCTGGCTGTTTGTGAAGGCGGGTGCCCCGGCGCTGCCTATAAAGAACTCAGGATTTACAATGCCTTTATGAATCATTTCTTCTTTAGCGCCCTTGCCATCCAGCAATTGCATAATTTCGGCATTGTCAGCGGCGTTTTTAAGGTCGCCATTAATGCCCGTCAGCAGCATTTGAATGGTAGCACCTACTATTTCAAGATGGCTAAACTCTTCGGTAGCAATATCCATCAGTAGGTCAAACTTATCCGGATATGGCTTTTTAGCGGCAAACGATTGTCCGAAATAGCGCAGGGCAGCGGCAAGTTCGCCATTGGCGCCCCCAAACTGATCCAATAAAAGTGTGGCAAAAACGGGATCGGGCCTCGTTACTTTTGCATTGAATTGAAGGTCTTTTACGTGGTAAAACATAGCATTAATATTTAAGGAATTTGGAAATTAAGGAATGAAAATTCTTTAAATAAAATCATGCCGTAAAAGCACACTTGCAGTAGGAGAACAAATTCCGGAGAATATTAGATTGCAAAAAATAAAAAAGGAATTTTAAATTTTATTTTTCCATATATCTTAAAAGATAAAGCAAAACAAACAATTGTGTATTTATATCACCAAATTTTTTTTGAATGCAAATGATATACCTGTAATAACTTTTGTTTCCGTTAAGGGATAGGGATTAAACAATAGCATCCTTCCCTTTCCCACTTCTCATTGTCCTTCTTTACTAATATATCTTACCAGGCTTCTTTTTGCCACTGGTAACAAGGTTTCTTCCATTGGAAAGCTTGATTCAATTTCAATGGAATAAACGGCGGGATTGGGCAATACATTCCGGTTCCGGATTAATTCTGATTTAATATTTTCATAAGTATTCACAATGGTTCTTTTCCAGCTTGTGATGAATTCGGTTTGAATACTGCGGTATCTCTCATCATGTTTTTCAAAAATGCTCAAACGGTACTGATAGATCCAGGTATCGTGCGTGGAAGATTTACTTAAAAAGAAATAGCCTTCATTCAGATCGAGGGGAATAAGCCCCACTGGTGTAATGATCATTTTTTCTTCAACCATTTCATAAATTTCAGTTCCATTACTGATGGTGGATTCCATTTTGTTTTCCGCATAATGAATGATAGATTCCAGTTCTTTCATCAGGTCGTCATCTTCAATCATCTGCTCATAAAGAAGCTGCAGTTTTTGTATTTGAATACCGGTTAATCTTTTGGGAAATTGTTCCTGCAGGTATTTTTTATTTTTACTGAAAGCAAGGAGATTGTTGTAATGAAAAATTACATCTGCCAATTGGGGATATAATTTTTTTTCATTGAAATAGGCATGCACTTCTTTTAAATAAGCGAGCAGCGTATACTTTTTCAGTTCAAAATCTATATAACCTTCTGCAAACCAGGTTTGGGATAATGATTTCATACAATCCGGTTTTATAAATGAAATTTACATTAATCTTGAATACTATGACCTTTTAATTGGTTAATTGTTTAATTTGATCCTCGTCCTAAAGGAGCTTTGAACCGGAAACCCAAAGATGCCCAATGATATACAGATGAACGTAATGCGACGCAACGAAGATGCCATAAAAAACAAATGCCGGTATCAAAAGAAAATAAATCAAGCATTTTTAATAAGCGTTAGTTAATATTGGACGGGTGATCAATAAGGTTAAACTCAATCAGAACAAAAAAATTGGTTCCTGTCATTTTTAATGCTTAGTTTTGCACCCCAATTTATTACCCACAAGGCTCCATAAGAGTCCCGTCTGTTCGGGAACGCCAGCAGGGTGTAATCTTAAGCAGATTATTTAAATGCCAAAAGTAAAAACAAACTCAAGTGCAAAAAAGCGCTTTAAAGTGACCGGTACAGGAGAAATTACATTCCAGAGAGCCTTCAAACGGCACATCTTAACTAAAAAAAGCAAGAAAAGAAAAAGAGCCCTTCGTGTTAAAGGAGTTGTAAGCGCACCCAATAAGGATTTTGTAATGCGCTTATTGAGGTTGAAATAAACCCCTCAGCCCCCTGATGGGGAATATTAAAACCATTTAAAACTCGCTGGTACACCAGCTTAAAACTTAATACATATGCCACGTTCAAAAAATGCAGTAGCATCAAGGGCAAGAAGAAAAAAAATCCTTAACCAGGCCAAAGGTTATTATGGAAAACGTAAAAACGTTTATACCGTAGCTAAGAATATTGTTGAAAAAGGTATGACCTACAGTTATGTGGGCCGTAAGCTGAAAAAGCGCGAATACCGCAGCTTATGGATTGCCCGTATCAACGCAGCAGTAAGAGCTGAAGGGATTACCTACAGTGAATTTATAGACAAACTGAATAAAAAAGGTTTGATCTGAATCGCAAAGTGCTGGCTGACCTGGCTATGAATGAGCCTGAAAGCTTTAAAGCACTGGTAGCATCTGTAAAATAAACAGGTTAAATTATATACAATCGGCAACGGAGGTGAAATTTCACCTCCGTTTTCGTTGCTATCCATTGCAAACAATTATTTTTGCGCCGTTAACATTCTTTTCCACTAAAAAATAACTATTTCAAAAGGATGAACAATACCTACACCGAACTGGTAAAGCAGACATTTCATTTTCCACAGGAAGATTTTGAAGTAAATGATGATGGGTATCTTTCATTATAACGGGCTGGATTTGAAAGCCTTAATAGATAAATATGGTACGCCGCTGAAGCTTACTTATCTGCCCAAGATCGGAATGCAGATCAATAAGGCGAAAAAAATGTTTGAAACGGCCATTAAAAAGCATAAGTATGAAGGCAAATATTATTATTGCTATTGTACTAAAAGTTCCCAGTTCTCCTTTGCAGTGGAAGAAGCTTTGAAACACAATATTCACCTGGAAACTTCCTATGCTTATGATATTGATATTCATCAACCGGTTGTATGAGAAGAAAAAGATTACAAAGGATATGTTTATCATTTGCAATGGCTTCAAGCAAAAGGCTTATACCTCGCGTATAGCAAAACTGATTAATTCCGGGTTTAAAAATGTAATTCCGATACTGGATAATAAAGAGGAACTGGAAGCTTATAAAAGATCCGTAAAAAGCAAACCATTCAAACTCGGCATCCGGGTGGCTGCAGAAGAAGAACCTAATTTTCCTTTTTATACTTCAAGGCTTGGTATCCGCGCAAAAGATATCCTGGAATTTTATGTGGATGAAATTGAAGGAAATGAAGATAAGTTTCAACTGAAAATGCTTCATATATTTCTGAACAAAGGCATTAAGGATGATATTTATTACTGGAGTGAACTCAATAAAATCATTAATCTCTATTGCCAGTTAAAAAAGATTTGCCCTGAACTGGATTCCATTAATATTGGTGGCGGATTTCCGATCAAGCATTCACTCGGTTTTGAATATGATTACCAGTTTATGATCAATGAGATTGTAGGTAATATCAAAAAAGCCTGCAAAAGGCTGAAAGTGCCGATGCCGAATATTTTTACCGAATTTGGAAGTTATACCGTAGGTGAAAGTATGGCGCATATTTATAGCGTAATCGGGCAGAAAGTTCAAAATGACCGCGAGTGCTGGTATATGATTGATTCTTCTTTTATCACCACTTTGCCCGATACCTGGGGTATTGGGGAAAAGTTTCTGATGCTGCCCATTAATAAATGGGAAAATGAATATCACCGGGTTGTATTGGGCGGCATTACCTGCGACAGTCATGATTATTATGATTCAGAAGAACATATTAATGAAGTGTTTTTGCCTAAGATTACGAGCGCCAATGCTAAAAATGAGGAACAGAACAAAGAACCGCTTTATGTGGGCTTTTTCCATACCGGCGCTTACCAGGATCAGATCAGCGGTTATGGAGGCATTAAGCATTGTCTTAATTCCTTCTCCAAAGCATATCATTGTTGAACAGGATAAAAACGGAAAACTGGTTGATTGGGTTTATGCCAAAGAACAAACTGCTCAGAGTATGTTGAAGATTTTGGGATACTTATAAGTTGTTGGTTCAGGGGACCAACAATGGCGAAAGAACAAACCTCGCAGAGTATGTCGAAGATTTTTGGGGTACTTATAAGTTGTTGGTAAGGCGACCTTAATGATAAATTTTCTTTTCAAAAAGCCATTCCTTTAAGTGGGGATGGCTTTTTGCATTTTGAAACCAAAGGGATAGATCAGAAGAATTATTTTTTCTTGCTATCCTTTTCTGTTATATATTCACATATAATTAACTGTTTATACATCTGCATTGCCATTTGAAGTTTTCCATACAGAAAAAGAATTATTGCATTTAGCAGCTCAGGGTAATGAAGCGGCATTTACTTCGCTATTTAACCGGCATAAGGATCGGTTATTTAATTTTCTTTTCCATCTCACCACGTCCCCGGAAATGACGGAGGATATTATTCAGGATACATTTTTAAAACTTTGGAAAGAAAGGGAAATTCTTAATACAATTGACCATTTTTCCAGTTACCTGTTTCGGATGACACGCAATTTGTCCATAAACGCATTTAAACGTATGGCAAAAGAAACTTTGATCCTTTCAGAATTGAAACTGCGAACGGCAGATGTAAATATGGAATCAGAACGAAACATCGAATTTAAAGAGGTAAGGAAATTATTACATGAAACATTAGAAAAACTTCCGCCCCAGCAGAAGCTGATTTTTACCCTTAGCCGTGAACAAGGTTTAAAGCATGAAGAAATAGCCCAACAATTAAATATAGCGCCTTCTACAGTAAAGAATCACATGGTTCAGGCGTTACATAAGATTCGGGAAAAATTGCGCTTCAACTCAAATTCCATCGCCGGATTTTATTTATTGATCCAGTTATCCGATATACTCATTCTTTGCTAAAAAGAAATTTAAGTAATAAGGTTTCCTCTTTTTTAGTTCAATTCGATCAACTAGTCCTGTTTTTTTTATCAATTGTCTTTATTAAAGTAACTTCAGTCTTTTGTATTAAACTGAAGATTGAAATGAAATACGGGTATGGCATCAGAACGAATTAATTATCTGGCAGAACAATTTTTTAATCAGTCCATTTCTGATGAAGAAAAGAAGGAACTGGCTGATTGGATTTGCCAGGTAAATGATGATGCAATATTGAAAGATCTGTTGGAAAAAGCCTGGCACCGGAATACAATTACAATGCAGATGCCTGAGGGAATGCCGGAAAAAATCTTAAGTTCCGTTTTTGATAAAGCGGCATTGAATGCAGATCCTAAGTACCCAGATCATGAAATAAACAGGACAAAAAATATTTCCTGGTTGAAGGTTTGCGCTGCAGCAGCCATTTTTGCGTTCATTATAATTGGATTTTATTTGTTTTATCAAAAAAAAGATCCTGGAATTGCAAAGATATTTACAAAAGAGGCAATCAATAAAGATGTACCGCCACATATTAATAGAGCGATATTAACTTTATCTGATGGAACCCATATTGCATTAGACAGCGCTTCTAATGGTATATTGATGCAGGAGGGAAACAGTACTATTGTGAAACTTTCCAATGGGGAAATCGCATACAGATCAAATACCGGTGAAACAAAAGAAGTGCTTTATAATACGATGCGAACCCCTGTTGGCAGTCAGTATCAGTTAGTACTTCCGGATGGTAGTAAAGTGTGGTTAAATGCAGTATCCTCCATACGGTTTCCCGCTAATTTTTCAGGTAAAAAAAGAATAGTGCAAATTAGTGGTGAAGCATATTTTGAAATAGCGGCTTCATCTCCCAAAATTCCTTTCATTGTACAGTTAAACAAAAATTCAGGGAATGCTGTTAGCGAAATAGAGGTATTGGGAACTCATTTTAATGTAAAAGCTTATGAAGAAGATGAGGACATCAATACCACATTATTAGAAGGATCTGTAAAAATAACACACGACGATAGCAGCGCGATATTAATACCTGGAACGCAAGCTCAGCTAGACACAGAGGGCGCTATAAAAATTATAAAAGACGCAAATACTGAAGAAGCACTGGCCTGGAAAAACGGATATTTTCAATATGAAAGCGCTGATCTGGCAACTGTTTTGCGGGATGCCGCACGGTGGTATGACCTTGATCTGGTTTTTGCCGGCCAGATACCCGAAGACCGCTTTACGGGAAAAATTGAGCGCTCAGTGGATTTGTCGCACTTTCTTAAATGGTTGCATTGGAGTGATGTGGATTTCAAACTTGATGGGAAAAAAATTATAGTGATGTAGCCAACTTAGTTGGTTTAAAGTTTTTGCTCCAATGTAATCGGAGCCTCGTGGCCATCATAATAGTATTGCTACTTCTTTTAAGCAATCATTACCGGATTGATTTTTATTTAACCTAAAGCAGATCGGTAAATACAATTAAAGTCTTCAATAAATGCTGACTGCTTAATTTCCCATAATCAGCAATACTCATTTATTTCATTATTATCACCATCCCTGCAAATTTTTATAAAACATGCGGAAGTATTTCCCTTTTTTATTTTAAAATTTTTCATGACCGGCTAGTCCTGTTCCTTTTATCAGTTGTCTATAAAAACGAAAACTAATTTTTAAAGTTGTAAGTGTTGAAATCTTGAATAGAAAAATTGTCTTTTACCGGGATTTCTATAAAAAGATTTCTGAAATAATATTAACTATAGATCAAATGATTTTTGTGTATAAAGTCTGGTAATAACGAATAAAATTTTCACCGGCGCCTGTAAGGATTGAGGTTTTTTTGAAGTAAACCAATAATTAATAAAAATACTTCTTTATGAAAATTGCAGGATTAGTAATAGCATTTTCTATAATCGCTTTTGGTATCAATGCACAGCAGGTTGGCGCATCGGCTGAATATATAAAGGAGTTGACCTCTGGCTGGAAAGGCGAACGTTTTGAAGATGGTCGTCCTAAAGTATCGGACCAGGTTTTAGAACGATTGGAAAAATGCACCCTTGAACAGATATGGGGTTATTTAGGACGTAAGGGATACCGCAATCAGGTTGCCAAAGACTGGATCATTCTTAAACCTGGCGAAACAATGGTTGGGCGTGTAGTAACTGCTCAGTTTATGCCTTCAAGACCGGATCTGGACAGCCTTGTAAAAGCGCATGGTAAAGCTGAAGGCCGGTCGCAAAAGGGAGGGATAAATATATGGCCCATTGATATTTTAACCAAAGGAGATATCTATGTAGCCGATGGTTTTGGAAAAATTAAAGACGGTACTTTAATTGGCTCAAGTTTGGGAAACGCCATTTATGGCAAAACGGGAAAGGGCGTCATATTTTATGGTTCAGTACGCGATATGCAGGAATTAAAAGATACCAAAGGTTTTAACGCCTGGATAAAAGGGCATGATCCATCCTATATTAAAGATATGACGCCTACCGCTATTAATGCTCCTATCCGCATTGGTGAAGTAACCGTATTTCCAGGTGATGTTGCTTTTGCCAATGAATATGGCGTTGCGTTTATTCCTGCTCATATAGTGGAAGAGCTTGTTTTTTCTTCAGAGATGACGGCTTTACGGGATGAATTTGAAAGATTCTTACTGCAGCAGGGTAAATATCCTTCCGGGCAGATACATGGTGATTGGTCGGACACCATAAAAAATGAATTTAGAGCCTGGTTTGCAAAATATCCGGGTAAAACTGCAATAACTTCAAAAGATATTGAGGAGTATTTAAAAAAAGAAAGTCATTAAAATACATTATCAAACAGGCCTGGTAATTTTTTAAGGCATCACCTGGGATACATCTTAAAAAACCGGTTTTAAATCTTAAAAACACTATTAATAATGAGAATTAATGCAGTTATTCTATGGTTATTATTTTTTAATTTTTTCTACATAAGTTCTTTAATATCCCAAACAATTTCAAAAGAAGAATTAATCTTTCTCACTTCAGAATGGAAGGGCGAAAGATTTGCTGACGGACGGCCGAAAATTTCAGATGAGTTAATAGAAAGGGCAAAGAAAATAGGAATTGATGA
This sequence comes from uncultured Chitinophagaceae bacterium, assembly GCA_963695165.1. Lineage (GTDB taxonomy): Bacteria > Bacteroidota > Bacteroidia > Chitinophagales > Chitinophagaceae > CAVOGF01. Next base: position 140,704 of record CAVOGF010000006.1, read on the forward strand.
TGCCTGGACGGTGTTAAAAAATGAAGGATATAAAAACCAGTTCGAGGGAAACTGGAAGATGGTGCACAATGATGTAGCGGTAATTGGCAGGGCAGTAACGGCGATGTTTATTCCAAGCCGCCCGGACATGGAAAAGAGCATAAAGGCAAGAGGTCTGAAACAAGGTAGAACGGGTAATACAAACGCATGGCCTATTGATATACTTGTAAAAGGGGACGTATATGTAGCGGATGGATTTGGGAAAATAGAAGCCGGGACGCTAATTGGAAGCAACCTCGGAAATTCCATTTTTAGCAAATCCGGTAACGGAGTTGTTTTTGATGGCGCCGCTCGGGACCTACAGGGATTGTCGGAAATAAAAGGCTTTAATGCTTTTGTCCGCGATTTCCATCCTTCTTTCCTTGAAGAAATGGTCCTGGCAGGATTAAATACACCCATCCGCCTGGGCAATGCGGTAGTACTTCCAGGCGACCTGGTTATTGCGGAAAGGGAAGGGATTCTTTTTATCCCGGCTCACCTGGCCGAACAGGTGATCAGTACAGCCGAATTTGTAACCCTAAAAGATAAGTTCGGATTTGAAATGCTAAAGTCAGCACGCTATTCCACGGGGCAGATAGATAGCCAATGGACGGATACCATTAAAAAAGATTTTCTTAAATGGCTCGAAATGCATCCGGAAGAAGGAAAAATGAACCGCGAACAATTGGATGAAGTAATGAAAAAAAGAACCTGGTAGTTAAGCCGCCTATGGCTTTTAATATTCATAATTAAACAAAAAATAATTGAAAAAGATAAGTAATATTTACGCTTCATTACTCGTCATCGCATGCCTATGCCTTCTGATTGTGCTTGTTTTAATTTTCAGGGGAGATCTGGCAAATGCAGGTCCTGTATTTATCGCTTTTTTCACGGCACTGGCAATAGGTATCAGAGGATTTCCTGCTTTCAAAGGTTTTTCATACACCTTAATGATTTTTGCCGCGGTAGCTGCAGCCTTATATTATCCGCATTATTTTTTAGAATGGGATGGTTTTAAATTTTCCACACTTATTACGCCACTGATACAGCTGATTATGTTTGGAATGGGGACATCCATGAGTATCAGAGATTTTGTAGGTGTGGCAAGAATGCCAAAAGGAGTTGTGATAGGCGTTTTGGCCCAATTCACCATTATGCCTTTTCTGGGATATACATTAGCCAGTTTAAGTGGTTTTCCCGCTGAAATTGCCGCCGGTATTGTATTAATCGGGTGTTCACCCAGTGGTATGGCTTCCAATGTGATGAATTATCTTGCTAAAGCCAACCTTGCATTGTCCATTACAATTACGGCAATAACAACGCTTATGGCGCCGCTTATGACACCTGCGCTAATGAAATTGCTGGCAGGAGCTTTTATTGAAATAAGCGCGCTTGATATGATGTGGGATATTATAAAAATGGTGATCATACCTATAGGTGCCGGCCTTGTGTTTAATAAACTTTTAAGCGGAAAGTTTAAATGGCTGGACAAAGCCATGCCAGTGGTTTCTATGTTTGGTATTGCGGTAATCATTGTAATTATTACTGCTGCCGGAAGGGATAGTTTACTGGATATCGGGTTAATGCTGATGGGCCTGGTGTTGATTCATAATATGACGGGATACTTTCTTGGATACTGGAGCGGACGTTTATTTAAAATGAGCGAACGTGACTGTCGCACCATTGCAATTGAAGTGGGCATGCAGAATGGCGGACTGGCATCCGGCATTGCAAAGGCAATGGGGAAAATAGCTACGGTAGGACTGGCTCCTGCCATTTTTGGACCATTGATGAATGTTACCGGATCTATCCTTGCATCCTGGTGGCATCGAAGACCCCCTGCTGACCCATAACAGAACCTGTAATAATTTCTGAAATGGAAACAATAGCGTTAGATCCACGTATTGAACAATAAATATTCATGGAATAATGCATTAAATATCATTCAATGAAAAAATCATTTGCAATATTTTTTTTGTCCTTCGGATTAATGACAAATGCAACTGCACAGTCGGATGAAAAAGCGGTGATAGATGTTGTTGAAACATTTAAAAAAGCAATGATTGAAGCAGATAAGAATCGTTTCGAAATGATAATCGGTGAAGAACTGGTTTACGGTCATTCCAGCGGGAAAGTGCAGAATAAAACGGAATTTATAGAAGAAATAATAAGTGGACAGCCTTTCAGATATACTGAAATTTCACTTTCGGATCAAACCATAAAAATAGCGGGCAATACCGCTGTTGTAAGACATGTGTTTTCCGCTAAAACCTTGCATAATGGAGTTCCCGGCGATCTTAAAATTGGGAATATGCTGATCTGGCAAAAGCAATCGGGAAAATGGAAATTGCTGGCAAGGCAGGCTTATAAATTGTAGGTTGGCAAAATAGGATTTTCATCAATATGGCTGAATAAAGAAGTAATGATTTTTATCCAGGATGAACAATGGCGCTCGTTTGGATATTCATGAGAAACTTTAAGATAATTGTTGCGCGGCGGTTTATTATTTAACCTAAAAAAAACTGGCTTATGCAATTATATACAATTCCCCGGTCTTCAAAATTTGGATCTACCAGCACAATCCTTATGGTGCTAAAATTCACCCTGATCTTAATGTTTACAGCCAGCCTGCAGGCAAAAGCAGCCGGCTATTTTCAAAATCTTACAATTTCTTTAAAGAATGTGCCGATTGAAAGCGTGTTTAAGGAAATACAAAAGCAATCTGCTTATCATTTTTTTTACAATGAAAGACTATTAAAACAGGCAAAGAATGTTACCATAAACGTAAGCAATGTTTCGCTGGAAACGGTGTTGGATATTTGTTTTAAAGATCAGCCTATTTCATATGAAATTGATGATAAGCAAATTGTGATAAAGCTGAAAGCAATCCCTGCTCAAACGAAGAAGCATTTATATACTTCCTTACAGGCACCGTTTTTGGAAATAACCGGAAGAGTGACTGATGCAGCCGGAGAACCTCTTATTGGTGTGAGTGTTAAAGTAAAAGGCAGTACCACAGGAACCACTACGGATAAAGAAGGAAGGTTTACAATCAATACCAGCATGAACAGCACACTTGTTTTTTCGTATGTTGGTTTTATCGTACAAGAGATAACGGTAAATGATCAAAACGCTATTGATGTAGAATTACAGGAAGAAAATAAAGCATTGAATGATGTTGTCGTCACGGCACTTGGGATAAAGAAAGAGGCTAAAAGCCTGGGCTATGCGGCCACCTCAATTAATACCAGTCAGTTAACTGATTCCAGAACAACCAATGTAGGTAACAGTTTGATAGGGAAAGTGGCAGGGCTGAATGTATCCACTCCGCCAACAGGGCCAGGCGGTTCTTCAAAAATACGTATTCGCGGGCAGTCTTCTTTTGGCGGCGATAATTCTCCTTTGATAATTGTAAACGGTATTCCCATTAATAATGAAGCTGGCGGAGGTGCAAACGGCAAAAAGGAAAATTTCACAGGAGAGGGGAATTCCGATTCAGGAGACGGTTTGCAAAGCATCAATGCGGATGATATTGAATCCATGACTATCTTAAAAGGGGCCGCTGCAGCTGCGCTTTATGGATTTCGGGCAAAAGACGGTGCCATTATCATTACTACAAAATCAGGCCGGGGACAGGTGGGCATTGGAATAGAATTGAATGCTAATTTCCAGGCCGACCAGGCCCTTGATTATACTGATTTTCAGTATGAATATGGCCAGGGCGAGAATGGTATAAGAAATACAAGCATTGCAGATGCGCGTAGAACAGGAGTTTGGAGTTTTGGTCCTAAGTTTGACGGTACTGCCATGTGGCAGGTGGACGGTACTGAAAAACCATATCTGCCTTTTAAAAACAGGGTAAAGGCCTTTTATAATACCGGCATAACCGCAACTAATTCATTAGCCTTATCCGGAGGAAATGAAAATGGCAGTTTTCGTTTATCGTTTGCTAATACCGATGCAAAAGCTATTGTTCCAAATTCAAAATACCATAAAAAAGTTCTGAATCTGGGGCTGCATTATAAACTTAATAAACATCTTTCAACCCAGGTAAATGCCAACTATTCCAATGAGGACAATATAAACCCGCCGGTGGTTGCGCAGCAGGATTTTAATGTGAATCAAACGATTTATACACTCGCGAATAGTATAGATCCACGATGGCTTAAAAATGCTTATAAAGATTCCGTTACAGGTAATGAAATTAATCCGGCGCGTTTCACCAATCGAACGAATCCATATTGGACAATTAATGAACGCCATGAAAATCATATCCGGGATCGGATTTTTGGCAATGTTTCATTACGTTATCAACTTGCTTCCTGGCTTTATGCTCAGGGGCGTATCGGCCAGGATTATTTTTCCATTATCCATAATGTTAACCGCCCAACAGGTACAGCATTCCTGCCTGCGGCTCCATCGGGATTTAATGGTAATTTTTACCAGGATGCTGAAACTTTCCGTGAGCGTAATCTGGACTTCCTTGTGGGCGCCAACAAAAAGTTTGGTTTTTGGGGAATGGATGCAACAATAGGAGGAAACTCAATGGATCAGCAGGGAGAAACATTAAGCACCTCCGTTACCAATTTTTACGTTAAAAATCTATATACAATAAGTAACGGACAGGTTAAAGAACCAAATTTTAGTTACTACAAAAAAAGGGTTAACTCCTTATATGGTACGGTTGATTTTTCTTTCAAAGACTTTTTATTTTTAAATATAACCGGCCGTAATGACTGGTTTTCCACGCTAAACCTGAAATCAAACAGTTATTTATATCCTTCCTTAAGTACCAGCTTCGTGTTTAGCCAGGCATTTTCTGCAAGCTTGCCTGAATGGCTGAATTACGGTAAGCTTCGCGCTGCTTATGCAGAAGTGGGTGGCGATACCGATCCTTATACCAATGCGCTTTTTTATTCATTAAACAGTAATCCATTCAACGGAGTAGCATTAGGCAGTATTTCCGGATCTGTAAGTCCTAATCCGAATCTGAAGCCTTTAAAAGTAAAAGAAGCTGAACTGGGGTTGGAATTAAGTTTGCTTAATCGCCGTGTCAGCCTTGATTTTGCCGCCTATCGCAAGAATACAGTTGATGAAATTCTGGATGTTGATATTTCCAATACATCGGGCTTTGGGCAAACAAAAGTGAATGTGGGCAAATTAAGAAACCAGGGTATAGAAGCGCTCTTAACATTTGTTCCTGTAAATGGCCTGGATTTTAGATGGGAGAGCGCGTTGAATTATACTTATAATAAAAGTGAGGTATTGCAATTGGCTAATGGCCAGCAAAGAATTGATGTAGGTACAGGGGAGTATATTGGATTTGTATCACATGAAGTAGGAAAGCCGATGGGATCTTTAAGAGGAGTTGATTATAAACGCGATGAGCAGGGAAGAATCATTACTGCAAACGGAAGATTTTTAGCTGGTGATATTATTACTTATGGAAGTGCCGTACCCAAACATATTGGCGGTTGGCTTAATACGATTAATTATAAAGGATTCCGTGTTTTTGCGCAGGTTGATTTTAAAGCCGGTCATAAACTAATCTCAAATTCAAATTTCAATTTTATGCGGGAAGGCTTGCACAAAGCCTCATTGGTGGGGCGCGAAGCGGGTGTTGTTTTCCCGGGCGTTGATGCGGATGGTAAACCCAATACAACGGCTGTGGAAGCTGAAGCATTCTATTCGGATTACCGCGGTAAAAGTATAGCCACTCCTTTTGTTTATGATGCCGGCTTTATCCGGTGGCGTAGTTTGTCGGTTGGATATGATCTATCCCGGTTTATGAAGAAAACTTTTATTAAAGGACTTAATATTAATGGTTTTATAAATAATGTTTTAATTATTAAGAAGCAGGTTGACAATCTTGATCCGGAAACCCAGTATTCTGCTTCTGATCTTTTGAGCGGTCTGGAATCGCTCTCACTTCCTACCATTCGTAGTTATGGGCTGAACTTAAATGCAAAGTTTTAACTTCTACAAATGTAATATTTATGAAAATTATATATATACCCTTGTTTTTTTGTATGCTCCTGACAGGAATAACTGGTTGCGATAAGAATTTCGAAAAAATAAACACAAATCCTATTCTTCCTACAAGCCTGGACCCGGTTTACCTTTTCTCAAATGCGCAACAATCTTCCGCTATTCCGGCTTACCATTATCAGGGTGAAATAGTGCAACAAATTAATACGCCTTTCGGCGGGGTATTGGAAGGAGGTAATCGCAATACAGTAAATGAAGTAAATGCCAATCCTGCTTTTAATACCTTATACACAAATTCCATAAGGAACTTAACGGATATTATTAACCGGCTTAAGGATAATCCTGCCAGAACCAATCTTTTTAATATGGCGCGTATCTGGCGGGCCTATTGTTACCAGGTACTGGTGGATACTTATGGAGACATCCCTTATTCGGAAGCCGGTAAAGGCTTTCTTGAAAGCGCTTATCTTCCTAAATACGATGATCAGAAAATTATTTATGAAGACATTTTGAAAGAGTATAAGGAAGCTACTGACGCCTTGGCTTCGGGTAAAGACATTGTAAGCGGAGATTTGTTTTACCAGGGTAATATTGAAAAATGGAAAAAATTGGGTAACTCCCTTTTATTGCGTGCAGGTATGCGCTACACAAAAATAGACCCGGCAAAAGCCAAAATAATAGTAACAATAGCCGTTGATCCGGCAAGAGGCGGTGTGATGATTTCCAATGCTGACAATGCGGTTATTCAGTTTAATGAAATTTACAATAACAGCACTTCAAGCGCCTTATTGGGTGGTGAACGGGCTAATTATTATATAGGTAAACCTTTTGTGGATTTTCTAAAAAATACCAATGACCCACGGTTGACTTTTATCGCGGTAAAATATGAAAACCCTACCAATCCCCTGGCAACTGCCGGAGCTGCAAACACCGATCCTGCAGACCAGGAAGGAATGCCTTATGGATACGATGAAAACTCTCTTGCTACAGCCCCGGGATTTCCTGGAAAAATTGGTTCCGCTTTCAAATATTCACAATTTAACCGGGCAACAGTATTCAGAATTGATGCCCCGGAATTTTTGATTACTTATGCTCAAACACAACTGCTTTTGGCGGAAGCCAATGAAAGAGGATATATAACAACCGGCGCCCCAAAAATTTACTATGAAACAGGTATTAAGGCCCATATGGATCAAAAGGCTTTGTATGGAGACAATAATATAACCGAACAACAGAAGAATGATTATTTACAACAACCGCGGGTGGCATATGATCCGTCGCATGCCTTGCAGCAAATTAATGAGCAATACTGGATAGCCTCTTTTAGAATTTGGATAGAAGCATGGGCAAACTTTCGCAGAACGGGCTTTCCACAATTGTCGCCCATTAAATTTCCGGGTGAAGATCCGGCCGTTAATACAGCGAATGCTGGTGGTTTTATTCATCGGATAACTTATCCGCTGCGCGAAAAATCAGTGAATACTGCCAATGTAGATGCGGCAATAGCGCGGATGGGAGGCGATAACCTGGGAGTTCGTGTTTTTTGGGATAAGTGATACGGCATATGGAAGTACTATAAGAACCCCCATTAAGCCAATAACATCATTTGGAAACTGTTTATTAAATCAAGTTCAAAACTAATATTATGAAAAGTATTTTAAGACAAATTACAGAAAGTAATAAAGCACTTGAAAAAGCGGAAATTGCTGCAGCCAAAGCCGAAATAGAAAGCCCTTTTACAAAAAACGATCGGCGCAATTTTCTGAAAAAAACAGCAATAGGTGGTGTAACACTTGGCGGTCTGATGGGCTTGTCCATTGGAGATAGTTTAGCCCATACGACTTCCAATGTAAACAGGGCTTCCAAACCCTCGGATTTGAAAATTACCGACATGCGGTATGCTTTAACTTCTGTTCTTGGCGGCACTGCCATTATCCGTATAGACACAAATCAGGGAATTTATGGTTTGGGGGAAGTAAGAGATGGAGCCGATCCGCGTTATGCGCTTATGTTGAAAAGCCGTATCCTGGGGCAAAATCCATGTAATGTGGAAATGATATTTAAGAGCATAAAACAGTTTGGTGGTCCTGCCCGGCAGGCAGGCGGCGTTTGTGCGGTAGAAATGGCCCTTTGGGATCTTTGTGGAAAAGCTTACGATGTTCCTGCCTGGCAATTGTTGGGCGGGCGGTACCGCGATAAAATAAGATTGTATGCTGACACCCCTGAAGCCAAGTCGCCGGAAGAACAAATGAAACTGATAAAATACCGCACGGAAGACCAGGGATATACCTGGTTGAAAATGGATGTATCTATCGGGGAGCTTAGGAATATACCCGGAACTTTGGTGAATTCTAAGTTTTGGGAAGAAAACAATAGCCTCAGGCAATGGCAGGGCAATTATATGTCTTACTCAAATACCCTGCATCCTTTTACACAGATACAAATTACAGATAAAGGATTGGAAGAGTTGGCTAAAATAGTGGAAAACGTCCGTAATATGGTAGGATATGAAATCCCACTTTCTACGGATCATTATGGTCATTTTGATTTAAACAACGGTATACGGTTGGGAAGGGCATTAGAGAAATACCGTTTGGCCTGGATGGAAGATATCGTATCCTGGGAATTAACAAACCAATGGAAAACTATGTCGGATGCCCTGGAGACGCCGCTTTTAACGGGCGAAGACATTTATTTATTAAAAAATTTCAAACCACTGATAGATATGCATGCCGTTGACATCATCCATCCCGACCTGGCAAGTTCCGGTGGCCTTCTGGAGACTAAAAGAATTGGTGATTATGCGGAAGAACATGGTATTGCAATGGCCATGCACCAGGCAGGTACGCCCGTTTCATTCATGGCCAATGTGCATTGCGCGGCAGCTACGCAAAACTTTCTGGCATTGGAACACCATTCGGTGGATCTTCCATGGTGGGAAAGTTTAGTAACAACTACTGATGGAAGAAAATTGATAACGGCCGGGTTCGCTAATTTACCACTTGCCGCCCCCGGATTAGGTATAGAATTAAATGAGGAAGTGGTTAAAGCTCATCTGAGTCCAAAAGATAAAAGCTATTTTGCTCCCACCACAGAATGGAATGATAAGCGGTCTCATGACAGGGTTTTCAGTTAAAATCAAATCCCAGTTTTGGATTGGAAGTTGTGAGATTAAAAAATATTAAAAAAAATAAATTACAACTAGTCCTGTATTTCCTGCCACTTGTCTTTACTACCGGAAGACTTTAAGGCTAGTCATTGATGACCGACGCAAAACTCTAAACTTCCAAAATTCCTGGTATTTAATTTTTAATTAAAATATTATCAGTTTATGTTAATGCCGTCTGTTTTAGATCTGATTCACCTTTACTAATATTCAGTTATACCATGAAATGAACATAAAAATGAGAACTAATTATACCAACCGGAAATGATCATTTGGCGAATTATTCCGATAACTTATCGGAAGCCGATAAAAAAGAAAATGAGCATATGAGAATAATTTGTTTGACAGGGTTGGTATTGCTGTTTGTTCAGGCATCAAGCGCTCAGATTGATAGTAAGGCGCTTGAGCGTTTACTGCAGGTGCCACGGCATTATTCCATAATAAAAACCGCGGATAAAATCCAGATCGATGGGAGGGATAATGAAGCCGCCTGGGAAAAAGCGCCCTGGACTGAATTGTTTACAGATATAGAAGCAAATAAGGAAAATGTTTTTCCCTATACGACCAGGTGTAAAATGCTTTGGGATGATGAGTTCTTATACATTTTTGCGAAGATCGAGGAGCCGCATATCAGCGCAACCATGACTATGCAGGATCAGCCTGTTTTTCATGACAATGCTTTCGAAATATTTATTGATACACATGGCGATCTGCACAATTATTTTGAATTACAGATCAATGCTAATAGCGCAGTTTGGGATTTGTTTATGACAAAGCCTTACCGTTCCGGGGGAGTGGCTGTTAGTGGTTGGGAAAGTAAAGGATTGAAAAAGGGGATTTATATTGATGGAACCATTAATAACCCTGCTGATACGGACAGGTTTTGGAGCGTTGAACTGGCTATTCCTTTAAAATCTCTGAACAATGCCAAAGCATCTGTGGGAACGATCTGGCGAATGAATTTATCGCGTGTGCAATGGGATATGGATATCAATAATGGAATTTATGAGAAAAAGAAAGATTCTGCCGGAAAGCCCGGTAAGGCTCATTACACTGTTTGGTCTCCACAGGGAATTGTAAACTTACATTATCCTGAAAGATGGGGTTATGTAAGATTTATAAATGAAGGAGAGCCCCGGCAAGATTTTCTTGATACTGAAACAGAAAAACTGAAATTAATTCTTTGGAAATATTTTTATCTGCAGCAGGAGTTTAAAAACAAGTATGGTAAATATGCGAAAGATCATCAGCAGATAAAGGAAGTTTTCAGTGATTTAAGCCTGCCGGATATTCCGGAATTGAAAATGACAGGTACGGAATTTCAATTTATAATTCAACTGGAGTACCCGGATCTTAAAAATGTTTTCACGCTGGATCATGAGGGGAAATTTTATTATATAAAAGATAAAAAACCGGCTCCTTAAAAAACTGAAATGCTGGAAAACAAGCGATAAAACCTGATTTACGTTCCCCATTTTTATTTTACCACTTAATACAAAACCAAAATTCAAAACAACACTTATGATGAAAAAAATTTATGTAATGATCTTTTTCTTATTGCTGGGAAAAACTTATTTATCCGCCCAGGATATTCGCATTACCGGCAGGGTTACCGACACTAAAAATGAGCCGCTGGCATCTGTCAGTATCAATGTAAGCGGAACAAATAATGGTACTACTACCAATGCCGATGGCAGTTTTTCCATTTCCGCTTCTTCAAATGCTGTACTGGTATTTAGTTATATAGGTTATGCAAGCCAGACTATAAATGTATCTGGCCGCTCTACAATCAATGTAAGTCTTAGTGCGGAATCAAAGGATCTGGAGACGGTGGTTGTTACGGCATTAGGTATACAAAGAAGTGCAAAGGGACTTACTTATGCTACCACCAATCTTTCATCCGAAGAATTAAATGAAGTAAAAGGGCCCAACGTACTGAATTCTTTGGCAGGCAAGGCTGCCGGAGTATTTGTAACGCAAGGTAGTGGTGGTCCGGGTTCATCGCCAAGAATAATTCTCCGGGGCAATAAATCCATTAATGGTAATAATCAGCCACTATATGTGGTTGATGGAATTCCCATTGGCGGTTTTTCAGATTTTAACTCAGAAGATATTGAAAGTATGCAAATACTTCAGGGCGCTTCAGCAGCAGCTTTGTATGGTAGCCAGGCTGCTAATGGCGTTATCCTGATTACTACTAAAAAAGGAAAATTGGGTACTACTACCGTCAATTTCGCTTCTACTGCCACATTTGATAATCCTATGATTTTACCAGAGGTACAAACAAATTATGGACAAGGAAACAAAGGCGCTTCTATAACTACCATTAATGATAGCTGGGGGCCTAAAATATCTAATGGAAGCGATGCGCATATCCGGGACTTTTTTAGAACAGGTGAGAATTACCTGAATAGCTTATCCATCAGTAGTGGAAATGAAACGCAGCGGGTGTACCTGTCTTATGCCAATACTGCCGCTAAAAGCATGCTTCCCAATTATGATTTCAAGCGGCACAATCTTACCCTGAGAGGTAGCACCCAGTTGTTTCAGAATAAAGTGACGGTGGACGGCGCTATCAACTATATTAAATCAAATGCCGATAATCAAAATGCATCTCAATGGTACAACAGTCCCATGTTTGGATTGTATCTTTTCCCTACCGGCGATGATTTTTCCAAATATGGAAAAGATAATTACCAGGTATGGAGCGATACCAGGAATATGTTCGTTCAAAACTGGCCTTATATCAAAAATGAACATAGCTCTAATCAAAATCCTTACTGGATACAAAACAGGATTCAAAGAAATAATTTGAATGACCGTACCAATTTCAATTTATCGGTAAAATGGAATATAAATGACTGGTTGAATGTAGCTGCGCGATCAACTTTTAACCGGTATCAGAATGATAATGAAGGCCGTTTTGCGGCTACTTCAGATCCTACTTCTGTTGGCGCCAACGGGGCTTATACCAAAAATGTAAGCAGTGGCGAGCAGCTATATTCCGATATATTATTAACCGGCACCAAATCGCTAAGTAAGAATCTTTCATTAAATGCGGTTGTAGGCGCCAGTAATACTGTAAACAGTGACCGTTCCGTATATGCGGGCACAGATGGTGCACAAACCACACTGGCATATCCCAATTATTTTTCAATTTATGGATTAACAGGAAATTTCGTCTCAACGGAAAGTAATACCAAAACAATATCCCGTGCTGTTTTTGGCTCGGCGACATTAGGTTTTAAAGAAACAGTTTATTTGGATGTTACGGCCAGGAATGAATGGTCTTCCACCGTTAATCAACCATTCTTTTATCCCTCAGTTGGCTTAGCCTATATTTTAACCAATACCATCGGATCAAATGATATTTTTTCTTTTGCCAAAATAAGAGGATCCTATGCAGAAGTAGGTAGTGGACTGGCTTTTGGCGCATCTGAAAGAAATCCAAACTATTCGCTTTCACCTACGGAAAATATAAATGGAAGAGGGGCTTTGCCTTTCTTTAGCGGAAAAGATACTATTAACTTAAAACCGGAGCGTACCCGTTCTTATGAAGTGGGTGCGGAACTGAGGTTTTTTAAAGATAAATTAAGTTTGAATGTTACTTATTATAACGCCACCACTTATGACCAGGTATTTCAAATCGGAGCTCCTGCCGGATCGGGCGCATCCAATTTCTGGATCAATGGCGGTACCATCCTGAATAAAGGGATAGAGGCTGCGTTAAGCTATCATGCAAACCTTGGAAAAATAACCTGGACGCCCGGCATCAATTTCTCAACAAATAAAAATGAGATCAGGGAATTGAGCAGCCTGTTAACGTCTGACAGGTTTGTATTACAAAATGGTAACAGATTAACAAACTTGTTCCTGCTCCGTCCCGGAAGTGAATTATTGGGCGACAGAAAATATGGTTCTTACCATGATCTTTTTGGCAGAACCTACCAGTATGAAAAAGATGGAAGGCAAATGTTTGATGCTACTACCGGCTTACCCATGTTATCAAAAAACAACGACCAATATCTTGGAAATGCAAACCCGGATTTTTTATTAAACTTCAGCAACCACTTCAAGTATAAAAATTTCAGTTTTTCGTTCCTGCTTGATGGAAGATTTGGAGGATTGGTGTCCTCATCTACCGAACAATGGTTAGACTTCAAAGGATTATCAAAAAGAAGCGGAATAGCGCGGGATAATGGCGGCGTAATGGTAAATGGACAACTAATGGATGCTGAAAAATATTATACATTCATTTCAGGCAATGCTGATATAGCCGCAGCTACGCAGGAATATGTATTCAGTTCTACAAATATCCGGTTAAGAGAATTAGCCTTCGGTTATACCCTGCCTAAGTTCAGCAACACTTTTAAAAATGTGAATCTTTCCCTGGTAGCAAGAAATGTATGTTTCCTGTATAAAAAAGCGCCCTTTGATCCTGAGTTAGCGCTCAGTACCAGTAATGGGGGACAGGGCTTTGAAGCATTCCAGATTCCATCCGCTACTTCATGGGGGCTTACACTTAGGGTAGGTTTATAAAAATCAGCTAATTAAAAAATATTAAAGATGAAACGACCATTCTAAAGCCAAAATTTAGCAAACAATCTGAATCAAAATTCTAAAGCTTAATAATGCTCAGGTTTGGGAGTTCCATCTATCCTTTATAAACAAAAATTTTTCAGAATGAAATATTTAATAAATAAAAACAATTTCAAGCTACTGTGCCTAAGCCTGCTATTTTTTGCAGTTGCATCGTGTACTAAAGATTTCAAGGGTTTAAACCAGGATACTAAATTAATTTCCGACGCAGATTTGATGCAGGATGCCAATGAAGGTGGCTTTTTACTTCCTACGATGATGAATAATATCGTGAGCACAACTACTGATGTACAAACACAACAAAACCTGCAGTCCGAATCTTATGCAGGATACCTGGAAGCTCCCACACCTTTTCTAAATAATGAAAATACCATGACTTATTTCATGGTGAATCAGTGGGGTAACTCCTGGAATACTTCTACCAATGGTGTAATGAACAACTGGTTATTAATGAGTAAAAGAGGTTTTGAAGAAAAATACCCGGATTTATTTGCTATTGCAACCATTATGAAGGTAAATGCCGCGCATAGGCTCGTGGATGTATTTGGCCCGTACCCTTATACCAAATACGGCCAGGGGGCAGAAGTTTCTTTTGACTCGGAAGAAGAAGCTTACAATGCATTTTTTGAAGATCTTGATAAATCAGTAAAAGCATTGTTGGCAGCTGAAGCCGCTGACCCGAATGCGGATATGGCACGTTTTAAAAAATGGGACAGATCCACATTCAATGGGGAATATACAAAATGGATCAGGCTTGCAAATACGCTCAGGCTAAGGCTGGCCATGCGTATCTCCGTGGTGAGTCCGGCAAAAGCAAAAACAGAGGCTGAAAAAGCCGTGAATCCCGCAAATGGCGGCGTTCTGAGCAGAAGCTATTAGGTTCATTTGCGGTGGTTAATCCCTCCGGTAATCCCTATTATACCATCAGCAATGCATGGTCAGATACGCGCATCTCAGCTTCTGTAGTAACTTACCTGGAGGGCTTCGGAGATGCCCGGCTTGCAGCATATGCCCTTCCGGCTGAAGATCCGGCTTTGGGTGGTAAAATTATTGGTATCAGGCCCGGAGTTGCCAAACCAACAAAAGCTGTTTACCAGGATTTCTCAAAATACAATGTTCAAACAAGCACCCCTGTAAAACAGGTAGATGTGGCTGAAAGCTATTTCCTAATGGCCGAAGCTGCATTAAGAGGATGGAATATGGGTGGTACCGCAAAACAGTTTTATGAGGAGGGTATCAAAGTTTCTTTTAAAGCTAATGGAGTTTCCGGAGCAGACGCTTATTTAACAAGCACTACCAAACAAACTGCTTATGTGGATCCTAAAAATTCTGCCAATAATAGCCCGGCTATCAGCAATGTTACTGTAGCCTGGGATGAAGCAGCGGATTTTCAGGTTAAGCTGGAAAAGATCATTACTCAAAAATGGATTGCCATGTTTCCTGAAGGAACTGAAGCCTGGTCTGAGTTTAGAAGAACAGGTTATCCTAAACTTTATCATGTAATGGTGAGTCATCATCCGGATCTTCCTATCGGAACTTATATAAAAAGATTAGCTTATTTGTCGTCTGTTATCAGCACAAGTGAAGCCGCTGTTAAGGCTGCCGTTTCTTCTTACCTCGGTGGCAAAGATAGCCCTGCCACAAAGCTTTGGTGGATGCCCAAATAATTTCTTTAATCGGTAAAGCCTGGCTTTTTTAATAGAAACAGTTAATAAAGTTTCAGGCTTTACCTCAATAAATCATTGACCAATGGATTTCAAAAAAAATCTTGCAACCAGATTTGCCTGGCTGTTTTTTTATTTACTTCCCGGATTTTCTATTCAAGGCATCGGGCAGGCCAATGTTTTATTTAAATCATCGGTATTAACCCCGGTTAATGGATTTACATCGGGTGTGGAAGGTCCTGCTGTTGATAAATCGGGAAACATATACGCCGTTAATTTTAGCAGGCAAGGTACTATCGGCCTTGTTACACCGGCTGGAGATGTCAGTTTATTTATAGAGTTGCCGGATGGTAGTATTGGGAATGGTATCCGGTTTAATAGCCAGGGAGACATGTTTATTGCCGATTACATCAATCACAATATCCTTAAAGTGGATATGGCTACTAAAAAACTCACTGTTTTTGTGAACGAACCAGGTATGAGCCAACCCAATGATATCGCTATTGACAACAAAGACAGGCTTTATGCAAGTGATCCAAACTGGAAAGCAGGCACTGGCCGTATCTGGCGGATTGATACGGATGGTAAAACTACCTTGCTGGATAGTATGGGAACGGCTAATGGCATTGAAGTAAGTCCGGACAATAAAACCTTATATGTAAATGAATCTTTACAACGTAAAGTATGGGCCTATGATCTTTCACCGAAAGGAGAGATCAGCAATAAACGCTTATTAATTGAATTTTCTGATTTTGGGCTTGATGGAATGCGCTGTGACATAAAGGGAAATTTATATATCGCCCGTTTCGGTAAGGGAACTGTTTTAAAGCTCTCTCCCAATGGTAAAAAATTACAGGAAATAAACCTGGTTGGTAAAAGACCCACCAATGTAGCTTTTGGAGGAAAGGACGGGTGTACGATGTACGTAACCCTCCAGGATCAGGGCAATATAGAAAGTTTCCGTGTAGATATGCCCGGCAGGGAATGGAAAATGCAAAAAACTTCCACTTCTAAAAAGAAATAATTGAGTAATCAAGTGAAATAAAATAAAGAAGAAACGGGTAAATATTCATCAATAAAAAATGAAATTATGAAAACAGAACGTAGATCAGTATTGAAAAAATTATTAGGATCAGGTTTGGGGGCAGTGGGGCTTGGTTTCGCGGCAAAAGCCGCAATTGTTGCTGAAGAAGAAAAAAAAGTATCAACTGTAACCGATTTCCAGGGAGTGCCTTTGTTTTCTGGTTCAACCAAATATGGGAATATGGTATTTATCGCCGGAAAAGGAGCGCATACAGAACCATTTGAAATAAAAGCGCACACTGAAATCGTATTAAAAGAACTGGAAAAAGAATTGATTAAAGCCGGCTCTTCGATGGAAAAAGTGTTGAAGGTAAATGTTTACCTCAATGATATAGCCGATTATAAAGGAATGAATGAAGTATACAAAGGTCGTTTTGGCCAGCAACCTCCTGTACGCACTACTGTGGCTGTGGCTAAAGGCGGTGTGCCCGGCGACTCCCTCGTTGAAATGGATTGTATCGCCTATATATAAATTTTTTAGAAGGCTTGTAAAATGAATAAAAAATCAACAAAATAATGCATAATGAAACGCAGAGATGTTATTAAAGGTTTAAGCCTTCTGCCACTGGCCGGAGGCGCTATTGGCAGCGCTTTTCCATTAGGCTCCGCTTTAGCCGCGCCCCGTGCAAAACGCGATCTTTTTAAAGAATTAGGTGTTCGTACCTTTCTCAATGCCGCCGGAACGCTTACCTATATGACAGGATCCTTAATGCACGATTATGTAATGGATGCCATCAACAGCAGTTCCAAAGATTTTTGTATGCTCGATGAACTCCAGGATAAGGTGGGAGAAAGGATCGCAAAAATGGTGCATTCAGAAGCAGCAGTGGTTACTTCCGGTGCTTTTTCCGGAATGACCCTCGCATTGGCCGGTATCTTAACAGGAATGGATCAAAAAAAGGTAGAGCAGCTTCCTCATTTGGAAGGCACGGGAATGAAATCGGAAGTGATCTGCCAAAAAGCGCATGATATTGTTTATAATCATGCTTTGAAAAATACGGGTTGCAAAATCATTGCTATAGAAACGGTGGAAGAATTGGAAAGAGCCATTAATGAAAAAACCGCGTTGATGCACTTTCTAAACATTGAAGCGGATAAAGGAAAAATTCAGCATGAGGAATGGGTGGCATTGGGTAAAAAACACAATATTCCTACTTCGATTGATATTGCAGCAGACGTGCCGCCGGTTTCAAATCTTTGGAAGTTTAACGACATGGGATTCGATTTTGTGGTAGTGTCGGGTGGGAAAGCCATAAGAGGGCCGCAAAGCGCAGGTCTTTTAATGGGCAAAAAGGATGTCATCGCTGCCGCAAGATTGCATATGCCGCCACGGGGGTTTAATGTTGGCCGCGGAATGAAAGATAAACAAAGAAGAAATTCTTGGAATGTACGTGGCGCTTGAACGATACCTGTCAAAGGATCATGATAAGGAGTGGAAAACATGGGAAGCAGGTATTGCTCATATTGAAAATTCGGTAAAAAATATCAATGGGGTAACTACCAGTATCACTGTGCCAAAATTAGGTAATGTAACGCCCAATCTTAATATCTCCTGGGATGAGAATAAAATTAAAATTACTGCAAAGCAATTACAGGAAAACCTGCGCAATGGGAATCCTTCCATAGAAACAGGGGGAGGAGGACGTGGAAACAGTATTGGCGTTACAGTCTGGATGCTTAAGCCCGGTGAAGAAAAAATTGTAGCCGGGAGGATTAGGGAAGAATTTTCGAAAGCTGTTGTATAATTATTTCATCATGAATTTAAACTGGAAATTATCATGAAGAAAGAAATGGTTTATGGCATGCTGGTTATAGGTGGCTTATATCTTTTTATAGTATCTGCTTCGGCTTCAAATAAATTAGTACAAAAATCTGCTGATCCATGGAAAGCGCCGGCATGGGTGGATACTATAAAAAATCCTTATCGTGCGGCACCGCTGAGCGCTTCAAAAGGCGAAGAGCTCTATAATATTTATTGTTGGTCGTGCCATGGGGAAACCGGTTATGGAGATGGGGCTGCAGGCGGCGCGCTTGGTGTAAAGCCCGCCAATTTTCACGACAGCAAAGTGAAAAATCAAACTGATGGCGCTTTATTATGGAAAATGACTACGGGAAGGGGAAATATGCCTCCGTTTAAAGAGGTATTATCTGAAGAGCAAAGATGGCAGCTCGTATCTTATCTAAGGGAACTAACTAAACAATAATCAGCTAATTTTTTAAAAAGATGGTCATGCGTTTACTTATGCATAAAATATGCATTGCAGTTATTGCCATGTTGTTTACCGGCCAGGTTCGTGCTCAGGATACTTCAAATGCCGGGAAAGCCACTGCTAATGCGCGGCCTCCCGCTACTTTAAAATATCCAATTGCATTAAGACCGGATATTAAAGTAGAGCATTTTATGACCATCGGTCCCATGGCTGTGCGGTTAATACAGCACCCAACAACAGGAGCCTTGTACTATACTACTTTTGAGGGAGATATATTTATTATCAAAAATACAAGCGGTGAAGCTGTTGCTGAAAAAGTGTTTTCTGTTGCTGATCATGGAATTCCCCGTTTGCAGGGGGCTGTTTTTTCGGGCAACAATTTATTTTTATGTGGTAATACCGATATGAATGATCATAAGGGAACTAAAGGAAGAATGGTTCGTATTGACATGCGGCCATCAGGTAAAAATGAAATTACAGACGTATTTAATACCGTGGAATACGGCACCAACGCAACCACTTATGATCATGGCTGGAATGCGCTTGCTGTAAGTCCGGATGGGAAATATATTTATGTAAATACCGGCGCCCGCACGGATCATGGTGAAGTACAGGACAATAAAGGTGCATATCCCAATGCCCGCGACAATGCTTTAACCGCTAAAGTTTTTCGCTTTCCCATTCATTCAAAAGATCTGCTCCTGCCTGATGATGAGGCTAAGCTTAAAGCGGATGGATATATTTATGCAGAAGGAATCCGGAATGCTTATGATATGGCTTTTGATCCTGATGGTAATCTTTTTGGAGTGGTGAATTCATCGGACTACGACCATAATGAAGATATGTTCTGGATCAGGGAAGGACATCATTATGGCTTTCCCTGGATTATGGGCGGGGTTGAAAATCCGCAGCAGTACCCCGATTGGCAGCCGAACCCGGATACAGATCCTTTTATACCAAAAAGCGCACATGCCTGGGCAATGAGATATTTCCAAAATGATCCCGATTTTCCAAAAATTCCGGACGGTGTTCAGTTTTCACCGGGCGTTCAGAATTTAGGTCCCGATGCCAATGAATACCGCGGACATTCGGGCAAAATACTGGATGGCGACCAGACCGGAGTTGCCGTAAGTACATTTACACCGCATTGCTCTCCGCTGGGATTATTTTTCGACAACAATAAAATTCTCAGTAATGGTTTAAAGGGCGGAGGATTTGTTATAAGATATTCCTTGGGCAGAAGATCGGGAATGATGAGAGCTTTCACAAATGAGGGGGCCGATCTGCTTCATCTTGATCTGGCATACAATAAAGAAGCGGACAACTATTTCGTTAAAACCAGGCGTATTGTCGATGGATTTAATGGCCCTGTTGATGCATTAATGATAGACAATTTTGTTTATATCGTTGAGTATGGGGGAAAATCGGGCAATATCTGGAAGCTGACATTGCCTGCAGATTCAAAAGCAATCAAAAAAAAGAACAGAAAAAAACATAGGAAATAAAACTTTCCTTTTTCCAAAATTTAAAAACCTGGAGAAGTTAAAGAACAATTTTTAAGAAAGAAATGAAAAAATTTCTGTTGATTTTTTCTTTGACCGGGATGGCTGCTCATTCGCAGCTTTTCCAAAATTCTAAACTTTGGAAAAGCTTGGAACAGGATTGCTGGAAAGCTCCCGGCTGGGCGGATACTTTAATCAATCCTTACCCGGTAGAACCACTTACATTGCCGCAGGGTGAAGAGCTGTGTGATTTATACTGTAGAAACTGCCATAAAGAAAACGAACCGAATAATAAGATTGGCCCTGATCCGGGTGATGATACCGCTGGATTTTTTAAAAGTTTACAAAATCAAACCAAAGGCGCCATTTATTGGAAAATCACTACCGGAAGGAGCGGCATGCCTGCATTTGAGGAAGTGTTGCCTGAAGAACAGAGATGGCAACTGGCCGAATACCTGAAACAGCTTGCGGTTAAATATTAAAAACAAGAGACAATCCAATGCATGTATAAACACCTTTAAAGTATTCATCAATCTAAATTTCCAACCAAATGACAAAATTGATTAAAAGCAAATGGCTGATCCTTTTTGCTATATTATGTTTAATTGCCGGTAAAGCTTTGGCTCAAACTTATAGTATCGTTATAAAAGGCGGTCATGTTATTGACCCAAAAAACGAATTGAATGAAGTAATGGATATTGCTGTGAACAATGGCAAAATAGTTCGGATAGCTAAAAATATCAATCCAAAAGAAGCGGTACAAGTGGTTGATGCGAAGGGATTATTTGTAACGCCGGGCCTGATAGATATTCATTCTCACAATTATTGGGGTACCCGGATGGATCAGACCTATATGAATGGTCCAAATGCCTTGCCGCCGGATGGTTTTACTTTCCGGAATGGTGTTACCACCGTTGTGGATGCAGGAAGTCCGGGCTGGCGGAGTTTTCCCGATTATAAAACGCAGACCATTGATCAATCGCAAACGCGGGTACTTGTATTTCTTAACATCTCAGGAGAGGGAATGCGCGGTGGAAATTATGAGCAGAATATAAATGACATGGATTCAAAGCTTTCGGCAAATGTTGCCAGAAGGTACAGAAACTATATTGTGGGATTTAAGGTTGCTCATTTTGAAGGCCCTGATTGGACACCTGTTGATCGTGCAGTGGAAGCAGGAAAACAGGCCGGAGGAATTCCCGTGATGATTGATTTTGGCGGAAGCAATCCTCCGCTTTCAATTGAAGAACTATTTATGAAACATCTGCGGCCGGGTGATATTTTTACCCATTGTTTCGGCCAGTTAGCAAGCCGGGAATCAATTGTGGATGTTCAAACAGGAAAAGTGAAACCTTTTGTTTGGGAAGCGCGGAAAAAAGGAATTGTATTCGATGTGGGTTATGGAGGCATCAGCTTTGCTTTTTCACAAGCCATTCCTGCCATAAAGAATGGGTTTTATCCCAATACCATCAGTACCGATATTCATACAGGAAGTATGAATAATGCCATGAAGGATATGCTGACAACGATGTCTAAATTCCTGGCTATGGGAATGGATTTAAAAACTGTTATTACCGCAAGCACCTGGACTCCTGCACAGGTTATAAAGAGGGAAGAGTTGGGCAGTCTATCGGTAGGTTCGGATGCAGATATTGCATTATTGAATTTGAGAGAGGGAAAATTTGGATTGTTTGATTATACAGGATTATAAAATTGAAACAGATAAAAAATTGGAATGTGAAATGACTATACGGGCGGGAAAAATTGTTTATGATCTAAATGGAAGGGCAAATCCTGTAACATTATATGGGCAGAAACCATCCGCCTCGGCCACAGCTCATTAATACCCGCAGCCATTTTTAAAATAATAGGAGAGCGCTTGGTTTATATTGCTTTCAGCGGATTCAATTATTCGTGTTGACGACTTTCATGGAAAATAAAAATCATGATAGTGAATTTCCAATTTTATAAATAAAGAACATGAGCCATCGGCCCATCCGGGTCAGTAGTTTTGGTCAGCAAGCCTTGAATTAAAATTTTAGGTGTTAGATCGTCCTATTGCCATCGTTGGTCGCCTGATCAACATTCTCCTGTGTTTGCAAAAAAATCAGGAGCTTCGTTTGTAGTTCTTGCTCTTTGTTTTAGACAGAATGTGATTCTATTGTTGGTGTCTCCTGTGATTGTAAAAAAGATCAAGCTTGCATGTTGGCCGCCTGACCGACAAAGACCACTAAAAAAAATCAAGTTTATGCCTGCCCGGAATAATTGAACGGAACATTGATAAAAACACCCGCTTTTCCAAGGCGGGTACTTCCCCGCACTTCCAGTAAAACTTCCTGGGCAAAAAAACTGCTGAGTGCATTTTTAAATAAATTCCGCATATCCACATTCATTTTTGAGGGGAGATAAAATTCCGATTTTTTGGAAATATGCATCATGGTGTCCAGTACATATTTGCCCACAAATTTTTGATCTACATAAACTTCGCAATCCACATGTTTTAAATTAACTCCGAAATTATTCGGATTAAAATAAACCAGGTTCATCGAAATGGTGGATTGGTCAAATCCAAGTGATTCCACTTTTAAGTCTTTAATGTTCCTGTATTCAAATCCTCCAGGCTTCTTACAAGCCGCCAAACAACAACGATTAACCCGTAAAATGATCCAACGGTACATATTTTCAATTTGACTGCAAAATAGGAGGGATTTTGAGATTAGTCTAAATTATCTTCAAAATATTCTCTTATTTTGTATGCTATTAACTTTAGTCTTTTTATAGAAAATAATTAGAAAAATTAATACTAAATTAATTAGCTGCTATTATTAGTAATAAGTAATTGGTATTCAGTTTAATATTAAAGTTAACTACTAATTAGTATTAAAGTTTTATATCAATAAAACCGGATTAAATAATCAAATTTTCAACCTTATGACAATATTTCAGGAAAAATTTAAAAATAAATCATTACTTATTGAATATCAATACTTTCCATGCATTAATTGGTTTAAATCCTTGATAATATCATCAGATATTAAAATTTTATCAAGTGAACGCTATAAAAAAATGAGTTTTCGTAACCGATGTGTTGTTGTTGGCAGCAATGGACTTATTAATTTGTCGGTTCCATTGGAAAATGGACGGAATCAACGACTCCCCTTCAATGAAGTAAAGATTATGCAGAATGGATGGCAGTTGCAGCACTGGAGAACCCTGGTTTCCTGTTATAATAAGTCTCCTTTCTTTGAATATTATGAACAAAGCCTTCAAAGTATTTTTGAAAAAAGGTTTACTTATTTAATTGACCTTAACCAGGAAGTATTATCGTTTTTAATAAGATTAATTAATATAAATCAATCAGTTATGGTGGTTAGTGAAATTAAAAATGAAGATTTAATAATTGATTTAAGGGATAGCTGGCTGCCCCGGAATTTTCAAAATGATGAATCTATCGTACGCTATCCACAGATCTTTGAAGAAAGAATTGGTTTTCAGCCGAACCTGAGTATTTTGGATTTATTGTTTATGGAAGGTCCGAATACAGGAAATATTATTAGTAAGGGATTATAAGTGATTTATTAATAATTGTTTATGAGGTTTGGTTTGAATATGTCTTTTGTGACTTTATGAGTATGACATCTTTAATTAATATTTAATATAAATAAAAAGCTGTAATACATTGAAATATAGTTGAGTTAGGCTTTAAACAATTATTTAACCGTTAACGGAGATATTGCTTCAGTACTAATCCAGAATTTTTTATTTTCTTTTATACCAGCGATGCATTTCAAATTAAAGTTTAAATTCGGTAAAACAATCTTTCTGAAAATTTCCCATTTTTCTGATCCTTGTACTGGTTCAACCATTAGTGATGCGGGTCGCAAGGACAATGTGGTTAACTTTGTTTGTTAGTTATGATGTCAATTGGAAAAAGAATACATCAAAGGCTCCCGATAGAATAGTTGATAAGGATAGAATAGTTGATAAGTATATGAATGCATGGTAGGGGTAAGAAAATATATTTTTAAAATCGAATAATCATTTTGGAAATCAGGAATATTCAAAAAAAGGACGATATAGCTTTGGCAACCATTATTCGCAAAACTTTAGATGAGTTTAATGCAGCCAAACCTGGCACTGTTTATTATGATGAAAGTACAGATCATTTGAGCCGGTTGTTTCAAAAGGAAAACAGTGCGTATTTTGTAGCGATGGAAAATGAACAGATTCTGGGAGGCGCGGGGATTTTTCCAACAGATGGATTACCGGCTGATACGGTTGAACTCGTTAAAATGTATTTGTTACCAGAAGCCAGAGGAAAAGGTCTGGGGAAGAAATTAATATTGCAATGTGTTGATTTTGCAAAAACTAAAGGTTATTCAAATATATACTTGGAAACAATGCCCGAACTCAAAAAGGCGATTGTGGTATATGAAAAATTAGGATTCACATTTTTGGATGCACCGTTGGGCAATACCGGCCATCATGACTGCGATATATGGATGTTGAAAAACATTAGTTAAATTGAACAAGACCTAAGGTTTATTTTATTGGTATTGGATAAGCAAAATAGTAGCGGCGAAGGCGTAACCAAACAAACCATTTTATGGATTTTTCCAATTGAATAAGAAATTTTGGGTAAAACACTGAAGTGCCTCTATCAAGTTATCTGGTATATTCTTTGCGATTAATTTACTCTATTTCCCTTCTTTCTAAAACCTTTTTATTCATCTTTAAAAAGGAAATTATGATAGTAAGATTAACGCACCTCAAAGTATCTTCAGATAATACTGAGGAGGTAAAAAACATTTATAACAGGGAGGTGATACCTGAAGTAAAAAAACAAAAAGGCAACGCCAATGTTATGTTGCTCGAGCCTGTGGATGGGTCAGGAGAATTTATCTCCCTTACGGCTTGGGATTCCAAAGCTGATGCGGACGCTTATGAATCCAGCGGTACTTATAGGAAACTTGTCGCCAAACTCGATGGAAAAATCAGCGGTACTGCTTCTTTGAAGATCTATAATGCCTAATGCCTAATGCCGTAAGATTGGGATATGAATATTATTCCTTTATAACTGAAAGACAGTTATTCCTATTCTATTTATCCTGACCTGAGTACCATCGCTCTTAAAGATATTCAAACAAAATTGCCATTAATTATATTTTTCCAAAGCCCCGGCTTTGCGGATAATGTGGATGATCATCTTGCATGGTTTTGCAGAAAAACTATATTTTTGGAACACAAAATTCCCACCTGCACAATGCTGTTAACCGTTGAAAAGCATTGGCTAAATTGAACTCTTCCAATCAATCTCATTTCTCCCTAACTTTATCGTTCATGAAATGGAAACTGACTGTTTTTTTATCTTTTGTTTTAGGTGCAATTCAGGCACAACAACGACCACATTACACGCAATATATTTTGAACAATTATGTTA
Source organism: uncultured Chitinophagaceae bacterium (assembly GCA_963695165.1). GTDB lineage: Bacteria > Bacteroidota > Bacteroidia > Chitinophagales > Chitinophagaceae > CAVOGF01. Next base: position 166,374 of record CAVOGF010000006.1, read on the forward strand.
TCAATCCTGCCATTGCCGGTATTGAAAATTATTGGGATATCAAACTCAGTCATCGCCATCAGTGGGTGGGATTGGATGGAGCTCCGGTCACTACCTATATGACCATACAAGGGCCTTTGCGAAAAAATGATTACGGAAGAGAAACTGCTACGTCATTTAATGCTCCCGGAGAAAATCCGCGCGGGCAGAATTACTGGCAGAATTATGAATCTACTGATCCGCATGCGGGTATTGGTTTTACTTTATTAAATGACCGGGCCGGACCATTAAACCGGTTTTCCGCTTCGGCCACTTATGCATATCATCTTCCGGTTTCAGAAAAAATGAGTTTGAGTGCGGGTGTATCTGCCGGCATTCAAAATTTAAGCTTGAATTCCGGCAAACTGGATTTTGGTTCTGAAAACCCGGTTGACCCTGCAGTAGCGGGAAACGGGTATTTAAACAGGTTATTGCCCGATATAAATGCAGGACTTTGGTTGTATTCCAACAATATGTTTTTAGGATTGGCTGCTCAAAATATCCTGCCATCCAAATTGGTTTATTCTGAAAAATCTGTTCATCTTCAAAATGGGAAATTGATCCCGCATTTGTTCTTAACCGGCGGTTATCGCTTTTTTCTCAATGAAGATATCAGTATGCTGCCTTCTTTTATGGCAAAATTCATAGCGCCTTTACCGCTAAGTTTTGATTTAAATACAAAATTTCAATACAGGGATATTCTTTGGACGGGGGCTTCTTACAGGCAAAATGAAGGTTTTGCAGCAATGTTTGGAGTAAATATCAGCAACAGTTTCAATCTTAGTTATTCCTACGATTTTATTACTTCAAAAATCAATACGGTACCAGGAGCTTCTCATGAAATAATGATCGGATTTTTAATCGGTAACCGCTTTGGCGATTGGTGCCCGAGGAATATTTGGTAGGTAGGTGTGAGGTATGAGGTGTGAGGTATGAGGTTATTGGTGATTTTGAGATTTGGGGATTTGGGGATTGAAATGTTCTGTAAGGCAATATTTTGATAAAACAGTATCCTATTATCTACTTGTCCTCGGACGATAAAACATCAAGGAATTCCCAGTAGGGGCAATATTATGGTAGAAAATGGATGCAAATGATATACTTTGCCCTGCAAAATAAAAAGGATTGAAATTTAAATTTCAGCAAGGCCTATCAATTTTTTGCGAATATGACAGATTTTAAGATTGGGGGATTTTGAAATTAAAAGCCCTGTAAGGCAATATTCCTGTAAGGCAATATTTTGGTAGAAACAGGATGCTGTTATCTACTTGCCATGTGAGGACAAAACATTAAGGAACGCCCTGTAGGGCAATAATTTGGTAGAAACAGGATGCTAATAATATACTTGCCCGTAAGGAAAAACATTAAAAAGTCAATAACCGCTACTTATTTTATAAAACAACGGTAATATGAATCACATGATTTTCTTCATTGTTTGTTGAATTAATCCGGATTTGTTCCGGAGCATGAGCAGATGGTGAAGCTTCATTTAATTTAAAAAATATAGGTTCGGAATTATTTTGGTTAGCTGGTAAATTATTTTTTAAATAAACAAATGCCGGTTTCGGCGCATCATTCTGGCATCGTATAGCTTGCTGATCGTGGTTGGTTTTATGATTTTCAGAAATCCTGTTTTTTAACAAAAACCGGAGTGGTTTTATATTTTTTTGTTGTGAAATATTTCCCGGTTGAATTTCCCGGGTTCTGTAAAAAAGAACTTTTGAATTCATCTTTCGTTCCGCTGCATTTCTGTATTCCTGTTTTACCGCTTCATTTATTTTTAATTTTAATACCATCTGTTCTAAAAATAAATCATTGATCATATTAGAAAATGCAGATGCAGAAATATCAAAATCTTTAAGATTATTTAATTGATCAAATGCCGCATTCAACTGATCAGACACTTGCTGGTTGTCCACAAAAAATGCCTGTTTGTTTTCCTTTAGTTCCTGTATTTGTTTTTTTGCAGTAAAAATTTCTTCATTTATTTTTTTCAGGTTAATATTCATTTTTGCTTTTTCAAAAGCCAGCTTCATTTGTTCATGGATAGCGGCAGTATCCAATTTTTGAAAAAATGCAATTTTAGGCCAATCTGTTTTTGAAATATCAATTTGCATTTGTGGAACCACTTCATTAAAAAGCTGGTCCATGTTTATAAAAGAAGAAAATGGATCATTTTTCTTTATTGAAAGGCTCGAATCTTTTGGCAGCAAGGGTTTTGATTGTACAGCAACATTGACCTCTTCATTTTTTTCTGCGGTTTCAATTTGTTTTTCTTTCAACTGTTTTGGGAAAAATGATAGCGGACTGAAAAATGGATTATCAATTGTTATGGACAATGGAGCAAGTTTTTCCTGTTTCACAACTAATGATGAAGCAGTAATTTTTTGATTCGAATTGCTGATCGGTTCATACCAGGCAATACAACTGAATATTCCGGTCATTAATAACAATGCCAAAAGTTGTTGCCGATAATTGAATGTTTGCTTTTGGGGTTGAATGATGCGTTTGATCCGGGATAACAGATCGCCTTTGTTTTTGCCCGAAACATTCATCGATAGGAGGGGGTTGGTTTGTAAATAAGCAATTTGCAACAAAGCTTCCGCATACATGGATGCATTGTACTGAAATTGTAAAACCCAATCATCGCAATTGTTTTCACGCTCCTTTTTAATAATCCTGCTGATAAGCTGTGTAAAAGGATTGAAGAATAAAGCGATCTCTACAATAGCGATCATTAAATTATATAAGTAATCGGCGCGTTTAATATGTGCAAGTTCATGCAGTATCACGGCTTCTATTTGTTCGGTAGTAAGATGGTTGAAACTTGCAATGGGTATAAGGATCACTGGTTTCAAAAAGCCAATAGTCAGCGGACTGTTCACTATGGAGGATATGAAAATTTTCACTTCCTGTTTTATACTTAACCGCGATGCCATATTATGCACAAACAATCTCCAATGCACATCCATTTTTTGCAGACCCGCGCTTTTAATGAGTTGGGTATTTTTATAATTTTTACAAAAACGGAAAAAAAGGAATACAAGTAAAAAAATATAAGCTACAGATAAATAGGGGATAAACTGCTCAAGCTTCCAGGTAATATTCCAAAACATTGAATGCGAAGACGACGAAGAATTGATTGCAGCGGTTTGTAAAATTCCTTCGTTTAAAATCTGTTCAGTGCATTTTAAATAATAAAACTGCAAACTGATTAAAAACCAGGCGAAGCTTATTAAGTTGGCCGGCAACCGCAAAGGAATAACGCGTGGCGGAAGAAGTTTTTTTAATACTGTTTAAAAGCACTACCGCTATCCATATTAAAGCAGTTTGCCATAAGCTATTCGCTATCGCATAACCCAAAGCCTGCAGAAAAGGAGATTGGGAAAGGAATTGCATAATTATAGTTTTTTCAGGTTATCCAATAATTTCTGAATCTCATTTAGCTCTTCTTTAGATGGCGCATCATTACCCAGCGCCTGCATTACAAGTTGTGTGGTGGATCCGCCAAAAAGAGAATTAACCATCTTTCCAACAAATTGTTTTTGCGTATGATCTCTTGAAATCAGCGGTTCATAAATATGTGTTTTGTTGCTGTCATCCCGTTTCACCAATCCCTTTTCAAACATGATCTGTAATAATTTTAAAGTAGTGGTATAACCGCTGTCCTTAAATTTACTCAGTTCCTCATGTACTTCGCGTACGGTAGCTTTCTCTTTATCCCATAAAACCTGTAAAATTTCAAGTTCGCTTTCTGTTGGCCTCAATAAAACCTTTTCCATAATACGATTGTTTTCGTAAAGCAATTTACAACTTCAATGATATAAATACTCAAATGGATTATTTATTTTTAAAATTGTTAACATGGATTGAAAAATATTTGTTTAGCTATCCTATTACCACGATAAACGTTCTTTTACTAAATTTGATAAAAGCATTTTAAATGTCAGTAAATGATTTAAAAAAAGAATTGGTCGCTTATATCGAAAATATAAATGATGCCGGATTACTTTCTTTATTGAAAGAAGATTTTATGTTTTATGGAAAGATAAAAGATACTGATATTACGGATGATTTAAGCGAAGAACAATTGCAGGAACTGAAAGCATTAGCCGAAGAGGATGAAACAAAAGATACGCATACACTGGATGAATTTAAAAATATAACCAGGCAATGGCGTATCAAATAATTGTAAAGAAACGCTTCTCGAACAAATTGAAGAATATTCTTAAGTATCTTGAAAAAGAATGGTCGTACGACGTAGCTGCTGAATTTCTTTTGAAAGTTGACCGCCGTATTGAACTGCTTACCAAACAACCTTATGTTGGCGCTCCATCTTCTAAAATTAAAGATATAAGAGGGGTATTGATTACCCGGCATTACAGGATGTATTATAAAACCAAGGGCAACAAAGTGATTATCCTTAACATGTATGACACAAGGATAAACCCAAAGAAAAATCCTTATTAAGGATTCTTTTCATGGTTTTAAAATATAAAAGCCCCGTTTTGATTTATCAAATCCGGGGCATTAATTAAGGGCGGAATAATTTGAAATACTTTACACCTGATAATTTTCGAAATTTCAACCTTTATTGCGATTCACCAAATCTCACGGTATCATTGTTCACAGCGCCTTTTGTGGAAGTGCTATCCATTCTTCCGGTGTCGGTTGTATTGTCTATTTTGCATCGCAGAATCCGTAGTTACAGGAGCATTACTTTCTGTTTTATTTTTACTTTTATTTGCACAGGAAAAAAAGGAAAAACTGCTTAAAAATATATCACAACCAATAAAATGAAACTATTTTTATTCATGTCTATTCATTTAGTTGATAATAAACAGAAATATGTCCAAATAGAATGCCATTTTTTTAGCAGGTATCAGGTATGAGGTATGAGGTGTACAGGTATGAACCATCAACTATTAATCATCAACTATCAATCACAACCATCAACCATCAATCATCAACTATCTTTCTGGTTGCAACGGCTATTTTGGAATCTGCCGTACCATAATAAAGAAACCAGGTATTTTTATATTGCGCCAAACCTTCCAAAAAGCAAACCTGGTTTACCTGGCCGGTTAACTCATAAGGTTTATCAGGTTTTATAAAATAATGATCCAGGCGTTTTAGAATTTTGGTCGGATCATTCTTATCTAATAATACCTGCCCCGCTGCATAGGTTCCTTCTACTAAAGCAGTATCGCCGATAGCCGGAATATTTCTTCCGTTATAAATTAATAAGATTCCATTATCCGTGAGCATAGCCGGCGGCCCGGGTTCTACCAAATCACTGTCAAATTTTTTATTGCGGGTTGGTACCACAATTTTTAACGAAGGCATGTTCAGGGCTTCGCCTTTCAGTTCCACTTCCGCTTTTTCACCAGCCGCCATTTCCACCGGAGTCCAGTTTATCAAATCATCAGAGTTGGCGCACCATATGAATTTATCCCCCCAGTACATCCAATATTTTCCATTTATTTTAGTAGCTACTATTTTGCCATTATCATATTTTGAAACAATAGCACCCGATTTCGACCATTTATCCAAATATTTTCCGCCATAAGCTTTGGCAAAAGCAGGCCCGTGTTTGGTCCATTGTTTCAGATTTTTTGAGGTGGCAATCATTAGCCGCGCAACTTTTCCGTCATAGGAAGTATAGGTCATATAATATACTCCGTTTTCATCTTCCACCACTCTTGGATCTTCACAACCGCCCTGCCATTCATATTTTTTATAAGCATCATTTTCCGGAAACAAAACCGGCGCCGGAGCTTTTGTAAAATGAAACCCATCCACACTTGCGGCCAATCCAATACGCGAAGTTCCATTGGGAATACCCACTTCATCTTCCGCGCGGTACAACAAAAAAATGGTATCATTTTTTACTACAACCGCCGGGTTAAATACATCTTTTTGTTCCCAGAAAATTTGTTTTTGGGTAATCGGATCTTTAAAACTATTTGTGCCTGGAGTTAATACGGGATTTACATCATCTGCTTTAATAAAATTCAATAATGCCCAATCTGTATTCTTTGCAGAATCAGTTTTGTTTGCTGAATGATATTTTTGATTGGACTCATTACATCCGCATAATAGGGCGACGGATAAAAGGATCGGACAAGGAGGAATGGCAATTGTTTCATGTGTTCATTTTTATTTTTTTTATCGTTTCCCAATATTATCGGGATAATTCACCAAATGATCATTCCGGTTGGTGATAAGCAATTATCATGGCTCATTTCATGGCAGATTTTGGTTTTGATCAATCTGTTGAAGTTTTCATTTCCAATCGTTTAATTTATATTCCTATAAATTATAAATCCGGATTTTGCTATTGCCAACCTGCATCATTCGCTCTTTTTAAGATGACTTACTTGTCCTTTGCTTTTTATTTTTCCGTTCTTAAAACCGACAATCACAAGGTCAGCCAGTTGTATAAACAAACCATTGTCTACAACGCCTGTAATCCTGTTGATCTGTTGATTAAGCACTGCCGGTTGTAAGATTTTTTGAAAATCACAATCAACAATATAATTATTATTATCCGTAAGATAAGGTTGATCGTTAATGGTTCTTAAACGGGGAATACAATTTAATGATTGCAACTTTTTAATGGTTTTTTCCCATCCAAATATTGTTAGTTCCACGGGTAAAGGAAATTTTCCTAAATAATCCACCTGTTTGGTTTCATCCACAACAATGATCAGTTGTTTGCTGTTGGTTGCAACTATTTTTTCACGAAGCAATGCACCACCGCCACCTTTGATTAAATTAAACTGATCATCCACTTCATCAGCGCCATCAATGGTGAGATCAATCATATCAATTTCTGAAAAAGGAACAATGGGAATGTTTCGTTCCCTGGCCAGTTCCTCAGATTGTGTAGAGGTGGCAATTGCGCGGATCTGCAAATTTTCTTTTTGAATCCGTTCCCCGATTTTTTGAATAGCCCAAAATGCGGTAGAGCCAGTGCCAAGACCAATTGTCATTCCATTTTTAATATGCTTAACCGCAAATTCGGCGGCTTTCTTTTTTGCTTTAACCAGGTCGTCCATGAAGAGATACTTTTATAAACAGCATTTTAAAGATAGTCAAATAAAGGGTAGATATTTTTTATGAAAGGATTAAATATGAGTTTGTAATAGTTTTTTATACAGGTATGAAGAAATAAAAAATTTCATTTCACCATAAAGCAAAGGATTTTTTTTAACTAAATTCCGCAGGACAATTTCTTAAATTTACCCAATGAAACGATCCGGCTCTGCTGATCTTCCATTGCATTATGGCTTTGTTCCCAAATGGCTTTCGGAGCGGATGGCTAAACTAGGCCTGGCTATTACAGAATCCATTCTTGCAGAATATGGAAAAGAAGAAATGTTGCGCAGACTTTCTGATCCTTTTTGGTTTCAAAGTCTTGGTGCTGTAATGGGAATGGATTGGCATTCTTCGGGAATTACCACTTCTGTAATGGGCGCATTAAAAAAGGCGCTACATCCATATTCAAAAGAGCTAGGTATATATATCTGCGGTGGTAAAGGAAAACATTCTAAACAAACACCGGATGAATTGTTGCGCATTGCTGACTCTACCGGCATAAATGGACATGAACTTGTACGCTCCAGTAAGCTGAGTGCCAAGGTGGATAATACTGCTGTTCAGGACGGGTTTCAATTATATACGCATAACTTTATTGTAAGCGACACCGGTGAATGGACGGTGATACAACAAGGCATGCGGGCCAGCGACAAAACAGCGCGGCGGTATCACTGGCATTCAAAAAATATAAAATCGTTTGTTGAGGAACCGCATACCGGTATCTGCGGAATAAATCAGGGAAGTATTTTAAACCTTACTGCCGCTGAAGCGAATATTGCCAGGGCAGGAATACTAAATATCAGTACAGAAAATCCGGAAATAATTATAAGTAATTTCCGGCACCTCAAAATGCCATCCCACCACGATGTACGGGCCGGGGATGTGAACCTGAAAAGACTTGGTACCACACTTTGGCTGGCACATGAACAACAACCTCGAAATTTTGAAGATTTGCTTTTATTGCAAGGCGTTGGGCCAAGAACCATCCAGTCCCTGGCATTGGTAAGCGAAGTGATACATGGCAGCTCTACACGGTTTAAAGATCCTGCCCGCTTTTCATTTGCACATGGTGGAAAAGATGGCCATCCGTTTCCGGTACCGGTGAAAGTGTATGATGAAACGATTGCAACTTTACAAAATGCGGTACAAAAAGCAAAACTTGGAGCTACTGATAAGTCTGCTGCAATAAAAAAATTGCATGAGATAGCTGTGCGCGCTGAAAAAGATTTTATTCCTAACAATAATTTTGATTCACTGATACAAAAAGAAAGGGATGAATCCTGGAAATATGGTGGTAAAACGGTTTTTGGCGATGCAAAGCCACCAAAACGGAAATCAGTGCAGTTGAAATTATTTTAAATCTACAAAAAGTAAAGAGCGAAAAAAAATCCGGGAAGTTTAAAACAATATAAGGATTATTCTTCTTACGCTTTTGTGCAATAAAACTCTACATCAAAAAGAAAAGTCCTTAAAAAACTAAATAATTAATCCATCACGCTATAAAGACTTCCTTTGGTGGTTGCTTATCCATCAAAAAAAATCCCTGTCATAAACTATGACAGGGATCAGCTTTTTTATTTTTAATAAAAATCAGTTATTACCATTTTGCTTTTTAATAGCAGGATTCTTTTCAGAAACAGCAACTGTATTTTCATTCAATACGGATGCATGTGCTTCTGTTTTTAAGGCAGATTTTTCTTCCGCAAAACCAGATTCAAATGGAACGGATTTTTCAGTATTAACTGCAGTTGGCTGTGTTGTAATTTCCATTTTAGTCTCGCCAGTTTTTTGAACTTTTTCGCCAAAACTTTCAGCCAAAGTAGGTGCAATTACCAATGAAACGATAGACATCAGTTTAATCAAAATATTCATAGAAGGACCGGATGTATCTTTAAAGGGATCGCCCACTGTATCGCCAGTTACGGCCGCTTTATGATGATCGCTTCCTTTTTTATGAATAATACCATCAATATCCACACCTTTTTCGAAAGATTTTTTAGCATTATCCCAGGCGCCGCCGGCGTTGTTTTGAAACATACCCATCAATACACCACTTACGGTAGCTCCGGCTAAAAAGCCACCCAAAGCTTCAGGCCCTAATAAAAATCCGATGATAACCGGAGATACAATTGCAATAGCGCCGGGAAGCATCATTTTTTTAAGCGAAGCGTCTGTAGAAATAGCTACGCATTTATCATATTCAGGTTTGCCGGTTCCTTCCATAATACCAGGAATGGTGCGGAACTGCCGGCGTACTTCTTCTACCATTGCCATGGCTGCTTCACCAACAGCCCTTATAGCCAATGAAGAAAAAATGAAAGGAATCATTGCGCCCACAAATAAGGCAGCCAATACACTGGCTTTATAAATATCAATGCCAATCATTTCAAAACCGTTATGGTTGATCACGCCTACATAAGCTGCAAATAAGGCTAAAGCTGTTAATGCCGCCGAAGCAATGGCAAATCCTTTTCCACTTGCGGCAGTAGTATTACCCACAGCATCAAGCACATCGGTTTTTTCACGCACATCAGGAGGCAGTTCACTCATTTCTGCAATACCACCTGCATTATCGGCGATAGGTCCGAAAGCATCAATCGCTAATTGCATTGCTGTGGTAGCCATCATACCGGCGGCAGCAATGGCCACACCGTATAAACCTGCAAATTGAAAAGATCCCCAGATACCACCTGCTAATACAAGTATAGGAAGAAAAGTAGATTCCATACCCACTGCCAATCCTCCAATTACATTGGTTGCATGCCCGGTTGCCGATTGACGAATGATGCTCATCACCGGACGTTTTCCCATGGCGGTATAATGTTCTGTAATAATACTCATTAAGGTACCAACAACCAATCCAACGCCAATAGCGCCCAATACGCCCCATTTGGTAAATTCAAAATTGCGCAGGGTCATGGTTTCGGGTAATATATAATATACCAGTCCTATACAGGCAATAGCGGTTAAAATAATAGAACCCCAGTTGCCCATGTTCAGCGCTTTTTGCACATTGTGCGTATTAACGCCGGCGCTGTCGCTTATGCGAACGAATAATGTTCCTATAATTGAAAACAGGATGCCAATACCTGCAATCAGCATTGGAAGCAGGATAGGAGCAAAGCCGCCAAAGTTATCTACGGAAATTGTTTCCTGGCCCAGTACCATTGTGGCTAAAACGGTAGCCACATAAGAACCGAATAAATCGGCGCCCATTCCGGCCACATCACCCACATTGTCACCCACGTTGTCGGCGATGGTTGCAGGATTGCGCGGATCATCTTCCGGAATACCGGCTTCCACTTTACCAACAAGATCGGCGCCTACATCGGCTGCTTTTGTATAAATGCCGCCGCCTACGCGCGCAAACAATGCAATGGATTCCGCACCCAGGGAAAAGCCCATCAGTATTTCAATGGTTTTTACCATTTCATTGGAATTGGCTCCGGCTTCAGGCGCAAAAATTTGTTTAAATACAAGAAATAATGAACCCAGGCCAAGAACGGCTAAACCTGCTACACCCAATCCCATAACCGATCCGCCGGTAAAGGAAACCGCTAATGCCTTGGATAAGCTTGTACGCGCTGCCTGAGCGGTACGAACGTTCGCTTTGGTGGCTACTTTCATACCAATATAACCAGCAGTTGCACTACTGATTGCGCCAATAATAAATGATATGGCAATACTCCAGTGCGAATTGGGATTCCCCTGCGCCATTACTGCCAGCAGGATAGCCACAATTACAACAAAATAAGCCAGTATTTTCCATTCGGCTTTTAAAAAAGCCATAGCACCTTCAGCAATATAAGTGCTGATTTCTTTCATTCTTGGGCTGCCGGCCTCCTGTTTGGAAACCCAGTTAAATTTGATGAAAGTATAAAGGAGGCCTATCGCTCCCATTGCCGGTACGGCATAAAATAACAAATTGTCCATAACCAATTGTCTCAGATTGAATTTAAAATTAAGGTGGGCAAAAATAGGGTATAAATTATTAAATAGTTAAAAGAAGATCAATTCGGGCATTCACCGAAGAAAACAGGCATTCCCCTAATTAATTATTTTACTCATATCTAATGGTGATAATTTTGGATTGCATAAGTTAATTAAAATATTTTCATTGTACTTTCCATAGGGGTATGGATTGTTTTAAGGGTAAAAAAGAAAGAGGTTCATTCCTGAACCTCTTTTGTTTTTTTAGAAATGGATTGAAAAGCTTTTCCAAGATGCGTGATGATATCGGAAGGAAGCAAACTTTCAACGGATTGTTGTTTTAATGCAAGGTCTCCTGCAAGCCCATGAAGATAAACGCCCAAAACGGCCGCATCAAAACCGGTATAATTTTGCGCCAATAAACCGGTAAGTATTCCCGTTAGTACATCGCCGGAGCCGCCTGTTGCCATGCCGGCATTTCCTGTAGTATTAAATATTCCTTTGCCATTAAAAGCGATCAGCGTGTAATGGCCTTTTAAAATGAGGACGAAAGGATATGTTTGGGAAATATCCATCGCTTTTTGCAAACGTTCAAAATCATTGGCACTATCTCCAAACACGCGGTCAAATTCTTTGGGATGTGGTGAAAGAACAGATCCGGCAGGAATACGTTGCAGCCAGTCTTTATGATGGCCTAAAATATTCAGTGCATCCGCATCAATCACAACCGGTTTTTTATAGTGTAATAAAATCTGTTCCAATAATGCTTCCGAATCTTTACCGGTTCCGATTCCCGGCCCAATGCCTATGGTGCTGAATGGATCCATTGTTGTTTTTTCTTCTCGTAAAACCGCCATTGCTTCGGGAACGGAAGTTTGGATAACAGACATGAGCGCATCCGGAATATTGCAGGTTAATAATCCCACACCCGACCGCAGGCATGCCCTTGCAGCCAGTAAAGCCGCGCCCATTTTTCCTTTATTGCCCGCGATTAATAACGCATGGCCATAAGTACCTTTATGAGAAAAGTTTTTCCTGGTTTTATGAATGGATGCGATTTTTTCCGGCGATACCATTTCATAAATTGTATCTATAGTTCCTAAAAAATCCGGATGCAAGCCAATATTCAAGATTTCCACTTCACCAAAAAAAGCCGCGTTTTCAGCCATTAGAAAACACAATTTGAACGACTGAAAGCTGAGCGTGTACTTTGCTTTGATAACAGGATTGCCGGCAGAACTTTTATCCAGGTACATACCGCTGGGTACGTCAATGGAAATGATGGTAGCGCCGGATGCATTGATATGATTTACCGTGTCTGCGTTTAATCCGGTAAGCGGGCGGTTCAGTCCCGATCCATACAAGGCATCAATAATCAGATCATTTTTATGAATGGCCGGAAGAAATGTTTCCGACTGAATAAAATTAATATCTGTTGTCAGCGCATGCAGGCGATGAAGATTGATTTGAAAATCCACTGTTCCCTTTGCGCCAAATTCCAGGATATAAACCGAAACATTTACACCAGATGCCAGCAATTGCCTTGCAATGGCCAGTCCGTCGCCGCCATTGTTTCCTTTGGCGCAAAAAATACGGACAGGGTTTTGCACCAGTTGATGATTCATCAGCCATTTCGTGCAGGCATCTGCCGCTCTTTCCATAAGATCAATGGATGCGATGGGCTCCTGTTGAATGGTATAAGCATCCCATTGTTGTATTTGCTGCGCATTGAGGATTTTCATGAAGTGAAATTATTTCTTTTGTTGATAAGGATAAAGTGTTGCTGAAAATCTGTGGGTTATTTTTTGGGAAATAGGAAAGAGAGGTATATTTATTTTTTGAGGGGAATGCTATGAAAACATTTCAAACCTAAACTGAAAACATATATGGAAAGAAGGTGAAAAAAAGTCACCGGCAATTTAACATCCCAAAAAAGAAACGGTTACAATATACTGAAAATTAAGTAATTATACACACACCGATAGCAGCCTTGCTCAGCACCACAAAAAAGGACTTTAAATTGCCCAAGTTTATTTTTAAATCAAATTTATTTTAGTATGATAGATCCGGAAGTTTTTTCCCTCGCCCAACAAATCTGGAACTACCATCTCCTTCATCATCAATTGACAAAATCCGATTGCATACTTGCACTGGGAAGTCATGATCTTAGAGTTGCTGAGAGAGCCGCAGAATTGTACCTGCAAGGCTGGGCGCCTTTAGTAATTATGTCGGGTGGTTTGGGAAATTTTACGCAGGACATGTGGACGGAAAAAGAAGCGGATAAGTTTGCGGCCATTGCCATTGAAAGGGGCGTTCCTGCAGATGCCATATTAATTGAAAATAAATCTTCCAATACGGGTGAAAATATCTTGTTTACTCAAAAATTATTGCATGAAAAGGGATTGGATCCGCAAAGTTTTATCGTGGTACAAAAGCCATATATGGAACGCAGGTCTTACGCTACTTTCAAAAAACATTGGACGGATAAAAAATTAATCGTTACCTCGCCGCAATTATCTTTTGAGGAACTTATCCGACCGATGATATTCCTGTTGAAAAAGTTAATCAACATCCTGGTGGGCGATTTACAACGGATTAAATTGTATCCCGAAAAAGGTTTTCAGATTTACCAGGAAATTCCATCTGAAGTCTGGAGTGCTTATGAAAGGCTTGTCTCACTTGGGTTTGATAAACATTTAGTGAAGGAATAATGATCAAGGTTAAAGACTATTAGGATTCAACATAAGATTATTTTTTTGAGCCAAACAGCATTGCTACTATGAGGCTTTGGTTGCGTCGCACACTTCAGCGTTTTATTCTTTGTTGAACAAAATTTGCGAAGCTCAAAAAATATGTAGTTAAATTGCTGATATCAAATAAATTGATTTGAATGAAAAAACTATTAATACTGCTGTGTTTTGTAATCCTGAACCTCTCTTTTTCTCCAAAAGAAATTACCTGGGTTGCTATTGGCGATTCCATTACTTATCTGAATGAACATCCGGATGAAACCGGCAACCGGATTACAAAAGGATATATGACAAGGGTAGTGGAAAAACTGCCGCATATTCATTATACCAACCAGGGCCACAATGGCTGGACTTCCGCTGGCATTGCCAAAGAAATTGATCAACTCGGAATCACAAAAGCCGATATATATTCCGTCTTCCTTGGTACCAATGACTGGTGGTCGGGCAGGCCTTTGGGAACGTTTTCAGATTACAAAAACAATACAGGAAATAGTACATTATATGGTTCTTACCGCATTATTATTGACAAGCTGCGCAGTCTTAACCAATATGCCAAAATAATTCTGATCACACCAATGCAAAGATCTGATTTTGTATATGTCAGCAATATGAAAAACAATGCTTATGGCAGTTATAAAGACAAAAATGACCAGTCACTTGCACAGTTTGCGGATGCCATTAAAACCATCAGTCAATTTGAGCATTTTGAACTGGTTGATTTATATAATAAAAGCGGTATGAACCAGCACAACCTGGTTAAGTATAAACGATTAAAAGATCCGCAGAGCGGGAAATATAAAAACTACAAATATCCTGCATTTATTCATGTTCCCTTTAATCCTGAAACCGATGAATATCCTTATCCATTGGAAGCTGTTAACATGACTTACGACGGTCTGCATCCCTCAGATAAAGGATACGCTGTTATTGCCAAAATGCTGGTAAAAATTATGAAAAAATATTAGGAAAAGCATTATTATTCTTCCACCAATATTTCGCCAACCAAATATTCTTTTGCCTGTCCGCTGATTTCAACCCTATCCTCTAAAAATTTGCATTTTAAATACCCTTTCCGCGCGGAAAGCTGAATGGCAGTCAAATCATTTTTACCTAGTTTTTTTGCCCAGTAAGGTATCAGGGTGGTATGGGCAGAACCTGTTACCGGATCTTCATTTATCCCGGATTGCGGAGCAAAAAATCTTGATACGAAATCAACTTCATCGCCTTTGGCTGTAACAATAATTCCCCTTGCATGAATTTTTAAAATTTTATTGAAATCGGGAGTTATTTTTTTTACCTGGTCTTCATTTTCAAACACCAGCATATAATCTGTTTTACCCTTAAATGCTGCTTCCGGTTTTATATCAAATCCCGCGGTCAATTCATCAGATAAAGCAACGCTTTTATAAATATCTGAAGGAAAATTCAAGGTAAGGAATTCGCCTTGTTTACTGACTGTAAGTTTTCCACTTCTATGTGAATGAAATATAATCTCATCCCGGGTATGATTTTCATATTTGTATAAAACAAAACCTGCAGCAAGCGTAGCATGTCCGCAAAGATCAACCTCTACTGCAGGAGTAAACCACCGGATTTCATATTGATTGCCCTGCTTTACATAAAATGCTGTTTCAGCCAGATTATTTTCCATTGCTATATTCTGTAAAACGGTATCAGGCAGCCAGTTGTCGAGCGGGCATACGGCAGCAGGATTTCCTGAAAAAACTTTATCTGTAAAAGCGTCAACCTGGTATAATTTTATTCTCATAAACTTTTTAAATTTTCAACAGCTCCGGGATCTTTTAAAATTAATAAAGAAATCCGGTTTAGTGCAACATGTTATTGAGCGGAAAGCGAAAACTTTCTGCAGTTAGGTTATTCTTCCAGCACAGTTTTATCTTCCTTCCCGGTAAAAATTGAACCCATTGTTTTACCCTGGTAAATAGAACGGTTGTATTTATTTCCTAAAATAATAATAGTTGCGGTATCCTGTACCAGCCGGTTAAAAACGGTATTGCTGCCATGCCATTTTCCATTATGATAGATGACGGTATCCGTGCTATTGTAAAACAAGCGCCAGCCTAAACCATAATTGTGCATTGAGCGTTTTTCATTGCTGCGCGGAACAAAAGCCGAATCCAGCGTGGCTGCTGTTAAATAAGAATGCTGGTAAAGTGATTTGTCCCAAAGTAACAGATCTCTTACGGTACTGTAAACATTTTTATCTCCATAAGTACAATCCAGATGATCCATTGGATAAGGGCGGTTTCCTGCATAAGTAGGAACATACTTAGACGTATCCTTAATGGAAAAAACAAAACTGCTGTTCATACCCAGTGGGGTAAACAAACTGTCTTTCATGAATTGCGGGTAAGCGGTGTGGGTGATTTTTTCCAGTATTAAAGCTAGCAATATATAATTGGTATTGCAATAGTTGAAAGATCTGCCGGGATTGGCTGCAACCGCAGGTTTGTGTTCGATCATAAAATCGAGCACATCCTGGTTGGTGGCTTTTTGTTTTTTATCCCAAACAGAATCCATAAAGTATAAATAATTTGGAAGTCCGCTGCGATGACTTAGCAGCATGCGCACAGTAATACCATGATAAGGCAACTCAGGAAAATACTGTTGTAAGGAATCATCTAAAGATAAACGCCCTTGTTCCCATAGTTTTAAAATGGCCATACCGGTAAATGTTTTTGATATGGATGCGAGATGAAAGGGAGTATAATAGGTGATGGAATCTTTTGTTTTAAAATTGCTGAGACCTTTATATTCTTCAAAAACGATCTGCCCGTTTTTAGCTATCAGTACGCTGCCGTTGAAACCGGTTCTGCCAAGCAATTTCTCATACGAAGCTTTGGCTGCCGAGCTATAATATGCTTCTTCACGCGGAGTTAATTTTCTGAAAGCAAAACCGGAATTAACTGGCGGCGCAGTTTCAGTTTTTACTGTTTTTTCTCCATTCGTTTGTTCGCATCCGCAAAAAATTGCAATAACAACTACTAAAGCGGCGCCCAATAAATTTAATTTCATAACTTCTTCAAACTTCTTCAAATTGGGCAAATGTAAAAGAAATGTATTCACATTTATTTGTTATTATAAAACTTGTAACAATATCTTTACCATGTTCAGAATTTACCTATGGCAATTGTTTTATTTGATACAAAAAAATGCAAAAACTTATTTCCGCTTACTGCTACGCGTGCCGTGGCCGATCTGAGGATGGGCATTTTTTCGCTACGCGAATGGTGGCAAATGATCAGTGGCCAGGAAGTATTGATTCATACAGAACCTTATCTCAGTGATCTTTATCCGGAATTAACAACCGGCGATCATTTTTATATTGATGCTAGTGTATTGCCTGTCAATGATTTGCCTGAAAAAATATTGAATTTAAAAGAGGTGAAGCCCTATGCAATACAGAAGGCTTGATTGCAGGCCGGATAATCTGCGGGATAATACAACATTGGATTCCTTCTGAAAATGATTTTAAAATCATTTATAATGTTAAAGAAGTAAAAAAAATAGAATTTCCGCACCAGATTTTTCAATGGAATGCGGAGATTATTCAAAATCAGTTTGCACTGGCAACAAAAAATAGAATATCTCAGCCGCTTTCATCCACCAATCGTGTTATAGGAACAGAGAATATTTTTATTGAAGCAGGGGCAAAAATTGAATTTTGTACTATAAACGCTTCCGAAGGCCCGGTTTATATTGGAAGAAATGCTTTGTTAATGGAGGGATGTTTACTAAGAGGGCCTGTTGCCATAAATGAAGGAGTTGTTTTAAAAATGGGTGCGAAAATTTATGGCGGCACAACCATTGGCCCCTATTCAATGGCAGGTGGTGAAATAAAAAATTCTGTGATTCATTCTTTCAGCAATAAAGCGCATGATGGATATTTGGGCGATTCTGTTATTGGCGCCTGGTGCAACCTGGGAGCGGGAACGAGTAACAGTAATGTAAAAAATACCGGAAGCGATGTGAAGTTATGGAATGAAAATATAAACGGTTTTATCAATGCAGGTCAAAAATGTGGAATGATCATGGGAGATTATTCCCGCACTGCCATTAATTCTTCCATAAATACAGGAACTGTAATTGGCGTCTGCTGCCAGGTTTATGGCGCAGGATTATTGCCTAAAATTATTCCTGGTTTTACCTGGGGATCAACCGGGGAAATCCGTTATGAGTTTGATAAGGCTTTGAAAGATATTTCTAACTGGAAAAAAATGAAAAATAAACAGTTGGAAGCGGCCGAAATAAAGGTGCTTGCATATTTGTACGGGCTACCGGAAACGGAACAACAAAGATTTTAGAAATTATTCATTTATAAAAAGGATACAACAATGAGAAAACAAATAGCTGCAGCCAACTGGAAAATGAATCTTACGTTGCAACAAGGTGAAGCATTACTGGATGAATTATTAGCTAAAAAAACGGCATTATCTCAAAATCAGCAAGTAATTTTTGCAGTGCCATTTCCTTACCTGCCAATGGCGCAGCAAAAAGTAAAAGGCCTTGAAAATGTGTTCATAGCGGCTCAAAACTGTTATAGCAAAAAATCCGGCGCTTTTACCGGCGAAGTATCTGTAGAAATGCTTCAGTCATTGGGTATTCAGTATGTAATAATAGGCCATTCGGAAAGAAGGGAGATTTTTTCATGAAACCAACCAGGTATTGGCCGATAAAGTGAATATTGTATTGGAATATGGATTGATTCCAATTTTTTGTTGTGGCGAACCGCTTTCTGTACGTGAAGCTAATAACCAGGATGATTTTGTTGCAGAACAACTGGAAGAAAGCTTGTTTCATTTATCCGCGGAAGCCATTCAAAAAATTGTGATCGCTTATGAACCCATATGGGCTATAGGAACCGGCAAAACGGCTTCCAGTGCGCAGGCGCAGGAAATGCATGCTTTTATCCGTTCGCAACTGGCTAAGAAATATGATGAGTCAGTGGCGCAAAATATTTCAATCTTATATGGCGGAAGTGTAAAAGCAAATAATGCCAAAGAAATTTTTTCCCAACCCGATGTAGATGGCGGTTTGGTAGGCGGCGCATCCTTAATTGTAGATGAATTTTCAGTAATCATTGAAAGTTTAAAGAAATAGATATTATAGAAATAAGTAAGCCGAACGTCATTGCGAAAAAATTGTGCTGGCTTTGCGCGAGGGATTTTTGAAGCAATCTGTGTTTTAAAATTTGAACCGATTTAAATTTCAATCAATCCCGTTTTCTATTATTTAGATCGTTTTAATTTCTGTACACAGATTGCTTCCTGCGTCGCAATGACGTAGCTCAACGTCATTGCGAAAAAATAACGCTGGCTTTGCGCGAGGGATTTTTGAAGCAATCTGTGTTTTAAAATTTGAACCGATTAAAATTTTTCAATCAATCCCGTTTTCTATTATTTAGATCGTTTTAATTTCTGTACACAGATTGCTTCCTGCGTCGCAATGACGTAGCTCAACGTCATTGCAAAAAAATAACGCTGGCTTTGCGCGAGGGATTTTTGAAGCAATCTGTGTTTTAAAATTTGAACCGATTAAAATTTTTAAATCAATCCCGTTTTCTATTATTTAGATCGTTTTAATTTCTGTTGAGAGGGCTAAAAGATTGCTGAAAATGTCATAACCGGCGAACGTTTTTTTAGCGCTGATTCGTAAACTATCGTACATTAGATAATAAGTTGTAATAATGTACTTTAGAAACCTTTTGGCCCAAAGCCTTTTGTGGCGGAGTTTTTATTTTATTTCACTTTTTGTTACAAATATTTTGCTTTCCCGCTTACTGGAAGCGGGTAATGCAGGATGGGTATATTATTTAACGAGTATTTTTTCTTTTATTCAACTCATAGCAAGTGTAAGCCTGGAATCCGGGCTTACATTTTTTGTTTCAGGCAAACTGATCAATCACAATAAACTGGCATGGTTAAGTTTGTTGTGGACCGCCGTTATAGCGTCCATTGTATTTTTGGCTATGAAAATTTATTTTCAATCTAAACCTGGTTTTATCTCTGAAACGCAACGCCAGTATGCTTCTTATGCTTTTTGCTATGTGGGTGGTATCATGCTGATTAATTTTGGAACCGTTTTATTTTATGCGCAACGCAACTTTTTTATACCAAATATTATTCTAACGGCGATCAATATTGTTTTCAGTGGGGTTCTTTTTGCCTGTTTAAAAATTCCTTCATTGCTTTCTTATGAAAATATTTTAAGTGTATATTTTTCATGGTTCTTAATACAAGGTTTGTTGCTCTTTCTTTTTTTTATAATTAAAAACAGAAGCTGGCAAATGATGCAGCTTCCCGGATCTGCGGATTTGAAAAAAATATTCCGCTATTCATTTATTGCTTTAGCGGGCAATGTAATTTTCTTCCTGGTTTACAGGATAGATTACTGGTTTGTTCAAAACAGTATCATTTGCACAAAAGAAGACCTTGGAAATTATATTCAGGCCTCCAAAATGGGGCAATTGTTATTGGTGATTCCTCAAATCATTGCCAGCGCAGTGTTTCCACAGGTGGCAAGCGGTTTAGACCGGCAGGAAGTAAATACTTCAATCATGATACTGGCGCGCTTGTTTTCACTTTTTTTTATTGCTGTGTTTATTGCTGCGCTTTTATTTGGGCAACAATTTTTTCCGATGTTGTTTGGCTCAAGTTTCAAGGAAATGAATTTGCCGTTTTTAATACTGGTGCCAGGTATTTTTTCTTTATCGGTATTAACAATTTTGTCGGCTTATTTTGGAGGAGTAGGTAAAGTTAAAATAAATGTAGCGGGTGCATTTTTAGCCCTGGTTTTTGTTATCATTGGAGACTATTTCTTTATTCCAAAATATGGAATTATTGCCGCAGCGCTTGTAAGCGCAATAGGGTATTCTATAAATCTGAGTTATGCATTATTTCATTTTTATAAAGATTATGATTTGAATACAAAACAATTTTTTGCCTGGCAAAAAAATGATTTTAGGTGGCTGAAAAAGGTGCTCATCAAACAATAAACTATGTCAAAAATATTGTGGCTGGCAAGCTGGTATCCTGATGATGCAGAGCCGGCGAATGGGGATTTTATTCGCCGTCATGCGCAAAGTGTGGCGGCATTTGAAAACGTGCACCTTGTTCATGTATTGCAGGCCGGGCCACGGTTTAAAATTCATCAAACCAAAACAACGGTTTATAAAGAAGGTGGATTAACGGAGCATATACACCAGTTTGCTTTTCATCCAACCGGGTTCACTATTTTAGATAAAATAAGGTATCATTTTAAATATCATTACCATTATAAAAAATTCCTGAAATCATTTTTTAAGCAACAGGGAAAACCGGTTTTAATTCATGTGCATGTGCCTATGAAGGCAGGTATGATAGCAAGATATTGTTATAAAAAATGGAAAATACCCTATATCGTTTCCGAGCAGGCGACGCATTATGAAAAAGCGGCGCCGGATAATTTTTTCCGGCGCAGTGAATATTTTAAAAAGAGAACAACAAAGATTTTCCAGGAAGCGATTTGCGTTACAAATGTATCTTCAACAGTGGGAAAGGAAATACAAAAAATCTTTGGCATCCGGCCGGTTAAAACAATTCACAACCTGGTGGATACGGATCTTTTTTATTACCAACCTCGGCTAGCAGGAAAACCATTCCGATGGTTACATGTTTCGGCCTTAGGCGCCCAAAAAAATCCTGAAGGCATGTTGCGTGCTTTTTCATTACTCAGGCAAAAAAGAAATGATTGGGAATGCATAGTATGTGGTCCGGCACCGGCGGCATTAATACAAATGGTTTCTGATATGGGGATGGGGCATCAGGTCATTTTTACCGGCGAAAGAGCCTACCAGGAAATAGCCTTCGAAATGCGGCAGGCGGATGCTTTTGTTCTATTTAGTAATTATGAAAATTTTCCCTGTGTAATTATTGAAGCCTTGTGCAGTGGCTTGCCGGTAGTTTGTTCCAATACCGGTGGAGTGTCAGAAGCGATCACTGAAACAAATGGCTATCTTATTCCACCCGAAGACATTTATCAGCTATCGGATTCATTAAATAAAATGATGGACAAGCATCCGTTTTTTGACCGTGAAGCTATTAGCAGGGATGCGAGCAAATTGTATGACAAAAATGTGATCGCGCAACAGTTTTTAAATTTATACAAGGAATTGATTTAATTACTAAGATCCGTTTCTCATGGCGCAATCTTCATTTATGCACGTTTAAAAACCAGGAAGGTTTCAAAAACCTTCCTGGTTTAAGTATCGCATTTATTTATGGACGTTTAAAAAAATTATTTTTATAAAAAAGAATAAAATCAACCAGATATATAAATACCAGTTGAGGATATTATTCCATTTCATAAACAATAAACGCCTTTCATTTTCGGTGCTTTTTCTATCTTCTTTGGTATAGATCCTGAAAAAACTTATTAATAAAGCCGCCGGATTCAAACCTTTATTTGCTATAACAACAGTTAACTTAAATAGTATCACCAAAATGGCTGTTACATGAAAAAAGGGTAAGATGTCATGCAGAAAGCTGATAACCTTATCCATTGAGAACGGATTTTAATGAGCAACAAAAAAGAAACCAGAACACCTAAAACTAACAAAATCAATTGGAAATGAGAAATGGATTGTTTATTTTAAGTGAATATAATTGCGAACGGTGGATTATGGAATGATTTATCTTTGCGCGATGATGGATAAAATTAGAAATTTTTGCATTATTGCACATATAGATCACGGCAAAAGTACACTTGCCGATCGGTTATTGGAACATACACATACCATTGGAGCGCGCGATATGATGAACCAGGTTTTGGATGATATGGACCTGGAAAGAGAAAAGGGAATTACCATAAAAAGTCACGCCATACAAATGCAGTACAATTATGAAGGTACTGTATATACATTCAATCTTATTGATACTCCCGGCCATGTGGATTTCAGCTATGAGGTAAGCCGTGCACTTGCCGCCTGTGAAGGCGTGTTATTATTGGTGGATGCCACCCAGGGCATTCAGGCCCAAACGATCAGCAATCTTTATCTCGCCATTGAAAATGATCTGGAAATCATTCCGGTGATCAATAAAATTGATATGGATGGCGCCATGATAGAGGAAGTGAAGGACCAGATCATAGATTTAATCGGTTGTAAAGCGGAAGATATTTTACTGGCTAGTGGAAAAGCCGGAATTGGTATTGAAGAAATACTGCAATCTATTGTAAAACGAATACCTGCTCCCAAAGGAGATACTGAAGCGCCTTTACAGGCATTGATATTTGACAGTGTATTCAATAGTTTTCGCGGCATTATCGTTTATTTCAGAGTGTTCAATGGTACTTTGAAAAAAGGCGATAAGATAAAATTTGTGGCAACGGATGAAACCTATTATGCGGATGAAGTAGGTATTCTAAAATTGGGAATGGTACCTGTACCGGAAATTAAAGCCGGAGATGTGGGCTATATCATTACCGGTATTAAAAATGCCAAAGAAGTAAAGGTGGGAGATACCATTACACTTGCCTCCAATCCCGGGCCAATGATCCAGGGTTTTGAAGAAGTGAAACCCATGGTTTTCGCAGGGATCTTCCCGGTTGTAACGGAAGATTTTGAAGAATTGCGGGAATGTATGGATAAACTGCAGTTGAATGATGCTTCACTTACGTTTGAACTGGAAACTTCGCAGGCCCTCGGCTTTGGATTCCGTTGCGGCTTTCTTGGATTGCTGCACATGGAGATCATACAGGAACGGCTGGAACGGGAATTCAATCAGACCGTTATTACCACGGTACCCAACGTTAGCTTTCATGGATTTACTACAAAAGGCGAAAAGATGATCATCAATAACCCGGCTCGAAATGCCTGATGCTACCAAGCTGGATAGGATAGAGGAACCATTTATTAAAGCACAGATCATTTCGCTAGCCGGAATATATCGGCAATATTATGACGCTTTGTTTGGGCAAACGCGGCATACTTATTAACCAAAGTTATTTAACTCCCACACGTGTAGAATTGATCTTTGAAATGCCTTTAACTGAAATTGTATTTGATTTTTACGATAAATTAAAAAGCAGTACCCGCGGGTATGCATCTTTTGATTATTCACCGATCGATTACCGCGTGAGTGATATTGTAAAGATGGATATTTTGCTGAACAACGAAAAAGTGGATGCTTTAAGTGCATTGATCCACCGGAGCCGGGCACAGGATTTTGGAAGAAAACTGTGTGAGAAACTAAAAGAATTATTGCCACGTCAGCAGTTCCAGATTGCCATACAGGCTGCTATCGGCGCAAAAATTATTGCCCGGGAAAATATCAGCGCCATGCGCAAAGATGTAACTGCAAAATGTTATGGCGGTGATATCAGCCGCAAACGTAAATTGCTGGAAAAACAAAAAGAAGGTAAAAAACGTATGCGGCAGATCGGAAATGTAGAAATTCCGCAGGAAGCATTTTTAGCAGTGTTGAAGCTGGATTAAAAGCGTATTAAAGTTGAAAAAAGGAAGCCCCCACTTTTAATAGTAGGGGCTTCTGAATTTAATATGAGACTTTGCCGTTTACTTTTACTTTTTTTACGCAGTGAACGTGAAGTGAGTATCGGGAAAATTCCGTAAAGTTGTCTTGTATGTTCTGCGAAAAACTTCGCAGAACTCAGCGGTTAATATTTTACTGGAAGGCCAACTTGGATGAACTGTCAAATTATTTTAAAATCCTGCAGGCTTGCTTCAATAGCTTTATAAACCTTTTCCGCTTCCCATTGCTCGGGTATAAACTTTTTCCCAATCACTTTTTCGTATAGCTCAATATAACGCTTACTGATAATTTCAATCCATTCATCCGTCATTTCAGGAACGGTTTGTCCTTCTTTACCCATGAAATTATTTTCAATCAGCCATTCCCGCACAAATTCTTTGCTCAGTTGTTTTTGTCTTTCACCTTTTGCCTGTCTTTCTTCAAAACCATCAGCATAAAAATATCGCGATGAATCAGGTGTATGTATTTCATCCATCAGGTAAACCTCATGTACCAATTTTTCCAAACTCATATTTGGTATCCACCAGTATTAAACCTTGTTTGGCTGCAAGTTCTTTTCCTCTTTGAAATAATTGTAAAGCATAATTTTCCAGTATCTGCCATTCTTCCTTTGTTGCCAGCCCGGATGCGATAATTTCTTCTCTGGAAATATCTTCATCATGTCCTTCGATGCCTTTGTGGAAGGAGTGATGATGGGGGAAGGAAAAAAATCATTTTCCTTCATATCATCGGGTAATAAAACACCGCATAAAATTCTTTTTCCACTGTTATAGGTTCGCCAGGCATGACCGGTTAAATTTCCTCTTACTACCATTTCAATTTTAAAAGGATCACATTTTTTACCAATGGATGCTGTTGGCGCAGGAGTGCTCATCAGCCAGTTAGGACAAATATCTTTTGTTGCCTGCAACATGTAAGCAGCAATCTGGTTTAAAACTTGTCCTTTATATGGAATGGGTTTGGGTAAAATAACGTCAAAAGCCGAAATGCGGTCACTGGCTATCATTACAAGCCATTGATTTTTGATGGTATATACATCCCTTACTTTTCCTTTATAAAAGGCAGTCTCATCTGGAAATTTAAATGGGTTCATCCGGCAAATTTATTAATCAAAATGAATAAACTTCCAAATGCTGCTTTACAAGTTCATTTTTCTTCGCACAATTGTGGACAAGATAAAATTTTATGGAGATGTTAATATTTGTTACTTTAGGAATATTATTAATTTTAAAATGAACGGCTATGAGATTTTTATATTTTTCTACAGCTATTACATTGATGATTAGTATTTTTTTAGCGCCTGTTTTTGCACAAAAAAACCCTGTCATCAGTGGTACCGTTGAAAACAGTGTTACAAAAGAATTTTTACCTGCTGTCTCTGTAACTGAAAAAGCAGGGGGCGCCGGTACTTATACCGATGAAAAAGGAAATTTCAGTCTTAATATCAGCACAGATAAATTTCCTGTTATTCTTATTTTTTCATCGGTTGGTTATGCAAACAAAGAAGTTGCCGTAACGTCAGATAATCAAACGTTGAAAGTGCAACTTGATCCCTATTATGCCCTTGGACAGGAAATTGTGGTAGCTGCATCCCGTACACCTGAAAACATTCTTCAATCGCCGGTAACTATTGAAAAATTAACCAGCGCCAATATCCGCAATGCGCCTGCTGTTAGTTATTATGATGCATTGGGCAATTTAAAAGGAGTGGACATGGTTTCTTCCAGCCTTACCTTTCAAACCATCAGTACCC
Source organism: uncultured Chitinophagaceae bacterium (assembly GCA_963695165.1). Lineage (GTDB taxonomy): Bacteria > Bacteroidota > Bacteroidia > Chitinophagales > Chitinophagaceae > CAVOGF01. The sequence continues at coordinate 192,473 of CAVOGF010000006.1, forward strand.
GTGGTTTTAATACCAGTGGCAATCTGCGTTTAAACCAATTGGTAGATGGAATGGATAACCAGGCGCCCGGATTAAATTTTGCTGTCGGAAGCATTATCGGATTAACGGAATTGGATGTGGATAATATGGAGCTTTTATCGGGTGCGTCTTCCGCATTGTATGGTCCCGGCGGCATGAATGGTACTTTGCTGATTACAAGTAAAAATCCTTTTAAATACCAGGGGCTCAGCTTTCAGGTGAAACAAGGCATCATGCATGTGGATAGTTACGAAAGAAAACCCTCTCCTTACTATGACTGGAGTTTTCGCTGGGGTGAAAAGATCTCGGAAAAGTTTGCGTTTAAAATTGCTGGCCAGTATATAAGAGCGAAAGACTGGGTGGCCAATGATACCCGGGATTACAACAGAACAACCAGTATTAAACCGTATGGGGAATTGAAGGAAGGCACCCGGCAGAATGATCCTAATTACGATGGTGTGAATGTGTATGGAGATGAAACCTCCCAGTCCATGTCGTCTGTTGCATCCGGCGTTCGTGCGGCTGTAGGAGCGCAGGGTGTAGGCGCAATTGATGGAATTATCAATGCAAATCCAAATATTACACTTGCACAGCTCATTGGCGCCATCGGTGGCCCAACATCGCCCTTAGCGCCTTATGCACCGATTATTTATGGATCCAATTCCAATAAAAACTATTTTGGAAACCAGAATGTCAGCAGAACGGGTTATAATGAAATAGATGTTATTGATCCGCTTACTTATAATCTCAAATTTTCCGGCGGAGTATATTATAAAATAACACCAAAAATAGAAGCTTCTCTGAGCGGTTTCTGGGGTACAGGCAATACGGTGTACACTGCGAGTGACCGCTATTCCCTTAAGAAATTAAAAATGGGGCAATACAAGCTGGAGTTCAGTTCAGAAGATTGGTTTTTGCGCGCTTATACAACGCAGGAAGATGCAGGTGAAACGTTCAATGCCACCATTACAACGCGTTTATTTAATGAAGCCTGGAAATCCAGTACAGTATGGTATCCGGAATATCTTTCAGCTTATGTAACAGCCAGGGACGCGGGTTCACCCGATGCACATATAGCTGCACGCGGCTTTGCCGACCAGGGCCGGCCAACTGGTTTTATCGGGGATAATCCCTTGTTTCAAAAAGTGGCAAGTACGCCTATTTCACAAGGTGGCGGATTGTTTATTGATAAAACAAGTTTGTATATGGCCGAAGGACAGTACAATCTTACCAATGCATTGGGTATTTCAAAATCCGGAACGGATGTCATTATAGGAGCTAACTGGAAACAATATGTTCTTAATTCAAAAGGAACTTTATTCGCCGATACAGCGGGCAACATCAAGATCAATGAGGTAGGCGCTTATGCGCAGGTATCACAAAAATTATTCAGAGATGTTTTAAAATTAACTGCTTCCGGACGTTATGATAAGAACACTAATTTTAATGGCCGTTTTACTCCGAGGGTATCTGCGGTAGTGGAAGTGGCCAAAGATCATAATATCCGCCTTTCTTATCAGCAGGCTTACCGTTTTCCATCCACCCAGAATCAGTGGATCAACCTGTTTGTAAGCAGTGGGGCAAGATTAATGGGCGGCCTGAAACAATTGCGTGATCATTATAATTTCGACACCAATCCTGCTTATACCCTTGGCAAGCGTGCAGGCATTTGGCGCTGCTTTACAATCAGGCACACCACCGGCTGAAGCTGCGGCTTTACTGAAAGTGCAGCAATTTGGCGATTATAAAGCGGAAACATCTTCTTCTTATGAAATAGGTTATAAAGGATTGATCGGGAAAAAACTATTGATTGATGCATATGCCTATACAGGCAATTATAATAATTTTATCAGCAGCGTCACAGTGATCCAGGCAAAAGCCGGCCCTACGGCTGTTTTAGATTTACTGGATCCATCCAATACTAAAAGAACTCCTTATAATATTTCCGTAAATGCTCCGGATAAAGTAAAAACCAACGGCTGGGGAATTTCAATTAATTATTTACTGCCGCAGAACTTTAATATTAATGCAAATGTATTTTCCGATAAAATTTCCAATGTGCCTGCGGGATTTGTTTCCCAGTTCAATACTCCGGACTACCGGTTCAATATCGGCTTTGGTAATACCGGTTTCCTGTATCAGAACCGGTTTGGTTTCAACCTGATTTATCCGCTGGCAGAATAAGTTTTTATATGAAAGTTCTTTTGGCCAGGGTGAAGTGGATGCTTTCAGCACTTTAGACGGACAAATTAATTATAAATTTACCAAAATTAAATCAATGGTAAAACTGGGCGCCACCAACCTGCTGAATAAATATTATGTTTCCGGGTTTGGTAATCCAAAAATCGGAGGGTTGTATTATGTAAGCTTTGCGTATAATGTATTTTAGGTGTGAGGTGTGAGGTATGATTTTGGGATTGGGGAATTTGGGGATTTTTGGATGGTGGAATTTAGGAGAATTGGAAATGCGCTGTAGGGGCAATGGTCGGTAGTAAGAGGATTACCAATGGAAAATTTTTGCCCTATTTAGGGCAAAACAATAAGAAATCAATCAAATTAAAAACAAAGAATGAAATAAATGCTCCAGCTTTTTTCGGGACAAGACAGAGGTATGAGGTCCAATATTTTGCCACCAACCACCAAGTGTTGAAGAAGGCAGATCATTATACAATATAACCATTACATCATTCAACAATTAAACCATTCCTCAATAATCATTGTTTCTCGAACATAATCCTATATTTTTGCCCAGCTTTTTATAAAACAACAATTAATTGAAAGATAATTATGCGACAAATTGCTATTCGCGAAGCATTACGGGAAGCCATGAGTGAAGAAATGAGAAGGGATGATCGTGTGTTTTTGATGGGGGAAGAAGTGGCGGAATATAATGGCGCTTATAAAGTGAGCCAGGGTATGCTCGCTGAGTTTGGCCCAAGAAGAGTTATTGATACACCTATTTCTGAATTAGGTTTTACTGCTGTTGGTGTTGGCGCTGCACAACATGGTTTAAGACCCGTACTGGAATTTATGACCTGGAACTTCGCCGCTCTGGCGTTGGACCAGATATTAAATACAGCTTCCAAAATGCTCGCAATGAGCGGCGGACAATTAAGTTGTCCTATTGTTTTCAGAGGGCCAAATGGAAGTGCCGGTCAGTTGGGCGCCCAGCATTCTACCGCATTTGAAAGTTTGTATGCCAATATTCCCGGTTTAAAAGTAGTTTCCCCTTCTAATAGCTATGATGCAAAAGGTTTATTAAAACAAGCGATCCGCTATGAAGAAGATCCCGTGATCTTTATGGAAAGCGAGGTAATCTATGGCGAAAAAGTGGAAGTGCCGGAAGAAGAATATTATATTCCTTTGGGCAAAGCCGACATAAAAAAGCAGGGAAGAGATGTAACCATTGTTTCTTTCAATAAAATGATGAAAGTGGCATTGGGCGCGGCTGCAGAACTGGAAAAAGAAAACATCAGTGCCGAAGTGATTGATTTACGAACCATTCGCCCGCTCGACTGGCATACCATTTTAGAAAGCGTGAAAAAAACAAACCGCCTGGTAATTGTGGAAGAGCAATGGCCTATGTGCTCTGTTTCATCTGAAATAGCTTACCGCATTCAGAAAGAAGGATTTGATTATCTTGATGCCCCGGTTCGTCGCATTACCAGTGCAGATGCACCGATGCACTATGCGCCAAATTTAGTGCTGGGTTATTTACCTGATGTTTCCCGTACCGTGAAGCTGGTAAAAGAAGTAATGTATATGAAAAAATAATCGCTCCTTTTTAAAGTAAAGGAAACCATCCTGGTGTTGACTACATTTGTAATAAATTAGTTTTCACCAGGATTTTTATTTTAAAAAAATGAAGCGACAAATTCTATTTTTAATTTTATTATTCCCTGCTTATTTCGCTAAGGCTCAAAAAACGGACTCGGTATATCAGCGATTTGATACCACAGAGTTGCAACAGGTAATTGTTTCTGCCTTCTCGATGCAATCGAAATGGAAAGATGCTTCCGGTAGCGGTTTCGGTTATCACTGAAAAAACTCTTCAGCAACTGAATAACAATTCATTGGTTCCGGTAATGAATTCCATGCCCGGGAATAAGAATGGAAGAACGCTCTCCGGGAAGTTACCGGTTATCTATCCGGGGAAGTTTATTGCGATCGCCTTTTGGTATTAGAAATATAAAAACCTATTGGAATGATATACCACTAACCGATGCCGGCGGAAATACTTATCTTAATTTAATTGACTGGAGCCAGCTGCAATCAATAGAGGTTATAAAAGGACCGGCAAGCAGCCTGTATGGCGCCAATACCGGCGGAGCGGTTTTACTGCGCTCCAATGATGAAGATAACAGTGCGGATAAACATTCCCTGCAGGCTTCCGCATCAGGTGGTTCTTATGGCTTGTTTCGTGAGCAGGCAGCCTGGAGATACAAGGATGCCGGCTTTTATTCCGCTATCAATCAAAGCCATCAGCAATCCGATGGATACCGGCAGCAATCGGCTATGAGAAGAGATGCGGTAAACTGGAATGGAAGCTGGCAGATCAATCCAAAAGAAAAGTTGTCTTTTCTCGCTTTTTATACGGATCTGTTTTATCAAACTCCCGGCGGCCTTACACAACAGCAAATGGATGCTGACCCGAAATTAGCCCGTCCTTCTACGCCGGCAGGTCCCGGATCTGTGGAGCAAAAAGCTGCCATTTACAATAAAACTGTTTTTGCGGGAACCAGTTTACATTCGGAGTTTAATTCCAGTTTTGATAATACAACCACTGTTTTATTGAATCATACTGATTTCACTAATCCATTTATTACCAATTATGAAAAGCGCAATGAATGGAATTATGGCGGCCGCACTACATTTCGCTATCATGCATCCTTAAAGAATCTTAGTTTACAATGGCTGGCAGGAGCAGAGTGGCAGCAAAACAATTCACATGTGGATGATTATGGAAATAAAAAAGGCGTTATAGACACCGTTCAGTTTAAAGACGCGCTGATGGCCACGCAATATTTTATTTATTCGCAAATAAATATGGAATGGAAAAATGACTGGCTGCTGCAGGTTGGGACTTAGCAGTAATAAACAGTTGTATCAATATAAAAGATTAACCGATGTGCATGGAAAAACAATGCAACAATCCAATAAAAACCTGGTGGCGCCGCGAATAAGTATTTTACGGAAATTTGATAATGGATTATCAGTTTATGGTATTGTGGCAAAAGGATTTTCACCGCCCAGTCTTGCAGAAATCCGGCCTTCCGATGGAAATTATTATGGCGACCTGGAGCCGGAATGGGGCTGGAATTATGAAGCCGGAATAAAAGGAACCTTATTGCAAAACCGGTTTTTATTTGATGCATCGTTATATTATTTCGGTTTAAAAGATGCCATTGTAAGAAGAACAAATGCAAGCGGGGCAGAGTACTTTGTAAATGCCGGCGGCACTACTCAAAAAGGTGTAGAGGTATGGACCAAAGCTTACCTGGTTAGAAATAATCAAACCTTCATTTCGTCTTGGTCTTTATGGAATAGTTATAGTTATCAGCCCTATCGCTTTAATACTTATAAATCCGGCAACAGCGATTTTTCAGGTAATAAATTAACTGGTGTTCCGCGTACCATTAATGTGAGTGGAATGGAGATAGAATCGAGGAACGGATTGTATTCAAATATTTTATTCAACTATACTGCTTCCATTCCATTGGATGATGCCAATGATGCGTATGCAAAAGCTTATCATTTATTGCAAACAAAAATCGGGTATCGGTATAAAAATCTGAATTGGAAATACAATGTATTTGCCGGTGCCGATAATGTTTTAAATGAAGTCTATAGTTTGGGAAATGATATCAATGCCTTTGGAAAACGATTTTTTAATCCTGCGCCCAGACGGAATTTTTTCGTGGGAATTGGGTTTGAATGGTAGATGTGGCTCAAGCCAAAATCAATTATTCAATTATTTATCCGTTGGCTAAAGCCAACAGCAATAGTTAAAGTCAATAGCAAGCCTATTGTGTAAATTTAGGAAGACCAACAGTTTTTAAAACATGGTTTGCCTTGGCTATTTTTTCTTTAAATAAGCCCTTTTCAAGATATTTATCCAGGCGTTTGTCAACCTTAATAATGGTCGGTCTTTTGCTGATGTTTTTTGTTTTTTTCATTTGGTAAAATTACTTCTTTTTTCGCCTTACTAAAAATGCATCAAAATCTATTTGTTTCTCAAATGGTTGCCAGATGTTCTTAACAAGTCCAAATATTTCAAAGTCATTTTCAATTTCTTCGATATGATTGGTTATTCCTATTCTATAAAGTCTTGTTCGGGACTTAGTACTACCTGTTGCAAAAATCATAGCTTCTGGAAACCTGTCTGTAAAAATGTATAATGTAGAAGCAACTGTAGCTAAAACTTTCTCGCTGTCTCCGTTGTTAGTAATCACTTTATCATCAATATTACCTGTTTTGTAATCTTTGTCCCCAAAACCTAAATTGTAAAAATTGCGTAAATGCGTTTCACTATAAATAACAAGTTTTGAAATTTTACCATGAATGCCTTCGCTTACAAATTCGTAAACCATTGAGGTCTCACCTATAGTTATTGAGTACTTATCAAATTTCATAACCTTAAAATATAAATATTTTTATAAGTTTAGGCCAGTTTTTAATTTTGTCCAATAAAGAATCAATCGCACAAGAGTGCGACGCAAGAAAAGCTTAATAGTAGCAATACAGCCGGCTACATAAAAAAACTAACACTTATCTTAGCAGCCAAAATAAAATGCGGATGTCGAAAATATTAATTATAGATGATGAAAGGGCAATACGGAAAACATTGAATGAAATCCTTACGTATGAAGGCTTTAAAATAGATGAGGCAGTGGATGGGGAAGAAGGCTGGAAACTGTTTAATGAGAAGCAATTTGATGTTGTGCTATGCGATATTAAAATGCCCAAAATGGATGGCATTGAATTTTTGGTAAAAGCTTCCGAGGTAAATCCGGATGTGCCCATCATCATGATCAGTGGTCATGGGACTATTGAAACAGCGGTGGATGCGGTGAAAAAAGGCGCATTTGATTATATAGCCAAACCGCCGGATCTGAACCGCATGCTGATTACCATCCGCAATGCGATGGATAAAAATACGCTTAGCAAGGAAACGCGTGTATTGAAAAGAAAAATTTCACGTGTTCAGGAAATGATTGGCGCTTCCGATGCCATTGCCCGCATAAAAGAAACTATTGAAAAAGTAGCGCCTACAGACGCACGCGTATTGATAACCGGGGAGAATGGATCCGGAAAAGAACTGGTTGCCCGCTGGATTCATGAAAAAAGCAACCGCGCGGATGCGCCGCTTATAGAAGTGAACTGCGCAGCCATACCCAGTGAGCTGATTGAAAGCGAACTTTTTGGTCATGAAAAAGGATCTTTTACTTCAGCGATCAAGCAACGTATTGGAAAGTTTGAACAGGCCAATGGCGGCACATTATTTTTAGATGAGGTGGGCGATATGAGCCTGAGCGCCCAGGCCAAAGTGTTGCGTGCTTTGCAGGAAGGAAAAATAGTAAGGGTAGGAGGGGATAAAGAAATACCGGTGGATGTGCGGGTTGTAGCGGCTACCAATAAGAATCTGTTTAAAGAGGTAGAGGAAAAAACTTTCCGGCTTGACCTGTATCACCGACTGGGCGTTATCCTGATTCATGTGCCATCACTGAATGAAAGAGTAGATGATATCCCGTTGCTGGTAGATAAATTCCTGGAAGATATTGCCGAAGATTACGGCCAGGTGAAAAAGCTGATGGATAAAAAGGCGATTGAATCTTTGCAAAAACATAACTGGACGGGGAATATACGCGAACTGAGAAACGTGGTGGAAAGATTGGTGATACTTTCCGGAAAATCAGTAACAGTGGAAGATGTAAATAATTATGTGCTGCCGAGATAAGGATTCTATGATTTAAGATTTATGATTTGGGATTTGTGAATTATGATTTGATGTGCAAGGGTAAAGGATGGGAGATTTTTTTGAGCCTAACAGTATTGCTACTATGAGTCTTTCGTTGGAGCCTGTCCCGATTTATTATCGGGATCGCACTCTTTTGAATTTTTATCTTTATAGAGCAGAACACAAATTCTTTTAAAATTAATTTATCCCCTGCAAAGAATAATCGATAAAGGTATTCCAAATCCTAATTCATTTTCAATTTTCACTTTTACCCCTTTCACTTTTCTCCTCTTCCAATGAAACCTGTTATTTACATTATTGTTGGCCCTACTGCGGTGGGCAAAACGGCTGCTTCGCTTGAGATGGCGAAGCAATTTTCAACCGCTATTATTTCTGCCGATTCAAGGCAGTGTTTTAAAGAATTGGATATTGGAGTTGCCAAGCCATCTGTAGCAGAACTGAAACAGGTTAAACATTATTTCATCAATTCGCATTCGATAAATGATGATGTAAATGCAGGCATGTTTGAGCAATATGCATTGCAATCTGCGGATGAAATATTTAAACACCATGATACGGCTGTAATGGTTGGTGGAACAGGGTTGTATATAAAAGCATTTTGTGAAGGAATTGATTCCATGCCCGTTATTCCGGCTTCCATACGCAGCGATATTATGGCAAAATATGAAGCTGATGGAATAGCTTTCCTGCAAACCGAACTTCAGCAAAAGGATCCGGCCTTCTGGTCAGTAGCCGAACAACAAAATCCGCAACGGCTTATGCGCGCGCTTGAAGTATTGTATGCTACCGGAAAATCCATCCTTGATTATCGAAAATCAAAAAAAATAACCAGGCCTTTTAAAATAATAAAACTTGGGCTGGAATTGCCCAGGGAAATACTAAATGAAAGGATCAATAAAAGGGTGGATATAATGATGGAAAATGGATTGGTCGCAGAAGTTGAATCCTTGCTTTCATACCGCCATCTCAATGCGCTTCAAACAGTGGGCTATAAAGAATTGTTTAATTATTTTGATGGAAATGTATCCCTTGATGAAGCAGTGGATCAAATAAAAGCAAATACCCGCAAATATGCCAAAAGACAAATGACCTGGTTTAAAAAGGATAAGGAGATAACCTGGATGAATGCGGAAAGGGATTGAAAATTTGACAAACGTCATTGCGAAAAAATAGCGCTGGATTTGTGCGCGCGGGTATTTTTAAAGCAATCTGTGCTTTGAAGTTCGAGCCGTTTTAATTTTTTGGAGCAATTTGGTTTGTATATTTGGATCGTTTGAATTCATCAGCTCAGATTGCTTCCTGCGTCGCAATGACGATAAAAACCAAGAAGGTTTCAAAAACCTTCTTGGTTTAGTCCTCTTAACGCCTTCCAAAGCAACATGAGCATTTATATCAGACTTGTTTCAAAAACCTTCTTGGTTTAGTCCTCTTAACGCGGTAGTTAAATCTTAAATCCAACGGTCAGCATCAAATTTCCGCGCATGTCATTTTGTTCGGCGAAGGTGTTTGATTTATCACTTAAGCGATAAGGGAAATTCACATCTTTATTAAAGAAATGAGCATAGGTAAGATCAATGAACATTCCATGATTTCTATATCCTAATACCGCCGCTGGCCTGAATGATATTTGACTTTAGCTGGCTGTCTTTATAAGGATTGGAATAATAAGCGCCACCCAGGCGGAACATGATGGTATTGAATTTTAATTCTCCACCCAGTCTGAAATTAAATGCGCCCTTATAATAGCTTTTAATAGTGGTTTTTAAATCATCATAATACACCTGGTCTGCGTTGGTTACATTATTTCCATCCGCCCTGAAATTTGTACCGGGATAACCCACATATTCAATATCTGCTGTAATAAATGCTTTCTGCTTCCTGGTGTCATTAATTTCCCTGAAAACATAAGAACCACTGGCAATAATCTTCCAGGGGGTAAGTGCGGTATATTGTGTGCGTCCTTCAAGTCCATTAGTAAATATTGTAGATTTAACGGAATCCACACCATGATATCCTTCAGTATCGGTTTTCATAAAGCTCGACTGCATATCCGTTAAACTATAAAAAGTTGGTGTATGCACAGCCAATCCCAACCGTATAAATTCCGATGGTTTATAAATAGCTCCGAGTTTGGCATTGATTCCCCAGCCTTTGGTACTGAGATGATCGTTGAGTTCAAAATAATTGAAATTATTATTTTTATCTCCCGAAGGGTCGGATTCCCTGTAAAAAGTATTCCGGTCATAACTTACAATAGGTATTCCCAAACCGGCGCCGATATAAAATTTATCATCCATATTGGCTGCATATCCTAAAGCAATTTCATAGATACCGCCTTTGGTTTCAATTCTTTTTTCCTGGTCGAGTGCAATACCTTTTTCCAATAAAAATTCAGGAAGGCCTTTCACCACCTGTGTGCCATTTGGGCCGGGGAATACATCCACCAGGTAAGTATAAATTGCAGGTGCCGTACCAAAAGCAAAAGGCCTGTAATTCATCGCATTCTCAATAGCCAGACCACTGTTTACAATATCTTCGGCAAATTGTTCCGAATAACTGCTCAAACTGTTTTTTCCTTTATAGGAAATGATGTTATTAAAATTATTCGTTTGATTTACACCAAAGCTAAAGGCCTGGCTGGTCCATTTGCTGTTGGGGCCATTAAATCCGATTACCATACCGCTCGTTCCCAGGTCGAAAGCCGATTTGGAAGCGGATTGTTCCGTACCACGAAAATTAATTTTATTGTTGTTGAATTGAAATCCCGGGCTTAAAACAATCTCTCTTGTTTTGTATAAACCCAGACCTGCAGGGTTCACGTACAAAGCGCTGATATCGCCACCTAATGAACCCATTGCGCCGCCAATGGCCATATTGCGTGCAGATCCATGTTGCGGAAAATAACTGTACCTGAGAACATCTTCCGGCACCTGGGATTTAGCGGCTAAAAAACAAACCGACGCGCTTATTATCAAAAAAGCTTTTTTCATAATATAGATACTTAGTTAAAAACCGTATTTCATTGAAGATAATACGGTTTTTTATTGTTAAAATTATAGCTCGGTCGCATTAATTCCTTGGCGGACGAACCACAGGTGTGCCGGAACTGCCACCGGAAGAAGAACCGCTGCTGCTTGGTGCGGGATTGTAAGTCCGGACAGGCTGCTGCTGCTGTCTTTCAGGAGTATAAGTATTGTTGTTATTACCTCTTACATTATTCACAGGATTGGTATAGCTGTTATTATTGTTGCTGTTATTATACGCAGGTGTAAATGCTTTGCGCATTAAACTTCCCAGGCCCTGTCTTTCAGTATTGGTATTGTTGTAATTGCTATTATTATACCCGCGCAGTGATGGACGGTAAACGCCCGGATCGGGACGGGTTGGATTTTTTACAACATAAATCGGTGTATAATATCCATAACCATAATTCGGATAATAGGAGCCATACCATCCTATGTTTCCAAAACTCATATAAGGATTGTAATAGGCGGAATACCAGTTATTGTTAAAATAAGGGTTAAACCTGCCATAGCTGCCATAATAATTATTGAAAGCAAAAGCCGGATTGTACCAATAATCAAAATCATCAATAGACGACCAGCGGGCGCGGTTTTGAACCTTCATCCGCAGATAGCGGTCCTCGGTACTGCTTACATAATCATCATACCGGTCATTACCGGTTATTTTGCTCCTTCACATAGGCTCCCGGCTTTGCAGGTGAATAATAAACATCATCGGGAGTCTGTGACGACCGATAAGCAGAAGAACAACTGGCGAATATAACCGCCGCTGTTATTATTCCAAAAATTTTATAAGTCATGACTTCAGTTTTAAATTGTTATTAATTCGAAGTTACTACATTTGCCGCTTGTAATGAACGAAAATTATATAAACAAATATCTACTAAAAGCAGAAGCTCAGCGAAATAAAACTGTTAATGATTGATTAAAAACTAACAACTGTTTGCATTTGAAGATCAAGGATTTTCTGCGCTTTTATAAAAAACAATCTTAGGCACAAACGATAGTACTATGAGTAAAGAGATCACCTCCAGGCAAGAAGATTATTCGCAGTGGTATAACGACCTGGTAATTAAAGGGCAACTGGCCGATTACAGTGCGGTTCGCGGATGTATGGTAATAAAACCTTATGGTTTCACTTTATGGGAAAATATGCGGGATGTACTGGATAAAATGTTTAAAGATACCGGGCATGTAAATGCTTATTTTCCACTTTTTGTTCCTAAAAGTTTATTTGAAGCGGAAGAAAAAAATGCGGAAGGATTTGCAAAAGAATGTGCCGTTGTAACGCATTATCGTTTGAATGCCGATCCGGATAAAAAAGGAAAATTAATTGTAGATCCTGAAGCAAAACTGGAAGAAGAACTGGTGGTTCGTCCAACAAGTGAAGCCATTATCTGGAGTACTTATAAAACCTGGATTCAATCTTACCGGGATTTGCCCATTCTGATCAATCAATGGGCAAATGTGGTAAGATGGGAAATGCGTACCCGCTTGTTTTTACGAACTGCCGAATTTTTATGGCAGGAAGGCCATACTGCTCATGCCACTAAAGAGGAAGCCATTGCGGAAACAGTACAGATGCTGGATGTATATGCTGATTTTGCGGAGAACTATATGGCACTGCCTGTTATCAAAGGTGTAAAAACACCAACCGAACGTTTTGCCGGCGCGGAAGATACCTATTGCATTGAAGCACTGATGCAGGATGGTAAAGCATTACAGGCCGGAACCTCTCATTTCCTGGGACAGAATTTTGCCAAAGCTTTTGATGTAAAATTCAGTGATAAGAACAATAAGCTGGATTATGTTTGGGCTACAAGCTGGGGCGTAAGCACAAGGCTGATCGGGGCATTGGTAATGGCGCACAGCGATGATGATGGATTGGTTTTACCTCCAAGAATTGCACCTATACAAGTAGTGATTGTTCCTATTTTTAAAGGGGAAGAACAAAAAGCAATATTGGATGCCAAGGTGAAAAATGAAATTATACCAGCTTTAAAATCGTTGGGTATTTCAGTTAAATATGATGACAATGATAATAACCGGCCCGGCTGGAAATTTGCGGAATATGAAATGAAAGGCGTTCCTGTAAGAATGGCTATTGGTGCAAGGGATCTGGAAAAAAATGTAGTTGAAGTAGTACGCCGGGATACAAAAGAAAAACAGGTGTATAGTTTGGATGGTATAGCAGAAACAAGTAAGCAATTTACTGGAAGAAATTCAGTTGAATCTTTACAACAGAGCCAAAGATTTTCAGCAATCGCATATTACAAAGGCAGATACCTGGGATGAATTTGTAACAATACTGGATGAAAAAACAGGGTTTGTATATGCCCATTGGGATGGAACGGATGAGACGGAAGAAAAAATAAAGGAATTGTCAAAAGCCACTATACGTTGTATTCCATTAAACAATGAACAGGAAGAAGGAAAATGCATTTTAACTGGAAAACCGTCTACCCAGCGGGTTTTGTTTGCACGTGCATATTGAACGGGCTCCATAAGGAAAAAATTGAAGGTTATAATGAATTAAAATGGCTTATGCCTGATACCTGACACTATGAAACAAAAGCCTATACATCCTGCCTTGCATCCTTATTTGGAAGGCAAGGTTTTACTGATCAATAAACCTTTGCAATGGACCTCCTTTGATGCGGTAAAAAGAATACGTTCACTTACTCAAATACTTAAAATTGGTCATGCCGGTACGCTTGATCCATTGGCCACTGGATTGCTGATTGTATGTACCGGAAAATTTACCAAAAAGATCAATGAGTACATGGGCATGGAAAAAGAATATACCGGCTCCTTCACGTTAGGCGCCACCACGCCTACTTATGACCTGGAAAAAGAACCGGAAAATTTGACGGATATTGCCCATCTTACCGAAGAAAAAATTATTGCAACGACGCAAATTTTTACCGGTAATATTTTACAAGTTCCGCCAATCCATTCAGCCATTAAAAAGCAGGGAGAGCGCGTTTATCATGCCGCAAGAAGGGGAGAGGAGGTGATATTGGAACCAAGGCCGGTAACCATCCATTCATTTGAAATCACTAAAATAGATTTACCCAAAGTTTATTTTAAAGTGGTATGCTCTACCGGTACTTATATCCGCAGCCTGGCGCATGATTTTGGAAAAGCATTGGGAGTTGGCGCTTATTTAAGCGGCTTATGCCGTACAAGAATCGGTGAATTCAAAATAGAAGATGCAAGTTCATTAGAAGAAATGGAAACCATGATTGCTGAATTGAAGACAAATTATTCCGCACCTGTTGAGCAGGTGTGAAAAGCAATTTTTTATATTTAAATTTAATCGCGGGGAATGTTAAAAAGCGGACATGGAAGAAATGATTTTATAAAATGAATTTCCGGAATGAAAGCAATTACAGACCATCAGTTCATATGGACTATCGGGCATTCTACCCATTCCCTTGAAATGTTTATTGCAATGCTGCAATCATTCAATATTGAAATGGTAGCCGACATCAGAAGTTATCCCGGCTCCAGGCGGTATCCTCATTTCAATAAGGAGGCTTTGGGAATTTCCTTACCTGAAAATAATATTCAATACATACATATAAAGGAATTGGGCGGGAGAAGAAAGGTGCAGACCAATTCTAAAAATATCCGGTGGAGGCATCCCGCTTTTCGCGGCTATGCGGATTATATGGAAACCGAATCTTTTTTGCAGGGAATTTTAAAACTCGAAACAATTGCGCAACAGCAACGCACGGCTTATATGTGCTCAGAAGCTGTGTGGTGGCGCTGTCACCGTTCAATGGTGTCGGATTATTTGAAAGTTCAAGGCTGGAAAGTAATGCATATTATGGGTATTGGAAAAGAAGAAGAGCATCCTTATACCTCAGCCGCGGAAATTGTAAATGGAAGATTGAGTTATGAATAAATTCGGCCGGTAGCGCACAGTGGTCAGCTCTGGAAGGAATGATAACTGCGGTCTGACAGCTTTGCCGTACCGGACCGCTATACATTCAACAGTCCTTTATTATTCATTTCTAATATGGAAATAAATTCTTTTCGACTGATCATACGTGCTCCAAGGCTTTCCAGGTGTTCTGTATATACCTGGCAATCTATGAGCTTTATTCCTTCCTCCTTTAATTGCTGCACATAACGTATAAAAGCATACTTACTCGAATTGCTTTCCTTGCTGAACATACTTTCTCCAAAAAAAACTTTATTTATTTTTATGCCGTACAATCCACCAACCAGTTTACCATCCAGCCAGGTTTCAGCACTATGCGCATGCCCAAGCTGGTGAAGTTTTATATAAGCATGTTCCACTTCATTTGTTATCCAGGTTCCCGGTAAGCCATTTCTGCTAACTGTTTTGCAATGGTGAATAACTTCTTTAAAAGATTGATTAACCGAAAACTCAAAAGTCTGTTTTTTCAGTACCTGTTTCATGCTTTTGCTAATATATAATTCATCCGGAAACAGCACAAAACGAGGATCCGGACACCACCACATGGGCACATCTCCATCATACCAGGGAAAAATTCCATTTCGGTAAGCCAGTAATAGCCGCTCAGTGCTCAGGTCGCCGCCGAGAGCCAATAAACCATCTTCCGTGCCATCCGTTACCGGAGGAAACCAAAGCTCATTATTCAAAATATGAAGCGGCACTTAAAGTATTTAATATGAAGAAACTATTCAGGATATAAAGGGGATTTTAATATTCAACAGTCATTTCTATAGTAGCGCCAATACCGCGGTCTGTAATAGCTTCACACATGGGTTTTAATATGTCGAATTCACCACGTTTTACTGCATATTTCCCTTTGGTATGAATAAGCATTGCGCACTGTGCGGCCTGCTCCTCGGTATGACCGCATACTTCAATCAGCGTTTCAATTACCCAGTCAAATGTATTCACTTCATCATTCCAAACGATAAGGCTATAAGGAAAGTCTGTTTGAGTGAGCACATCTACTTCTTCATGTTCAAATGGTTTTAAAACGCTATTTAAAAAATTCAATTCCATACACCAAAAATATTACATTCGTCAAACATTATTGCAAGCGCCGGTTTTTTTATTGGCCGCCTTAATGAGTTTTATCAAATTATAAATATTTGCAGGCCGCCCCAGTGCAATATTTATAACTCACAAAGTTCCTGCCATCGGCTAATAAATTTGATCTTTAAATTGAAACTTTGAGTGTCATTTTATAACGGTAAAAAAAATAAAAAGAGATATTTTTAAATTTTTATAAGAAAAATTTGGAGATATGATTTCGGCTCTTATCTTTGCACTCCTTTTACGGGAATACACACCGGGAGCAAGGGAAAAAAGTTCTTAAATTAAAATAAATAAAGGGGAGCATAGCTCAGTTGGTTTAGAGCATCTGCCTTACAAGCAGAGGGTCCGCGGTTCGAACCCGTGTGCTCCCACACAATGATTATCAAAGGGTTGCAATTTTGCAACCCTTTTTCATTTAATAATTTCACCAACAATTTCACCAACAAATTTCAAAAAACATATTGAAATTTTTTTTTAGTCGATCAAATTTTTGGGTAAAAATCAGTGCAAAAATTTAATATTTTTGCAGCCTAGGTAAGAGAAGGTTTTTGAATTTAAACCATCCATTTATTAATATCGTTTCATTGAATCCTTCCTCCTTTTTTACTTCATTAATTCTTGAATTCCTTCTATTTCTATACTTGTTTTATAAGTGCTATTTTTTTGGCATCCGCAA
This sequence comes from uncultured Chitinophagaceae bacterium, assembly GCA_963695165.1. GTDB lineage: Bacteria > Bacteroidota > Bacteroidia > Chitinophagales > Chitinophagaceae > CAVOGF01. The sequence goes on from CAVOGF010000006.1 coordinate 209,212, forward strand.
TAAAACCAAGGATTTTCCAAGATTTATTTAAACTTGAAGAATTAGGCATTATCAATTATACCGCAAAGTTAGCCTGGTATCCGGCATACGGGAAGCCCTGCTCAGTCCCTCCGCACCAAGGTAGTATTGAAAAAAATCCTAGCTTTTGCGGCATAAACCGCTTTGCTATTTATTCCACATTCCAGGATTTTTTTGAATCTCCACCTTGCCCTTAATGCCGTCCTACAGGCTGGTTAATGCCTTTAATAATGCGAACAAACTAAAGTTTAGTATTATTATGAAACAGGCATTAAATTACAAGGACGTTTATCAGCAGATTACTGATACGGTAATTGAATCTTTAAATATGCTTCTACATCCTTGGCCATTGACCCCACTTGCTTTACTGCTTTCTTTAGTTCTTCCGGAGAAACGCCAAACTTTTTAGACCAATCCTGCACTTCATATTCTTCAGAAAGACTGATCCTGTCCCTATCTGGTTTACCAGCGTTTTTTTTATTGTCTGCCATGATTTAAATTTTTATGAAACAATTCAACTGTTATGCCAAAAACTGGCATGTATTTATTGAATTAAAAAATTATGTCGTTAGTGAAATACAAAGAGAAAACTGATAAAACTCCAGCCCATCCTGTAAAAGAATTGAAAACCAATCGTGCAAAAAAAAACAATAGTTCGCGAAAATGCTGATTCAGAAACTGAAAAAAGCAAAAATATTGAAAGTTCGATGGATACCGGATCATCGCTTATATAAAAAAAGTAAAGTAACATTAAGCTCGCGGAGTGGCCTTGATTATACCGATAATAATACAGCCAGTTGCTGACGAATTGAAAAAGCTTGATGCATACATGGTTCTTGATGGAGAAATCGTTGCGTTAAACAAAGAAGGATATCCTGATTTTGATGCACTACAAAAAAACACAGGCGAAACGCGCCTTGCCTTTTACCTGTTCGACATACTTTATTATAAAGGATATGATTTGCACAATTTGCCATTGATCGAACGTAAAAAAATACTTTCACAAGTAATCCCTTTTAATTATATCTTAAAATACAGCGATCACTTTGAAGATGGTATAAAGTTATACGAGCTGATAAAAGATCAACACATGGAAGGCATTGTCGCCAAAAAAATACAAAGCAAATATCAACCAGGCAAACGCAACAATGATTGGCTAAAACTACCAACAGAAAAAAGACAGGAATTTGTGATCGGTGGTTGGGCAGAATCCTCGAATGGAAGAGCATTTAAAACGAGAGCACTACAATCGGAATCAATGGCTACAGCCTGAGTTTTATTATCATCTGTTCTAATGAGTATTAAGTAAAAAAAAGAGAATGCTTTTGTTTTGAGCCAATGATATTGGGAGTATAAACGTATATTTTCTTCTATACATGCTTTCATAGCTGATGTTTTTTCATTGCTAAAAAGTGAAAATAAAAATGCGTCTCTGAGGTCTCTAGCAATATGCAAGGGTTATTTTTGGTCAAAAGAGAGAAAAATAATTTACTAAATTCATGCTCTTCTTCATAGAATAAGTAGATGGCTAGAAACTTCTTCAGGAGGGATAAAAACAGTATATTTGAATATTTTAATATTTGAATCTTTTGACATGCGTCGACTATTTAATTATATTAATCGATATGCTTCGATTTTAATTCCTGAGGAAGATTTTGAGGACTTTTTAAGCCATTTTGTTCAGAAAAGGATAAGAAAAAAGCGATATCTACTAGAAGAAGGAGAAATATGTAAATATATGGCCTTTATCGCTAAAGGAGCTATGCGCAAATATTATTTGGATGAAAACGGAATCGAGCGTATCGTTGATTTGTATATAGAGAATTGGTGGGCAGGTGACCGCGAAAGTTTTGCTACTACTAAACCTACTGTGTATAATATCGAAGCGTGGGAAGATTGTGAATTATTCCTCCTTTCAAAGGACAATGTCTTGAAATTGGTTGATAAATGTCCTGCCTTTAGCGAATTCGTACGGAAACTTGATGAGAATAATAACATTGCAACACAAAAACGAATAACCTCTTATATTAGTTCAACTTCGGAAAAGCGCTATGCAGACTTCATTGAACAACATCCATATTTTGTTCAACGATTTCCCCAACACCTAATTGCTTCTTATCTTGGTATGACAAAAGACACACTAAGTCGGATACGTAAAAAAGCAGTTAAAAAATAAGCTTTTTCTTTATTTCGTAAATACTTATCTATTTCCCTTTAATATTGCTTTGTTTAGTAAATCAAAAAAAAGCGAAAAAGTCTCCCAAAATTGGTCTTCAAGATCTACTTCATCCTGAGTTTGCAAGAAAGACAGTGAAAAGAATCTTGACACTCAAAAAAAGGCAGTAGCGGTGAGACTCTAGCAGAAGGAAAAACTATCAGCAATGGCTGCATAAAAAGATCTCCAAATTAAAATTGCAATTTCAAGCATTAGTGACACCACAAGAAATGAGCATAGGTATTATGCCTGCCTTGTTATCAATTCTGCTAGTTGCTATTTTTTTGTAACGGATAAATCTATACGGAATAAGCCCGATGTAAGGTCGGGCTTATTTATAAAAAATCTAATGTCTTTTTGTCAAAAAGTTTTGCAGCAGTCTAAAATGATTCCTTTCTTATTACAGTTCAATTTTCTACGATATGGTCTGAGTCATTTGTGATGCTTTTGTAATTTTCAGACAGCAGTTCTTTTAGACTAAAAGACCCTCCATTCCATAAGCAGTTAACGTTTTTGCGTATTCAACTTGTACTGCATCATTTGCCGCTTTGACAAATTGTCCTGTCGTTGGGTCAACAACCGTTCTCAATGGTCTTTGTCCTTTAGGTAGATTGATGAGGTTGACCACTGCATCGGCAACATCCTGCGGATTAGGATTCGCAGTTTCAAACAGTTGACCAATGGCATTTACCATTTTTTCCGGGAATACAGCTATAGCCTCGTAGCCCGCATTTACGGACGTGTCAGAAGCAGCTCTTGCTTTTAGGGACATCTCGGTAGGGAAAGCTCCTGGTTGCAAAATGGCCACGTCAACTCCTAAAGGTCTAACCTCATAATGCAAACCTTCACTCAGTCCTTCCAAGCCAAATTTTGAAGCTCCGTAAACTGCTGAAAAAGGAAATGAGAATGTTCCAAAACCACTAGTTACGTTAATAATCAATCCTTCGGCTTGTTTTCTCATCGTTGGCAATGCCGATTTCATCAATCTCCAGGGGGCGATAACGTTCACATCAAACATTTCCTGAACATCTGCGACAGAATAGCTTTCAGCCACTCCCGTCATCCCAGTTCCAGCGTTGTTTACCAAAACATCGATGGTACCTTCTTTCGACAGGATAGTGTCAAAAGCATTTTTTACGCTGGTTTCATCAGTCAGGCTAACGTCCAGAACCGTTACGTTTTCTACCTGTGACAGGGCTTTTGCTTTCTCAGCATTCTTTCCATTGGTGTCCCGCATTGCAGCATAAACTTTGTGTCCCAAAGCAGCGACACTATGGGCTGTAAGCCATCCGAATCCACTATTTGTCCCTGTAATTAATACTACTTTTTTGCTCATTATCTTATCTGTTTAAATTAATAATGACACAAAGATCTTACGTTTATAAACCCAATCCATTTACCATTTGGTAAAAAGTGATTTTAGCGGATGTTTTTTCGTATTCTACTCAACGATTGCTGTGTAATTCCCAGATAAGACGCAACATAAGAAAGCGGAACACGATTGACAAGATTCGGAAATTCTTGAATGAAGGATAAGTAACGGGTGGTGGCATCTTCGGATACCAGAGGACTTCTTTTTTCTATTGAATTGATCAAACATTTTTTTTCTATCTTGGCTGATATGACATCCCAATCAAGGATCGTATTTGAAATTTCATCCCAATCTTTTTTGGAAAAAATGAGCAGCTTACAATCGGTAACGGCCTGCACATATTCGGAAGCCACCACCTGTGCTTCAAACCTTGGATAGTCTGCAACAAAACTATTTTCGTAAATGAAGTAATGGGTGATTTCTTCGCCTTTATTGTCGTAATAACAAAAACGGAATATTCCCTCAAGAACAAAACCAACGTATCTCGGTATTTTTCCAGCTTCGGAAAGATATTCGTTTTTAAGAAGTTCAAGCGTTTTCGCTTTGCTAATAATGAGGTCGGTTTGCTGTTTGTTCAAATCACCAAACTGTAGAATGTAATCAATAAGCTCTTTCATGGGCAAAAAATAATATTTATTGTGAACAGTTTATTTATCATTTGGTAAAAAGTTTAAATCACTTTCCGGATATTGTAGTAGAGGTGAGACTTTATCAGAAGGAAAAAAATAAAACACAAAATCGAATATTCTAATTCATTCACATGCATCTACTACTTCATTATATTAACAATATATACTATAATTTCCGAAGAAGGTTTTTTTTAGCCATTTTATTCCATTCTAACTTAGGGATTACAAAAGATACGCTAAGACGCGTGCGTAAAAAAACGATTATAAAGTAAGCTGTATCTCTAGCTTTTTTATGTTTCGTAGATATATGTCGATATTATTTTTCGTCATATGTCTACGTTTTTATTTTTTCCTTGATGCAATTTTGAGTTATTAACTTTTTAATAAAATAGAACTAAAAAAGCAATGGAAAAATTTCCTAAAACAGGTATTCAGGGTCTACTTCGGCCTGAAGATAGTATCGTTGTATTAATTGATCACCAACCTTTTCAGTTTACTAATCTGAACAGTCATGAACCAACAATGATTATCAATAATGTCGTTGGTCTTGCGAAAGCGGCAAAGGTCTTTGGTGTACCCACTATTCTTACTACAGTAATTGAAGAGCGAGGCGGTTATATTATTAAAGGTCTTCAAAATGTGTTTCCTGATCAAAAACCAATCAATAGAACGTTTATTAATACTTGGCAAGATCCACAAGTTACAGATCTAGTCAAAAAAAGTGGTCGTAAGCAGCTGATTCTTGCAGGTTTCTTGACCGAAATATGCGTTGCTATGCCAGCAATTCAGGCGGTTGGTGAAGGTTACGATGTATTTGTCGTTACAGATGCCAGTGGTTGGCGTAAGGCAGAAGCCCATGATATGGCTGTACGCCGTATGGTTCAGCAGGTATTGTACCAATGAATTGGCTGGAGTGTTTAGCGGAGTGGCAACGTGACTGGGCTCGTACTGAAACAGCTGGTAAGTTGTCTGATCTACTATTTGATCATGGCGGAGCAAGTGGTGTTGCTTTAGCTTGGGAACTACAGCTATTAGCAACCCCAACTACTTAATAAAGTCATTGAAAAATTTAATAAAATCATTAAAAAATCGAAACTATGAGTAGTTTACCAATTCGTGACAAACAATCAGATCACTTGCTTACAGCAGACAATGCAGTGTTAATCATTATAGATTATCAACCACCACAGATTAATTCCATCGCATCAATGGATAGACAATTATTAATTAATAATATTCGCGGAACGATAGAAGCTGCAAAATTATACGGTATGCCAATTGTTTTATCTACGGTTAACGTAAAAACAGGACTTAATCATGAAACTATTCCACAAATAAAAAGACACCTGGATGGGATTCCTTCGATAGACAGAACTTCAATAAATTCCTGGGAAGATAAAGAATTTGTTGAAGCCGTTAAAGGAACAGGCAGAAAGAAACTTATTATAACTGCACTATGGACAGAGGCATGCCTTTCTTTCCCGGCATTGGATGCATTAAAGGAAGGTTATGAAGTGTATATGATAGTAGATGCAGTTGGTGGAACGTCAAAAGAAGCACATGATATAGCAATCAGACGTTTAGAAAATGCCGGTGCAATATCAATCAGTACAGTTCAACTTTTCTGTGAATTGCAACGGGATTGGAGCAGGGCAGAGACTGTAAAGGGCTTTTTGAAGTTATTTATAGAAACTGGAGGTACTGCAGGTATTCAATTTGGATATGATTCGGCCGCAAATAAATAATAATAATTATGGTTCTAACGACTTCTGTTGATGCTGCAAACAATGCAGTAACAAAAAACAAAGTGACTTTTTTAGGACGGAAAGAGTACATCAAGGTAGAAAAAGATATCAAACTACACATAACCGACTTAGGCCATGGAAATCCGGTAGTATTAATACATGGATGGCCATTGAGCGATGCGATGTATGAGTATCAGTACCAATGTTTAGTAGATGAAGGCTACAGGGTAATAGGCATTACACTGCGTGGTTTTGGAAAATCTGACAAACCTTATGGTGTTTATAACTATGATGTGTATGCCAAAGACATCAAAGTAGTATTGGACAAACTGGATATTAAAGATGCAACATTGGGTGGATTCTCGATGGGAGGTGCCATATCCATACTTTATGTTGCAAAATACGGCAGTTCCAGGATTAGGAAACTTGCATTATTCGGTGCAGCAGCACCAGTCTGGACCAAGCAAAACGATTATAACTATGGCTTTACCAAAGAAGCAGTAAATGATCTGATTGCATTGAGCAAGATTAACAGGCCACAGCTCTTGGAAAATTTCGGTAAGATATTCGGAGCAAGTGAAACCGCTCTGCCAGCAGGTATTGCCAATTGGTTAGGCGGTATTAATTTAGAGGCATCTCCATACGCTACGATACAAAGCTTGATTGCTTTGAGAGACACCGATCTACGAAGTGAGCTTCCAAAGATTAATATCCCTACAGCAATTTTCCACGGAACCAAAGATGTTATTTGTGAGTTTGCCTTGGCAGAACAAATGCATCAGGGAATTAAAAACTCTTACGTAGTAAAATTTGAAAATAGTGGCCACGGTTTGTTTTACGAAGAATTAGAAAAGTTCAACTCGGAATTGCTGATCTTCTTGCAAAAGTAAACGTACTGCCATTCCTACTACAGATTATGTGACTGAATATAGAGCCGGGAGTGCAAGTGGTTGTTGAACCTCCCACACACGTCTGAATCATAATATATCCTTACATCACATGATTTATACACATCATCACTTTAAAATGAAAGAACCAACTTCAAATGAAATATTATGGAAAAGCAGGAATATCAAAACGGAGAAATTGCAATTGTTTGGCAACCTAAATTATGCATTCATGCAGGAGTTTGTGTAAGGACTTTATCAAAGGTATATGATCCCAAAGCCCGGCCGTGGATAAAAGCCGGGAATGCGACTACACAGGAACTCAGGGATCAGATTGCCAAATGCCCATCGGGAGCACTAAGTATAAAAAAATAATTGAATCAACAAATAATGAATAATGGAGAATACAAGGGTAGTTTTTAAAGACGATAGTATTAATGGTGAAGTACAACTGTTTTCAGAGGGTAAAATAGCTGGAAAGATGGAGATTTCTGTTGAAGACAGAAAGCTTCGGGTGTTTCATACAGAAGTAAATTCTGAGTACGCAGGAAGAGGTTTTGCAAAACAACTGCTGAATCAGTTGGTGAGTTATGCCAGGGAGAATAATTTGAGGATCATACCGCTATGCCCTTATGTTCTGGCACAATTCAAAAGTCATCCTGAGGAATACGCAGATGTCTGGTTAAAAAAGAGCTTAACGAATATTCTGTAATGAAGTATATGTTAGAAAAGCCTGTAAAAGGAACGATTGGACTCCAGAAATTCAGGTCGGCTATTCATTGGAGAAATGGAGTATTCATTATTGATGAACCTGAAAAAATAGGAGGAAAAGATTTGGGGCCAGACCCTTTCACTCTTTTGCTGTCTTCTTTGGTCGGATGTACATTAGCAACTCTTAGGATGTATATTGATCATAAAGACTTAACCATTTCAGATATCGAAGTTGAGGCTAATATTTGCTATAAAATAGAAAATAAAGCAACAGTCGCATACATTGAGAGAACAATCATATTTCCAGGCCAACAGGATCTGGGATTACAAGAGAGATTATTAAAAGTTGCGGAGAGTTGTCCAATATCGAAATTACTTAAAGGCAACATCAAGATCTCAACAGAATTAATAAAATGAAAGAACTACGGTTTTTGGTTATTGGTAAAAATGAAGAAATTCTTCATACCCTAAAAAGAGTGATTGAAAATAATGACGGATGGTTTGCGGAAACATTAAATAATGAAGCTTTCAGTTACGAATACCTGGACAAACATAATGTTGATATTCTTTTGCTCAGTGCAGGTTTGGATCAAACGTTCGAGAATAGAGTGAAAGCATATATAAAAGAAACAGGAATACCAACAAAAGTCATCGAGCATTACGGCGGTGGCAGTGGCTTATTGAAAAATGAAGTATATCAGCTTTTCCCTGGATTAGACCTGTGAAACACATTCTTCTCTAGGAGTTAAGCTTAGAACTAGAGTTTAGTTTTAAAAAGCTGGTGAAAGTAAAACTTATTAAGGCTCAGATTACGCAAACCAATCCTTATTCCGGTAAAACGATAAAAAACTCCGGTATCCGAAAAGATTTGCATAGCCATGTAGTAGGTATTGAAAGAAACGGAAACCGTTTTCTAAATCCGAATTCATCAGAAATAATATTTGCTAATGATATAGTATGGCTGGTAGGCGATACACAACGTGTAAAAGCGTGTTTACAAAAACACCGAGACGATTTTCTGGAAGTATAAGGTCTGATTACGTCTTAAAAATGGAGAGGATTATGTATACAATGATTTTAAAAAACATATCTAAATTTACTACCCTCACGGAAGAAGAACAATCGTTCTTTACAAGCATGTTGGTTTGTAAATCGATACCTAGAAGAACAATTATGCTTCGGGAAGGTGAAGTATGCAAGTTTGAAGGCTTTATTAAGAAAGGCTGTGTACGTATTTATTATGTAAATGAGAACGGGTGTGAAGTTACTTTATCCTTTGCTGTGGAAGACTGTTGGGTAAGCGACGTAGGTTCGTTTTACGAAAAAACACCTTCTATTTTTTCTATTGAAACAATAGAAGATACGGAGATGTATGTATTTACGCTAGAAGCCAAAGAAAAATTACTTGCTAAAATACCCAAATTAGAAAGAACATTTCGTTTGTTGGTACAAAGAAACTTATCTGTTTTCCAAAATAGATTGGTTGATACCATTTCAAAAACTGCCACGGACCGGTATCTTGAATTTATCAAAACATATCCGTCAGTTCCCCTTAGAGTACCACAATATTATATAGCATCTTATCTTGGTGTATCGCCTGCTTTCGTAAGTACGATTAGGAAAAGGCTCTCATCTAGATAAAATATTATGGATGGCATCTGATGAATCAACCTATACTACCGGTTCAGAAATGGTGATAGATAGTGGGAATACAGCGGTTTAATATAACATCTTAAAAATAAGAATATGATCAAGCGAGAAATTCAAAACAAGTGGTCTGTCATACCACAGCGAGACACATTTGTACACAAGCAAAATCTTGCTTCTTCCCAGCGATCAGTGGACCAGGTTTGATCCCTTTCTGGTTATGGCGGAAGACACCATCAAAAAAGGAGCATTTGATCATCACCCCCACAGAGGAATCGAAACGGTAACTTATATGATCGATGGCGTACTTAGGCATAGGGATAATCAGGGAAACGAAGGGGAACTAAGAAAAGGAGATGCACAATGGATGACAGCAGGTAAAGGTATCTTGCATATTGAAGAGGCTTCAGAAGGCGGTTCTGCACATTTACTTCAGTTATGGGTCAACTTGCCAAGAGAACACAAAATGGTCGAGCCTAGGTATCAGGAAATCGTCAACGCAACGGCACCCGTACGCAAAGAAAATGGGGCTGATATAAAAGTGATTTCCGGATCTTCGGGAGCAGTTAAATCACATACAAAAAACTATACACCTGTTACGATGGTTGAAATTACGTTACAGTCCGGGCACAGCGTTATTCAGGATTTTCCGCCTGACTTTAATGGCTTTATTTATGTCATTGAAGGCGCCGGTATTTTTGGGTCTAATAAAGTAACAGGTAAAAAGAACGATGTTCTTTGGCTTACACCATCTGTTGACAACTCCAGTGAAGTGGAATTACATGCTACTGAACCACTGGTTTGTGTTGTGATAGCGGGAAAACCGCTAAGAGAGCCAATTGCCGCAAAGGGGCCTTTCGTGATGAATACCGAAGAACAAATAAAGCAAGCCTTTAAGGATTTCAGGGAAGGCAAGTTTGGGGAGTGGTTGGAAACCTGAAAAAATAAAATAAGAGGTTCGCAACTCACTGTGTTATACAGTGATTGCCGCAGCGGATGGACACTTCCAGAGCTTGAAATGGAACCTGTATTAGCGATTACTTGAGATGTTTTAAAAAGAGATTTTTATTAAAATATTTATTATGCTTGATATTATTATAGAGGCAAGACGTGCTGAAATTTCCGCAGGTTTTGCAGTGAAACGAATCCTTCCCTATCAGCTTCGCAGAATGGTGGGACCGTTTATTTTTATGGATCACGGCGGTCCGTTAAATATACCTACAGGAGCTACGAGTGCTCTTGATGTATTGCCACATCCACATATCGGCCTATCCACAGTAAGCTATTTATTCAGCGGCAAAGTGACTCATAGAGATAGTCTGGGAGTGGAGCAGGAGATAAAACCGGGTGAGGTAAATTGGATGACGGCCGGGAAAGGTATTACACATAGTGAACGCTTTGAAGATCCGGCGATGCTGGCGGGAGGCGAACTGGAAATGATACAAACCTGGGTAGCACTTCCCGAAAAGGATGAAGAAAGTGAACCGTCTTTTATGAATTATAAGCCAGAGCAGTTACCTGTTTTTACGGATACCGGGGTATGGATGCGTTTAATTGCAGGAGATGCTTATGGCTTGAAAAGTAAGGTAAAGACACATTCTCCCTTGTTTTATGTGCATGTCATGTTGGAGCAAGGGGCACGTTTCGGTTTACCTCATGGACACAGCGAAAGAGGTGCATACATTGTTAGGGGTAGTGTTGAAGTAAATGGGAATACTTATAAGGCTGGACAGTTAATGGTATTTACAAAAGGAGTTGATCCATTGATTTTAGCAAAAGAACCAAGCACCTTGATGATGCTTGGTGGAGAACATCCCGGAGCTCGGCACATTTGGTGGAATTTCGTCTCCAGTAGAAAAGATAGAATTGAACAAGCTAAAGAGGATTGGAAGCAAGGTCGTATTATTTTGCCACCAATGGATAATGAAGAATTTGTGCCCTTACCGAATGATAAAAGCAAACCCGCAGGAGGTCCTCCTGCTCCAAACGCTCTTTCTTAAACTATATGAAGTCTGGAAAAATAATATTGTATTCAGTCAAAACATAAAAAATGGAAATAGGAATTGATAGTTTCGCATCCGCCATGTACGGGAGTAAGACCCTGAGAAGTGTTGATGCCATGGAGCAGTTGCTTGACAGGATTGTTCAAGCTGATCAAGCAGGGCTTGCTATTTATGGTATTGGTGAGCACCATAAGAAAGAGTTTTTGGACTCCGCTCCTGCGGTAATACTTGCTGCTGCGGCGGCAAAGACGAAAAACATACGCTTAACCAGTGCTGTTACGGTATTAAGTACATCGGATCCTGTAAGGGTTTATCAGAGCTTTGCAACCCTGGATTTAATATCCAAGGGGCGAGCTGAGCTGGTTGTTGGAAGAGGATCTGCAATAGAAGCTTATCCGCTCTTTGGATATAACTTGAAAAATTATGATGAGTTATTCCAGGAAAAATTGGAACTTTTTTTAAAAATCCGTGAACATGAATTCGTTACCTGGTCCGGAAAATTTAGACCAGCATTGGAAAAGCAGCCCGTCTATCCCAGAGCCATTCAAGAGAAACTTCCTGTCTGGCTGGGTGTGGGTGGTACTCCAGAATCATTTGCAAGAGCCGGCGCTTTGGGGTTACCACTAATGGTTGCAGTTATAGGTGGAGAAACAGCACACTTTCGTCCGCTGATCGATCTATATAGAGAGGTTGGGAAAAAGGCTGGCTTCGCACCGGAACAACTGAAGGTTGGCTTGCATTCGCCTGGTTATGTAGCAGCGACCAGATGAGCAGGCCATTGAGGATTATTATCCCGGTTATGCCGAACTCTGGACTAAGGCTGGCAAGGAACGTGGATGGCCTCCGGTAACCAAAGCCGGGTTCGATGCTTTAGCCGCCCCGAAGGGTGTGCTGGTCCTTGGTGGTCCTGAACAGGTGGCAGCAAAATTATTGAGACATAGCGAGGCTTTAGGTGGTGTTGACCGCTTTACTTTTCAAATGGATAATGCAGGGCTTACTCATGAACAGCTTTTACGTTCCATAGAACTAATTGGGACAGAAGTGATTCCTCGGGTGAACAAAATGCGGAGCTAGTTCATTATTCAATTTTAGTTTTCAACAAATACTTTGCAATAACCTCTGGAGTTACCTTTTATCTAAAGGTATCCTTTGGTTCCACCGCGCACGCCCTGATCTTACATTACTACCCTAGTCGAGCTTAGAGCTCATAAGAATAAAATAACAGGTAAAAGGCTTAAAACTTAGTAGCAGTATGGACTGCAACCCCATACTGGTTGCTGGATCATGGAACCATTGGAATTGATCTACCGAAAATCCTCAATATATATAATTCAATCATTTTCAGTACGTTCTTTAACTAGTTAAATGAATAGGAGTTTTAGAACCTGCAACTTTGTAATGTTAAATCGATAAGCAACGGAGAGCTCGGTTTTTAAAGAACGGAATGCTGGGAACGGGAAAGGTTGCAGCGACAGTTAAATCAGGAAATGTTATAAAAACAATATAGATGGATTTCATGGAAGTGGAATTCTATCAGATAAATCATATACCCAATACAAAAACAAAAAAAATGGAAAATAGCGTTTTTCACAAAGCAGAATCAAGAGGTAAATCGAATCACGGATGGTTAGAAAGTTACCATACATTTAGCTTTTGCCAATTATCATAACCCGAAAGAATGCACTTTGGTGTTTTACGTGTTTTGAACGATGATAAGGTGGAAGCAGGAAGAGGTTTTGGTAAACCATCCTCATGACAACATGGAAATCATCAGTATCCCTCTGGAAGGTGATCTTGAACATAAGGACAGCATGGGAAATGAAACCGTTATCAAGAACGGCGACATTCAGGCGATGAGTGCTGGAACCGGGATTACGCATCGTGAATATAATAAGAACACGGATCGATTAGTAAAATTCCTTCAGATATGGGTATATCCCAATCAACGGAACGTTAGCCCAAGATACGACCAGATTAGCTTGGATGTAAAACAGAGACATAACAAATTTCAGCAGGTTTTATCCCCTGATCCTGACGATGAAGGTGTATGGATTCATCAAAACGCCTGGTTCCATTTGGGGAATTTCGAAAACGGCATTGAAACCGATTATCAGGTAAAGAGCGACAAAAATGGTGTTTATGCTTTCATACTGAAAGGTAGTGCCGAAATAGAAGAACAAGCACTTGAAGCTCGTGATGGCTTTGGAATCTGGGATATTAAGAACCTGAAAATCAAATCGAAATCCGCTGATACCGAAATCCTTTTGATGGATGTTCCTATGACATTATAGTTGAAAAAATAATCAATTAATTAAAATTTAAAAATGGCAAAATCAATTTGGTCGATAGACCCTTCACATTCCGAAATAGGATTTAAGGTAAAACATATGATGTTTACCAATGTCTCCGGAAAGTTCAACGACTTTCAGGCGATCATCGAAAATGATGATGATCAGTTTGAAACTTCAGTTGTTTCATTTTCTGCTAATGTTAGCTCCATTGACACAAATAACATGGATCGCGATAACCATCTGAGGAGTGCAGACTTTTTTGATGTTGATAGCTTCCCTAAGATTTCTTTTAAATCAACCGGGATCTTGAAAATTAATGAAGGTCAGTTCGAAGTCTCAGGTGATCTTACAATAAAAGATGTAACCCAAAACGTAACCTTAGAAGTAGAATACAGCGGATTGATGAAAGATCCCTGGGGTAACACAAAAGCAGGAATTTCTTTATCGGGAAAAATCAATCGGAAAGATTTTGGATTAACATGGAATACTTCGCTGGAAACTGGTGGTGTTTTGGTAGGAGAAGACATCAAATTAGCAGCAGAAGTACAATTAATCAAAGAATAATTACTAACAATTTAAATATAAAAAAAATGAAAAAATTTATCTTATCATTCGCATTAGGTTTGGCATCGATTACCTCATACGCTCAAAAACCAAGCCCTGGATTATTAAACCCAACTAATCATTCGTTACTATTGATCGATCACGAAGGTCAAATGGCATTTGCAACACACAGCATTTCTACAACGGAACTAAGAAATAATGTCGGACTTGTAACCGGTGCCTCTAAAATCTTCAAAGTTCCTACTGTTGTTACCACTGTTGCTGAGAAATCATTCAGCGGGCCAGTGTTTCCAGAAATTCAAGAATTTTATCCTGAATCAACTTCTGGTTATATTGATAGAACTACCATGAATACCTGGGAGGATGTAAATGCACACAAAGCCATCACAGGAAAAGGCAAAAAGAAAATCGTAATGGCAGGTTTATGGACAAGTGTTTGTATCGTAGGTCCTGTGTTATCAGCATTGGATGAAGGATATGAGGTTTATGTAATTACCGATGCTTCAGGAGATGTTTCTAAAGAAGCTCACGACCAATCTGTAACACGTATGGTTCAGGCAGGAGCAAAACCAATCACTTCTCTACAATATTTACTGGAATTACAAAGAGACTGGGCTCGTCAGGAAACATACAAGCCGGTTAATGATTTGGTTGTTAAATACGGTGGAGCATACGGAATCGGCGTTCAATATGCTCGGGAAATGTTGAAACACTAAGAAATATTGTAATAATCTAAAGGCAGGATAATAATGTCCTGCCTTTTTAAATTACTTGTCAAGGATGAAAATAATTAACAATATAATATTGAGTGCTCTCCTACTAGGAGCATCATTGGTACATGCACAAAACGCAGATCTTATCATTACAAATGGTAAAATTTCCACTTTGGATAATAAAAACACCGAAGTACAGGCAATAGCCATTTCTGGAAACAAAATTCTGCGAACTGGTACCAATGCACAAATCCTAAAGCTGAAAGGAACCAAGACAAGGGTTATCGATGCCCAAGGAAACCGTGTGATTCCCGGATTGTTCGACAGCCATATGCATGTGATTCGGGGAGGTCGTTTCTATAATACCGAGTTGCGTTGGGATGGAGTAACATCACTAAAAAGAGCTTTAGAAATGCTAAAAGAGCAAGCACAACGTACACCGGAAGGACAATGGGTGCGTGTCGTAGGTGGATGGAACGAATATCAGTTTGAAGAAAAAAGACTTCCTACTATCGAGGAAATCAATGACGCTACTGGAAATGTACCTGCATTCATTCTTTACCTTTACGGAAAAGCTTGGTTGAACCAGGCCGGTCTGAAGAAACTGAACATTACAGGTGATACACCCAATCCTCCGGAAGGATTAATCCATAAAGAAAGTAATGGAAACCCGACTGGTTTATTAGTCGCTGAGCCTAATGCATTCATCCTATATTCCACGTTAGCTAAATTACCCAACCTGACTAGAGAAGAAGAAATAAATTCCACCATTCAGTTTATGAGTGAAATGAATCGGCTTGGGGTGACGGGTGTAATGGATGCAGGCGGTGGTTTTCAAAATTTCCCTGACGATTACAGTATAACAGACGAATTGAACAATCAAGGAAAGATTACAGTTCGTTTGCCTTACTTTTTATTCGCACAAAAAAAGGGTTCTGAACCTGAAGATTATGAACGATGGACTGGTATGGTTGAGCTGCATGCCGAAAAACCTGCTGATAAAGTAGATTATTATGTAGAGGGGGGCGGAGAGAATCTTGTCGGAGATGCTGCTGATTTTGAGAATTTTTTGTTTTCCAGACCAGAACTCTCTCCCGCGATGGAGTCTCAGTTGAAAAGCGTAATCAAAATACTGGTAAACAATCGTTGGCCTTTTCGGCTACACGCCACGTACAATGAAAGCATTGGACGATTTTTGAATGTAATTGAAGATGTAAACGAAGAAACTCCGCTTAATGAATTGGTTTGGTTCTTTGACCATGCGGAAACGGTAAGCGAGGAAAATCTGCAACGTATAAAAGCGCTTGGTGGTGGTGTTGCTATCCAGCATAGAATGGCATATCAGGGAGAAAGTTTTGTACAGCGCTACGGTAAAAATCCGGCATTGGCTTCTCCTCCCGTGAAAAGAATGTTGGAATTGGGAATCCCTGTAGGATTAGGAACAGACGGAACACGTGTAGCTTCTTACAACCCTTGGGTGGCTCTTTATTGGATTACCACAGGTAAAACTATTGGAGGTAGCCAGGTAATGGCACAGGAGAATGCATTGGACAGAACAACTGCATTACGATTGGCGACTCATAAGGGATATGAACTAATCAAGGAAGAGAAGAAAGGTAAAATAGAGCCAGGTTATTATGCCGATTTGGTGATTCTGGACAAAGATTATTTTACAGTTTCGGAAGAAGAAATCAAAAACATTACAAGTAAACTAACCTTTGTAGATGGCAAAGTAGTATATGGCGATAAAGAGTACAGCAATGTGGCTCCAGCCGTACTTCCAGTACTTCCTGACTGGAGTCCTGTGAAATATTTCGGTGGTTATCAGAAAAGATAAGCATTAAATAAACCAGCAAAGCAATGAAAAAAAATATTCACATGATTATTAATTCCTGTCCATCTGATGCGTTTTATCATACAGAGTTTACTTGGGTTTCCCGGTGTTGTTGTCGGTAGAAATCATCTTTGCACACGGTCTGAAGAAAATAGGCATTGGTGTAGCAGAAGCGGAGCAAGTGCCCAATCCCTCGCATTTATCCGAAGCTTTGAATTATATATTTGCAATTTCTTCAAATATTTTTTTCCCGTATTGGTCATCTTGGGACTTTTTACAAGACTATCAGCCTCCCCATACTTGCCGTAATGCTTACAGGATATTTTGTGTTGCATTTTCACGATGCAGCTTTGGTAAAAGACGGACCCTTTATGTATAGTTTATCTTATCTGGTGATTTTATTTCCAGGTGCTGGAAAATGTTAGACAGTTATTTCTTTAAAAAGTTCAGCAAATGAAACTTAAAAATATCGTATTGGGGGCAATGCTGTGCGCAGCGCAGTTTTCTTACGCTCAACAGTTTAAGCTGATGCGTTATGACGAAGATTATTCTGCGTTGAAAGACAGTGTTGGTACTTTTTACAATAGGATAAAATATATTCCTTTTACCCCAAACGGTGATTTTTATCTTTCCCTGGGCGGCGAAGTGCGGGAAGAATTGAATTATGCCGTTAATGAAGACTGGGGAGAAACAGGTGTAGGCAGAGACGTTTTTTTGCTTCAACGCTACCATGCCCATGCTGATTTACATTTGGGCAAGCGGGTTCGCTTTTTTGGACAATTGCGTAGCGGTTTGGAAGATGGTCGTAAGAACGGGCCTCGTGGCATTGATGAAGATCAACTAAACGTACAAAACCTTTTTGTGGATGTTATTCCTTATGAAAAACAGGATAGAACTCTCAAGCTGCGTTTGGGAAGGCAGGAGATCCGATACGGCAGCGGCCGTTTGATTGATGTAAGGGATGGTCCCAACCTCCGCTTGTACTTTGATGGGGTTAAGGTTTTTTACACATCACCCCATTTGAAAGTTGATGGTTTTGTCATGGCAGATGCTATTGTGAATACTGGAGCTGTCGATAATAACTCCAGCTATAAGCCCAATTTGTGGGGGATGTACAGCACTTATATTACTCCGAAACGCTTAAATTTTGATTTTTATTACCTCGGCATTAATCGTGTTAATGCTAAATTTAATAAGGGGGTAGCAAATGAATCCCGACATACTGTTGGCGCTAGATTTTGGAGGAATGGTGTCGGATTTGTTTACAATTTTGAAGCAGGTTATCAATTCGGAAAATTTGGCTTAGATAAAATCAGTGCTTCAGCGGTTTCTTCGGAAATTGGTTATAAGTTTGAATACACAAAAGGATCACCAGCCATAAAGCTACGGAGCGACTATATTTCTGGTGATAAAATCAAAGGAGACGGTAAATTGGGCACCTTTAACGCGATGTATCCGAATGGCGGGTATTTCGGGATGAATCCTCAGGTTGGTCCCGCAAATCTAATGTCTATTCATCCCAACTTCGCCTGGAATCCCGGTAAAAATATTGAACTCACTATGGAAGTGGTGTTTAATTGGCGTTGTTCTACGGAAGATGGTATTTATGGCCCAAATGGTGCGTTTGGAATATCCTCATCTGATTCAAGAGAAAGATACATTGGAACGGCCTACATGAGCACCATGTCATGGCATATTATCGATTTTTTGAGTTATAATATTGGGATACAATATTTTAAAACCGGTAGTTTTATTAACGATGTAATACCTCAGCACAAGGACGGTTTTTTTGTAGGGACAGCATTAGGATTTAAATTTTAATTATATCACAATGTAGGACGATTGGGATTTGCCAACAGTTAGGGTATGACTTGAGGAGGCAATAGTGAAGTCTCGATTCCGATCGTCCAATGCTAAAAAATACGAATTTAAAAGATAAGAAATGATGGAAATACTATTGATTAAATTACTGCAACCGGACTACAAAACATGTGTTGTCGTCGCCACATAATCAATCAGCGAAATCTTGACTATATAAAGTCTGTAGCCGGTTGTTTTTCTCTTCTAAAAAGAGAAAACATTTATCTATTTAATCACAGAGGCTTGTTGTTACCGCAGCTGGTAATCTACTCATAGGATGCTGGTAATGGATAATTAAAACTGCTTGCAAAAAAGCGGCTGATCAATTATTTTTGTTATGCCAAACAAAATCTTGCGAAGGGATAAAAAAAAATTTATCCCCTCAATTTCAAAAGAATATATACTTGGTTAATTTCTTTCTCTAATTCCCTTACATAGGAGCGCCTGTTAGCGGCATTGCTCTCCGTCAATCTACCTTCGTCAAATCTTCTTTATTGCCCTTGTATTCTATGACGAGGTAAGTCAACGCCTGTTTACCCGGACGCAATTCAATACCATACATATTTAGCATATTGGAACTAAACTCTTCAAATGTTTTTGAGCCAACTTTTATGAAGTCATATCCTGTTTTATCTGAACTATCTTGAAATACTACTTGCTTCATGTGCATTTCTATAGTTAGAACCAGTTGATCTATGTTGTGATTTAATGCAGTCATATAACCATCTGTCTTGACATCATTGGAGTACTGTCCAGCTATATGATTATTGCCTTCTAAATCAGTTTTCGCCTTTAGCAATTTCTCTCTATCAATGACAGTTAGTTTCCAAGCTGTTGTATCTACAGTTCGGAAATAAGCATTGATGCCGTACAAGTCACCGATATTCTTCAGAATAATCTCTTTGGCTAGTATTGGCTCCAAACCTTTTGCAGACAGGAAAACAGAAATTCTTTTATCTAATATTGGGGCTGTTTGCATCCTATTAATTACACGAAACTGGTGATCATGCAATACTGACAGAACTTCATCTAAGGGCCGGTTATTTGCAATAAATGTACAAGTGTCTTTACTGAATTTAGTGATGTATGAGTACTCAGTTTTGTCGGACTTACCTTCAGATATTGAAAACTGGTAAGATCCCATGGACTTAGTTTCTTTTTCTGGTATTGCAGATGTAACTGCTTCAACAATTTGTTTATTTTGGGTAATTTCATTGCTATTACCAGCCAAATACTTGTCTAAAAAAGTGGCATTTAAATTTCTAGCGTACCCGCCCCACCGGATCACGCCATTTTCAATGATAAAAGCATAAGGGATACCTTCAACCCCAAAGCTTGTAAATACAGAACCATCTCTGTTTAATAGGAATTTATGCTTGAAATCTTTTGCTCGTACTAGCTTTTCGATATTAGCAGACGAAGAATCAGTAATGGCAACAAACTCGAATTTGTCTCTGTATTTATCAATCAATTCGTTGGACTCCATCAACCCTGCTACACAGGGGCCGCACCACGTAGCCCAAAAGTCCAGTATTATTGGCTTATCGGTTGGCAATTTGTAACTCGCTGTGAAAGACTTATCGAATTTGATTTCTGGCGCTTTAGTACCAGTTTTGAGCTCATTTTGTGCAAATAATGTAGAAGTGGAGATCAATGCAATTAGTAGTAGGAAGTTTCGCATGGCAAGTAGTTACATCATAAATATATACAATATAGTTGAGTTATTCTGCCTAACGCTTTTACAAATTATTAAAATTGAAGTCCTAATTCATTAGTCTTTATATCAAACTTATGAATAAGCTTTCTCATTTCCTGCACTTTTCTTTTCCGTTTTTGGTCTAAGAAATCATCCCCATGTTTGTTGTTGTAGAGCTGCTTCTTTATTATCATGTTCCATATAAGCCTTAAATTAAGCAGCCTTAAATACTTCTGCATCTTACGGGTAGTATCTGCTCCATTGTCTAAAAGATTGGCACGATGACGGCAATAAGTGCTTAATTGCTCGGTTGCTTCATCTGGTAAGAAACTTCCGCTTAACAAACCTATTGTATGCAACTTCTGTATCCAATTTAGAAGAATTGAAACTTTTAGCGGGTGCCTTGACTGCTTGATGACTCAAAGAAAATGTTTTATTATTTGTTCATTTTCAGTATATAAGATAGGTTAATACATTGAGATTGCATTTTATTTCTTCCTATAAATCAGTTTATGCCTTTTGCCTCTTCCCAAATAGGTTGACTACAAATCAACGTATTATCGGTGATGTCTGCTATAGGTTCAGGCGTATCGTGGTTCAATAAATCGGTTAATGGCTTGCAGCTGTATAATACCAATTTTCTTATCAACATGTTAGAATAATTAGAGAATGTGTTCACGGTAAACGCCTGCTAAGACAAGTTGCCTTAATTTAGCGCCAGAAACCCATTCATATTATGACAAAAACACTGCTGCTGTTTTTCCTTTTTACCGGTCTGGCCTTTCAACCGGCAACAGCACAAACAAAAATAAAGAAGACTTCGGCCACTACCACCTTTTCCAATCCCTTGCCTGTGCGCCTGGGCGATCCTTACGTACTGTATGCACAGGGCATGTACTACCTGTACGGCACAGGCGGCGGAGCAGATAAAGGATTTATGGCTTTTTCCTCAAAAGACCTGGTGAACTGGAAGGACGAAGGTCAGGTTTACTTTCACAACAATCCCAATGGCTGGAGCGATCCCGCCGCTGCCTGGGGCGGTGCTTACTGGGCACCGGAAGTATATGCCGTCAACGGAAAATTTTATCTGTTTTACAGTGCGCAATGGAAAGTAAACCCGACCCATGAAGCAGAGAACTTTCGCATTGGTGTGGCGGTGGCAGACAAGCCTACGGGGCCTTTTATTGATCTTGCCAACCAACCGGTGTTTGATCCCGGCTATCCCATTCTTGATGCTAATGTCTTTTTTGATACTGATGGAAAGATTTATTTGTATTACTCGCGTGCCTGTTATAAGCACCCGGTGGAAAGTGAAATAGCCGACTGGGCCCGGGAAAAGGGCTGGTTCAAAGAGATTGAAGAAAGCTGGGTGTACGGCGTTCAGCTTAAACCGGATTTTTCCGGCGTGATCGGCGAGCCGGTGTTGGTGCTCCGGCCTCCTGTGCACCTCAATGATAAGCAGGCCGAATGGGAAAGCCGGTCTGTGACATCCCGTGAAGTCAACCGCCGCTGGACGGAAGGTTCCGTTACCTTTAAAAAGGACGGATTGTATTATATCATGTATTCAGCCAATTATTTCGGCGGAAAGAATTATGCCGTGGGATATGCCACGTCTGTTTCTCCTCTTGGCCCTTTTAAAAAAGCGGCAGACAATCCGGTCCTGCAAAAAAATACAGACCAGGGCGGCACGGTAACCGGAACGGGACATAATAGTATCGCCTATTCGCCCGATGGCAAAGAAATGTTCTGCGTCTATCATGCAAGAACAACCGAAACGGGAGAGGAGAGGGTGGTTTTTATTGACCGCATGCAGGTGAAAAACGGAAAAATCACCGTCCTGGGTCCTGTGACCACGCCGCAGAAGCTTCCTTCGGGAGTTGCAGCGATGGAAAAACCCTGACATTCGGCAGCGGTTGTCGCGGCAAAATAATCGCGAAGCGCTGTTGTTCAACAAGTCATTGGTTTATTGCTTCCAATTGAAACCAGCCACTGGCGGAGACTCTTTCGTGTTCTAAAAGGTTTGTAATTTTATGCTGTTGACGTTATAGCATAAAATTACAAACTGTTGCAAACGCCAATGCTCTTGACATCTCCCATTTGGAGGCATAGCCAGCAATACGTTTTTCAGGATATGTTTTGATTTTCCATTTTGATATTTTAGAAGATTTACTTCGATAAAATTTTTACTATTTCAGCAAAGCCACGGCTTTTGGCATGTTGTAGCGGCGTGATGCCCTCATGATCCGGTATTTCAAGATCTGCACCACCGTCCTTGAGTATCTGCACAATTTCCTGGTACTTTTTGCTACCGTCACCCAAAACGACAGCTTCCATCAAAGCTGTCCAACCCAAACGATTTACGTGGTTAACGGGAAAGCCCCTGGTATTTACCAGCACTTTTACCGTTTCAACATGACCACGTTCGCAGGCCGGGATCAATGCAGTTCCGTTATACCTGTTGAAAATATCAAACCGGGCGCCGTTGGCAAGAAACAGCTTAACTAATTCCGTTTGTCCGCTTGCACCGGCATAAAGAAAGGGGCTGTCCTGGATATCGTCCTGCAAATTGACATCCGCATGTTTTTTTACTAGCAGCTCAGCCATTTCTACCTGTTTATTGATCGTTGCCAATAAAAGCAGGGAACGTTTATTTTTATCCTGTGTATTTACGTTCGCTCCTTTGTCAAGCGCATTCTTTACGCCCTCTACATCGTTCTTGCTCACCAGCTCTATTATGTTTTGCTGTTGCATGCTCTTTTCATTTGTTGATAGCTCATTCTTTCGCATTGCATGGTCCGAAAAAGCCGATCAACGAATAATAATAATATTTTCATCATTCAGATTTATAATCGATAAATCCAGCAACAAAGTAAGGCATGTTTTTGCCTATCCTTTTGCAAAAATCTATCCGAAGCTTGAAAGATTTATCACTATATTTTGAATAGAAATAAATCTTAAAGGTTTGGAAGGAACCTACACATGTTAGCTGAGTCGTTGACTAACTTTGTATCAACTTCGTCCGTAAGTCAACCAGCCTATTTCCTTTGCATGGATTAAAATGGATATATCTAACTTTTGTTGAATGAGCTTTTCCGTTCTACATTCTTTCCCATCGAAAGATGTTTCAAATACTTTGTTAATCGCAATGTTATGAAATAGCTCCATCTTTTCTGCTATAGTTTTGCGAACAGGCATGGATTGAAGTAAAGAAATTGTATGAGCTTTTGTGCTCCGAATGCCCGCAATGTCCCTGCTTACGCTCATGCCTTTTCAGGAGACATTGCGGAAAAGAAAAAGAATATGTGTCTTTCTCTATTCCCATTATTCATAGGATGCATTGTTGGGAGAAGTAATTCTTAGTTTACCTTTAATGATTGCCACATTAAGTCTATAACTTTTTGACCGTCAGTACCGTTATCTTCATCCATTCTCATAGTTATAATAATTAATCCGGCGTCCTTCTTGCCAACTGACCCGACTTCATATATATTTACATCATCTTTATACCGCAATTCAGCTTTGGTAACTTCAATTTCTTGACCAGACTTTAGTTTTCTTTTGTAATTAGAACGCTTTAATACAAATCCATAATTAATGCTTTCCTTAGTCATTTCTGTAAGCATCATTTCGTTTAAGGCAGTGGGATTAAGAGACTCATATTTTTGAATTATCATGCCGGAACCTTCAGCTGTTAAAATAGATATCTGTTCAATGTCAGCACCTAATTTAGAATTTGAAACTCTGAAGGCTTTTGGATATAAAAAACTATAAAAACTACTTGTATAAGTTAGCGTGTCTTTTGAGCTAAGCATAAAATTTAACTTAGTTCCTTTCACATTTACGTTATAGGACTTATCGAGTTCTACGTTTATCAAGGTATCATTGATGCGAATAACAAAATCTTCTTGGCTAAATCCTTTTAAGCAGCAAAAAATTGATACAATTTCTAAAATCTGTCTCATATTTCTAATTGTGGTTTATTTGTTTCGACCAACGGCTATTGCATTGCCGTCAGGCGGGGGAATAGCATTCCGCTAGCTTGGCTAAAGTAGTAAAGCTTACCGAAAAAACAATAGTTGAGCCTGTATTTGTCAGCCCGCTTGCAATGCGATATTAGCAGTTCGGCATACATTTCATGAACTAATACTTTTAAACAAATTCGAAAGCTCGTTGTCCTCATGAGCCTGCAATATATCATTAGAATGGTCATAATTTATAGTTCTTCCAAGTCCATCCAAATCAGGATAGATTGAATAGGTAGATATTCCCAATGATCTTAATTCACTTAAAATCTTAGGCTTACTTTCCGAGTTTATGTAAATACAATCAAGGAGTTTCTGTGAAGAGTCATTGCAGTCTAAGCCTCTTGCTACATTGCCGAACAAAGTGAAGCAAGCTTGCTGTGCAGCCATTCTTTCATCAAGATGTAGTGGATAAATCGCAAGCGGATACATCTTTTCATTATCACTACAATCCATTCTATAATACTTCCGCAGCCATTCAGATATTCTTAATTCTCCCTTCTTGTTTATTAACTCTCCTTTCTTTTCGAGTTTGCCACATGTCAAAATACCATAAAATTTTTTATCACTTGGGTGTAATTTATATAAAGAGTAGTTGTTCAGTTTGCATGGTGAAAGAAGCCATACTTTTCCATTGTGATCGCCTGTCCTGCTATCACTAACTGCAAAAAATAAAGAGAATAACGCATTTTCGGTCCAGTCGAGCAATCGAGTTTTTACACCGTAATGCTGTTTCAAAAAGTATCTATTCCATGGAGTATTTGCAATTCCTTTATTTGCAAGAAAGATTGTGGACTTACGATAAAAACTTGTGTCAATGTTTTGCTCAATTTGATAAACTTTTTTTGGGTTTAAAATGTCTTGACAGTACTGATTCTCGTCCATTTTTGTACTCCTATACAAGTTCGGTACTAAACTATATTTCTCAGAGCCCTCGCCTCTAAACCAAACAGCTTTTTCACTTCCAAGTGTTGCAATCTTGCTAAGAACAGAAGTGATGAATTCTGAAACGTTCTCAATATAATTTGCTTCGCTTATTTTTTTCATATTGAAGGATTGCTTAGGGCTGACCGCCAAGATTATTAAAGTAAATAGATTATCTAAATGGATTGCGCCCTAACAGTTGAATTTTGCTTTGCATTGATTATCAATGAGGCTCAATCATCTTTCTACTGAAATGTCCCAGCAAATCTCGAAAAATTGACTTTTGACAGATTTCAATATCGAACCACTTGCATCAAGGAAGTAATCTCTACTTATTTGTTTAACGCCAACCCAATCCGGGTGCAACATGCTTCAAAATAGAAGACAGTACATGTACATTGTAATCAACTCCCAATGTATTGGGTATCGTCAAAAGGAGCGTATCTGCTTCCTGAATAGCTTCGTCCTCCGCCAATTCTTTTATGAGTTGATCTGGTTCTGCAGCATAGCTTCTTCCGAAAATGGCGCGTTTGTCCTGTTCAATCATTCCGATTTTATCTACCCGATTGGCTTCCTGCCCAAAGAAATAGCGGTCCTGATCGGTTACCAATGCAAAAATAGACCGGCTTACAGAAACCCTCGGTTCACGCTGGTGTCCCGCTTTTTTCCAGGCTTCTTTATACAACCTGATCTGTTCGGCTTGCTGTACATGAAAAGGCTTGCCGCTTTCATCAAACTTCAAGGTAGAACTTTGAAGATACATTCCGTTTTCGGCCGCCCAAACAGCTGTAGCATTAGAAGCGGCTCCCCACCAGATACGTTCCCGCAATCCTTCCGAGTGTGGTTCCAAACGCAACAAGCCCGGCGGATTTGGAAACATCGGGTATGGATTAGGCTGAGCAAATCCAACACCTTTTAGTTTATCCAGGAATTCCAACGCTTTACGGCGTCCCATATCTGCATCTGTTTCTCCTTCAGCCGGTTCATATCCAAAATAGCGCCACCCATCGATTACTTGTTCCGGCGAACCTCTGCTGATGCCCAATTGCAATCGCCCGCCCGAAATTAAATCAGCAGCTCCGGCATCTTCCACCATATACAGCGGATTTTCATAACGCATATCAATTACACCTGTTCCAATCTCTATTTTGCTTGTTTTGGCACCAATAGCCGAAAGCAAAGGAAATGGCGATGCCAACTGAGCCGCAAAATGATGCACCCGAAAATAAGCACCATCTAAACCAATTTCTTCGGCAGCAACAGCCAAATCAATAGACTGAAGCAACGTATCACTTGCTGTACGGGTTTTATAGGCAGGATGGTTAGACCAATGCCCAAACGATAAAAATCCTATTTTCTTCATAAATCTTCTTTCAGGCGAAAAGAAACCATTATTACTTGTCAATTATTATAACACTATCAAGTGATTTTGTCTTCTTTATGAAAAGATATGATTACTTATAGTATTATTGTTACAAGCAACAAAACTTTTTAAACAAAGTAATAAAACAAAAGTATATCTCATATTTTTTAATTCTTGCTCTTTCCGCCTGATTTTTTGCTGGGGCAAGCTTTAACCAAGAAAATTAATCCCTATTTATCCTGCAATACCAGTAAAGGTATTTTTGTTTTATAGCTCATCTTTTTAGTATGAATGGTATTCCTAAATAATATTGACCCAAAGCATATTTCAATGGAGCTATATGCCGATGATGCCAACGGCGGCGAACCTGTAAGAATAAAGATGGAGCCTGATTCAATACCCCGGACTTCCGGAGAATATATATATCATGCCAAAGTGGAATCCTCAAAACCAGCTATTGATTTTACCCCAAGGATAATACCTGCTTATGAAAATATCTCTGTGCCTTTGGAAGATAATCTTATTGTATGGCAACGCTGAATTTGCCCCAAGTAAAAAGCAAAGCGAGTCATTTATTTAAATTTATTATAATCATTATACTTTTACTCATCTATAAATAGGTATGTTTAATATCTTTCTTCAATGGAAAATATTGTTTTAATGGCTTTTCAATAGTATAGATCAAATGAAAAAAAACAACCCCTATCCTTTTGCCGGACTTACACAAGACGAAGCCATTCTGTCGCGAAAAAAATTTGGTGTTAACAAAACGGAATCAAAGCATGTATATCCATTCTGGCATTTTTTAAAAGAAGTTGTCATGGAACCCATGTTTGTGTTGCTGATGGCTGCCGCTGTTATTTATTTCGTTTTGGGCGAATTTTCAGATGCATGGTTTATGTCAGGGGCTATTATCCTGGTTTCGGCTATCTCCATTTATCAAAATAACCGAAGCAGAAATGCGCTAAACGCGTTAAAAGAATTTACACAATCGCACGCAACTGTGATCAGAAATAATCATCCTGTGCATTTATTATCCGAAGAAATTGTGATGGGCGATTATGTAGTCGTTTCAGAAGGGGAACTTATTCCAGCCGATGGAATCGTAAAACAACTTAATGACTTTTCGGTAAATGAATCCATACTTACCGGGGAATCTTTCAGTGTTACAAAAGATGTTTTTTCAACCGAAAATAATAAAGTGTTTAGCGGTACCCTGGTTGAATCGGGACAGTGTGTATTTGAAGTAAATGCTATTGGTGAGCATACCCAACTGGGCGCCTTAGGAAAATCAATTCAAAATATTGAGAAAGAAAAAACGCCTTTACAAAAACAAATCAATTCTTTCGTAAAATGGATGGCACTTGCAGGAGCCATCATTTTTCTGATTATCTGGGGCATCAATTATGTTCATTCAAGAGATATTTTGGATAGCCTGTTGAAAGGATTAACAATCGCCATGTCTGTTTTGCCGGAAGAAATACCTGTGGCGCTTGCCACATTTATGGCGCTTGGCGCCTGGCGTTTGATGAAGCTGGGCATCATTGTTAAAGAAACTTCCACCGTAGAAACATTGGGTGCCGCAACAGTTTTATGTACGGATAAAACAGGCACAATAACCCAAAATAGAATGGAATTATACCAGTTGTATGATTTCACTTCGGATAAAATATTCACGAAAGAAAATTGGAAAAACGCCTCCACTCAAAATCTGATCAGCGCCGCGATGTGGGCCAGTGAAAGCGTTCCTTTTGATGCGATGGAGAAAGCCATTCACAGGGCTTATACCGAAAATATTGAAACAGATCTTCGGCCTGAATTTAAAATGATCCATGAATATCCATTGGATGGAAAACCGCCAATGATGACGCATATTTTCGAAAATAAAAACGCAGAGAGGATCATTGCGGTAAAAGGTGCGCCGGAGGCAATCTTACATTCGTCTGTATTGAATGCTGAGGAAAAGAAAAAAGTGAATGATTGTTTGCTGTTATTTGCCCGGGAAGGTTTACGGGTTTTAGGTGTTGGCATTATCGATTTCAATGGAAATGATTTCCCAAAAACGCAACAGGAATTTAAAATAAATTTTTTGGGTCTGATCGGGTTTTATGATCCGCCGAAAAAAAATATCGCCGATGTATTCAAACAACTATATGCTGCGGGTATAGAAGTAAAAATAGTTACAGGCGATAATCCGGTTACCACAAAAGCAATAGCAAAGCAGGCGCAATTCAAAGGCTATGAAAAGGCCATTACCAGTGCGGAATTACTACAATTAAGCGATGACGAATTTGATAAGGCGGTTGTTGAAAATAATATTTTTACCCGCATGTTCCCGGAAGTAAAATTGAAAATTGTGGAGAGTTTAAAACGGCAGCATAATATTGTAGGAATGACCGGAGACGGCGTAAACGACGGGCCCGCGCTTAAAGCGGCCAACATTGGAATTGCCATGGGGCAGCGGGGGTCCGAAATTGCGAAGGAAGCGTCATCACTGATCCTTACTGATGATGATTTTGGAAAAATGGTGGATGCGATTGCTATGGGGAGAAAGATTTATGCCAATCTGAAAAAAGCGATTCAATATATTATTTCCATTCACATTCCCATTATTCTGACTGTTGCGCTGCCGTTAATCTTAGGCTGGATCTACCCGGCCATATTTACGCCCGTTCATGTTATTTTCTTAGAACTGATCATGGGGCCAACCTGTTCCATCGTTTATGAAAATGAGCCTTTGGAAAAAAACAGCATGCTCCAAAAACCAAGGTCAATTACCAATAATTTTTTCAATTTTAAAGAATTATCCATCAGTATTTTCCAGGGACTGGCGATAACGGCAGGAACATTATTTGTTTACCAGGTTTCTGTGCACAATGGATACAGTGAAGAAATGACACGTTCTATGGTTTTTACTACTTTAATTTTTGCAAATCTGTTTTTAACATTAGCCAACCGTTCATTTTATTTTTCAGTATTTACTTCGCTAAAATATAAAAACACTCTTTTGAGAATAGTACTTGTGGCCACACTTGCGGCACTTGTAATAATCTTATACATTCCTGTCATTTCATCTTTTTTTAAATTAACTTCTTTAAATTTTATACAAATTACCCGCACTTTTATTACGGCATTTATTTCGGTTGCCTGGTTTGAGGTGTACAAATGGAAAAAAAGAAAAAATAATCTCTTTGTTAATGGAAATGGATTTGCAAAAAAAAAGTTTGCCGCTTAAATCAATTAATAGGTTCAAAATTCATTTTTGTTTCCGGTTGGTTAAGGATGTATTTACATATTCTATCCACATCAGTTTTTGATTGAACTTTCATACTTAATTTCTTTATAAGGCTAATAAGTTGTTTTAAAATTGAGATTCGGTTGTTACTAAGGTGATAAGATTTTTTTAGAGAATGATTTGATTTTCTCTTGAATAAATAACGTCAATGCGGTTGTACCCCAGGTGTTAATTGAGGATGTTGCTACTGTAGCCTTCCTGATGGCGGAAGCGGAAATTTTAGAAGGGAATAAAGCGTTGATGAAAAAGAAAATTGAGCAGCTCTCTAAAAATTACGCCGTTAAAGTTTATGGTTTTGTAAGAGAAGGTTTTCCGCAGGATATAATGCAGGATATGGCTCTGGCAAAACATGCGGATCTTATAGTGATGGGCATGAAAGGTAAGGGAAAAAGTAATTCAGTTTTGGGAAGTACCACTACAACTATGATTCGTAACGCGTCATTGCCGGTTTTTGTAATCCCTGAAAATGCGGTTTACAAAAAAATCAATACAATCACTCTAGCCAGCGATTTCGATACTGAAATAGAAATGGATCGTTATGCCCTGTTAAAGGAATTGTCGGAAAAGTATCATTGTTTGATTCAAATATTAAATGTGCAAAAAGCCGCATGGGCAATGAGCCAGGAAGAGGTTGACGGTAAAATGAGAACCGATTTGGCTTTTTCTAAACTCAAGCATGAATTTTATACAATCGGAGACAAAGACATTGAAAAAGGGATCAATAATTTTATTGAAAAAAATCAAAACGGATGTATTAGCTATGATGGCACAAAAGCATAATTTTTTTGAAAGAATATTATGGTAAAATTCATACCCAATCCATGACGCGTCAAACAAAAACACCTTTGCTGATATTGCAGAATAAATAAGAATTGCCTGTTATTGATTTCTTCAGGTATTTTGATACCACAACAAAATATTTTTATTGAAAGCATTAATTCTTCTGCATACTATTGCTGTTTTAAAAAATCAACGATTTTTTCTTTTTCTTTTTCGGTTAACAAAGCCCTGCTTTGCATATGCATTCCTATCGTTTCCCATTTTTCAGGAGAATAAGTGGAAGGTGAAGGTGTATTGTGGCAACGCTGGCAGTTTTCCGCCCACAATTGGGCGCCCGATTTGGCCTTAATTTTTTGACTGGGGCTACAGCTATCCAATATTGCCAGCATTCCGCCTAGCAGGGTAAACATGATTATAAGGATTTTCAGTTTATTATTTAATAATAGTTTCATGTCTTATATTCCTTTATAGTTGAATGGCAAATTGCAGATACATTGAATTCGTCTGAGTTGTAGCACCGGGAATTCCCCCTAAATTAGCGCTTACGCTGCTTTTGGCTTTTATAGCTTCATATGTATATCTTATTACTGTCCTCCAGGTGATCCAGTAATTCAACCCCAAGGCCCAGTTATTGTCCTTTGTGCCCCACAATGAATTGGCGGGCGCAGTATAATTGCCATACCGCCCTGAAACTTCAAAATTTTTAAGGATCTTATTTCTTGAAAACATAGGGCGTAAAGCCGCCATGATATAACCGGTTTTGGTATGGTTGGTAAAATTATACGAACTCGAATCTATGGGATTAATATAGCTGGCATCATCCACATTTATCCAGTCATACTGACCCTTAATGTTCAATTGAAACGGCTTAATATTTTCCACCAGGTTAAGATCCAGGGCATACATTTTTGCCTTTGCATGTTCAAATTTGGAATCAGGATCTCCTACTTTACCTGTCATACCGGAAACGCCTATTTCAAGCGAAGAATTTGACAAGGGCAGCCAGCCTATTCTTCCGGAAATCATTTTATTATTATTCGTTGGAGATATTCCCGCATTTTGAAGCGTTCCATCCGGTAAAAGTTGCAAACCATTGGAAAGCGCTACATCATAGCTCCATTTCATGGTTCCTGTTTGCAAGCCTCCTTCCAGTTCCACTCCATAATCCGTTAAAGGTGGCAGGTCTGCAACCCCTTCGGGATCAGTAGCCAGTTTATTAATCCACCCGGCGGCCAGTCTTTTACTGTAAGTTCCAAAAGGCAATACCAGGTAGCCGGCACGGATAATCAATCCGGGTGTAGCAAAATAAGAAATATCGGCCCAGTTTACACCCAATCCGTCATTTGAAAAAGAGGGTTCAAATTCCAACAGAAATTTATTTCCTTGCCGCCAAAGCAGCAATGGACTGAATTCATAGTGATCCGCATCAGGAATGCTGTTGGTTTTGGAAATTTGTTTAATTCCATTGGTAATACTGGTAATCTTATGGCTTGCAAAGCCGAAAGTAGTGAGGCCTGCAACCATAAAATGTTCTTCTCCCGGCTTAGTGTATTTTACTTGTTTTTCCAGTGTATTGATCCTGTCGAGTAAAGATGAATCAATTACAACACCTGGCTGTTGAGCTATTCCACCCAGAGATGATATTAATAAGAATATTCCAATGAAAGGCAACAGAAGCGTGGGTTTAACAGTTACCTTTTTCATAAGATAAAATTATTTTTTTGATTGTTTGGATAAACTGCGGATATAATTCACCAATTCCCAAATCTGGGTTTTAGAAAGTGATTGGCTATAGGCGGGCATTGGTGTATTGCCATTAGATATCATCCAAAAAAGAGCGCCATCTGTTTGCTTTTGTACTATAGAAGAGGTATGGTCAGCCGGGAGCTTAGACAAGCCGGCAGCTGCGGGGCCATCGCCTTTTCCTTTATTGCCATGACAAGCTACACAATAGGTAGTATAGAGTGCTTTTCCATCCACGGCAGCTGCGGAATTTTCCTTCAAAGGATTTTTAATGGTATCCGCCCATGCAGGAGCTGTAAATTTGGAGGATTGTCCATGCACGACCCCACTGAAAAAAATGATGGTGCCTATTGCCAGTAATTTTTTTGGGGAAAACATAACATTTTATTTCCGCAAAAGTCAGACCACATTAAAGAGCAAAAAGATGATTTATTCCCAGAATTATGTGCTTTAGGCTGGGGGTAAACTGATAAATTGTAATTATACAATTGATAGAATATAGCTTATAACAGCGCCGCCAGGTTTATCATTAATGAAACCACAACAGCAATGATTGCAGGTTTAATGCCGTAAATGTATGGATGCACTTGTGGCAATTGCCCATACAGATTTTAAAAAAATAAAAAAACGCCCTAACCTTCATATCCTACCGTACGATACAACACAAAATACAGTAAAAATAAAAATGGTACCATTTGTTCAATGGTACCATTTAATCGGGCGGGCTGAGAGGGATTACAGTCGAACAACTGATACCGTTTTTAACGTTTCTTGAAAAGTTAAAAATTTGAACTTCGACCGATTTAATATTAGCTCAATTTCTTCTTTCCTAAACCACCCTATTTTATTGCATTGTTTTTTACAAGTTCTTGATTATCGGTATATGCTACGATGATAAGGCTTTCTTTTGGTTCTGCTACAAGCAACATAAAAAAGTCGTCTTGTTCTATCAAAAGTCATAACATCTCTAGATTCTAAATCCCATAAAGGTCTTTTGTCAGTTTTGCCATTTCGTGTGCAACAAAATGTTCTAAACAACCTTTTCGATTTTCTTTGGTCGATAAATAATCTAACAAACCCATCATCTTTTCCGGTACTGAGGACTTGTTGTTGTCCATCTATACTTTTTCGGATATTATTTATCAGTTCTATAATACGCTTGTTAGAACGGTGGTTCATTTTTTTTGAAGGTTGTGCCCAGTTTTTTGGGAGATTTATACCTATGTCTTCTTTACCATCTCCGTAAATTCTTTGCATCATATCACCAAATAAGCCTAGAGAAAATCTGTATTGCATTCCAAAATCCTGGAAGCGAAGCATGGTTTAAAAATATAAAAATTAAGGTGCTGTAATTTTTATCAGCTTTTATTTTTAGCGCCGGATGGTTTGTGAACCACAAGCTTGCAGGGGATTTTATTTTTTTAGGATGAGCAATCGATTTTGTTTTTTATTATGTCAAAAAGTAATTCTGCCGCTTTTTTTCCTACCACATAGAAAGTCTTCCTCAATAGAGGCTACCGGCTTATGATCAAGATAGTCAAATAAAGGCAGGTTACCGAAATCAGTGAAATCGATTAAGTCCAGTTTTTCCGGATAATTTCTTTTCAAAAACCCAATAGCATCCAAAGTAATATCATTCTTAAAGGTAAAGATTGCCGTGGGCGGCTGTTTTACCCTCATAAGCGCTAACATAGCTTTTTCAGTATCTTTCCTCGTAAAATCTACTGATTTTACCAGTTGCATATCAAGGGTATTTTCTTTTTTGCCAATGCATCTTTGTAACCTTCAAAGCGGATATGAGAGATTTTAAGCGTTTGCGGCCCCATAATATGAGCAATGCGTTGATGGCCTTTTTTGATCAGAAAATTGGTTGCTTTAAAAGCACCATCCTTGTTATTTACTGAAACGTAATTGAAAGTATGATTTTGAGGTTCTCTCACAATGCAAATTACCGGTATTCCAACCAGATTAAATTTCTCCAGGAACGATAGATCAACGGTGTTTTTTGTTATCGCCACAATTACCCCGTCTACCCGGCTACGAATCATAATATCTACAATGTTTTCTTCCTTAACAGTATCTTCATGAGATTGCGTCAAAATAATATTGTAGTTTTCTCTGGTAGCGACTTCTTCGATTCCGTTTATGGCCAACACGTAAAATTGATCCATCAGATCCGGTATAATCAGGCCAAGTGCAAAACTTTTATTAAGTTTAAAATTCCGTGCCGATTCATTAGGTATATAGTTCCATTCCTTCGCCTGATCCTGAACTCTTTGTTTTGTGAAATTGCTTATTGAATTGTCGTTTTTTAAGGCTTTTGAAACAGTAGAAATAGACATATTTAGTTTATCGGCAATATTTTTTAATGTTTTTGCTTTTCCCATTTATATCTTTCCTTTTTTAACTTTTTATTGCAATTTAAGTGAAATAAACCTTCAGGTAAATTTATTTCAAACGTTGTAGTAGCAGTTATTTTAATACAGATTGATTCGGGCAATCTACAAACAGCATTTTAAATTAAGTTTGTTTAATGGGTACTTGTTTTTGAGACTTAATGAAAAAAATGCTGTTTACGGGAGCTTTTGATAAGCGTTTAGTAGTGATTGTGTCAAGTTGCGGGTGGACATTGCCTCGATTATTATAATGCAGGTAAGGAAGCTTCGTAAAAGTTTGGAGGCACTTTAGACTTGATATGGAATGCTTGAGAAAATTTGTTCCTTCCACCCGCCACAATTGTGTTTCATGTCGCATAATCTCTGAAATAAATAAGTGTCAGGTTTAAAGGTTTGTTTTATTTTAAGGAGGGCGACAATTTTCGTTTATGTGTTTGAGAGGTAGTCTTAAATCACTTTCATAGTTTAATTACTTAATCGAGAGAAATCTGTGAACGGTGTGAAAATATTGAGGAACAAAAAAATGGGTATGCTTAATCACAAATCAAAAATCACTGCCTCGCGCCGCGAATTTATTATGGGCACCGGCCTTCTCCTGGCCGGCACAATCGTGAAATTAGAAAGTATAGCAGGGATTCCGGCCGTTAAATCGGAGCCGATAATCGATATTCATCAGCATATACACTATCATTCGCGTACCGATGAACAGCTGCTTGCTCACCAAAGAGCAATGGGCATCACTAAAACAATTTTGTTACCGGCCGGCAGGCCTGTGAATTCACCTTCCACACATCAGGGGGCCTCCAATGGTTTGGAAGCTGAAGCCGGAGGCAATGCTGAATGCTACTGTTTTGCAAAAGATCACAAAAAGGAATTTTTGTTTGGAGCCAATGCAGTGCCAGATGCAAAGGATGCCATACCGGAAATTGAGAAATACTTAAAATTAGGAGCGGTAGTTATTGGAGAATTGAAGTTTGGAGTGGATTGCGACGCGCCGGAGATGCACAAGATATATCAGTTAGCCCAGGCTTATGACGTACCCGTTTTGATGCATTGGCAACACAAGCGATATAATTATGACTTTGAACGTTTTTATAAAATGTTGGAAAAATATCCCAGGGTAAATTTCATTGGCCATGCGCAAACATGGTGGGCTAATATCGATAAAAACCACACGGACCAATCGGTGTTATACCCTAAACAGCCGGTTACTCCCGGAGGAATTACAGATCGCTATCTTAGTGATTATGCCAATATGTTTGGTGATCTCTCCGCCGGGTCGGGTTTAAATGCATTAACCCGGGATGAAGATCACGCTAAGGAATTTTTAGAGCGGCACCAGGATAAATTGATATATGGCAGCGATTGTGAAGACGCCGGTGGCCAGGCATCTTCAGGATGTACGGGAGCCCTTGATATAGCAGAAGTGCGCAAATTGTCTTCTTCGAAAAAGGTAGAACGCAAGCTGCTCTACGAAAATGCTAAAAAACTTTTTAAGATATAAAGAGTTAGTATAAAATAAAAACTATCAGTGTCTAATATTGATAAGAAATATTAGATGATTTGTATAAAGATCACAAGTAAAAATTAGAAAATAATCGACCACTATGAGTATCAAAAGCAAAACAATTACACAAATAAAAAAAGTTTTATTAGGAAAGGTGCAGGTATCTTTTTTAATGGCTGCCATTTTATTTTCCTGCAAAGACAAGCCGCTTTATCCGGGTCCTCTTTCCCCCGAAGAGTCCATGAAAACTTTCCATTTCGCAGGAGATTTCAAAGCCGAAATATTTGCCACAGAACCTTTGGTAATTGATCCTGTATCGATGGAATTCGACGAACAGGGAAATGCTTATGTGGTAGGAATGTTGGATGCTTACAAGCCAGATTCTACCAAAGGCAAGGGAACCATTACTATTCTGAAGGATCTGGATGGAGATGGAAGAGCCGATACCGCTATAGTTTTTGCTGATGGCCTCAGAGAGGCTTCCAGTATTTTGCCCTGGGATGGCGGCCTTTTAATATGCGCAGCGCCAAACATCCTGTTTTATAAAGACACAGACGGTGATGGCCGCGCAGATAAAAAAGAAATAGTGTTCTCCGGATTTTTTAATAAAAATGAAGAAGCGCAGATCTCAAACCTTCGCTTTGGTATCGACAATTGGATATACGCAAACAATAATGGCCAGGCTTCCGAGGTAACCTTTAACCGTATGCCAAATGCTCCTAAATTAGATCTGAAAGGATCAGATTTCAGATTCCGGCTCGATAGAAATCAGTTTGAGCTTACCACTGGACCTGGTCAGTACGGACTTGCCCTCAATGACTGGGGACACCGTTTTTTTACCCAGAATACGCTTCATATCCAGGAAGCAGTAATTCCCAAAAGATATTTGTTAAGAAATCCCAACTTGCCCACTTCCGCAAAAACCGCCGTGGTAAATGTTTCGAATCATGATTTGCTTATGTATCAATTAACTCCTGCGCCTTACTGGCGGGCAGAACGAACAAGGCGTAGAAATGAAGAATTTCAAAAGAACCATTTGGACAGGGTAGAATATGAAAAAGGTCATTTTACCGCTGCATCAGGAGGTACATTTTACGGTGGAGACGCGCTCCCTGCCGAGTTTTACGGAAACATATTCACCGGAGATGCGGCTGGCAGCCTGGTTCACAGAGATATCCTTGCTCCTTCCGATTCGTTTCCTCACACGATTGCCAGCAGGGCAGCGGGCGAAAAAGACAAAGAGTTTATGGCATCCACCGATTCGTGGGTACGCCCTGCCAGCTTTACGGTTGGCCCCGATGGGAATCTTTATATGATAGACATGTATCGTCAGCACATCGAAACACCTCTTTCAATTCCTGGGGATTTACAAACTACGATGGATTTTAATGCAGGAAATAAAGAAGGAAGGATATATAGAATCGTACCAAAAAATGCAGCCGCTTATAAAACACAAACGGTGGATCTGAGGAACGCAAAAACGGCAGATCTGGTAAGCTTGCTTTCTCACAAAAACCAATGGTGGCGTCTCCAGGCTCAAAGGTTACTTCTTGAGCGACAAGATAAATCGGTGATTCCGGCTGTTAAAACGCTGTTTGCGCAAAGCGAAGATCCAAGAACCCGGCTTCATGCAATGTATGTATTGGAAGGAATGGATGCCCTAAATGCAGAAATAGTAAAAAGCGCGATGAAGGATCCGGCTCCGGGAGTACGCGAAAATGCAGCCATACTTTCTGAAAGATATCCTGTTTTGCTTCCTCAATTGCAGGCAATGACAAACGACTCTTCTGTAAGAGTGGCATTCCAGGCTACGCTAAGCCTGGGCGAATTTAAAGATAAATCCGTGGCGCCCATATTGGCTAAGGTGTTGACAAATCGTGCAAACAATTCCTGGTTTACAACAGCTGTCTTGAGTTCAAAAGTGGCAACCACGCCTGATTTTTTAAGAAGCCTTGAACAGGAATTCTTTTTTAATTCCAATGTTCCATGGAAAGTGAATTTTATTGAAGATTTTTCCAATGCGATCAGCAACAGAAACGAGACAAGCCAAAATGTAGAATTATTAAATTTTCTATCCCGCCCATCTTTAGAAAAAAACACTGCCTGGCAATCTGCAGTAATTAAAGGACTCGTAAAAGGCTTGCAAAGAACAGAAGGACTGGATGATTCATTTAAAGAAAAGTTGAAAGGCATTGAGGCGGATTCAGCAAATAACCTTCAGAAATCCATACAGGATTTGAAACAATTATATTCTGATTCATCAAAAAAATAATTAGTTCAAGAATGGAAAAGAAACCATATTCCCGAAGAAAATTCATGCACAAATGTTTAAACGTGGGTAGTATTTTTTTGGGCGGCGCAGTGTTCCTAAACAGTTGTAATTCCGAACAGTCGGGAGAAAAAGAAAAAAAGCCGGCTAAAGCATCTTCTGGTAATTCATGTGATGATCTTTCTGGTGTGAGCGCTGAAGAAATTGACAAAAGGCATAGAATGGGATACGTCAATAAATCTTCAGCACCCGAAAATTATTGCGGTAATTGCAGCCTGTTTATTCCTAAAGCGCCAGGTGAAGGAAATCAGGAGTGTGGAGGTTGTTTATTATTTAAAGGACCGGTATATTATAATGGACATTGCATTCAATGGGCGGCAAAGGCTTAAGTAATATCCGGTTTCATTAGTGTATTGGCATATAGCAATGCCTGCCTTTTCAGATAACATTGCTTTGCTAGCCTTTTAAATAAAAATACCAAAAAAGCGGTTGTTTAGCTAATCAATTTTGCGCCACAAAAATTTCTGATAAAAACAGGGATCGGCTGGAAACAAGGTTTCACTTATCAAGTGCGACTAATATCGACACCCAAATATTGAAGCGGATCTGCTTGTGGTTTTTTCAAGGTTGCATTGTTAATGCCTGTCATTACTTTTTAAGTTATGGAGTTTTGAACAAAGTTTTAAATGAATAAAAATCAGTGATGAAAGAAAAAAGATTCGGATTTGGTATTGTAGGCGCAGGAATGATATCACATTTTCATGCCAAAGCTATTTCTCAAATTAAGAATGCTGCATTATTAGGAATCTATAATATTAATACCTCCAAAGCAGATCAATTTGCGGTTATGCATCACTGTACTTCTTATCATACTCTGGAGGAAATGATCGGTAATCCGGAAATAGATATCGTTTGTATTTGCACTCCATCAGGTCTTCATCTTGATGCGGCCCTGAAAAGCATTGAGGCTGGCAAACATTGTTTGATCGAAAAGCCGTTGGAAATAACCCTTGATAGATGTGATCAGATCATCAACGCTGCTAAAATAGCCGGTGTTAAAGTTGGAGTGATTTTTCCCTCTCGTTTTTATGAGGAAAGTAAAATGCTTAAAGAAGCAATCATTAAAAACAGGTTTGGCGACTTGGTACTGGGAGATGCTTATGTAAAGTGGAGCAGGAGTGCTGAGTACTATCAATCCGGCAAATGGCGGGGCACCTGGCAATATGATGGCGGCGGCGCGCTGATGAACCAGGGCATTCATTCAGTTGATTTATTGCAATGGTATATGGGGCCCGTTAAGTCGGTTCAATCAGTTACGGCCAACATCAGGCATAAGGATATAGAAGTGGAAGATACTGTAGTTTCTATCTTGAAGTTTGCTAATGGAGCATTAGGTACTATCG
The DNA here is from genome assembly GCA_963695165.1 of uncultured Chitinophagaceae bacterium. GTDB lineage: Bacteria > Bacteroidota > Bacteroidia > Chitinophagales > Chitinophagaceae > CAVOGF01. The sequence continues at coordinate 249,099 of CAVOGF010000006.1, forward strand.
AAAGCACCACTGCTGTTTTTCCCGGATCACTGAAACGTATTGAGATTTTGGGTACAGACGGAACGGCTATCCTGGAAGAAAATAATTTCATAAAATGGGAGTTTACGCAGGCGAAAGATGAGGATAAAATTATCAATGATCAGATAGCAAAGGGCCAATCTTCTAACGGAGGTGCATCTGATCCTTCAGATATCAATTTTGCTGGTCATCAGAAGCAGATAGAAGATATGATACAATCCATTGAAACCGGTAGAGAGCCTTTTATCGACGGATTGGAAGGGCGCAAATCGGTTGAAATTGTGCTGGCCATATATGAAAGTGCGCGTTCGGGCAAGATTGTTGAGTTTCCATTCAACGGGAAACCATCATCAATGTAAACAAAATTTAAAAGAGAGTAAATCACAACATTAACATGAGTCAGATAAAAGAGTTGACCGTTAATAAACTAAAAGTAAAAATTTTTTTAACCAGGTTAGCGATGGGGATGGAAGCTGCAACCGATGTGTCTGAAAAAATAAAAGAACTACTACTCAATCAGGAACAGGTAAATATCATTTTCGCCGCCGCTCCTTCACAGAATGAATTTCTTTCATCCCTAAGTGAGGATAAAAGCATTGACTGGAAAAGGATAAACGCATTTCATATGGACGAATATGTAGGCCTTGATGAAAGCGCTCCACAGCGATTTGGTCAATTTTTAAAAGCTGCTATATTTAGTAAGGTCCCTTTTAATGAAGTTCATTATTTGAACGGAAACGGCGAAGATACTGGTTTGGAATGCCAGCGATATACCGAACTGTTGAATCAATATCCTGCTGATATAGTCTGCATGGGCATTGGAGAAAATGCGCACATTGCCTTCAACGATCCTCATGATGCTGATTTTAATGATCCTCTTTTGGTAAAAGAGGTTACGCTGGATGAAGTATCGCGCCAACAACAAGTAAACGATGGTTGTTTCGCAAATATTGAAGACGTTCCTAAATCCGCTATCACGCTCAGTGTTCCTGCATTAGTTCGGGCGAAAAATATTTTTTGTATGGTGCCTGGCAGTAATAAGGCGGAAGCGGTGTTTCACACTTTTAACAGTGAAATAAAAGAAGATTTTCCTTCAACGATATTAAAGAAGCATAACAATGCAATTCTTTATCTCGACACGGACAGTGCGGCTAAAATATAATTTTTCTGATTTAATTTTTTGAACTATGCTTCCTTCTAATTGTACTAATTTTCAAACAAAAATAGTAAGGCTATTTTTCGTAATTTTTATCATTATGGTAAGCAATGGTTGTGTAAATAATAATCAGGACGCCGGGAAGGAGCAGCTATTGGCGAGTTTGATCGTACTGGATCCCGGGCATTTTCATGCCGCATTATTACAAAAGTCAATGAACAAAGATGTAGATTCAAACGTGCATGTATTTGCTCCTGAGGGGCCGGATGTAAAAGCTCACCTGGCGTTGATTGACGGGTATAATAGCCGCAAGGAGAATCCTACATCGTGGAAAGAAAACGTTTATACCGGCTCGGATTATTTCGAAAAGATGTTAGGATCAAAGCCCGGGAATGTGGTAGTAATTTCCGGAAATAACAAAATGAAAACTGATTATATTAAAAGATCAGTAGATGCGGGTTTGAATGTGTTGGCAGATAAACCGATGGCTATTAATAAAGAAGGGTTTGATATTTTAAAAAAAGCATTTGACGATGCAAAAAAGAAAAATGTTTTGTTGTATGATATCATGACGGAACGATATCAAATTACCAATATTTTGCAAAAAGCATTTTCCGCAATGCCAGACGTTTTCGGAGAATTGCAGAAAGGAAGTCTTGAAGATCCCGCAATTGCTTTTTCAAGCGCGCATTATTTTTTTAAAGAAGTATCAGGCAAACCTTTGGTGCGCCCTGCCTGGTTTTTGGATGTAAAGCAGGAGGGAGAAGGCATTGTAGATATCACCACACACATGGTGGATTTGCTGCAATGGGAATGCTTTTCTGATGCAAACCTCGATTATAAAAAAGATGTGCAAATGCTTACCGCAAAAAGATGGGCTACACCAATAAGCCCTTCCCAGTTTACGCTCTTAACCCAAAATGTAGATTTTCCTGATTTTCTGAAGAAGTATGTAAAAGGTAGTGTGCTGAATGTGTATGCCAATGGCGAAATGAATTATACCATCAAAGGCATTCATGCCCGTGTATCGGTTGAATGGAAGTTCCAGGCGCCCGAAGGTTCCGGCGATTCCTTTTATTCCATATTGCGCGGCACTTTAGCCAACCTGGTTATACGTCAAAGTAAAGAGCAAAATTATAAGCCGGTGCTTTATATTGAGCCTGTAAATAAAAATAATTCAAACGAATGGAAACAGTCTTTAGAAGTTGCACTAATTAATATTCATAAAGAGTATGCCGGTATAGAAGTAAAGGAAAGTAAAAATGGTTGGGAGGTTGTAATACCAGATAAATACAAGATTGGCCACGAAGATCACTTTGCACTGGTGGTAAAAAAATATATAGAATACCTGCGCGAAGGTAAAATGCCTGAGTGGGAAATTGCCAGCATGCTTACTAAATATTATACCACAACAGAGGCGTTAGAAAAGGCAGCGACATCAAAACAATAAATGATTGTTATTAAGAATGATAATATCATTTATCTATTAATAAAAAAAATAAATAAACCGTTCAAAAAGGAAACTTTTGTAGAATGCAGGTAAAGCAACTCATCCGTATTATTCTATTTTTTTAATAGCTTTTCTAATCAATGGTTGCCAAACTAATTCCTCTGCTAATTCAGAGATTTCTTTCAAAAAATACAAAATAGCCGATGGCTTTGAAATACAGTTTGCTGCTTCCGAACCTTTGATAGAAGCTCCCGTGGCCATGGACTTTGAAATAAAGTGAAGAATGTGGGTTGTTGAAATGCGTGGCTTTATGCCCAATCTTGCCGGAAGGGGTAAAGATGGCCTCCGGAAGAACAGCATACTTGATGGCTACTGAAGGGTATTGATTTTGTCTGCAGCTGGTTAAACCATCGCAGTAGATATCAAATATTGCAACAAATTATTTCAATCGTTGTAGTAAATCATTTCAATCGTTGTAGTTAAATTCTTGCCTGTTGTTTGTCCTGCAAGATTATTTCCGATAGTGTTTTTTATTAGATTCGTTCTGATATTGATAATTCGCGATCTGAATTGATAAGCATATTGAAAAAAGGCTCGGAGTAATCAAAAAACATCTAGGATATTTCGGCAAATTGATGCGCAGTTTCACCCCCAAATTGCTGCAATTTTAGACGGGCAGAATTCATATCATTTAGAATTTAGAACGACTGCCTTTAGTTTAAACTATTCATCATTCTATTTAAGCATCACAAAAAATAAATCTTCACAATCAAAGAATTTATTAAACCAAACTACCAATTATGAACATGTCAACTTTTTTAAACGGAAAAGATTTTTGATCTTACTCTTGTTTAGCTTTTTGATTGGTTCTTCAGGTGCAATTGCCCAAAGCAAAACAGTAGAAGGAACTGTAACTTCTTCGGGTGACAACCAGCCATTGGCTGGTGTTGTTGTAAACGTAGAAGGAACAATTCGTAATGTTGTAACTGACGCAGCCGGACACTATACACTAAGCGGTATAAATTCCACAAACTCTCTGGTTTTTTCGTTTGTAGGTTATAGTGAAAAAAAAATCCGGGTAGGGGAACAGGAAATAATCAATGTCGTGCTGGATCCTACAGTTTCTTCCTTAGATCAGGTGGTGGTGGTTGGATGTGGCACCGCGCAAAAAGCGAATTTGACGGCTGCGGTGGCCTCTATTTCAAGTGAGGCACTCTCCGAGGAATTAAACCCCTGCAAACGTTGGCGAGGTTTTACGAGGCGTTTCACCCAACTTAAATATTAATCTGGGTGCTTACGGCGCTGAGCCGGGTGCCGCATTGGGCTTTAATATAAGAGGTGTGGGATCGATCAGTGGTAATAGCGCGCCTCTAATTTTAGTGGATGGCGTGGAAATGGACATCAATAATCTGGATCCCGGAACCATTGAAAACGTATCTGTTTTAAAAGATGCCTCTTCTTCTGCTATCTACGGATCACGCGCTCCTTTTGGCGTTATTCTGATCACCACAAAAAAAGGAAAGAGAAACGAAGGGGTTAAAATTCAGTCACAACAACAATCTGATATTTGGTAAACCCATAGGAATACCCCACATGGAGAATTCACTGATTTTTGCTACTGTTTATCACCGGGCTTCCATCAATGCAGGAAGCCCTCCAATATTTCCTGACGAGCAGGTAGAACGTATCAAAGGATTTATGGCCGGCACGTACAAAACCGAATTCGATCCTGCCAACCCAACAAAATCAATATGGGAAGGAAGACGTTTTGGAAATGCGAATTACGACTGGCCGCATATTTTATTTAAAGACCATAATTTTAATCAGCGGCATAACGTGGCGATAAGCGGTGGTACTGATAAAAGCCAGTATTATATACTCACTGGGTACTTTGACCAGGAGGGCTTTTATGGCTTCGGCTACGATGAATACAAAAGATATGATCTTTTGGCCAACCTGTCAACACAGGCTGCTAAATGGCTTAAGTTTAATTTAAGCACTAAGTATTCCAACACTCATACTGATTACCCGATTGGGATAACCACTGTTGAAAGAAGGTATATAGGAAACAGCTTGTTTTCCTTCGGACCTAATACTCCCAGGTACAATCCGGATGGAAGTATTGCGAACCCTATACAGCGATACCTGGAAGGATCCGGAAGGGATAAAACCAGTGAAAATGATTTCTTGGTTACTTTAGGCGCAGAAATAGAACCCATAAAAGGATGGAAGACCAATATCTCTTATAATTACAACGTTACCGAAATCAGTGGAGGCAAAACCTCATTACCGGTGTGGGTATCGCTTGGCAATGGTCAGCTTGGTAATGTGGGTAAACCCAACAGCGCGTTTGAATCATCTCTTTCGCATTCGCCTTATTCATTGGCTAACATCGTATCTTCTTATGAGAGAAGGTTGGGAAGCCATTTCGTTAAAGTTCTGGCAGGTTACGAGCAGGAAGAAAGAACATATACTTCATTGTATGGAAGAAAAGAAAACCTGATCTCAGAATTAGTGCCTTCTATAAGCACCGCGCTTGGAGCTTCAACACTTACCGATCGTAAATGGGATTGGGCAACACAGGGCGTATTTGGTCGCATCAACTATAATTTTAAGGAAAAATACTTGTTGGAAGTGAGCGCCCGTTATAACGGCTCATCCAAGGGTCGATCCGGACACAAGATGGGGATTTTTCCCATCAGCTTCAGCTGGATACCTGATATCGAGGGAAAATTTCTGGCAGGCAGTTGAACCTTATATCAACCAGTTAAAGATAAGAGGTTCTATGGGGCATTAGGCAATCAGAATGTGGCTAATTACCTCTATATTCCTGTTATAAGCGTTAATGCAGAAACTCCCTGGATTATCAATAATGCACGGCCTCCTTATGCATTAACACCGGGTATTATCAGCGATAATTTAACGTGGGAAACTATCACAATGGCCAACATTGGTGTTGACGCAGCATTCCTGCATAACCGGTTGGGTTTAAACCTTTGACATGTTCAACAGAAAAACAACCAATATGTTTGGCCCGCCAGGAAACGCTTCCTTATACCTTAGGAACAGGTACACCAACTGCTAACAACGCGTCATTATTTACTAAAGGGTTTGAGTTAATATTGAACTGGGCAGACAGGATTGGATCTGATTTTTCATATAACGCCCAACTAAGTATTGGAGATAACAGATCCAAAATTTTGCACTACAGAAACGAGAGCGGCTTTATCGACAATTGGTATAATGGAAAAGAAGTGGGTGAAATATGGGGATTTGTTACAGACGGGCTAATTCAAACAGCGGGCGAGAAGATACAAGACCAAACTTCAATATACCCAAATTGGGGGCCTGGCGATATGAAATATGCTGACCTTAACGGAGACGGAAAAATTACTGAAGGCGTGCGCACCCTGGCTGACCATGGTGATTTAAAAATTATTGGTAACCGTACTGCGAGATATAATATTGGCATTGCCGCAGGATTTAATTACAAGGGATTCGATTTTAACATGAACTGGTCGGGTAGTTTAAAGCAGGATTATATTCCGAAGTTTGGTGTAAATACCTTTTGGGGTCTTACTAATTCATGGGCCAATTCTGCAGTACTTACAGGCTCACCTGTTTTAGATTATTGGCGCCCTGCAGATGAAACCAATATTCTTGGACCCAATACCGATGCTTATTTTCCTAAGCCGTATTTTAGCGATGAAACTTTCAAGAACAGGAAGCCCCAATCAAAGTATGTACTTAACGCCGCTTACTTACGGCTTAGAAACGTGCAGGTAGGTTATACACTTCCGGCTGCTATTACCAAAAAGGCAGCAATTGAACAAGCCAGGGTGTTTGTTTCCGGTGGCAACATCATAACGCTGAAAAGACTGCCAAAAGATATGGATCCGGAACAAACGATTGTTGGAGAAAACAGCTATAACGACAATGGCTATTTTTACCCGATGTCTGCAACTTTAACCATTGGGGTAAACCTAACATTCTAAAACAAAAAACTATGAAACATATAAAAATAGTTATAGGAGCATTCATTTTTTTACTGTTAAATGCATGCAAAAAGGATTTTTTAGATCGAAAACCTCTTGATCAGGTTGCGTCATCGGATTATTTTAAAAGTCCTAAAGACCTTGAGACCTATGTAAACCAGTTTTACAATTCAGCATCGTTCCCGGTTTCTGATCAATACGGCAGAGACTATAACTCAGATAATGCAGTCTCCACTAACTTTAATACAACCCTGGCGGGTACCCGTACACTTGATGGCGCTGGCGGAATTAACTTCGCCAGGGTAAGGAGCGTTAATTATTTCTTTGATAATTACAAACGCATAGAAGGGAATGCCGCCTTTGCAGATTACAAACAATATGTAGGCGAAGCTTTCTTTTTCAGGGCGCTCATTTATTTTGACCTTTTAAAGGGCTGGGGCGACATTCAATGGTTTACTTCAGTGCCCGGTACAGGGTCTCCGGAATTGCTTCAGCAAAGAGATCCGCGGAATGTTGTTGCGGATAATATCATTAAAGATTTGGATTCAGCCGCTTTGTATCTGCAGGCGGATAAAACTGATGGCGCTTCCCGCATTAATAAGTGGATAGCACTTCTGATTCAAAGCCGGGTGGCGCTTTTTGAAGGTGCCTGGGAAAAATATCATGCAGGCAGTCCGTTCGGCGTAGCCAATCCAAATCCAGAGAAATACTTTAATAAAGCTGTTGAAGCTACTTCCAAAATCATGGAGTCAGGTTTATACAGCGTGTATTCCACCGGGTCTCCAACTACAGATTATTACGACTTGTTCTCCAAACAAAGAACCTATGCAGCGAACTCCGAAGTAATGTTTTGGAAAAAATACGACAATGGATTGGGAAAAGGAGAAGCAGCATTTAGAAGAGAAGTGAATTATATGCAGCGCAATCCTTATGAACATTCACAAACAAAAGAACTTGCCGATTCTTATTTATGTACCGATGGGAAACCCATATCCGTAAGTCCGGAGTTCAAGGGCTTTGCTAACATCGGGCTTGAAATGCAAAATCGTGATCCGAGGTTTTATCAAACCTTTGGAATGCCTGGTCAAACATGGGCGATTACTGTCAACGGAAACATAACCAAGTATGAAGCACTTTATGCTATTCTTAACCAGGGTGTACAATATTATTCCCCAGGTGGCTATGTACTTAGAAAAGGCTATGATGCCCGCGAACAATACCAGATCCCCCAGTATGAAGAAACTTCCAGGCATCATTTACAGATACGGTGAAGTACTACTGAATTTTGCGGAGGCTAAAGCTGAATTAGGCACCATCACCCAGGATGATATTGACAAGTCTATAAAAAAACTAAGGGACAGGGTAGCGATGCCGAATTTAATACTTGCCGCCATCACGGCTGATCCAAAATGGGATTTTCCCACTTTATCTCCCATCATCAATGAAGTAAGACGGGAACGAAGAATTGAACTTGCTTCAGAAGGGCTTCGCTTTGATGATATTATGCGCTGGGCTGCAGCAGATGAGCTGATTGTTGGTAAAAGGCCTCGTGGCTTTAAGGCTTCCCAACTTGCTACTAATCCATATCCGGTGGATGCTGAAGGATTCCTTGATCCGTATCAACAGAAATTGCCCGCAGGCTATGGCTTTAAAATAGGCCGCGATTATCTGAATGCGATACCCAAAGACCAGCTTTTGCTGAATCCGGAATTGGTTCAGAATCCTGGCTGGAATTAGTAGAAAATAGCGTATAATGAAAAGATTAGTATTATGTTTTTTCGGGATAATCCTGACTTGCGTGGTAGCGTATAGCCAGCAACAACGCCCATATACACTGTCAGAATTAAATAAAAAAGGAATTCCTAACTTATTGGATGGGATCAGTACCAAAGAGCACTGGACTGTAAAAAAGGAGGAAATTCGTAAAGCATGGCTTGACTTGATTGGTGAGTTACCGAAAAGGCCGAAAGTACAGTACAAAGTTATTTCTGAGACTCAATTAAAAGATCATGTGCGGAAGAAGATTCTTTTCAACACTATTTATAACGACACAGTGAGCGCGTTTTTATTGGTGCCCAATTCTGTAAAACAAGATAATAAAAGAAAGTATCCGGCAATATTAGCGCTACAACCTACGAACGAGACAGGGAAGCTGGCAGTGGCTACTATGTTTAAGGAGGGCGACAGGAACCGATATTATGGCTATGAATTGGTTTCACGTGGATACGTTGTACTTGCGCCCGATGATCTTACCTCAGGGGAAAGAACCTATCCGGGAGAAAAGCCGTTTCAAAGCGCCCCTTTTTATAAAAAATATCCTGACTGGACCATTATGGCCAAGACCCTTGTAGACCACATGCAGGCATTGGATCTGTTAACCCAGCTAGACTATGTTGCGGCAGACCGTATTGCTTCAATTGGTGTTTCCTTCGGCGCTTACAATTCCTTTTTTTTATCGTCAGTTGATCCCAGAATAAAAGCTGTTGTGTCAATATGCGGCCTGAGTCCGTTCACCGGAGATCCCAATCCGAATCGTTGGGGAGTTCGGGATTGGTATACCCATTTTCCGGCAGTAACTACATACCTTGAAAACGATGAAGTACCATTTGAATTTAATGAGATTGTAGCGCTTTCATCGCCTCTTCCTATGTTTTTTTATGCAGCTCAAAACGACAAAATATTTCCACAATGGCAAAGTATTGGAGAAAGTCTGAACGATGTGTATAAACTTTATGAATGGCTCGGATTTGCAAATAATTTTCAATACTCAATCGGGCCGGGCGGCCACGACTTTCCGCCGGAAATTCGGAACTGGGCTTATAGCTTCCTTGACCAGAATCTTAAAAGTATAAAAAAATGAGTTTGGATTTATGGTAGATGCTTTTAGTATTATATGATCCAACAACTCTTCAATATTGTGTTGAAAAGTTGTTGTTGAAAAGAAAAACTTTTGTAATAGATATGAAATATCAATGTTCATGGTGTTAATAGTTTCAAAGAATACAATTTTACCCCGTGGTAACCGGGCGGCTGGAGAAATCTTCATGATCAGTATAGTACTGCTAATTGGTACTTTATTCGCCAATACATTGCAGGCGCAGGATACCAGCTTTTTTAAGCTACCCTATACTAGTAGCTATGAAACTACCATGGTTAAGCGCGTGAATGATGGCATAAATACCTTTTTAACCAACTATACAGAAAAGGTAGTTGGGGAAAGGGGACAGTTTTGGAAACGGGATTTATCGTCCCCTTCGGCTTACAAGGCTTCTGTTGCGCCCAATCGCGAACATCTTAGCCGTCTTATCGGCGCTATCGACAAGAGGTCTGATCCGAATATGATTATCCGTAGTAAACCCGGACGAGGTGATAAAATAGCCGCAACAAAAAACTGTAGTATTTATGAAGTAGAATGGGATGTAACGGGTTCTCTAAAAGCAGAAGGGTTACTCCTTGTGCCTAAAGGAAAAATAAAAGCTTCTGTAGTGGTAATTCCGGATGCTGACGAGTCTCCTGAATCCTATGCAGGGCTGCAGAGTGGCTCCGGCCTCGGGTTACATCTTGCTGAAAGCGGAGTTCAGGTAATTATCTTGGCTTTGGTAAATCGTGATACTGAATATTCCGGAAGTGACGCACTGGTTCCATCTAATATATGGAGAGGGAGTACAGATCCCGATTCCGCTTCTGCCTGGACCAATGAAACGCACAGGGAATGGATTTGGCGCCAGGGATATATCATGGGGCGTCATATTATCGGGATGGAAGTCCAGAAGGTAATGTCAGCAGTGGATTGGCTAAACCATGTACAGCCTGACCTAAAAGTTGGAGTAATGGGTTATGGTGAGGGGGCTTTACTTGCCTTTTATTCGGCAGCTCTGGATACACGGATCAATACTGCCTGGGTTAGCGGATATTTTGGCCCCCGCAAAGATTTATGGAAAGAACCTGTCTATAGAAACATTTGGGGATTATTGAAACAATTCGGAGACGCAGAGATTGCCAGCCTCGTAGCATTGCGAAACATAGTAATAGAGCCGTGTCCTGTTCCGAAAGTTAAAGAACCCGTATTACCTAAAAAGGGACAACAGGATTTTGGATCTTCCGGCATATTAAAGAGCCCATCCATGGAGGAAGTGAAAGGTGAGTTTGAAAGATTGATGGGATTCTTTTCGAAGTCCGGAAACATTAAACCTGATTTTTTCCTTGCGCCTGTTAGCGATCGTTCCGGCTCTGCTCGGGCTTTATCAGAATTTGCCAGGTATATGGGAGTTAACCTGGTTCCCGCCAAAAAGAATTTCTTAAAGAAAGCCGATGTAAATGTGGAGAATCAGGAGCGCCAGCACCGGGTGTTTAATAACATGGTTGGATATGTCCAGGATATGATTCCCACTTCTGATCGTACCCGTTATGCTTTTCTAAAAGGAGATATGTCGTCACCGCAGGCGTGGGACAAGGATATGAATGCTTACAGGGAGTTAATGTATGAAGAACTGGTAGGTAAAATCGATCAGCCCTTATTGCCGATGAACACAAAGATGCGGCAAATTTATGATGAGCCGGGATGGAAAGGCTATGAAGTAGTGCTTGATGTTTGGCCCGGTGTTTTTGCTTGGGGAATTTTAGCAGTTCCAAACGATATCAAACCTGGCGAGAAACGACCTGTGGTGGTAATGCAACATGGAATTGGAGGCTTGCCTTCTACATCAATTAATGTAAAAAGCTATCATCGTGTGCTTCCGGCCCTGGTAAACCGGGGGTTTGTGGTTTTTTCACCGCTCAATCCGTACCAGTTCGATGTTCGTAAAGCAAGCGCTATAAAGGCAAATGTGTTTTCAGTAATTATTCCCCAACATCAGCAAATTTTGAATTTTCTGGGATCGTTAAATTATGTTGATTCATCCCGAATAGCGCTTTATGGAAAAAGCTGGGGCGGCCGCACTGCACTGATGGTGCCTACTATACTGAAAGGTTATTGTGCAAGCATTTGTTCAGCTTACTTTAATAATTGGACTGATAAAGCGGTAAGCACTAATTTCAGAAATTCTTATTTTTTTGAAGGCTCTCTTGGAATTTATCTCTGGAACATGGGCAATACTTTCGGTCATGCAGAACTGGCATCGCTGATTGCACCACGGCCTTTTATGGTAGAAGCCGGTTACCTGGATGGTGTAGCTGCTCCCGAAAAGGTTGCTTATGAATTTGCTAAAGTAAAACGCCTCTATCATACCATGGGGATCGGCGACCGGACGGATCTGGAATTCTTTATGGGCGGGCATGATATTAATGGAGACGGTACTTTTAAATTTCTACATAAATTTCTAAACTGGCCGGCTCCGGTATCTCCGACAAAAGATCAATTGATATCTCCGGATTAGTATTTTATCGGCGAGATGAGGCGCTACTGGAGTTGGTATTATAAAAGAAGGTTTTGTTTTATCGGGTAAGAATTATCTTATAACCACTTTAAAGCATAATATAACATGGAAAAGAAGGAATTTTCACGCCGGCATTTTTTAAACACTGTTGCTACAGCGTCTATAGCCACTGCGGTATCGGGGCCTCTTAAAAGCTTTGGGTCCGGGACGCAAATTCAAAATAAGAACGGTGGTAAACTGGCGATTTTGGGTGGTACGCCGGTAAGGCCGGCCGGTCCTATAGGGCCGAAGTGGCCTTATGTTGATGACAAGGTCATTGAGTCGGTGGTGAAAACAACCAAAAGCGGAATATGGAGTAGGATCCAATCCGCAAACGGAACGGTAGCTACTTTTGAGAAAGACTTTGCCAACTTGATCGGTACCGCTTATTGTGTAGGAACCGGCGCTGGTACACAGGCGCTGAGCACCTGCGTAGAGGCGCTCGGCATAGGCCCCGGCGATGAAGTCATTACCTCTCCTTATACAGACATGGGTACCATATCGTCTATATTAACCAGCCGGGCTTTGCCGGTAATGGTAGACTTAGACCCTGATTCCTATCAACTGGATCCTGCGGAAGTTGAGAAGCGTATTAATAGTAACACAAAGGCCATTATGCCGGTGCACATTTTTGGTGTTGCCGCAGATATGGATCGGATTATGGCAATAGCCAAAAAGTATAATTTAAAGGTTATTGAAGATGCTTGCCAGGCACCTCTTGCCCGCTATAACGGGAAGGGACTGGGAACTATCGGGGATCTTGGATGTTTTAGTTTCCAGGCAAGTAAAGCAATTGCATGCGGGGAAGGCGGAGCTATTGTGGGAAACGATCAGGCTTTGATGGACAGGTGTTTCACAGTACAAAACCGTGGCGCTTCGCGCACAGGAAGTAACGTAACCATCGGATTTAAAAGCAGGATGAATGAATTTGAAGGTGCTATTCTCGGCGGTCAGTTAGAGGGAGTAAAAGAACGCTTTCGCATTCGGAATGAAAACGCCAATTACCTTACATCAAAGCTAAAAGGTTTTAAGGGCCTTGTACCACAAAAGCATTATCCTGGTAGTGAAAGTGGATCTTACTATCATTATGGAATGACTTATAACAAACAACATTTTAACGGAGCAAGCCGCAGCCAGTTTTTAAAAGCGGTAAATGCAGAAGGAGTTGGATTTGGTTCCTATATCCGCACCGGATTGCATAGAGAGCCGTGGATAGATCATATTCTGACGCTTAAAGAGTACAAGTCAATGTATTCGGCCTCTCGTTTAAAAGCATATAAAGAAGGAATGCATTTGCCTAACTGTGATAAAATTTCTGATGAGACAATGGTCTCGTTCTGGGGTTCAGGAACGCTATTGGCGGATAGAAGTGAAATGGACAATATCATAAATGCAATTATGAAAGTGTATGAAAACAGAGATCAACTTAAGTCTGTTTAGAAACCAGGTACCAAAGGGTTTCGATAAATAATTTTCATTGAAATAATTGGAAAACCACATTTATGAACCTGGCAACAGAAAAAAGTCGTTCAGGACCTCTAACTGCTACCGGCGCGCTATTGGCCGGTAGCAGTGTTTGAGATGTTATCCTTGGAGCAGTTAAAATATTTCATCCTGATTGACCGGAATAGTCTTTAAAAAATCAGGTAAAAGTTTAAATTGAAATGGAGGTTAACAGCGCCTGCTTTCTTTTTTTAAGGATATTCATTTTTCGCCAGTATAGATAAATCGTTATGGCTAGTTTAATAAATCGCAGAAAGTTTGTATCAAGAGGCGCTATAAGCGCAGCCGGGGTATTTTTGGGTAGCCGTCTGCAGGCGATGACCGGGGCAATATCTGAAAAAGATGAGCAGACCACGGACGCTAAAAGCAGGTACAATCTCATGAAGGAATGCATGAAGTATCGTAAGATAGATGCCCATTCGCATATCTATTGGAACGATTCAAGTGCGGAAGATCTGTTGGATATCGGCAGGCGCCTTGGCATTACCAAGCAGGTGATATCGCGCTACCTGGACGTAATGCCGGGTACACCGGAACAGTTCCGGAAATTTAATGACCTTACCATAAAAGTCATGAAAAAATATCCTGACCAGCTTCTGGGCGGACTGATATTAAATCCGGCTTACAAAAAGGAATCTTTAGAGGAAATAAAGCGATGCACAGATGCCGGGATGATCAGTACCGGCGAGCTCTATTACCAGGTAAAAATTAATGATCCGGCGTATTACCCGATCATTGAAAAATTGATCGATATGAAAATGATCATTTTTTCACATGCCGAATGTCAGCTTGGTGTTGGAGGGTACAGAATGAAATACAATGGTTTTAAACAACCCAACACTTCCATACCGGAAGATTTTGTGGAAATTGCTAAAAGATATCCCGAAGGAATTTTTCAATTTGCCCATATTGGCATGGGCGGCGATTGGGAATACGAATGCAAAATGTTCAAAGACTATCCAAACATTTATGTGGATACTTCAGGCAGTAACAACGCAGAAAATATGATTGATTTTGCCGTGGAACACCTCGGTGAAGACAGATTATTTTTTGCCGCCGATAACAGCTTTTATCAGTCAGTGGGTAAAATACTGGCGTCCAACCTTACAGATGCTCAGAAGCAGAAAATTTTCTTTGATAACTACAATACCGTTCTAAAAAAGGGAGGCAGACATGTTGATTGATACAAACGCTTATGTTGGTCATTGGCCCTTTATCCAGCTAAAATATAATACCTGTGAAACTCTGGTTAAAAGGATGGATCAATTTGGGGTGGATATTTCTGTGATTAGCAATTTTAATGGAATATTTTACAGGAATACACAGTCGGCTAATAAAGAGCTTTATGATGAGATCAAATCATCCAAACGGTTCAGAGATCGCTTTGTGCCTTTCGCAGTTATCAATCCCGATCTACGCCGGTTGGCGTGATGACCTGGAAATAAGTGTTCGAAAATTGGGAATGAAGGGAATTCGATTATACCCAAAATATCACGATTACGAAATAACTGATCCCGCCCTGATTGAGTTGGTTAAAAGAGCCCGGGACATGGGCATTCCGGTAGCATTCACGTTCAGAATGGAAGATAGCCGTACCCGTTCGTGGATGGATATTGATTACGTAGTGGGAACATCTAAGCCCGAATGGAATTTGAAAAACATCATGCCCATTATCCGTGAAGTTCCTGATGCCAGGTACATGATATTGAATGCAACCAATAGCATTCACCTCGATGAGAAAGACGCTGAGATTTTTAAGAAAACAGATGTGCTTATGGATACTTCGGGCAGGGCATTGAACGATTTGGCAGGGCTGTTGAAGACACACAGTAAAGAGCGGTTTGCTTTCGGAACACATTCTCCGATATTGGATTATCTCACAGGACTTCTTCGGATAGAAGCTCTGAGAGAAAATGAAGCAGACAATGTAACCAAAGAACTTTTGAGATCCGGAAACGCAAAGAAATTTTTACGATTATAGGTTGGCGTTATAAATGGGTAAGACATAAGACATGAAAAATAATATCAGATTTTTTTCCGGCAAGCCTCTGAGAAATAATATGATTTGTTCTACACTCAATAAAAATCTTCAATAATTTGTTAACCCCATGCCTAACCAAAACAAGAAAATTTATTTAGACTGAGTTTCATTTATTGGATAATAATTAATCAAAATTTCCCAATCCGAACAGGATGGATTGAGGGGAATATAAAGTTGCCAACATTAAGATTTCATCAGATCGTATGAAGGGATCTTCAATAAAATTATTTTAATAACTCAAGAATATTTTAAAAAATGAATGTAAGCTCTCCTCTGCCAGACTCAACTAAACAGGCTGATATAAAACCCCAAACCGGATCACTGAAATCCTCATGGAAAACAGGACTTCAGTCACTGGGACCCGGGATCATTATTGCGGCGCTGGTATTTGGCCCAAGTAAGATAACCATTACCTCTATGATGGGAGCTAATTACAATTACTCAATGCTCTGGATTGTGATAGTAGCTATTTTTTTTATGACGGTATTCAACTTTATGTCTGCCAGAATTGGTATTGCCACCGGTAAATCTTTGTTGGCTACTATAGGAGATAAATGGGGAATGCCCGCTAAGATAGCAATAGGCGTGGGCATCTTCCTGGTAACTGCATCGTTCCAGGCAGGCAATTCTATCGGTGTTGGAATTTCTATCGCTGAACCAACCGGAACCTCCCAGGTTTTATGGATTGTAATTTTTAACCTCATTGCACTCTGCTTACTTTTTTTCAGGGCTTTTTATAAACTCCTTGAGAAGATAATGATCGGTCTGATCTTCCTGATGCTTTTAGCATTTATAACAACACTGGTGTTATCCCAACCCGATATTTCGGAAGTCGCAAAGGGTTTTGTTCCTTCTATTCCGTCCGGGTCTATGGGCCTTGTGATTGCATTTATGGCATCCTGCTTTTCAATTGTAGGAGCAAGTTATCAGTCCTACCTTGTTCAGGAAAGAAAAAAACTTCGACCGGATATTATTCAAACCGGCCGCGAAAGCTTTATGGGAATGTGCATATTGGGTTTAATGAGCGCTATATTGCTGGTATGCGCCGCAGCGGTTTTGCACCCTAAAGGATTAACCATTAATTCTGCAACTGATATGGCAAAGGCGCTGGAGCCTGCTTTTGGCAAATACGCATCTTATCTTTTCCTGGCCGGGCTTTTTGGTGCTTCGTTTTCTTCTCTTATCGGCAACGCCACACTTGGTGGTACCTTATCCGGTGATGCGCTGGGATATGGCGGACAATTAAGTTCTACAAAGATTCGTATGCTCATTGCGCTGATCATGCTGATTGGCGCAGTAGTGGCCATAAGTTTTGGAAAATTGCCTTTACAACTAATCATACTTGCGCAGGCGGTAACTATTTTCATTGTTCCATTTATTGGCATCGCTATTTATTTCGTTGCAAACGATCGAAAATTAATGGGCGCCTATCGCAATAAACCATTTAGCAATATTGCCGGCGCGATTGGTTTGCTGATCATGATATTTTTGGCGCTAAGTAATGTAAAGGTGCTCTTCTTCAAATAAAATAAATAGAACTGATAATGATAAAAAAAGGCAAGTGTAAAAGTAGTCGTGCAGAATCTCCGGTTAAAACTCAAAAAAAAATTTTCACGAAAACGCATTCGTTTATTGAAAAGCTTTTTTGTGCAACAATCATTATGGGTTTTGTTGTTTCATGCAACCTATCGAACAACGGAAAGTTTATGATTCCGGTAGAAGACATCATTAAGTTAGACAGTACGAAAATTGGAATAACCACCATCGCTTCAGATTTAAATGTGCCCTGGGAAATTGCGTGGGGGCCCGATGATCAAATTTGGTTTACCGAGCAAAGCGGCACCATTAGTAAAGTTGATCCGCATACGGGTAAAAAGAAACTTTTGTTGAACATCGTTAATGAAGTCTACCGTCAGAGAACATTAGGTTTGTTAGGAATGGCCATTCATCCCGACAAAAACAAACATTTTGTCTTTATTGATTATACCCATAAGCGCAAAGATTCAGTAGTGGTATCCCGTCTTGTTCGCTATACCTACACGACGGACACATTAAAGGATCCATTGGTTCTCCTTGAAATACCCGCCAGCACCGGGCACAATGGCTCCAGGATAGCTATCTCTCAGGATGGAAAAATATTCTGGGCTACGGGCGATGCCGCAAGGTATAATAATGCGCAGGATACCT
This sequence comes from uncultured Chitinophagaceae bacterium, assembly GCA_963695165.1. GTDB lineage: Bacteria > Bacteroidota > Bacteroidia > Chitinophagales > Chitinophagaceae > CAVOGF01. The sequence goes on from CAVOGF010000006.1 coordinate 266,863, forward strand.
CATCATTAAATGGAAAAGTGTTACGGTTGAATATAGACGGATCCATCCCGGAAGACAATCCTTTCCCCGGTAATCTTGTCTGGTCTTTCGGCCACCGCAATATACAGGGAATAGCTTTTTCTCCTGATGGCACTTTGTTTAGTTCTGAACATGGAGACGCTATAGAAGATGAGATGAACATCATTCAAAAAGGAAAAAATTATGGTTGGCCGCGCGTAGAAGGATATTGTGATACGCCAGACGAAAAACGTTTTTGTGATAGCGCATCTGTTGTTGAGCCGATAAAAGCCTGGACACCTACCGTTGCTCCTTCGGGAATAGATTACTATCACTCAGATAAAATTCCTGAATGGAACAATTCTATTTTGCTGGCCACTCTCAAAGCAACCAGTTTAAGAGTGTTGTATACAGATAAGGGCAAAGGCGAGACAAGCGAAAAAGTATATTTTCCCAATTTTTTTGGACGCTTGCGCGATGTATGCGTATCACCGGCAGGCGACATTTATATTTCCACAAGTAACCGTGACTGGAATCCGTTGGGAGTGCCTAAACCGAACGACGACCGGATTATCAGACTTGCCCGCATCAGCGATTTGGATAATCTCACGAAGGTTAACAACGATAATATCCGTACGGAGACTGGCACGGCTTCAGGTGCGGAATCTTTAACTGCCGGTATAGAAGTTTATACCAATTACTGTTCTTCATGTCACAAAAAAGATGGGGGCGGAGTGCCCGGTGTTTTCCCTGCGCTGCGCGAAAATCAACATATAACAGGTGATAAAAATTTATTGGCGACGATCGTATTAAAGGGATCTGCAGCCGTTCCGGCCGATACTAAGAAACAATATATAACAAGTGAAAAAATGCCCGCATTCAATTTTTTGAATGACCGGCAAATTGCTGATGTGGTCACTTATATTCGTCAGAGTTGGGGCAACCATGCAGATAGTATTAGCAATGAGCAAGTAAAAAATTTACGGAAAAAATTAAAATAAATATATTTTTTATGCAAGACATTAACAAAACAGTAGAAGAGCTTTTACAGCCATCAGAAGCCCTTGTAGCTGATATGGCAAGGTTAAAGGGAGACATACTCATTCTTGGTGTGGGTGGTAAAATTGGACCAAGCCTTGCCTTACTTGCTAAGCAAGCCATAGACAAATCCGGAGTTGCTAAGAAAGTGATTGGTGTGTCACGGTTTAGTGAACCTGGCCTGAAAGAGCAGCTTGAAAAAGACGGTATTGAAACATATACAGCAGATCTCCTGAATGAAGAAGAATTAAAGTCGCTCCCAGATGCTGAAAATGTGCTTTACCTCGCAGGAACGAAATTCGGCACTACCGGTAAAGAAGCTTTCACCTGGGCAATGAATACTTTTCTGCCGGGAATGGTTGCGGAGAAATATAAAAATTCACGCATCGTTGTTTATTCAACCGGAAATGTTTACCCTTTTGTGCCGGTTATTTCAGGCGGTGCAGATGAAGAAACCAATCCGGCTCCTATTGGTGAGTATGGCCAATCCTGTCTTGGAAGGGAACGGGTTTTTCAACATTTCTCACAGAAATATCAAACTCCTTTGCTGGTTTACCGCCTTAACTATGCCAACGATTTACGATATGGTGTGTTGGTAGAAATTGCCAAAGCAGTAAAAGAAGAAAGAGCAATTGATCTTACCACCGGGCATGTAAATGTGATCTGGCAGGGAGATACCAATGAATTTACCCTTCGCTCCCTTCATCATTGTTCCGCACCGGCTAAATTATTAAACATAACCGGACCCGAAACAGTGTCTGTCCGGTGGTTGGCAAAACAATTTGGAAAGCTTTTTGGAAAAGAGCCTTTGTTTACTGGTCAGGAGCAATCATCTTCTTTGTTAAACAACGCAGCTGAATCGTTTCGTATGTTTGGATATCCAAAAGTGGGTTTAAAACAAATGATAGAATTGACGGCTCAGTGGTTGCTACACGATGGTGCCACCATTTATAAACCCACTCATTTCCAGGAAAGAGAAGGGCAGTATTGATAAGGATTGGACTAAATATTTCAAAAGAAATTCAACATAAAATATTACTCAAAGATGGATTCTGCAATTAAGAAATTATTACACGAGGGTACTGTTATTCCGGCGCACCCATTAGCGCTAACCAGCACGCTGCAATTGGACGAAGCAAGGCAACGCAGATTGACCCGTTATTATATAGCCAGTGGTGTTGGCGGGCTTGCTGTAGGTGTTCATACCACTCAATTTTCTATCCGTAAACCAGAGATCAATTTGCTGGAACCGGTATTACGACTGGCATCTGAAGAAATAGATAACGCGAAGTTAACCACACCTTTCATCAAAATTGCCGGTATTTGTGGTCCAACTGTGCAGGCGCTTAAAGAAGCATCTCTTGCAATCAAATATGGCTATCATCTAGGACTGGTAAGCCTTGGCGGATTAAAAGATTATTCGGAAGAACAATTAATTGAGCATGTTAAAGCAATTGCCGAGGTGATTCCGGTATTCGGATTTTACTTGCAGCCAGCGGTAGGAGGGCGCCTGCTCAGTTATTCTTTCTGGCAAAAATTTTCAGAGATACCTGGTGTGCAGGCTATCAAAACGGCCCCTTTTAACCGATACCAGACTCTTGATGTAGTAAGGGCAGTGTGCAGTTCTTCACGTCGAAATGAGATTGCGCTATACACCGGCAACGATGATAATATTGTATCTGATCTTTTGTCTACCTATCGGTTTAATATAAATGGAGAAAGCGTTGAAAAAGGTTTTGCTGGTGGATTGCTCGGGCACTGGTCTGTGTGGACCTCCCGGGTAGTTGAACTTTTTAAAAACATAAAAGCATGCATCAACAATAATTATACAGGTTTACAGGAGCTTTTAACCGATGGCATAGCCGTAACAGATATGAACGCCGCCATCTTTGATCCTTCTCACGCTTTTAAGGGGTCAATCGCAGGCATTCATGAAGTGCTTCGCAGGCAAGGATTATTAGAAGGCATCTGGTGCCTGGATAAAGAGGAAGCGCTTTCCCCCGGCCAATTACAGGAAATAGACCGGGTTACGTCTCAATATCCTTTTCTTATTGATGACGAATTCGTAAAAGACTTTTTGGAAAAAGATCAACTCATTAAATGATCCAAATGTTAAAAGAAAACATTTTACAATTGGCAGCATCATTGTTCGATGAAACCGTTGCTACTCGCCGGCATTTACATGCCTGGCCGGAACTGTCATTTCAAGAATATCAAACATCCGAATTTGTGGCTAATAAGCTTGCTGAATTGAACATTCCTTTTGAAAAAAAAGCCAATACAGGTATTGTCGGATTACTTGTAGGAACAAAATCGCTCTCCCAACAGGTAATAGCGCTGCGAGCAGATATGGATGCCTTACCGATAGAAGAAGCAAACGAGGTATCCTATAAATCTAAAAACAACGGAGTGATGCATGCATGTGGGCATGATGTGCATACTTCGTCTCTACTCGCTGTTGCCGCGTATTTTAAATCAATTAAAGGCTGAATTTTCTGGCACTGTAAAATTTATTTTTCAACCCGCTGAAGAAAAACTTCCGGGCGGTGCCAGTTTAATGATAAAAGAAGGCGCGCTTGAAAATCCCAGGCCATCCTGCATTATAGGGCAACATGTAATGCCCGAGTTAGCCGCCGGCAAAGTAGGTTTCCGGCAAGGAAATTATATGGCAAGTAATGATGAAATTTATATAACGGTAACCGGCAAGGGCGGTCATGCAGCCATGCCTCATACCTATATCGATCCTGTTTCTATCACCTGCCAGATGATCACTGCCTTGCAACAAATTGTCAGCCGGCAAGCCAATCCTTTGATCCCATCAGTATTATCGTTTGGTAAGATAATAGCCAATGGATCCGTTAATGTTATTCCTGATATGGTTGAGATTGAAGGTACATTCAGAACATTGAATGAAGAATGGAGAATGGAAGTACATCGAAGAATAAAGAAAATGGCCATGTCGTTTGTTGAGGGGATGGGTGGCACCTGTAATGTAGAAATCCGGAAAGGCTACCCGGTTCTTACCAATGAAGAAAAGCTCACTGCCGCTATGCGTCATCACGCAGAGGATTTTCTTGGAAAAGAGAATGTAGTGGATCTTGATTTGTGGATGGCTGCAGAAGACTTTGCCTTTTATGCGCAACAGGTTGACGGTTGCTTTTATCGGCTGGGTGTGGGAAATGAACAGAATGGAAATACGTCAGCCCTTCATACTCCTACCTTCAATGCAGACGAGCAATCCCTAAAAACAGGCCCGGCATTGATGGCGTATCTTGCATTGAAAGCTTTGGTGAATTAAAAGGGGTTTCGGTTGACATATTAAAGGCGGTAAGTAGAGAAAACTTGTGGAATGAATGAATAGGTCGCTCATAGAAAATACTTGTTCGACATTCGATAAGAAGTAATAATCAATCAATGGCTCCTATCATAAATGGAATAATTTAAATAGATAACCTGAATATCGTGCGGTTTTTTTTAGGATTTGTTCCATCCGGGGCCTCCACATTAAATCCAATACCACCTCGTCTTTTATTACTTCGTTGACTTGGAGATATGAATATATTTGCCGAACACTTCAAGACTTGTTTGCTTATCGCTTTTGAGTAAAGGAGTTCCTGTAGCGATAAGAAAATTAATCCTTCTTAGCGATCACCGTATATCCGCCTGAAATTTTTCCATTAACTCGTTGTATAACCCGGAATACATCGCACTCCCCAGGCCTTAAATCTTCAATGTGCAGGTATAAAAATGTTTCTTTTTCATTACAGTCTCTTTCATATTCAAGGGATTGATGGAGCAAGGGTTTTACTGCTTCCGGAGATACACCCTGGAAAGAAATGTTTTGTTTGGAAATACCGGTGGGCGCCATTATGCCTATCACACTTTTTTGCGCTGCGCCTTGTTTATAACCGTGATCTTTTTTCCCCTTCAAAATAGAAAGCCAATAAGCATCTGTCACGGGCACCTGTTCAATGGAAATTTGTGCATTGCCCTGCGGAGCCGCACAGCCGGTCTTTATTTTTAACTCCAAATGTGCCGGTGATTGTGCCTCTACTACTGAAATATTTCTCTGGCCGGTATGCCTGTCTTTTTTTACTTCCCAAACGCTGTTTGATATCGGATCTAATAAGGGATCAAAAACCCTTACCACCAGGCATTCATGCCCTTCATTTTCAAAAGTGGGTACCCATGTTTGCGGACATTTTACGATCTTGCTTGCACTATTTGAAAAGCGATTGCCAAGATCTACATAAGCCGCGCCAATGAAATTTGCATTTACAGAATTAATGCCCAGGCTTGGGTTGCACCAATAAAATTCCACCCGTACATTCACTCCGGGTGCAAGGCCAAGATTCCATACCCTTGCCCAAAGCGTATTGGGCCTTCCTGCCACAGCCGTGCCACCAAGTGTGGGTGGCTTTGCAGGTGCGGTGCTCGCCTCCATATTGGGGGCAACAAAAATATCGGGGCTTTCCCAAAAAACACCTGAGAAAGGCCGGTTGCCATGATCTCCCGGAGCTGCCCTAATAACCAAAAAAGGCAGGTATGAATCTTTTCTTGGCGGCATCTTAACGCCTTTAGGCGTTCCGGCACCTTTTATAATTCCGAACACTGCATCCAAAAAAGCTTTTTTTGTATCATCAGTAGACCGGCCGGGTTGTACCGGGGACACATAGGGATCGGTTGTGTCTGTTTTTGGAGGCTCAGGATGTTTTGGCCTGTTGGGTGGTATGGGGTCGCCGCAACAGTAATCTTTTGGCTCTTTCAGGCAATCAATTAGTTCTTTGCAGCAGTCCTGCGCCTGTTGATCTTTATCGTGGCATGTGCATTTGCAATCTTTAGGGCAACCACATTTTTTTCTATCTGAAGAATACGAAGCCATTTTAATTTTTTTTAAAGGATGATAATATTGCCGTTAGGGTCGTAGCAGTTTACATCAATATCACAATTTCCTATTTCGTTTTTCATGGTGTCATCTAAGTACACTAATTTAAGAGGCGGCAAGCCACTATTGAAATAATTGGCATTCGGACCCTCGCCAAGAGAAATACCACCGTTAGGGTTGAACGTTTGAGGCAGGAGGCTGCACGGTACACAAAATTCATGACCCTCATAGTCTTTTTTAATATTCGTTTCATTCCGGTTCCAATCCCAGCTTCTAAAGCCATATCCCCTGTCTGAATCTAAGTTCCATTCCGTAATGTTGTTTATATCTCCGCTTCTTGCCAGTTGCCAGATTAACAACGTTGAAAAATTTACCGGATCGCCAAGATTGTTGGCTGCATCCACATTTTCGTAGCAAAACTTTGTAGTATCATTTTGTGTTTCGCATGCAGCTAAATTTGTAACGATGCCCATGTTGGATGCTATTGCATCAGTCACTAAATACTCGGCATCAGTTCCTCTTACAAATGGACCCGGATAGGTGACGCAGTTCTCGGATGGGCTTAAAGGATAGCGATAAGGATGCTGGTATTCTACAAATTCATTTGCCTTGGGGTCGTAAGGCGATGATCTAGGAAATTTCTTATCCGGCACATCATAAGTATTAGATGCCGCTTCTGCTTCAAGGTCATAGATAATATCTATGGGTAGCACCAAAATGTCATCCATAGCATTGAGCAAAGTTGAAAGAAAATCCTTCTGCTCCACGCCAATTTTTATCATGGCATCATCTATTTCATCATTCATGGGGCGGAAGTACCCTGCTTCTATACACACTTGCCGGAAGGACTTTATAATATGATATAAAGGCAACTCAATTAAATAGTATGCCAGCAGCCGTGGGCCATAAGTGGCCAGATCCAAAATGGCGCCGGGCAATACCGTTGCCAGCCATAATGCCACTTCAACTATCCACTCTATAATTGCAAGGATAGATAACACAATATCCAGCCAGTTTGTATCAGAGTCTTCGTCAGGCGCCACATCACCCAGGGGATCTGAAAAAGATGGGAAATCCAAATTGGGAAACACTTCAGGAGGCGAGGGTTTTTCATGTGCGAACCCATCTAAGGTGGCATGTTTGTAATACCTAAACAAAATATGAAAAGCGGTTCGCACATCCACCGGGTCGGGCCTTCCATCCGTTGTACTTAATATGTCCGGAAAAGTGCGAAAAATTCCATGCCAGTCTGCAGGTTGACCGTTCTTATCAGTCGGCTGGGTTCCCGTTTTGTAAACTTCCTCAAAAGCACCAAGTAGCAAAGTGACTACTTCATCCGGTATATTTGAATCAAGGTCTAATTGCCTTCTTCTTATGTACCTTCCACGAAGGGTGTCATCACCGGGATCATAATTGGGTCTGTCCCTTGCCGGGCTGCCATCAGGGTTAAAAGCGAAACGATAGTGAAAAGCGGATTTGGTAAAATCATTATAGAGCGTATCGCCGCCATGTTTTACAAAATAAGTCCGGGTATCTACATGAGATTCCACTAAATGGTGCCGCTGCCAATGAAGCCTGAAAGACCCGCCGGCTTTGGCGTTCACAAAAGCATGCCCTGTCGTATCCGTGCCCACATGCGTCATATACCCAAGTGCATATGCTTTTAGTCTGTCCTTCCAAACAGGATCGGGTTCAGCCTCTGCTCTCTTCCACAGCACATGGGCATACGTTGCTGTTTTACGGTAATGAAGCATATCAGCCCAAAAGAAATCTTTATTATCTATGCCCGCATTATGACCGAGTGATGTAAATTTCCACCAGTCTTCCGCATATGCTATATAATTAATGATTAGCTGGTTAACTATTGATCCAAGGGAACCAACAATATCGCTGACCAGGGAAGAAAGATCACCGGTGAGCCTGCTGATAAGCTCTTCAAAATCTTCGCTAACGGGGCCCATGTATTTCTCCCATTTCGATAAAAAATATTCATCGAATTTTGCATAAGCCTCATCTAAAAAATTAAGCACCTCTGTTAATTCCTTAGAGTATTTTCTAAAGTCACCCATAAAATAAAAAAGGTCGGGACCAATGGCGCCGAGTGCAGCATAATGCGAGTTATCATTTAGTATTCTATGAATTTCTGCGGGGCTGTTATCATTGTTGCCAAAACCATCAATTTGGAATGGCCAGTTTTCCATTCCTTCTAATTTTTTTGTAATTTCTTCAGCAACGAGAATATGGGTGGATGGGCCTGGCATGACTGTGTATTATTTGTTGAATGAAAATATAGAGACCAATACATCAAAATAGCTATGCTATCTGTCTGTATAAACATCAATATTAACTAATACAGAAAATGACATTCTTAATACGTCATTTTATCAGAGGTCACTAATAAAACCTGGCGAAATTAAAATAGGAGTTGGAGATTAGCTGCACCTTAATGCATTTTCTTGGGGACTGGAAGTGTAAGGTATGTATTAAAAATAATTTTACAAATTTTATTTTATCTTCAAAAGAAGTGAGCCCAGCCAGCATATTTTTTTTATTTCCCTAACAAAACTGTCGAGATGATTTTCGGCAGTTTTTATATCCGTGTGTCCAGCTGAGGTTTTAATTTCCTTTGCTGAAAAAGATAATTTTTTGGATAATTCTTTTTCAATTCAGGAAAACAGAAAGGTTTCTAATTGCTTTGCCGAAGTTTCGGCAGTGGTTTCAATTGTCTTTAATTTTTGCCGGATGTTTTGCAGTTCGGCACTAACCCGGGATGCAGTTAATTTATTATGGTCCTCCTTCGATAAATCCAAGATGCTTGGATAATACTCATAACTCTTTCGAAAGTCACCTCTTAATTAAAATCTTCAAAAAAGGAGCAAACGATTGCGTAACATTTTCAATCGATTGCGTAAGAAAAAATGCAATATCACTGATTTTTAGGCGCAGCTTTTTACCAAATTATTTGTCATCTTTAAACAAATCGGTAAGAAAAAAGAATAGCCGTTTATAACGAAAATAGCATTTATACCCAAACAAAACCGTTGCCGCATCGACATTCATTTACAATCAAAAACCTTCGGATGAAAAATTCAAAACTATTTCACTATAGCCTGGAAATGATGATGTTTCTATTGCTATCCGTTGCCGGTATGGCGAACCCTAAATTGCCGGCATTAAAAAATGAAAACTCTGATCCTTTTCACAATTTCTCACAGCAAAAACTGATAAAGGGGCGCGTGATCGATACAAACGGAAATCCTTTACCTGGAGTGTCAGTAAGTGTAAAAGGCACTTCGAACGGGGTATCTACAAACACCGATGGTACATTTGAAATCAATGTC